>NZ_JBXAJX010000001.1:0-1896014 GCF_058797695.1 Variovorax sp. GW823-FHT02B07
CTGGCCGACGTGCTGCGCGTGCACAGCGGCCAGGCCATCGGCGTGCTTGCGGGGGCGCAGAAGGCCGATGCGGACACAGGCCTGTCGGTCATCGCGGGCAACGACGACCTGGACTTCCAGGCGCAGCACGACGAACTGCGTGTGCAGGCCAAGGAGGCCCTGAAGATCGCCAGCACCGACCAGACGGTGGAGTTCGCAGCCAAGAAGAAGATCCGCATCGCGACGGCGCAGGGCGCGTCGATCACGCTGCAGGGTGGGGACATCACGTTCGAGTGTCCGGGGAAGATCACTTATCACTCGGTGCAGCGGAAACTGGCCGGGCCGGTGCAGAAGAGCTACCCGTTGCCGGCATTTCCCAAGAGCATCTGCGTGGCGTGCCTCCTGAAGTCGCTCAAGTCGGCGCCGGCCTTCACCCAGGTGGAGTAACGCACGATGAACCTGATCGACAAGCACGCACCCGGATGGATCGATGCCCTGTTTGCGGACGACGGCCCTCTTGCCTCCGGCACCGAGGGATTTCGCTATGCCCTGATCGATTGCGCATTCGCCCCGCAATGCCATCAGCTGCTCACGAGTCACTTGGGCTCCGGCTCTTGGCGGTCGCTCTACGAGAACATGCCCGGCGCTTCGGATGAAGCGATCCAGCATTCACCCATGCTGCTGAACATCGATGCCGTCGAGAGGCCCTTGCTCGGTCGTGTGCTGCAGCTGACGAATGGCTTGCCGATGCTCAGCTTCATCCGCTCGAACGAACCGCTCGAATCGCTGTTCGAACGCCTGAGCCCCTGGTGCATCGTGAATGCGGACGGGCAGTATTTCGTGCTGCGCTTTCCCGACACGCGCCGCCTGCCGGATGTGCTGGCCGCGCTGTCTCCGTTGCAGCAGACGGCGTTCTGCGGTCCCGGAGCCACATGGCATTTCCGTCGGCGCGACGCCAGCTGGAGCACTTTCCTTGCCCCGGGGAAAATGGCGTCCACGTCGCTGGCTCCATGCGCACCGGTACTCGACGGTGATCAATGCGCGGTGCTCATTGCCGGCAGCGAAGCGGATGAAGTGATCGCGAACCTGCTTCAACTCTCGCCAGCTTACGAAGCGCAGCACCGGCCCTCGGTGCTGCACGCACTGGCCGTATGCGGGCTTGCCGCAGCCGATGCCATGCAGTTCGACACGGTGGCGCAACGGATGAGGCTGTGTGAGTTTTTTTGGCAGCATCCCGAACTCAGTCACGGCGCCGGCCCGGACCATGAAGCGCTGCGCGCCTTGATGGTCTAGCGCATTGCCGCAGGAACAACAGATGATTCTCAAAAACTGGCTCCTTCCCCTCGCGTTTCTTGCATCCCTGGCTACGGCAGGATGTGCCACCGGTCGTGCTGACACGGTTCCAGCCTCGGTCAGCGGTGTCAACTACACCGACCAGGACATCCGCTACCGGCTGTTCGATCCCAAGGACCCGAAGCAGACCGTGGTCGCTTCCGAAGAGATCGGGCCGTTTGCCGCAGGAGGTGTGATCTGTTGCTATGACGTGCCGAAGACGTGGGCACCCGGCATCCAGGTCGGCGTGATCCTGCAGAGCTACGACAACAAGGCGGGCGACTACCGGCCACGCCAGACTTTCATCGTCGATCTGCCACCCTACGACAAGAGCGGCAAGGCCGGGGATGTGTGGTTCATCAACTATCCCGATGGCACGGTGGGGGTTGTTTCGACCGCCTATCGACCCAATGGCGATGAGTGGCCCGGGAAGATCAAGGGGTGGCCCAAGCCTTCATTGGCTTTCCAGCAGGAGTTGTGGGAACGAGATATGAGACTGGCGCAGGAGGGGTTGAAGTCGAGCAAGAAGTCGCTGGAGGAACTGAGTACTGATCCAAAAAAATACCTCCACAAGACATGGGAATGGCGCGCAAAGGAGTTCGCCTATCGAAAGGAACTCGCAGCGTTCTCGGGGCCAGACGATCCCGCCTTCTTCACCAAAGAGAAGGCCATGCTGGAGCGACTTGTGGCTTGGGACCAGGAAAAGGTCGATAGGCTGATGAAGGTCAAGCCATGACCGCACATTTGGTCAATCCCATCGAAGAGGAAATATTCTCCAATCCTTCAAATCGAGAAGTTTTCTTTGGACCAGCAAGCGACAAGATTCGAGTCGACTACGAGGTGAGCCGCGAACTGCGCCCTGTGGGTCAGCCCGGCAAGTCCTGCGACGTGAACCTCTTCATGGGCTTCTTCTTCGACGGCACGCGCAACAACTACGACCGCAGCACCAGAGAAAAGGATCACACGCATTCCAACGTCGCCCGCCTGTACGGTGCCTATCCGGGCCAGCATGTGCCCGGGGTGCCAGCCGACCCCGATGCGCAGTGGACCACCAACCCCGACAACTACCAGCAGTTCTTCAAGGTGTATGTGCCGGGCGTGGGGACGCCCTTCACGCAGGTGGACGACAGCGGCACCGGCAAGGACGCGCTGCTGGGCAACGCCACGGCGCTCTACGGCGAGCGCCGCATCCTGTGGGCGTTGGCGCAAGCGCTCAACTGCGTCTACCGCTACCTCACCCGAAGCGGCAACGGGCCGGGTCTCTTCTCCAGCGAAGAAGTGCTGAAGTTTTGCAAGGCTTTCGACCTCGGGCGGGAGGAACTGCTGGAAGCGGGCAAAGGGCCCGCCGACAAACGCCAACGCGAGAACAAGAATCGCCGGACGCTCGAAGCGATGCTCAACAAGCTGCACGAGTCGGTCAAGCCGCACATGATCGATCCCACAACGGGTCAGTGCAGCAAGGTTGATCCAGGGCGCGTGCAGCGCATCTTCGTCAGCGCATTCGGCTTTTCGCGAGGCGCAGCGGAGGCACGGGTCTTCGTCAACTGGTTCCTCGCGATGTGCGAGATCGATGCCGAACTCCGCGGGCAGACCGGGCCGACACTGGCCTCGTTTCCGGTGACCTTCGACTTTTTGGGACTGTTCGATACCGTCGCGTCGGTCGGTGTGGCGGCCTCGTCCCTTTTCGCCGACGGCCATGGCGGCTGGGCTGATGCTGACACTTCGATGCGCATCCCGGCCGACGTGCCCTGCCTGCACATCGTGGCCGCGCATGAGTTCCGTCGCAGCTTTCCATCGGATTCCATTCATGTCGGCAATACGTTGCCTGAGAACTCTCGGGAGTGGGTGTGCCCTGGCATGCACTCGGACGTCGGCGGAGGCTACATGCCGAAGGAGCAGGGCAAGGGGATCGATGAGGCGGGCGAGGACATGCTTTCGCGCATTCCTTTGGCCCTGATGTACCGCGAAGCACGAATCTTGGGCGTGCCCCTGAAACTGGAACTGGCGCGCCCAGTCATCCAGAAGCAGTTCATGGTCGCCAAGGACCTGATCCGGGACTTCAACGCTTACCTTGCCGTATGCCGGGTCAAGGAAGGGGTGCTGCGCGACATCATGGCGGAGCAGCGCAAGCTGTTCATCCTATGGCGCAAATCCTGGGCTGGTCGCGCGGCCGAGATGACTTTCGTCCAGCGTGCTTCGGCCGAAGACCGGGCGGACTTGGTGTCGGCCGACGAGCAGTTCGTCAAGGAAGTGAAGGACTTCGAAGCCTGGCTCAAGAAAAAGAAGCGGATCAGCGGCCGCAACAGCCCCGACGGCACACCGCACGAAGTCGACAACGTGCCCGGCATCGATTCGGAGCGGGTCGGCGAGTGGGGGCGCATCGAGCCGTACTGGAACGAGCCTGTGCTCACCAGCAAGCTGTTCGAAGACCGCGTGCACGATTCGCACGCATGGTTCAAGCTCACCGGGCCCGAAGCGGCCGAGTTCAAGGAGCAGCTCGAAAAACTGGTGGCCCGGAAGAAAAGAGCGGATGAGGCGCGCGGGCAGATCGATCCACCCAGAGGCGGAGCGCCCGCCGGGCTGACGCGCCGGCAGGAGCAGTGGGTGAACCTGTACCTGACCAAGGGCGAGTACGCACCCGAGTTCACGGAAGGGCGCGAATGGTATGCATGGGGGGCCGGCTACCTGCGCTACCGCCGTGTGTATGCGGGCGCGGACGAGACACGGTTGACCCAGAACCGTCGGCCCGCCGAAAGGGAATCGCGGGAGCCGATGACGGCTTGATCGGAACGGCGGGGCGGCGCCCTGCCGCTCCCTTGTTCAGAACGGATAGTGCCGAGGCGTCGTCTGCACCGTGATCCACCGCAGCTCCGTGAACGCTTCGACGCCGGCCCGCCCACCGAACCGCCCGTACCCTGACGACTTGACACCCCCGAACGGCATCTGCGCCTCGTCGTGCACCGTCGGCCCGTTGACGTGGCAGATCCCCGCCTCGATGCGCTGCGCCACGTTCCATGCACGCGCCACGTCGCGGCCGAACACCGCTGACGACAGGCCGAACTCGTTGTCGTTGGCGATGGTCACGGCTTCCTCCACGCCGTTGACGCGCACCACGGCCTTCACTGGACCGAAGGATTCCTCGCGGTAGATCTCCATCGCCGGCGTCACATGGTCGAGCACGGTCGCCGGCATCAGCGTGTTCTCGGCTTTGCCTCCGCACACCAGCGTCGCGCCCTTGGCGAGCGCATCGTCGATCAGTGCGTTGCAGCGGGTCACGGTGCTCATGTCGACGACCGAGCCCAGCACGACCGGGCCTTCGCGTGGGTCGCCGAGCGGCAACGCCTGTGCGCGGGCGGCGAACTTCGAGACGAACTCGTCGGCCACCGCGTTGTCGACCACGATGCGTTCGGTCGACATGCAGATCTGCCCCGAGTTGGCGAACGAGCCGAAGATGGCAGCGTTCACCGCCGCGTCGACGTCTGCGTCGTCCAGCACCACGAAGGGCGCCTTGCCACC
Source organism: Variovorax sp. GW823-FHT02B07 (assembly GCF_058797695.1). NCBI lineage: Bacteria > Pseudomonadati > Pseudomonadota > Betaproteobacteria > Burkholderiales > Comamonadaceae > Variovorax > Variovorax sp. GW823-FHT02B07. Next base: position 4,828 of record NZ_JBXAJX010000001.1, read on the forward strand.
GAGTTCGAGCACGGCGGGTTTCAGGTACGTGGCGCAGGTCTGCGCGATGAGGCGGCCCACGCGCGTGGAGCCGGTGAAGTTGACGCGCCGCACCGCCGGGTGCGCGACCATGGCTTCGACCACGGCGCCTGCATCAGCGGGCGCGTTGGTCACGAAGTTGACGGTGCCCTTGGGCAGGCCGGCCTCGGCCAGCGCTTCGATGATGAGCGCATGCGTCTCGGGGCACAGCTCGGAGCCCTTGAGCACGACGGTGTTGCCGCAGGCCAGCGGCGTGGCGATGGCGCGCGTGGCCAGGATCACGGGGGCGTTCCATGGCGCGATGCCCAGCACCACGCCGGCGGCCTGCCGCACGCCCATGGCGAGGCTGCCGGGCACGTCGGACGGAATGACCTCGCCCGCGATCTGCGTGGTGAGCGACGCGGCCTCGGTGAGGATGCCGGCCGCCAGGTGCACGTTGAAGCCGGCCCACAGCGCCGAGGCGCCGGTCTCGCGCGCCATGGCCTGCACGAAGGCGTCGGCGCGCGCTTCGAGCGCGTGCGCGGCCTTGAGCAGCAGGGCGCGGCGTTCGTTGGGGCCGGTCTGCGACCAGGTCGCGAAGGCGCGCTGCGCGGCGTCGACGGCGGCCACGGCGTCGGCGGGTGTGGCGGCGGGGGCGCGCGTCGCGATGCCGCCGTCCAGCGGGTTGCGGCGCTCGAAGGTGGCGCCGCCGGTGGCCGCACGGCGTTCGCCGTCGATGAGCATTGAGATGTCGGTCATGGGTGTCCTTTGCAAGAAAGAAAGAGGAAGAGGGGTGTTCAGGCCACGCCCAGGTAGGCCTGGCGCACGGCGTCGGAATGCAGCAGCGCCTGCGCTTCGCCCGAGGCGACGACGCGGCCGCGTTCGAGCACGTAGCCGCGGTCGGCGGCCTGCAAGGCCTTGCGCACGTTCTGCTCGACCATGAGCACGGTCACGCCCTGGTCGGCGATGCGGCGCACGATGGCGAGCAGCTCGTCGACCATGCGCGGTGCCAGGCCGAGCGAGGGCTCGTCGAGCATCAGCAGGCGCGGCCCGCTCATGAGGGCGCGCGCCACGGCCACCATCTGCTGCTCGCCGCCGCTCATGGTGCCGGCGAGCTGCGTGGCGCGTTCCTTCAGACGCGGAAAGTCGTCGAAGGCACGCGCGAGGCGCTCGGCGCGCAGCCGTGCGGGAATGAGCCAGCCGCCGAGTTCGAGGTTCTCGGTGACGGTCATCTGGGGGAATAGCTGGCGGCCCTCGGCCACCAGCGCGAGGCCGCGCCGCACGCAGGCGGTGGCATCGGCGGACGGCAGCGCCGCACCGTCGAGCACCGCATCGCCCGTGCGCGGCAGCAGCCCCGCCAGCGCCTTGAGGAGCGTGGTCTTGCCCGCGCCGTTGGGCCCGAGCACGACGGTGACGCCGGGCGTCACGTCGAGGTCCAGGCCCTGGATGACCTGGAAGCCGTGGTAGCCGGCCGCAAGACCGCGCACGGTCATCTGGGTGGTGCTCATGCCGTGGCCTCCATCTCGTCGCCCAGGTAGGCCTCGACCACCTCGGCATTGCGCACGACCTCGGCCGGCGTGCCGTCGGCGATCTTGCGGCCCTGGTGCAGCACCAGCACGCGCTCGACGTACTTCAGCAGCGTGGTCACCGCGTGCTCGATCCACACGACGGCGAGGCCGTGGTCGTCGCGCAGGCGGCGGATGCGCCGCGCCATGGCATCGACCTCCGCCTCGGTGAGGCCGGCCGCCACCTCGTCGAGCAGCAGCACGCGCGGCCGGGTGCCCAGCGCCATGCCGATCTCGAGCAGCCGCTGCTGCGAGGGCGTGACGTCGGCCGCGATCTGCGTCGCGAGGCCGCCCAGGCCCAGCATGTCCAGGATCTCGCCGGTGCTGCCCAGGCCCGCGATGGGCGCGCGGCGGCGGCCTGCGAACTGCATGCCGAAGCGCACGTTGTCCTCGAGCGTCATGTCGGCCATCACGCGCGGCGTCTGGAAGGTGCGTGCGATGCCGTGCGCGGCGTACAGGTGCGGGCCGCGCCGCGTGAGGTCGACGTCGCCTTCCACCAGCAGCCGGCCCGACGTGGGCATGACCACGCCCGAGATCGCGTTGAAGAAGGTCGTCTTGCCCGCGCCGTTGGGGCCGATGATGCCGACCAGCTCGCCCGCATGCAGCGTGGCACTCACCGTGTCGACGGCGGTGAGCCCGCCGAAGCGCACCGTGAGGTCGCGGGCTTCGAGAAGCGGCGTGGCCTTCATGGTGCGTGCCTCCGCAACGCCGCCGCCTTGCGCTGCCACAGCGACGCGAGGCCGTTGGGCAGGTACATCACGCACAGGATCAGCAGCAGCCCCAGCACCATCATGTAGCCGTAGGGCAGCTGCAGCCGCAGCGTCTCCGACAGCAGGCTGAACACGATGGCCGCAGCCACCGGTCCGCCGATGCTGGCGGCCCCGCCGATCATCGCGATCAGCACGGTCTGGAAGCCGATGAAGGGGCTGAACACGGCGGCCGGTTCGATGTAGGTCCAGCGCACCGCCATGGCTGCGCCCACCGCGCCGGCGAAGGCGGCGGTGAGCGCAAAGCCGGCGATCTTCACGCGGCGCGTGTCCACGCCCAGCGTCTGCGCGCGCTGCTCGTCGGCGCCGATGCCGGCCAGCGCCAGGCCGAAGCGGCTGCGCTTCACGAGCAGCGCCGTGGCAATGGCCGCGCCCGCAATCGCCAGCACCGTGAGGTACACCGTCTCGTTCGACGGCACCACCGTGAGCACGCGGCCCACGGTGCCCGACACCTGCTTTTCGACGAAGGTGACCGCATGGCGGATCAGCTCCGTCATGCCGAAGGTCAGCACCGCGAAGTAGGTGCCGCGCAGGTGCAGCACGGCCGCGCCCATCAGCACCGCCACCGCGCTCGCGATGGCCGCGCCGCTCACAATGACCAGCGGCCAGGGCAGCACCTCGAGCAGCGTGGCGCTCGCATACGCACCCAGGCCGAAGAAGGCCGAGGTGGCGAGCGACAGGTAGCGCGTGGCACCGCAGAACAGCGACCAGCTGGTGGCCAGCGCGATGTACATCAGGCAGCCGAGCGCGACCGAGGCGATGAACTCGCTCGCGACCCACGGCACGACGGCCGCCAGCGCGAGGCCGATGCAAAGCACCCACCACGGTTTGTTTTGAAAGAGGGAATTCATCTTCTGGAGAACAGTCCGTTGGGCCGCCAGATCAGCACGCCGATGAACACGGCGTACGACAGCAGCATCTTGAGCGAGGGGCTCGTGTAGTGCATGCCCAGCGCTTCGACCACGCCCAGCAGCAGGCCGCCGACGAGGCTGCCCGCGATGCTGCCGAAGCCGCCGAGGGTGATGACGATCAGCGCCGTCACGGTGTAGGGCTCGCCCATCGAGGGCGAGATCTCGTAGGTCATCGACAACAGCGCGCCGGCCACGCCCGACAGGCCCAGGCCGATGCCGAACATCAGCGGGTGCAGCCGCTTCGTGTTGATGCCCACGAGCTGCGCGCCGGTGGGCGACTGCATCAGCGCGCGCACCGCCTTGCCCAGCAGCGTGAGCTTGAGCAGCGCGATGAGCACGAGGCTCAGCGCCAGCGCCACGCCGAACAGCACCAGCTTGTTGGCGGTGAAGCGCATCTCGCCCAGCTGCACCGGCTCGGCCAGGTAGTCGTAGCCGCGCAGGTCGCCGCCCCACACGAGCAGGGCGGTGTTCTGCACGAAGAACATCAGGCCGAAGCCGACCATCAGGCTGCGCGCCTCGAACACGTCGACGTTCGGCGCGCGCGCCGCCACCTGCCGGAAGCACAGCCAGTGCACCGCCATGCCCAGCGCCATCAGCAGCACGAAGGCCACCGGCATGAACAGGAGCGGCGAGACGCCCAGCGCCGTGTGCGCCCACCAGGTGAGAAAGGCGCCGAGCATCAGGAACTCGCCGTGCGAGATGTTCATGATGCGCATCAGCCCGTACTGCAGGTTCAGTCCGATGGCCACCAGCGCGTAGATGCCGCCCGTGATCAATCCGCCGGCCAGGAGCTCGGCCCATCCAGAGAACGACACGCTGTTATTTCCAGGCCGGCTTCGGCATCAGTTGCGCGGTGGCACGGTCTTTGGGCCACACCACTTCGAAGTCGCTGCCCTGCCACTGCGACACGGTGCCGGGAATCGACGCGTTCTCGCTGCCCTCGAAGCGGATCGGCCCGAGGATGGTCTTGAACTCGTTCTTCGCGATCTGCTCGCGCAGCGCCTTGCGATCGAGGCCCACCTTTTCTACCGCCTGCTGCAGGATCTGCAGGCCGGCCCACGCATGGCCGCTGGCCCAGCGGTCGGGTTCCTTGCCGAACTTTTTCGTGTGCGCGTCGAAGTAGGCCTTGGCCTCGGGGCTGGTCTTGCCGTTCCACGAGCCCATGCCGATCACGCCTTCGGTGTTGGCCGCCATCACGTTCTTGTAGAGCTGGAAAGCCGTGCCCACCGAGGCGTAGAAGTACTTCGGGTTGAAGCCCACCTCGCGCGCCTGCCGGCTCGCGAGGATGGTGTCCGGCGGGTAGGTGATGCCGATGAAGGCATCGGGGTTCAGGTCCTTCATGGTGCGCAGAACCGGCGCGAGGTCTTTCACGCCCAGCGGGTAGCTCTTGCGGTCGAGCACCTGGATCTGCGTTTTCTTCAGCGCGTTGTTCAGCGCCGCGAAGTTCTCCAGCCCGAACAGGTCGTCCATGTAGACGATGGTGATGGTCTTCACGTTCTGCGCCACCAGCATGTCGACCAGCGCGCCCATCATCTTGTCGGGCTGCTGCAAGAGCGAGAAGAAGAAGGGCAGGCGCATATCGATCAGCTTGCGCGACAGGGCGGTGGGCGCCAGCAGCGGATAACCGAAGCGGTTGGCCAGCGGCGCGACCGCGAAGTTGGCGCCCGACCCCCAGGGCGGCAGCACGAGGTCGACCTTGTCGCTGCCCATGAGCTTCTCGAAGGTGCGCACGCAGGTCTCGGTCTCGCTGCGGTCGTCGTAGCCAATGAGCTCGATGGGCCGCTTGGTGCCCTTCACCGACAGGCCGCCCGCGGCGTTGACCTGCTCGGCCCACAGCAGGTAGTTGGGTTCCTGGCTCACCTGCGCGCCCGCGGCCCAGGGGCCGGTGCGGGCGATGGCATAGCCGATGCGAACGGGCGCGCTTTGCGCGAACAGCTGCGGCGCGACGGCGGCCGCGCCCAGCGCGGTGGCCGTGCCCTGGATCCAGTGGCGGCGGGTGGGGTGAAGCATGGAGGTCTCCTTCCGGGCGTCGGTATGCGCCCGCTGACCGGGATCGTAGAAACGCATGCCCTTTGCCGCTGTGCCCGCCGCGCACAAAGCACTTGACGCAGCGTGCAGGCGCCTAGTGGTTAACCCGCAAAGGCGAGGGCTTTGCGGGCACTCCACAATGCGCGGCATCCTGCTGCCGTGTTGCAATCTTTCGTCTTCACTGCTTTCACCCCATGACCGCGTCCCTGCTCCTGTCCACCGACGCCATCCCGCCGAAGGAACGCGGGCCGCTGTGGTGCGAGTGGGTGTGGCGCCACTTCGGCGGCCTCGGCTCCGACCTGTATGGCGACAGCGATTTCGACGGCCACCTCGCGTCCTCGCATGCGGGCGACGTGATCCTCACGCGGCTCGAAGCGAACCGGCATCGCGTCTTGCGCACGCCGCAGATGGCGCGCCTGAGCGATGCGCCCTACCTGAAGATCGTCGCGCCCTGGCAGGGCTCGGCCGAGGTCACGCAGCGCGGGCGTGCGGCGGCGGTGCGCGCGGGCGGCTGGACGCTGTACGACACCACGCTCGACTACACCGTGGCCAATCCCGAGCGCAGCGATCACCTCATCGTGATGCTGCCGAAAGACCAGATCGCCTCGCCCGCATTGCCGCTGGGCGACCTCGTGGCGCGGCGCATCGGCGGCGACAGCGGCATCTCGCGCGTGGCGCTGGAGACCATGCGCAACACCTACCTGGAGCTGCCCCACATGAGCGAGGCCGCCGCGCGCGGCGCGGGCGAGCTGCTGATCCAGCTGGTGCGCCTGTCGCTCATGGAGCTGGCGGGCCGCAGCACCGCCCAGACCCAGCGCGAGGCGCTGAAAGACCGCATCCACCGCCACGTGGCGCAGAACCTGCGCGACCCGGCGCTGTCGATCGACGGCATGGCGCTGGCCCTGCGTTGCAGCAAGCGCCTGCTGCACCAGGCCTTCGCGGGCGACGACGACACGCTCACCGGCTACATCCAGCACCAGAGGCTCGCGGCCAGCATCCGCGACCTGATCGACCCCGCGAACGCCGCGCGCTCGATCACCGACATCGCCTTGGGCGCGGGCTTCGGCAACCTCTCGCACTTCAGCCGCGTGTTCCGCGCGCACACGGGCGGCAGCCCGAGCGAGTTCAGGCGGCAGGCGACGTTGCAGCGCTGATTGCGCGGGTGCGCATCGCACACCGCGCGTTGCTTGCAGAGTTGCCATGAATGCTTAAGCAGCGCTTGTGTCGAAGCAGGCATCAAACTTAAATCTTCTCGGTTAACTGGTTTCGCGGCGGGCGTTCTCGGCTCAAAAAAAAGATGCGTTAACGCATGCGAAGCCTCGAGAGCGACGCTTCCCGCTGGTATGGTCGTGCGCGCAATTCAGCTCCACGCCATCACGCCCGTTGTCGACGCATTGGGTACTTGCTTCACATGCCCCTTCGTCACGACCGCATCTTTCCGCGCTACGCGTTCTACTGTGGGCTGGCCGGCCTGGCCGCGATCTATGTCTTCTGCGCCATGGTGCTGGTGCCGGCCAGGATCTACATCCTTCCGTACCTCATCACGCCGGACTTCGTGCGCTACAAGGGCGCCTTCTTCGTGCTGGTGCTGGCGATCCCGGCTGCGATCTACCTGATCTGCTGGAAGGGCAGCGACTTCTTCGCGTGGCTGCGCACCCCGCAGGTGCTGACGCTGACCGCGCACGGCCTGCAGCTGGGCACGCAGACCATCGCCTTCGCCGACGTGACGCGGCTGCGCCATCGCCACAACCGCAACCACCTGCTGCTCACCACCCGCGACGGCCAGACGCTGCGCCTGCGGCTCGACCTGTGGGATGACCCATACGCGCTCGTTGCTGAAGTGGAAGAGGCCGTGGGCGAAGTGCTGCGGCACGACGTGGAGCGGCGCCTGCATGCGGGCGACACCGTGCCCTTCGGCGCGCTGGCACTGAACGCGGAAGGGCTGGTGCACAAGGGCCAGCTCATCGCGTGGTCGAGCATCGACACCATCCGCACGCAGTCGGACGCCGAAGCGATGGACGTCGACGAGCACCTGCTCATCGTCGCCAACGGCAAGACCCGCAAGATCGATCGCTCGAAGATCGACAACGAACCGGTGCTGATGAGCTGCCTCATGCAACGCCTGCCGTCGGCCTGAGCCCTTCTTTTTCTTTCTTCAATCTCCAAAGTACAGCGACTCACAAAATGGAAATCTACAGCTCCGCCAGCCAACAGGAAAAAACCCGCCAGGACCGCCCCGTCTTCTACTCCCGCACGCGGCTGATCGCCGGTGCCACGCTCTGGGTGGTGGTCGCGGTCGTGCTCGCCGTGCTGTGCATCCGCGCGCAGGACAAGAACATCGGCATCCTCATTGCGGCGGGCTTCGGCCTGCTGGCCGCGTGGCTGGCGGTCAAGTGCATCCGCACGCTGGCCAACATCGCAACGCCCGCCTTCGTCATCGGCCGCCAGGGCCTGACCTTCGAGAACGGCCTGCTGCTGCCGTGGCACAACATCGTCGAGAACACCTGGGTCAACCAGGACTACATGGGCATTCCCATCGGCAAGCAGATCCAGATCAAGACCGACCTGCCCAAGCCGAAGGCCCGCGTGCTGCGCCGCGCGACCGCGCTGGAGATTTCGGGCGACGAGTACCTCGCGCTGTGCGACGCCTATGCGGCGTGACGGGCAACAACCGCGCGTTTGAGCCGCCAGGCGCCTGCTGGTAGGCTGGCGGGCCGCCATCCTCCGGGCTCGCCTGCGCGAGCCTCTCGCGCATGAACGCCTCTTATCGCCGGCCGGTTCCGCTGAACAAGGCCTACCGTCTCCTGAACCACGGACCCACCGTCCTCGTGAGCGCCGCGCACGACGGGCGGCGCAACATCATGGCCGCGGCCTGGGCCATGCCGCTGGACTTCGATCCGCCCAAGGTGGCGGTCGTGCTCGACAAGAGCACCTGGACGCGCGTGCTGCTCGAAGGCGCGGGCACCTTCGCGCTGCAGGTGCCCACGCGTGCGCAGCTCGACCTGACCGAGGCGCTGGGCAACAGCTCGGGCCGCGAGATCGCCGAGCGCGACGGCAGCGACAAGTTCGCCGCCTACGGCCTCTCGACCTTCGCGGGCGAGGCCACCGGCACGCCGCTGCTCGAAGGCTGCGCGGCCTGGCTCGAATGCCGGCTGCTGCCCGAGCCGCCGATCCAGCAGCGCTACGACCTGTTCCTGGGCGAGGTGATCGCGGCGCAGGCCGATGCGCGCGTGTTCTCGGAAGGCCGCTGGCATTTCGAGGGCCACGACGAGCTGCGCACGCTGCACCACGTGGCGGGCGGGCACTTCATCGTCGACGGCGAGGCGGTCGATGCGAAGACGCTGCCGCGTTTGACACCGTAGCCTGCATGCCGGACCTGAACCAGATCATCACCGTCGTCGGCTACAGCCTCATGGGCCTGCTGGCGGCCATGATGGGGTCGCTGGGCCTGGCCGCGCTGTGGACGTGGCGCGACTGGCCTGGCGCCGACCGCCTGACCGGCCTGGCCGCGCGGCTGGCGATCCTCACGTGGATGGTGGGTGGCGTGATGCTGGTCGTCGGCGGGCTGGCGATGGCCGGGCTGGCGGCGTGGGTCATCTTCTGGGCGTCCAAGCCGCTACCGTCCACGGTGCTCGGTATCGCGGGCTACGTGGCGTCGCGGGCCGTGCTCGTGGTCATGGCGGTGCTGCTGGTGCGCAAGGGCGGGCTGGTGCTCTCCGCCTGGTGGGGCGTGAGGAAAGAAGAGGGCGCGCCCGAAGCGCCCGGCGCTACAGCACGAAAGGAATGAAGCGCCGCGTGCCGCGCATGTACGCGCGGTAGTCGTCGCCGAAATGCGCGAGGCATTCCTTTTCGTCGCGCAGCGCCGTCAGGAACAGGAACAGCGTGGCCATCAGCACCAGCGCCAGCGTGAGCCAGGTGAACTGCTTGAGGAACGCGCCCCAGGCCAGCAGCATCAGCGCCGTGTACATCGGGTGGCGGATGTAGCGGAAGGCGCCGGTGGTCACCAGCGCCGAGGTCTTTTCAAAACCGTACAGGGCCGGGTCGTCGTTGCGCGCCTCGCTCGGCTTGCCCTGCGCCTTGAGCAGCCGCACCGCGTGGATCGGCAGCCAGATCGACAGCGCCAGCAGCACGCACGAGAGCAGCTGCGTGAACGAGAGCGGATCGACATGCCACACCGGCAGGTTCAGCACGATCAGCACCAGCATGCATTCCCACGCGAAGAAGCGGTAGAAGCCGTGCGAGCCGGGCTGGCTCAGCGGCCCGCGCGACACGTACAGCAGCGCGGCCGTGCCGGCGACGAAAAGAAAGAGCTGGAACCAGAGGAGCATGGCGGCCGAATTTACACGGCCCGCAAGACTCAGCCGGAGATCGAAAACCCGCCGTCGACCGGGATGGCGGTGCCGGTCACGTAGTCGGAGGCGGCGCTGGCCAGGAACACGGCCGTGCCTGCGATGTCGCCCGGCTGGCCCCAGCGGCCGGCCGCGGCGCGCGCCTTCACGCGCTCGTACAGGCCCGGGATCTGGGTGCGTGCGCCGTCGGTCAGTTCGGTCTCGAACCAGCCCGGCAGGATGGCGTTGACCTGGATCTGGTCGGCCGCCCACGAGAGCGCGGTCGACTTGGTGAGCTGCACGATGCCGGCCTTGCTCGCGGCATAGGCCGGCGCGTAGGGCGCGCCGAAGATCGACATCATCGAGCCGATGTTGATGATCTTGCCGCCGCCCGCGGCCTTCAGGTGCGGGTGCGCGGCGCGGCTGCACAGGAAGGCGCTGGTGAGGTTGGTGTCCATCACCTGGTGCCACTCGGCCAGCGCGAGCTGGTCGACGGGCTTGCGCACCGTGGTGCCGGCGTTGTTGACGAGGATGTCGAGCCGGCCGCAGCGCGCGGCGACCTCGTCGAAGGCCTTCTGCACCGAGGCTTCGTCGGTCACGTCGAGCGCGAGCGCGAAGCTGTCGCTGCCCAGGGCCTTCAGCGATTCGACCGCGGCGGCCGACTTCTGCGCATTGCGCGCCGCAATGACGACGCGGGCGCCGGCCTTGGCGAGGCCCTGTGCCATGCCGAGGCCGATGCCGCCGTTGCCGCCGGTGACGAGCGCGACTTTTCCTGTGAGATCGAACATCAGGTGGAGCTTGGGGTAGTGGGTTTCTTGGAGACGAGCGTCAGGATATCGTAGCTCGCGACCAGTTCGCCCAGCTGGTTGGTCACCTCCACGTCCCAGGCCACCACGCCTTGGCCCTGGCCGCTCGCGTCCTTCTTGTTGCGGTCGATCTTGCGCTTGCAGGTCAGGCGCGCCTGGATGGTGTCGCCGATGCCCACGGGCTTGACGAAGCGCAGCGTGTCCAGGCCGTAGTTGGCCAGCACCGGGCCGGGCGAGGGCGACACGAACAGGCCCGCGGCCGCCGACAGCACGAAGTAGCCGTGCGCGATGCGCTTGCCGAAGGGCGAGGCCTTGGCCGCCTCTTCGTCGAAGTGCATGTAGAAGTAGTCGCCCGAGATGCCGCCGAAGGCGACGATGTCGGCCTCGCCCACGGTGCGGCGGTGCGTGAGCAGCGAGTCGCCGATGCGCAGTTCCTCGAAGTAGCGGCGGAAGGGGTGCACCTCGCTCTCGCGCAGCGCGGCGCCGCGCACGTGCTCGCCGGTGACGGCCGCGAGCATGGTGGGCGAGCCCTGCAGCGCGGCGCGCTGCAGGTAGTGCTTCACGGCGCGCAGGCCGCCGAGTTCTTCGCCACCGCCCGCGCGGCCCGGGCCGCCGTGCTTGAGCACCGGCAGCGGCGAGCCGTGGCCGGTCGATTCGGCGGCGGCCTCGCGGTCGAGCACCAGCAGGCGGCCGTGCCAGGCGGCAGCGACCGGGATGGCCTTGGCCGCGATGGCCGGGTCGCGCGTGACCAGCGTGCCCACGAGGCTGCCCTTGCCGCGCGCGGCCAGCGCCAGCGCTTCGTCGATGCCGTCGTAGGGCATGAGCGTGCTGACGGGGCCGAAGGCCTCGACGTCGTGCGCGGCGTCGTGTTCGAGCGGCTTGCGGCTCAGGAGCAGCGTGGGCGCGAAGAACGCGCCTTCGCCCACGCCGTCGCCCACGGGCGCGAAGCCGTCGCGTTCGCCGTACACCAGCTCTGCGCCCTGCAGCAGCGTGGCGACGCGCTCGGCCACGTCGGCCTGCTGGTCGCGCGAGGCGAGGGCGCCCATGCGCACGTCTTCGCGCGAGGGGTCGCCGATGACGGTCTTGGCCAGGCGGGCGCGCAGTTTCTCGGCCACCGCATCGAGGTGCTGGCGCGGCACGATCGCGCGGCGGATGGCGGTGCACTTCTGGCCGGCCTTGATGGTCATCTCGCGCGCCACTTCCTTCACGAAGAGATCGAACTCCTCGTCGTCGGGCGTCACGTCGGGCGCGAGGATCGCGCAGTTCAGCGAGTCGGCCTCGGCATTGAACGGGATCGACTGGCGCACCAGGTTCGCGTTCACGCGCAGCTTGGCGGCGGTGTCGGCCGAGCCGGTGAAGGTGACCACGTCGGGCCCTTCGAGGCGGTCGAGCAGGTCGCCCGTGCTGCCGATCACGAGTTGCAGGCTGCCTTCGGGCAGGATGCCCGACTGCACGATGAGCTTCATCAGCGCTTCGGTGAGGTAGCTGGTGGCCGTGGCCGGCTTGCCGATGCAGGGCATGCCCGCCAGGAAGCTGGGCGCGAACTTCTCGAGCAGGCCCCACACCGGGAAGTTGAAGGCGTTGATGTGCACCGCCACGCCGCCGCGCGGCACCAGGATGTGCGTGCCCGCGAAGCCGCCCTTCTTGCCGAGCGGGAAGGCCGGGCCTTCGTGCACGAGGTTGCCCGAGGGCAGCTCGTTGGTGCCGATGCTGGCGTAGGCGCTGAGCGTGCCGGCACCGCCCTCGATGTCGATCCAGCCGTCGGCGCGCGTGGCGCCGGTGTGGGCCGACACGGCATACAGCGCTTCCTTGTTCGCGGCCAGGTACTTGGCCAGCGCCTTCAGGCGTTCGGCGCGCTGCTGGAAGTCGAGCTTCATGAGCGCCGGAATGCCGACGCGGCGCGCATGCGCCAGCGCCTCGGCGAAGTCGATGGCCTCGGCGTGCGTGCTCGCCACGGCCTGGCCGTTGACGGCGCTGCGCAGCGATTGGGCGGCTTCCTGGCCGATCCAGCGGCCGGCGATGTAGCTTTGAAGGGTGGTCATGGCGCGTGTCCTTTGAAGAGGGAAGGCGCAGCGGCGCGGTGCGCGCGCTGCGCGGGGGTCATTTCTTGTTGCCGATGCCCAGGTAGGTATCGATGATTCGCTGGTCGTGCAGCAGATCGCCGGCATTGCCTTCGAGCGCCACGGCGCCCATCTCGAGCACGTAGGCGCGGTCGGCCACCTGCAGCGCGGCGCGGGCGTTCTGTTCCACCAGCAGCACCGAGACGCCGTGCTTGCGCAGCTGCGACACCACGCGCAGCACCTCGCGCACCACCAGCGGGGCCAGGCCCAGCGAGGGTTCGTCGAGCATCAGCAGGCGCGGGCGCGCCATGAGCGCGCGGCCGATGGCCAGCATCTGGCGCTCGCCGCCCGAGAGCGTGGAGGCCATCTGCGGACGGCGCTCCTTCAGGCGCGGAAAGATCTCGAAGATCTCGTCCATGCGTGCACGCTGGTCGCGCTGGCCCTTGCGCCACTGGTAGAAGCCGCCGAGCAGCAGGTTGTCTTCGACCGACATTTCGCCGAACAGCTCACGCCGCTCGGGCACCAGCGCCACGCCGCGCGCCACCATGGTCTCGACGCCGGGGCGTGCGATGCGCTCGCCGTCGAGCGACAGCTTGCCGCTCGACTGCAGCAGGCCCATGGCCGCGCACAGCAGCGTGGTCTTGCCGGCGCCGTTGGGGCCGATCACGGTGACGATCTCGCCCTCGTTCACGTGCAGGCGCACGCTGTGCACCGCCTCGACGGTGCGGTAGGCGACGCAGAAGTCTTCCAGTTGAAGAATGGGGTGGCTCATCGGGCGTCTTCCAGCAGTTCGTCGTCGGCGCCGCCCAGATAGGCCTCGAGCACGCGCGGGTTGGCCTGCACTTCGGCCGGCGTGCCGGTGGCGATCACGGTGCCGAACTCCAGCACGGTGATGCGGTCGGCGAGGTTCATCACGAACTCCATGTCGTGCTCCACCACGAGGATGCCCAGGCCTTCGGCGCGCAGCTGGCCCAGCAGCTCCGAGAGCGCGCGCTTTTCCAGGTGGCGCAGGCCGGCGGCGGGTTCGTCCAGCAGCAGCACCGACGGCTGGCCGGCGAGCGCGCGTGCGATCTCGACCACGCGCTGCTGCCCCAGCGAGAGCGAAGCGGCCGGCGTGTCGGCATGCGCACCCAGGCCGCAGCGCTCGATCTGCTTGCGAGCTTCGGCCATCAACGCGGCCTCTTCGGCGCGATCGAGCCGCAGCATCGCGGCGAGCCAGCCACGTTTGGCGCGCAGGTGCGCGCCGAGCGCCACGTTCTCGACCACGCTGCGCTGGCCCAGCAGGCGCACGTGCTGGAAGGTGCGGCCCAGGCCGCGCGCCGCGAAGGCGCGCGAGGGGCGGCCCGACATGGCATCGCCTTCGAGCCGCACTTCACCCGAACTGGGGTCGTCCACGCCCGAGATCATGTTGAAGAAGGTGCTCTTGCCCGCGCCGTTCGGGCCGATCAGCGCGTGGATCTCGCCGGCCTTCAGCGTCATCGAGATGTCGTTGTTGGCGATGAGGCCGCCGAAGCGCTTGCTGACCGCATCGGCCTGCAACAGCAGCGTGCCCGCCGCCGGCAGCACGCGCTGCGCGAGCTGCGCCGCCGGTGCGGCTGCGTTGGCTGCAGGTGCCTTGGCGACCGGCCGCACCCAGCGGCTCACGAGCCGCGCCAGCGTGGGCCACAGGCCATCGGCAAAGCGCTGCAGCACGAACAGCATCAGCAGGCCGAACACCACCACCTCGAAGTTGCCGCTGGTGCCCAGCAGCGCGGGCAGGATGTCCTGCAGCTTCTCCTTCAGCAGCGTGATCAGCGTGGCGCCGAGCACCGCGCCCCACAGGTGGCCCGCGCCGCCGACCACCGCCATGAACAGCATCTCGATGCCGATGTTGAGGTTGAAGGGCGTCGGGTTCACGAAGCGCTGCATGTGCGCGTAGAGCCAGCCCGACACGGCCGCCAGCAGCGCGGCCAGCACGAACAGCTTGATGCGATGGCGTGCGGTGTCGACGCCCATCGATTCGGCCATGAGCCGGCCGCCCTTGAGCGCGCGGATGGCGCGGCCTTCGCGCGAGTCGAGCAGGTTGTGCAGCGCCCACAGCGCCAGCAGCAGCACGGCCCAGATCACCACGCCGAGCGCGCGCGGCGAGGCCAGCGAGACGCCCGCGACCACCAGCGGCGGCACGCCCGTGATGCCGGTCTGGCCGCCCAGGAACTCCATGTTGCCGAGCAGGAAGTACAGGCTCAGGCCCCAGGCGATGGTGCACAGCGGCAGGTAGTGGCCCGACAGCTTGAGCGTGACCGCGCCGAGCGCCCAGGCCAGCGCGAAGGTCAGCACCAGCCCGAGCAGCAGGCCGAGCCACGGCACCAGCGCCGAACCGGCGATGCCGCCCAGCCAGCCCGCGGCCGTGGGCGAGGTGCAGATCCACGCGGTGGCATACGCGCCCATGCCGACGAACGCGGCCTGGCCGAAGGAGGTCATGCCGCCCACGCCGGTCAGCATGACCAGCCCGGCGGCTACCAGCGCGTACAGGCCGATGTTGCTGAGCACTGCGACCGTGAAGTCGGGCAGCCAGCCCCAGGCCAGCGCGAGCGCCACGATGCACGCCAACGTGAGGGTGCGCGGCGTGACCAGCGGACGGCCCGCGTGTGCAGCCGTGGTGGAAGAAGTGGTGGGCGACGCGCTCATTCCTCGTCCTCCACGTGGTGGCTGCGCAGCGAACGCCACCACAGCACCGGAATGATCAAAGTGAACACCAGCACTTCCTTGTAGGCGCTGGCCCAGAACGAAGAGAAGGCCTCCAGCAGGCCGACCAGCAATGCGCCCGCGAGTGCCAGCGGATAGCTCGCGAGCCCGCCGACGATGGCGGCCACGAAGCCCTTCAGGCCGATGAGAAAACCGGTGTCGTAGTAGACCGTGGTGATCGGTGCGATCAGCAGGCCCGACACCGCGCCGATGAGCGCCGCGAGCGCGAAGCTCAGGTCGCCCGACAGCTCGGTGGGAATGCCCGAGAGCCGCGCGCCCACGCGGTTGATGGCCGTGGCGCGCAGCGCCTTGCCGACCATGGAGCGGCCGAAGAACCAGAACATGGCGATCACCAGCAGCAGCGTGACGCCCACCACCACGATCGACTGGCCGCTCACGGGGATGCCGCCGATGTCGAAGCGCACGTCCGAGAACGGCGTGGTGCGCGAGCCTTCGGCACCGAAGAAGAACAGGCCCAGGCCGACCAGCACGCCGTGCAGCGCGACCGAGACGATCAGCAGCATCAGCACCGTGGCGTCGGCCAACGGGCGGTACGCCAGGCGATAGAGCAACGGCCCCAGCGGCGCGATCAGCACCAGCGTGGTCACCGCCTGCATCGTCATCGACGTGGGCTTGAGGCCCAGCACCAGCACCGCGGCGATCGCCGGGAAGGCGACGCACCAGGTGAAGGCCGAGCGCCAGTCGATGGTCGCGCCGCGCTTCCAGCGCCACACCTCCACGGCCAGCGCCATGACGCCCAGCGCCACCAGCAGCCACAGCGTGGCCGGCGTGCGCCCGCCCTGCAGCGCCGCCATCGAGAGCGCGCCGAAGGCGACGAACTCGCCCTGCGGAATGAAGATCACGCGCGTGACCGAAAACACCAGCACCAGCGCGAGCGCCATCAGTCCGTAGACCGCGCCGTTCACGATGCCGTCCTGCCCCAGCAACAGGGCAATCTGCAAGTCCATATGAAAACCTTCGGGCGGGGCCCGTGCGTCAGATCAGATCAAGAGCGACCGTCGTTGCGGTCGTTGCCACAAACACCCATCGCGGCCTGTTCCAGAAACACCGAGGAACCGGCTTTGCCGGGCCTCTGGTGTTGCCCCCGGTAGGGGGTAGGAGAAGCGACACGAAGTGCGCGGAGCCTGGGGGCGAGCTTAGGGTTGGTATTTCCAGGCGCCGTTTTCGATCTTCACCATCACGCGCGCGCGCTGGTCCAGGCCCAGGTGGTCCGCCGCCGTCATGTTGAACACGCCGTGCGCGCCCGACACGTCCTTGGTCTGCTCGAGCGCGTCGCGCAGGGCGGCGCGGAACTCGGGCGTGCCCGGCTGGGCCTTCTTCAGCGCGACCGGCACGGCCGAGCTCATCAGCAGGCCCGCGTCCCAGGCGTGCGCGCCGAAGGTCGAGACCGTGCCCTTGCCGTAGGCGGCTTCATAGGCGGCGACGTAGGCGAGCGCAGACTTCTTCACCGGGTTGCTGGCGGGCAGCTGGTCGGCCACGAGCACGGGGCCGGCCGGCAGGAAGGTGCCGTCCACGTCCTTGCCGCCCACGCGCAGGAAGTCGGCGTTGGCCACGCCGTGCGTCTGGTACATCTTGCCGGTGTAGCCGCGCTCCTTGAGCGTCTTCTGCGGCAGCGCGGCCGGCGTGCCGGAGCCGGCGACCAGCACCGCGTCGGGCTTGGCCGACATGAGCTTCAGCGCCTGGCCGGTGACCGAGGTGTCGGAGCGCGCATAGCGTTCGTTGGCCACGATCTTGATCTTCTTCAGGTCGGCGGCTTTCGCGAATTCCTGCGCCCAGCCTTCGCCGTACGCGTCGGAGAAGCCGATGAAGCCGACCGTCTTCACGCCGTTGGCGGCCATGTGCTCGGCGATGGCCAGCGACATCATGATGTCGTTCTGCGGCGTCTTGAACACCCACTTCTTCTTGGCGTCCATCGGCTCGATGATGCGGGCCGAGGCGGCCACCGAGATCATCGGCGTCTGCGCTTCGCTGGCCACGTCGATCATCGCGAGCGAGGCCGGCGTGGTGGTCGAGCCCAGGATCACGTCGACCTTGTTCTCTGCGATCAGCTTGCGCGTGTTGTTCACGGCGGCCGTGGTGTCGGAGGCATCGTCCAGCACGATGTAGTTGATCTTCTGCCCGCCGATCGTCTTGGGCATCAGCGCGATGGTGTTCTTCTCGGGGATGCCGAGCGACGCCGCCGGCCCGGTGGCCGAGATGGTCACGCCGACGTTGACGTCGGCCCAGGCCGAGAGGGCCGTGGCGCACAGGGCGGCGATCAGCAGGGGCTTGAAGAATTTCATGGTTGGTTTGTCTCCGGGTTGAAAGGGGAAAGGCCGAGGGAAAAGCCGTGCGTTCAACGCTCGTCGAAGGACAGCGTGACGCGTTCGGTCAGGGGGTGGGCCTGGCAGGTCAGCACGAATCCCGCGGCCACCTCATTCTTGTCGAGTGCGAAGTTTCTTTCCATGCGGACTTCCCCGTCCACGCACTTCGCGCGGCAGGTGCCGCACACGCCCGAGGTGCACGAGAACGGCACCTCGAGCCCGGCCGCCGACGCCGCATCGAGGATGCTGGGCTGGCCCTCGGTGTAGGTGATCTCGCGCTGCAGGCCGTCGCGCACGATGGTCACGCGCGCCTGCTTGGCGTCGCCCGGCTGCGCCTCGTGCACCACCGCGCCGACCTGGCTGGCCGAGGGCAGCGCGACGCCGAAGCGCTCGATGTGGATGCGGTCTTCGGGCACGCCCGCGGCGAGCAGCGCGGCCTCGGCCTCGTCGTTCATCTGGAACGGGCCGCACACGTACACGTGGTCGATCTGCGCGGCGGGCACCACCGAGGCCAGGAACTCGCCGATCTTCTCGCGGTTCATCACGCCGAAGCCCAGCGGCGAATCGGTGTGCTCGTCGGAGAACACGTGTTGCAGCACGAGCCGCGTCATGTAGCGGTTCTTCAGGTCCTCGATCTCTTCCTTGAACATCGTGGACTGCAGCTGGCGGTTGCCGTAGATCAGCGTGAAGCGGCTCTTGGGCTCGCGCGCCAGCACGGTCTTCATGATCGACAGGATCGGCGTGATGCCGCTGCCGCCGGCGATGCCGACGTGGTGGCGCGCGGCCTCGGGCTCGATGGGCACGAAGAAGCGGCCTTGTGGCGCCATCACCTGCAGGCTGTCGCCGGGTTGCAGGTGGGCGTTGATCCAGTTGGAGAACACGCCGCCGCGCACCTTGCGCACGCCGACGCGCAGCTCGCCGTCGTCGAGGCCGGCGCAGATCGAATAGGAACGGCGCAGGTCCTGGCCGTCGATGTCATGGCGCAGCGTGAGGTACTGGCCCTGCGTGAAGCCGAAGACTTCGCGCAGCGCCGGCGGCACCTCGAACGAGACGATGACGGCCTCGTGCGTGTCGGGCTCGATGGCCTTCACGCGCAGGGGATGGAAGAGGGTGCTCATCGTGGGCGTGCCTCAGATAGGCTTGAAATGTTCGAAAGGTTCGCGGCAGGCCATGCAGCGATAGAGCGCCTTGCAGGCGGTGGAGCCGAAAGCAGAAAGCCGCTCGGTGCGCTCGCTCGCGCAGCGCGGGCAGGCGATGCGCTCGCCGGCCATGCGGCCGAAGAGCTTGATCGGCATGGCGGTGTTGGAGGCCTGCTCGGGCGTGAGGTGCGCGGGCGGCGCGATGCCGTAGGCCTTGAGCTTGTCGCGGCCTTCGTCGCTGATCCAGTCGCTGGTCCAGGCGGGTGCGCGGCGCAGCGTGGCGCGCGCGCGGCCCAGGCCGGCCTGCTCGATGGCGGCCAGCACGTCGTGCTCGATGGCTTCGGTCGCGGGGCAGCCGGAGTAGGTCGGCGTGAGCACGATCTCCAGGCCGTCGTCGTGCTCGATCACCTCGCGCACGATGCCCAGGTCGCAGACCGACACGGCCGGCACCTCGGGGTCGGGCACCGAATGGAGCACGGCCCACGCCGCATCAATACGCGACGCCACGGCGTTCATCACCACACGCCTCCGGGGAAGCTGCGCTGCAGGTGCTGCATCTCGGCCAGGATGTAGCCCATGTGCTCGCTGTGCACGCCGTGCTTGCCGGTGCTGCGGAACGCGGCTTCCTTCGGCATGGCGAGGCCGGCGGCGTCGAGCACCTGCTGCATCTCGGCGAGCCACGGTTCGCGCAGTTCGCTCCAGGCCGGGCCGAGGCCGCTGGCGCTGGCCTGTGCATCGACGTCGTCGCTGTCGAACAGCTCGGGCACGTAGAGCCACAGCTGCTTGAGCGCCTTCTCGGTGCGGCGGCGCGATTCGTCGGTGCCGTCGCCCAGGCGCACGACCCAGTCGGCCGAATGCTGCTGGTGGTAGCGCGCTTCCTTCAGCGCCTTGCCGGCGATGGCGGCCACCTCGGCGTCGCTCGATGCGGCCAGGCGTTGCCACAGCAGCTTGAGCAGCGTGGCGACCATGGTGTTGCGCAGCACGGCAAAGGCGAAGTCGCCGCGCGGCAGCTCGACCAGCGTGAGGTTGAAGTAGTCGCGCTCGTCGCGCAGGTAGGCGAGCTGGTCTTCGTCGTGCGCGCGATCAGCGCCTTCGAGCTGGCCGGCGTGCGTGAGCACGGCGCGGGCCTGGCCGACGAGGTCGAGCGCGATGTTGGCCATCGCGATGTCTTCTTCGAGCACCGGTGCGTGGCCGCACCATTCGCCCAGGCGCTGCGCGAGCACCAGACAGGTGTCGCCGATGCGCAGCAGGTAGTGCACGGCGGGCGTGCGGTTCAGTTCGATCGAGGCTTGCATGGCGTGCCGCTCGCTCACATGTGGTCCACGGACTTGGGCAGCGCGTAGAAGGTGGGGTGGCGGTACACCTTGTCTTCGGCCGGGTCGAAGAACATGTCCTTGTCGCCCGGGTCGCTGGCCACGATCTGGTCGGAGCGCACCACCCAGATGCTGCTGCCTTCCTGGCGGCGCGTGTAGACGTCGCGCGCCATCTGGATCGCCATCTTCGGGTCGGCCGCGTGCAGGCTGCCGCAGTGCTTGTGATCGAGGCCGGCCTTGCTGCGCACGAACACTTCCCACAGGGGCCACTCTTGCTTCACTTCGGTGCTCATGCTGCTTCCTTCAGAGGTTGTTTGTTGGCGTGGGCCATTGCGGCTTCGCGCACCCAGGCGCCGTCGTCCCAGGCATCGACCCGGGCCTGCAGGCGTTCGCGGTTGCAGGGGCCGTCGCCGGCGATCACGCGCCAGAACTCGCTCCAGTCGATGACGCCGAAGTCGTGCGCCTGGCGTTCTTCGTTCCACTTCAGGTCGGGGTCGGGCAGCGTCACGCCGAGGATCGCGGCCTGCTCGACGGTGGCGTCGATGAACTTCTGGCGCAGCTCGTCGTTGCTGAAGCGCTTGATGCCCCAGCGCATCGACTGCGCCGAGTTGGGCGACTGGTCGTCGGGCGGGCCGAACATCATGATCGAGGGCCACCACCAGCGGTTGACCGCGTCCTGCACCATCGCCTTCTGCGCGTCGGTGCCCTGCTTCATCATCGTCAGCAGTGCTTCGTAGCCCTGGCGCTGGTGAAAGCTCTCTTCGCGGCAGATGCGGATCATGGCGCGCGCATACGGTGCGTACGAGCAGCGGCAGATCGGCACCTGGTTCATGATGGCCGCGCCGTCGACCAGCCAGCCGATGGTGCCCATGTCGGCCCAGCTGAGCGTGGGGTAGTTGAAGATCGAGCTGTACTTGGCCTTGCCCGTGTGCAGCGCGTCGAACATCTGGTCGCGCGAGGTGCCCAGCGTTTCGGCGGCGGCGTACAGGTACAGGCCGTGGCCGCCTTCGTCCTGCACCTTGGCCAGCAGGATGGCCTTGCGCTTGAGCGTGGGCGCGCGGCTGATCCAGTTGCCCTCGGGCAGCATGCCGACGATTTCCGAATGCGCGTGCTGGCTGATCTGGCGCACCAGCGTCTTGCGGTAGTGCTCGGGCATCCAGTCTTTCGCCTCGATGAAGTCGCCGGCGTCGATGCGCGCGTCGAAGCGTTCCTCGAGACGCAGCTCGTCGGCGGAGCGCACGGCCTTCTGCTTGCCGTCGCCTGCGTCCTTGCCCATCGTGTCCATGGCCTGGGTGTACATGTGCGTGTCCTTTCGGTGCGGTGTGTGGGGGCGCGGGCGCTCAGCGCGGGCGCGTGTCGACGACGCGCCGGGCCTTGCCGGTCTGCGTGCGTTCCATTTCGTCGGGGCCGTGCACGACCACGCGGGTGGAGATGCCGATGAGCGTCTTCACGCGGTGCTGCACCCATTCGGAAATCGCGTTGCGGTCGGCCGCGGCGGCTTCGTGCGGCGTGAGTTCGCAGTGCACCTCGACCTGGTCGAGCAGGCCTTCGCGGCTCACGCGCACCTGGTACAGGCCGGTGAGGGCGCTGTGCGCGAGCACGATCTCTTCCACCTGCGTGGGGAAGACGTTCACGCCGCGGATGATCATCATGTCGTCGCTGCGCCCGACGATCTTGCCCATGCGGCGGAACGACCGCGAGGTGGGCGGCAACAGGCGCGTGAGGTCGCGCGTGCGGTAGCGCACGATGGGCATGGCTTCCTTGCTCAGCGAGGTGAAGACCAGTTCGCCTTCTTCGCCGTCGGCCTTCAGCTCGCCGGTCTCGGGGTCGATGATCTCGGGGTAGAAGTGGTCTTCCCAGATCACCGGGCCGTCCTTGCTCTCGACGCATTCGCTGGCCACGCCCGGGCCCATCACTTCGGAGAGGCCGTAGATGTCGACGGCGTCGATGCCGGCGCGGGTCTCGATGTCGCGGCGCATGGCTTCTGTCCACGGCTCGGCGCCGAAGATGCCGACCTTGAGCGAGCTGTCTTTCGCGTCGAGGCCCTGGCGCTCGAACTGCTCGATGATCACCTGCATGTAGCTGGGCGTGACCATGATGATGTCGGGCTTGAAGTCCTGGATGAGCTGCACCTGCTTCTCGGTCTGGCCGCCCGACATCGGGATGACGGTGCAGCCCGCGCGCTCGGCGCCGTAGTGCGCGCCCAGGCCGCCGGTGAAGAGGCCGTAGCCGTAGGCGACGTGGATCATGTCGCCGGGCCGTCCGCCTGCCGCGCGGATCGAGCGCGCAACGAGGTCGGCCCAGGTGTCGATGTCGTTCTTCGTGTAGCCCACCACGGTCGGCTTGCCGGTGGTGCCCGACGACGCGTGGATGCGCGCGACCTGCGTGCGCGGCACGGCGAACATGCCGAAGGGGTAGTTGTCGCGCAGGTCGGTCTTCACCGTGAACGGGAATTTCGACAGGTCGGCCAGCGACTTCAGGTCGTCGGGGTGCACGCCCTTGGCATCGAAGGCCTGGCGGTAGTGCGGCACGTGGTCGTAGGCGTTGCGCAGCGTGGCGCGCAGGCGCGTGAGCTGCAGGGCGGCGATCTCGTCGCGGCTGGCGGTTTCGATCGGCTCGAGGTCGCCGGGGGCGGGGCGTTTCACGGTCATGGTGGGGTGTCTCCTCAAGCGGCCGGGACGGCCGGGCGGCCCTTGGCGGTGTAGGAGCGTCCGCGGAACATCGCGATGCGCTCGCCGCGCTGGTTGGTGATTTCGGTGTCGTACACGCCGGTGCGCCCGGCCTTGGAGACTTCGAAGCAGCGCGCGGTGAGCACGTCGCCCTCGCGCGCCGGCGCGAGGAAGTCGATGGCGAAGCCCGAGGCCACGGTCAGCTCGTTGTACGAGTTGCAGGCGAAGGCGAAGGTGGAGTCGGCCAGCGTGGCCATGAAGCCGCCGTGGCAGATGGCGTGGCCGTTGAGCATGTCGGGGCGCACGCGCATTTCGAGCGTGGCCTGGCCGGGGCCGACCTCCACGATGCGCATGCCCAGGCCCTTGCTGGCGTTGTCGTTCGCGAACATGCCGTCGCGCACGAACTCGGCGGTCTGTTGCGGGGTGCGGGAAGCGTCGGTCATCTCAGCGGTCCTTGAACACCGGGGCGCGCTTGGCGCGGAAAGCCTCGACACCTTCGCGGTAGTCGTCGGCATTGCCCATCTCGCGTTGGATGCGTGCTTCTTCGGCAAGTGCCGCGCCCAGGTCGAGGTTTTGCGCGGCGGCCATCGCTTCGCGGGTGGCCACGAGTGCGCGCGTGGGCATGCCGGCCAGGCGCGCCGCCAGCGCGGCGGCGGTGTCGGCCAGGGCCGCGTCGTCCACGCACTGCCAGATGAGGCCGATGCGCGCGGCGTCTTCGGCGGGCAGCTTGTCGCCCAGCATCGCGATGCCCAGCGCGCGCGCCGGGCCCACGAGGCGCGGCAGCAGCCAGGTGCCGCCGGTGTCGGGCACGAGGCCGATCTTGGTGAAGGCCTGGATGAAGCTGGCCGAGCGGCCGGCCACCACGAGGTCGCAGCACAGCGCGAGGTTGGCGCCCGCGCCCGCCGCCACGCCGTTGACGGCGGCAACCACCGGCACCGGCATCGAGCGCAGGCGCGCGACCAGCGGGCCGTAATACGTAGAGATGACGTGGCCCAGGTCCTTGGGCGCGGCGCCCGGCGTGGGGTCGGGCGCGACCGACGGGTCGGCCAGGTCCTGCCCCGCGCAGAAGGCGCGGCCGGCGCCGGTGAGCACCACGCAGCGCACGCTGCTGTCGGCGGCCGCGGCTTCGAGCGCGGCCAGCAGCTCGGCATGCAACCCGGTCGTGAAGCTGTTGAGCGCCGCGGGGCGGTTCAGGCTCAGCGTGCGGACGGCGCCGCTGTCGCTGATGAGTACCAAAGGCTCAGTCATGCGTGTCTCTTTCATCCTTTGTGGGGACGGCTCGGTGCGTAAACACTATTGACCGACCGTTCGGTTGATTTTAGGATCGACCTCGATTCCGGCACAAGCGGGGTGCATTCAGGGCAAACCCTAGGAAGGTGTGAATGAATCCGGCGTGACCGAGCAGCCCGTCCAGGCACGTCCCCTCAAGGCGCAAAGCGCAGCCATAGCTCGGGCTATGGCGAGCATTTGCAACGCAGAGGGGGCGCGCCTGGGTGGGATGAGCGGGCATGCCGGGTTTGTTCACACCTTCCCCAACCCGCGAAAAAACAAGGAGACCGAATGCCCAGCTATTCCATCGACGGCGTGATTCCTGTCGTCGACCCGAGCGCCTACGTGCATCCCACGGCCGTGCTGATCGGCGACGTGATCGTCGGCCCCAACTGCTACGTCGGCCCCTGCGCCAGCCTGCGCGGCGACTTCGGCCGCATCGTCTTGCAGGAGGGCTCCAACGTGCAGGACCACTGCTGCATCCACGGCTTTCCCGACAACGACACGGTGGTGGAGGTCAACGGCCACATCGGCCACGGCGCGATCCTGCACAGCTGCATCGTGCGCCGCGACGCGCTGGTGGGCATGAACGCGGTGGTGATGGACGAGGCCGAGGTGGGCGAGAAAGCCATCGTCGCGGCCTGCGCCTTCGTGCCCGCCGGCATGAAGGTGCCCGCACGCTCGCTCGCGGCGGGCATCCCGGCCAAGGTGCGGCGCGAACTCAGCGACGAAGAGATCGCCTGGAAGCTCGAAGGCACGCAGACCTACCAGGCGCTGACGG
This sequence comes from Variovorax sp. GW823-FHT02B07, assembly GCF_058797695.1. Classification (NCBI taxonomy): domain Bacteria; kingdom Pseudomonadati; phylum Pseudomonadota; class Betaproteobacteria; order Burkholderiales; family Comamonadaceae; genus Variovorax; species Variovorax sp. GW823-FHT02B07. The sequence continues at coordinate 29,509 of NZ_JBXAJX010000001.1, forward strand.
TGCGCAGCCTGGCCAGCCTGCACGAGGTGGCGCCGCTCGCCGAGGTGGAAAAAGACCGGCCGCGCCTGCCCGCCACCGACGTGAAATCCCTGATCGCCACCCGCCGCGGATAGCCCTGCGGCTTCATGCAAGATCGAGCCTGCTGCACGCCAGCAACCGACAGACAACCCAGGAAGAAGACCCGATGCCGCGTGGAAGATCCGCCACCTACGACGACCAGCGCGAACTGATCCTCGCGCAGGCCGCCCAGCTGTTCGCCCGCCGCGGCTACCCCGCGACCTCGATGAACCAGGTTGCCGAGGCCTGCAACCTGTCGAAGGCCACGCTCTACCACTACTACAAGGACAAGAGCAGCCTGCTCATCAGCATCGCCGAGACGCACGTCTCGAAACTGGCGGCGCTGGTGGCCGAGGAAGAGGCCCAGCCGTCCACCGACGAGGAGCGGCTGCGCCGCTTCATCTACCGCATCGTCGAGGAGTACGCCGGCGCGCAGGACGCGCACCGCGTGCTGACCGACGACGTGCGCTTTCTCGAGGACGAAGACCGCGAGCGCGTGCTCGACCAGGAGCGCGCCGTGGTCGCCGGCTTTGCGCGCGCCGTGTCGGCGCTGCGCCCCGGCGCGCCGAGCGACGAGCTCGCCAAGCCGCTGACCATGCTGCTGTTCGGCATGATCAACTGGATGTTCACCTGGATGAAGCCCGGCGGCCGGCTCGACCACGCGGCCATCGCGCCGATCGTGGCCGACCTGTTCCTGGGCGGCGTGGGGGCGGTGAAGCTGCCGCCCGCCGTGGCAGAAAACAGCGCTAAAGAATCCGGTTGAACCAGAGCAGCGACAGCCCCGCCGACAGCAGCGTGAGCACCGCGGCGCCCAGCGCGAACAGCGCCGAGATCTCGGTTTCCTTCTTCTCGACGGTGAGCTTGGAGCTCAGCGTCTCGTAGACCTTCTTCAGGTCGCTCGCCGTGCCGGCGTAGAAGTACTCGGCGCTGGTCTTGTTGGCGATGGCCTTGAGCGTTTCTTCGTCCAGCCGCACGCGCATCGACCAGCCTTCGAAGCCGATGGTCTCGCCGTCGACCGTGCCCACGCCCACCGTGTAGATGCGCACGCCGCGGTCGGCCGCGGCCTTGGCGGCGTCCAGCGGGTCGACGCCGGTGGTGCGCTGGCCGTCGGTCAGCATGATGATCGCGGCCGAGGTGAACGAGCCGGGCGCCACGGGCGTGAACTCCTTGAGCTGCTTCTCGTTCTGGTCGATCGGGATGCCGCGCTGGCGGCTGGGGGCGCTGAACTGCGAGATGTCGATGCCCGCGTCGGGGAACAGCGTGGCCAGCGACACCACGATGGCGTTGCCCGTGGCCGTGGCGCGCTGCAGCTGGAAGCTGTCGATGGCCGTCACGAGGTCGTCGTGGTTGGTGGTGGGCAGCTGCGCCACCTGCGCGCTGCCCGCGAAGGCGACGATGCCCACCTTCACGTGGCGCGGCAGGTCCTTGATGAAGCTCTTGGCCGCCTCCTGCGCCGCCACCAGCCGGTTGGGCTGCACGTCGGCCGCGCGCATGCTTCCCGACACGTCCATCGCCAGGATGATGGTCTGCTGGTTCGACGGCAGCACCACCACCGCCATCGGCCGCGCCGCCGCCACGAGCATCGCGGTGATGGCCACCAGGAACAGCAGCGGCGGGATGTGGCGCCGCAGGCTCTGGCCCGGGCCCATGGCCTCGCGCACGATCGACAGGCTGGCGTAGCGCACCGCCATCTTCTTCTTGCGGCGGATCAGCCAGACATACAGGAGCACCAGCAGCGGCAAGGCCGCCAGCAGCCAGAGGAATTGAGGCCAGAGGAATGTCATGCCGCCACCACCGCCTTCCCGCCACCCGCTGCAACACCGCGGACCCGGCGCTTGCGCAGGTCCGCGAATCGCACGATGGCTTCGACCAGGTCGTCGTTGGTCGAGAGTTCGAGGGCGTCGACGCCGGCCCGGGCCAGCGACTCGCGCAGGGTGGTCTCGCGTTCGGCGGCCAGCCGCGCGAAGCGTTTGCGGAACCCCGCGTCATGGGTGTCGACCCACAGCTGCTCGCCGGTCTCGGCGTCGCGCAGCGGCACCAGGCCGAGGTCGGGCAGCTCGAGCTCGAGCGGATCGAACAGGCGCACGGCAATCACTTCGTGCCGCTGCACCAGCTGGCCCAGCGGGCGCTCCCAGCCGGGCTCGCTGAGAAAGTCTGAGACGACGAACACGGTGGAGCGGCGCGGCATCAGCGCGGCGGCGGAGGTCAGCAGGTCGGCCAGGCGCGTCATGCCCTTTTGCGCGGGCGCGGCCTCGGCCTGGTTCGCGCGCTTTTCCATCGCGTGCAGCAGGTGCAGCACATGGCGGCGGCCGGTGCGCGGCGGGATCACGGCCTCGAGGTCGCGGCCGTAGACCAGCGCGCCGACCCGGTTGCCGTGCCGCGTGAGCAGCCGCGCGAGCACGCCGACGAAGCCGGCCGAGATCTCGCGCTTGGCCTTCAGGCCCGAGCCGAAGTCGACCGAGCGGCTCAGGTCGAGCACGAACCACGCGGCCATCTCGCGGTCTTCGGTGAACACGCGCACGTGCGGCGTCTGCAGCCGCGCGGTGACGTTCCAGTCGATGTGGCGCACGTCGTCGTGGTGCTGGTACTCGCGCAGGTCGGCCAGGTCCAGGCCGGTGCCGCGCATGAGCGTGCGGTAGTCGCCCTGCAGCAGGCCGTCGAGACGGCGGATCACGGTCCATTCGAGCCGGCGCAGTGCGCGTTCGGCCCCGCCGGCTTCGATCGCGAGCCGGTCGTCGTTCGCGGCCTCGGGGGCCTTACGCCACCAGCTTTTCATGTTCGAGGGGCTTGGGAGGAGCGGGGACGGCCTTCATGATCTTCTCGATCAGCCCGTCGGGCGTGAGCCCTTCGGACAGGCCTTCGTAGGACAGCGTCACGCGGTGGCGCAGCACGTCGGGCACCAGCGCGCTCATGTCTTCGGGCAGCGCGTAGCTGCGGCCGCGCAGCAGCGCCAGGGCGCGCGCGCCTTCGGTCAGGCTGATGCTCGCGCGCGGGCTGGCGCCGAAGGTGATGAAGCGGCGCAGGTCCTTCAGGCCGTGCTTCTCGGGCGTGCGCGTGGCCGACACCAGCTTCACGGCGTACTGGATCAGCGAGGGGTCGACGTACACGCGCCGCGCCTCGGCCTGCAGCTCGGCCAGCTGTTCGGTGGTGGCGACCGGCGTGGCCGTGACCACCGGGCCGATCACGCGCTGCACGATCACGAACTCTTCCTCGTCGCTCGGGTAGTCGACCATCACTTTCATCATGAAGCGGTCGACCTGCGCCTCGGGCAGCGGGTAGGTGCCCTCGGTTTCGATAGGGTTCTGCGTGGCCATCACGAGAAAGGGGCGCGGCACCTTGTGCGTCTCGCCGGCGATGGTGACCTGGCGCTCCTGCATCACCTCGAGCAGCGCGCTTTGCACCTTGGCCGGCGCGCGGTTGATTTCGTCGGCCAGGAGCAGGTTGGCGAACACCGGGCCCAGCGAGGTGCTGAACTCGCCCGTCTTCTGGTTGTAGATGCGCGTGCCCACGAGGTCGGCCGGCACCAGGTCGGGCGTGAACTGGATGCGCTTGAACTGGCCGCGCACGGTGTCGGCCAGCGTCTTGATGGTGAGCGTCTTGGCCAGCCCCGGCACGCCTTCGACCAGCAGGTGGCCGCCCGCGAGCATCGCGACCATCACACGCTCGAGAAAGCGGTCCTGGCCCACGACCACGCGCTTCACCTCGTAGAGGATCTGCTCCATCAGCTCGGCGGTGGCGGGGGCTGTTGCAAAGGTCGACGAGGTCGGGTTTTCTGTGCTCATGCGAAGGGCTTTCGAAGAAATCAGAAAGGCGGCGAGCCGGCCGCCGAAGCGGCGTTCTCGATCGGCACCGCGAAGCCGATGCCGATGAAGGTGCGCTGCTGCGTCGGGTTGAGGATGGCGGTGACGATGCCCAGCACCTCGCCGTCCATGTTGATGAGCGGGCCGCCCGAGTTGCCGGGGTTGGCGGCGGCATCGAACTGGATCAGGTTACCCAGCTCCTGCTTGCCCTCGGGCGAACGGAAGGAGCGTTTCAGGCCCGACACCACGCCGGCCGACACCGACGGCCCGATGCCGAACGGAAAGCCAACGGCCGCCACCTGGTCGCCGGAGCGCAGGTCGGCGGTGGAGCGCATCACGGCGGGGATCAGGTCGTCGGGAATCTTCTGCGCCTGCAGCACCGCGAGGTCGTTCTCGGGCTGCACGCCGGTGATGACGGCGATGGCCTCCAGGCCGTCGGCGAAGGTGACCTTGATCTTCTCGGCGCCGGCGACCACGTGCAGGTTGGTGAGGATCACGCCCTTGTCGACGATCACCACGCCCGTGCCCACACCGCGTTCGACCTCGCCCGGCGTGCCGCCGTCGGCGGGTGCTTCGGGCGGCTTGCCCTTGGCCATGTTGCGGCCGCGCTTCTGGGTCTTGGCCTCGGGCGTGGCCTTCTCGGGGCCGTAGCCGACCACGCGCACCACCGAGGGCCGCACGATGTCGGCGGCCTTGGCGGCGGGCGAGGGCAGGGTGGCCGTCTGCAGCGTGCGCAGCACGGCGGCGTCGATGTCTTTCTGCGTGAGCGCCTTGGCGCCCTGGCGCGGTGCCCAGAAGGCGCCGCCGGCGGCGATAGCGATGCAGCTGACGGTGAGCAGTGCGAAGGCGCGGCGGCCCGGCTGCCAGCGTGCGCGAGGGGGAGGGGCTTGCACGGCGTCGGCCTCGGCCACAGCCGCGGCATCCGCCGGCGACCCGGCCGCCGGTGCTGCGGCCGGCGGCAGCGTGCGGGGCGAGCGGCTGTAGAAAGCGGGCCTGCGCATCGGAGCACCTCCGGCAAAAAAGGACGCGTGAAGGAGTTCACAGTAGCACGCTTTCCGCGCCTGTGCATCCCTTCGGGCATCATCGCGCGATGGCTGCGTTTGTCGATACCCACTGTCACCTCGATGCGCCCGAATTCGGTGCCGAGATGCCCGTCATCCGCGCCCGCGCGGCGGCGCAGGGCGTGGTGCTGTGCGTCATTCCGGCGGTGGCGGCCTTCAACTTCGCCACCGTGCGCGAGTTGGCCCACGCGCAGGGCGACGCCTACGCGCTGGGCATCCACCCGCTGTGCACGGGGCAGGCGAGCGACGCCGACCTGCAGACGCTCGATGCCGAACTGCATGCGCGCCGCGACGACCCGCGCCTGGTGGCGGTCGGCGAGATCGGGCTCGACTACTTCGTCGAAGGCCTGGACGCCGATAGACAGGAACGCTTCTTTCACACTCAGTTGCAACTGGCGCGCAAGCACGGGCTGCCCGTGCTCATCCATGTGCGGCGCTCGGTCGACAAGGTGCTCAAGCACCTGCGCCAGACCGCGGGCGGGCGGCCCTGGCACGGCATCGCCCACGCGTTCAACGGCAGCGAGCAGCAGGCGCAGGCCTGCATCGAGATCGGCCTGAAGCTGGGCTTCGGCGGCGCCGTGACCTTCGAGCGCGCGCTGCAACTGCGCCGGCTCGCGGCCACCTTGCCGATGGACGCGCTGGTGATGGAAACCGACGCGCCCGACATCCAGCCGCACTGGCTGTACCGCACGCAGGCGCAGCGCGACGCGGGCCAGGCGCAGGGCCGCAACGAACCCGGCGAGCTGCCGCGCATCGCCGAAGTGGTCGCGCAGTTGCGGGGCATCGACATCGCGTCGCTGGCCGAAAACACCACGCGCAATGCGGTGGCAGCCCTGCCGAAGCTCCAAAGTCTGCTGAACGTGTCGGAGGGGCGTCCGCCCGCCGCGTAGGCCAAGTTCCCGAGTTGCGCCAGCGCAGGCCATCGGGCCGGTTTTGCTGTCATCCTTGAAGTTCGAAGTGGCGTTGGTTGTCCAGTGGCACTGTCGTCACTCCGCACTTCACTCAAAAAAGGAGTCTTTCATGACCACATCTTTTGTTCGTACCCTGCCCGTCGCGCTCGCACTGGCGCTGGCCTCCATCGGTGTGTCGGCCATCGCGCAGACCACCGCGGCCGAGCCCACGACCACCGAGAAGGTGAAGGAAGCCGGCAAGGACGCCGTCGATGCGACCGCACGCGGCACCGAAAAGGCCTGGGATGCCACCAAGAGCACGACCAAGAAGGCCGTGAACGCGACCGAAAGCGGCGCCGAAAAGGCCTGGGATGCCACCAAGAGCGGCACCAAGAAGGCAGCCAACGCCACCGAGCGCGGCACCAAGAAGGCCTGGAACGCCACCAAGAACACCACGAAGAAGGCCACCACCGCCACCAAGAAGGCGGCCGTGAAGACCGGCGACGCGGTGGAAACGGCCGGCCACAAGACGGCCGACGGCATGCGCAGCGCCGGCAAGGCGATCGGCGAGAAGGTGCCGGGCACGGCCGAGAACGAAGCGGCCAAGAAGCCGTAAGCGGCTCCCTCCATCGGGGCTTCGGCCCCGTTCTCGAAAGAACCCGCTTCGGCGGGTTTTTTCATGGGCGTTCAGGCACACCGCGTGGCAATGCCAAGATACCGCCCATGAAACCGACCGCCGTCCCGTCCCCGGCCGTTGCCGCCACCGCCGGCATGGTGCTGACCGGCCTCGCGCCCATCGTCTCGCCCAACACACGTGTGCTCATCCTCGGCAGCTTCCCGGGCGTCAAGTCGCTCGAGCGGCAGCAGTACTATGCGCATCCCCAAAATCAGTTCTGGAAGATCTTGCAAGCCCTCTGGCCCGACCCCCTGCTTCCGACGGGCGCAGACAGCTACCGCGCGCGCTGCGACTGGCTGCTCGATCGCGGCCTCGGCGTGTGGGACGTGTACGGCGCCTGCGAGCGCGAGGGCAGCCTCGACACCGCGATCCGCTCGCCGGTCGTGAACGACATCGCCGGCCTGCAACTGCCGAAGCTCGCCGCCATCGCCCACAACGGCGGCGAGAGCTTCAAGCATGCACGCCACACGCGCACCCTCGGGGTGCCGGTGTATTCGCTGCCATCCACCAGCCCCGCCAACGCGTCGTGGTCCTTCGAGCGCAAGCTCGCGGCCTGGCGCGAGGTCTTCGTTGCCCACCACCTTCTCTGATGGCTTCTTCCGCTTCTTCCAAGAAAACCCTCGTCCTGCCCGAAGTCAATTTTTCCGACTGGGGCGACATCCGCTACCTGCACCTGGGCACCGAATGGGTCCAGGGCTCGATGAAGCTCGACGCGCCCTTCGAGATCGAGCTCGAGTACGTGCAGCGCATGATGGCCTGGCTGCTGTTCGTCGACAGCAAGGGCGTGGGCAACCGCCACGCGATGCAGCTGGGCCTGGGCGCGGCCACGCTCACCAAGTTCAGCCGCAAGACGCTGCGCATGCGCACCACCGCGGTCGAGCTGAACCCGCAGGTGGTGTCGGCCTGCCGCGGCTGGTTCAAGCTGCCGGCCGACGACCTGAAGCTGCGCGTGGTGATCGCCGATGCGGCCGAGGAAATCCGCAAACCCGAATGGCAGGGCGCGGTCGACGCGCTGCAGGTCGACCTGTACGACCACGAGGCCGCCGCGCCGGTGCTCGACAGCGAAGCCTTCTATGCCGACTGCCGCGCGCTGCTCACCGAAGACGGCTGCATGACGGTCAACCTCTTCGGCCGCTCGTCGAGCTACGAGCGCAGCCTCGAGAAAATCGCTGCCGCTTTCGGCGCCGACGCGGTCTGGGCCTTCAAGCCGACGCGCGAAGGCAACACGGTGGTGCTGGCCCAGCGCACACCGTCGCGCCCGAAGCGCGAGGTGCTTGCCGAGCGCGCCCAAACCATCCAGACTCGCTGGGGCCTGCCCGCGCCGAAATGGCTGCGGGTGTTCAAGCCGATGACGCTTTCCCTCACCACCTGATCACCTGACCTCCGGTTCATGAGCGCTGTACCCGCCGCCGCTTCCGCCTCTGCTGCCCGCCACGAAGGTCCGCTCGACCTGCGTCGCCTGATCGAATGGCTCGCCACCGACGGCGTGATCTCGCCGATGGAGGCCAAGCGCACCATCGCGCGCTGCGCCCAGGCCGAGAGCCGGCAGGCGCCACTGGTGCGCCTGGCCAACGTGGCCATGACGCGCGAGGCCGACGGCAAGCCGCTCGACCTCGAGGCGCTCACGCAGTGGCTCGCCGGCCGCGCCGGCCTGGCCTACCTGCGCATCGATCCGCTCAAGGTCGACGTGGGCAAGGTGGCCGACACCATGAGCGCCGGCTACGCCGAGCGCCACAAGGTGCTGCCCGTGCAGGTGCTGCCGAACGAGGTGGTGGTGGCCACGGCCGAACCGTTCCTCATCGACTGGATCGCCGAGGTCGAGCGCCAGTCCAAGCGCACCGTGCGCCGCGTGGTGGCCAACCCGTCGGACATCCAGCGCTACACGGCCGAATTCTTCGCGCTCGCCAAGTCGGTGCGCGCCGCGCAGAAGGCCGGCGGCAACACCGGCGGCGCGAGCTTCGAGCAGCTGGTCGAACTGGGCAAGAGCACCAAGCAGCTCGACGCGAATGACCAGAGTGTGGTGCAGGTGGTCGACTGGCTGTGGCAGTACGCCTTCGACCAGCGCGCCAGCGACATCCACCTGGAGCCGCGCCGCGAGCAGGGCGTGATCCGTTTTCGCATCGACGGCATCCTGCACCCCGCCTACCAGATGCCCATGGGCGTGATGAACGCGATGGTCGCGCGCATCAAGCTGCTGGGCCGCATGGACGTGGTCGAAAAACGCCGCCCGCTCGACGGCCGCATCAAGACCCGCAACATGCGCGGCGACGAAGTCGAAATGCGCCTGTCGACCTTGCCGACCGCCTTCGGCGAGAAGATGGTGATGCGCATCTTCGACCCCGACACCGCGGTGAAGGACCTCGACGCGCTGGGCTTCGCGCAGCACGACGCGCAGCGCTGGGAGCAGCTGGTCACGCGGCCCAACGGCATCATCCTGGTGACCGGGCCCACGGGCTCGGGCAAGACCACCACGCTGTACTCCACGCTCAAGCGCGTGGCGACCGAAGAGGTCAACGTGAGCACGGTCGAAGACCCGATCGAAATGATCGAGCCCTCGTTCAACCAGACGCAGGTGCAGCCGCAGCTCGACTTCGGTTTCACCGAGGGCCTGCGCGCGCTCATGCGGCAGGACCCGGACATCATCATGGTCGGCGAAATCCGCGACCTCGCCACCGCCGAGATGGCGGTGCAGGCCGCGCTCACCGGCCACCTCGTGTTCAGCACGCTGCACACCAACGACGCACCCAGCGCCATCACGCGGATGATGGAGCTGGGCGTGCCCTCGTACCTCATCACCGCCGTGATGCTGGGCGTGCTCGCGCAGCGCCTGGTGCGCACGCTGTGCCCGCATTGCAAGCAGCCCGACGACGCGGTCACGCGCGAGAGCCTCGAGGCCATCGTCAAGCCGTGGCAGATCACCGGTCCGGTGCGCGCCTACAAGCCGGTGGGCTGCGTCGATTGCCGCATGACCGGCTACATGGGCCGCATGGGCCTGTACGAACTGCTGAGCGTGACCGAGCCCTTCAAGGATCAGGTCACCAAGGAACCGAACCTCACGGGGCTGCGGCGCCAGGCCGTGATCGACGGCATGCGGCCGCTGCGCCTGGCCGGCGCGCTGCGCGTGGCCGAGGGCGTGACGACCATCGAGGAAGTGCTCAGCGCAACGCCTCCGCTGGAATAGGTCCTCCCCCAGGCTTCGCGCACTTCGTGTCGCTACGCCAACCCCCTCGCCGGGGGCAACACCAGCGGCCCGGCAAAGCCGGTTCCGCGGTGTTTCTTGAAGGGGATCCCATGAGTCATTTCGGGTTATCCCTAGTCCTTTGGTTAGTGGAATCCACATCGGCCTGACCGGAGGCTGACTCGACAATCCCGCATCGAAATTGTTCGAGGAGACTGTTCGTGAAAATCAAAAGTCAGAAAGACTTTTTCTCGGGACTGATGTTCACCGTCGTGGGCGTGGCGTTCGCATGGGGCGCCACCACCTACAGTGTGGGCAGCGGCGCCCGCATGGGTCCGGGTTACTTCCCGCTCATGCTGGGCATCCTGATGGCGCTGATCGGCCTGGGCATCATGTTCAGCGGGCTCACCGTTGAAACGACCGATGGCGAAAAAATCGGCAAGTGGGCCTGGAAGCAAGTGGTGTTCATCCTGGGCGCCAACCTCGCCTTCGGCGTGCTGCTCGGCGGCCTGCCGAGCATCGGCGTGCCGGCCATGGGCATGATCATCGCGATCTACGCGCTCGTGATCATCGCCAGCCTCGCGGGCCACGAGTTCAAGCTGCCCACCGTGCTGATCCTGGCCACCGTTCTGGCCATCGGCAGCTACGTTGCATTCATCTGGGCGCTGAAGCTGCAGATCCAGGTCTGGCCGACCTTCATCGGTTGAGAGAAGAAAGCTGCTCACATGGAACTGTTTGAACACCTCTCAATGGGTTTTGGCGTTGCCTTTACCTTCACGAACCTGCTGTACTGCCTGGTCGGCTGCATTCTGGGCACGCTGATCGGCGTGCTCCCGGGCATCGGCCCGGTCGCGACGATTGCGATGCTGCTGCCCGCCACGTATGCGCTGCCGCCTGTGTCGGCGCTGATCATGCTGGCCGGTATTTATTACGGCGCACAGTACGGTGGCTCGACCACCGCGATTCTGGTGAACCTGCCGGGCGAATCGTCGTCGGTGGTGACCGTGATCGACGGCTACCAGATGGCGCGCAAGGGCCGTGCAGGTCCGGCGCTCGCTGCGGCCGGTCTGGGCTCGTTCTTCGCGGGTTGCGTCGGCACGCTGATTCTTGCCGCCTTCGCACCGCCGCTGACCGAGCTGGCCTTCAAGTTCGGCCCGGCCGAATACTTCTCGCTGATGATCCTGGGCCTGATCGGCGCCGTGGTGCTGGCATCGGGTTCGCTGCTCAAGGCGATCGCGATGATCGTGCTGGGCCTGCTGATGGGCCTGGTCGGTACCGACGTGAACTCGGGTGTTGCACGCTACAGCTTCGACATTCCTGAACTCACCGACGGCATCGGCTTCGTGGCCATCGCCATGGGCGTGTTCGGCTACGGCGAAATCATTGCCAACCTCTCGCGTCCGGACGACGAGCGCGAAGTGTTCACCGCCAAGGTCTCGGGCCTGTTCCCGACCAAGGAAGACTTCAAGCGCATGGTGCCTGCCGTGCTGCGCGGCACGGCGCTGGGCTCTGCCCTGGGCATCCTGCCAGGCGGCGGTGCACTGCTGGCGGCTTTCGCGGCCTACACGATCGAGAAGAAGACCAAGCTGAAGCCGGGCGAAGTGCCCTTCGGCAAGGGCAACATCCGCGGCGTGGCGGCTCCCGAGTCGGCCAACAACGCCGGCGCGCAGACCTCCTTCATTCCGCTGCTGACGCTGGGCATTCCGCCCAACGCCGTGATGGCGCTGATGGTGGGCGCGATGACCATCCACAACATCCAGCCGGGCCCGCAGGTCATGACCAGCAACCCCGAGCTGTTCTGGGGCCTCATTGCCTCGATGTGGCTGGGCAATGCGATGCTGATCGTGCTGAACCTGCCGCTGATCGGCATGTGGATCAAGCTGCTGTCGGTGCCCTACAAGTTCCTGTTCCCGGCGATCGTTCTGTTCTGCGCGATCGGTGTGTACTCGACCAACAACAACACCTTCGACATCTGGATGGTGGGCATCTTCGGTCTGGTGGGCTACACCTTCTTCAAGCTGGGTTGCGAGCCTGCACCGCTGCTGCTGGGCTTCATCCTGGGCCCGATGATGGAAGAGAACCTGCGCCGTTCGCTGCTGCTGTCGCGTGGCGACTGGAGCGTGTTCGTGACGCGTCCGATCTCGGCCAGCCTGCTGGCGGCCGCGGCCCTGCTGCTCATCATCGTGCTGCTGCCGGCCGTGAAATCGAAGCGCGAAGAGGCCTTCGTCGAAGACTGATCGACGGGCTTTCCCTGAACGCACAAACGGCGCCCTCGGGCGCCGTTTTTCTTTTTGGGATGCCGTTGTCCCTATCTGCCCAGCGCGCTGAGCACCGCCACGGTCATCGCGTGCACGCCGGTCTTGATCGACGGCTCGGGCACTGGTGCGAAGAAGGGCGAATGGTTGCGGGCCAGCGGCTTGCCGCCGGGTTGGGCGGAGGCCGCGATGTCCCGCGCATCGAGCACGCCGATCGTGAAGTACATCGACGGCACGCCGGCGTTGATGAAGGCCGAGAAGTCTTCGCTGCCCGTCGAGGGCACCGTGGATTGAACGACCTGCGCCGGGCCCAGCGCCTGCTTGAGCGCGGCGGCCGCGCGGGTCACGACCGCTTCGTCGTTGACCAGCGCTTCTCCGCCCGGCACCAGCTTGACCACGGGTTCGGGCGCGCCGCTCGTCGCGGCGGCGGCCATGGCCATGCGGCGCACGCCGGCCAGCAGCTGCTCGCGCACCTGCGGCTTGTACGAGCGGATGGTGCCGCGCAGCGTGACCGTGTCGGGGATGATGTTGCCGGCGGTGCCGCCCTGGATGGCGCCGATGGTCACGACTCCGAATTCGGCCGGGTCTTTCTCGCGGCTCACCACGGCCTGCACGTCGGTCACGAAGCGCGCGGCGATCACGATCGGGTCGATGGTGGTGTGCGGCCGCGAGCCGTGGCCGCCGCGTCCCTTGAACACGATTTCCAGCGCGTCGGAGTTGGAACTGCTGATGCCGACGCCGTAGCCGATGGCGCCGTGGGGCGTGGGCGCCGTGTGCAGCGCGAACGCGGCGTCGGGCTTGGGAAAGCGCGTGAACAGGCCGTCGGCGAGCATCGCCTTGGCGCCCGAGACGGTTTCTTCGGCGGGCTGGCCGATGAACATCAGCGTGCCTTTCCATTGGTCCTTGAGCGCGACCAGCGTGCGCGCGGTGCCGAGCCAGCTGGCCATGTGGATGTCGTGGCCGCAGCTGTGGGCCACGAAGCTGTCGCGCCCGCCCCAGTCGGTGCGGGCCTGGCTGGCGTAGGGCAGGCCGGTCTTCTCTTCCATCGGCAGGCCGTCCATGTCGGTGCGCACCATCACGACCGGCCCGGAGCCGTTGCGGTACAGCGCCACGACGCCGGTGCCGCCGACCTTCTCGGTCACCTCGAAGCCGATGGCGCGCATCTCGGCGGCGAGCAGGGCGGCGGTGCGCGTTTCCTTGAAAGCAAGCTCGGGGTGGGCGTGCAGGTCCTTGTAGAGAGCGTCGAGCCGGGGGTACATCGCATCGACGAGCGGCGGGATCGCCGACGCCTGCGGCGATGCGGCGGGCTGGGCCTGTGCGCCTGCGCCGAGGCTGAGGGCGAGGAGGGCAGCGGCCAGTGAACGAAGGGCAAAGGTGTGTGCGTGGGTCGGCATGGAATGAATGCAGGGGCGCATGAAGATGAAGATCAGAAGATGTGGCGGATGCCGAAGTCGTAGCCCGTGGCGCTGCGCGGGCGCCAGCCGCTGGTGGCCAGGTAGCCCGGATAGGGCGCGTCGCTGGCGCTCGTCACGGCGCCGATCGCCTTGTCGTTCTGGCCGTCCCGGATGCGAACGCGCGCGAACGTGGCGTACAGCGCCGTGCGGCGGGACAGGTGGTGCACGTAGCCCAGCGCCCATTGGCTGGCGCTGGCGCCTTGTGCGGTGTCTCCCGGCAGGCCGGTGGCGCCGGCCTTGTAGCTGACGCGACCGAAAGAGGCGCGGAGGAGTCCCGGGCCCACGGGCACCGTGGCGCCCACCAGGTAGCCGTTGTATTTGTCGGTGCGATCCTGCATCCACGGCTGCGCCTGCGCGCGCCGGTGCCGCAGCTGCGACAGTTCGCCCAGCAGCTTGACGGGGCCGAAGTCGTAGGTGGCGCTCAGGCTGAGGGTCTTCAGTCGGTCCTCGCCGCCGGCGTCGATGGGCGGGCGGGCCGCGGCGCCCGAGGGCAGGCGGTCCTTGTTGTCTTCACCGAACGCCAGCGCCACGTTGAGCGGTCCCTTGGCGTAGCCGAAGCGCCCGCCCAGGTAGCGCCCGCGCGCGTTCGTCGGCGTCACGTCCGGGCTGTAGCGGACGTTCTCGGGCAAGGCGTACTGGAGCTGCCCGTGGAAGCCGCCGAGGTCCGGCGGCAGGAAGTAGCCGATGCTGTTGCTGGCGCGCGCGTAGTTGTCGCCGGCCGCCACGCCGGCCGGTGCGCCGCCCAGGAGCGTGGACGAGGCGCTGTTGACGCGCGCGATCACCGACAGGCCCGCGCCCTGCACGGCGAAGGGGTCGGCCAGCGAGTCGTTGCGAAAGATCGGCGTGTAGTCGCGGCCCAGCCGCAGCTCGCCGAAGCCGCCCGACAGGCTCAGCGTCGAACGCTTGGCGAACGAGGCCAGGCCCGTCTTGCCGTCGTCGTTGGCGATGTTCGACTCCAGCCAGAAGCTCGCCGCCAGGCCGCCGCCCAGGTCTTCCGTGCCCCGAAAACCCAGGCTGCTGCCGCGGTAGCCGCCGCGCGATAGCGTGGTCTGGCTTTGCGTCACCCTCGGCACGGCCGCGGCGAGCACGGCGGCGGCAGGGCGCCGCGGATCGAACGCCGGGCGGTACTCGCTGACGGTTTCGAAATGGCTGACGCCCGCATCCATGACGCCGAACAGCGTCACCGAGGACTGCGCCGAGGCCGCGCCGGCCAGCGCCAGCAGGGCCATGCCGAGCGGGTGCTGCTTCACGCGAAGAACGCGCGAGCTGAAGCAGAGGGCGCCGGCATCGGCGCCCTCGAAGGAAGGAAAGTTCAAGGGGAGGTCTCCTGTGCGCCACTTCTGTGTCGAGTGGACTGGCGCGACTATCGGACGGCAGGGCGCCCGGGAGGAAATACCGTTTGCTGATGCGACCCCATCGCTATTTCTGATGGTCGGGCGCAAGGCCGCGTGCCGCGTGATGGCCGAGGCAATGGCCGTGGCAACATTGATGCGCCAGATTCATATATCTATCCGATAAATCCATTTCCCTTTTCAATGCCCCGCGTGTCCAATCCTGCGGCCACGTCGGACAAGGCGCGCTCCCGACACACCACCTCGGACACAATGAATTCCATGAAACGAACCACCCGCGCCGCGCTTGCCGCGGCTGCGCTGGTGCTGGCCGCGGTGCCCGCACTGGCCCAGAACTACCCGAACCGGCCCATCCGCCTGATCGTGCCGTTCCCGGCGGCCGGCGCCACCGACCTCTTCGCCCGCACGCTGGGCCAGAAGATGGGCGAGAAGCTCGGCGCCACGCTGGTGGTCGACAACAAGCCCGGCGCGGGCGGTGCGATCGGTTCCGATCTCGCGGCCAAGGCGCCGCCCGACGGCTACACGCTGCTGCTCGCGACCACGAGCACGCACGCCATCGGCCCGGCCATCACGCCCAAGCTGCCCTACGACACGGTGCGCGACTTCACGCCCATCGCCCACGTGGGCGACGCGCCGAGCATCATGCTGGTGCCGGTCAACACGCCCGCCAAGACGGTGCGCGAATGGATCGACAACGCGAAGAAGAACCCCGGCAAGCTCAACTACGCATCGAGCGGCAACGGCACCATCGTGCAGCTCACGGCGGAGCTGTTCAAGGCGCAGGCCGGCGTGTTCGTCACGCACATTCCCTACCGCGGCACGGCGCTGGCGGTGCCCGACCTCATCAGCGGCAAGGTCGACGTGCTGTTCGACTCGCTGCCCACCGGCATGCCGCACGTGCGCGACGGCCGCCTGCGCGCGCTGGGCGTGACCTCGCTCAAGCGCAGTCCGCTCGCCCCCGAGCTGCCGCCCATCGCCGACACGCTGCCCGGCTTCGAGTCGACCACCTGGTTCGGCTTCTACGGCCCGAAGGGGCTGCCGGCCGACATCGTGGCGCGCGTGAACAAGGCCGCCAACGAGGCGCTGGCCGATCCGGAGCTGAAGGACAAGCTCGCCCGCCTGGGCATCGAGCCGGCGAACGCGGGCACGCCCGAGCAATTCGCAAAGATGGTGGCCGTTGATGCCGCCAAGTGGAAAAAGATCGTCGTCGATCGCAAGATCACGAATGACTAACGAGAGCACGCCGACATGAACTTCGACTTCAACAACCCCTACCTCTCGACCCGCCTCCCGGTGTTTGCACGCAACGTGGTCGCGACCTCGCACCCGCTGGCCGCGCAAGCAGGCCTGCGCATTCTTCAGCAGGGCGGCAACGCGGTCGATGCGGCCATTGCCACGGCCGCGGTGATGACGCTGGTCGAGCCCGTGAGCAACGGCCTGGGCAGCGACGCCTTCTGCATCCTGTGGGACGGCAAGGAACTGCACGGCCTGAACGCCTCGGGCCCTGCGCCGAAGGCCTGGACGCCCGAGTACTTCAAGGCCAAGTACGGCGCCGATGCCGCCACGCCGCCGATGCGCGGCATCGACTCGGTGACGGTGCCGGGCGCGGTGCGCGGCTGGGTTGCGATGAGCGAGCGTTTCGGCAAGCTGCCGTTCGCCGACCTGATGGCGCCGGCCATCGACATCGCCGAGCGCGGCTACCTCGTGCCGCCGGTGGTGCAGGGCAAGTGGGCGGCGGCCACGCCGATCCTGCAATCGCAGCCCGGCTTCGCGCAGGCCTTCCTGCCCTGGGGCCGCGCGCCCGAGGTCGGCGAGCTGTTCCGCTTCACCGCGGCGGCCCGCGCGCTCAAGGCCATCGCCCGCACCAAGGGCGAGGCCTACTACAACGGCGAGATCGCCGAGGCCATCGCCAAGTTCTCGCAAGAACAGGGCGGCGCGCTCACCGTGGCCGACATGGCGGCCTACCAGCCCGAGTGGGTGAAGCCGATTTCGCGCGACTACCGCGGCCACACGCTGCACGAGATCCCGCCGAACGGCCAGGGCATCGCGGCGCTGATCGCGCTGGGCATCCTCGAGAAGTTCGACATCGCCTCGCTGCCGGTCGACTCGGTGCAGTCGCAGCACCTGCAGATCGAAGCCATGAAGCTGGCCTTCGCCGACGTGTACCGCTACGTGTCGGAGCCATCGTCGATGACGGTGACCCCCGCGCAAATGCTCGATGACGCCTACCTGGCTTCGCGTGCGAGACTCATCGACGTGAACAAGGCGCAGGACTTCAAGGCCGGCAACCCGGTCAAGGGCGGCACCATCTACCTCACGGCCGCGGACGAGAGCGGCATGATGGTGAGCTTCATCCAGAGCAACTACATGGGCTTCGGCTCGGGCTGCGTGGAACCTGAATTCGGCATCAGCCTGCAGAACCGCGGCCACGGCTTCAGCCTCAAGGCCGAGAGCCCGAACGTGGTGGCACCGGGCAAGCGCCCGTTCCACACCATCATCCCGGCCTTCCTCACCAAGGACGGCCAGCCGGTGATGAGCTTCGGCGTGATGGGCGGCAACATGCAGCCGCAGGGCCACATGCAGACGCTGGTGCGCATGCTCGACTACGGCCAGAACCCGCAGGCCGCCTGCGATGCGCCGCGCTGGCGCTTCAACGCGGGGCTCGAGATCAACGTCGAGGCTGCGATGAATGCCAATACGTTGCAAGGGCTGCGCGACCTGGGCCACCACCTCGAGGTGATCAACGACTCCTACCAGGACTTCGGCGCCGGCCAGTTCATCTGGCGTGCGGGCGAGCCTTCGGTGGAAGGCTACGTGGCCGCGAGCGATCCGCGCCGCGACGGCCTCGCTGCAGGCTATTGAGGATCAAGGGATGATCGGGGGATGAACAAGACAGCCGCATCGGTCGGCATTCCCCCGCACGGACACGAGGCCGCCCGCAAGGGCTACGCCACTGGCCTCGTCCTGGCCACGCTGGGCGCCATCGCGTTCAGCGGCAAGGCCATCATCGTCAAGCTGGCGTACCGCTACGGCGTCGACGCCATCACGCTCATCATGCTGCGCATGCTCTTCGCGCTGCCGCTGTTCGCGCTGATGGTGTGGTGGGCCGGGCGCGGCAAGCCTGCGCTCACGACGCGCGACTGGCTCGGCATCCTCGGGCTCGGCTTCTCGGGCTACTACCTCGCGAGCTTTCTCGACTTTGCCGGGCTGGCCTACATCTCGGCCAGCTTCGAGCGGCTGATTCTTTACCTCAACCCCACGCTGGTGCTGTTCTTCGGCTGGCTGCTGTACCGGCGCCGCCCGACGCGCCCGCAGGTGTTCGGCATGGTCGTGAGCTATGCCGGCGTGCTGCTGGTGTTCGGCCACGAGCTGTGGACCGGGGGCGGCGGCAAGGGCGGCGGCGCGGCCGCATGGGGCGCGTTCCTCGTGTTCCTGAGCGCGGTGAGCTATGCGGGCTACCTCGTGTACAGCGGGGAGTTCGTCAAGCGCCTCGGGTCGCTGCGGCTCGTGGGGCTGGCGACCACCGTGGCCTGCGTGCTGTGCATCCTGCAGTTCGTGCTCACGCGACCGATGAGTGCGGCGATGGCGGTCGCGCCCGAGGTGATCTGGCTGTCGGTGCTCAACGCCACGCTCTGCACCGCGGTGCCTGTCCTCATGGTGATGATGGCCATCGAGCGCATCGGCCCCGCCATTGCGGCACAAACCGGCATGATCGGGCCCCTGTCGACCATCCTCATGGGGGTGGTCATACTGGGTGAGCCGTTCACCGCGTGGATCGCGGCCGGCACGGTGCTCGTCATCGCGGGCATCTTCGTTTTCACACGCAAGGGGCGGTAGCCCCTGCAGCATCGATCGATCGATCGACGGGAGCAAACACATGGATCTGGGCATTGCAGGCAGGACCGCACTCGTGTGCGGCGCGAGCAAGGGGTTGGGCTACGGCTGCGCCGAGGCGCTGGTGCGCGAAGGCGTCAACGTGGTGATCGTGGCGCGTGGCGCCGAGGCGCTCGACGCCGCTGCGAAGCAGCTGGTGGCGGTGGCCGGCCCGTCGGGGCCCTTCGTCAAGCACGTGGCAGCCGACATCACCACCGAAGCCGGCCGCGCGGCCGTGTTCGCGCTGGGCCACGACTTCGACATCGTCGTCACCAACGCCGGCGGCCCGCCGCCCGGCGACTTCCGCAACTGGGACCGCGAGGCGTGGATCAAGGCGGTCGACGCCAACATGCTCACGCCCATCGAGCTCATCAAGGCCACGGTGGACGGCATGGCCAAGCGCGGCTTCGGTCGCATCGTCAACATCACGTCGAGCTCGGTGAAGTCGCCGATCGACATCCTGGGGTTGTCGAACGGCGCGCGCAGCGGCCTCACGGGCTTCGTGGCCGGTGTGGCACGCACGTCGGTGGCGGCGCAGGGCGTGACCATCAACAACCTGCTGCCGGGCTCCTTCGAGACCGACCGCCTCAAGGGCACGATGGCCGGTGCGGCGCAGAAGTCGGGCCAGGACTTCGACACCGTGTGGGAAGCGCGCAAGAAGAACATTCCGGCCAAGCGCTTCGGCAATCCGGCCGAGTTCGGCGCGATCTGCGCGTTCCTGTGCAGCATGCAGGCCGGCTACATGACCGGGCAGAACGTCTTGGCCGACGGCGGCGCCTACCCCGGCACTTACTGACCGACGCAGCGGCGCGCGTTCAGCGCCGCGACGACACCACGATCCCGCCCACGATCAGCACGAAGGCGGCGCCGTGGTACCAGTACGGCGCCTCGCCCAGGAAGGCCGCCGACAGCACGGCCGCGAACAGCGGCGTGAGGTTCATGAAGATGCTCGCCGCCTGCGGCCCCGCGCGTTGCACGCCGGTGCCCCAGCAGCGGTAGGCCAAAACGGCCGGGCCGATGCCGATGAACAGCATCGCGCTCACGAGCGGCCAGCCCAGGTCGAGGTGGGCGGGCGTGAAGGTCCATTCGCCGGCGGCCAGCGCACCCGACCACGCCACGCCGAACACCAGCTGCGCCATGAGGAAGGCGGCCCAGTCGCTGCGCACATTGACGGGCTCGTGCGTGCGCGCCAGCAGCCAGCTGTAGAAGGCCCAGGCGATGGTGCCCGCGATCATGTACAGGTCGCCCGGCACCAGCCGCAGCGCCAGCAGCTGCTGCCACTCGCCGCGGCTCAGCACCAGCAGCACGCCGAGCATCGACAGCAGCGCGCCGCCCAGCGCGCGCCGGCTGACGCGCGCGCCGAAGCACAGCGTGCCCACGGTCAGCATCCACAGCGGCAGGCTGGAGCCCACCAGCGTGACGTTGATCGGCGTGGAGGTCTGCAGCGCCAGGTATTGAAAAGCGTTGTACAGGCCGATGCCCAGCAGGCCCAGCAGCGCATAACGCCGCCAGTGCGCCCACAGCGGGCTGTCGCGGCGCAGCACCCAGGCCGCCAGCGGCAGCAGCAGCACGAACGCGATCACCCAGCGCACGAAGTTCAGCGTCAGCGGCGACACCAGCGCGCGCACCAGCCGGCCGACCACCGCATTGCCGGCCCACAGCAGGGGCGGCACGGTGAGGAGCAGGGCGGTGAGGGGCGTGAGGCGGTGGTGCGATGCGGAAGACATGGCCGCCGACTCTACCGGGCCGGCACGGAGACCGTGCCGCGTCGAGAAAAAGGCAAACGTGGCACGATGCCCGTCCCATTCTTTTTTCCCTGCGTGGAGACAGCAACGATGTTGAGCAAAGCCGTCCGTATCGACCGCCACGGCGGTCCCGAGGAACTGAAGGTCGTCGAGGTCGAGGTGGGCGAGCCCGGCCCCGGCGAGATCCGCATCCGCCACAAGGCCGTGGGCCTGAACTTCATCGACACCTACCAGCGCACCGGCCTGTACCCGTTCCAGATGCCGCTGCAACTGGGCATGGAAGCCGCGGGCATCGTCGAGGCGGTGGGCGAGGGCGTGACGCACCTGAAGGTGGGCGACCGCGCCGCCTACGCGAGCCAGCCGCCCGGCGCGTATTGCGAGCTGCGCGTGATGCCCGCCAAGTGCGTGTGCAAGCTGCCCGACGACATCTCCTTCGAGACCGGCGCGGCCATGATGCTCAAGGGCCTCACGGCCCAGTACCTGCTGAAGAAGACGCTGCCCGCCGAAGGCCTGCAGCCTGGCGACTTCGTGCTGTTCCATGCGGCGGCCGGCGGCGTCGGCCTCATCGCCTGCCAGTGGGCCAAGGCGCTCGGCCTGCAGCTCATCGGCACGGCCGGCAGCGACGCCAAGTGCCAGCTCGCGCTGGCGCACGGCGCGGCGCACGCCATCAACTACAGCACCGAGAACTTCGCGGCGCGCGTGAAGGAGATCACCGGCGGCCAGGGCGTGAAGGTGGTGTATGACTCGGTGGGCAAGGACACCTTCGAAGGCTCCGTCGACAGCCTGCGCCCCTTCGGCCTGCTGGCGATCTTCGGCAACGGCTCGGGCCCGGTGCCGCCGGTCAACCTCGGCCTGCTGGCCTCGAAGGGCTCGCTCTACGTGACGCGCCCGACGCTGTTCACGCACATCGCCACGCGCGAGCGCACGCAGGCCATGGCCGACGACCTGTTCGCCGTGGTGCAAAGCGGCGCGGTGAAGATCCCGATCGACCAGCGCTACGCCCTGGCCGACGTGCAGCAGGCGCACCGCGACCTCGAGGCGCGCAAGACCACGGGCTGCACCATCCTCACACTCTGAGTCCGGGCGGGTGGCCGGCGGGTGATGTCCTACGCGCGGTGGGGTGTCACACCTTCGACTTGTGGCGGGCGCAATTTGTAGCCTGCATTTGTCCCTTTGCAGAGCCCGTCATGACCACCGTCCGCGCTTTCATCGTCGAAGACAACCCCGCCCAGCGCGCCAGCCTGGCGGGCACGCTGCGCGAGATGGCGCGCATCGATCCGGTCGGCCAGGCCGAATCGGAGGCCGAGGGCACGCGCTGGCTCACGCGCAACCCGGCGCTGTGGGACCTGGCCATCGTCGACCTGTTCCTGGGCGACGGCACCGGCTACAGCGTGCTCGAGGCCTGCCGCAACCGCGACCCGAGGCAGAAGATGGTGGTGCTGAGCAACCACGCCACGCCCGAGACGCGCCGCAAGTGCGCGCAGCTCGGCGCCGACGCGGTGTTCGACAAGGCCACCGAGGTGGAGGAGCTGATCGACTTCTGCGTGCGCCAGCGGCAGGAGCGCTTCTTCAGCGCGCCTTCGTCGGCGGGGCCGCGGGCGCCTCACTGAGCGCCGCCGTCTCGCGCACCATGCGCCAGACCCGCTGCGCCAGCGGCGACAGCTCGCGGTTGCGGCGCCGGATCAGCATGATCGCGCGCTGCACGTTCGGCACCAGCGGGCGCACCACCAGCCGGGCCAGCCCTTCGGGCGGCAGCGACAGCCCCGGCATCACGCTGATGCCGATGCCGGCCTCGACCATGCGGAACACGGTGGTCGCATGGCCCAGCTGCTGCTTCACGTCGCAGCGCGCGCCGTGCCGCTCCAGCGCCTGGTCGATGAGGCGCCGGCTGCCCGAGGCGTGATCGAGCAGCACCAGCGGCTGGCCGTCGAGCGCCGACCAGTTCACCGAGGCCTTCTTTTCCGTCAGCCGGTGGCCGGGCAGCGTGACCACCATGAAGGGGTCGGCGAGGATCGACTCGCAGTGCAGGTCGTCGGCCTCGGAGGGCTCGATCACCACGCCGAAGTCGACCTCGCCGCTGCGCACGCTGTCCAGCACGTCCTGCTGGATGCGGTCGAGCAGCAGGAACTGGATGCCCGGCGCCTGCACCGCGCAGGCCGCGATGCAGTCGGGCATGAGGTTGGCCGAAAGCGTGGGGCTGCTGGCCACGCGCACCTTGCCGCCGCGCGCGCTGGCCAGGCCGGCCACGTCCTGCAGGGTCTGGTCGAGTTCGTCGAGCACGCGGTCGAGCCGGGCCGCGAACGAGTGGCCGGCTTCGGTCAGCACCACCTCGCGCGTGGTGCGGTCCAGCAGCTTGAGGCCGAGCTGGGCCTCGAGCTCCGAGATCGACCGGCTCACCGCCGGCTGGCTCAGGCCCACCTGGTCGCCGGCACGGCTGAAGTTGCGGCCCTCGGCCACCGAGCGGAAGACGCGGAGTTGGCGCAGCGTGACGTTCATGCGCTCAAATCATATATCCATCCGATAAATCCATTTCTCTTTTGAATGGCCGGAAGGTCCAATGCGGGGCATGGCACGTTCACGCTTCCTCCCCGACAACTTCACGCTCACGCTCGTCGCGGTCGTCACCCTGGCCAGCCTGCTGCCCGCCAGCGGCCGCGTGGCCCATTTCTTCGAGGGCCTGACCACGGTCGCGATCGGGCTGCTGTTCTTCCTGCACGGCGCCAAGCTGTCGCGCGAGGCGATCCTCGCGGGCATCACGCATTGGCGGCTGCACCTGCTGGTGTTCGCCTGCACCTTCATCCTGTTCCCGGTGCTGGGGCTCGCGCTGCGGCCTGTGCTGGGGCCGCTGGTGACGCCGCAGCTGTACACGGGCGTGCTGTTCCTGTGCGTGCTGCCCGCCACGGTGCAGTCGGCGATTGCGTTCACGGCGATGGCGCGCGGCAACATGCCGGCCGCCATCTGCAGTGCTTCGGCTTCGACGCTGCTGGGCGTGTTCATCACGCCGGTGCTGGTGAGCCTGGTGGTGCTGCCCGAGGGCGGCGCCGTGGCGTCGTCTTCGTCGCTTGATGCGATCGGTCGCATCCTGCTGCAGCTGCTGGTGCCGTTCGTCATCGGCCACCTGTCGCGCCCGTTGATCGGCAAGTGGATCCAGAAGCGCGCCGCGGTGCTGAAGTTCGTGGACCAGGGCTCGATCCTGCTGGTGGTCTACACGGCCTTCAGTGCGGCGGTGATCGAAGGGCTCTGGAAGCAGATTCCCGTGAGCGCGCTGCTGGGCCTGCTGCTGGTGTGCGGCGTGCTGCTGGCGCTGGCGCTGGGCCTGACGACCTTCATGGCGCGGCGCTTCGGCTTCAGCGTCGAGGACGAGATCACCATCGTCTTCTGCGGCTCCAAGAAGAGCCTGGCGAGCGGGATTCCGATGGCCAAGGTGCTGTTCGCCTCGCACGCCGTCGGCGCGATCGTGCTGCCGCTGATGCTGTTCCACCAGATGCAGCTCATGGTGTGCGCGGTGCTGGCGCAGCGCTATGCGCGGCGCGCGGCGACGTCCCCGGCGCCTGCGCTGCGTACGGCCGAGTAGCCTGCCCGGTGCAGGGCGTTCACGCACCTGTCGGCGCGTGAACGCAAAACAACACCTCTGAGGGGAGGGCTGGCGTCCACCAGATTCCTCCAATTTTGAACAGGACCATCCGGTCAGCGGCTCGATGAAGAGCAGCTGAAAACCCCGGAGAAACCTGAATGAAGAAATCCCTCACGGCACTCGCCGCGCTGGCCGTCACCGGCCTGGCCTCTGCCCAATCGTCGGTCACCCTGTTCGGCGTCGTCGATGCCGGCGTGAGCTACCAGAGCGCCACCTCGCGCAACCCCGTCACGGGCACCACCAGCAAGCAGAGCCAATGGAGCCTGGCCAACTCTGGCTACAACTCCAGCCGCATCGGCTTTCGCGGCACGGAAGACCTGGGCGGCGGGCTCGCCGCCAGCTTCTGGCTCGAGGCGCCGATCAGCAACGACGACGGCGCGAACGGCATCGCCAACTTCAACCGCCGCTCCACCGTCAGCCTGTCGGGCGGCTTCGGCGAAGTGCGGCTGGGCCGCGACTACACGGCCACGTTCTGGAACGACACGGTGTTCGACCCGTTCGGCACCAACGGCTCGGGCTCGAGCGTGATCAACACGGTGAGCGGCAGCACCGCGCTGGGCAACACGAACTACGTGCGCGCCAGCAACATGGTCGGCTACTTCCTGCCGCCCAACCTCGGCGGCTTCTACGGCCAGCTGCAGTACAGCCTGAACGAGAACACGAAGACCAGTGCGACCGACACCACGGCCGCCACCAGCAGCAGCGCCGGGCGCTATGTGGGCGGGCGTTTCGGCTATGCGAACGGTCCGCTGGACATCGCGCTGGCGGTGGGCCAGAACGTGGCGGTCGACACCACCACGCTCACGCGCAAGGTGCAAACCATCAACCTCGGTGCGTCGTACGACTTCGGCCCGGTCAAGCTGTTCGGCGAGCTGTCGAACGTGAAGAACAAGTTCGACCTCGCGGCACTGGGCAACAGCCACGACAGCTACAACGGCTACCTGATCGGCGCGAGCATGCCGGTGGGCGCGGGCCTGATCCGCGCGTCGTACTCGACCGTGCGCTACAACGAAGGCGCGGTCGGCGTCACGGGCGACGACCCGCGCGCGAACAAGCTCGCGATCGGCT
This sequence comes from Variovorax sp. GW823-FHT02B07, assembly GCF_058797695.1. NCBI lineage: Bacteria > Pseudomonadati > Pseudomonadota > Betaproteobacteria > Burkholderiales > Comamonadaceae > Variovorax > Variovorax sp. GW823-FHT02B07. The sequence goes on from NZ_JBXAJX010000001.1 coordinate 54,552, forward strand.
ACGTGCACAACCTGTCCAAGCGCACCGCGCTGTACGCCACCGTGGCGCGCGTGAGCAACCGCAACGACGCGAACTACACGGGCAGCCTCACGGCCGCCAGCACCACGGGCTACGGCAGCACGGGCGTGGGCTACACGGGCCTGCCGCGTTCGTCGACGGGCTACGACTTCGGCATTCGCCACGCGTTCTGATCGGCCTACCTTCGCGTGCGTCGGCGCTGCCGGCGCACGCGAACGGCCCCTGCCGTCGAACACGCAACGCATCGATTCACATGATCCGGATTCATCACCTCGCAGGCGTGCTGGCAGCACTCGGCCTGTCGGGCTGCATCGTGCTGCCGCCTCCTCTTTTTCCGCCCGGGCCACCGCCGGGGTTTCGCGCCGAAGGGCCGCCGCCCCCGCCACGCTGCGAGGCCCCGAGCGGCTGCGCGCGGCCGGCCTTTCCCGAAATGCGCTGAGGGCTGTCGACGATGTACGGCAGTTCACTCGGCCTGGTCATTGCCACGCTCATCGGCCTCGGCCTGGCCGGCGTGCTCGCGTTGATGGGCGCGCTGTTCGTCGCCAACGCCCGCGCGGCCGTGCACGCCCGTGGCCTCGCGCAGCGGGCCCGCACCGAGCTGCACCAGCACCTGGCGGACAGCCGCGTGCAGGATCTGCGGCCTTTGCTCGGCGCCGAGCCCGGCGATGCAACATCGCTGCACCTCGCTGTGGATCTGCCCGCGGAAGCGGTGCCGGTCTTCGGCATTCCGTCGGAGCTGCGCGAGCTGCTGGCCAAGGTGGCCGCGCATGCCGCGCGCGTGATGGCGGCGGGCGCGACGCTGCAGGTGCGCGCGCGCATCGAAGGCACGCAGGCCGTCGTTCACTGGCGCGACCTCGACGCAGACAGCGAACGCCCACCGCTGGCGCGCTTCTTCGACGCGCTCGACGCCGCCTCGCTGGCCAGCGCGCGCATCTGCGAGCGCATCGCGGGGCGCCACGGCGGGCGCATCTATTCGGCGCCGGACGACGGCGGCGTGCTCGGGCTGACGCTGCGCCTGCCGCTCTATGCGCCAGTGACCACCGGATCAGTCGACTGAGGTGCGCGTCGGCCCCGATGCGGCCGATACGCCCGAAAGCTCAAGGGCTTCGAGCGCCTCGTACTCCACCGCCAGGAAGTCCACCAGCTTGCGCACCGACGGCAGCAGGCCGCGGCGCGAGGGGAACACCGCATGCACGATGCCGCTGCGCGGCGCCCATTGCGGCAGCGCGTCGACCAGGCGGCCGGCCTGCAGGTCGTCGCGCACCATCATCGTCGGCATCTTGGCCACGCCCACGCCTTGCAGGGCGGCATGCCGCAGCGCGGCCATGTCGTCGGTCACCAGCCGGGGCTGGTGGCGCACCTCGGCGCTCGCACCGTCGGGGCCTTCGAGCGACCAGGTGTGGTGCGGCTGGGCCGGGCCGAGGTCCAGGCTGGGCAGCAGGCCGATGTCGGCGGGGCTGGCCGGCGCCGTCAGGCCTTCGAGCAGGCGCGGGTGGGCCACCAGCCGCTGCGTGCTGTGGCCCAGCACCTTCATCACCAGGTCGGTGTCTTCGAGCGGGGGAAAGCGCACGCGCAGCGCGAGGTCGAAGCCTTCGCGGATCACGTCGACGCGGCGGTTGGTGCTCTCCAGCTGCACGGTCACGCGCGGGCACTCGGTCATGAAGCGGGCGAGCATCTCGGCCACCTGGTAGTACACCAGCGCCGGCGGGCACGACAGCCGCACCAGCCCCTGCGGCTGGGCCTGCAGGCGGTCGATGGCCTCCTGCGCGGCGTCGGCCTCGACCAGCATGGCCACGCAATGCTCGTAGTACTGGCGGCCGATGTCGGTGACGCTGAAGCGGCGCGTGGAACGCTGGATCAGGCGCACACCCAGCCGCTCCTCGAGCAGCGCGATGCGCCGGCTCAGGCTCGACTTGGGCACGCTGAGCGCGCGGCCGGCCGGGGCAAAACCGCCGTGGTCGACCACCTGGGCGTAGTAGTAAAGGTCGTTCAGGTCGCGCATGGCTTGGGGGGCCCTCCGTGCCGTTGATCGTTCGCCAGATGGAACGATGAGGGCGAATTCTGGCATCTACTCAAAGCATCGTTGCGGCCCCATCCTTGATCCATGGCTTTCCCGTTCCGGGCGAGCCGCCAGATGGAAAGGAACACAGACCATGAAGAAGATCCTCGGCACCTACAGCGCACCGCGCCCGCACTGGGTGGGCGACGGTTTTCCCGTGCGCTCGCTGTTCAGCTACGACACGCTGGGGCGCCACGCCAGCCCCTTCTTGCTGCTTGACTACGCCGGTCCGGCCCGGTTCACGCCGACCGCTCAGCCGCGCGGCGTGGGCCAGCACCCGCACCGCGGCTTCGAGACCGTGACCATCGTCTACAAGGGCGAGGTGTCGCACCGCGACTCGACCGGGCAGGGCGGCACCATCGGCCCCGGCGACGTGCAATGGATGACCGCCGGCGCAGGCATCCTGCACGAGGAGTTCCATTCCGAAGCGTTCACGCGCGACGGCGGCGAGCTCGAGATGGTGCAGCTGTGGGTCAACCTGCCCGCCAGGGACAAGATGGCCACGCCCGGCTACCAGGCCATCGTGGATGCGCAGATTCCGTCGGTGCCGCTGCCCGAAGGCGCGGGCAGCGTGCGCGTGATCGCGGGCGACTACCTCGGCCACAAGGGGCCGGCCCGCACCTTCACGCCCATCGACGTGTGGGACCTGCGCCTGAACCAGGGCGCGCAGGTGACGCTGCCGGTGCCCGAAGGCCACACGGCCGCGGTGGTGGTGCTGCGCGGCACGGTGCAGGTGAACGGCGAGACGGTCGTGCGCGACGCGCAGATGGTGTTGCTCGATCGCGCGGGCGATGCGCTCACGCTGGACGCCAACAATGACGCGGTGGTGCTGCTGCTCAGCGGCGAGCCGATCGACGAGCCCATCGTCGGCCACGGCCCGTTCGTGATGAACACGCGCGACGAGATCGTGCAGGCGATGAAGGACTTCGGCAGCGGGAAGTTCGGGCAGATGCCGGAGGCTGTGGCGCACTGAGCGCGACACCGCGTTCGCCGCCGCCCTGATTGAAGAATCAGGCGGCGGTGAGCATGCCTCGGGCCTCGATGAAGGCGACAACCTCGGCGACGCCCGTGAGCGTCTTGAGGTTGGTCATCACGTAGGGGCGCTGGCGGCGCATGCGCTGGGTGTCCTGTTCCATCACGTCGAGGTTGGCGCCCACGTAGGGCGCGAGGTCGGTCTTGTTGATGACGAACAGGTCGCTCTTGGTGATGCCGGGGCCGCCCTTGCGCGGGATCTTCTCGCCGGCCGCCACGTCGATCACGTAGATGGTGAGGTCCGACAGCTCGGGGCTGAAGGTGGCGGCGAGGTTGTCGCCGCCCGATTCGACGAACACGATGTCGGCGTCGGGAAAGTCTTCGAGCATGCGGTCGATGGCCTCGAGGTTGATCGAGGCGTCCTCGCGGATCGCGGTGTGCGGGCAGCCGCCGGTTTCCACGCCCATGATGCGCTCGGCCGGCAGCGCGCCGGCCACGGTGAGCAGGCGCTGGTCTTCCTTGGTGTAGATGTCGTTGGTGATGGCGACCAGGTCGTACTTGTCGCGCATCGCCTTGCAGAGCATTTCGAGCAGGGTGGTCTTGCCCGAGCCGACGGGGCCGCCGATGCCCACGCGCAGCGGCGGGAGCTTCTTGGTGCGGTTCGGGATGTGGTGCAGGGCGGAGGTCATGGGCGAAAAGGTCCGGTTCGGTCAGCTTCGGAAGAGGCGGGAATATTGTGTTTCATGGCGGGCCGACAACACCGCCAGCAGGGGCGCGAAGGCCTGGCGCTCGTCGTCGCTCAGTTGCATTGCGCGGTCGACGGCCGCGGGGATTTCGTTCGCGAGCCGCGCCAGGATGCGCTGGCCCGCGCTCTGGCCCAGCGGCACGGCCTTGACGGCGGCGGCCACCATGTTCTCGGCCCAGCCGAAGGCGAAGGCCAGGCAGCCGTCCTGCACGGTGGCTTCGGTGCGGCTGGCGGCGAACGCGAAGGCCACGGGGTAGGTCGCGGGCAGGCCGGCGAAGACTTCGGCGGTGTCGGCATGGTGCAGCTTGAGCCACTCGACGAAGGAGCGGCCCATCTGCTCGGTCTGCAGGAAGAACTCGGCGGATTCGCGGGTGTGCAGCACCCAGTCGTTGAGGGTGCGGATGCGCTGCGCGTCGTTCGCCCGCCAGGCGGTGATCGCCTGGGCGGCCAGGGCGAGGTCGCCGCGCGCGAAGCTCAGGTGCAGCTGGTCGGAGAGCCACTCGGTGGCACTGGCTTCAGAATGGATGCCGGCCCATTCGACCGCGGCCTCGACGCCTTCGGAGTACGAGAAGCCGCCGACCGGCAGGGCGGGGGAGGCTAGCCAGATGAGCTGTAGGAGGCTGTGGGGGTTTGACATTCTTCAGCGCGGTGGTTCAGGGCGCGTGCGCAGGCCACCGGGTACTTCCCTCCGCGAATGTCCCCCGGGGCTTCGCCCCTCCTCCTTGATTTCGCTGCGGGAAGCACCCGGTGTCCTGCGCACGGGAAGGGCGGTGGGTCATTTCAGTGTGAGTGGCCGTGATCGTCGTCGAGCAGCTCGGGGGCGAGCACGAGGGGCTTCGGGCCGCTGCTGTGCGAGTGCCCGTGGTCGTGACTGTGGTCATGGTCATGGCTGTGGCCGCCATGCGAATGCCCTTGCGCGCCATACGCGCCGCCTTCGGGCTCGAAGGCTTCTTCGACGGCGACGACGATCAGGTGCATCGAACGCAGCATGTCGGCCAGCACGTGGTCGGGTTCGATCTTCAGGTGGTCGGGCTTGAGCTCGATCGGCACATGCCGGTTGCCCAGGTGGTAGGCCGCGCGCGTCAGGTCGAAGGGCGTGCCGTGGGCGGTGCAGTGCGTGATGCGCAGCACGGGCTGCGGCGCCGCGATCACGCGCACCAGCGAGCCGTCTTCCGCCACCAGCACGTCGCCACCGCGCACCGCGGTGCCGCGCGGCAGGAAGATGCCGATCTGCCGGCCCTGCGAGTCGGTGGCGTCGAAACGGCTTTTCTGGCGCACGTCCCAGTCGAGTTCGATGGTGGCGGCACGCTTGAGCAGCACGGGCGCGAGACCGCGGCCCTGGGGCATGAGTTTGTTGGCGGTGAGCATGGCGGGTTGCGACTCCAGATGAGGCGGAATAATATAACGCTTGTTATAACTTTTGCTCGTGGGAGTCCGCCATGTCCGCACTCAAACTGACCCAGATCGGCAACTCGGTCGGCGTCATCCTGCCCAAGGAGGTGCTGGCCAGCATGAAGGTCGGCAAGGGCGACACGGTCTACCTCACGCAGGCCGCGGGTGGCGGCTTCACGCTCACGCCGTACGACGACGCTTTCGAACGCCAGATGGAGGCGGCGCGGCGCGTCATGAAGAAGCGGCGCAACGTGCTGCGCGAACTGGCGAAATGAGCGCGGCCAACCAGGCCTGGGTCTGGCTCAGTCTGCAGTTGATCCATGCGGTGCATGAAGAGCAGCTGGCCGAGCATGGCGGGCCGGCGGGCGTGCGCGACGAGGGCCTTCTGGCCTCGGCCATGGGCCGGCCACAGAACCGCGCGCTGTACGAGTCGCCCGATGCCGCCACGCTGGCCGCCGCCTACGCCTTCGGCATCGCGCGCAACCACCCCTTCACCGACGGCAACAAGCGAACCGCTTTCGTCGCGATGGAAGTGTTCCTCGACCTCAACGGTTTCGAGTTGGTGGCGTCCGACCATGACTGCGTGCTCATCACGCTGAAGCTCGCCGAAGGCGGGCTGGACGAAGACGCACTCGCCCAGTGGATTCGCGAGCACCTGGCGCCACGCAACGACTGAAGCGGCGCGCGCGGCGCGGGTGAATGAAAACGCAGGCATGGGCACGGTGCAACAAAGGTTCCTCTTCCCGTAGCAAGTACCGGGCCCCGTGCGGGGCTTGCCTGCGCGCCCCATCCGCCCCAGCATCCGCGTCATGAACAGCCTGGCCTACCTGACGACCGACGTCGCGACCCCGCTGCGTTTCGACTACTGGCACGACGTCGTGTGCCGTCACTGCATTCCCGCGGCCAGCCGTGCGATGACGGCCGAGCCGTTCGAAGGGCGGCTCGACGTGCGCGAGGTGGGCGCGGTCAGCGTCAACCGCATGTCGGCGCCGATGCATCACTGGTCGCGCGACGCGCCCCACCTGCGCCGGCACCCGCTGGACGACCTGTGGCTGGCGTTCGTGCAGGAGGGCGAGGGCACCTTGGTGCAAGGCGGGCGGCAGGGGCGGCTGCGCAGCGGCGACATGCTGCTCTACGACGCCGGCCGGCCCTTCGAATGCACGCTGGACGCGCGCTCGGTCTACCTGGCGCGCATGCCGCGCCGGCTGCTGCTGCGGCGTTTCGCGAAGGCCGAGGACTTCACCGCCCGCACCATCGCCGCGGACCGCCCCGGCGCGGCGCCGCTGCACGCGATGCTGCGGGAGACGGCGAACCCGGCCTTTGCGCAGCCGCATTCCGCCGCCGCCGAACGCTTCGGCGGCGCGCTCATCGACCTGCTGGCCGTGACGCTCGAGCTGCAGCAGGACATGGCTGGCGACGCCGGCGCCGAACGCGGCCTGCATGCGCGCATGACGGCCTACATCGAACGCCACCTGGACGATCCGGCGCTCTCGCTCGACACGTTGGCGCAGGCGCACCACGTCTCGGCGCGCACGGTGGCCCGTGCGTTCGCGCGCCAGGGCGCCACGGCGATGGGCGCGGTCTGGCAGGCGCGCCTTGCGGCCAGCCGCGAGGCGCTGGTGGGTGGGCGCGCGCACAGCGTGACCGACGTCGCGTTCCAGCACGGGTTCTCCGACCTCTCGCATTTCAGCCGGGTCTTCCGCAAGGCCTACGGCTGCGCGCCGCACACGCTGCTGAAGCCGCGCTGAGCGCCGCGCGCGGGGTGTCCGCCCCAGCACAAGTGCATGTCCGAAAGAGACCAGCGCGGGCCGCCGCGCGCCGATAAGGTTCGCCCGGGGTGGCAGTTTCGCCACTTGGATTCGGACCTTCTTTCTCAACCCTACACACGCGGGAGTCAGTCATGGCGGACAAGGAATTGCATCATCTCGAACTGCTGGAAGTTGGCCGGCAGATCCAGTCGCGCGAGCGCTCGTCGGAAGAAGTCACGCGCGCCATGCTCGCGCGCATCGAGGCCGTCGATGGCCGCTTGCGCAGCTACGCGACGCGCATGGACGCGCAGGCGCTCGACGAGGCGCGCCGCGCCGACACCGAGATCGCCGCCGGCCGTGCGCGCGGACCGCTGCACGGCGTGCCGCTGGCCGTGAAAGATCTTCTGTGGACCGAGGGCGTGCCGAGCGCGCACGGCATGACCATCCACCAATCGTTCCGCCCTACCGAGGACGCGACCGTGGTGCACCGCCTGCGCGAGGCCGGCGCGGTGATCCTGGGCAAGCTGCAGCAGACCGAAGGCGCCTTTGCCGACCACCATCCGCAGATCGCGTCGCCGGTCAACCCGTGGGACGCCACGCTGTGGCCCGGCGTGTCGTCCAGCGGCTCGGGCGTGGCCACGGCGGCGGGGCTGTGCTTCGGCGCACTGGGCACCGACACGGGCGGATCGATCCGCTTTCCGTCGGCGGCCAACGGCATCACGGGCCTGAAGCCGACATGGGGGCGGGTGAGCCGCCACGGCGCCTTCGAACTCGCCGCCTCGCTCGACCACATCGGCCCGATGACGCGCAGCGCGGCCGACGCGGGCGCGATGCTGGCGGCCATCGCCGGCGCCGACCCGCGCGACCCGACGGCCAGCACGCTGCCGGTGCCCGACTACCTGGCGACGATGACGCGCGGCCTGGCCGGCCTGCGCGTGGGCATCGACCCCGCCTGGACGCTGGACCGTGTGGACGCACCGACGCGCGCCACGCTCGCCGCCGCGATCCGCACGGTCGAATCGCTGGGCGCCTCGGTGCGCGAGGTGGTGTTTCCCGACACGACGCAGGCGGTGCTCGACTGGTCGCCGCTGTGCGCGGTCGAGACCGCCGTGGCGCACGAGGCCACGTACCCGTCGCGGCGTGACGAGTACGGCCCGGGCCTCTCGGGGCTGATCGACCTGGGCCTGTCGCAAAGCGCCACCGACTACCAGAAGCTGCTGCTGCGCCGCGCTGATTTCACCGGCCGCGTGCGCACGTTCTTCGAGCAGGTCGACCTGCTGCTGATCCCGGCCATTCCCTTCGCGGCGCCGACGCTCGAGCGTGCCGGCCAGCTCGGCGTGGACCCGGAGCTGCTGGCGGGCATGCTGCGCTACACCTGCCCGTTCGACCTCACGGGCAGCCCCACGCTCACCTTGCCGGGCGGCGCCACCGAGGCGGGCGTGCCGGTGGCCTTCCAGTTCGTGGCGCCGCACTTCGGCGAAGACCTGCTGGTGCGCGCGGGATGGGCGTTCCAGCGGGCGACGGACTGGCACCGCCGGCATCCCGCGGTCTGAGTCTTCAGAACAGGAAGTAGCGCTGCGCCATCGGCAGCACCTTGGCCGGCTCGCAGGTCAGCAGCTGGCCATCGGCGCGCACGGCATAGGTCTGCGCGTCGATCTCCATCTTCGGCGTGTAGCCGTTGTGGATCAGGTCCTGCTTGCGCACGTTGCGGATGTTCTTCACGGCGCTCAAGTGCTTGCTCAGGCCGTAGCGTTCCTTGATGCCCGCGGCCAGCCCGGCCTGCGAGACGAAGGTCAGCGAGCTCTTGGCGAGCGAGCCGCCGTAGGCGCCGAACATCGGCCGGAAGTGCACCGGCTGCGGCGTGGGGATCGACGCGCTGGGGTCGCCCATCGCGGCCATCGCGATGGTGCCGCCCTTGATGATGGTGAAGGGCTTCACGCCGAAGAAGGCCGGCTTCCAGACCACGAGGTCGGCCCACTTGCCGACTTCGATGGAGCCCACCTCGTGTGCGATGCCGTGCGCGAGGGCCGGGTTGATCGTGTACTTGGCCACGTAGCGCCGCGCGCGGAAGTTGTCGTTGCGCACGCTGTCCTCGGGCAGCGTGCCGCGCTGCTGCTTCATCTTGTGCGCGGTCTGCCAGGTGCGGATCACCACCTCGCCGACGCGGCCCATGGCCTGGCTGTCGGAGCTGAACATGCTGATCGCGCCCAGGTCGTGCAGCACGTCTTCGGCGGCGATGGTTTCCTTGCGGATGCGCGACTCGGCAAAGGCCAGGTCTTCGGCGATGCCGGCGTCCAGGTGGTGGCACACCATGAGCATGTCGACGTGCTCGTCGAGCGTGTTCACTGTGTAGGGCATCGTCGGGTTGGTCGAGGAGGGCAGGAAGTTCGACTCGCCCACCACGCGCAGGATGTCGGGCGCATGGCCGCCGCCCGCGCCCTCGGTGTGGAAGGCGCAGATGGCGCGCCCGCCCACGGCGGCGATGGTGTTCTCGACGAAGCCCGATTCGTTCAGCGTGTCGCTGTGGATCGCCACCTGCGTGTCGGTGGCGTCGGCCACGTCCAGGCAGTTGCTGATGGCCGCGGGCGTGGTGCCCCAGTCTTCATGCAGCTTCAGGCCCATGACGCCGGCCTCGATCTGCTCGTGCAGCGCATCGGGCAGGCTGGCGTTGCCCTTGCCGAGAAAGCCCAGGTTCATCGGGAACGCGTCGGCCGCCTGCAGCATGCGCTCGATGTGCCAGGGGCCGGGCGTGGCGGTGGTCGCGAAGGTGCCGGTGGCCGGGCCGGTGCCGCCGCCGAGCATGGTCGTCACGCCCGAAGCCAGCGCCTCCTCGATCTGCTGCGGGCAGATGAAGTGGATGTGGCTGTCGATGCCGCCCGCGGTAACGATGGTGCCTTCGCAGCTGATGATCTCGGTGCCCGGGCCGATGACGATGTCCACGCCCGGTTGCACGTCGGGGTTGCCGGCCTTGCCGATGGCGGCGATGCGGCCGTCCTTCAGGCCGATGTCGGCCTTCACGATGCCCCAGTGGTCGAGGATCAACGCGTTGGTCATCACCGTGTCGACGGCGCCTTGGGCGCGCGTGCGCTGCGACTGCGCCATGCCGTCGCGGATCGTCTTGCCGCCGCCGAACTTCACCTCTTCGCCGTAGCCGCCGGCGCGCAGCGTGTAGTCGGCTTCGACCTCGATCAGCAGGTCGGTGTCCGCAAGGCGGACCCGGTCGCCCACGGTGGGGCCGAAGATTTCTGCGTAGGCGCGTCGCCCGATGGTGGCCATGCTTTAGAGCTTTCCTTGAACGAGGCCGCGAAAGCCGTAGACGATGCGATCGCCGGAAAAATCGACCAGCTCGACCGTGCGTTGCTGGCCCGGCTCGAAGCGCACCGCGGCGCCCGAGGCGATGTTCAGCCGCATGCCGCGTGCGGCGGCGCGGTCGAAGTCGAGGGCGCCGTTGGTCTCGGCGAAGTGGTAGTGCGAGCCGACCTGGATCGGCCGGTCGGCCGTGTTGCGCACCACCAGCGTGAGGGCGCGGCGGCCGGGGTTGAGCGTGTGCTCGCCGTCGTCGGTGAGGAGTTCGCCGGGCGTCATGGCCGCCTCAGATTGCCTGGGCCAGCAGCGTGGCGCCGAGGGCGACGACGGCAGCGCCGGCCACGCGGGGCAGCCAGGCGTTGGCATGGCGCAGCGCCCAGCCCAGCGCGATGCCGACCGCGTGCAGCAGCAGCGTGGCGCTGACCATGCCGGCCAGCGTGAGGGCCGCGCCGTGCTCGCCCGCCAGCTCGTGGCCGTGCGCCACGCCGTGGAAGACGGCGAACAGGCCCACCACGGCCATGGCGACGCCGGCCGGCAGGTGCACGCGCGTGGCGACCAGGAGGCCCAGCACCAGCAGCGAGGCGGCAATCATCGGCTCCACCGCCGGCAGCTGCACGCCGGCCAGGCCGGCCAGCGCGCCCGCGAGCAGCATGCCCGCGAAGGCCAGCGGCGCCCACAGCAGGTCGGGCCAAGCGCGGCGCGCGACCAGCGCGCTCCACAGGCCGACCGCGACCATCGCCGCGAGGTGGTCCGCGCCGGTCAGCGGGTGCATGAAGCCGGCGGTGAAGCCGTGGTGCACGCCGCCGTCGACGCCCGTGTGGGCGCTGGCGGCCAGCGGCAGAAGAAGGGCGGAGAGCAGGGCGGAAGTCTTTGCGAAGCGCATGGAGGGATCTTTCTTCTTGTGGCGGAGGTTCAGACGATCGGCTGGTGGACGGTCACGAGCTTGGTGCCGTCGGGAAAACTGGCCTCGACCTGGATGTCGGGAATCATCTCGGCGATGCCGTCCATCACGTCGGTGCGGGTGAGCACGCTGCGGCCCTCGCTCATCAGCTCGGCGACGCTCTTGCCGTCGCGGGCGCCTTCCATCACGGCGGCGGTGATCAGCGCGACGGCTTCCGGGTAGTTGAGCTTGAGCCCGCGCGCCTTGCGGCGCTCGGCCAGCAGCGCCGCCGTGAAGATCAGCAGCTTGTCTTTTTCGCGCGGGGTCAGTTCCATGGCGGGGGTGAGGTCGGGTGGCGGTCGGTGATTATGGGCAAGGCCGTCTCTTTGCAACAGTCGTGCCCTGTTCGCCAAATGCCGTACCCGGTGGCACGGAAGCTGCACCGAAACGGTGTGAATTCACCTGACGCCCCCCTCCTTCCCGACGACGCCCCCCAGCGCATCGTCAAGGTGCGGCGCGACTACAACAGCTGGGTCGCGAGCGAAACGCTGGAGGACTACGCGCTGCGCTACACGCCGCAGCGCTTTCGCAAATGGTCCGAATGGCGGGTGGCCAACACGGCGTTCGGGGCGGCCTCGTTCCTGGTGCTGGAGGCGGTCGGCGCCACGCTGCTGGTGCAGTACGGCTTCGCCAACGCCTTCTGGGCGATCCTCGTCACCGGGCTCATCATCTTCCTGGCAGGGCTGCCGATCAGCGTGTACGCGGCGCGCTACGGCGTCGACATGGACCTGCTCACGCGTGGCGCCGGCTTCGGCTACATCGGCTCCACGCTCACCTCGCTGATCTACGCGAGCTTCACCTTCATCTTCTTCGCGCTGGAGGCGGCCGTGATGGCCTACGCGCTCGAGCTGGCGCTGGGCATTCCGCCGGTGTGGGGCTACCTGGTGTGCGCGCTGGTGGTGATTCCGCTGGTCACGCACGGGGTGTCGGTGATCAGCCGGCTGCAGCTGTGGACGCAGCCGCTGTGGCTCTTGATGCTGGTCGTGCCCTTTGTCTTCGTGCTCGTGCGCGATCCTGGTGCGTTCGCGGGCATCACGCACTACAGCGGGGCGAGGTCGGGCGCACAGGGATTCAACCTGCACCTGTTCGGTGCTGCGCTGACGGTCGGTATCGCGCTCATCACGCAGATGGGCGAGCAGGCCGACTACCTGCGCTTCATGCCCGCGCGCACCGCGGGCACGGCGCGCCGCTGGTGGGCCGGCGTGCTGGCGGGCGGGCCGGGCTGGGTGGTGCTGGGCGTGGTCAAGATGCTGGGCGGCGCGGCGCTGGCCTACCTGGCGATCACGCACATGGTGCCGGTGGAGCGCGCGGTCGACCCGAACCAGATGTACCTGGCGGCCTACGAGTACGTGTTCCCGAACTACGGCTGGGCGGTGGCGGCGACGGCGCTGTTCGTGGTGGTCTCGCAGCTGAAGATCAACGTGACGAACGCCTACGCGGGTTCGCTGGCCTGGAGCAACTTCTTCTCGCGCGTGGCGCACAGCCACCCGGGGCGCGTGGTGTGGGTGGTGTTCAACGCGCTCATCGCCTTCATGCTGATGGAGATGAACGTGTTCGAGGCGCTGGGCGACGTGCTGGGCCTGTTCGCCAACATCGCCATCGCCTGGATGATGGCCGTGGTGGCCGACCTGGTCGTCAACAAGCCGCTGGGGCTGTCGCCGCCGGGCATCGAGTTCAAGCGCGCGCACCTGTGGGACATCAACCCGGTGGGCGTGGGCGCGATGGCGCTGGCGTCGGTGCTGTCGATCACGGCGCACCTGGGCGTGTTCGGGCCGCTGGCGCAGGCGTTCTCGGCGCTGATCGCGCTGGGCACGGCGCTGATCGCGTCGCCGCTGCTGGCGTGGGCCACGGGCGGCAAGTACTACCTGGCGCGCACCTCCGACGCGGGCGGCTCGGTGCTGTTCGCGCCGGCCGCGGGCGGGCGCAAGGTGCGCTGGGCGCGGGTCGAGCCATCGCCGGACGAGGGCGGCAGCTACCAGCGATTGAAGGTGCAGCACTGCGTGATCTGCGAGCGCGAATACGAAGGCCCCGACATGGCGCACTGCCCGGCCTACCAGGGCGCGATCTGCTCGCTGTGCTGCACGCTAGACGCGCGCTGCGGCGACCTGTGCAAGCCGCACGCGAGCCTGTCGGCGCAGTGGTCCGCGGTGCTGCGCTGGCTGTTGCCGCGCCGCAGCTGGCGCTACCTGGACACGGGGCTCGGGCACTTCCTGCTGCTGATGCTGGTCATCGTGCCGCTGCTGGCGGTGGTGTTCGGCGTGCTCTACCAGCAGGAGCTGCGGGCCCTGAGCGAAGGCGCGCTCGCGCTGGCGGCGCAGGCCGACGTGGGCGGGGCGCTGGTCGCGGTGCAGCAGGCGTCGCTGCGCTCGGGCTTTCTCAAGGCCTATATGGCGCTGCTGGTCATCGCGGGCATCGTCGCGTGGTGGCTGGTGCTGGCGCACCAGAGCCGCAAGGTGGCGCAGGAAGAATCGAACCGCCAGACCCACCTGCTGGTGCGCGAGATTGCCCTGCACCGCGAGACCGACCGCGCACTGCAGGACGCCAAGCAGAGCGCCGAAGAAGCCCGCGAGATCGCCGAGCACGCCAAGCTCGCGGCCGACCAGGCGCGGCGCGCGGCGGACCTCGCGAACCAGGCCAAGAGCCGCTACATCAGCGCCATCAGCCACGAGCTGCGCACGCCGCTCAACAGCATCCTGGGCTACGCGCAGCTCATGGGCGAAGACCACTCGGTGCCGCCGCACCGCCAGCAGGCGGTGGCCGTCATCAAGCGCGGCGGCGAGCACCTGCTGTCGCTCATCGAGGGCACGCTGGCCATCGCCCACATCGAGGCCGGCAAGCTCACGCTGGACGCGCGGCCGATGCGTTTTGCCGATGCGATGCGCGAGCTGGCCGACATGTTCGAGCTGCAGGCGGCCGAGAAGGGCCTGCGCTTTCGCTTCGAGGCGGCCGGCACGCTGCCCGACGTGGTGCGCGCCGACGAAAAGCGCGTGAGCCAGATCCTCATCAACCTGCTGGGCAACGCGATCAAGTTCACGGCAGCGGGGCAGGTGACCTTGCGCATTTCGTACGCGCGCGAATTCGCCGCCATCGAGATCGAGGACACCGGGCCGGGCATGACGGCGGCCGACATCGAGCGCATCTTCGAGCCCTTCGCGCGCGGCCACGCGGCGGTGTCGTCGGCGCCGGGCGCGGGCCTGGGTCTGACCATCGCGAAGATGCTGACCGACCTGATGGGCGGCGAGATGAAGGTGCGCAGCACGCCGGGTGAGGGCTCGCTGTTCTGCGTGCGGCTGTTCCTGCCGCGGGTGCACGAGGCGGTGGCGGGCACCGCGCGCATCGCGCCGATGCCGCGCGTGCGGCGCGGCTACGAGGGCGTGCGCCGGCGCCTGCTGGTGGTCGACAACGAGGAGGCCGACCGCGAGCTGCTGGGCCATGTGCTCGCGCCGCTGGGCTTCGAGTTGCGCAGCGCGGCCAGCGGGCACGACGCGCTGGACCTCATCGCCGCGGGCTACCGGCCCGACGCCATGTTCGTCGACCTCGCGATGCCCGGTATCGACGGCTGGGAGACCATCCGCCGCGCGCGCAAGCTGGGGCTGGTCGAGGCGTCGGTGGCCATCGTCTCGGCCAACGCCTTCGACAAGGGCCTGGACAACGACGTGGGCATTGCGCCCGAAGACTTCTTCGTCAAGCCCGTGCGCCACACCGAACTGCTCGACTGGCTGGAGCGCCGACTTGGCCTGCAATGGACCGACACCGCCGCCCGGCCCGCGCCCGCCGTGGCCGCGCCGCGCGCGATGCAGCCGCCGTCGCTGGCACGCCTGCGCGCGCTCGACGAGGCCGTGAGCCTGGGCTACTTCCGGGGCATCATGAACCAGCTCGACGACATCGACGCCGCGCAGCCCGAGTGCGCCACGTGGACCGAGGCCCAGCGCGCGCTGGCCCGCCAGTTCCAGTTCGAAGCCATGGGCCGCGCGCTGGCCGAAGCCGCCGAGGGCGCCGCATGACCTTGTTGTCTCCACCGACCCTGCCCACTTCACCGCTCGCCCGCACGCTGCGCGAGCAGCAGGGCGCCCACGGCGACCTGGTGCTGATCGTCGACGACGTGCCCGACAACCTCGCCGTGCTGCACGACGCGCTCGACGAATCGGGCTACACCGTGCTCATCGCCACGAACGGCGAGCAGGCGCTGCAGCGCGCCGCGCAGGCGCGCCCCGACATCGTGCTGCTCGACGCGATGATGCCGGGCATCGACGGCTTCGAGGTGGCGCGTCGGCTCAAGGCCGACGCGGCCACCGCGCACATCCCCATCGTGTTCATGACGGGCCTGACCGAAACCGAGCACCTCGTGGCCGCGCTCGAGGCGGGCGGGGTCGACTACGTCACCAAGCCGATCAAGCCCAAGGAGGTGCTGGCGCGCATGAACGTGCACCTGCAGGGCGCGCGCCGCGCGCGGCAGGAGGCGCACCAGGCCGGGCAGGCGCGCAACGCGCTCGACGCCTTCGGCTACGCGAGCATCACGGTGCGGCTGCCCGAGGGCCGGCTGATCTGGCAGACGGCGCTGGCGCGCGAGCTCTTGGCGCGCTACTGCGAGACGCAGGCGCCCGAGACGCCGCCGGCGGTGCTCGGCTGGCTGCGCCAGCACGCGCCCGACGCCCGCGCGCGCGGCATCGAGCCGCCCGCGCTGGTGATCGCGCAGGGCGCGCGCAGCCTGAGCCTGCGGCTGCACCGCCAGACCGGCGAGGACGACGCCGGCGACGAATGGATGATCGTCATGCGCGAGGTGTCCGACACCGCCGTGATCGAGGCCATGAGCCTGAGCCTGAAGCTCACGGCACGCGAGGCCGAGGTGCTGTACTGGGTGGTCAAGGGCAAGACCAACAAGGACATCGGCGAGATCCTCGGCAGCAGCCCCGCCACCGCCAAGAAGCACCTGGAGCGCGTGTACGTGAAGCTGGGCGTGGAGACGCGCACGGCAGCAGCCGGCGTGGCGATCAAGCGCATCCGCGAGCTGCAGCCGCAGTTCGAACTCTGAAGGGTGGGGGGATGGCGTTGCCGCGTCATGGCGCGGACTTTCCGGCTTCCTAGAATGAGGCAGGGCTCTCCGAGGGAAGCACGAAATGAAGAACAACAACACGCGCACCGCACGCCTGCTCCTGGCCGCCTTCGCGGCGCTGCCGGGCCTGGGTGCACAGGCCGCCGGCCACTTCGATGTCGACGATGCCGGCACGCTCGACCCCGGCCAGTGCCAGTACGAAACCTGGTGGGGCCGCAGCGGCGCCGAGCCCGTCACGACTGGGTTCCATGTCGGGCCGGCCTGCCGGGTCGGGCCGGTCGAGCTGGGGCTGAACTTCGACCGGCTCTCGGCGCAGGGCGTGCATTCGGTCACGGGCGGCCCGCAACTCAAATGGACCTTTGCCGGCGCGGCCGCCGACGCGCCTTTCAGCGCCGCCGTGTCGATGGGCGCGGTGGCCGACCTGCGGCGCGGCGGTCGCTGGGGCGGCCAGCTGGTGGTGCCGCTGACTTGGCGGCCCACCGGGAGCTTGCAGATTCACGCCAACTTGGGCGCCGACTGGGCGCTGGGCACCGGGGCGCGCACGCCGCGCGGCGGCCTGGCCGTGGAATGGGCGCTGAACGACGCCGTGTCGCTGATCGCCGAGCGCCACCGGGCCGGGGGCCTGTGGACCTCGCGCGTGGGCGGCCGTTTCAGCCTGACGCCGCTGATCAGCGTCGACATCAGCACCTCGCGCACCGGGCCACAGGGCGTGCGCGGCGTGGTGATCGGGCTGAACCACGAACTCAGCTGGAAATGAAATAAGTGAAGGAAAACTGAAATCCGCTGCAATGGGATGAACTCCCGTATCGTGGATTTCGTTGATTTTGAATAAGATTCCGTCACATTTATTAACGAGTCAACGATCCGTGACCCCATCGCCCGTCCTGGACTTCAAGTTCACCGCACCGCCGGAGAGCCCCGCGCAGACCTTCCTGCCGGGCCGGCCGGCCGGGGTGCTCGGCCGCTCGTTCACGCCGCAGCGCAACCCGCGCCTCCAGGGGCTGCAGTGCCTGCGCTGCGACGCGCTGTACCCGGTCACGCTCGCCAACGACGGCTGCCCGGCCTGCCGGCAGGCCGGCTTTCACGTCGGGCTGCGCGCCAGCTACCGGCCCGGCGGCCCGGACGTGGTGCCGATGCCGTACGTGCAGGGCTTCTCGCTCGGCGAGGGCAACACGCCGCTGCACGACATGCCCGAGCTCGCGCGGCAGTTCGACATTGCGCGCCTGAGCATCAAGGACGAATCGCGCAACCCCACCGGCTCGCCGAAAGACCGGCTGACCGCGATGGGCGTGGCGCAGGCGCTGGACGCCGGGGCCCACACGCTGGTGCTCGCCTCGTCGGGCAACACGGCGGTGTCGGCGGCGCACTACGCGTGGGCCGCGGGGCTCGGTTGCGAGGTGGCCTCCTACGAGGCGATGCCCGCCACCTACGCCCGCCAGCTCGACGCGCTGGGCGCGCGGCGCTATGTGTTCGCCGACAACACCGGCCGCTGGGGCTTCGTGCGCGAGCGCTCGCAGTACCCGGGGTATTTCGCGCTCTCCAACTACCGCCTGCCCGCGCTGGGCAGTGCGCCCTTGGGCGTGGAGGGCTACAAGGCCATCGCCGAAGAGTGCCTGAAGGACGGCGGCCTGCCCGACCACGTCGTGGTGCCGACCGGGCGTGGCGACATGGCCTGGGGCATCTACGCCGGTTTTCGCGAGCTGCTGGCGGCGGGGCGCATCGCGCGGCTGCCGCGGATGTGGCTGGTCGAGCCCTTCCCGCGGCTGTCGCGCGTGCTCGGTGGCGGGGCGCTCAACGGCAGCTACCCCGGTCGCACGGCGCAGCTGTCGAGCGCGGGCGCGACGGTCACTTACCTGCAATGGCAGGCCGCCACGGCCAGCGGCGGCGGTGCCGTGGTGGTGGGCGACGACGAGGCCCGCGCGGCGCGGCGGCTGCTTACTGCGGCCGGCGTGAGTGCCGAACTCGCGGCAGCGGCGGGCCTGGGGGCCGTGCGGCAGCTGCGCGAGGCCGAGACCATCGCGGCCGATGCGCATGTCGTGATGGTGCTGACCTCCGACGCGTCGAGCGACCCGAGCTGGCCCGATCGCGCCGTGGCCGCCTGAGGCGGTGTGCGCCCCCGGGGCTCAGCGCCCCGTGTGCACCTTGATGCGGATCGTCGCGACGTCCCAGCCCCGGTTCTTCAGCCGCGTGACCAGCATCGGCGACAGCTGTCGCAGCTTGGCGGCCGCGGCGCTGCCCTTGACCAGCAGGCACCACACGTCGCCCTCGGCCGGCCCCGGCTGGATGGCCGCGCGCATGGCCGGCGGAATCAACCCTTCGATCGCCTTCAGCCGCTCGGCCGTGTCCCGCGCGCGCGCCATCAGGCTCCCCAGGGTGGGGGCGCCTGCCGCAGCATCGTGCAGTGAAATGGCGGGGGGCAGTCGGCGATACATGGGTAATCCAGGGGTTAGAAACAAGACAGCTAAAATGCCCGGTTTGCCGACGCGTGCGTCGGCGTTTGTTCCGGAACGGGGCCATCCGACTTCGAGACTTGCGAAGCTTGCATTCGAAGAAGGTGCGCCCAACTGCTTTCACCATATCTTAGGGAATCCGGTCGCAGTGCCTGTCGTGTCAGGTGCCCGCCCCTCTCCACGCCCATGGCAACCAACTTCCTGACCCAGATCTTCGGCAGTCGCAACGACCGGCTCCTCAAGCAGTATCGCAAGACGGTGACGCGCATCAATGCGCTCGAACCCGAATTCGAAAAGCTCAGCGACGACGCGCTGCGCGCCAAGACGCAGGAATTCAAGGACCGCATCGCCAAGGGCGAGTCGCTCGACGACCTGCTGCCCGAAGCCTTCGCCACCGTGCGCGAAGGCTCCAAGCGCGTCATGAAGATGCGCCACTTCGACGTCCAGCTGCTCGGCGGCATGGCGCTGCACAACGGCAAGATCTCCGAAATGCGCACCGGCGAAGGCAAGACGCTGACCGCCACGCTGCCCGTGTACCTGAACGCGCTGTCCGGCAAGGGCGTGCACGTGGTCACGGTGAACGACTACCTGGCCAACCGCGACGCGACCTGGATGGGCCGCCTGTACAACTTCCTGGGCCTGTCGGTCGGCATCAACCTGCCGCAGATGCCACGCGAAGAGAAGCAGGCCGCCTACGGCAGCGACATCACGTACGGCACGAACAACGAGTACGGCTTCGACTACCTGCGCGACAACATGGTCTACGAGCCCGGCGACCGGGTGCAGCGCGGCCTGAACTACGCGATCGTCGACGAGGTGGACTCCATCCTGATCGACGAGGCCCGCACGCCGCTGATCATCAGCGGCCAGGCCGAAGACCACACCGACCTGTACCTGGCGATCAACAAGGTGGTGCCGCTGCTCAAGAAGCAGGAAGGCGAAGCCGATCCGCGCACGGGCGAGGGCGTCACGGTGCCCGGCGACTTCACGGTCGACGAGAAAACCCACCAGGTGTTCCTGACCGAAGACGGCCACGAGAACGCCGAGCGCATCCTGGGCGAGCTCAAGCTGATTCCCGAAGGCGCGTCGCTGTACGACCCGGCCAACATCACGCTGATGCATCACCTGAATGCCGCGCTGCGTGCCCGCCACCTGTACCACCGCGACCAGCACTATGTGGTGCAGCAGGGCGAAGTGGTCATCGTCGACGAATTCACCGGCCGTCTCATGAGCGGTCGCCGCTGGAGCGACGGCCTGCACCAGGCCGTGGAAGCCAAGGAAGGCGTCGAGATCCAGGCCGAGAACCAGACGCTGGCCTCGATCACCTTCCAGAACTACTTCCGCCTGTACGGCAAGCTGGCCGGCATGACCGGCACGGCCGACACCGAGGCCTACGAATTCCAGGAAATCTACGGTCTCGAGACCACGATCATTCCGCCGAACCGCATCAGCAAGCGCGACGACCAGCTCGACCGCGTCTACAAGACCACGCGCGAGAAGTACGAAGCGGCCATTCAAGACATCCGCGAGTGCTACGAGCGCGGCCAGCCGGTGCTGGTGGGCACCTCGTCGATCGAGAACTCGGAAATCATCGACGCCCTGCTCGAGAAGGCAGGCCTGCCGCACCAGGTGCTCAACGCCAAGCAGCACGCCCGCGAAGCCGACATCGTGGCGCAGGCCGGCCGCACGAAGATGATCACCATCGCGACCAACATGGCCGGCCGCGGTACCGACATCGTGCTGGGCGGCAACATCGAGAAGATGATCGAGGCGATCGAGGCCGACGAAGGCCGCGACGAAGCCACCAAGCAGGCCGACATCGCCCACGTGCGCGCCGAGTGGACCAAGGACCACGAGTTCGTGAAGTCGCTGGGCGGCCTGCGCATCATCGCCACCGAACGCCACGAGTCGCGCCGCATCGACAACCAGCTGCGCGGCCGTTCGGGCCGCCAGGGCGACCCGGGCTCCTCGCGCTTCTACCTGAGCCTGGACGATCCGCTGATGCGCATCTTCGCGGGCGACCGCGTGAAGGCGATCATGGACCGCCTGAAGATGCCCGACGGCGAAGCCATCGAGGCCGGCATCGTCACGCGCAGCATCGAGAGCGCGCAGCGCAAGGTCGAGGCGCGCAACTTTGACATCCGCAAGCAGCTGCTCGAATACGACGACGTGTCGAACGACCAGCGCAAGGTGATCTACCAGCAGCGCAACGACATCCTCGACGCGGCCGACCTCACGGCGCAGATCGCCGCGCTGCGCGAAGGCTGCTTCACCGACCTCGCGCGCCAGTACGTGCCGCGCGAATCGGTCGAGGAACAGTGGGACCTCGACAGCCTCGAGAAGAGCCTGTTCAGCGAGTGGGGCATCGACATGCCGCTCAAGCAGCAGGTCGAGGCCGCCGATGCCATCTCCGACGAGGAAGTGGTCGAGAAGATCGTGGCCTACGCCAACGAGAGCTTCGACGCCAAGGTCACGCTGATCGGCCAGGAGAACTTCACCCAGTTCGAACGCATGGTGCTGCTGCAGAGCATCGACACCCACTGGCGCGAACACCTGGCCTCGCTCGACTACCTGCGCCAGGGCATTCACCTGCGCGGCTATGCGCAAAAGCAGCCCAAGCAGGAATACAAGCGCGAGGCCTTCGAGCTCTTCGGCCAGCTGCTCGACTCGGTCAAGAACGAAGTCACGCGCCAGCTCATGACGGTGCGCGTGCAGTCGGGCGAACAGCTCGAGCAGGCGGCCGAGGAAATGGAAAGCCGCGGCGAGAACGTCTCGAACATCACCTACACCGCGCCCACCGAGACCGGCGAGGTCGAGGTGCGCGTCGACGAAGAGAACCAGCGCCGCCTCGCGGCTGTCGGCACCGGCGCGCTGAGCGCCGAAGCCGCGGCGTTTGCGCGCGTCGGCCGCAACGACCCCTGCCCCTGCGGCAGCGGCAAGAAGTACAAGGCGTGCCACGGCAAGCTGAGCTGAGCTGAAGTCCCGCACCTTTCATTGAGAGAAATCCCATGCCCGTGAACCTGTCCGCTCCCGATCCCGCCGCCTTGTTCGCGGTGCCCGGCGTCCGCATCGGCGTGGCCGAAGCCGGCGTGCGCAAGGCCAACCGCAAGGACCTGACCGTCGTGCTGATCGACGAAGGCTCGGCGGTCGGCGGCGTGTTCACGCAGAACCGCTTCTGCGCCGCCCCGGTGCAGGTCTGCCGCGATCACCTGAAGGCCAACTACGGCATCCGCGCGATGGTGATCAACACCGGCAACGCCAACGCCGGCACCGGCGAAGACGGCCTGATGCGCACGCGCTCCACCTGCATCGCGCTGGCGCGCCACCTGGAGCTCGCTCCCGAGCAGATCCTGCCGTTCTCGACCGGCGTGATCATGGAGCCGCTGCCCGTGGACCGCATCGAAGCCGGCCTGCCGGCCGCGCTGGCCGACGCGTCGGAAAACAACTGGGCCCGTGCCGCCGAAGGCATCATGACCACCGACACGATCCCCAAGGCGTTCAGCCGCCGGGTGCAGATCGGCGGCGCCACGGTCACCATCACCGGCATCAGCAAGGGCGCCGGCATGATCCGCCCGAACATGGCGACCATGCTCGGCTTCATGGCGACCGACGCGAAGATCGACCCGGCGCTGATCCAGCCGCTGGCCACGCAGCTGGCCGACGCCTCGTTCAACCGCGTGACCATCGACGGCGACACCTCGACCAACGACTCCTTCGTGGTCATCGCCACGCAGAAGGCCGCGCACGCGACCATCACCTCGCTCGACTCGACCGACGGCCAGGCGCTCGTGGCCGCGATGCGCGACGTGGCCCGCCTGCTGGCGCAAGCCATCGTGCGCGACGGCGAAGGCGCGACCAAGTTCATCACCATCCAGGTCGACGGCGGCAAGGACGGGGCCGAGTGCCGCCAGGTGGCTTATGCCGTGGCGCATTCGCCGCTGGTCAAGACCGCTTTCTTCGCCAGCGACCCGAACCTGGGCCGCATCCTGGCGGCCGTCGGCTATGCCGGCATTGCCGACCTCGACCAAACCGGCATCGACCTGTTCCTGGACGACGTGCACGTGGCGGTGAAGGGCGGGCGCAACCCGTCGTACCGTGAGGAAGACGGCCAGCGCGTGATGAAGCAGAGCGAAATCACCGTGCGCATCGGCCTGGGCCGCGGCACCGCCAGCGACACCGTGTGGACCTGCGACTTCAGCCACGAATACGTGACCATCAACGCCGACTACCGGTCATGAACGAGCAGTTCCAGAAGCTCATCGAGCGCGCCGAGCAGCTCATCGGCCGCATCGAATCGATCCTGCCGCAGCCGCTGGCCGCGCCGACCGACTGGAGCGCCTCCATCGCGTGGCGCTACCGCCGCCGCAGCTCCGGCCATGGCGTGCTGGAGCCCGTGAAGCACGTGGCCACGATGGCGCTCGATTCGCTGAGGGAAATCGACGTCCAGAAGGAAAAGATCGAACGCAACACGCGCCAGTTCGTCGAAGGCAAGCCGGCCAACAACGTGCTGCTGACCGGCGCACGCGGCACGGGCAAGTCGTCGCTGATCCGCGCCTGCCTGCAGGCCTACGCGCCGCAGGGCCTGCGCCTGATCGAGGTCGACAAGGCCGAGCTCACCGACCTGCCCGACATCGTCGAGGTGGTGTCGCAGCGTCCCGAGAAGTTCATCGTCTTCAGCGACGATCTGAGCTTCGACGAGGGCGAGCCGGGCTACAAGGCGCTCAAGTCGATCCTCGACGGATCGATTGCCGCGTCGACGCCCAACGTGCTCATCTACGCCACCAGCAACCGGCGCCACCTGCTGCCCGAGTACATGAAGGACAACCTCACGTACAAGCACACGGACGACGGCGAGGTGCATCCGGGCGAGGTGATCGAAGAGAAGATCTCGCTGTCGGAGCGCTTCGGCCTCTGGGTGAGCTTCTACCCCTTCAGCCAGAACGAATACCTGACGATCGTGGGCCAGTGGCTCTCGTCGTTCGGCGTCGACGACGCGGCCATCGCGGCGGCGCGGCCCGAGGCGCTCGTGTGGGCGCTGGAGCGCGGCTCGCGCAGCGGCCGCGTGGCCTACCAGTTCGCGCGCGACTACGCAGGGCGGGCCGGCGCGTGAGCGAGGCGGTGACATCGGCGCGCAAGCACACCGAAGTGGCCGTCGGCGTGCTGATCCGTCTGGCCGACGAGGCGCTGCTGCTCACCACGCGGCCCGAAGGCAAGGCCTACGCGGGCTACTGGGAGTTCCCGGGCGGCAAGATCGAGGCCGGCGAGACGGTCGAGGAAGCCCTGCGCCGCGAGCTGCAGGAAGAACTGGGCATCACCATCGGCGGCGCCGAGGTCTGGAAGGTCACGGAGCACGACTACCCGCATGCGCTGGTGCGCCTGCACTGGTGCAAGGTGACGGACTGGACCGGCGAGTTCGAAATGCGCGAAAGCCAGGCCATGGCCTGGCAGCAACTGCCGCTCGACGTGGCGCCGGTGTTGCCGGGCGCGCTGCCGGTGTTGGCGTGGCTGGTCGAGGAGCGCGGCCTGCCCGCGTCGGCCGCCGAGGCGGTGTCGACCATCGCCTGACGACGCACGGCACGACCGTGGTCCAGAAGTAAGAGATATGCATCCCAAGTACCGTGCCGACATCGACGGCCTGCGCGCCGTGGCCGTGGCCTCGGTCGTCATCTTCCACGCGTTCCCGAAGCTGCTGCCGGGCGGCTTCATCGGCGTCGACATCTTCTTCGTGATCTCGGGCTTCCTGATCACGACGATCATCATGCAGAGCCACGCGGCCGGCGATTTCAGCTACCGCGACTTCTATGCGCGGCGCATCCGCCGGATCTTCCCGGCACTGATGCTGATGCTGGCGGGCGTGCTGGCCTTCGGCTGGTACGTGCTGCTGAACAAGGAATTCGTCGAGCTGGGCAAGCAGGCGCTGGGCGGCGTGGGCTTCGTGGCCAACTTCGTCTTCTGGAGCGAGGCCGGGTATTTCGACACGGCCGCCGAGACCAAGCCGCTGCTGCACCTGTGGTCGCTGGGCATCGAAGAACAGTTCTACATTTTCTGGCCGCTGCTGCTCGGGCTGGCCTGGCGCCGGCGTTGGCCGATCGTGCGGGTGTTGTGGGTGCTGGCGGTGGTGTCGTTCCTCATCAACGTGACGACGATCCACCCGTTCCGCACGGCGGCTTTCTATTCGCCGGCCTCGCGCTTCTGGGAACTGATGGTGGGCGGCATCCTGGCCTGCATGCGGATGAAGCCGTCGGCACCGAGCGTCTGGCGCAGCCATGTGCAGTCGGTGCTGGGCGTGGGCCTGATCGTGCTGGGCCTCGTGATGATCCGCAGCGACAAGGCCTTCCCCGGCTGGTGGGCGCTGCTGCCGACGCTGGGCGCGGTGAGTTGCATCGCCGCCGGCCCGACGGGCGTGCTGAACAAGTACTTCCTGTCGAACCGCGCGATGGTGTGGATCGGCCTGATCAGCTATCCGCTGTACCTGTGGCATTGGCCGCTCCTGGTGTATGCGCGGATCGTCAAGGGCGCGGAGCCGTCGGTGGGCACGCGCGTGACGATGGTGGTCGCGAGCGTGCTGCTGGCCTGGTTGACCTATCGCTTCATCGAGCGGTTCACGCGGGCCCGTCTGGGCGCAGGCATGCTGCGCACGCTCGTGGGCACCGGTGCCTTCGTGGCCGTGGCCGGCGTGGCCGTGCTCAACGGCCTGCCCGCACGCCACAACAGCGAGCTGCTGCAGAAGGTGACCGACGCGACGGTGGACGGCGACTACTACGCCGGCTTTTCCTCGGAAAACTTCGGACCCTACGCGGTGAATCGCATCGGCAACGGCGCCCGCAAGGTGCTGCTGATCGGCGACAGCCACGTCATCGAATACGGCCCCCGCGCCGCGGAGCTGGCACGCCTCGCGCCCGAGCGCATGGCGACCACGTACTTCTTCACCTACGGTGCGTGCCCGGCCATTCCGAACGTCTTCGCCGAGCAGAACCCCGGCTGCGGCCCGGCCCGCGACCAGTGGATGGCGATGGCGCGCGACCCGCAGATCGACACCGTGCTGATCGGCAGCTGCTGGAACTGCTACTTCACGGGCGATTTCCCGCTGGATTACGTGCTGCGCGCGAACGGCGCGTCGCTCTCCCTGACCCGCGGCGACCGCGCCGGCATCGAGCCCTCGCTGGTGGCGCTGCAGGCGTGGGTGACCGAACTGGTCAAGCAGAAGAAAAAGGTCTATCTGCTGCTGGACAACGCGCTGGGCGACGACTTCGAGCCGCGCCGCATGATCGAGGGCAGCCGGCTGCGCACGCTCTCGGTGGTGGGCAACTCGCCAACCGCGCCCGTGCTCGCCGACCAGGTGAAGCTCAACCAGCGGCTCTTGCAGATCGCGGCCGCCAGCGGCGCGGAGGCGATCGACGTGCTGGGCGCCCTGTGCAAGGACGGCCAGTGCCCGCGGACGATGCCTGACGGTGCGCCGGCCTACAAGGACCACGGCCATCTGCGGCCCGCGTTCACGCGGCAGTTCGCGACCTACCTGGACAAGGTGTTCCTGGAAGAGGGCGTGCAGCCCGCGGCAGCCAACTGACGACCCCGCAGCTCTGGGCTGCCGCGGCGTGCATGCAATCTATTGCTGCAGCTTGGGATCGCCGAAGGGCTCTTCGTCGGGCGGTGTCTCCGCCGGCATCCTGAATTCCTCGGTCGCCCAGGCGCCGAAGTCGATGCCCTTGCAGCGTGCGCTGCAGAACGGCCGGAACGGGTTGCGCTCCGCATAAATGCTGTCGCCGCCGCAGGTCGGGCAGCGGACGATGCGTTCGTCTTCTTTCTTCTTGCTCACACCGGGCCTCACGCGCAGAGGGTCAGTTCGAAGGGGGTGTCTTCCGTGCTCGGGTGCAGGCGGTCGTCGGCCTCGTGCCGCATGAGCCGCACCGAGACCATGAGGCGGTTGCCGCTGATTTCCGGGACCAGGCCCAGCTTGGGATCGATGCGCAGCCGCAGCAGCTGGAAGCTGCGTCCCTGCGGCAGGTTCTGCTGGAACTGCCCGTGGGTGGCGATCACCTTGTAGGGCACGTCGGCGTCGCGCAGCAGCTTGAGCAGCAGGTAGATCGACGAGGCCAGCGGCGACAGCGTGTTCGACCAGCGTTCCAGGTCGGCGCGGCGGCTGGCCGGCGTGCGGTGCTGCCACGCGTAGTAGGCGGGCAGGTCGAATTCGCAGGTGCCGCCCGGAATGCCGGCGCGGCTGCGGATGCTCATGAGCCACTCGTTCTCGGTGAGTGCCTGTCCCGCCTTGCCGGCCACGCCGTTGAGCGCGCTGAAGTTGCGTTCGAGCTGGTCGACAACCTGGTTCAGCACCGTCTCGGCGATAGCCGGATTGCCCCGGTAGCTGTTGAAGACGTTCTTGTGCTTGTCGAGGTCGCGCAGCACGTCGGCCTTGAGGTCGGCGCGCGCCGCCACGTCCATGATCTCGAAGATCGTGACCAGGGCGTAGTGGTGCGAAAGCGGCGATTCCGAGGGCACCAGTTCCCCGAGGCGACGGAACAGATGCTCCAGCCTCAGGTACGTGCGGATGCGCTCGTTGAAGGGGTACTCGTAGAGGATCACGCGTATTTGTCGGTTTCCTGTCGCGGAATCATAACTTCAGGGCGATTTGGAAGGGGGGGTGGGCATCACTTCGCGCACCGCGGCCAGCATGCGCTCGCCGAGTGCGAGCTGTCCGTGCATGGACATGTGCGTGTCGTTCGAGAAGTAGAAGTCGCGGATCTGCGTGTGCTTTTCGCGGGTGAAGGCGTAGAGGTCGGGGCCCAGCTTCGCGTCGCGGAAGCCGCTTTCGAAGTCTTTCGAGAAATCGGGCTTGAGGTAGACCGTGGTCTTGTTGGGCACCACCATCCACAGGAGCGGGATGGTGCTGTGCGCAGCGGTGAAGTTCTTCATTCGCGCCAGCGTGTCGGAGGTCAACGGGCCATTGTCCTCGTCTTCCTGGAAGAAGGGCATCCGGTCGCACTGGCGATGCGAGAAGAATTTGCAACCGTCGGGGACTTTCCTTACCCAGGTGTCACGATCGAAATAGGTGTCTACCGGCGAGTTCTTGGCCTTCCACGTGTGGTAGTAGGTCACGACACCGGTCATGTACTGCACTTCCCAGTTGGGCGCGAAGGCCGGCACGGTCTCGTCGGGCTCGATGAGGGGCTCGGCCTTGGCGCTGTAGGGGAAGATGGTCTTGCCGTCCTTGCAGCGCTCGCTGTAGCGCATGCGCATGTCCAGCAGGCGCTCCACGCTTTCGATGATGACCAGCTTGCCCTTGAAGCCGGAGTCGTGGACCCACTGGCTGAAGTCGCCGCACAGCGATTCGCCGTACTGGCCCCAGTACGAGGTCGAGACCCGGTAGCCGGCCTTGGCGAGCACGGACTGCCAGCGGTGCGTCATGGAGAAGCTGTCGCCCACGACCATCACGTCCGCCTGTTCGATGGGCGTGCTGGCAAGGTAGACCGGATCGACCTTGGGCGGCGGATCGCGCCAGCCGAACTCGCGTTCGGACAGGCGTCCGATGCGCGTGAGGTCGCCGTAGGGCACCGGGCTGGTGAGCGAAATGATCCACAGGGCCATCAGGACGAAGTAGCCGAAGAGGAAGAACCGCAGCCAGACTTTCGCGGGCGTCGTGGTCGTCGTCATGTCGAATCAGAATTGGAAATAGAGGAAGGGGCTGTAGCCGCCCAGCTTCGAAACGCACCACGCGAACAGTGCGAAGGTACCGATGGCGAGCACCACGGTCGACAGGCGGGCCATCACCGGGCGGCCGGCCATCGACTTCGGATGGGGAATCCAGCGCTCCAGCGTGATGGTCGGCGGCAGCGTCAGGCAGATGACGATGGCCACCAGCATGAGCTGGAAGAACTCCGGCTTGCGGAACGGCACCTTGCCGAACTCGCTGAACGCCGAGACCGGCGCGCCGTGCAGGCCCAGCATGCCCTTGTAGATGGACATGGCCGTGTTCATGCCGTCGGCGCGGAAGACGATCCAGGCCACCACCACGCACAGGAAGGTCAGCAGCCAGCCCAGCACGCGTGCGATGCGTCCCGGAGTGGCATTGCGACGGACCTTGGCGTTCCAGAGGTGGTTGACCATCAGGAACGCGCCGTGCATCGCGCCCCAGACCACGAAGGTCCAGGCCGCGCCGTGCCACAGGCCGCCCAGCAGCATCGTGAGGAACAGGTTCAGGTAGCGCCGCGCCGGGCCCTTGCGGTTGCCGCCCAGCGGCACGTAGAGGTAGTCGCGCAGGAAGGTCGACAGTGAGATGTGCCAGCGGCGCCAGAACTCGATGATGTTGGTCGACTTGTAGGGCGAGCGGAAGTTGAGCGGCAGCTGCACGCCCAGACACATCGAGAGGCCCACGGCCATGTCCGAGTAGCCCGAGAAGTCGAAATAGATCTGCAGCGTGTAGGCCAGCGCGCCGAACCATGCGGTGTACAGCGTGGGCTCGATGCCCTTGTGAACGCCGTTGAACATCAGGTCGGCGTACTGCCCCATGGGGTCGGCGATCAGCAGTTTCTTGGCGAGGCCGAAGACGAAGATCGTCAGGCCGATGGCGACCTTGTTCGGGTCCATCCGGTAGGTCGCGGGGTTCGCGAACTGCGGCATCATCTGCGCGTGGTGCAGCACCGGGCCCGCGATCAGGTGCGGGAAGTAGGTGACGAACAGCACGTAGTGGATGAAGCTGCGCTCGTGCACCTTGCCCTGCCAGCAGTCGACCAGGAAGGCGATCTGCGTGAAGGTATAGAACGAGATGCCGATCGGCAGCACGATGTGCACCAGCTCGATCGGCGTGAGGCCCGCCGCGACCAGCCCCGCATCGACGTTTTCCAGGAAGAAGTTGGCGTACTTGAAGACGGCCAGCACGCCCAGGTTGATCACCAGCGAGGCGATCAGCAGCGTCTTGCGCTTGCGGTCGTTGCGCCCCGGCGCGGGCGTCAGCTGCAGGCCGAACCAGTAGTTGACGCAGATGGAACCCAGCAGCAGCGGCAGGGCCTGCACGCTCCACCAACCGTAGAAGAACAGCGAGGCCAGTCCGAGGAAGCCGGCGGCGGCGCGGGCGTTGCGCTTGCCGATCAGGAAGAACCCGATCAGGACCAGCGGGAAATAGACAAAAATGAAGGGATACGAGTTGAAAAGCATCTCGGGGAGGGCACTGCAGGGGCGAGCGCCTTTTTGTCGTAATCGTTATAGAGCCGCCGGGGCGGCTGGTCTCGGATTATCGCGTGGTGGCCGCAGCCCACAGCTTCCAGAGACCCCGCACCTCGGTGCCCAGTTCCGCGAGCGTCAACGACTCGTTGTAAATCACGGCGTCGGCGGCGGCCCGGCGCGCCTTGCGCGGCGCCTGCTGGGCGATCACGGCGCGCACGGCCTCGGGCTCCCATCCCGAGCGGGCGACCACGCGCTGCAGTTGCGTGTCTTCGCGGGCATCGACCACCAGCACGCGGTCCACGAGGGCGCGCCAGCGGCCGGATTCGACCAGCAGGGGGACGTCGAACACGACGATGGCGTCGTCGCCGGCGGCGGCTGCCTGGCGTTGCGTTTCGGTGCCGATCAGCGGATGCAGGATGGCTTCGAGGCGGACCTTGGCGCCCGCGTCGGCGAATACGAGCTGGCGCATGGCGGCCCGGTCGAGGCCGCCGTCGGGGGCGATGACAGAAGGGCCGAACGCGGCCTCGAGGGCGGGCATCGCAATGCCGCCGGCCTGCGCGATGCTGCGTGCGATGGCGTCGGTGTCGACCAGCACTGCCCCTTCAGCCACCAGCAGCGCTGCGACCGTGCTCTTGCCGCTGCCGATGCCGCCGGTCAGGCCGATGCGCTTCACCGCCATGCCGCTGCTGTTCCTAGAGCGCCAGGGCCCCAAAGGGGAAGGCAAAGGGGATCCACTGCTTCACGACGGCGGGACCGGCCACGAGGCAGATCAGGCCGGCGCCGGCCAGGAAGGGGCCGAAGGCGATGGGAATGTCCTTGTGGGCCAGCTTGCCGGCGAAGCGCAGCGTGAGGCCGATCACGGCGCCCACCACCGACGAGACGAGGATGATCGCAATGAGGTAGTCGGCGCCGAGCCAGGCGCCCAGAGCGGCGAGCAGTTTGAAGTCCCCATGTCCCATGCCTTCCTTGCCTGTGGCCAGGCGGTAGGCATGGTACACAAGCCACAGGCTCAGGTAGCCGAACACGGCGCCCCAGACCGCGGTGTTCAGGCTGACGCCGGTCCAGCCCATGGCGGCACCGACCAGGCCGAGCCAGAGCAGAGGGTAGTTCAGGGCGTCGGGCAGGAACTGGGTGTCGAAGTCGATGAGGAACTGGCAGATCAGCACGGCGCCAAAGGCCGCCCAGAGCGCGCCCGTAGGGGTGATGCCGAAGCGGTGCGCGCACAGGGCGAACAGCGCGCCCGTGATCAGCTCGACGAGGGGGTAGCGGGGGCTGATCGAGGTCTTGCAGCTGGCGCACCGGCCACGCAGCACGAGGTAGCTGAGCACCGGGATGTTCTGGTACCAGCGGATCTTGTGGCCGCATGTGCCGCAGCGCGAGGCGGGGCGCGTGAGGTCGAAGGGCGGGAGCTTCTCGAGCGCTTCGGCGGCCTTGTCGGCGGCCGCCTCGAGCCCTGCGGGCGGCACGGCCTTCGGGCCGAAGACCAGTGACCAGAGCGAAGGCATGTCCTTCGACGACATGAGGTTGGCGACCGCATCGCTCAGCCAGCCCCGGTACATCATGACCGGGGTGCGGTAGATCACCACGTTGAGGAAACTGCCGATCAATAGCCCCAGCACACCGGCCAATGCGGTGTCGAACCCTTGCGACACCAGCATCAGACGACCTGGCCGAGCTTGAAGATGGGCAGGTACATCGACACCACAATGCCGCCGATGATGACGCCCAGGAACACGATGATGATGGGCTCCATCAGGCTGGAGAGGCCGGCGACCATGTCGTCGACTTCGGACTCGTAGAAGTCGGCGGCCTTGCCGAGCATGTGGTCGATCGAGCCTGATTCCTCGCCGATGGCGGTCATCTGGATCACCATCGAGGGGAACAGGTTGACGTTGGTCATGGCCGTCGTCAGGCTGGTGCCGGTCGAGACCTCCTGCTGGATCTTGGCGGTGGCATCGCCGTACACCGAGTTGCCCGATGCGCCGCCCACGGAGTCGAGGGCTTCCACCAGCGGCACACCGGCTGCGAACATGGTGGCGAGCGTGCGGGTCCAGCGGGCCACGCAGGATTTCTCGATCAGCGTGCCGAAGACGGGAATGCGCAGCAGCAGGCGGTCCATGACTTTCTGGACGCGCTCATTGCGTTTCCACGCTTGCAGAAAGAAGTAGATGCCACCGCCCAGCACACCGAAGATCAGCCACCAGTAAGACACGAAGAACTCGCTCATCGCCATCACGAAGAGCGTCGGTGCGGGCAGGTCGGCACCGAACGAGGAGAACACCTGCTTGAACGCGGGTATCACGAAGATCATGATGACTGCCACTACTACGAAGGCCACGACGACCACCGAGGTCGGGTACATCAATGCCGACTTGATTTTCGACTTGATCGCCTCGGTCTTCTCCATGTAGGTCGCGAGACGGTCCAGCAACTCTTCCAGGATACCGGCCGCCTCGCCGGCCTCCACCAGGTTGCAGTACAGGTTGTCGAAGTACTTCGGAAACTTGCGAAAAGCAGCCGACAGTGAGGTGCCGGTCTCGACGTCGCTGCGGATGTCGTTCAGCAGCTTGGCGACGCTCGGGTTCGCGTTGCCGCGCCCGACGATGTCGAAGGACTGCAGCAGCGGCACGCCGGCCTTCATCATGGTCGCGAGCTGGCGCGTGAAGATCGCGATGTCCTTGGGCTTGATCGCCTTGCCCGAGCGCATGCGGCGCTTCTTGATCTTGGAGGCCAGCACGCCCTGGCGACGCAAGGCCGCCTGCACCTGGTTCTCCCCGGCGGCGCGAAGTTCGCCGCGCACCAGCTTGCCGTTGCGGTCCTTGCCTTCCCATTCGAAGACGAATTCCTTGTGCGTGACCTGGGAGCGTGAGGATGCCACTGTTGCCATTCGATCTCCGGTTCAGTGTGTTCGTTATAGGTTGGTGCAGGCCACGACTTCTTCGAGCGAAGTGAGGCCCTGCATGACTTTGCGAAGGCCGGACTGGCGCAGCGAGCGCACGCCTTCGGCTTCGGATTGGTTCGCGATGTCCAGTGCGCTGCCATCGCGCAGGATGATTTCCTGGATGGCTTCCGAAATCGGCATCACCTGGTAGATGCCGACCCGGCCCTTGTAGCCGCCGCTGCAGGCGGCGCAGCCGACCGGGCGGTAGGGCTTCCAGCTGCCGTTGATGTCTTCCTCGTTGAAGCCGGCTTCGAGCAGGGCTTCGCGCGGGATGTCGATCGGCGCACGGCACAGCATGCACAGCCGGCGCGCGAGGCGTTGCGCGGTGATCAGGATCACGCTCGATGCGATATTGAAGGGCGCGATCCCCATGTTGCGCATGCGCGTGAGCGTGGTCGGGGCGTCGTTGGTGTGCAGCGTCGACAGCACCAGGTGGCCGGTCTGCGCGGCCTTGATCGAGATGTCGGCGGTTTCGAGGTCGCGGATTTCGCCGACCATGATGATGTCGGGATCCTGTCGCAGGAAGGCGCGCAGCGCCGCCGCGAAGGTGAGGCCGGCCTTCTCGTTGACGTTGACCTGGTTGACGCCGGGCAGGTTGATTTCCGACGGGTCTTCTGCCGTCGCGATGTTGACGCCCGGCTGGTTGAGCAGGTTCAGGCAGGTGTATAGCGACACGGTCTTGCCCGAGCCCGTGGGGCCGGTCACCAGCACCATGCCATAGGGGCGGCCGATGGCGTGGAGGAGCCGTTCCTTTTCGTCGGCGTCGTAGCCCAGGGCGTCGATGCCCATGCGCGCGCTGCTCGGGTCCAGGATACGCACGACGATCTTCTCGCCGAACAGCGTGGGCAGCGTGCTCACGCGGAAGTCGATCACGCGATCGGGGCCGATCTTGAGCTTCATGCGGCCGTCCTGCGGCACGCGCTTCTCCGAGATGTCGAGCCGCGAAATGACCTTGATGCGCGAGGCCAGCTTGTCCTTGATGACCGTGGGTGGGCTGGCGATTTCTCGCAGCTCGCCGTCGACTCGAAAGCGCACCCGGTAGTGGTGTTCGTAGGGCTCGAAGTGGATGTCCGAGGCTCGCATGCTCACGGCGTCGAGCAGCATCTTGTGCAGGAAGCGCACCACGGGTGCGTCTTCGACCTCGGCGATGGCCTGTTCGTTGGCATCGCCCGAGGTGTCGGCCGTGACGTCGTCGAACTCGAACTCGGTGCCGACGATGCTGTTGATCGTTTCAGCCGCGCTCGCTGCAGCGGCTTCAATCATGCGCGAGAGCTTGTCGTACTCGGCGATGACCCAGTCCACGCCCATCTGCGACGCGAACTTGATTTTTTCCGCGGCCTGCTGGTCCGACGGGTCGGCCGTCGCGACGATCAGGCGGTTGTTGCGCTTGCTGAGAACGACGATGCGGTACGCATGGCAGAGCTTTGGATCGAGCAGGTCCTTGGGCAGGCGCTGGTGATCGATGGCATCGAGGTCGAGCAGCGGGGCGCCGAAGGCGCTTGAGAGGGTGTGGGCGAGATCCGCCGCCGAGACGGCGCCGGTGCCGGTCAGTTCAGCGATGAAGCTGGTGCGGCCACTCAGCGACTTCTGATAGATGTCTTCCGCTGTCTTTGCCGCGAGCTTGCCGGCCGACACGAGGGCGCGCGCCAAGCCGGGAAGGGCGATCTGCGTAGTTTCTTTAACGGGAATTTCGGCAGCGGCCATTCAGCGAATGCAAAAGATGTGAAAAAGTGCTTCACGATCATCGCTGAACACGCCTGTGCTGTAAATCGTTACACAGCAACAGGGGCTGACATTAACTGGACCAGTCGAGAAAAACTGGTCGGGGTGAGAGGATTCGAACCTCCGGCCTCTACGTCCCGAACGTAGCGCTCTACCAGGCTAAGCTACACCCCGATTGGTTGCAAGAAAAAGAACTCGTCCTAGATGCCAACTCTGTGGAGGTGTTTCAGGCACGTCGCTCAAGCAACTGAGCCGCTAATTGTAGCAAACCTGAAGCGTGCAAATTCGACGGAAGGTCGCGCAATGCATGAATTGCGCGTTCGGCCTCTGCTGCAGCGGCTGCGCGCGAAGCTTCCAGCGCGCCGGTTTCGCGAACGATCTCGACGATTTTCCCCAGCTGGGCGGTGTCGCCGGCCTCGATGGCGGCACGCACCAGTGCGCTCTGCTCGGGGGTGCCGCGTTGCATGGCGAAAATCAGTGGCAAAGTGGTCTTGCCTTCGCGCAGGTCGTCGCCGACGTTCTTCCCGGTTTCCTGGGCATCGCCTGCGTAATCGAGCACATCGTCGATCACCTGGAAGGCGGTGCCCAGCGCTTGTCCGTAGGTGGCGCAGGCCTCTTCGACTTCGGGCGTCGTGCCGGCCAGCACGGCCGCCAGTCGGGTGCTCGCCTCGAAGAGCTTGGCGGTCTTGGAGCGGATCACGCGCAGGTACGCTGCTTCGTCCAGCGAGGCGTCGTGCATGTTCATCAGTTGCAGCACTTCGCCTTCCGCGATCACGTTGGTCGCCTCGGCCAGGATCTGCATGATGCGCATGTTGTTTGCATCCAACATCATCTGGAAAGCGCGCGAATACAGGAAGTCGCCCACCAGCACGCTGGCGGGGTTGCCGAAGGATTCGTTGGCGGTGGCGCGGCCGCGGCGCAGGGTCGATTCGTCGACCACGTCGTCGTGCAGCAGGGTCGCGGTGTGGATGAACTCCACCACGGCCGCCAAGTTGAAGCGCTGTTCGCCCGTGTAGCCGAGCGCGCCT
Organism: Variovorax sp. GW823-FHT02B07; assembly: GCF_058797695.1. NCBI lineage: Bacteria > Pseudomonadati > Pseudomonadota > Betaproteobacteria > Burkholderiales > Comamonadaceae > Variovorax > Variovorax sp. GW823-FHT02B07. The sequence continues at coordinate 90,083 of NZ_JBXAJX010000001.1, forward strand.
GCCATGAGCAGCAGCAGCGCCGGCCGCAGCCGCTTGCCGCCGGCCGAGATGATGTATTGCGAAACCTGGCTGACCAGCGGAACGCCAGTATTGAGGCGTTGGGCGATCACACGGTCGACTTCGACCATGTCGCCGGCAATCAGGTCCAGCACGGTGGCGGTGGGGGAGGTGTCGGCGGCGGGAACTGGCAAAGCGAAGGCGCGGGGCGCTGCGAGGATGAGGGCGGCCCTGGAGGCCGGAACGCGCGAATTATAGGGAGCCGTGCACGATTCCCTGGAGCGTCTCAACGTCAGGGTGGTGAGTGTCCGCAAACCGCGCTATAATCTTGGGCTCTGCGGAATTCGCTGCGGAGACTCATTTCTAAGAGGTTTACATGTACGCGGTCATAAAAACCGGCGGCAAGCAGTATCGCGTTGCTTCCGGCGAGAAAATTAAAGTAGAACAGATTGCTGCGGACGTAGGCCAGGAAATCGTGATCGACCAGGTTCTGGCTGTCGGAAACGGCGCTGAAATCAAGGTTGGCACGCCCCTGGTGTCCGGCGCAACGGTGACAGTCACGGTGCTGTCGCACGGCCTGCACGACAAGGTTCGCATCTTCAAGATGCGCCGTCGCAAGCACTATCAAAAACGTCAAGGCCATCGCCAGCAGTTCACCGAACTGCAAATCGGCGCGATCGCCGGCTAAGGAGCAGATTCCATGGCACAGAAAAAAGGCGGCGGCTCCACGCGAAACGGGCGCGATTCCAAGCCCAAGATGCTCGGCGTGAAGGCCTTCGGCGGCGAACTGATCAGCGCAGGCTCGATCATCGTGCGCCAGCGCGGCACCCAGTTCCACCCCGGCGTGAACGTCGGCGTGGGCAAGGACCACACGCTCTTCGCCCTGGTCGACGGCCACGTGTCGTTCGGTCACAAGGGTGCGCTGAACAAGCACATGGTCAACGTGACGCCCGCGGCCTAAGCCCCGCAGTCACTTCGATCTTTCCGAGGCCCCGCATTGCCGGGGCTTCTTCATTTGTAAACTGGACATCCCATGAAGTTCGTCGACGAAGCCTTCATCGACATCGCCGCGGGCGATGGCGGCAACGGCTGCGTGTCGTTCCGTCATGAGAAGTACAAAGAGTTCGGCGGCCCCAACGGCGGCGACGGCGGCCGTGGCGGCCACGTGTTCGCGGTGGCCGACTCGAACCTCAACACCCTGGTCGATTTCCGCTACTCGCGCCGGCACGAAGCCAAGCGTGGCGAGCACGGCATGGGCTCCGACATGTTCGGCGCCGCGGGCGATGACATCGTGCTCCGGATGCCGGTCGGCACGATCATCACCGACGCCGAAACCGGCGAGGTTCTGTACGAGATGCTGACGGAAGGTGAGGTCGTCACGATCGCCAAGGGCGGTGATGGCGGTTTCGGCAATATGCGCTTCAAGAGCGCGATCAATCGTGCGCCGCGCCAGAAGACGCCCGGCTGGCCCGGTGAGAAGAAGAGCCTCAAGCTCGAGCTCAAGGTGCTGGCCGATGTGGGCCTGCTGGGCATGCCCAACGCGGGCAAGTCGACCCTGATCAGCGCCATCTCGAATGCCCGTCCCCGTATCGCGGACTACCCCTTCACCACACTGCACCCCAATCTGGGTGTGGTGCGCGTCGGCCCGGAGCAAAGCTTCGTGGTCGCCGACCTGCCCGGGCTGATCGAAGGCGCGTCCGAAGGCGCCGGCCTCGGTCACCTGTTCCTGCGGCACTTGCAGCGCACGCGCCTGCTGCTGCACGTGGTCGATATGGCACCGTTCGACGATGCCGTTGACCCGGTTGCCCAGGCCAAGGCCATCGTGGGTGAACTGAAGAAGTACGATGCCGCGCTCTACGACAAGCCGCGCTGGCTGGTGCTGAACAAGCTCGACATGGTGCCTGGCGACGAGCGCGCGGCACTGGTCAAGGACTTCGTCAAGCGCCTGCGCTTCAAGGGCCCGGTCTTCGAGATCTCGGCGCTCACGCGCGAGGGCTGCGAGCACCTGATCAAGGCCGTGTACCAGCAGGTCAAGGCGCAGCAGGTGGCCGAGCACGAAACTGTCGTGGTCGATCCGCGCTTCGTTCCGCTGCCGCCCGAAGGAAACTGAGGGCGTCGCGGCACCTTCGGTGCTGCAAAATGGATAGCAAGCAGCGCAGGCTGCATTCCTGAAACACGCCTTCTTTCTTCATGACCTCGAATTCCGGTTCCACTGCCTTGCGGGATGCCCGCCGTATCGTCGTCAAGGTGGGCTCCAGCCTCGTGACCAACGAGGGGCGCGGCCTCGACGAAGGTGCCATCGGCGAGTGGTGCCGGCAACTGGCGCAGCTGGTGCGTGACGGGCGCGAGGTGGTCATGGTGTCGAGCGGCGCGATCGCCGAGGGCATGAAGCGCCTGGGCTGGAAGACCCGTCCGCACGAAGTGCACGAGCTTCAGGCGGCGGCGGCCGTCGGGCAGATGGGTCTGGCCCAGATGTACGAGACCAAGTTGCGCGAGAACCAGATTGGCAGCGCGCAGGTGCTGCTCACGCACGCCGATCTCGCGGACCGCGAGCGCTACCTCAATGCCCGCTCGACCCTGGTCACGCTGCTGCGCCTGGGCGTGGTGCCGGTGATCAACGAGAACGACACGGTGGTCAACGACGAAATCAAGTTCGGCGACAACGACACGCTCGGCGCGTTGGTTGCCAACCTGGTCGAGGCCGATGCCCTGATCATCCTGACCGACCAGAAGGGCCTGTACACGGCCGACCCGCGCAAGGACCCCGATGCCAAGTTCGTCCACGAAGCCGCCGCGGGCGATCCGGCGCTCGAAGCCATGGCAGGCGGCGCCGGCTCAAGCATCGGGCGGGGCGGCATGATCACCAAGATCCTCGCGGCCAAGCGCGCGGCGGGCTCCGGTGCTTCCACGGTCATCGCCTGGGGCCGCGAAGCCGACGCGCTGCTGCGGCTCACGCGTGGCGAATCGATCGGCACGCTGTTGGTAGCGCAGACCGCCAAGCACCAGGCGCGCAAGCGCTGGATGGCCGATCACCTGCAACTGCGTGGTGCCGTCATCGTCGATGCCGGTGCAGCCGCCAAGGTGCGCGGCGAAGGCAAGAGCCTGTTGCCGATCGGCATGACGGGCGTGTCGGGCGAGTTTTCGCGCGGCGACGTGATCGCGGTGCGCGACGTCGACGGTATCGAGCTGGCCCGCGGGCTGGCCAACTATTCGAGCGTGGAAGCCCGGCTGCTGTGCCGCAAGCCTTCGGCCGAGTTCGAGCGGTTGCTGGGCTACGCGGCCGAGCCGGAGATGGTGCACCGCGACAACATGGTGCTGATGCCCGGTTGATCTTCAGGGCGGGGCGCCGTGCCCCGCCGCTGCTTCAGGGCAGTTCGCGCAGCGGGTTGCGGATGTTCTGCACCATCTCGTTGACCGAGCTGCGCGGCGCGTTGCCGCGGCACAGGCCCTGCGACGCCAGCGCCGGCACGTAGCTGGAGTTCATGTCCCTCACGCGCTTCCACTCGGGCGACTTCGTTTCCTGCCAGGCGCCGTTGTTGTAGCGGGCATAGCTCTTCATTTCCGCCGTCGAGCAGCGCACGCCTTCGTAGAACGCATTGACGGCACCGCCGGCCCGGTTCTGTGCCACCACCACGTAGCGCACGATGCCGTCCTTCGTGATGGCGATGGTGTTCGGATCAACGCCGAACTTCAGCGTCATGTAGGGCGGCATCGCGATCGGCAGCAGACGGCTTTCGCTGAAGGCGGGCGGCGGCGGCACCGCGGTTTCTTCCCACTCCTTGTCCTGCTCGGTGCTCTTGGGCGCCGGTGGCATGCCGGCCTGGGCCCAGTCGGGGTTGTCGGTGTCGTAGCCGCGGGAGGCGCAGGCGGCCAGAAGGCTGACGCAGGCGATGACGAGCGCACGCTCAGCGTGGCGTCGGAAAAGAAGAAGGCGCGCTGTTCTTGGGAGGAGGTTCATCGCTCGCAGAAGGAATGTCGGGATGCGGGTCGAAGCTGCCGCCGGGCGGCAGATCGAGGCCCGCGGGCGCTCCATGGTCCAGCGTGTGGCGCTCGAATTCTCGGGCGCGCACGTTGCTGCGCAGGAAGCGGTTGCGGAAATCCTGCCGGGGCAGGTAGCGAGCAAGCTCGGTAAGCGCCATCTCGTAGACGCCGCGCTTGAACTCGACGACCACGTCGAGCGGGACCCAGTAGTCATGCCAGCGCCAGGCGTCGAATTCGGGATGGTCGGTGGCACGCAGGTTGAGATCCCAGTCGTGGCCGACAAGTTGCAGCAGATACCAGATCTGCTTCTGGCCTTTGTAGTGGCCCCGTGCGTCACGGCGGATGAACCGATCCGGCACCTCGTAGCGCAACCAGTCGCGGGTACGGGCCACGATGCGCACATGCTCCGGGTGGAGCCCGACTTCCTCGTGCAGTTCCCGGAACATGGCTTGCTCGGGACTTTCGCCACGGTCGATGCCGCCTTGCGGAAACTGCCAGGAATGCGTGCGTATGCGCTTGCCCCAGAAAACCTGGTTTCTCTGGTTGAGCAGGATGATGCCGACGTTGGGCCTGAAGCCGTCCCGGTCGAGCATAATCAAACCCCAATTTTTGAACTGAGTCGATTATGCATGCCGGGTTGCACTCGGCAAGCGACCGGTTCCGGGCTCTCAGGGTCTCTCCGGGGTGCCTGTCTCCCTCCTCACTTCGAACCCACCTGCGCGATCCCGATGAAAGCTTCCCGATTCTTTGTCTCCACCCTGAAGGAAGCGCCCGCTGACGCCGAGGTCGCGAGCCACCGCCTCATGATGCGGGCCGGCATGATCAAGAAGCTCGGCACGGGCATCTACACGTACATGCCCATGGGCCTGCGGGTGATCCGCAAGGTCGAGGCGATCGTGCGCGAGGAAATGAACCGCGCCGGCGCCGTCGAGCTCACGATGCCCGTGGTCCAGCCGGCCGAGTTCTGGCAGGAGACCGGCCGTTTCGACAAGATGGGCCCCGAGCTCTTGCGCATCAAGGACCGCCACGACCGCGACTTCGTGATCCAGCCCACCAGCGAAGAGGTGGTGACCGACATCGCGCGTCAGGAAATCCGCAGCTACAAGCAGCTGCCGAAGAATTTCTACCAGATCCAGACCAAGTTCCGCGACGAGCGCCGTCCGCGCTTCGGCCTGATGCGCGGGCGCGAGTTCATCATGAAGGACGCCTACAGCTTCGACCGCGACCTCGACGCGGCCAAGGCCAGCTACCAGGTGATGGCCCAGGCCTACCGCAACATCTTCGACCGCTTCGGCCTGCGCTACCGCGCCGTCGCGGCCGACAGCGGCGCCATCGGCGGCGACCTGAGCGAAGAGTTCCAGGTGATCGCCGCCACCGGCGAAGACGCGATCGTCTACTGCCCCGACAGCAATTACGCCGCCAACATGGAAAAGGCCGAGGCGCTGGCCCCGGCCGGTCCGCGTCCTGCCGCCGCCAACGCGCTCGAGAAGACGCCCACGCCCGGCAAGAGCACCTGCGCCGACGTGGCCGAACTGCTCGGCGTGCCGCTGGCCACCACGGTCAAGTCGCTGGTGCTGGCCACCGACATCCTCGACGACGCCGGCAACATCCAGGGCGCGCAGGTCTGGCTGCTGCTGCTGCGCGGCGACCATGACATGAACGAGATCAAGGTCAGCAAGCTGCCTGGCCTGGACAAGGGCTTCCGCTTTGCCACCACCGCCGAGATCGACGAGCACTTCGGCTGCAAGCCGGGCTACCTCGGCCCGCTGAACCTGAAGAAGCCCGTCAAGCTCGTGGCCGACCGCGAGGCCGCCGTGCTGGCCGACTGGATCACCGGCGCCAACGAAATCGACTTCCACATGACCGGCGTCAACTGGGGCCGCGACCTGCCCGAGCCCGACCTGGTCGCCGACCTGCGCAACGTGGTCGCCGGCGACGCCTCGCCCGACGGCAAGGGCGTGCTGGCCATCGAGCGCGGCATCGAGGTGGGCCACGTCTTCGTGCTGGGCACCAAGTACAGCAAGGACATGAACGCCACCTACCTCGACGAAGGCGGCAAGCCGCAGTTCCTCGAGATGGGTTGCTACGGCATCGGCATCACGCGCCTGCCGGCCGCCGCCATCGAACAGAACCACGACGAGCGCGGCATCATCTGGCCCGACGCGCTGGCACCGTTCACGGTCGTGGTCTGCCCGATCGGCATGGACCGCAGCCCCGAGGTCAAGGTCGCGGCCGAAGCGCTCTACGAAGAACTGCTCGTCAAGGGCGTCGATGTGCTGCTCGACGACCGCGGCGAGCGCCCGGGCGCGATGTTCGCCGACTGGGAACTGATCGGCGTGCCGCACCGCGTGGTCATCTCCGACCGCGGCCTCAAGGAAGGCCAGCTCGAGTACCAGGGCCGGCGCGACACCGCCGCCACCAAGGTACCTGTGGCCGGCATCGCCGACTTCATCGCCGGCAAGCTCGCGGCATGAGCGTGGCGGGGGGCCCTTCGCGACGCAGCTGTCTGTTGGGCAGCGTTGCGGCAGGCGCCCTGACGACGCTGGCACTGCCTCAGGTGGCCTGGGCCGGCGCGCAGATCGAAGAGCCGCTGATCGACTCGGTGCGCACCGCGCTGAGCTCGGCCATCCACAACAAGGCGCCGCCGGTGCCGCAGTTCGCCGACACCGAGGCCCGCCTCGCGTACCTGCGGTGGCTCGGCGAGATGAGCGAGCGCCTGCGCAAGAAGGTCGCCGACCCGGCCACGCGCATCGAGTTCCTGCAGACCGTCTGGTACGAGGCCAAGCGCTCGGGGCTCGACGTGAGCCTGGTGCTCGGGCTGATCCAGGTCGAGAGCAACTTCCGCAAGTTCGCGGTCTCCAGCGCCGGTGCGCGCGGCTACATGCAGGTGATGCCGTTCTGGACCCGCGTGATCGGCGACAGCGATTCGGCCAAGCTGTTCCACATGCAGACCAACCTGCGCTTCGGCTGCGTGATCCTGCGCCACTACCTCGACCGCGAGAAGGGCGACCTGTTCATGACGCTGGGCCGCTACAACGGCAGCCGGGGCCGTGCGCCGTACCCGAACGCGGTGTTCGCGAACCAGCGGCTCTGGGCGTACGTCGACCGGGACCGCTCGGCGGCCTGAAGGCAGCCGCGGTTGCTCAGTCGGCGACCACGGCCTTGGCGGTCGCCGAGCCCTTGGTGACCATCACCTGGTCGATGCGGTAGCTGTCGACGTCCATCACCTCGAAGGTGTAGCCGCCCCAGGTCACGCTGTCCGTGCGCTTGGGCACGCGGCGCAGCATCACCATCAGGAAGCCCGCCAACGTTTCGTACTCCTCGGCATGCGGCAGCTCGTCGATGTGCAGGGCGCGCTGCACGTCCTGGATGGGCGTGATGCCGTCGATCAGCCACGAGTTCTCGTCGCGCTTCACGATCTGCTCTTCTTCAGGCGTCGAGGTCGACACCAGGTCGCCCATCACCGTGCTCATCACGTCGTTGAGCGTGATCACGCCCACCACCAGGCTGTACTCGTTGACGATGATCGCGAAGTCTTCGTGCGCCTGCTGGAACTGCTCGAGCACCTCGGTGAGCGAGAGCCGGTCGGGAATCACCAGCGCCTTGTGCAGCGTCAGGCCCTGGTCGAAGGCCAGCGGCTGGCCGCTGAGCACGCGCTGGAACATGTCCTTGGCGTCCACGTAGCCCAGCACGTGGTCGATGTCGCCGTCGCACACCGGGTAGGCGGAATAGGGCTCGGCCACGATGCGCGCGCGCAGCACCGACTCGGGGTCGTCGTGCAAAAACCAGGCGATGCTCTCGCGCGCGGTCATCACGCTGCTGACGAGGCGCGTGTCGAGCTCGAACACGTTGGCGATCACCTGCTGCTCGCGCGCCGCCAGCACGCCGGCCTGCGCACCGGCCTCGGTCATGGCCAGGATGTCGGCCGAGGTGATCTTGTCGTCGCGTGCCATCGGCATGCCCAGCACCTTGAACAGCAGGTCGGTCGCGCGCGTGAAGAACCACACCAGCGGCTTGAAGGCGGTGATCAGCAGCAGCATCGGCCCGACGATGCGCACCGCGAGCCGCTCGGGTGCGCTCATGCCCAGGCGCTTGGGGAACAGGTCGGCGAACACCAGGAACACCGCGATCACGATCACGAACGAGCACAGGAAGGCGATGTTGGCCGCCACCTCCACGCTCAGCCAGTTCTCGAAGAAGCGGGCGAAATACGGGCTCAGCGAGCCTTCGCCCACCACGCCGCCGAGGATCGCCACGGCGTTCAGGCCGATCTGCACCACGGTGAAGTAGTGGCCCGGCTGCTCCTGCACGCGCAGCACCTTTTCCGCGCGCGGGTCGCCCTCGTCGGCCATCTGGCGCAGACGCAGGCGGCGCGAGGCGGCCAGGCAGATTTCGGCGAGGGAGAAGAAGGCGCTCATCGCGATCAGCAGCGCGATGATGAGCAGGCTTTGGGTGAGAGTCATGGCGGCACGTTGTAGACCGCCATGGTGCCATGACTGGCACCGGGTTCGGGCGCGCGCGGGGCGCGGCGCCCGTCAAACAGGGAGCGGAAGGCTCAGGCGGACGCGCCGCCGCCGATCACCTGCTGCAGCTCGCCCGACTCGTACATCTCCATCATGATGTCCGAGCCGCCCACGAATTCGCCCTTCACGTAGAGCTGGGGGATGGTGGGCCAGTTGCTGTATTCCTTGATGCCCTGGCGGATGCCGTCGTCTTCGAGCACGTTGACGGTCTTGAGCGTCTTGGTGTCGACGCCCACGGCCTTGAGGATCTGGATGGCGCGGCCCGAGAAACCGCACATCGGGAAGCTGGCGTTGCCCTTCATGAAGAGCACGAGTTCGTTGGACTTGACGAGGTCGTCGATGCGTTGTTGAGCGTCGGACATGGGGACTCCTGAAGAAAAGTGGGCTGGGGGGATTATTTCACCGTGCGCCAGATGCCGCCGGAGCAGCGCGCGATGCCGGCGAGGTCGTCACGGCTTTGCACCTCGGCAAAGCCGCGGGTGGCCAGCAACTGGCGCACGGCCTCGGCCTGGTCGTGGCCGTGCTCCAGCAGCAGCCAGCCGCCTTCGGCCAGGTGGGCGGGCGCGTCGCGCACGATCTGGCGGATGTCGTCCAAGCCGTCGGCGCCGGCGACCAGCGCGCGGGTCGGCTCGTGGCGCAGCGCGGGCAGGTGCGGATCGCCGGCGGCGATGTACGGCGGATTGCTGGCGATGACCGCGTAGCCGTCGGCCGCGCCGTCGAGCCAGCTCGATTCGGTGAAGCGCACGGGCAGGCCCAGGCGCTGAGCGTTGGTCCGGGCCACCGCGAGCGCGTCGGCGCTGGCATCGACCGCGTCGACCTGCGCGTCGGGGCGCGCGTGCTGCAGCGCCAGCGCGATCGCGCCGCTGCCCGTGCCGAGGTCGAGCACGCGCGGGGCCGGGCGGCCATCGAGGCAGGCCAGGGCCCACTCGACCAGCGTTTCGGTGTCGGGGCGTGGCACCAGCACGCGGGCGTCGACCTGCAGCTGCAGGCCGTGGAATTCCTTCTCGCCCAGCAGGTAGGCGACCGGCTCGCCCGCCGTGCGGCGCGACAGCTGGCGCGCGAACGCGGGCCAGGCCTCGCCGGGAAACGGGTCGGTGTCGTGCGCGAGCAGCCAGGCGCGGTCGTTCACGGGGCGGCCCAGCGCGTGCAGCAACAGCAGCTGGGCGTCGAGGCGGTCGATGCCCAGGGCCATGGCCGCGGCCAGCGCCTGCGCCACGGTGGACGGTGCGGTGGCTTCGGTCATCACGCGGGCAGGCTTGATTCGAGTTCGGCCAACTGCTCCGCCTCGCGCGCGGCGCGCAGCGCCTCGAGCACGTCGCCCAGGTCGCCTTCCATGATGGCCAGCAGCTTGTAGAGCGTGAGGTTGATGCGGTGGTCGGTGAGCCGACCCTGCGGGAAGTTGTAGGTGCGGATGCGGTCCGAGCGGTCGCCGCTGCCGATCAGGCCCTTGCGCATGGCGGCGTCCTTGGCGGCGCGCTCGCTGCGTTCCTTCTCCTGGATGCGCGCCGACAGCACCTGCAGCGCCTTGGCCTTGTTGCGGTGCTGGCTGCGATCGTCCTGGCACTCGGCCACGATGCCGGTCGGGATGTGCGTGATGCGCACGGCCGAGTCGGTCTTGTTGATGTGCTGGCCGCCCGCGCCGCTGGCGCGGTAGGTGTCGATGCGCAGGTCGGCCGGGTTGATCTGCACCGCCACGGTCTCGTCGGGCTCGGCCAGCACGGCGACCGTGCAGGCGCTGGTGTGGATGCGGCCCTGCGTCTCGGTGGCCGGCACGCGCTGCACGCGGTGGCCGCCCGACTCGAAGCGCAGGTGGCCGAACACGTCGTCGCCCACGATGCGGATCACCACTTCCTTGTAGCCGCCGAGCTCGCTCTCGCTTTCGCTCACCACCTCGCAGCGCCAGCCGGCGCGCTCGCAGTAGCGCGTGTACATGCGCAGCAGGTCGCCCGCGAACAGCGCCGATTCGTCGCCGCCCGTGCCGGCGCGGATTTCCATGAAGGCGTTGCGCGCGTCGTCGGGGTCCTTGGGCAGCAGCAGGCGCTGGAGTTCGTCTTCGAGCTGCACCAGCTCGGCCTCGGCGCCGGCGATTTCTTCTTTAGCCATCTCGGCCATGTCGGGGTCGTCGAGCATCTCCTGGGCGCCCGCGATGTCGGCCTCGCGCTGCTTGAAGCGCTCGTAGCGACCGGCAATCTGCGTGACCTCGGCATGCTCGCGCGAGATGGTGCGGTACTGCGCCATGTCGCTCATGATGTCTTCGCGCGAGAGCAGGAAGTCGAGCTCGCCCAGGCGTTGGACGTAGCGTTCGAGTTGGTGGCGCAGAAAGGATTTCACGACGGAAGGGGCTCGAAAAAGGGGAGGGGAACGCCGCAGTGCAACGGCAGGGCGCATGAAAAGCGCGGCCCGCGCGGCGGGCGGGGCCATCGACGCGCGTCGTCGCTAACGCTCTTTGCGCAGGAACAGGCGCGACAGCGTCTGCGCCGTCTGTTCGCGCGAGGCGGCATCGCCCGCGTGCAGCTCGGCCATGGCGCCGTGCATCATCTTCTGCGTGAGCCCGCGCGACATGGCTTCGAGCACCGCATCGATCGATTCGCCCTTGGCCAGCAGCTTGCGCGCGCGGGCCATCTCGGTGGCGCGCCACTCGTCGGCCTGCGCGTTGAGCTGCTGGATCAGCGGCACGGTGCCGCGCTGGCCCAGCCAGTGCATGAAGCTCTGCACGCCGGCGTCGATGATGACTTCGGCCTGCGCCACGGCGGCCTGGCGGTTGGCCTGGCCCTGCTGCACCACCTGGGCGAGGTCGTCCACGGTGTACAGGTAGATGTCTTCGAGGGCCTTCACTTCGGGCTCGATGTCGCGCGGCACGGCCAGGTCGACCATGAACATCGGGCGGTGCTTGCGTGCCTTGAGCGCGCGCTCCACGGCGCCCAGGCCGATGATCGGCAGCGTGCTCGCGGTGCAGCTGATGACGATGTCGAACTCGGCCAGCCGCGCCGGCAGGTCGGCCAGGCGCATGGCTTCGCCGCCGAAGCGCGAGGCCAGCTTTTCGCCGCGCTCCAGCGTGCGGTTGGCGATGGCGATGGCCTTGGGCTCCTTGGCCGCGAAGTGCGTGGCCGCGAGGTCGATCATTTCGCCCGCGCCGACGAACAGCACGCGGGTCTTGCGCAGGTCTTCGAACAGCTGGCCGGCCAGGCGCACGGCGGCGGCGGCCATGCTGATCGAGTGGGCGCCGATCTCGGTGGCGGTGCGCACTTCTTTCGCGACCGCGAACGAGCGCTGGAACAGCTGGTTGAGCGTGCTGCCGAGCGCGCCGGCGGTTTCGGCCGCGCGCACGGCGTCTTTCATCTGGCCGAGGATCTGGGCCTCGCCGAGCACCATGGAGTCGAGCCCGCTGGCCACGCGGAAGGCGTGGCGCGCGGCTTCGTCGTCGTGCAGGGTGTAGGCGTGCGAGCGCAGCAGGGCGGGGGCCACGCCGCCGCTCTGGGCCAGCCAGCCGAAGGTGTGGTCGAGCGCGATGTGCTCGGAGGCGCAGTAGATCTCGGTGCGGTTGCAGGTCGAGATGATCGCGGCCTCGACCTGCGGGTGGCTGCTGTTGCCGGCGAAAGAGCTGCGCAGGCTGTGCAGCGTCGGGGCGATCTGGTCGAGCGCGAACGCGAAACGACCGCGCAGATCGAGCGGCGCGGTCGTGTGGTTCAAGCCGAGAGCCCAGACTGACATGTCCATGATTATAAAATCAGCAGCCGGGCGAGGTTTGCCGAGGGGCAAATGGCTTTCCCTATGACAGCCATACGCTTCGCCACATGGCCCCGCGCCCACTCGTGGCCCCCTCATGGACCTTCTGGATCTGTTCAATCATCTGCTTAATTTTGCGGCACCGGCGGCTTTCATCGCCTTGGTGCTGGTGGCGGTCGGGCGCTTTCTCGGCGGCCCGCGCACCGGCATTCCGCGCTGGTGGAAGCAATGGGCGATCACCTTCGGGGCCGGCCTGCTGACCTCGCTGGCCGGGCTGATCCTCACGGGCCGCGACGGCTCGATGGCCACCTATGCCGCGCTGGCGGTGGTCTGCGGCACCGTGCAGTGGATCGTGATGCGCGGCTGGGGCCGCTGAGCCGGCCTCAGTCCAGCCGGCGGGCCATGTAGACCGAGTGCCCGGGGTAGGTCGCCAGCCGGGCCTGCTGCAGGTCGTCGGCCGGCACCGTGGCCGCATAGCCCTGGCGTTCCCAGAACCCGACCGAGGCCTGCACCGACACCAGCGTCGAATGCCGCCAGCCGGCGCGCAGCGCGTGCGCCCAGGCGTGGCGCACGAGGCGCGGCCCCAGGCCCAGCCCCGAGGCCTCGGGGTGCACCGCCAGGTCGTGCAGGTAGAGCGCGTCGGCGTCGGGCGCTACCTCGAAATCGCCGTGCAACGGCGTGAGCTTGCCGCGCTGCGAGGGGTAGGCCGCCAGGTAGGCCCGCACGGCACCGCCGTGCTCGGCCACCCAGCCGGTGTGCGGCGAGGCCGCCAGCCGCCGCGCGATGAGCACGCCGTCCTCCACGAACCCCGCGCCGTAGCAGGCGAGCTGGATCGCCAGCACGGCTTCGAGGTCGTCCGCACGCATGTCGCGCACGAGCAGAAGAGGAGCCGTCGCGCCCATCAGGCCAGCAGCAGCTTGTCGTCGTCCAGCTTCTCGCCGCGCGTCTGCTCGAACATGCGCAGCAGGTCGGGCACGTCCAGGCCCGCGCGCTGGTCGCCGGCCACGTCGAGGATGACCTGGCCTTCGTGCAGCATCACGGTGCGCGTGCCGTAGTCCAGCGCCTGGCGCATGCTGTGCGTGACCATCATCGCGGTGAGCTGGCTGCCTTCGACGATCTTGGCCGTCAGTTCCAGCACGAAGGCCGCGGTCTTCGGGTCGAGCGCGGCCGTGTGCTCGTCGAGCAGCAGGATGCGCGAGGGCCGCAGCGACGCCATCAGCAGGCTCACGGCCTGGCGCTGGCCGCCCGAGAGCAGGCCGATGCGGTCGGCCAGGCGGTTTTCCAGGCCCAGCTTCAGGATCGACAGCTTCTCGCGGAACAGCTCGCGCAGGTTGCGGTTGAGCGAGAAGCCGAAGCCCCTGCGCTCGCCGCGCTTCCACGCCAGCGCCATGTTTTCCTCGATGGTCAGCGCCTCGCAGGTGCCGGCCATCGGGTCCTGGAACACGCGCGCCACCATGCCCGAGCGCTGCCAGGCGTTCAGGCGCGTCACGTCCTTGCCGTCGATGTCGATGCGGCCCTTGTCGACCATCAGGTCGCCGCTGATCGCATTGAGGAAGGTCGACTTGCCCGCGCCGTTCGAGCCGATCACGGTGACGAACTGGCCGGTCGGAATGTCCAGGCTCAGGCCGCGCAGCACGCGGTTCTCGATCGGCGTGCCCGGGTTGAAGGTGATTTCGAGTTGTTGGGCGCGCAGCATCAGTTCTTCCCCTTGAAGAGTCCGCCCAGCTTGCGCTTGTAGGCGGGCACCAGCAGCGCGAACGCCACCAGCACGGCGGTGACCAGGTTCAGGTCCTGCGCCTGCAGGCCCATGAAGTCGGTGTTGAGCGCCATCGCGATGAAGAAGCGATACAGCAGCGCACCCAGCACGCAGGCCAGCGTGGTGATGACCATGCTGCGCGCGGGCAGCAGGGTCTCGCCGATGATCACGGCGGCCAGGCCGATCACGATCGTGCCCACGCCCATCGAGATGTCGGCCGTGCCCTGGCTCTGCGCGAACAGCGCGCCGGCCAGCGCCACCAGCGCGTTGGAGAGCGCCAGGCCCGCCATGGTCTGGAAGTCGGTCGAAATGCCCTGGGCCCGCGCCATGCGCGCGTTGCCGCCGGTGGCGCGCATCGCCAGGCCGGCTTCGGAGGCAAAGAACAGGTCGACCACGATCTTCGCGGCGATCACGATGATCAGCAGCAGCAGCGGCTTGGCCCACTGCTCGGGCATGCCGCCGAAGCTGACCATGCTGAACACCGTGGGTTCGGTGATGAGCGCCACGTTGGGCTTGCCCATCACGCGCAGGTTGATGGAGTACAGCGCGATCATCACCAGGATGCTCGCGAGCAGCTGCATGATCTTCAGCTTGACGTTGAGCCAGGCCGTGAGCCAGCCCGAGGCGGCACCGGCCACGCAGGCCACGGCCGTGGCGGCGACGGGGTTCCAGCCCGCGACGATGAGCGTCGCGGCCACGGCGGCGCCCAGCGGAAAGCTGCCGTCCACCGTGAGGTCGGGAAAGTTGATGATGCGAAACGACATGAAGACGCCCAGCGCGACCAGTCCGAAAATCAGACCGATCTCGATGGCGCCCAGCGAAGCAATGAGGGACATGGGGGCTTCCGGCGGGAGCGCAGTCGGCGGGCCCCGGCGCCCGGCCTGCGCCGGGAGCAGAAGGCCCGCCGGGGCGGCGTTTACTTGGTGCTGACGACCTTCGCCGACTTCAGCAGCGCGTCCGACAGGGTCACGCCCTGCAGCTTGGCCGCGCCGGGGTTCACCACCAGCTCGAAGTTGGTGCTGGTCTGCGAGGCGATGGTGCCGGGCTTCTCGCCCTTGAGGATGCGCACCACGATCTTGCCGGTCTGGCGGCCGATGTCGGTGTAGTTCAGGCCCAGTGCGGCCACGGCACCGCGCTCGACGGTGGCGGTGTCGGCGGCCACCACGGGCAGCTTGGCCTGCTGGGCCACCTTCACGATGCCCTCGAAGGCCGAGACCACGTTGTTGTCGGTGGGCGTGTAGATCACGTCGGCCTTGCCGACCAGGCTCTGGGCGGCGGTGGGCACGTCGACCGTGCGCGCGGCGGCGGCTTCGACCACCGTCATGCCGGCGGCCGAGGCGGCCTTCTTGAGCGACTCGACGATGGCCACCGAGTTGGCTTCGCCCGGGCTGTAGATCACGCCGACGCGCTTGGCCGTGGGCACGACCTTCTTGATCAGGTCGATGTGCTTTTCGAGCGGCGACAGGTCAGACACGCCCGTCACGTTGGTGCCCGAGGGCTCCCAGTTCTTCACCAGCTTGGCGGCCACCGGGTCGGTGATGGCCGAGTACACGACGGGAATGGTCTTGGTGGCGGCCACGGTCGCCTGCGCCGACGGCGTGGCGATGGCAACGATCACGTCGGGCGCATCGCCCACGTACTTGCGGGCGATCTGGGCGGCGGTGCCCACGTTGCCCTGGGCGCTCTGGTAGGTGAACTTGAGGTTCTTGCCCGCTTCGTAGCCGGCGGCCTTCAGCTCTTCCTTCACGCCGTCGCGCACGGCGTCCAGCGCCGGGTGCTCGACGATGGCGGTCACGGCGACCGACTTGTCGGCGGCCAGGGCCGGTGCGGCGGCGAGCACGCCGAGGGCCAGGGCCACGGCGCTGAAGGGGGTGCGAAGCAAAGCGTTTTTCACGTAAGGGTCTCCGGGTGGGGAAAGGGGTGTGGGTGCGTTCGAAGCCGCCGGCAAGGCACCGGCAAAGCACCAGGGCGCGCAATTCAGCGGCCCGGCGTGGCGCAACGCCGTCCGGGCGCGTCGAAGTCTAGATCGTACTTTGCACAATTAAGGTGCATGAATGCCTCGGGCTTTCCCCGCTTTAGGAAACATAATTGCATCATTGATGCGTATGGGGAGACGAAATTGCAGATCATCGAACTCGACCGCACCGACCGGCGGATTCTGGACCACCTCCAGGCGCACGGTCGCGCGTCCAACCTGGACCTGGCCGAGGTGGCCCAGCTGTCGCCCGCGCAGTGCCTGCGGCGCCACCGGCGGCTCGAGGAACTGGGGCTGATCAGCGGCTACGCTGCGCGGCTCAACGCGCGCCACATCGGGCTGGGCGTGATTGCCTTCATCCACGTCACGATGGCGCGCGGCCACGTCGACGAACTGCCCAAGTTCCAGGACCTGATCGCCGACATGCGCCAGATCCTGGAGTGCTACTCGGTGACGGGCGACTTCGACTACGTGCTCAAGGTGGTCGCGCGCGACCTGGAGGCGCTGTCGCAGTTCCTGATGCACACGCTGATGCACATGCCGGGCGTGTCGGCGGTGCGCTCCAGCGTGTGCCTGAACGAGATCAAGTGCACGGGGGCGCTGCCGCTCGAATAGAGCTGCCGGCGCTTCAGGTGCTGGTGGTGCCTGGCAGCGGAGACGCCGGCGTGGCGGGCGCTGGCGAGGGCTCGGCGGGCAGCACCGGCGCGGGCGCCGCCATCACCAGCGTCGTGGGCGTGGCCAGCGGCAGGTCGGCCTGCTTGAGCGCGTCGAGGATCGTGAACAGCAGGTCGCTGCGCACGCCGCCCGCCAGCCGGGGGCTCGGCACGTAGGCGATGGCCTGGAAGATCAGCAGCCCGTTCTCGATGCCTTCGAGCGTGAGCGAAGGCGCCGGCGTTTCCAGCACGCCCTCGTGCGCGCGGCAGGCCTCGAGGATCAGCTCGCGCACGCGCTGCGCGTCGGTGGTCAGCGGCATCGGCAGGCGGATCAGCACGCGGCCCTCGGCGTTGGCCAGCGTCATGTTGCGCACGGTCTTGGTGATGAACTCCGAGTTGGGCACGATCAGCGTCGAGCGGTCGCCCAGCTGGATCTCGGTGGCGCGCACGTTGATGCGCCGCACGTCGCCCTCGGTGGTGCCCAGCACCACCCAGTCGCCCACCTTCACCGGCTGCTCGGCCAGCAGGATCAGCCCCGAGATGAAGTTCTGCACGATGGCCTGCAGGCCGAAGCCAATGCCCACCGACAGCGCGCTCGCCACCCACGCGATGCGCTCGATGCCGATGCCCAGCGCCGACAGCGAGAACGCCACCACCAGGATGCCGCCCACGTAGCCCAGCAGCGTGGTGATCGAGCTTTGCATGCCCGGCTCGAACTGCGTGCTCGGCAGGTAGCTGCGAGAGAGCCAGCGCTTGAACACCCGCAGCACGATGAAGCCGATCACCGCCACCGCCACGGCGCTGAGGATCGCGCCGGGCACCAGCTGGAACTCGCCCACCTTCACGCCGGTGCCGAGCTTGCCGCCGCGCTGGAACACCTCGCCCGGGCCCGTGCCCAGCGGCGCGGCCAGCGCCACCAGCATGTAGAAGAACAGCGCCACGCGGCTCAGGCCCGAGAGCACCGTGGCCGCCTGGTCGAGCGTCTGCGGCGCCAGGCCGAAGCTCTTCTGCAGCCGCTGGCCGGAGGCGCTGCGCGAGGACACCACGGCCATGAACAGGTCGTCGGCGAACTTGAACAGCACATAGAAGGCCGCCGCGACGATGCCGCTCCAGGTGAGCTGCGAGGCCAGGAAGCTTGCCAGCGCCACGTAGCCGAAGGCCACCAGCACCCAGATCGCGATCACCAGCACCACGATCAGCGCCACCAGCACCCCGACCCACATCGGCCGTTCCGGCAGGCCGGCCTCGGGCGCGTCGGCGCGCAGCGCCTTCAGGCGGTACACGACGGTGCCCACCAGCGCGGTGAGCAGCAGCGCCGTCGCCACGTGCGTGGTGACCACGGCGGCAAAGCTGGCGTCGATGAGCGCGTTGATCTCGGCCGGCGTCCACGCCAGCGCGGCCACCAGCGCCACCAGCCACGGCAGCGCCGACAGGCGCTGCGCCGTGAGGTCGGGAATGGCCGGCAGGCGCCACGACGGCCGCCCCGTGGCCAGCAGCCCGCGCCCCAGGCCGATGATGAAGGCCATGAAGGTCAGCGTCTGCGCCGTCGATTGCAGCGCCTTGCGCGCCTGCGCGTCCCACATCGCGTGGGCCTTGAGCACCTCGACGACGCCGTGCGCGGCCACGGCGACCAGCAGCACGTGCGTGGCGACGATGGCGATCACCAGCAGCGAGCGGCGCAGCCGCCCGGCCGGCAGCACGCGCGTGGCCAGGCGCGCCAGCCCGCGCTCGGCGGCCCAGACGCCGAGCCAGGCGAGCAGCAGCGCGCCGATGAACGAGGCGATCACCGGCGTGCGGCTTTCGGGCTGCAGCGCCTGGTCGAAGCCGTCGCCGAGCGCCGCACCGATCGCCTGCAGCCGTTCGAAGTCGTCGGGCCAGGCCTCGCGCAGGTCGTCCCAGAACTCGCCGCTGAGCGGCGAGGCGGCGCGGCTGGTGAGTTCGGCCTCGAACTGCTGGCGCCGCTGCGACACCACGTCGGTGCCGCGCTGGCGCACGTCGATCGCCAGCAGCTTGGCCAGGCGGATGTCCGCGTCGAGCGCGTTGCGCTCCTTGGTCAGCTGCGCGCGCTGGCGCGTGATGTTGGGGTCTTCGGTGGCGCCGGCGGCGGGCGGGTTGCCGAGTTCGCCGAGGCGCGCGTTCAGGTCGGCCAGTTCGCCGGTGCGGGCGGCGACGAACTTGTCGGCCTGCACGCCGATCTCGTTGATCTGCGCGAGCTGCTTGCGTGCGTCGTCTTCGGCGCCCGGAACGACACTGGCGTTGCCCTTGCCCGAAGGCGCGATGCGGGCGAACTGTGCGCGCAGCTCGGCGATGGTGGGGGGCGGGGTGGCGGCCGCCGCGGTGTTGGCGCTGTTGTTGGGGTTGCCGTTGCCTGCGTTCATGCTGGCGTCCGGCTGCGCGAAGGCGCCGCCGCACGTCAGCAGGGCCCACAGAGCCAGGAGGGCGGGAAGGCACAGGCCCGCCAGGCGAGAGGTCCGATTCATGGCCGCATCATAGAAGCCGCCATGACGTAAGAACGGGTAAGAAATGCAGCGTCAGCCCGCGGGGCTGAACAGGTCCACCCGGTCGGTGATGATGCCATCGGTGCCCAGGTCGATGAGCCGCTGCGCGGCCCAGTCGTCGTTCACCGTGTAGCTCAGCGAGCGCAGGCCCGCACCATGCACCTGCGCCACGGTGGCGGCGTCCCACAGCGCGTGGTTGCAGACGATGGCCTGGCAACCCAGGCTCAGCGCGGTGTCGAGCCAGCCGTTCCAGAGCGTGTCGAGCAGCAGGCCGCGCGGCAGCTCGGGCTGCACGGCCTGCGCGCCCTTCAGCGCATCGACCTGGAACGAAGTGAGCAGCGGCGGCACGGCCGCACCCTGCCACAGGCGCGCGGCTTCGCGCGCCACCACCTCGCCGGTCTCGCGTTCGGTGCTGGGCGTGGGCTTGATCTCGATGTTCAGCAGCAGCTCGTTGGCGCGGCAGAAGCGCGCCAGGTTCTCCAGCGTGGGCAGCGGCTCGCCCGCGAAGGCGCGCGAATGCCAGCCGCCGGCGTCGAGCTGCGACAGCGCGCTCCACGCCTGCTGGCCGCCGATGCCGTGGCCGTTGGTGGTGCGATCGAGCGTGGCGTCGTGCATCAGGAACACCACGCCGTCGGCGCTGAGCTTGGCGTCGCATTCGAACATGCGGTAGCCGTGCGAGGCGCCGAAGCGGAAGGCCGCGAGCGTGTTCTCGGGCGCCAGCTTGCCGGCGCCGCGGTGCGCGACCCAGCGGGGGTAGGGCCAGGGGCTGCGTTCGGCCATCGCTCAGTCGGCGCGCTTGCCGGAGCCGGCGTCGAACCAGTGCAGCTTGTCTTCGCGCGCGGCGATCTTCACCGTGTCGCCGGCCACCGGCGGGTGGTCGCCTTCATCGGTGCGCATGATGATCTGTTCTTCACCGATGCGGCCGTACACCAGGCGCTCGGCGCCCAGCAGTTCGACCTGCTCGACCTGCACGGTCCAGCCGCTTTCGTCGAGCTTCATGTGCTCGGGGCGGATGCCCAGGATCTGGCCCGGGCGCACGCCCGGTGCGTGCTTGAGCAGGTTCATCGGCGGCGAGCCGATGAAGCTCGCCACGAAGGTGGTGGCGGGCCTGGAGTACACCTCTTCGGGCGTGGCGAACTGGTCCATCACGCCGCCGTTCATCACGATGATGCGCTGCGCCAGCGTCATGGCCTCGACCTGGTCGTGCGTGACGAACAGCGAGGTGATGCCGAGCTCGCGGTGCAGCTTCTGGATCTCGAGGCGGGTCTGGGCGCGCAGCTTGGCGTCCAGGTTCGACAGCGGTTCGTCGAACAGGAACACCTGCGGCTGGCGCACGATGGCGCGGCCCATGGCCACGCGCTGGCGCTGGCCGCCCGAGAGTTCGCGCGGCTTGCGCTCGAGCAGGTGGCCCAGCTCGAGGATCTTGGCGGCCTTGTCGACGCGCACCTTGATCTCGGCCGTCGGCACCTTGGCGATCTTCAGGCCGTAGGCCATGTTCGCGAACACGCTCATGTGCGGGTACAGCGCGTAGTTCTGGAACACCATGGCGATGTCGCGCTCGGAGGGCTCGAGCTGGTTCACGACCTTGCCGCCGATGCAGATTTCGCCGGCCGAGATTTCCTCCAGGCCCGCGACCATGCGCAGCAGCGTCGACTTGCCGCAGCCCGAAGGGCCGACGATGACGATGAATTCGTGGTCGGCGATCTCGGCGCTCACGCCGTGGATGACCTGGTTGGCTTTCGGCCCGTGGCCGTAGCGCTTGATGACGTTGCGTAGGGAAAGAGCTGCCATTTTTTATTTCTCGGTATCTACAAGGCCCTTGACGAACCATTTCTGCATCAGGATCACCACCAGCGCGGGCGGCAGCATCGCCAGGATGGCGGTGGCCATCACGACGTTCCATTCGTTCTGTCCGTCGCCGCCGGCAATCATTCGCTTGATGCCGACCACCACGGGGTACATGTCTTCGCTCGTGGTCGCCAGCAGCGGCCACAGGTAC
Source organism: Variovorax sp. GW823-FHT02B07 (assembly GCF_058797695.1). Classification (NCBI taxonomy): domain Bacteria; kingdom Pseudomonadati; phylum Pseudomonadota; class Betaproteobacteria; order Burkholderiales; family Comamonadaceae; genus Variovorax; species Variovorax sp. GW823-FHT02B07. The sequence continues at coordinate 111,191 of NZ_JBXAJX010000001.1, forward strand.
TGGTTCCAGCCGTAGATGAACTGGATCACGAACAGCGCCGCGATCGAGGTCTTGGACAGCGGCAGCAGCACGTCGAAGAAGAAGCGCATGGGGCTCGCGCCGTCCATGCGCGACGCTTCGGTGAGCTCGTCGGGTACGGTAAGGAAGAACTGGCGGAACAGGAAGGTCGCCGTGGCCGACGCGATCAGCGGCACCGTCAGGCCCGCGTAGGTGTTCAGCATGTTCAGGTCGGACAGCACCTTGTAGGTGGGCAGGATGCGCACCTCCACCGGCAGCATCAGCGTCACGAAGATGGCCCAAAAGCAGATCTTCTTGAACGGAAAGCGGAAGTACACGATGGCGAAGGCCGACAGCAGCGAGATGGTGATCTTGCCGATGGCGATGACCATGGCCGTCACGAAGCTCACCCACATCATGTGCGCCACCGGGGCGTTGGAGCCCGCGCTGCTCTCGCGTCCGAACAGGGCGCCCTTGTAGCTGTCGACGATGTTCGAGCCGGGTGTCAGGGGCATCGGCGCCTGCACGATCTCCTGCGCCGTGTGCGTGGACGCCACGAACGCCAGGTAGAGCGGGAAGGCGACGATGAACACGCCCAGGATCATGATGACGTGGGCCAGGATGCCCTGCGTGCCGCGTTTCTCAACCATGCTGCGCTCCGCCGAATTCGATTTGTTCTTGTTGCTTCATCAGTACTGCACTTTCTTCTCGACGTAGCGGAACTGGATGACGGTCAGCGCCACCACGATCACCATCAGCACCACCGACTGCGCGGCCGAGCCGCCGAGGTCGAGGCCCTTGAAACCGTCGTGGTAGACCTTGTAGACCAGGATGGTCGTGTCCTTGCCCGGGCCGCCCTGCGTGGCCGCATCGACGATCGCGAAGGTGTCGAAGAAGGCGTAGACCACGTTGATCACCAGCAGGAAGAAGGTGGTGGGCGACAGCAGCGGGAACTGCACGGTCCAGAAGCGGCGCCACGGGCGCGCGCCGTCGATGGCCGCGGCCTCGATCAGCGACTTCGGAATGGACTGCAGCCCGGCCAGGAAGAACAGGAAGTTGTAGGAGATCTGCTTCCACACCGAGGCCATCACGATCAGCGTCATGGCGTGGCCCGAGTCGAGCAGGTGGTTCCAGTTGATGCCGATCTTGCCCAGGGCATAGGCCACCACGCCCAGCGAGGGCGAGAACATGAAGACCCACAGCACGGCCGCCACGGCGGGCGCCACGGCGTACGGCAGGATCAGCATGGTCTTGTAGAACATGCCGCCGCGCACGATGCGGTCGGCGAACACGGCCAGCATCAGCGACAGGCTGATGCCGATGCCGGCCACCAGCACCGAGAACAGCGCGGTGGTCTTGAACGACTCGGCATAGGCCGGGTCGTCGAAGAGCTGGCGGAAGTTGTCGAACCCGACGAACTCGACCGACGTGCCGAACGCGTCCTGCTGCTGCAGCGACTGCAACAGCGCCTGGCCGGCCGGCCAGAAGAAAAACACGAGGATCACCGCCATCTGCGGTGTCAGCAGCAGCCAGGGCAACCAGCCCGAGCGAAAGAAAACGCGTTTTTCCATGAAGCCCCTACATAAAAAATCCCGCCCGGCGCGCCCTGGAAGAAGGGCGTGCGGGGGCGGGCGATATTAGCCGGACACGGAGCCCGGATCTTTAATCGTTAGCTTTTGTTCGCCTTTTGGAAGCGTTCCAGCTGCTCGTTGCCGCGGGTCACGATGGCGTCGAGGGCTTCCTTGGCCGTCTTCTTGCCGCCCCAGACCTGTTCGAGCTCTTCGTCCTCGATGGCGCGGATCTGCACGTAGTTGCCCAGGCGGATGCCGCGGCTCTTGTCGGTGACCTTGCGGATCATCTGCGTCACGGCCACGTCGGTGCCGGGGTTCTGCTTGTAGAAGCCCGACTCTTCGGTGAGCTTGTACGAGGCGGTGGTCACCGGCAGGTAGCCGGTGCGCTTGTGGCTGGCGGACTGCACTTCAGGCGTCGAGATGAAGCTGAAGAACTTGGCCACGCCCTTGTACTCGGCGGCCTTCTTGCCCGACATGACCCACAGGCTGGCGCCGCCGATCACGGTGTTCTGCGGTGCGCCCGGCACGTCCGGGTAGTAGGGCAGGGGTGCCAGGCCGTAGGCGAACTTGGCGTTCTTGGCCACGTTGCCGTAGAAGCCCGACGACGTGTTGATCATGGCGCACTCGCCCGACACGAACGAGGCCTCGGGCACGTTGCCGCGGCCCTTGTAGATGAACAGGCCCTGCTTGGACATGCTGGCCAGGTTCTCGATGTGGCGCTGGTGCAGCGGCGAATTCACCTTCAGGCGCGCGTCCAGGCCCTGCAGGCCGTTGGCCTTGCTGGCGAACTCGACGTTGTGCCAGGCCGAGAAGCTCTCGACCTGCGTCCAGTTCTGCCAGGCCGTGGTGAACGGGCACTTGTGGCCACTGGCCTTGAGCTTGGCGGCTGCCGCGACCACTTCGGGCCAGGTGGCGGGTGCCTTGTCGGTGGGCAGGCCGGCGGCCTTGAAGGCGTCCTTGTTGAAATAGAAGATCGTGGTCGAGCTGTTGAACGGGAAGCTCAGCATCTGGCCGTTGGGGGCGGTGTAGTAACCGGCCACGGCGGGGATGTAGGCGGCCGGGTCGAACTTCTCGCCCGCGTCCTTCATGACCTGGCCGACCGGAATGACGGCGCCCTTGCTGGCCATCATGGTGGCGGTGCCCACTTCGAACACCTGCAGGATGTGCGGTGCGTTGCCGGCGCGGAAGGCCGCGATGGAGGCCGTCATCGATTCGTCGTACGTGCCCTTGAAGGTCGGGACGATCTTGTATTCCTTCTGGCTCTCGTTGAACTGCTTGGCCAGGTCGTTGACCCACTCGTTGTTGACGGCGGTCATGGAATGCCACCACTGGATCTCGGTCTGGGCCTGGGCTGCATTGAACAGCGTGGCGGCCAGCGCCGATGCCAACGCGAGCGTCTTGAATCGCATGAAGACTCCTGAAGGGGAAAAATGGAAAGCGCGAATGCTAGGGCATGTGCGTGACACAGCCGCGTCACATTGGGGCACGGACCGAAGGGTTCCTCCAATCGGGGAAACCCCTTTGGCGTCAAGCCCGGCGCGGGTTGCGGGCCTCATGCTGCGCTGCACCATGCTAGCATCGCCCTCCCTTTTTTGGCCTAGCTTGTCGCCATGGCCGGGGCTTCCTTGAGTACGTCATGAGCAGCAAAACCTCCCTCGACAAAAGCAGGATCAAGTTCCTTTTGCTCGAAGGCATCCACCCCTCGGCCGTGGAGGTGCTGCGCGCCGCCGGCTACACCAACATCGAGTCGCTGCCGGGTGCGCTGCCCGACGCCGAACTCAAGGCCAAGATCGCCGACGTGCACTTCGTGGGCATCCGCTCGCGCACCCAGCTGACGGCCGAGGTGTTCGCCGCCGCCCACAAGCTGGTGGCCGCCGGGTGCTTCTGCATCGGCACCAACCAGGTCGACCTCGAAGCCGCCCGCGAGCATGGCGTGGCCGTGTTCAACGCGCCGTATTCCAACACCCGTTCGGTGGCCGAGCTGGTGCTGGCCGAAGCCATCCTGCTGCTGCGCGGCGTGCCCGAGAAAAGCGCCGTGGCGCACCGCGGCGGCTGGCTCAAGTCGGCCGAGAATGCCTTCGAGATCCGCGGCAAGACGCTGGGCATCGTGGGCTACGGCTCCATCGGCGCGCAGCTGTCGGTGCTGGCCGAGGCGCTGGGCATGCACGTGGCCTTCTACGACGTGGTCACCAAGCTGCCGCTGGGCAACGCCCGCCAGGTGCGCGAGCTGCACCAGCTGCTGGGCCAGAGCGACATCGTGACCCTGCACGTGCCCGAGACCCAGGCCACGCAATGGATGATCGGCGCGGCCGAGATCGCCGCCATGAAGCCGGGCGCCATTTTGCTGAACGCCTCGCGCGGCACCGTGGTCGAGATCGAGCCACTGGCCGAGGCCCTCAAGAGCAAGAAGCTGCTGGGCGCCGCCATCGACGTGTTCCCGGTCGAGCCGCGCACCAACAAGGACGAGTTCCAGTCGCCGCTGCGCGGGCTGGACAACGTGATCCTCACGCCGCACATCGGCGGCTCGACCATGGAGGCGCAGGCCAACATCGGGCTCGAAGTGGCCGAGAAGCTGGTCAAGTACAGCGACAACGGCACCTCGACCTCGTCGGTCAACTTCCCCGAGGTGGCGCTGCCGGCGCACCCCGGCAAGCACCGCCTGCTGCACATCCACCGCAACGTGCCGGGCGTGCTGTCCGAGATCAACAAGATCTTCTCGGACAACAACATCAACATCTCGTCCCAGTTCCTGCAGACCAACGAGAAGATCGGCTACGTCGTGATGGACATCGACGCCGCCTCGTCCGACCTGGCGCTGGAAAAGCTGGCGAAGGTAGGCGGGACGATCCGCAGCCGCGTGCTGTTCTGAGCCCGACGGGGCCCCTGCGGGCCCCGCAATAGGGCCGCGATAGGGAATAGCGGCCGGGCACGGCAAAGCCCCCGGGGCCTGCCCTAAAATCGACCCCCCGGCTACATGGGCGCGCAGCGCCTGGCCAAGGGCCCCACCCGATGAATGCTCCGACCGCGTTGAATACGCTGTTGTCACAGGCCGCAGAGCCTGTACGACTGCGCGAGATCCCCTACAACTACACCAGCTTCTCCGACCGGGAGATCGTGATTCGCCTCCTGGGCGAGCGCGGCTGGGACCTGCTGCAGACCCTGCGCGCCGAGCGCCGCACCGGCCGATCGGCGCGCATGCTCTACGAGGTGCTGGGCGACATCTGGGTGGTGCAGCGCAACCCCTACCTCGTCGACGACCTGCTCGACAACCCGCGCCGCCGCGGCCAGCTGGTCGACGCCCTGCGCCACCGCCTGGGCGAGGTGCAGAAGCGCCGCACCCCCGACAGCGACCTGCCGCGCGACCAGCTGGTGGGCGAGCTCACCGGGCTCGTCAGCCAGGCCGTCGCCGCCTTCGACGACACCTTCCGCGACGTCGCCGCGCTGCGCCGCAAGGCCACCCGCGTGCTGGGCCGGCTCACGGCCAAGGACAACATCAAGTTCGACGGCCTCTCGCGCGTGTCGCACGTGACCGACGCCACCGACTGGCGCGTCGAGTACCCCTTCGTCGTTCTGTGCCCCGACACCGAGGCCGAGATGGCGCTGCTGGTCAAGGGCTGCATCGAGCTGGGCCTGACCATCATTCCGCGCGGCGGCGGCACCGGCTACACCGGCGGCGCGATCCCGCTGACCTGGAAGAGCGTGGTCATCAATACCGAGAAGCTCGAGGCCATGACCGAGGTCGAGCACGTCGCGCTGCCCGGCCTGGCCGCGCCCGTGCCCACCATCTGGACCGAGGCCGGCGTGGTCACGCAGCGCGTGGCCGACGCGGCCGAGCGCGCGGGCTTCGTGTTCGCGGTCGATCCCACCTCCGCCGAGGCCTCGTGCGTCGGCGGCAACGTCGCCATGAACGCCGGCGGCAAGAAGGCCGTGCTGTGGGGCACGGCGCTGGACAACCTCGCCTCGTGGCGCATGGTCACGCCGCAGGCCGAATGGCTTGAAGTCACGCGCGTTGGCCATAACCTGGGCAAGATCCACGACGCCGAGAGCGCCGTGTTCGAACTGCAGTACTACGCCGCCGACGGCAAGACCCCGCTGCGCACCGAGCGCCTCGACATTCCCGGCAAGACCTTCCGCAAGGAAGGCCTGGGCAAGGACGTGACCGACAAGTTCCTCTCCGGCCTGCCGGGCATCCAGAAAGAGGGCTGCGACGGCCTCATCACCAGCTGCCGCTGGGTGGTGCACAAGATGCCGGCGCACACGCGCACCGTGTGCCTCGAGTTCTTCGGCAACGCCAAGGACGCGGTGCCCAGCATCGTCGAGATCAAGGACTTCATGTTCGCCGAGCAGAAGCGCTCGGGCGTGCTGCTGGCCGGCCTGGAGCACCTGGACGACCGCTACCTGAAGGCCGTGGGTTACGCCACCAAGTCGAAGAAGCATGGCGGCCTGCCGAAGATGGTGCTGTTCGGCGACATCGCCGGCGACGACGCCGACGCGGTGGCGCGTGTCACCTCGGAAGTGGTGCGCATCGCCAACTCGCGCAGCGGCGAAGGCTTCATTGCCATCAGCCCCGAGGCGCGCAAGAAATTCTGGCTCGACCGCAAGCGCACGGCCGCCATCAGCAAGCACACCAACGCCTTCAAGATCAACGAAGACGTGGTGATCCCGCTGCCGCGCATGGCCGAGTACAGCGACGGCATCGAGCGCATCAACATCGAGCTGTCGCTACAGAACAAGCTCGCGCTCACCGATGCGCTCGAAGCCTTCCTCACGCGCGGCAACCTGCCGCTGGGCAAGACCGACGACGCGCACGAGATCCCGGCGGCCGAGCTGCTGGAAGACCGCGTGGCGCAGGCCGTGGCGCTGGTGCACGAGGTGCGCGCGCTGTGGGCTGGCTGGCTCGAGAACGTCGACACGCTGTTCCCGCAGCTGCAGGACCACACCTTGCGCGCCAGCTGGAAGACCCAGCTGCGCCAGCCGCTGCAGGAGATTTTTTCGGGCGCCGAGTTCGGGCCGATCCTGGCCGAGTGCACCGCCATCCACAAGCAGGTGCTCAAGGGCCGCGTGTGGGTCGCGCTGCACATGCACGCGGGCGACGGCAACGTGCACACCAACCTGCCCGTCAACAGCGACAACTACGAGATGCTGCAGACCGCGCATGCCGCGGTGGTGCGCATCATGGCGCTGGCACGCAGCCTGGACGGCGTGATCTCGGGCGAGCACGGCATCGGCATCACCAAGCTCGAGTTCCTCACCGACGAAGAGCTGCGTCCGTTCACCGAGTACAAGGCCCGGGTCGACCCCGAGGGCCGCTTCAACAAGGGCAAGCTGCTGCGCGCGCCCGCGGGGCAGGCACAAACGCTGCACGCCGACCTGACCAATGCCTACACGCCGAGCTTCGGCCTCATGGGGCACGAGTCGCTGATCATGCAGCAGAGCGACATCGGCGCCATCGCCGACAGCGTGAAGGACTGCCTGCGCTGCGGCAAGTGCAAGCCGGTGTGCGCCACGCACGTGCCGCGCGCCAACCTGCTGTACAGCCCGCGCAACAAGATCCTCGCGACCTCGCTGCTGGTCGAGGCCTTCCTCTACGAGGAGCAGACGCGGCGCGGCATCAGCATCAAGCACTGGGAAGAGTTCGAGGACGTGGCCGACCACTGCACCGTGTGCCACAAGTGCCTCACGCCGTGCCCCGTGAAGATCGACTTCGGCGACGTGTCGATGAACATGCGCAACCTGCTGCGCAAGATGGGCCAGAAGAGCTTCCGCCCCGGCAACGCGGCCGCGATGTTCTTCCTGAACGCGACCAACCCACAGACCATCAAGGCGGTGCGCGCGGGCATGGTGGGCATCGGCTTCAAGGCGCAGCGCATGGCCAACGACCTGCTGCGCGGCCTCGCGAAGAAGCAGACCGGCGCGCCGCCGGCCACGCTGGGGCCTGCGCCCATCAAGGAGCAGGTGATCCACTTCATCAACAAGAAGATGCCTGGCAACCTGCCGAAGAAGACGGCGCGCGCGCTGCTCGACATCGAAGATGCGGACTACGTGCCGATCATCCGCAACCCGAAGACGACCAGCTCGGAAACCGAGGCGGTCTTCTACTTCCCGGGCTGCGGCTCGGAGCGGCTGTTCTCGCAGGTGGGCCTGGCCACGCAGGCGATGCTCTGGCATGCGGGCGTGCAGACCGTGCTGCCGCCGGGCTACCTGTGCTGCGGTTATCCGCAACGCGGCAGCGGCCAGTTCGACAAGGCCGAGAAGATGATCACGGACAACCGCGTGCTCTTCCACCGCGTGGCCAACACGCTCAACTACCTGGACATCAAGACCGTGGTGGTGAGCTGCGGCACCTGCTACGACCAGCTGCAGGGCTACCAGTTCGACAAGATCTTCCCGGGCTGCCGGATCATCGACATCCACGAGTACCTGCTCGAAAAAGGCATCACCCTGGCCGATGCGGGCGGTGGGGGCTACCTGTACCACGACCCCTGCCACTCGCCGATGAAGCAGCAGGACCCGATGAAGACCGTGAAGGCGCTGGTCGGCGACAACGTGCTCAAGAACGACCGCTGCTGCGGTGAGTCGGGCACGCTGGGCGTTTCGCGACCGGACATCTCGACGCAGATCCGCTTCCGCAAGGAAGAAGAGCTGAAGAAGGGCGAGGCCGCGCTGCGCGAGAGCGGCAATGTCGGCGCGACCGGCAACGTGAAGATCCTCACCAGCTGCCCGAGCTGCCTGCAAGGCCTCTCGCGCTACGGCAACGACCTGAACAACGGCCTGCTCGAAGCCGACTACATCGTGGTCGAGATGGCGAACAAGCTGCTCGGCGACGACTGGATGCCGAACTACGTGGCGGCCGCCAACCAGGGCGGCATCGAGCGGGTGCTCGTATGACGGCAGTGGCGGGTTGCCCGCTGTGCGACGCGCCCGGCGGGCGTGTCGTGTTCGAAGGCGCGAAGCTGCGCGTCATCCATGCGCAGGAAGAAGGCTTTCCGGCCTTCTACCGCGTGGTGTGGCGCGACCATGCGGCGGAGTTCTCCGACCTCGACGCGGCCGACCGCGTGCTGTGTATGGAGGCCGTGGTGCGCGTGGAGCAATGCCTGCGCGACGCGCTGGCGCCCACCAAGCTCAACATCGCCGCGCTCGGCAACATGGTGGCGCACCTGCACTGGCATGTGATCGCGCGCTTCGACTGGGACAGCCGTTTCCCCGGTTCGGTCTGGGCTGCCGTGCAGCGCACCGCGCCGGCCGAGCGGCTGGCCGCCGTTCAGGCGCTGCTGCCGCAGGCGGAAGCCGACATGGTCCGCCGGCTCGCGTCGCTGGCCTGAGGCCGTCGCTTTTTCCTAGCTGGCCGCGGCGGTGCGCGTCGCGCTGCCTGCCTTGCGGTCCGCACAGGCCTGCTTGAATTCCGGCGTGGCGCGCGTTTCCTTCGAGAAGCGCTTCGAGGCCACGCTGCCATCCCTGCACACGCGATCGAGCTCGGCCTGCGCGCTCTTGTTGCCCGCATGCGCGGCATGGGCCAGCAGGCGCACGGCGTGGAAAGGCAGCGCGCCCGAGCTGCCGGACGACGCGGTGGTGGTTGCTGGCTGTGGTGTTGCTGCGGCCTTGACGGGTTCGGCAGGCAGCGTGCGTGCCGTGCCCGCCGAGGTCGGCATGCGCTCGACGGCGGTGAAGTCGCCGCTCTTGCCGGCGCGCTCGACCATCTGCCGGTAGCTGTCCATCATGAACGACGTGTCCTTGGGCGTGAGCTCCTTCGCCGGCTTGGCAAGGTAGGCCGCGACCTCGGGTGGCAGCGCGGCGTTCACGGTGCTCAGTTCATGCGCGCCGCCGAAGCCGCGCGAGCCGGCCTGGGCGGCATGCGCGGCGTCGTCGCCCAGCGCCATCGCGCCCTTGGCGGCCACGCCGGTTGCACCTTCGGCTGCCACCGCGCCGGCGCCGACCGCCGCGCCCTTGCCCGCGACGCCGGCCGCCTTGCCGGCGGTCGCAGCCTTGCCTGCCGCCTTGCCGATCAGGCCCCAGAAGGCATGGGCCGGTGGGGCGAGGGCGGTGCCCGCGAGCGCGGCGCAGAGGACGAGGGCGGCCTGGTTCGAGCGTGACAGGAGGAGGGGAAAGCGTGTGCGTGACGGCATGCGGCAATGCTAAGCGCAGGCCGCCCGCACGCCGCAGCGGAGCGCGCGGCATACTGCGCGAGTCCTCTCCCTTTTCTCTTTTTCTCTTCTTCCGAACGGATTCCCCATGGCAGGTTTGCAAGCCGGCGCGCCGACACCCCAATCGATCACCGTGCATGGCCAATCGCGCGTGCTCGAGGTCGGCTTCTCGGACGGCGCCACCTTCCGCATCCCCTTCGAGCTGATGCGCATCTACTCGCCGTCGGCCGAGGTGCAGGGCCACGGCCCGGGGCAGGAGGTGCTGCAGACCGGCAAGCGCGACGTCGACCTGGTCGGGCTCGAGCCGGTGGGCAACTACGCGGTGCAGCCGGCCTTCAGCGATGGCCACAACTCCGGCATCTACACCTGGAGCCTGCTCTATGACCTGGGCGCGCGGCAGGCCGAGCTGTGGGCCGATTACGAGCGGCGCCTGGCCGCGGCGGGCGTGGACCGCGACGCCCCGATGGCCGACAAGGGCGGCCACGCCTGCAGCAGCCACTGAGCGTCGAGGAACCGAGGGTAAACATACCCTGTTGCTATTGAAAAGATAGCCTTACACACAGCAAAGACGCGCGTTGCGGCGGCCCTCCGTTGGAGGAAAAAGCAACAAATGTCCGCCGTGCCCGCGGGGTCGTCGCCTTGAAGGAATGCCTTCCGGCCTAACATCCAGCGCATGAGTACAACCCACTTCGGCTTCGAGAAAGTCGACGAAAGCGAGAAGGCGCAACGCGTTCGCGGCGTCTTCGACTCGGTGGCCTCGCGCTACGACATCATGAACGACCTGATGTCGGCCGGACTGCACCGGGCCTGGAAGGCCTACACCGTGATGGTCGCGAACGTGGGCGAAGGCTCGCGCGTGCTCGACATCGCGGGCGGCACCGGCGACCTCGCGCTCGCCTTCTCCAAGAAGGTCGGCGCCACCGGCCAGGTGGTCCATACCGACATCAACGAAGCCATGCTGCGCACCGGCCGCAACCGCCTGCTCGACGCCGGCGTGGTGCTGCCCACCACGGTCTGCGACGCCGAGAAGCTGCCCTTTCCCGACGACCACTTCGACGTGGTCACCGTGGCCTTCGGCCTGCGCAACATGACGCACAAGGACGTTGCCCTCAAGGAGATGAACCGCGTGCTCAAGCCGCGCGGCAAGCTGCTGGTGCTCGAGTTCTCGAAGGTCGCCAAGCCGCTCACGAAGGCCTACGACTGGTATTCGTTCAACGTGCTGCCGCGCTTGGGCAAGCTCGTGGCCGGCGACGATGCGAGCTACCGCTACCTGGCCGAATCGATCCGGATGCATCCCTCGCAAGAGGAGCTCAAGACCCTCATGAAAGAGGGCGGTTTCGGACATGTGGACTATCACAACATGACGGGGGGAATTGCTGCCCTCCATGTTGGAATCAAGTGTTGATCACGATGACGACGCGAATTTTTCGCTCAAGAGGAGACGGCATGAAGAGTTTGGGTTCTTTGTTCTTGGCAGCAGCACTGGTGCTGGTGAGCGTTCAGGCGGAAGCTGCTCGCATGGGTGGCGGCAAGTCCGTCGGTCGCCAGTCGTCCAACGTGACGCAGCGCCAGGCCACGCAGCCCGCGGCCCCCGCGCAGCAGAACGCGACCAATGCGGCGCCCAAGCCCGCAACGCCCGCCGCCGCTGCACCGAAGCGTCCGTGGGGCGCGATGCTCGGCGGTCTCGCCGCCGGCCTGGGCCTGGCATGGCTCGCGAATTCGCTGGGCCTGGGTGCCGGCTTCGCCAACATCTTGCTGATCGCGCTGCTGGCTTTCGCTGCGCTCGCGGTGTGGCGGATCTTCAAGGCGCGCTCGGCCGCGTCGTCGGGCAACGCCAACCGCCAGGGCGCTTTCGCCTTCCAGGGCGCCGGCAGCCCCGCCGATGCACGCGCACCGGCACAGTACAGCCCGGCCAACGTCGGCAACGACGCCTCGGCACGGCCGTGGGAGCGCAACGCCGCGGCGTTCGACGCCGCACCGGCATCGCACGGCAGCAGCCTCTCGGCCGCGGGTGCCGCAGCCGGTGGCAGCATGATCGGTTCGGCACTGGCCGGTTCGCAGTCCTGGGGCATCCCCGCAGGCTTCGATGCCGACGGTTTCCTCACCGCCGCCAAGCGCAACTTCGTGACGCTGCAAGACGCCTGGGACCGCGCCGACGTGTCGATGCTGCGTTCCATGATGACCGACAGCATGGTCGAAGAGATCCGCACGCAGCTGGCCGATCGCGCCAGCCACACGGGCGGTGCGCTCAACAAGACCGAGGTCGTGATGCTCGACGCCAAGCTGCTGGGCATCGAAGAGCTGCCCGACGCCTACATGGCGAGCGTGGAGTTCTCCGGCATGATCCGCGAAGACGCCTCGGCGGGCCCGGCCCCGTTCCGCGAAGTCTGGAACATGACCAAGACCGGCAGCGCCGGCTGGCTCGTCGCAGGCGTGCAAGCGCTGCAGTGACAAAAACCTGAGCCACGGCCGTCACCCGGCCGTAGCACTGACGGGATAATGGGGACCATGGCTACACCATCGTCCCCTTTTTCTTTGCTCGGCGACCTGTTCAACCGCATCGGCGAACGCCTGCAACCGCCGGCCTGGGCCGTCCACGAGATCCAGCACCGCGCGGTGCTGTTCCTGAACCACGTGCTGCAGCAGGAGCCCGAAGCGCAGCAGCGGCTGCTGCGCCAGCAAGGCAGGGTGGTGCGCTTCCAGTGGCGCTTCGTGACGATGGAGCTGGTGGCCACGCCGGCCGGCCTGCTCGACCTGGCACCTGCCGGCTCCACGCCCGAACTCACGCTCACCGTGATCGATGACTCCCCCTTCGACATCGCCCGCGCCACGCTGCGCGGCGACAAGCCTTCCGTGCAGATCGTCGGCGACGTGCAGCTCGCGGCCGAGGTCAATTGGCTGGTCGACCACGTGCGCTGGGACGTCGAGGACGACCTGGCCCGCGTGATCGGCGACGTGCCCGCGCACACGCTGGGCAACGGCGTGCGGCGCGTGGTGGGCGCGCTGCGCCAGTTCGTCGGCGACCGCTCGGCCCGTGCCGGCGGTGCGGCGGGCCACGCCGAATGAGTCGCTTCTATCGCGGCCTGTTCATCGTCTGGGTCGCACTGCGCTATGGCCTGGACGAGCTCGTGCTCACGAGCTTCCAGAAACCCTGGCTGCGCGTGGTGGCGCGCATCGTCTCCATCGGACGCAACCTCGACGCGCCGCGCGGCCAGCGCTTGCGCGAGGCGCTGGAGCGGCTGGGCCCCATCTTCGTGAAGTTCGGCCAGGTGCTGTCCACGCGGCGCGACCTGCTGCCGCCCGACATCGCCGACGAGCTCGCCTTCCTGCAGGACCGCGTGCCGCCGTTCCCCTCGGCAGTGGCGGTCGCGACCATCGAGCGCGCCTTCCGCCGCCCGGTGAGCGACGTGTTCGTGCAGTTCGACGAAACGCCCATCGCCAGCGCCTCGATCGCGCAGGTGCACTTCGCGACCATCCGCACCAACCAGGGCGAGATCCGCGACGTGGCGGTGAAGGTGCTGCGCCCCAACATGCGCGGCGTGATCGAGAAGGACCTGGCCCTGATGGCCATGATGGCCGGCTGGATCGAGAAGCTCTCGCCCGACGGCAAGCGCCTGAAGCCGCGCGAGGTGGTCGGCGAGTTCGACAAGTACCTGCACGACGAGCTCGACCTCGTGCGCGAGGCCGCCAACGCCGCGCAGCTGCGCCGCAACATGGCCTCGCTCGACCTGGTGCTGATCCCCGAGATGTTCTGGGACTTCTGCCACCCCGAAGTCATCGTGATGGAGCGCATGAACGGTGTGCCCATTGCCCAGATCGACAAGCTGCGCGCTGCCGGCGTCGACATTCCCAAGCTCGCACGCGACGGCGTGACGATCTTCTTCACGCAGGTGTTCCGCGACGGTTTCTTCCACGCCGACATGCACCCGGGCAACATCCAGGTGAGCCTGGCGCCCGAGACCTTCGGGCGCTACATCTCGCTCGACTTCGGCATCATCGGCACGCTCACCGAGTCCGACAAGGAGTACCTCGCGCAGAACTTCGCGGCCTTCTTCCGGCGCGACTACAAGCGCGTGGCCGAGCTGCACCTGGAGAGCGGCTGGGTGCCGCAGGGCACGCGCATCGACGAGCTCGAGGCGGCGATCCGCACCGTGTGCGAGCCGTACTTCGACCGGCCGCTGAAGGAAATCTCGCTGGGCATGGTGCTGATGCGCCTGTTCCAGACCTCGCGCCGCTTCCACGTCGAGATCCAGCCGCAGCTGGTGCTGCTGCAGAAGACCCTGCTGAACATCGAGGGCCTGGGCCGCAGCATCGACCCCGAGCTCGACCTCTGGGCCACGGCCAAGCCCTTCCTCGAGAAGTGGATGATCGACCAGATCGGGCCGAAGAAGCTGTTCCAGCAGCTGCGCGCCGAGGCGCCGCGCTACGCGAAATTGCTGCCGCAATTGCCGCGTTTGCTGCACGATTTCCTGGAAAATCGGCCGCCCGATCACCGCCGCGAGTTGCAGGAGCTGCTGGCCGCGCAGAAGCGCACCAACCGGCTGCTGCAGGCCATCCTCTATGGCGGCATCGGATTCGTCCTGGGGTTGCTCGCCATGCAAGTGCTGGTGCGCGTGCGTTTGTTCTAGAGGCTGGAGGAGTTTCGCCGTGTTGTTGACGCTGGTCATCGTCTATCTGCTGGTCACCATCGCCATCGGCCTGTATGCGGCCAAACGGGTGAAGAACACCACCGACTTCGCGATCGCGGGGCGGCACCTGCCGCTGTTCATGATCATCACGACCACCTTCGCGACCTGGTTCGGGTCCGAGACGGTGCTCGGCATTCCGGCCAAGTTCATCGAGGGCGGCCTGAGCGGCGTGGTCGAAGACCCGTTCGGCGCGGGCACCTGCCTGATCCTGGTGGGCCTGTTCTTCGCGGGCAAGCTGTACCGCATGACGCTCTTGACCATCAGCGACTACTACCGCGAGCGCTACGGCCGCAGCGTGGAAGTGGCCTGTTCGCTGATCATCATGCTGAGCTACCTGGGCTGGGTCTCGGCGCAGGTCACGGCGCTGGGGCTGGTATTCAACGTGCTGTCGGCCGGCGCGATCAGTATCCCGCTGGGCATGGTGATCGGCGTGGTCTCGATCCTGGCCTACACGCTGTTCGGCGGCATGTGGTCGGTGGCCGTGACGGACTTCATCCAGATGATCATCCTGGTCGTGGGCCTCGCGGTCATCGCGATGTTCGCGGGCGACATGGCCGGCGGCGCCGACAAGGTGGTGGCTTTCGCGGTCAGCAAGGACCTCTTCAAGTTCTGGCCCGAGCCCAACTGGCACGACATGGTGTTCTTCTTTGCCGCGGCCATCACGATGATGCTGGGCTCCATTCCGCAGCAGGACGTGTTCCAGCGCGTGATGTCGGCCAACAGCGTCAAGGCCGCGACCCGCGGGCCGGTGATCGGCGGCGTGGCCTACATCCTGTTCGCCTTCGTGCCGATGTTCCTGGTGGCCAGCGCGCTGCTGATCATGCCGGAGGAGGTCGCCGTGCTGCTGAAGGAAGATCCGCAGAAGGTGCTGCCCACGCTGGTGCTGCAGAAGATGCCCTTCGTGATGCAGGTGCTGTTCTTCGGCGCGCTGCTGTCGGCCATCAAGTCGACCGCCTCGGCCACCCTGCTGGCGCCCAGCGTCACCTTCACCGAGAACATCTGGCGCCAGTTCCGTCCCGCCGGCACCGATCGCGAGAACCTGATGACCATGCGCATCACGGTGCTGCTGTTCAGCGCCGCCGTGCTGGCCTACGCGATCCGCATGCAGGGCACGCCGATCTACGAACTGGTCTCGGGCGCCTACCAAGTGCCGCTGGTCGGGGCTTTCGTGCCGCTGGTGTGCGGCCTGTACTGGCGCCGCGCCACCACCCAGGGCGCCATCGCCTCGATCGTGGGGGGCATCGGCGTCTGGCTGCTATTCATGGCCATGCCCTGGGGCACCGCCTTCCCGGCCCAGCTGGCGGGCGTGCTGTCCTCGTTCGCGGGCATGGTCATCGGCTCGCTGCTGCCGCAATGGATAGCGAACACTCACACGCCGCACCGCCTCCTGGCGACCGAGCCGGCCTGACGGCGGGCCGGGCCGGGCCTGTGCGACCCCTGCGGGCGGGGGCGCCCCTATAATCGAGGGCTTTGCGAGCGGCAGCTGCGTCGCTCATTCCCACCCCGATTTTCCATGCCCATTTACGCCTACAAGTGCAGTTCCTGCGGCTTTGCCAAGGACGTTCTGCAGAAGATGTCGGACACGCCGCTCTCGGTGTGCCCGGAATGCGGTGCGAGCGCATTTGAAAAGCAGGTCACGGCCGCCGGCTTCCAGCTCAAGGGCTCGGGCTGGTACGTGACCGACTTCCGCGAGGGCGGCGGCAAGAAGTCCGAGGCCGCCACCGCGCCCGCTGCGTCCGGCGACGGCGCCAAGTCGGCCGACGCTTCTTCTTCGTCCCCCGCCTCCAGCCCCGCACCGGCGCCCGCTCCCGCGCCGGCCCCCGCTGCAACGGCTGCCGCCAAGAGCGGCGACTGACGGAACCCTCTCCCATGTCCGCCCTGCGCAAATGGTTGTTCTCCGGCTTGCTGGTGATCGTTCCGCTGTTCATCACCCTGGCGGTGCTGAAGTGGATCATCGACACGCTCGACCAGACGCTGTGGGTGCTGCCGGGCGCATGGCAGCGCTGGCTCTACGACAACAACATCCGCGGGCTCGGTGTGCTGCTCACGCTGGCCATCCTGCTGGTGGTCGGTGCCATTGCGAGCAACTTCGTCGGCAAGCGCCTGCTCGGCTGGGGCGACGCCGTGGTGCGCCGCATTCCGGTCGTGCGCTCGATCTACTCGAGCGTCAAGCAGGTGTCGGACACGCTGTTCTCCGAGAACGGCAACGCATTCCGCACGGCAGTGCTGATCCAGTGGCCGCGCGAGAGCGTGTGGACCATTGCCTTCGTGACCGGCGCGCCGGGCAACGAGGTGGCCGAGTACCTGGGCAGCGAGGAATTCCTCAGCGTCTATGTACCGACCACGCCCAACCCCACGGGCGGCTACTTCGTCATGCTCAAGCGCAGTGACTGCGTCGAACTGAAGATGAGCGTGGACGAAGCGCTCAAGTACATCGTCTCGATGGGCGTGGTCGTTCCAGGCGGCCCCTCCTCGGTGGCGATCAAGCCATCCAACTCATAAAAACGAACGCGCCACGACGGCGCCGGAAGTCATCTCTATGGCCATGCGTACTCACTATTGCGGTCTTGTGACCGAAGCCCTGTTGGGCCAGACCGTCACCCTGTGCGGGTGGGTCAACCGTCGCCGCGACCACGGCGGCGTGATCTTCATCGACGTGCGCGACCGCGAAGGCTACGTGCAGGTGGTGTGCGACCCCGACCGCGCCTCGACCTTCGCCGTGGCCGAGAACCTGCGCAACGAGTTCTGCGTGCAGATCACCGGCCTCGTGCGCGCGCGCCCCGAAGGCACGACCAACGACAGCCTCAAGAGCGGCAAGATCGAAGTGCTGTGCCACGAACTGAAGGTGCTGAACCCCTCGGTCACGCCCCCGTTCCTGCTGGACGACGACAACCTGTCGGAAACCACCCGCCTCACGCACCGCGTGCTCGACCTGCGCCGCCCGGCCATGCAGCGCAACATGATGCTGCGCTACAAGGTGACGATGGAAACGCGCAAGTTCCTCGATGCCAACGGCTTCATCGACATCGAGACGCCGATGCTGGGCAAGTCCACGCCCGAAGGCGCGCGCGACTACCTCGTGCCCAGCCGCGTGCACGACGGCAGCTTCTTCGCGCTGCCGCAGTCGCCCCAGCTGTTCAAGCAGCTGCTGATGGTGGCCGGCTACGACCGCTACTACCAGATCGTGAAGTGCTTCCGCGACGAAGACCTGCGCGCCGACCGCCAGCCTGAATTCACGCAGATCGACATCGAGACCTCGTTCCTTGCCGAAGAAGAAATCCGCGAGATGTTCGAAGGCATGATCCGCAACGTGTTCCGCAACGCCGCGGACATCGACCTGCCGGTGTTCCCGACCATGAGCTATGCCGACGCGATGTTCAAGTACGGCTCGGACAAGCCCGACCTGCGCGTGAAGCTCGAGTTCACCGAACTCACCGAGCTGATGAAGCGCGTCGAGTTCAAGGTGTTCTCCAACGCCGCCACCATGGCCGGCGGTCGCGTGGTCGCACTGCGCGTGCCCGGCGGCGGTGCCGAAGGCGGCCTGTCGCGCGGCGAGATCGACGCGTACCAGGAGTTCGTGAAGATCTACGGCGCCAAGGGCCTGGCCTACATCAAGGTCAACGACGCTGCTGCCGGCCGCGAAGGCCTGCAGAGCCCGATCGTCAAGAACCTGGACGACGCCACGCTGGCCGAGATCATCGCCCGCACGGGTGCCCGCAACGGCGACATCCTGTTCTTCGGCGCCGACAAGGAAAAGGTCGTCAACGACGCCATCGGCGCGCTGCGCGTGAAGATCGGCCACAGCGCCTTCGGCAAGAAGGCGGGCCTGTTCGACGACCGCTGGGCACCGCTGTGGGTGGTCGACTTCCCGATGTTCGAGTTCGACGAGGAAGGCCAGCGCTGGAGTGCCGTGCACCACCCGTTCACCGCACCGAAGGACGGCCATGAAGACCTCATGGACACCGCACCCGAGAAGTGCATCGCCAAGGCCTACGACATGGTGCTCAACGGCATCGAGATGGGCGGCGGCTCGGTGCGTATCCACCGCGAGGAAGTGCAGAGCAAGGTGTTCCGCGCGCTGAAGATCAGTGCCGAAGACGCACAGCTCAAGTTCGGCTTCCTGCTGGACGCACTGCAGTACGGCGCCCCGCCGCACGGCGGCATCGCCATCGGCCTGGACCGCCTGGTCATGCTCATGACCGGCGCTGAGTCGATCCGCGACGTGATCGCCTTCCCCAAGACCCAGCGCGCGCAAGACCTGCTGACGCAGGCGCCGAGCCCGGTCGACGAGAAGCAGCTGCGCGAACTGCACATCAAGCTGCGCAACACGCCGCAAGCGGCCTGATGCAGCCATGACGACCGGCACCCGGCCCTGGAAGATCCCGGAGTCGGTGCTGGTCGTGATCCACACGCCGGCACTCGATGTGCTGCTCATCCGGCGTGCGGATGCCGAGTCCGACTTCTGGCAGTCGGTCACTGGAAGCAAGGACGCAGTCGACGAGCCGCTCGCGCTCACCGCCGCACGCGAAGTGGCCGAGGAAACCGGCATCGATTGCAGTGAAGGCACGCCGCTCGCCTCGCAGCTGGTTGACTGGCAGCTGCGCAACGTCTACGAGATCTACCCGGGTTGGCGCGCGCGCTACGAACCCGGCGTCACCCACAACACCGAGCACCTGTTCGGCCTGTGCGTGCCCGAGCGCCTGACGCCCGTGCTCGATCCGCGCGAGCACACCGACTGGCAATGGCTGCCGTACCACGAGGCGGCGGACGCCTGCTTTTCCCCGTCGAACGCCGAAGCCATTCTGTTGCTGCCAGAATTTGCGCGATGAACCCACCGGCCGCCGCAGCAGCAGCAACGCAGAACCTCCGGGTCGCGACCTACAACATCCACAAGGGTGTGCAGGGGATCGGGCCGGCGCGTCGGCTCGAGATCCACAACCTGGGCCACGCCATCGAGCAGCTCGATGCCGACATCGTCTGCCTGCAGGAAGTGCGCAAGATGAACCGCCAGGCCGCCGCCCGCTTTCCGCGCTGGCCCGAGCTGCCGCAGGCCGACTTTCTGGCGCCCGAGGGCTACACGGCCGTCTACGAGACCAACGCCGTCACGCGCCACGGCGAGCACGGCAACGCGTTGCTCACGCGCTGGCCGGTGATCCGCACCGGCCACCAGGACATCTCCGACCACCGCTTCGAACAGCGCGGCCTGCTGCATGCCGTGATCGACGTCGAAGGGCGCCGGGTGCACGCCATCGTGGTGCACCTGGGGCTCATCAAGGGCAGCCGCGTGCGGCAGGTGGCCCGGCTGCGCGAGTTCATCGAGCGCGAGGTGCCGGCCGACGAGGCCGTGGTGGTGGCCGGCGACTTCAACGACTGGGGCGCGCGCATGCGCTACGCCATGAACGCCATGGGCCTGCGCGATACCAGCGACCTGCGCGGCCCCCGCACGCTCACGTACCCCTCGCGCCTGCCCGTGACGCAGCTCGATTTCGTCTACGGCCGCCAGCTCGAACCGCTGGCCTGCAATGTGCCGCGCGGCCCGATCTGGGCCCGCATGTCCGACCACCTTCCACTGGTAGCCGACTTCGCGCTACCTAATTGATAGCATTGCTCCGAGAAGGGGCGGGCGTTGCAGCCCGAATCCCCTGGAGCCATTCACTGGTACGATCCCCGCCATGCTGAGGAAAACCGACGTCGAACCGCTTCCCGATCGAAAAGACGATGACGAGGGCACCCCCGTCTCCGTCAAGATCCGCGAGCGACTGAATGCAGCGCGCAAGCGTTTCAACGCCAACGACAACATCGCCGAGTTCATCCAGCCGGGCGAACTGGAGTCGCTGCTCGACGAGGTCGAGGTCAAGATGAAGGGCGTGCTCGAGAGCCTGGTCATCGACGTCGAGAACGACCACAACACCGACAACACCGCGCGCCGCGTGGCCAAGATGTACCTCAACGAGGTGTTTCGCGGCCGCTACGTGCCGGCACCTCCGCTCACCGAGTTCCCCAACGCCGAGCACCTGAACGAGCTGATGATCGTCGGCCCGATCACCGTGCGCAGCGCCTGCTCGCACCACTTCTGCCCGATCATCGGCAAGCTCTGGATCGGCGTGATGCCCAACGAGCACACCAACGTGATCGGCCTGTCCAAGTACGCACGCCTGGCCGAATGGGTCATGGGCCGTCCGCAGATCCAGGAAGAAGCCGTGGTGCAGCTGGCCGACCTGATCCAGGAAAAGACGCAGCCCGACGGCCTGGCGCTGGTCATGGAGGCCGAGCACTTCTGCATGGCCTGGCGCGGCGTGAAGGAAATGGACAGCAAGATGATCAACTCCGTCATGCGCGGCGTGTTCCTGAAAGACCCGAGCCTGCGTCGCGAATTCCTCTCCCTCCTGCCACGAAAGAGCTGAGCCATGCTGGTCCGACTTCTCTATGCCAGTCGCGCCGTCGATACCAGCCCCGAGGCCATCGAGGCGATCCTCGCGAAATCGCGCACGCACAACCCGGCCTGCGGCATCACGGGCATCCTCTGCTACGGCGCCGGCACCTTCTTGCAGGCCATCGAGGGCGGGCGCGACGCCATCAGCGATCTCTACGGCCACATCCAGCGCGATCCGCGCCACAAGGACGTGGTGTTGCTGCACTACGAGGAAATCTCCGAGCGCCGCTTCGGCGGCTGGACGATGGGGCAGGTCAACCTCTCCAAGCTCAACGCCTCGACGCTGCTGAAGTACTCCGAGAAGCCCGAACTCGACCCCTACAAGGTCTCGGGCAAGGTCTCGCTCGCGCTGCTCGAAGAACTGATGGCCACCGCGGCCATCGTCGGCCGCCACTGATCCCGGTTCGACCGGGGTGCCCCTTTCCGCGTTCGCACTGATCCTGCTGGCTGGCGTCATCCACGCCAGCTGGAACATCGCCGCCAAGAAGGCGAACGGCGATTCACGCTTCGCGTTCCAGAGCGGCGTGTTCATGGCCGTGGTGTGGGCGCCCGTGGGCATCACGCTCGGCTGGAGCGTCGTGCCGACCTGGGGCACGAAGGAGTGGGCCTTCATCGTGCTGAGCGGCGTGCTGCACGTCTTCTATTACGTCGTGCTGCTGCGCGGCTACCGCAAGTCGGACCTCACGGTGGTCTACCCGCTGGCGCGCGGCTCGGGGCCGCTGCTGTCGTCGCTGGTCGCGATCCTGTTCCTGGGCGAGAAGATCAGCCTCGTCGGCGTGGCCGGCATCTTCGGCGTGGTGCTCGGCGTGTTCCTGGTGGCCGGCGGCCCGCGCCTCTTTCACAAGAAGCATGACCCGGTGCAGCGCGAGCGCGTACAGAAGGGCATGCGCTACGGCGTGCTGACCGGCGCCTTCATCGCGGCCTACACGGTCACCGACAGCTACGCCGTCAAGTTCCTCGCGATGTCGCCGATCCTGCTCGACTACATGAGCAACTTCGTGCGCCTCGTGCTGCTGCTGCCCGCCGCGCTGCAGGACCGCGCGACCACCGCGCGCATGTGGCGCGACCAGTGGAAGTACGCGCTGCTGGTGGCGGCGATCAGCCCCGTCTCGTACGTGCTGGTGCTGTACGCGGTGCAGCAGGCGCCCATCTCGCACGTCGCGCCGGCGCGCGAGGTGTCGATGCTGTTCGCCGCGCTGATCGGCGGGCACCTGCTGCGCGAAGGCGACCGCATGCTGCGGCTGCTGGGTGCGCTGTTCATCGCGGCCGGCGTGATCGCGCTCGCACTGGGTTGACCGAAGGCGGGCGATGCTCTTCGGCTGCGATTTCTCGAGCGCACCGACCGCCCGCAAGCCCATCGTCGTGGCCGTCGGTGAGATGGCCGGCCCGGACGCCGTCACGCTGACCGGCCTGCACCGTTTCGCCACGCTCGACGCCTGGGGCCAATGGCTCGACAGCAGCACGCCCGCCTGGGTCGGCGGTTTCGACTTTCCCTTCGGCCTGCCGCGCGAATTGATCGAGCACTTGCAGTGGCCGACCGCGTGGGACGCGCTGATCGCCCACTACGCCGGCCTGAGCCGCGCCGAGATCCGCGACACCTTCGCCGCCTTCTGCGCGGCGCGTCCGGTCGGCGGCAAGTTCGCGCACCGTGCGACCGATGCGCCGGCCGGCTCGAGCCCGTCGATGAAGTGGGTGAACCCGCCCGTCGCCTACATGCTGCACGCCGGCGTGCCGCGCCTGCTCGCCGCCGGCGCCACCTTGCCGGGCCTGCACACAGGCACCCACAAGGAGCGCATCGCGCTGGAGGCGTATCCCGGCCTGCTGGCCCGCGAGCTGATCGGCCGGCGCAGCTACAAGAGCGACGACCTCGCGCGCCAGTCGCCCGAGCGCGAAGCCGCGCGCACCGACCTGCTGGCCGCGCTGGAAGCCGCGCGCACCGACCTGCTGGCCGCGCTGGAAGCCGGGCGCACGCGGCTCGGCCTGCGCCTCCAGCTCACGGCCGCGCAGCGCGACGGGCTGCGCGCCGACGCCAAGGGCGATGAACTCGATGCCGTGCTGTGCCTGCTGCAGGCCGCCTGGGCCCGCCAGCGCGCCGGCAGCCCGGGGCCGGGCTATGGATTGCCGTCGTCCGTGGACCCGCTCGAAGGCTGGATCGTCAGCGCCTGAGCCGCCTGCCGTCGCTTGCTTGTCCTACAGCGCTTCGGGCCTGTGGCGACACCCGGGCGCGGGCGGTGGGGACTAGATTGACTGGCGTGGACCAAGCCGGTCCATGCACCCATTTCCGACCGCAGGAGGATTTCCCATGACAACGTCGAACCGTTCCCTCGCTCCCTTTGCCACCTCGCGCACCTGGCTCGCCGTGCTCGCCGCCGGCGCCGCGCTGACCCTGGCCGCCTGCGACAAGCCGGGCAACCAGACCGCCGGTGAGAAGCTCGACAGCGCCGTCGCCAAGACCGAGCAGGCGGCCTCCGATGCCAAGGCCAAGACCGAACAGGCCGCGGCCGACGCCAAGACCGGCATGGCCGGCGCCACCGCCGATGTGAAGGAAGCCGCCAAGGACGCCACCGCCGCCGTGACCGCCACGGTCGACGACGCCGCGATCACCGCCTCGGTCTCGGCCGGCCTGGCCAAGGACCCGGACCTGAGCGCGATCAAGATCGACGTCGACACCAAGGGCGGCGCCGTGAGCCTCAAGGGCCCGGCACCGACGGCCGCCGCCAAGTCGCGTGCCGAGGAGATCGCCAAGGCCGTGCAGGGCGTGAAGTCGGTGAACAACCAGCTCGAAGTGAAGGGCTGACCGGCCCTTGCGCCGCGCCCAGCAAAAAGCCCGGTTCGTCCGGGCTTTTTCTTGTCTGCATGCCACGCGTTGGCGTGACGTCAGGGCGGGTCTTGCCGCGATGGCCGCGCGGGCTTCTGCAGCAGCGTGTTGACCAGATCGGCCACGTCGGAGGTCTTGAGCACCGCCGCGATCACGGCCGTGGCCGAGAGCAGCCGCCAGGGCCGCACGAGCACCAGCAGCGAGCCCGTGGCGGCCGCGGCGGCCATGAGCTTGACGGGCTCGGTGCGGGCGTAGTGTTCGAGCAGGGGGCGGGCCAGCTGGCCGGCCGCGTGCGCGGGATGGCGGCGCCACCAGCGCTGCACCACGCCGCGCGCCATCGCGCTCCAGACGTTGTGGCGGCGCCCCGGCGAGGCGGGCGGCGCATCACCCGCGTCGGTGTGTGCGTATTCGAGATCGTCGTCGGTGTCACCGGCAGCCAAGGCGCGATGGGGCGCCGGTGCGTCCGGCTCGCCGCCGTTCAGTTGCCGCACGAGCGCGCGGCGCGACAGGGCCAGCCGCTGTTGCGGCGTGAGTTGCGGTGCGGCAGGGCGGCGGGGGTCATGGCTGTTCATGGCGGGCTCCGGCGGCGTGCAGCGCATCGAGGTCCGCGGCCAGCTGGGCACGCAGATCGTCGAAGCCGTAGTTCGGACTCGGGCGGGTGGCGATCCAGGTGCAGATCGCCGCGATCACCACCGCCACGGCAGGCACGGCCACCAGCACCCAGTGGAAGCTGCCGTGCAGCACGCCGAGCAGCACGGCCACGCCGATCAGCCCGAGGGCGAGCACGGCGGTGGCCACGGCCAGGACGCCCGCGACCAGTCGGGCAACCAGGCCGCGTCCTGCCACGGCACTCTCCTGCCGGACAAGGGCTGCGTAGTTGGCGATGTGATCGGCAATGAGCTCCGGGTGCCCGAGCACCGTCGAGAAGATCGGATGAAGCATGTGCGAGGGTGGTCGGGCGGGGTCGGTCGGTCAGTGGCGATGCAACGGATCAGTAGTCGTCGCGGTTGCGGCGGCTGGCCAGCACGATCAGCGCCGTGATGGCGGCGCCGGCAGCGGCGGCCAGCAGCACCGAGCGCACGGGCTGGTCGGAGATGTAGCGGCCGGTCACGTCGGCGGCCTGTTCGATGCGGCGGTGCGCGCGGGCGCTGGTGGTCGAGGCGGCGTCGAGGCCGCGCTGCACGGCTTGCTGCACGCGTGCGGCCAACTGCTCGACACCCGGTTCGGCGTCGCGGCGCAGTTCGCGGACCTTTTCGCCCGCCGCATTCACCGCGTTCTGAGCGTAGGCGCGGGTGGTTTCGGCTGCTTCCTGGGCGGTCTGGCGCACGTCGTCGGCGAGTTGCGAAGGGGTCTTGGTCGTGTTCATGGGAGAGTCCTTTCCGGGAAGATGAAATGCGGGAGCCTATGGATCGTAACTACGCTACTTGCGTCGTAGCAAGCCGGCCAGGAAGCTGGCGATGGCGAGCACGGCAAAGATGATGAAAAGGACCTTGGCGATCCCCACCGCGCTGGCGGCAATGCCACCGAAGCCGAACACGGCAGCGATGAGTGCGATGACCAGAAATACCACGGCGTAGTGCAGCATGCGGAACTCCTTCGAGGCTTCCCTCTTTGTGGTTTGAAACCATGCATCCAGGCGCATCGCTGAAGACGCGGCCCGGTGCCGGATGACACAGGACCCACCTTAAGGGCAGGGCCGCATCGGCCCTGTCAGCGACCGGGGCGGGGGTGCGTAGGAGGCGACCGAGTCGCCGCAGGCCCGGGGCGTGAAGAAATGCCAGCGCCTGCGTCAGGCACCGCGCGGCGCGGGGGTGTCGGGGCTCGCCGGCGTGCCGGCCTGCGGTGCCGGCTTCACCACCGGCAGCATCGCGGTGAGCCGCGTGCCCTGGCCGGGCGCCGAGGTGATGGTGAGCTTGCCGCGCGCTGCCTCGACCCGGTGGCGCATGCCCGCCAGGCCGTGCGTCGACGGGCGCATGCGCTGCGCGTCGAAGCCCTTGCCGTTGTCGGCCACCTCCACGATCACGTGGTTGGCGTAGTTCTTCAGCACGATGGTGGCTTCGCTGGCCTCGGCGTACTTGCCGATGTTGGTCAGGCTCTCCTGCACCATGCGGTAGATCGTGAGCTGGCGCGACTCGTCCATGGTCACCGGTTCCAGCGCCATCTCGATCTCCAGCCCCGAGCGCTCCCCGAACTCGCGCCCCAGGATTTCCAGCGAGGCGACCAGCCCGAGGTTGGAGAGCGACGAAGGCCGCAGGTCCTCGATGATGCGGCGCTTCAGCGCGATGCCGCTGTTGAGCAGCTCGGTCAGATGCTGCAGCCGCTGGATCGCGTCGGGCGAGTCGGCCAGGCGCGACTTCAGCCGCGCCACGTCGAGCTTGGCGGCCGTGAGCAGCGAGCCCAACTCGTCGTGCAGTTCGCGCGCCAGGTAGCCGCGCTCGGTCTCGCGCACGTCCTGCAGGTGGGTGGCGAGCTCGGCCAGCGAGGCGGTGCGCTCGCGCACCTCGTCTTCTAAGGCGTTGCGTTCGCGTTGCAGCGCCTCCTGCTGGCGCTCGCCTACCGAGCGCAGCGCGTGCGTCTGGCGCAGGTACAGGAAGAAGGCGATCAGCGCCGCGAGCGCCACGATGCCGGTGCCGACGCGCGCCAGCTGCAGCGACTTCATCACCTGCAGCTGGCCGGCCTGCAGCGTCGCGTTGCTGGTCTTCACCAGCTCGTTGGCGGTGGCGCGGATGGCTTCCATCTCCTCGCGGCCGACGTCGGTGGTCATGACGAACTTCCAGGCGTCCTCGTTGCCCTCGTGGCGCAGCCGCACGCTCATGTCCATCTCGGCGATCTTGCGCAGCACGTGCTTGGACAGCTCGGACAGCTGGGTGCGCTCGGCCGGGCGTTCGGCGTACAGCTGGCGCAGCGTGGCCAGGTTGCCGTCCACCTGCTTGACCGCGATGTCGTAGGGCTGGCGGTAGGCGGCTTCACCCGTGAGCAGGAAGCCGCGCTGGCCGGTTTCGGCGTCCAGCATGTTCTGCAGGATCTGGTTGAGCGTGCCGCGGATCTGCTGCGCCTCGTCGATGTCCGCCAGGGCGCGGCTCGATTGCCGGTATCCTGCCTCGTTGATGCCCACGAGGGCCAGTGCGGCCAGCGCCGCGAGCAACAGGCTCACGGCCATTTTTTGGGGGGCTAACCAGTGCATGACACCCTTAGGGTCGCATTCAATGCAACTTCGTGAATAATTGATAACAATCAGGGACCGGCATGCTGCGGCTTCCAAAGCTGCGGCACAACGACGAAAGTAACAGATGATCAAAATTGGAATTGTGGACGACCACGCCATCGTGCGATCGGGCCTCCGGCAGTTCTTCTCCGAGCACGTGGACCTGCGCGTGGCGGGCGAGGCAGCGAGCGGCCGTGAAGCCATCGAGCTGGTACGCACCACCGAACTGGACGTGCTGGTGATGGATCTCTCCATGCCGGGACAAAGCGGTATCGATGCACTCGCCATGATCCGCGCCAAGGCGCCGGACGTGGGCATCCTGATCCTCAGCGGCTACCCCGAGGAGCACTACGCGATGAACCTGATCCGTCAGGGCGCCAGCGGCTACCTCAACAAGGAATGCGATCCGATCGAGATCGTGAACGCCATTCGCACCATTTCGCTGGGCCGGCGCTACATCACCCCCGCCGTGGCCGAACTGCTGGCCCGCCAGCTCGACCGCAAGGACGACGCCGCGCCGCACGAGCAGCTCTCGGAGCGCGAGTTCCAGGTGTTCCTGAAGCTGGCCAAGGGCGAGACCGCCGGCGACATCGCCAAGACGCTGTCGCTGTCGGTGAAGACGGTGAGCACCTACCGCACGCGGCTGATGGAGAAGATGAACCTGTCCTCCAACAGCGACCTGACCTACTACGCGCTGAAGAACAAGCTCATCGATTGAGCCGCGCCTAGGCATCGCCGGGTGCGGACCGCAGCGCGGCGGCCTGGCGGATGCAGAAGTCGACCAGTGCGTCGATCTCGTTCGACTTGTCGAACACCGCGTCGACCCCGAACTCGGCGCAGCGGCGCCGGATGTCGGGCGTCGCATAGTTGCTGAGCACCACCACCTTCTGGCCGGGCTTGCGCGACTGGCAGGCCTGAAGGATGCCCAGGCCACTCCCCTGCTTGAGAAAGAGATCGACGATGGCCAGGTGCCACTCGTCGGCATGGTCGCGCAGCCAGTCGCGAGCGTGCTGCTCGGTTTCCGCAAAGCCCACGACCGTGGTGCAGGTGAGCTCTTCCAGAGTGCCGATGAGGTTTTCACGGATCGTGGGGTTGTCTTCGACAACGTAGGTCTGCAATCTGGAATCCATGCCGAACCGCGCTTCCTCTGAGGTGGGCAGGTGCTCGTGTCCAAGCGCCCTGCGGAGGAGAGAGCCTGCCCATGGAGATTGAGGCTTTCCCGCAGCGGATCATGCAGGGTTCAAGGGCCGCGCGTTGTAGGCGGGTTCTGACGCATGTGCAGGCGGCTGTCTCCACGCCGCCTCGCGCCCGCCCGTAGGCCAAGCCGCACGGGGTCTGCGGCCCGCCGCCGACCCGGTTCGGGCGCGCATCCGGGTAAGAATCGACCATGGCAACCCAATCCCTTCGCACCCGGCCGCGCTGGCAGAAGCTGCTGGCGGTCTTCGTGCTGCTGGTCGCCGTCCTGCTGACCGCGTTCGCGCTCCTCGTGGCCTTCTTCCCGTGGGACACACTGCGCGAGCCGCTCAACCGCTTCGTGAGCGAGAAGACCGGGCGCAAGTTCGAGATCACCCGCCGGCTCGACGTGGACCTGGGCTGGAAAGCCGCCACCATCCACTTCGACGGCATCGAATTCGCCAACCCCGACTGGGCGCGCGACCCCTACCTGGTGAAGGCCGAGCGCGCGAGCTTCGAGATCCGCCTGTGGCCGCTGATCGACAAGCGGGTGGTCATTCCGAGCCTGGCGCTGACCGCGCCCACCGTCGGCCTGCAGATGGAGCCCGACGGGCGCCGCACCTGGGCCTTCGGCAAGGACACCTCCGACACCGGCACCGTGCCCACCATCGGCCTGATCCAGGTCGACAAGGGCGCCGTCGACTTCCTGGCCACGCACCTGGGCGTCGACGTGCACGCCGACCTGGACTACGACAGCAACCGCGGCGAGCTGCCGCTGCACTACCGCATCAAGGGCCGCTACAAGGGCCAGCCGCTCACGGCCGACGGGCGCACCGGCAACGTGCTGCAGATCAACGCCGCGGGCGCGCCGCCGTTCCCGCTCGAGATCAATGCCGCCGCCGGCCAGACCCGGCTCAAGGCCAATGGCACGGTGGCCCAGCTCGCGGGCTTCGACGGCATCGACGCCACGTTCCAGATCAAGGGCCAGACGCTGAGCGCGCTGTACCCGCTGCTGGGCATCGTGCTGCCGCAGACCCCGCCCTATGCGCTGAGCGGCGGCCTGCGCAAGCGCGGCAAGCTCTGGGAGGCCGCGGGGCTCAACGGCCGGCTGGGCCTGTCGGACATCGGCGGCGACATGGCCTTCGACCAGGCCGGCAAGGTGCCGCGCCTGTCGGGCACGCTGCGCTCGCGCGTGATGGACATGGACGACCTCGGCCCGCTGATCGGCCTGCCGCCCACGGCGCGTTCCGCCAACGCGGTGGAGGGTGTGGCGCCCGTCGCCTCGGCCCAGCCCAAGCGCCCGCCCGGCGGCAAGGTGCTGCCGACCACGCCGTTCGACTTCGGGCGGCTGCACGCCATGAATGCCGATGTGGCCTACACGGCCGAGCGCATCCGCAACGTGCGCGAGGTGCCGCTGGACCGCGGCAGCGCCAAGATCAAGCTCAGCGACGGCGTGCTGTCGCTCGACCCGCTCGACCTGGGCGTGGCCAACGGCAAGCTCGTGGGCGCGATCCGCATCGACGCCACGAAGACGCCGGCCGACATCCGCGCCTCGCTCGACGTGCGCGGCCTGCGGCTGGCGCGGCTCATTCCCAAGCTGGAGAACTCGGGCAACAGCGTCGGCCGGCTCGACGGGCGCATCAACCTGTCGGGCGCCGGCAATTCGGTGGCCAGCTGGCTCGGCGGCGCGTCGGGCGACATGGCGGTGCTGTCGGGGCGCGGCCAGTTCGGCAACCTGATGCCCGTGTTCGCGACGCTGGTGGGCGGCGACATCCTCAAGTTCCTGCTGCGCGGCGACCGCGACGTCGAGTTGCGCTGCGCCGCGCTGGCCTTCGACGTGAACAAGGGCGTGATGAACGGGCGCACGCTGGTGCTGGATACCACCAACGCCGTCTTCACCGCCACCGGCCAGGCCAACCTCGCGACCGAGTCGCTGGACTTCGTGATCCGGCCCGAGCCCAAGAGCGCGAGCTTCCTGTCGCTTCGCACGCCGCTGGTCGTGAGCGGCACCTTCGGCGCGCCCAAGGGCGGCGTCGAGATCGGGCCGCTGGCCGGCCGCGGCCTGGCGGCGCTGGCGCTGGGCGCCATCAACCCGCTGCTGGCACTGGCCGCGACCATCGAGACCGGCCCCGGCGAGAACGCCGACTGCACGGGCGTGCTGGCGCTGGCGAACCGGCCCACGGCCGGGGCCGCCGCGCGCGGTGCCGCGCGGGCCAAGGGGGCTCGCCAGCCTTAACGAAAGAAAGAAGAGGGCAGGCGGGCGCTCAGGCGCCGGCCTGGGGCCGCTGCGCGCAGACGCTGCAGTGCGGGTCGCGCGAGACGCGCAGCGTGTCGAAGTCGGTGCTGCGCCCGTCGAACATCAGCAGCTTGCCCGCCAGCGACGGCCCGATGCCGGCCAGCAGCTTGAGCGCCTCGCTGGCCTGCAGCGTGCCGATGGTGCCGACCACCGGGCCGAACACGCCGAGCACCGCGCAGCGGGTTTCCTCGAAGCTGGCCTCGGGCGGGAACAGGCAGGCGTAGCAGGGGCAGGCGGCGTCGCGCGTGTCGTACACGCTCAGCTGGCCGTCGAAGCGGATCGCCGCGCCCGCCACCAGCGGCTTGGCGTGCGCCACGCAGGCGCGGTTCACGGCCTGCCGGGTGGCGAAGTTGTCGCAGCAGTCGACCACCACGTCGGCCTCAGCCACGAGCCGCGACAGCAGCGCCTCGTCGGCGCGCACGGCGTGGGTCTCGATGGCGATGTCGGGGTTGATGTCGCGCATGGCCTGCGCGGCCGATGCGACCTTGGGCTGGCCCACCCGCGCCTGGGTGTGGGCCACCTGCCGCTGCAGGTTGGTGAGGTCGACCTCGTCGTCGTCGACCAGCACGATGTGGCCGACCCCCGCTGCCGCGAGGTACAGGGCCACCGGCGAGCCCAGCCCGCCGGCGCCGATGACGAGCACCCGCCCGGCACTGACGCGTTCCTGGCCGTCGATGCCGAATTCTTCGAGGAGGATGTGCCGCGAATAGCGCAGCAGGTCGTGATCGTCCATGCGCGCCTGCCTGGGCCTGTGCGGGGGAGGGGAAAACGCCGGTGGCGCGAACCGCACGGTGCGTGCGGCTCGCTCGCCGGGATCAGTTTTCCTTCTTCTCGTCCTTGTTGTCGACGATGACCTGCGTCTTGCTGACGAGCACCGGTTGGCCCTTCAGGCGGTTGAGCGCCTGCACCAGCGGGAAGTCCTTGTCGGTGCCGAACTCGGGCACCTTGCGGTCCTGCGGCGGCTTCTTGGCTTCTTCCTCGAGGCGCTTGCGGGCTTCGTCGCGGGCCTTTTCACGTTCGGGGTCCTTCACCTCGGGGCCCTGGCCGCTGGCCAGGTGCTTCTCGAGGTCGGCCTCGCGCATGCGCAGGGCGGCGAAGGGGCTGCCCTCGGCGCTTTCGTCGACCAGCACGTTGGGCACGATGCCCTTGGCCTGGATCGAGGTGCCGCTGGGCGTGTAGTAGCGCGCGGTGGTGATCTTCAGGCCGGTGTCCGGTCCGAGCGGGCGCACGGTCTGCACCGAGCCCTTGCCGAAGGTCTGGCTGCCCATGATGGTGGCGCGCTTGTGGTCCTGCAGCGCGCCGGCCACGATCTCACTGGCCGAGGCCGAGCCTTCGTTCACCAGCACCACCAGCGGCACGTTCTTGAGCGCGGCCGGCAGGTTGCGCAGCGGGTCGCTGCCCGAACGGCGCTGGTAGTACTCGGGCGCCGCCTTGTAGATCGACTTGCTTTCGGCCAGCTGGCCGTCGGTGGTGACCACCGTGACGTTCTCGGGCAGGAAGGCCGCCGACACCGCCACCGCCGCGTCGAGCAGGCCGCCCGGGTCGTTGCGCAGGTCGAGCACCAGGCCCTTGAGGTTCGGGTCTTCCTTGTAGAGCTCCTCGATCTTCTTGACGAAGTCGTCGACCGTGCGCTCCTGGAATTGCGACAGGCGGATCCAGCCGTAGCCCGGCTCGATCATCTTGCCGCGCACCGACTGGGTACGGATTTCCTCGCGCGTGATCGTGACCGGGAAGGTGCGGCTCTCGTCCTTGCGGAAGATGGTCAGCAGCACCTTGGTGTTGGCCTCGCCGCGCATGCGCTTGACGGCTTCGTTCAGCGACAGGCCGCGCACGGCGGTGTCGTCGATCTTGGTGATCAGGTCGTTCGGCTTCAGGCCGGCGCGGAAGGCCGGCGAGCCCTCGATGGGCGAGACGACCTTGATGAGGCCGTCTTCCTGCGAGATCTCGATGCCCACGCCGACGAAGCGGCCCGTGGTGCCCTCGCGGAATTCCTTGAAGGACTTCTTGTCGAAGTACTGCGAGTGCGGATCGAGCCCGGCGACCATGCCCGAGATGGCGTCCGAGATGAGTTTCTTCTCGTCGACCGCCTCGACATAGTCGCTCTTGACCATCCCGAAGACGGCCGCGAGCTGCTGCAACTCCTCGAGCGGGAGCGGCGCGAGCGAACCCCGCGCGACCGTCTGCAGCGAGACGGTGGTCAGGACGCCAGCAACGGCGCCGGCGGCGACCCAGCCGGTGATCTTCAGTTTCTGGCCCATCATGAGTGAAATGTCCTGTATGTCGACGGCTGTCGAACCAATATACACAGCTTGGAAGCAAATTGCCTGCCGGGGTTCCACGGAGGAACCGGCAGGCGGGGTTTTCTTCTTTTGCTTACGTCTTCAGCCCTTGCCCTGCGAAGCCACCGCGGCGGCGGCCTTTTCGGCGGCCGCGGCATCGCCCAGGTAGTAGTGGCGCAGGGGCTTGAGGTCGTCGTCCAGCTCGTACACGAGCGGGATGCCGTTCGGGATGTTCAGGCCGACGATGGCGTCGTCCGAGATGCCGTCCAGGTACTTCACCAGCGCGCGGATCGAGTTGCCGTGCGCGGCCACGACCAGGCGGCGACCGGTGCGGATGGCCGGGGCCATCGATTCGTTCCAGAACGGCAGCACGCGCGCCACCGTGTCCTTCAGGCATTCGGTCAGCGGGATCTGCTCGGGCGACAGCTTGGCGTAGCGCACGTCGGAGCGCTCGCTGCGCGGGTCGTCGGCTTCCAGCGGCGGCGGCGGGGTGCTGTAGCTGCGGCGCCAGACCAGCACCTGCTCGTCGCCGTACTTCTTGGCCGTTTCGGCCTTGTTCAGGCCCTGCAGGCCGCCGTAGTGGCGTTCGTTGAGGCGCCAGGAGTGCACCACGGGCAGCCAGGTGCGGTCGAGTTCGTCGAGCGTGTGCCAGAGGGTGCGGGTGGCGCGCTTGAGCACGCTGGTGTAGGCCACGTCGAAGTCGTAGCCCTCGGCCTTGAGCAGCCGGCCGGCCTGCTTGGCCTGCTCGACGCCGGTTTCGGTCAGGTCGACGTCGGTCCAGCCGGTGAAGCGGTTTTCGAGGTTCCAGGTCGATTCGCCGTGGCGGATCAGTACCAGTTTGTGCATGTCGGAGGCCTTTGGCAGCGCGTGGGAAAACCAGCATTCTAAAATCCCGGGTTTGCCATCCAAGGAACCCCCGTGAAATTGATCGAATTCGTCACCGCGAACTGGATGCTGATCCTGATGGCGCTCACCTCGGGCGGCATGCTGGCCTGGCCGATGCTCCGGGGTGCGGGCGGCGGCACGCTCACGGCCCAGGGCGCCGTGCAGCTCATCAACCGCGAACGCGCGGTGCTGGTCGACGTGCGCGAACCCGAAGAATTCGCGACCGGCCACATGATCGGCGCCAAGAACGTGCCCCTGAACCTGCTGGACGAGAAGCTGGCCAGCACGGTCAAGAACAAGAACGTGCCGCTGCTGCTGGTGTGCGCCACCGGCGCCCGCGCCCAGCGCGCCGTGGCCACGGCCAAGAAGCTCGGCTACGAGCAGGCCCAAGCGGTGGCCGGCGGGCTGAAGGCCTGGAAAGAGGCTAACCTGCCGGTTGAAAAAGCCTGATTGTTCCCAAGGTAGAGCGCATGCAAGCCGTCAAGATGTACACCACCGCCGTCTGCCCGTACTGCACGCGTGCAAAGCAGATCCTCAAGGCCAAGGGCGTCGAGCAGATCGAAGAGATCCGCATCGACACCGATCCGCAAGCCCGCACCACCATGATGGAGATCACCCAGCGCCGCACGGTGCCGCAGATCTTCATCGGCGATACCCACGTGGGCGGCTGCGACGACCTCATGGCCCTGGACAGCCGCGGCGGCCTGGTCCCGCTGCTGCAAGGCGCCTGAAGCTCCGCGCGGCCGGGCGTCACGAAAGTGCGCGGGCCGTCGGGCGATAATCGTTTGTTCCCTCATCTGCAGCCCGCTGCGGGACCCTCTCCCCGGCGGGCATTGTTTTGATCCTCGAAAGTTCAGCCATGGCCGACCAGCAAGCCCAAGATCCCGTGTTCCAGATCCAGCGCGTCTACCTCAAGGACCTGTCGCTCGAACAACCCAACTCGCCCGCGATCCTGCTGGAGCAGACGCAGCCCACCGTCGACATCCAGCTCGGCGTGGACGCCCAGCCCGTGGCCGACGGCATCTTCGAGATCACCGTGTCGGCCACCGTGCAGACCAAGATCGAAGACCGCACCGTGTTCCTGGTCGAAGCCAAGCAAGCCGGCATCTTCGAGATCCGCAACCTGCCGGAAGACCAGATGGGCCCGATCCTGGGCATCGCCTGCCCGCAGATCGTCTACCCCTACCTGCGCGGCAACGTGGCCGACGTGATCCAGCGTGGCGGCTTCCCGCCCGTGCACCTGGCCGAAATCAACTTCCAGGCCATGTACGAGCAGCAGCAAGCCCAGGCCGCCGGCCAGGCTGCCCCCACCCTGGCCCAGTAAACCGGCCGCACGACGCCGCCAGCGCACGATGAAGATCTGCGTTCATGGCGCCGGTGCCTGGGGCACGGCCGTCGCAGTCAACGCGGCGGCCCGCCACGAGGTCACGCTGTGGGCGCGCGACGCTGCCCAGGCCGACGCCATGTCGGCCGCGCGTGAAAACACCCGCTACCTTCCCGGGCTGGCCCTGCCGGCCTCGCTGGCCGTGCGCGCGGGCGACATCGCCCAGGCGCAGGCCGGGGCCGACCTCGTCATCGTGGCCACGCCCATGGCCGCCCTGCGCGAACAGCTGATCGCCTTGCGCGGCACCAGCGCCCAGGTGGCGTGGCTGTGCAAGGGCGTCGAGCCCGCGCTCGACAGCACCTCTCCCACCGCCTACGGCCTGCTCGCCCACGAGATCTGGGCCCAGGTCGCTCCCGAACTGAAGGCGGGCGTGCTCAGCGGCCCCAGCTTTGCGCAGGAGGTCGCCGAAGGGCGCCCGACCGCGCTGGTGGCCGCCAGCCCGCACGCCAGCGTGCGCGATGCGCTGGTCGATGCCTTCCACGGCCCGGCCCTGCGCGTGTACGCCAACGACGACATCGTCGGTGTCGAAGTCGGCGGCGCCGTGAAGAACGTGCTCGCCATCGCCACCGGGCTGTGCGACGGCCTCGCGCTCGGGCTCAACGCCCGCGCGGCGTTGATCACCCGCGGCCTGGCCGAAATGACCCGCTTCGGCTTGGCGCTCGGCGCCCGCGCCGACACCTTCATGGGCCTGTCGGGCCTGGGCGACCTCGTGCTGACCGCCACCGGCGACCTGTCGCGCAACCGCAAGGTCGGGCTGCTGCTGGCCCAGGGCCGCACGCTGGCGCAGGCCGTCGATTCGCTGGGCCACGTGGCCGAGGGCGTGTACTGCGCCCGCACCGTGGTGCAGCGCGCGCGCGGCCTGGGCATCGAGATGCCCATCGCCGAAGGCGTGGTCGCGCTGCTCGACGGCCAGGTGAGCCCGCGCGACGCCGTCGCGGCGCTGACCGGGCGCGACCCGGTGCCGGAATCGGTGCAAGCCGGTTCGGCTCCCCGCCACTCCTCCTGAAAAATTAGAGATTCCAGAGACATGAGCCCTCGCTTTGATTTCTCGGCGTCGGCCGTCGCCGCGCTGGCCGAGTCCGACGTCGCCCGCGCCCTGCAGGAAGACGTCGCCGACGGCGACCTGACCGCCTCGCTGGTCGACGCCTCCCGCACCGCCCATGCCCGCGTGCTCGCGCGCGAAACCGCCGTGGTGTGCGGCGCGCCCTGGGTCGAGGCCACCGTGCGGCGGCTCGATCCGCAGGCGCGCATCACCTGGCTGTGCGGCGAGGGCCAGCGCTGCGCCGCCGACCAGCCCGTGCTTGAAATCGAAGGCGGCGCCCGCGCGCTGCTGACGGCCGAGCGCACCGCGCTCAACTTCCTGCAGCTGCTGAGCGCCGTCGCCACAAAGACCGCGCTGTATGCCGACGCCGTGAAGGGCACCCGTGCCCGCATCGTCGACACCCGCAAGACCCTGCCGGGCCTGCGCCTGGCGCAGAAGTACGCCGTGCGCACCGGCGGCGGGCTGAACCACCGCATCGGCCTGTACGACGCGGTGCTCATCAAGGAAAACCACATCGCCGCGGCCGGTGGCGTGGCCGCCGCACTGCGCGCGGTGGCGCCCGTGGCCGCGCAGGCCGCCTTTGTCGAGGTCGAGGTCGAGACCCTGGCCCAGCTGCAGGAAGCGCTGGACGCCGGCGCCCGCATGGTGCTGCTCGACAACATGGACCTGCCCACGCTGCGCGAGGCCGTGCGCCTGAACGACGCCGTGGGCGAGGGCCGCAAGGCCGTGCTCGAGATCTCGGGCGGCGTCACGCTCGACGGCCTGCGCGCCCTGGCCGAGACCGGTGTCGACCGGATCTCGATCGGCGCGTTGACCAAGGACGTGAAGGCCATCGACTACTCGATGCGCTTCCTGACCCACTGAACCGCCATGACGACCGCTTCCGTCATCGATGTCGACTACGAACAGCCCGCGCAAGGCGCGGTCTGCGACACGCGCCACGCCTGGGCCCGCGTGCCCCCCGAGCCTTCGCCCGACGAGCGCGTCGCGCTGAAGGACCGCATCCGCCGTCTGCTGCGCGAACGCAACGCGGTGATGGTGTCGCACTTCTACGTGCACCCCGACCTGCAAGATTTGGCCGAGGAAACCGGCGGCATCGTGAGCGATTCGCTCGAGATGGCGCGCTTCGGCCGCGACCACGCCGCCACCACGCTGGTGGTGTCGGGCGTGCGCTTCATGGGCGAGACCTCGAAGATCCTCTCGCCCGAGAAGCGCGTGCTGATGCCCGACCTGGACGCCAACTGCTCGCTCGACCTGGGCTGCCCGGTCGACGAATTCAGCGCCTTCTGCGACGAGCATCCCGACCGCACCGTGGTGGTCTACGCCAACACCAGCGCGGCCGTGAAGGCGCGCGCCGACTGGCTCGTCACCTCCAGCTGCGCGCTCGACGTGGTGAACGCATTGCATGCGGCCGGCCAGAAGATCCTCTGGGGCCCCGACCGCCACCTGGGCGACTACATCCGCCGCCAGACCGGCGCCGACATGGTCAGCTGGAATGGCGCGTGCATCGTGCACGACGAATTCAAGGCGCTCGAACTCGAGCTGCTCATGAAGGAACACCCGAAGGCCAAGGTGCTGGTGCACCCCGAGTCGCCCTCGGACGTGATCGCGCTGGCGCATGCGGTGGGTTCCACCTCGGCCATCCTGAACGCGGCGCAGCGCTTCGACGCGACCGAGTTCATCGTCGCGACCGACACCGGCATGCTGCACAAGCTGCGCACGCTGAACCCCGGCAAGACCTTCATCGAAGCGCCTACGGCGGGCAACGGCGGCACCTGCAAGAGCTGCGCGCACTGTCCGTGGATGGCGATGAACGGGCTGGTCGAACTGGCGAACGCGCTGGAGACCGGCGCGGGCGAGATCCACGTCGATCCGGCGCTGGGCGTGCGCGCGCGCGTGCCGATCGACCGCATGCTGGCGTTCACCGCCGGGCTGAAGAACGGCCAGGCGCCGGGCAGCCTGGTCGCTGGCATCGGCGCCGCCTGACCGGCGGCTAGAACTCCACCGTACAGCTGTCGCCGAGCGCCTCGCGCCACACGCGCACGCGCGCCAGCGACGGCCGCAGGTCGGGCAGCGCGTCGGCGATGAACACGCACAGGTTCTCCAGCGTCGGCGGATGCAGCCCCGGCACGTCGTCCAGCAGGTGGTGGTCGAGCTGTTCGCGCACGTCCTCGAGCCGGCGGCGCAGCAGGCCCAGGTCGATCACCATGCCCGTCACCGGGTCGCGCTCGCCCGCCAGCCACACCTCCGCGTAATACGTGTGGCCGTGAATACGGCGGCTGCCTTCGACCTCGATCTCGCGTTTGAGCGTGTGGGCGGCGTCGAAGAAGAAGCGTTGGCTGATGGTGAAGCGCATCGTCAGAAAAAGAAACTCGAAACTAAAAAGGGGCCGCGCGTCAGCGGATGCCCGTGATCTTGTGGGTCTGCACGCTCAGGCGCCACACCGGCTGCTTCATGCATTCGGCAATGCACAGCTCGGTGTTGGCGAGCCGGTCGGGCCCGTCCATTGGCTGCAGGAAGCGGTGCGTGAATTCGCCCGTGCGTGCCATCGCATCGAGGTCGATGCCGACCTGCGGCCACACCAGCTTCAGCTCCTGGCCGCGCTGCTGCACCCACGGCGCGCCGGCCTTGGGGCTGATGCACAACCAGTCGATGCCCGCGGGCGCGGCGACCGTGCCGTTGCTCTCGACCGCGATGCGGAAGTGCCGCGCGTGCAGCGCGTCGACCAGCGCCGCATCGACCTGCAGCAGCGGCTCGCCGCCCGTGAGCACGACCAGCCGGTGCGCGGTGTCACCGGCGGGCCATTGCGCGGCGATGGTGTCGGCGAGCTGGTCGGCGCTTTTGAACTTTCCGCCCAGCGTGCCGTCGGTGCCGACGAAGTCGGTGTCGCAGAAACGGCAGACGGCCGTGTCGCGGTCTTCCTCGCGGCCGGTCCAGAGGTTGCAGCCGGCGAAGCGGCAGAACACGGCCGGCATGCCGGCCTGGCCGCCTTCGCCCTGCAAGGTATAGAAGATTTCCTTGACGCTGTAGGTCATGCGGCGAGCGGCGTGTCGATTTCGAGGTTGTCGATGAGCCGCGTGCTGCCCAGCCGCGCGGCGGCCAGGGCCACGAGCGCATCGCCGGGCTGCGGCGCCTGCAGGTCGGCGCGGCGGCGCAGCACCAGGTAGTCGGGCTGCCAGCCGCGCTGCGCGAGCGACTGCATGGCGCGCGCCTCGAGGGCGGCCACGTCGCGCTCGCCGGCGCGCACGGCCTCGGCCATGGCCCGCAGCGCCTTCGACAGCTGCACGGCCTCGGCGCGCTCGGTGGCGCTCAGGTAGCCGTTGCGCGAGGAGAGCGCCAGGCCGTCGTCGGCGCGGAAGGTCTCGCCGCCCACGATCTCGATCGGCAGCGCGAACTGCCGCACCATGTGGCGGATCATCATGAGCTGCTGGTAGTCCTTCTTGCCGAACACGGCCACGCGCGGCTGCACGCACTGGAACAGCTTCATCACCACCGTGCACACGCCGATGAAGAAGCCGGGGCGGAAGTGCCCTTCGAGCAGGTCGGCCAGCGCCGGGTCGGGGTGCACCTTGCAGGTCTGGGGCTCGGGGTAGAGCGCCTTCTCGTCGGGTGCGAACAGCACGTCGCAACCGGCGGCGCGCAGCTTCTCGCAGTCGCTGTCCCAGGTGCGCGGGTAGGTGTCGAAGTCTTCGTGCGGCAGGAACTGCAGGCGGTTCACGAAGATGCTGGCCACCGTGGCGTCGCCCAGCGGCTTGGCCTGGCGCACGAGCGCGAGGTGGCCCTCGTGCAGGTTGCCCATGGTGGGCACGAAGGCGGGGCGCTGGCTGGAAGACAGGTGCTGGCGCAGTTCGTCGATGGTCTTGGCGATGTACATGGTCGGTGTCCTTCTGTGCTTACCAGGCGTGGAGGCGGTCGTCGGGGAAGCTGCCGTTCTTCACGGCCTGCACGTAGGCCTGCAGCGCGGGCAGCACGCCCGGCGCGTCGGCCATGAAGTTGCGCACGAACTTCGGCATCTTCCCGAGGTTGATGCCCAGCATGTCGTGCAGCACGAGCACCTGGCCCGCGGTGGCCTTGCCGGCGCCGATGCCGATGGTGGCGCAGTGTTTCAGCTCCGTGGTGAGTTCGGCGGCCAGCGCGGCCGGCACCATCTCGAGCACCAGCATGGCCGCGCCCGCGTCCTGCAGCGCGTGGGCCTGCTGCTTGAGCAGCGCGCCGGCGGTGTCGCCCTTGCCCTGCACGCGGTAGCCGCCGAGCGCATGCACGGTCTGCGGCGTCAGGCCGAGGTGGGCGCACACGGGAATGCCGCGCTCGACCAGGAAGCGCACCGTTTCGGTGGTCCAGCCGCCGCCTTCGAGCTTGACCATGTGCGCACCGGCCTGCATCAGCACGGTGGCGCTGGCCAGGGCCTGCTCGCGCGATTCCTGATAACTGCCGAAGGGCAGGTCGGCGATGAGCCAGGTCGTGCCCTGCACGCGGCGCAGGCCGCGCGAGACGCTGTCGGTGTGATAGCGCATGGCCTCCAGGCTCACGCCCACGGTGCTGTTCAGGCCCTGGCAGACCATGCCGAGCGAGTCGCCGACCAGCAGGCAGTCGATGCCGGCCGCGTCGGCCATGGCTGCGAAGGTGGCGTCGTAGGCGGTGAGCATGGCGATCTTCTCGCCGCGCGCATGCATGTCGGCCAGCCGCGGCAGGCTCACGGGCTTGCGCTGCGCCAGGGGCGAGGCGGGCGGCAGCGTGCCGTAGGGCGAGGCGGGCGGGGCTTCGGACGGTGGGGTGGGTGGGGTAGGGGTGTTCGACATGGTTGGCTTTCTCCCTGCGGGCGTCGGTGGCCGGGCATCCTGAGGGTGATCGAAAGGTGACGAAGGGTGGGCTCAGTCGACCGGCGGCACCAGCACGGTGGGTGCGGTGGGCTCGGCCAGCGAAGGGTAATCGCGACTGAAATGCAGGCCACGGCTCTCGTGGCGGGCCTGCGCGGAACGCACGATCAGCTCGGCCACCTGCACCAGGTTGCGCAGTTCGAGCAGGTCGCGCGTGACGTGGAAGTTCGCGTAGAACTCCTGGATCTCGGCCTGCAGCAGCGCGATGCGGTGGCTCGCACGCTCCAGGCGCTTGTTGGTGCGCACGATGCCGACGTAGTCCCACATGAAGCGGCGCAGTTCGTCCCAGTTGTGGGAGATGACCACGGCTTCGTCGGCGTCGGTGACGCGGCTTTCGTCCCAGGCGGGCAGCGCGGCGCGTTCGCGCGACGGCGCCTGCGCAATGGCGTCGGCCGCGGCGCGCGCGAACACCATGCACTCGACCAGCGAGTTGCTGGCCAGCCGGTTGGCGCCGTGAAGGCCGGTGCAGGCGGTTTCGCCGATGGCGTACAGGCCCGGGATGTCGGTGCGACCGGCCAGGTCGCTGAGCACGCCGCCGCAGGTGTAGTGCGCAGCGGGCACCACGGGAATCGGCTCGCGCGTGATGTCGATGCCCAGCTCCAGGCAGCGCGCCAGGATGTTGGGGAAGTGTTCCTTCAGGAACGCGGGCGGCTGGTGCGAGATGTCGAGGTACACGCAGTCCAGGCCGTGCTTCTTCATCTCGAAGTCGATGGCGCGGGCCACCACGTCGCGCGGCGCGAGTTCGGCGCGCTCGTCGTGCTTCGGCATGAAGCGCGTGCCGTCGGGCAATTTGAGCAGGCCGCCTTCGCCGCGCACCGCCTCGCTGATCAGGAACGACTTGGCATGCGGGTGGTACAGGCAGGTCGGGTGGAACTGGATGAACTCCAGGTTCGACACCCGACAGCCCGCGCGCCAGGCGGCGGCAATGCCGTCGCCAGTGGCGGTGTCGGGGTTGGTGGTGTACAGGTACACCTTGCCAGCGCCGCCCGTGGCCAGGATGGTGTGCGGCGCGCGGAAGGGCAGCACCTCGTCGGTCTCGTCGTCCAGCGCGTACAGGCCCTGGCAGGACGGATCGGCCAGCCCGAGCTTGGTGCCGGTGACCAGGTCGACCAGGGTGTGGTGCTCGAACAGCGTGATGTTGGGCGTGCGGCGCACGCACTCGATCAGCACCTGCTGCACGGCCGCGCCGGTGGCGTCGGTCACGTGCACGATGCGGCGCTGGCTGTGGCCGCCTTCGCGCGTCAGGTGCAGGTCGCCGCCTTCTTCCGAGAAGGGCACGCCGAGTTCGCGCAGCCAGCCGATGGCCTGCGGCGCGCCCTCGACCACGAAGCGCGTGGCCTCGGGATCGCACAGGCCGGCGCCGGCGACCAGCGTGTCTTCCACGTGGGCGTCGAAGCTGTCGCCCGCCGCCAGCACGGCCGCGATGCCGCCCTGCGCCCAGGCGCTGGAGCCGTCGTTCAGCGCGCGCTTGGTGAGCACGGCCACGCGGTGGGTGGGGGCCAGGTGCAATGCGGCGGAGAGGCCTGCGAGGCCGCTGCCGACAATGAGGACGTCGAAGTCGCGAACGGCGGAAGTCACAGGCGTGGGAACCGGTTGGGTCAGGCCGGCGAGTAGGCCAGTCGGACGTAGATGGGGGCGAAGGCCTCGGCCTGCGTGATGTCGATCAGCGTCTCCTTCGCGAGCTCGAGCATCGCGATGAAGGTGACGATCAGCACCGGCACGCCGCGCGAGACGTCGAAGAGCTTCTCGAACTCGACGAAGCGCTGGCCCTGCAGGTGGCGCAGCACGATGCTCATGTGCTCGCGCACGTTGAGCTCTTCGCGCGAGATCTTGTGGTGCTGCACGAGCTTGGCGCGCTTCATGATGTCGGCCCAGGCGTCGCGCAGCTCGACCACGTCGACGTCGGGGAAGCGCGGCTTGATCGACTGCTCGATGTAGACCTGCGCCTTCCAGAAGTCGCGCCCGTAGGTCGGCAGCGCGCTGATGGCGGCGGCCTGCAGCTTGGTCTGCTCGTACTCCATGAGCCGGCGAACCAGCTCGGCGCGCGGGTCTTCGGCCTCTTCGCCGTCGGCCACCTTCTTGGGCGGCAGCAGCATGCGCGACTTGATCTCGATCAGCATCGCGGCCATCAGCAGGTATTCGGCCGCGAGTTCGAGGTTGGTCTGGCGAATCTCGTCGACGTAGCTCAGGTACTGCCGCGTCAGGCCCGCCATCGGGATGTCGAGGATGTTGAAGTTCTGCTTGCGGATCAGGTACAGCAACAGGTCCAGCGGGCCCTCGAAGGCCTCCAGGAAGACCTGCAGCGCCTCGGGCGGGATGTACAGGTCCTTCGGCATCGCGAACAGCGGCTCGCCGTAGAGCCGGGCCAGGGCGACCTGGTCGACGACCTCGGGCATGCTGGCCACGATCGTGCCGTTGTCCTCGTCTGCGCTCATGAGGAGGTTGCTATCAACTTAATAGCTGTGCGCGCAGGCTGGGCGGCGGGATGCCGGGTGGGCACCATTCACTTGGGTTGGGTCTGGTAGACGTACGGCTGCATCGGCACGCGCGCTTCGCTGTACTCCTCGAGCAGGCTGCGGTCGAGGTGCTTGTCCCACAGCAGGGCGCGGCCGGCGCGCTGTTCGGCCTCGAGCGTCGGCTTCTTTTGCTTCATCTCCTCGATGAAGTTCGTGATCTCGGAGGTGTAGTGGGGGCGGCGGAAGATGGACATAGACTGGACCTTTATCGCTCGAATTTTACCGGGGACGGCATGCAACGATTTCAGAAGGGCCGGATCGGCCTCGTGGCAGGACTGCTGGCGGCGCTGATCGGGCTCGCGGGCTGCGATCCGCAGCGCATCAGCGAGCTCGAAGAGGGCGTCTCGACCGAGGCTGACGTGCGCGCGCGTTTCGGCGAACCCGAGAACGTCTGGGACGTGCCCAACGGCCGCGTGCTGGAGTTCAACCGCCAGCCGCAGGGCCAGAAGAACTACATGATCACCATCGGTGCCGACGGCAAGATGAGCGCGCTGCGCCAGGTGCTCACGCCCGAGAACTTCGCCAAGGTGCAGCCCGGCATGATGATGGAAGACCTGCGCAAGCTGCTGGGCAAGCCGGCCAAGGTCACGCCCTATGCGCTCAAGCGCGAGACCGAATGGGAATGGCGCTGGGTGCAGCCACCGAATTCGTCGATGGTCTTCACCGCCACGCTGAACGACGACCAGCGCGTGGTGCGCAGCGGGTCGTCGCCTGATCGGGGCACCGAGGCGCCCTGAGCGCGGGCCTACAGCGCCGACGCGTGCAGCGCCGGGCGCCGCGCGGCCCAGGGCATGGCCTGCTCGAGCTGCGCGGCGAGCTGCAGCAGCGTGGCCTCGTCGCCCATGGGCGCCATGCATTGCACGCCGATCGGCAGGTCGCCGGCCATCCCCAGGGGCAGCGAGATCGCCGGCTGGCCGGTGAGGTTGGCCAGCGGCGTGAAGGTCGCGTAGTCGAACAGGTGGTCGAAGAAACCCTGCGCATCGCGCGCGGGGTCGTCCTGGTCGAGGTAGCCCAGCGCCACGGGCGGGGTGCGCATCGTCGGCGTGAGCAGGATGTCGTGCTGCGCGAAGAAGGGCGCCACCTCGCGCGAGACCGCATTCATCTGCGCGAGCGCCAGTTCCAGGTCGAGCGCGCTCAGGCGCAGCCCGTGCTCGGCGGTGGCGCGGGTGCAGGCCTGCACCTGGCCCAGCGCTTTCTCCAGCGGCATCTGCAGCGCCTGCGCCGCGCCCGCCACGCCGGCCGCCAGCAACGAGGACCAGAAGGTGCGCGTGGCCGAGAAGAAGGCCTCGTGCGCATACGACGGCGTCGCCCATTCCACGGCATGCCCGAGACCGGCGAGCGTGCGCGCCGTCGCCTCCACCGCGTCGACGCAGGGTTGCGCCGCCGGCTGCGTGCCCGGGAACTGCGTGCTCACCGCGATGCGCAGCCGGCGCGGCGCCGACCGGATGGCCTGTGCGTAGGGCTGCGCGGGCGCAGCCATCAGGAACGGATCGCCCAGCTCGGGGCCGTGCATGAGGTCGAGCGCGGCGGCGGCGTCGCGCACGGTGCGGCAGACCACGCCCTCCATGCCCAGGCCCATCAGCGGCTGGCCGTAGCCCGGGCCGGCGCTGATGCGGCCGCGGCTGGACTTCAGCCCGATCAGGCCACAGGCGGCGGCGGGCACGCG
Source organism: Variovorax sp. GW823-FHT02B07 (assembly GCF_058797695.1). Lineage (NCBI taxonomy): Bacteria > Pseudomonadati > Pseudomonadota > Betaproteobacteria > Burkholderiales > Comamonadaceae > Variovorax > Variovorax sp. GW823-FHT02B07. The sequence continues at coordinate 156,162 of NZ_JBXAJX010000001.1, forward strand.
GATCGAACCGCCGCCGTCGTTGGCGTGCGCCATGGGCACGATGCCGGCGGCCACCGCCGCGGCCGAGCCCCCGCTGGAGCCGCCCGCGCTGTGCGCCAGGTTCCACGGGTTGCGCGTCGCGCCGCCGAGGGCGCTCTCGGTGGTGGCGTTGAAGCCGAGTTCCGGGGTCCAGGTGCGCCCCAGCGTGGCCAGGCCGGCGCGGCGAAAGCGCGCCATCAACGCGCTGTCTGCGGCAGCCGGCAGCCCGTCGCCGAACAGCCGGCTGCCGGCCTGGCAGCGCACGCCCTCGGCCTGCAGCACCAGGTCCTTGATGAGGAAGGGCACGCCGCCCAGCGGACCCTGCGTGTCGTGCGACAGAGGGGCGTCGAAAAGCTCGGCCATGGCGTTGATGCGCGGGTTGAGCGCGGTCGCCGCCTGGCGCGCGCACTGCTGCGCTTCGGCGGCGCTGATGTCCTTGCGGCGGATGCATTCGGCCAGCCCGGTGGCGTCGAGGCGGCTGTAGTCGGCGAGGTTCATGGCAACGGTGTCCTGTTCGTGTGTGATGTGGGAACGCCGTGCAGCGTAGGGTGGGGTGTCCGGCAACGGCAGTCGTTCAGATGAACGATGCGGGAATCTCCGCAACCGCTCGCGATCGGGCGGCCCCTAAGATCGCGCCGCATGGCGCACAGCAGTTCTTCTTCGGGGTCTTGCATTCCGGCCGCACAGCTCGGCGCGCTGTTGCTCGATCTGTATCCGCGGGCCGCTGCGCCCGAGGCATCGGCCGCCGGCGGGCTGCTGGACTGGCTGGCCGGCCACATTGCGTTCGATGCCGCCTGGTTCGGCCGCTCGGTGTTCGCCGCCGGACGGCTCGAGCCGCGAGACGGCCACACGCGCGGGCTGGCGCCGGATTTCGTGTCCGACTGGTGCCGTGTGCGCCACCTCGATCCGATGGTGGCCGCGGTGATGGCACGACCGGGCCATGGCATGGCGATGGCGTCGCACGAGCTGCCACCGGTGGGGTCGCTGCGCGCCTTCGCTTCGGACCATCGCCTCGACCGGGTGCTCAGCGTGATGCTGCATGCGCCCGATTCGCCGTGGTGGACGCACCTGTCGCTGTACGGCCGCGAAGCCGCGAGCTTCGGCGCGCGCGAACACGCGCTGCTGGAGTTGCTGATGCCTCACCTGGTCTCGGCGCAGGCGCTGCGGCTGCGGGAGACGCCGGCGCCCGGCATATCGGCCCTGGCGGTGCTGAGCCGTCGCGAGGCCGAGGTGGCCCGCCTGTTCGGCGAGGGCCACAGCTACAAGATGGTGGCCCGCAGGCTCGACAGTTCCCCGGCGACGGTGCGTCACCACCTGCGGCAGGTGTACGCCAAGCTCGGCGTCACGAGCAAGGTGCAGATGGCGCGGCTGGTGTGCGGCGAGGCCGCGCAGGCCTGACGAGCCCCGCCTAGGAGGTCGTTGCGGGCCGGCCCGAGGTCAGCTCCTCGGCGAAGCCCGAGCGCTCCAGCACCTCGAGCGGCTGCGGCTGCAGCGACTCGATGCGCAGCAGCCCGTCGCGCGCCAGCACCGCCCGGTGCAACTGCCGCAGCGCATCGACGCCGGTGGCATCGATGTAGATCAGGTGCGTGGCGTCCAGCACCACCGTCATGCCGCGCGGCGCGCGCTCCGCGGCGTTCACTGCTTCGTCGAGCTTGGCCGCCGCGCCGAAGAACATGGCGCCGTACAGCCGGTAGGTGAGCACCGGCGGCTGCAGCGTCACCAGCTCGACGCTGAACAGCCCGCTCATGCGCCGGATGAAGAGCGCGCACGCCAGCACGATGCCCACCTGCACCGCCACCGTGAGGTCGAACACCACCGTGAGGAAGAAGGTGCCGAGCATCAGCAGCCGGTAGTGGCGGCTGAAGTGGCGCAGCTGGCCGGGCGTGAACTCGCGCCACTCGCCCATGTTCAGCCCCACGAACACCAGGATGCCCGCCAGCACCGCGAGCGGCACATGGCGCGCCAGCGGCGCCGCCAGCAGCACCACGACCAGCAGCGTGACCGCATGCACGATGCCCGCGATGGGCGAGCTGCCGCCGGAGCGGATGTTGGTCACGGTGCGCGCGATGGTGCCCGTGGCCGGCATGCCGCCGAAGAAGGGCGTGACCAGGTTGGCGATGCCCTGCGCCATCAGCTCCTGGTTGGGGTCGTGGCGCGGCTGGCCGCTGACCTGGTCGGCCACGCGCGCGCACAGCAGCGATTCGATGGCGCCGAGCAGCGCGATGGTCAGCGTCGGCGTCACCAGCTGCTTGACGGTCTCCCACGAGAAATCGGGCAACGCGAAGGCCGGCACGCCCTCGGGAATGCCGCCGAAGCGCGTGCCGATGGTCTCCACGGGCAGCGCGAAGCCCCACGACACCAGCGTGAGCGACACCAGCGCGACGATCGGCCCCGGGATGCGCCCGACGATCTGCACCGGGCGCGTCTGCACCCAGCGTCCGCCCACGCGCTGCACCGCGCGCGCCAGCGCCGAGTCGCCGCGAAACAGCCGCGACCACGCCAGCAGCCCGATCACGCAGGCCAGCCCGAGTGCGAAGGCGTGCGGGTTGAAGGTGTCCAGCCGCAGCGCCATCGCGTGCAGCTGCGAGAACACGTCGGCCGGCATGCGCTCCACCGTGAGGCCGAGCAAGTCCTTGAGCTGCGACAGCAGGATCAGCACCGCGATGCCGTTGGTGAAGCCCACCACGATCGACAGCGGCACGAAGCGCACCAGCCGCCCGAGCCCGAACAGCCCCGCCATGAACAGCAGCACGCCCGCGCAGGCGGTAGCGATCAGCAGGTTGGCCACGCCGTAGCGCTCGACGATGCCGTAGACGATCACGATGAACGCGCCTGCCGGCCCGCCGATCTGCACGGCCGAGCCGCCCAGCAGCGAGATCAGGAAGCCCGCGATGATCGCCGTCCAGATGCCGGCCTCGGGCTTGAGCCCTGAGGCGATGGCAAAGGCCATGGCCAGCGGCAGCGCGACGATGCCCACCGTGGCGCCCGCGCCCAGGTCCCCCAGGAACCGCCCCCGGTCGTAGCCGGCCATCGTGTCCAGCAGGCGGGGGCGAAAGCGGGTGAGGTTCAGCGGCGACGACATGTGCGGTCATTGTGGCCCGGCCATCGCGGCGGCCCCGCGATGTCCCGGCGGTGAGTACTTTCAGTCAGCTTATCGGCGGCGAGGCTGACAGATACATTTTTGACGTTTTGAAACAAACGTCAATGAGGTCGCCCATGCACATCCTGCTCGTCGCGAGCGCGTTCAACAGCCTCACGCAGCGCGTGCTGGCCGAGCTCCAGGACCGGGGCCACACCGCAGGCATCGTGCTGGCGCTCGGCGACGACGAGGCGCTGCGTGAAGCAGTGCGCCAGCACGCGCCGGCATTGATCGTCGCGCCGATGCTGACCACGGCGATCCCTGAGGACGTCTGGCGCGCCCACCCCTGCCTCATCGTGCACCCGGGCCCGCCCGGCGACCGGGGCCCGTCCTCGCTCGACCGGACGCTGCAGGGCGGCGTCGACAGCTGGGGCGTCACCGTGCTCGAGGCTGTGGCCGAGATGGACGCGGGCGATGTCTGGGCCTGGTCGCCGCTGAAGGTGCCGCCGCAGGCCGGCAAGAGCGACCTCTACCGCGGCGAGGTGGCCGACGCCGCCGTCGACGCCGTGCTGCTGGCCGTCGAGCGTTTTGCCTCGGGCACCTACAAGCCGAAGCGGCAGAAGGCGGCCGACCTCGCCGCCGGCTGGCGGCCCTTCATGAAGCAGGCCGAGCGCCGCATCGACTGGGCCACGCAGACCACCGAATCGGTGCTGCGGCAGTTGCGCGCGGCCGATTCGCAGCCCGGCGTGCTCGACGAGTTGCTGGGTGCGCCGTGGTACCTGCACGGCGGCCATGCCGAGGACGAGTTGCGCGGCACGCCCGGCGAACTGATCGCCACCCGCGCCGGCGTCGTCTGCCGCGCCACCGTCGACGGCGCGGTCTGGCTCACTCAGCTGCGGCCCTGGCGCGAGCCGGGCTCCGGTTTGCCGAGCTACAAGCTGCCGGCCGTCGAGGCGCTGGGCGCGCGATTGCCTGCCGGCCTGCCCGAGGTGGCCGCGCCGCTCGAGTTGCCCGCTGGCCGCCGCACCTGGACCGACATCCGCTACCGCGAGCATGGGCCGGTCGGCGTGCTGAACTTCTCGTTCGCGGGCGGGGCCATGAGCACCGCGCAATGCCGGCGTCTGCTGGCGGCTTACCGCTTCGCCTGCACCCGCCCGACCTCGGTGCTGGTGCTGGGCGGGCTGCGCGACTTCTTCTCCAACGGCATCCACCTGAACGTGATCGAGGCGGCGGCCGATCCGGCCGAGGAGTCGTGGGCCAACATCCATGCGATGAACGACCTGGTCGAGGCCGTGCTCACGACCACCGACCGCCTCACCGTGGCCGCGCTGGGCGGCAATGCCGCGGCCGGCGGCGTGATGCTCGCGCTCGCGGCCGACGAGGTGTGGTGCCGCGACGGCGTGGTGCTCAACCCGCACTACAAGCTCATGGGCTTGCACGGCTCCGAATACTGGACCTACAGCCTGCCGCGTCGCGTGGGCGCCGACGAGGCCGCGCGGCTCACGCAATCGGCGCTGCCCGTGAGCGCCAAGCGCGCGGTGGCGCTGGGCCTGGCGCAGCGCGTGCTGCAGGCCGCGCCGGAAGAGCTGGGTGACGAGGTCGGCCGGCTGGCCGCGCAACTGGCGGCATCGCCGGACCTGGCCGCGCGCCTGGCGGACAAGCAGGCGGCGCGTGTGCGCGATGAAGCGGCCAAGCCGCTGCAGGCCTATCGCGATGAGGAGCTGGCGCACATGCGGCGCAATTTCTTCGATCCGGCCGAGCCGCACGCGGCGTTGCGCTCGGCCTTCGTGCGCAAGGAGAAGGCGCAGCACACGCCCGCGCACCTCGCGGCGCTCGGCCTGCCGCGCTGAACGGCCGTCAGTCCTTGCTGTCGGGAATCACCGCGTCGGCCGTCGCGCCCACCACCTTGCCGGTGATGCGCGCGGTGCCGATGGCGGCATCGGCCGCGAGGCCGACCGCGCCGGCCCCCACGCTCACGGCGGTGCTCGCGACGCTGACCACCGCGCAGCCGCTCAGCAGCAGCGCACTCGCGAGGCCGAGCGCGGAAAGGACGAGGGGGCGGAGGCGGTCACTGCGTTGCATGGGCGGATTCTGCACCCGCAGCGCTTGATCGGGCGAGCGACGCCAGGATCGCCTCGCGGTCTTGGTCCAGCCGCGGCGGCTGCCGCCGCACCTGCGTGCGCAGCCCGCCGACGTGCACCGGGTTGCCCGCCACCGTGAGCGGCTGGCCGCCCTGCGTGCGCACCTGCACCAGCATCTCGCGCGCCTGCACCTGCGGGTCGTTCACCACCGCGGCCACGTCGTTGTAGTCGCCCGTGGGAATGTTGTGCTGCATCAGCAGCGCCTGCCAGTGCGCGCAGGGCGCGGTCGACAGGCGCTCTTCGAGCAACTGCTTGAGCGCCTCGTGGTGCTGGCAGCGCGCCGGGTTGGTGGCAAAGCGGGCGTCTCCGGCGAGCGCGGGCAGCTCGAGGGCCGTGCACAGGCGCTGGAACAGCGCGTCGTTGCCCGCCGCGATCACGAACCAGCCGTCGGCCGCGCGGAACACGTCGAAGGGCGTGATCGACGGGTGCCGCGAGCCGATCGGCCCCGGCGCGCGGCCCTCGGCCTCCATGCGCGAGATCGCGTTCTCGAGCAGCGCGACCTGGCAGTCGAGCATGGCCACGTCGACCCGATCCCCCACGCCCGTACGCTCGCGCTGCAGCAGCGCGGCCTGCGTGCCGACGGCCGCGTACAGGCCGGCGCCGAGGTCGCCGATCGACACGCCCACGCGCGTCGGCGGTGCGCCCGGGTGGCCGGTGAGGCTCATGATGCCGCCCATCGCCTGCACCACCATGTCGTAGGCGGGGCGCCTGCTGTACGGGCCGGTCTGGCCGAAACCCGAGACCGAGGTGAACACCAGTTTCGGAAAGCGCGCGTGCAGCGTCGGCCAGTCGTAGCCCAGCTTTTCCATCGTGCCGGGCCGGAAGTTCTCGACCAGCACGTCGGCCGTAGCCAGCAGCTGCTCGAAGACCGCGCGGTCGGCCGGCGCCTTCAGGTCGAGTGCGATCGACTCCTTGTTGCGGTTGACCGACATGAAGTAGGCCGAGTCGCCTTCGACGAAGGGGCCGATCTGCCGCGCGTCGTCGCCCAGGCCGGGTTGTTCCACCTTGATGACGCGTGCGCCCAGGTCGGCGAGCAGCAGCGTGCAGTACGGGCCCGCGAGCACGCGCGTGAGGTCGATGACGGTGAAGCCCTGCAGCGGGCCTGCCTTGGGTGCGTGCGCGGTCATTCGACGCTCGCGCCCGAGCGCTCGGTGAGTTCCTTCGACTTCGCGCCTTCGGCCAAGGCCCAGGCGCGGAATTCGGCCAGCGACTTCGAGGGCGCCGACTCGTTGCCCGACTTCTCCATTCGCGCCTTGACCTCGGGGTCGTTCAGCGCCGCCACGCTGGCGTCGAACAGCTTCTGCGCCACCTCCGGCGGCAGGCCGGCCGGGCCGAAGAGACCGAACCAGAAGGTGTAGTCGTAGCCCTTCACGCCGGCCTCGGCCACGCTGGGCACGTCGGGAAAGAGCGGCGAGCGCTGGCCCGAGGTGACGGCCAGCACGCGCAGCTTCTGGCCCTGCGCCATCGGCAGCACCGAGGGCGGCGTGCCGAAGGTGAGCTGCACGTCGCCCGCGGCCACGGCCTGGATCGACGGTGCGCCGCCCTTGTACGGCACATGCAGCATCTGCACGCCGGCCGCCTTCTCGAACGACAGACCCGCCAGGTGCGTCACCACGCCGGCGCCCGAGGACGAGTACGCCAGCTTGCCGGGGTTCTGCCGCGCCTCGGCGATCAGCGCCTGCACGGTCTTGGCGCTCACGTCCTTGTTCACCGCCAGCAGCATCGGCGCCGAGCTCCAGCGCGAGATCGGCACGAAGCTTTTGGCGCCGTCGTACTTCACGCTCTTGTAGAGCAGCTTGTCGCTGCCGTAGAGGTTGGCGCTGCCCAGCAGCAGCGTGTAGCCGTCGGGCGCGGCGCGCGCGACCTGGTCGGACGCGATGGTGGTGCCCGCGCCCGGCTTGTTGTCGATGACGATCGGTTGGCCGAGCAGCTTGCCCAGCTTGTCGCCGACGATGCGCGCCACGGTGTCGGCGCCGCCGCCGGCGGGGAAGCCCACCAGCAGCGTGATCGGGCGCGAGGGATAGGTGTCGGCCAGTGCGCCGGCCGAGGCCAGCAGCGCGGCGGCGGCGAACGAGAGGGCTCGCAGTTCTTGCTTCATGGGTTTGTCTCCTGGGTCTTGTGTAGGGAAGGGCGGGCGCGCTCAGCGGCCCTGGAACACCGGCGTGCGCTTCTCGCGCCAGGCCCGGCCGCCCTCGGCGAGGTCTTCGGAGGCGACGGTGCGCTGCACCTCGCGCGAGATCGCGGCGGCGTCGGCGGTGCCGCGCGCGATCTGGTTCAGGTGCTTCTTCATGCCCAGCAGCGCCAGCGGCGCCATGCCGGCGAGCACGGTGCGCAGGCGCTGCACCTCGGTGTCGAGCGCGGCGGCATCGTCGACCAGCTGCGTGAGAAAGCCGCAGTCGCGCATGGCGGCGCCGTCGAGCTTCTCGGCGGTGAGGAACAGGCGCTTGGCCGTGTCCAGCCCCAGCCGCGACACGTAGCGTTCCATGCCGCTCTGGTAGTAGTGCAGGCCGAGCCGGGCGGCCGGCATGAACATCTCGGCGCTGCGCGCGCCCACGCGGAAGTCGCAGGCCAGCACGAGGTCGGTCGCGCCGCCGTAGACGCCGCCGTGCACCGCCGCGATGGTGACGGCGCGGCAGTTTTCGAACACATCGACCATCTCGCCGAAGCTGCGGCCCTCGGTCTGGCTCTGGGTGGCCACCTCTGATATATCAAATCCGCTGCAGAAGTACTTGCCCTCGGCGCGCAGGACCAGCACCAGCACCTCGGGCGTGCGGTTCACTGTGTCCACATGCTGGATCAGCACGGGAAGATCGTCCGGCGTGAGCTTGTTGGCGGCCTGGGGACGGTGGAGCGTCAGATAGGCCACGTGGCCGTCGATCGCAAGGGTGGGAGACATTGATGTACCAAACAAATGAATTGATATATCTGTAAGGTTAGCTAATATCCAGATCGCCATGCAACCCGCGAAAACCCTCGACACCCACAGCCTGCAGGACCGCATCCGCGCCCGGCTCGAACAAGACATCCTGGGCGGCGTGCTGTCGCCCGGCATGGCCATCGACGAAAAGGCCCTGGCCCTGAGCTTCAACACCTCGCGCACGCCGGTGCGCGAGGCGCTGCTGCTGCTCAGTGCGCGCGGGCTGGTCGACATCGTTCCGCGCACCGGCATCTACGTGCGCCAGCTGCGGGCGAACGAACTGGTGGCGATGATGGAAGCGCTCGGCGAGCTCGAAGGCGTGCTGGCGCGGCTGGCCGCGCTGCGCATCGGCCCGGCGCTGCGCGAGGAGTTGCTGCGCGCCCTGGCCGGCACCGCCGCGCAGGCGCAGGCGGACGACGCCGAGGCCTACCAGCAGGCCAACGCCGCGCTGCACGACGTGATCTACCGCGCCAGCGGCAACCCCTTCATCGTGGAGCAGGCGCAGACCGTGCGGCTGCGCATCTCGGCCTACCGTGGGCGGATGTTCGAGAAGCCCGGCCGGCTCGCCGCTTCACAGCGGGAGCATGAACGGGTGGTCGAGTGGATTCTGAAAGGCCACGCGGACAACGCCGCGGAAGCGATGCGCGACCACATCTCGGTGGGCGGCAAGGTGTTCGCCGACCTCGTATTGAACAACAAGTTCGGCTAGTTCTGCTTCAGGTCAGCGCACGCGCATGCCCGGCGTCGCGCCCGTCCAGGGCTCGAGCACGTGGATGCCCGGGTGGGCCTTTTCGTCGCCGTGGCTCGCGGCCAGCACCATGCCTTCGCTGACGCCGAACTTCATCTTGCGCGGCGCGAGGTTGGCGACCAGCACCGTGAGCTTGCCCACGAGCTGTTCCGGCTGGTAGGCCGAGGCGATGCCGCTGAACACGTTGCGCGTCTTGCCTTCGCCCGCGTCGAGCGTCAGGCGCAGCAGCTTGGTCGAGCCCTCGACCTTCTCGCAGGCCACGATCTTCGCGATGCGCAGGTCGATCTTCGCGAAGTCGTCGATGGTGATGGTGGGCGCGATGGCTTCGCCGCCTGGCAGTTCTTGTGCTTCCACGGCGGCCGGCGCGGCTGCGGCAGCTTCGGGCGCGTCGAACAGCTTGTCGACCTGCTTGGGGTCGGCGCGCTGCATCAGGTGCTTGTAGTCGCCGATGGCGTGGCCGGCGGGCAGCACCTGTGCGGCGTCCGACCAGACGAGCGGCGAAATCTTCAGGAAGGCCTCGACGTTCACAGCCAGCGCCGGCAGCACGGGCTTCAGGTACAGCGTGAGCAGGCGGAAGGCCTCGATGCACACAGTGCACACGTCGTGCAGGCGCGCCTCGGCGCCTTCCTTCTTGGCCAGTTCCCAGGGCTTGTTCTGGTCGACGTACTCGTTCACCTTGTCGGCCAGCGCCATCACCTCGCGCAGCGCGCGGGCGTAGTCGCGGCCGTCGTACAGCGACTGCACCTGCGCGGCCGCAGCACGCAGCGTGGACAGCAGCGTTTCGCCGTCGGCCGACACCGCACCCAGCTGGCCGCCGAAGCGCTTGCCGATGAAGCCGGCCGCGCGGCTGGCGATGTTGATGTACTTGCCCACGAGGTCGCTGTTCACGCGCGCCACGAAGTCGTCGGGGTTGAAGTCGATGTCCTCGTTGCGGCCGTTGAGCTTGGCGGCGATGTAGTAGCGCAGCCACTCCGGGTCGAGCCCGATCGACAGGTACTTGAGCGGGTCGATGCCGGTGCCGCGGCTCTTGCTCATCTTCTCGCCGCTCACCGTCAGGTGGCCGTGCACATACACGGCGTTGGGCGCCTTGCGACCGCTGAAATGCAGCATCGCGGGCCAGAACAGCGTGTGGAAGGTGATGATGTCCTTGCCGATGAAGTGCACCTGCTCCAGCTCGGGGTCGGCCATGTACTCGGTGTACGAGATGCCGTCGCCGCCCAGTTCGATGCAGCGCTTGTCCAGCAGGTTCTTCAGCGAGGCCAGGTAGCCCACGGGCGCGTCGAGCCACACGTAGAAGTACTTGCCCGGCGCATCGGGGATCTCGATGCCGAAGTAGGGCGCGTCGCGGCTGATGTCCCAGTCGCCCAGGCCGCCCTTGCCTTCGTCGTCCTTGTAGAGCCACTCGCGGATCTTGTTCTGTACCTCGGGCTGCACGTGGCCGGGGGCGGCGGTCCATTCCTTCAGGTAGGCCTCGCAGCGCGGGTCCGACAGCTTGAAGAAGAAGTGCTCCGAGCTGCGCAGCTCGGGCTTGGCGCCCGACAGCGCCGAGTACGGGTTGATCAGCTCGGTGGGCGCGTACACGGCGCCGCACACCTCGCAGTTGTCGCCGTACTGGTCCTTCGAGTGGCAGTTGGGGCACTCGCCCTTGATGAAGCGGTCGGCCAGGAACATGCCCTTGGCCGGGTCGTAGAACTGCTCGACGCTCTTGGTCTCGATGAGGCCGTTGGCGCGCAGGTCGCGGTAGATGTCCTGCGCCAGCTGGTGGTTTTCGGGCGCGTCGGTCGAGTGCCAGTTGTCGAAGGCGATGTGGTAGCCGTCGAGGTAGGGCTTGCGACCCGCGGCGATCTCGGCCACGAAGGCCTGGGGCGTCACGCCGGCCTTGTCGGCCGCGATGGTGATGGCCGCGCCGTGCGCGTCGTCGGCGCACACGAAGTTGACGTCGGCGCCATTCATTCGCTGGTTCCGCACCCAGATGTCGGCCTGGATGTATTCCATCATGTGGCCGATGTGGAACTTGCCGTTGGCATACGGCAGGGCGGTGGTGACGAAGAGCTTGCGCGGGGCGGACATCGGGGAGGGCGCTTTCGGGAGTGACGAACGGAAGGGGCGCGGGGCCCGTGGAGGCGGCCAGGGGCCGCGTCCGGGAACCGGGCATTTTAGGCGGCCCGTCCCGCAGCCGCCGCCATGGGGCTGCTCACCCCGTCGGCGGGGTACCCGGAGTGACCCCGAAGGCCGCGGGGGTGTCGCCCGTGCGACGTATGCTCGCAGCCTCTTTACTGAAAGTGAGCCGCCGCCGATGACCACCTCGATCCCCGCAACCCTCATCCCCGGCGACGGCATCGGCCCCGAGATCGTCGACGCGACCCTGGCGGCGCTCGACGCGCTGAAGGCGCCTTTCGTGTGGGACACCCAGATCGCCGGCCTGGGCGGCGTCAAGGCCTCGGGCGACCCGCTGCCCAAGGCCACGCTGGACAGCATCCGCAGCACCCGCCTGGCGCTCAAGGGCCCGCTCGAAACCCCTTCGGGCGGCGGCTACCGCTCGTCGAACGTGCGCCTGCGCGAGGAGTTCCAGCTGTACGCCAACCTGCGTCCCGCACGCACCATCATCCCGGGCGGGCGCTACGACAACATCGACCTGACCGTGGTGCGCGAGAACCTCGAGGGCCTGTACATCGGCCACGAGCACTACGTGCCCATCGACGGCGACCCGCACGCCGTGGCCATGGCCACCGGCGTCAACACCCGCAAGGGCAGCCGCCGCATCCTCGAATACGCGTTCGACACCGCCGTGGCCACCGGCCGCAAGAAGGTCACGCTGGTGCACAAGGCCAACATCATGAAGGCGCTCACCGGCATCTTCCTGGAGACCGGCCTGGACCTGTACGAAGAGAAGTACAAGGGCCAGTTCGAGCTCGACACCGTGATCATCGACGCCTGCGCGATGAAGCTGGTGCTCAACCCCTGGCAGTTCGACATGCTGGTGACCACCAACCTGTTCGGCGACATCCTCTCGGACCTCGTGGCCGGCCTGGTCGGCGGCCTGGGCATGGCGCCCGGCGCCAACATCGGCACCAACGCCGCGATCTTCGAGGCCGTGCACGGCTCGGCCCCCGACATCGCCGGCAAGGGCATCGCCAACCCGACCGCGCTGCTGCTGGCCGCCGCGCTCATGCTCGACCACGTCAAGCGGCCCGAATTGGCCACGCGCCTGCGCACCGCCATCGACCAGACGCTCAACCTGGACAACGTGCGCACCGGCGACCTCGGCGGCAGCGCCGGCACGGCGGCCTTCACGAAGGCGCTGGTCGCGCGCATCAACGGCGGTTGAGCAAGAAAAGGGCAGCGCAGGTCGTCGCATGAAGAAACTGTTGCTGCCTGCGCTGGTCTTCCTGCTCGCCGGCCTGGCATGGTCCGCTGCCGGGGCCGTGGACGCGCCGCCGCGCTACACCGTCGTCAAGGTCGACCTGCGCACCGACAAGCTCGCGCTGTTCCTGAACGACGACACCGGCGCCGCCTTCAAGCGCTTCGACCGGCTCGAGGCCTGGCTGAAGGCGCGCAACAAACAACTGCTGTTCGCGGCGAACGCCGGCATGTACCACGCCGACTTCGCGCCCGTCGGCCTGCTGGTGCGCGAAGGCCGCGAGGAAGCACCTTTGAATCTGGCCGACGGCGTCGGCAATTTCTTTCGCAAGCCCAACGGCGTGTTCCTGGTGACGGCCCAGGGGCCGCGCATCGTCGAGGCGTCGGAGTACCCGGCGATCGCCGCGAAGGGCGGCGTGCAGCTGGCGACCCAGTCGGGCCCGCTGCTGCTGCGCCACGGCGCGGTGCACCCGGCGCTCATTCCGAATTCGGATTCGCGCAAGACCCGCAACGGCGTGTGCGTGTCGGGCACCACCGCGGTCTTCGTCCTTTCCGAGACGCCGGTGAATTTTTACGACGTCGCGCTGTACTTTCGCGACGTGCTGCATTGCCGCGACGCGTTGTACCTCGACGGCACCGTGTCGGCGATCTATTCGAAGACACTGCAGCGCAACGACTTCGTGCGCGACCTCGGGCCGATGCTGGCCGTGGTGGCGCCCTGAGGCCCGGTTGCCTTTTCACTTCTGCCCTTTCTCCCAGAGCCATGTCCACACCGCTGCCCGTCCTGTCCCTCCTTGAAACCCGTGTGCTCGGCGTGCTGGCCGAAAAGCAGCGCACCGTGCCCGACAGCTACCCGCTCACGCTCAACTCGCTGGTGTCGGGCTGCAACCAGAAGACCAGCCGCAACCCGGTGCTCGAACTCAGCGAGTCGCAGGTGCAGGCCGCCATCGACAGCCTGAAGGGCTACAGCCTCGTGGCCGAAACCAGCGGCGGGCGCGCCTTCCGCTACGAGCACAACACCGACCGCGTGCTGCGCATTCCGTCGCAATCGGTCATCCTGCTCACCGTGCTGATGCTGCGCGGCCCGCAGACCGCCGGCGAGCTGCGCATCGCCTGTGACCGCATGCACAACTTCGCCGACATCTCGTCGGTCGAGGGTTTCCTCAACGAACTCGCTGAACGGCCGGCCGGCGCACTCGTGGTGAAGCTGGCGCGCCTGCCCGGCGCGCGCGAAAGCCGCTGGGCGCACCTGCTGAGCGGGCCGCCGGCAGAAGAGGTGGCGGGGCCGGGCGCCTCGGGCGACGGCGCGTTTGCCACGCACGGCGACTCGCTCGGTGAAGTTGCGGCGCTCAAGGCCAACGTGGCGCGGCTCGAGACCGAGGTGACGTCGCTGAAAGCGCTGCTGGGGCGCGTGTGCTCGGAGCTGGGTATTTCTCCTGACGCGCCGGACGTACCCGAGGCCTGATCCCCCCGCTTCACAAAGGCTTCATCCAGCCCGCACATTCGCCGCCTACCGTCGGACCCATTGCGAACCCAATGGAGCTCCGACCATGGACCACGGACAAACGGCCACCTGGCGCGACCCCGCGCCCTTCGACGACATCACCCGCCGCCTGCTGGGCGGGCTGGCAGCACTCGCTGGCGTTGCCAGCCTCTACGCCTTCTTCTGGTGGGCCGCCTCGGCCACCGGTTTCCTGCTGTTCGACGGCTGGTGGCACACCTGGCGCGGCCTGGGCACGGCCCTCGCGTTCCGCGACGCGGACTCGGCGCTCTACCTGCTGAGCTGGACGCTGTCGGTCCTCGGCGGCGCGATCGGCTGGGTCGCGCTGGTTGCGCTCGCCGTGACCCATGGGCGCGGCTGGGGCGCAGTGGCGATGTGGATCAAGGTTGGCTGCTTCATCGGCGCCATCGCCGGGCTGGCCTTCGAACCCGGTCGGTTGCTGGCGCTGGCACCGATCGTCGGCGCGGTGCTGCTGATGCTGCGGTCGATGTTGTCGGCGCGCTGAGCAGGCTCACGCCCCCGCCGACACCGGCACATCCAGGCTCACCTTCACCGGGTCCATCGTCACCAGCGTGCGAAAGCGCTTGACGTTGTTGCTCTGGAAAAACAGCTGGCGGGTGAGCGCGGTGTACTGCGCCATGTCGCGCACCACGCACACGAGGATGAAATCCCACTCGCCCGTCACGTAGTAGCACTGCTGCACCTGCGGGCAGTCGCGAAAGCTCTGCTTCATGGCGTCGAGCCGTTCGATCTGCTCGCTCTCGGCCTCGACCTCGACCACGATGGTGAGCGGGTGCCCGAGCGCGGCGGGCGACAGCACGGCGCCGTGGCGCTGGATCACGCCCTCGTCGCGCAGGCGCTTGAGCCGGCGGTTCACCGCCGCCGTCGACAGGTGGATGCGCTCGCCCAGCTCGCCCTGCGAGAGGCGGCTGTCGGCCTGGATCAGTTCGAGCAGGTGCAGGTCGAGGGCGTCGAGGGGTGTCATGAGAAAGGGCGGGCTTCGCGCAAAAACGTTGCGTGATGGCGGCTCATTTTGCGCACCTGTCCCGCTGCGTTGTCAATAGCATCTCGCCATGAAGTTTCCAGACGCACCCCTGCGCGACCAGCTGGCCGGCTGGCGGCACCAGTTGCATGCGATGCCCGAGACCGGCTTCGAGGAGGCGAAGACCTCGGCCTTCATTGCCAACGCGCTGCGGGCGCTGGGGCTCGAGGTGCACACCGGCATCGGCGGCACCGGGCTGGTCGCCAGCCTCACGGTGGGCAGCGGGCCGGGCGTGATCGGCCTGCGCGCCGAGATGGACGCGCTCGCCATCACCGAACTGGCGACCGAGCGGCCGTACGCTTCCGGCACGCCCGGGCGCATGCACGCCTGCGGCCACGACGGCCACATGGCGATGGTGCTTGGCGCCGCGCAGCTGCTGCGCGAGCGGCGCGATTTCGACGGCACCGTGCGCTTCATCTTCCAGCCCGCCGAAGAGCATGGCCGCGGCGCCCGGGCCATGATGGACGACGGCCTGTTCGAACGCTTCCCGGTCGACGAGATCTACGGCCTGCACAACATGCCCGGCCTGCCCGCCGGCACCTTCGCCACGCGCACGGGCGGCCTGATGGCGAGCGAGGACAACTTCGTCATCCACATCCACGGCCGGGGCACGCACGCCGCACGGCCGCACATGGGCATCGACCCGATCGTGATCGGCGCGCAGGTCGTGCTGGCGCTGCAGACCATCGTCTCGCGCACGCTCGACCCCGGCGCGCAGGCCGTGGTGTCGTGCACCGAGTTCATCACCGACGGCATCCGCAACGCGATTCCGTCGAACGTGGTCATCAAGGGCGACACGCGCAGCTACGACCCGGCCGTGCAGCGCATGCTCGAGGCGCGCATGCGCGAGATCAGCGAAGGCATCTGCCGCATGCACGGCGCGGAGTGCACGTTCAGCTACACGCACGAGTTCGCGCCCACCGTGAACTGGGCCGAATGCGTGCCGACCGCGGTGGCCGCCGCCACGGCGGTAGTGGGCGCCGAGAAGGTCGATGCGAACGTCGCGCCGATGATGATCTCGGAAGACTTCGGTGCCTTCCTGCGCGCCGTGCCGGGCGCTTTCGTCTTCCTGGGCAACGGCGCCGAGGGCGAGCCCGGCGGCACGCCGCTGCACAACGGCCGCTACGACTTCAACGACGCGGTGCTGACCACGGGCGCGCGCTACTTCGCGCAGATCGTGCGCCAGCGGCTTCCCGTGCGCGCCGCCGCCTGATCCATTCTTCCTTTCCGTTTTTCTTCCCATGCTCTTCGCCAACCCTCACGCGCAACGGCGCGGCTACGACGCGGCCCTGCAGGCCGTCATGAACATCGCACGCGGCCGCGAGAGCCGCCAGTGGCTGTCCACCTGGGACCGGCTCTCGCCGCAGCCGACGCCGGCATGGGCGCTGCCCCGGCTCGCCGCACAACTGGGCATCGCGCAGGTGGTCGTGAAGGACGAATCGCGCCGCTCCGCGCTCGGCAGCTTCAAGGTGCTCGGCGCGCCCGTGGCCTTGCTGCGCCTGGTGCTGCGCCGCTGGCCCGAACGGGGTTGGACGCCCGCCGCCCTGTTCGCGGGCCGGCACGCCGAGGCGCTGCGCGACTTCGTCGTCATCAGCGCGACCGACGGCAACCATGGACGCGCACTGGCCGCGGCCGCGCAGAGCATGGGCTGCCGCTGCGTGATCGTGCTGCACGCGCAGGTCAGCGAGGAGCGCGAGGCGCCCATCGCCGCGCTCGGCGCCGAGATCGTGCGCATCACCGGCAACTACGATGCTTCGGTCGAAGAGGCCGCGCGCCTGGCCCAGGCGAACGGCTGGGAGGTCGTCTCCGACACCTCCTACGAAGGCTACGAAGAGATTCCGCGCGACGTGATGCAGGGCTACGGCATCCTCGTCGACGAGCTGCTCGAGAACACCGCGCCCGGCGCGCCGTGCCCCTTCACCCACGTCATCGTGCAGGGCGGCGTCGGCGGGCTCGCGGCCGGCGTGGCGAGCCATTTCTGGGAACGCTACGGCGCCGCGCGGCCGACGCTGATCGTCGTCGAGCCCGAGCAGGCCGACTGCCTGCTGCAGAGCGCACGCAGTGGCCGGCCCGACCGCGCCACCGGCAGCGTCGATTCGGTGATGGCGGGGCTGGCCTGCGGCGAAACCTCGCCGCTCGCGTGGCGCTTCCTGCAACCCTCGGTCGACCTCTTCATGACCGTCACCGATGCCGACGCCGAGCACGCCATGCGCACCTTCGCCACCGGCGAGGCGGGCGACGTGCCGGTGCTGGTCGGCGAATCCGGCGCGGCCGGCCTGGCCGCGCTGCAGGTGCTCGCGGCCGATCCCGAACTGGCGCGCGCCGCCGGCCTCGACGCCAGCTCGCGCGTGCTGCTGTTCAGCACCGAAGGCGCGACCGCGCCCGGCGTGTACCGCGCGCTGACCGGCCGCACAGGCGAAGAAGTCGTGGCGGCGCAGGCGCAATGGCTGCAACGCGAAGGCATCGCCGAAGCGGCGCTGATGGCGCGCATCGACGACCACGCTGCCATCGGCGCGACCGCGCAAGGCGGCGTCTGCCGCATCGCGCTCACCGACGCCGACCGCGCGGGCCGCGACCGGCTCGTGCAATGGATGCGCGACCTGGGCCTCACCGTGCGCATCGACCGCATCGGCAGCATCTTCGGCATCCGCCCCGGCCAGCTGCCCGATGCGAAGCCCGTGATGACCGGCTCCCACATCGACACCGTCGCCACGGGCGGTCGCTACGACGGCAACTACGGCGTGCTGGCGGGCCTGGAGGTGGTGCGTTGGCTCAACGAACGCCAGCGCCAGACGCTGCGCCCCTTCGTGGTCGCCGCGTTCACCAACGAGGAGGGCGTGCGTTTCATGCCCGACATGATGGGCTCGCTGGCGCACGCGGGCGGCCTGGCGCTCGATGCGGCGCTCGACACCGTCGCCACCGACGGCGCGCGGCTGGGCGACGAACTCGCGCGCATCGGCTACGCGGGCGACATGGCCTGCGGCGCGCTGGTGCCGCACGCGTTCGTCGAACTGCACATCGAGCAGGGGCCGGTGCTGGAGGCCGAGGGTGTGACCATCGGCGCGGTGGCCGACCTGCAGGGCATCTCGTGGCAGGAGATCGTCGTCACCGGCCAGTCGAACCATGCGGGCACGACGCCCATGCAACTGCGCCACGACGCCGGCTACTGCGCCGCGGCTATCGCGGTGTTCGTGCGCGAGCTGGCACGCCGCTACGGCGGCAGCCAGGTCGCGACCGTCGGTGCGATCGACCTGCATCCCAACCTCATCAACGTGATCGCGGCGCGCGCCACGCTCACGGTCGACCTGCGCCACACCGACGAGGCGACGCTGAAGGACGCCGAAGGCGAGTTGGCCGACTACCTGCGGCAGCTCGAAACAACCGAAGGCGTGACCATCGAAGCCCGCACGCTGGCGCGCTTCGAACCGGTGCAGTTCGATGAACGGCTGGTGCGCCTCGTCGAGGCCAGCGCGCACGCCCGCGGCCTGAGCCACCGCCGCATGACCTCGGGCGCGGGCCACGACGCGCAGATGATGGCGCGCATCGCGCCCGCCGCCATGGTCTTCGTGCCGAGCGTGCGCGGCATCAGCCACAACCCGAAGGAGCACACGGCGAGCGCCGACCTGGCGCAGGGCGCGAACGTGCTGCTGGACGTGGTGCTGGGGCTGCTGGACGAGGCGGACTGAGCGGCGCGAACTCAGCCGGCCGCGTGCGCCGTCACGTCGGCACCCACCCGAAGAACCGCAGCACCTCGTCGCGCTGGCGCATCGCGTCCGCGCGCCCCAGCGCCATGAGCTCGCGCGTGTAGGCCGACTCGAACAGCAGGTAGCTGGCGAGCGCGCCGCCCTTCACGTCGGCCGCGACCTTCGAGCCGCCCAGCAGGTGCCGTACGGCGCCCGGCAGCGCGTCGACGTGGCGCGCCGCGATCATGTCGATGCGCTCCGACGGCGAGATCACCAGCAGGTCGAGCGGGCGCAGCGTGCTCGCGGCGCGCGCCTCTTCGGGGATCAGGCCCAGCGTGTGGTTGATGCGGCGCAGGCGCTCGATGTCGACCGCCAGCGCATCCAGAAAGATGCTCGACAGCGCATGGCCGGCGATCTGCGCCATGGTCGGATAGCCGCTGTGGGTGTTGGGCGCGTCCTCGTCGCGCGGCTCGTGCATGCGGCCCGCGCCGATCACCACGATGCGCTGCGCACCCAGATGGATCGCCGCCGCGATGGGCGCCGACTGGCGCATCGAGCCGTCGCCGAAGTACTCGGTGTGGCCCGGCGGCATCGGCAGCGCGGTGGCCGGGAACACGAAGGGAATGGCCGACGAGGCCATCAGGTGCGCGTGCGTGATGCGGTCGCGCACCGACAGGCGCTGCGAGCGCACCCAGGGTTCCATCGGCACGGCCGCCTCGAAGAAGGTCACGTGCTCGCCCGAGCTGTAGCTCGAGGCCGTGACCGCCAGCGCCTGCACGTGGCCCTGCTGCATGAGCTGCGGCAGGCGGTCCAGCGGCACCAGGCGTTGTAGCAGGCGGGCCAGCGGGGAGTTGTCGAGCAGCGACTTCGGCTTGATGCGCATCCAGTTGGCCGCGAAGCGCCCCAGCCCGAGCAGCATGCGCCAGCGCGCACCGCTGCCGAGCACCGAGAGCGAGTCGGCGCGGTAGATCTGCTCGGCACGGAACTCGCCCCACACCTGCGCGATGTGCGCGACCACGCGGTCGAAGTCGTCGGCGCCGCAGGCCAGCGCCGCGGCGTTGATGGCGCCGGCCGAGGTGCCGGTGATGATCTGGAACGGGTTGCCGGTGCCGATGACCGCACCCGCCGCCAGGGCGTCGCGCCGGATCTCGGCGATGGCTTCGAGCACGCCGACCTGGTAGGCGGCGCGGGCGCCGCCGCCTGTCAGCAGCAGGCCGGTGGCGGGGCTTGTCTCGGGCATTGCGTCGGTGTCTTTTCTTCTTCGGCGTTTTTCGGACGGGAAATGAGCGCGTCCCGGTACGGGCTTGGCGGGCGGAATAGACTACCCGCCATTCAGGAGTTTGATCAATGGCACTCACCCCCGACGGGCTCATGGACGCACTCAAGAGCGTCACGGACCCTAACACCGGCAAAGAATTCGCAGCGACCCGCTCGCTCAAAAACCTGCAGATCGCCGAGGGCGATGTCTCGTTCGACCTCGAACTCGGCTACCCCGCCAAGAGCCAGCACGCGGCCATCCGCAAGTCGCTGGTGGCCGCGGCCAAGGCCGTGCCGGGCGTGGAGAACGTGTCGGTCAACATCGTCACCAAGGTCATCAGCCATGCGGTGCAGCGCGGCGTGCAGCTGATGCCCAACGTGCGCAACATCGTGGCCGTGGCCTCGGGCAAGGGCGGCGTGGGCAAGAGCACCACGGCCGCCAACCTGGCGCTGGCGCTGGCCGCCGAGGGTGCCAGCGTGGGCCTGCTCGACGCCGACATCTACGGCCCGAGCCAGCCCATGATGATGGGCCTGGACGGGCGCCCCGAGAGCATCGACGGCAAGAACATGGAGCCCAAGGAGCGCCATGGCGTGCAGGTGATGTCGATCGGCTTCCTGGTCGACGCCGACCAGGCCATGATCTGGCGCGGCCCCATGGCCACGCAGGCGCTCGAGCAGCTGCTGCGCCAGACCAACTGGAAAGACCTCGACTACCTGATCGTCGACATGCCGCCGGGCACCGGCGACATCCAGCTCACGCTGAGCCAGCGCGTGCCGATGACGGGCGCGGTGATCGTCACCACGCCGCAGGACATTGCGCTGCTCGACGCGCGCAAGGGCATCCAGATGTTCGAGAAGGTCGGCGTGCCGATCCTGGGCATCGTGGAGAACATGGCGGTGCACATCTGCTCCAACTGCGGCCATGCCGAGCACATCTTCGGCGCCGACGGCGGCAAGAAGATGGCGGCCGAGTACCAGATGGCCTACCTGGGCGCGCTGCCGCTGGACATCAACATCCGCCTGCAGGCGGACAGCGGGGCGCCCACGGTGGTGTCCGACCCCGACGGCGAGGTGGCCGGGCTCTACAAGGCCGTGGCGCGCAGCGTGGCGGTGGGGATCGCGGAGAAGGCGAAGGACTTTTCCGCGAAGTTCCCGACGATCTCGATCAGCAAGAACACCTGAGGCCGCGGCGGGGCAGGGCGAGGGCCTGCGCAGGCGCCCCGAACGAGAGCCCCCAAGAAGAAGGACGCACGCAATGAACCTGCTCGCCTCGATGCGCTACCTCGTCGCACTCAGCGAGCACAAGCATTTCGGCCGCGCCGCGCAGGCCTGCCACATCACGCAGCCGGCCTTGTCCAACGCGCTGCGCGCGCTGGAAGGCGAGTTCGGCGTCGTCATCGTCAAGCGCTCCCGTGTGTACGTGGGTCTCACGCACGAAGGCGAGCGCGTGCTGGCCACGGCGCAGCGCATGCTGCGCGACAACGAGGTGCTGCTGCAGGAGCTGCGCAGCGAGGCCGGCGACCCGCGCGGACGGCTGCGCATGGCCGCCGTGCCCACCGCGATCCCGATGCTGTCGCGCTTTGCCGCGATGCTGCAGCAGCGCCATCCGGGCATCGTGCCGGCCGTGCTCTCCATGAGCTCGCAGGAGCTGGAGACGGGCCTGGAAAACCTCTCGGTCGACCTCGCGCTGGGCTACACCGAGCGCATGCACCTGCCGGGCGTCAAGCTCAAGGCCTGGCCGCAGAGCATCGAACACTACTTCCTGCTGCGGCGCGCCAAGAAGCCCTCCGCCGACCGGCTGCGCATCGGCCGCCCCATCACATGGGCCGAAGCCGGCACGCTGCCGCTGTGCCTGCTCACGCCCGACATGCACAACCGCGCCATCATCGACCAGGCCCTGCGCGAGGCCGGCGTGGCCGCGGTGGCCCCGGCCATCGAGACCAACTCGGTGCTCACGCTCGCGCTGGCCGTGAGCGCGGGCACCGTCAGCAGCGTGCTGCCCGGCGCCATGGTGGCGGCCGTGCGCAGCCACCGCGAACTGGAGGCGCTGCCGCTGGTGGCGCCCGAGGTGCGCACGCCCATCGGCTTCATGACGCAGGAGGGCGTGCGGCCGGCGCGGGCGCTCGATGCGGCGCTGGCCTTCTTGCAGACGCCCGAGTGGCAGGCGCAGGCGCGCCAGCACAGCGGCGCGCTCGACGCCGCGTAGCCCCGGCCCACGGGTGCCGACGGCACCCGGATGGTTTACCCTTCGCGCCACCATGAAATCCAAAGCCCAGTTCCGCCTGCGCATCTACCGGGACGACACCATCGCCATCGGCCCCGGCAAGATCGCCGTGCTCGAAGCCGTGGCCGAGACCGGCTCGATCTCGGCGGCGGCCCGCCTGCTCGGCATGTCGTACCGCCGCGCGTGGATGCTGATCGACGAGATGAACCAGACGCTGGCCTCGCCGGCCGTGAACACCGCCGCCGGCGGCTCGCGCGGCGGCGGCACGGCGCTCACGCCCGTGGGCGAAGACATCGTGAAGCGCTACCGCGCCATCGAGAATGCCGCGCGCCTGGCGACGGCGGCCGACGTTCGCGCGCTCACGCGGCTGCTGGCGCCGTGAACGCCGCCGACATCGACCCTGTCGTCAGCCGCCCGGTCGGCATCGTGCGCAGCCGCTTCACCGAGACCTCGGGCATGCCCATCCAGACGGCCGGCGCACCCGACGAAGTGGGGCGCCTGGAGGTGTTCGCCGAGTTCGCGCCGGGGCTGCGCGACATCGAAGGCTTCGACTACCTGATCCTCGTGACGCACCTGCACCGCTGCGCGCACGAGCGGCTCGAGGTGGTGCCCTTTCTCGACGACGCCACGCACGGCGTGTTCGCCACGCGCGCGCCCGCGCGGCCCAACCGGCTGGGCCTGTCGATCGTGCGGCTCACGGCGGTGGACGGCACGACGCTGCACTTCAGCGGCAACGACATGATCGACGGCACGCCCGTGCTCGACATCAAGCCCTACGTGCCGCGCTTCGACGTGCGCGAGACCGAGCGCGTGGGCTGGTTCGGAGCGCGGCTCGATCAGCTGCCGCGCACGCGCTCCGACGGCCGGATGGACTGATCGCCGTCGCCTGACGCCTCGCCGGCCGCGCCCGGCAGCAGGTCGCCCTGCCAGCACGACCACACGTCCTGCGACAGCGTCTCGCGCGCCTGCGGCGGCGCCTCGCGGATCGTGCCCATGCTGATGAAGCCCGCCAGGTACTCGCCCGGCTGCACGCCGACCTGGCGCACTAGCGTCTCGTCGAAGCAGCGCTCGCCGCTGAGCACGATGGCGCCGTAGCCCAACTGGTGCGCGGCGGCCAGCAGGTTGCCCAGCGCCGCGCCGGCGCCCAGCCACTGCTCGCGCGCCGGGATCTTGCTGCGCTCGCGCGGCGACACCACGAAGCCCAGCAGCAGCGGCGGGCGCGTGGCGTGCTCGCGGGCGCGCCGCAGGTCGATGGGGCTGGCGAGCGGATCGCGGCGCAGCTTTTCCTGTTCGAAGCACCAGGCCAGTGCCTCGCGGTTCTGCGGGCGAAACTCGATCACGCGCCACGGATGCAGCCCGCCGTGGTCGGGCGCGCGCAGGCCAGCCTGAATGATGGCGTCGAGTTCGTCGGGGTTCGGGCCGGGCGATTGCAGCCGCCGCGGCGACACCGAGCGCCGCGTCAGCAGGACTTCGAGGATGCGTTCCGCACCCGTCATGTGGCGCCACATCGTTGTCATGGCCCGCGCCGGTCGGTCCACGCGGCGCTGCGGCGCAGCACCTCGCCGATGTCCTGCGCGTCGCCCGGCGCCACCAGGAACGACTGGCTCTCGCCGCCCGGCGCGATGATCGACAGCACGAAGCCGCCGGCGTCCAGCGTGCGCTCGATGCGCCATTCGTGCACCTGCGTCACATGGCGAAGCTCGGGCCTGCCGGAGGTCGAGCGGACAACGGTGTCATGAGGGGAAAGGCGCATGGGGCGGATGGACAAAGTCTCCAACGCTGTATTCGCCAGTATATGAAGACCGGCGCATCCGTGCATCCTCGTGGGAACCAGAAGGCCGCTCATGTAACAATTGCGCCGTATCTCAATGAACACGACGACCACCTCTTCGCTCATCGCCACCACCGACTGGTCGCCGCTGGTCCTGTCGCTGCAGGTCGCGGCGGTCGCGACCTTGCTGGCGCTGGTCGCGGGCGTGGCGCTGGGCTGGGTGTTCGCGCGCAAGCAGTTCGTCGGCTCGGGCGTGCTCGAGGCCGTGTTCATGCTGCCGCTGGTGCTGCCGCCCACGGTGATCGGCTACGCCATCCTGGTGGCGGCGGGGCGCCGCAGCCCGCTCGGCGCCTGGCTGCGCGAGCACTTCGACTACACCATCATCTTCAGCTGGCACGGCGCCGTGGTGGCGTCCGCCGTGGTGGCGCTGCCGCTGGTGCTCAAGTCGGCCAGCGCGGCGTTCTCGAACGTCGACCGCTCACTCGAAGCCGCCGCCAGCACCCTGCGCCAGTCGCCGTTCTCGGTGTTCCTGCGCGTCACGCTGCCGCTGGCCTGGCCCGGCATCCTGGCCGGCACGTTGCTCGCGTTCGCGCGCGCCATGGGCGAGTTCGGCGCCTCGCTGATGGTGGCCGGCTCCATTCCCAAGCAGACCCAGACCCTGTCGATGGCCATCTACGACGCCGTGCAGGCCGGCCACGACGACCTGGCGCTGCTGCTGGTGGTCGTCACGTCGGTGCTGTCGATTGCCGTGCTGGTCGTGTCGAACCGCTTTTTCTCGCTTCGTTGACCCCCCCTTTTTCCAGGAGACTGTGCCCATGCGTCCGTTGCGTCTTTTGTCCGTCGTGCTTGCCCTGGCCCTGCCGCTTGCGGTCGCCGCGCAGCAGATCACCGTGTCTGCCGCCGCGAGCCTGACCGACGCGTTCAAGGAAATCGGTCCCAAGTTCGAAGCCGCCAAGGCGGGCAGCACCGTGCGCTTCAACTTCGCCGCCTCGGGCGTGCTGCTGCAGCAGATCGGGCAGGGCGCGCCGGTCGACGTGTTCGCCAGCGCCGACCAGGAAACCATGAACCGCGGCAACGACCAGAAGCTCATCGACACCGCCACCCGCAAGGACTTCGTCACCAACAGCCTCGTGCTGGTCGAGCCCGCGCAGGGCGCCGTCGGCCTGAAGTCGCTGCAGGACCTGAGCGGTGCGAACGTGAAGAAGATCGCCGTCGGCAAGACCGCCACCGTTCCGGTCGGCCGCTACACCAAGCAGGTGCTGGACAACGCCAAGCTCTGGACCGTGCTCGAACCCAAGTTCGTGCAGGCCGACAGCGTGCGCCAGGTGCTCGACTACGTGAGCCGCGGCGAGGTCGAGGCTGGCTTCGTGTACCGCACCGACGCGGCCGTGGCCGGCGACAAGGTCAAGGTCGCCTTCACGCCCACCGGCCACACGCCCGTGACGTACCCTATCGCCGTGGTGGCCGAGAGCAAGCAGAAGGCGCTGGCCGGCGACTTCATCGCCTTCCTGTCGACGCCCGCGGCCCAGGAAGTGCTCACGCGCTACGGTTTCGGCAAGCCATGATCGATGTCGATCTGCAGCTCACGGTGAAGGACGGGGCCCGGCGCTTCGACCTCGCCGTGCGCTTCCAGACCGACGTTCCCTTCGCCGCGCTCTACGGCCCTTCGGGGGCCGGCAAGTCGCTCACCCTGCAGGCCATCGCCGGCCTGCTGCATCCGTCGGCGGGCCATGTGCGGCTCGACGGCCGCACGCTGTACGACGCCGCGCAGCGCATCGACGTGCCCGCGCCGGCGCGCCGCATCGGCTACCTGTTCCAGAACTACGCGCTGTTCCCGCACCTCACGGTGCGCGAGAACGTGGCCTTCGGGCTTACCGCGTGGCACCGCCGCACGCTGCCGGCGCGCGATGCCGAGCGCGTGCAGGCGCTGCTGGCCAGCTTCGGCCTCGCCGCGCTGGCCGACAGCCGGCCGCAGAAGCTCTCGGGCGGCCAGCAGCAGCGCGTGGCCCTGGCGCGCGCGCTGGCCTGTGAGCCGCAGGTGCTGCTGCTCGACGAACCCTTTGCCGCGCTCAACCCCATGCTGCGCGCCGAGCTGCGCAACGAGCTCGCGCAGGTGCGCAAGCAATGGGGCATCCCGGTTTTGATGATCACGCACGACATCGAGGACGTGCTGGCGCTGGCCGACGTGGCCTTTGTCTACAAGGACGGGCAGGTGGTGCGCGAGATCGACCTGCACAACGCCGACAGCCGCGACTTCGCGCTGCGGGAGATTGCCGGGGTGCAGGAGGTGGAGGAGACGCCGCTGCGCAGCAAGCTGCGGGGCTTGCTGATGGGTGGCGCGCGCGGCTGATGGCTGTGCACGGCATCGACGCTACAGTCGGGCGATGAAATCAGTCAACGTCTCTTCCGCGCGTTCGAAACCTGCATTTCTGGTGCGAGGCCTGGCGTCCTTGGCTGAAGCTCGTCGCAGCGGTGGGTACGTCGACGCGAACGAGCTGATGCGACGCCTCACGGCGAAGCTCGATCTGGCGGCGAAGCGACAGAAGCCGACGCATCGCTGAGCCCGTCATTTCCATTTTGAATCGCCGCATGTCGCGATTCAATTTGACGCCACGCCCCCGCAGGCCAACACTGCCGCCATGAGCGAGCAGAAGATCGAGTTTTACAAGGGCCCCGCCGGTGGCTGGGGCGCGTTGCGCAGCGTGACGAATGCGCTGCTGCGGCAGGACATTCCGGTCAAGGGCGCGAAGACGCTGCTCTCGGCCAATCAGCCCGACGGCTTCGACTGCCCCGGCTGCGCCTGGCCCGACCGCAACCATGCCTCGACCTTCGAGTTCTGCGAGAACGGCGTGAAGGCCGTGGCCGCCGAGGCCACCGCGCGGCGCGCAGGCCCGGAGCTGTTCGCGAAGCACACCGTGGCCGAGCTGGCGCAGCAGAGCGATTTCTGGCTCGAAGACCAGGGCCGCCTCACGCACCCCATGGCCTACGACGCGGCCAGCGACAGGTACGTGCCCATCGACTGGGACGACGCCTTCGCGCGCATTGCGCAGCACCTGAACGCGCTGCCCGACCCGAACCAGGCCATCTTCTACACCTCGGGCCGCGCGAGCAACGAGGCAGCCTTCCTGTACCAGCTGTTCGTGCGCGAGTACGGCACCAACAACTTTCCCGACTGCTCGAACATGTGCCACGAGCCCAGCGGCAGCGGCATGCGCCCGCAGCTGGGCGTGGGCAAGGGCACGGTCACGCTGGAAGACTTCGAGAAGGCCGACGCGATCTTCATCTTCGGCCAGAACCCGGGCACCAACCACCCGCGCATGCTCGGCGAGCTGCGTGCGGCCTCCAAGCGCGGCGCGCGCATCGTGAGCTTCAACCCGCTGCGCGAGCGCGGGCTGGAGCGCTTTGCCGACCCGCAGGACAAGCTGGAGATGGCCACGCTGGGCTCCACGCCGATCAGCACGCACTACTTCCAGTTGCGCGTGGGCGGCGACTTCGCGGCGGTGAAGGGGATGATGAAGCACGTCATCGAGCGCGAAGACGCGGCGGCGGCGCGCGGCGAGCCCTCGGTGCTCGACCACGCGTTCATCGCCGAGCACACCCAGGGTTTCGAGGCGCTGGCCGACGACCTGCGCGCCGAATCGTGGCCGCTGCTGGTGCAGGAGTCGGGCCTGAGCGAAGCGCAGATCCGCGCGGCGGCCGACGTGTACCTGGGCGCGAAGCGCGTCATCGCCTGCTGGGGCATGGGCATCACGCAGCACCAGCATTCGGTGGCCACGATCCAGATGATCGGCAACTGGCTCATGCTGTGCGGCCAGATGGGCCGCGAAGGCGCGGGCGCCTGCCCGGTGCGCGGCCACAGCAACGTGCAGGGCGACCGCACCATGGGCATCTGGGAGAAGCCGCCGGCCGCGCTGCTCGACCGGCTGCAGCAGGTGTTCGGCTTCGAGCCGCCGCGCCAGAACGGCGTGGACACGGTCGAGGCGATCCAGCTCATGCTCGACGGCAAGGGCAAGGTGTTCTTCGCGCTGGGCGGCAACTTCGCGGCCGCCACGCCCGACACCTACCAGACCTGGAAGGCGCTGCAGCAGTGCGACCTCACGGTGCACGTGACCACCAAGCTCAACCGCAGCCACATCATCCACGGGCGCGAGGCGCTCATCCTGCCGTGCCTGGGCCGCACCGAGATCGACATGCAGGCCAACGGCCCGCAGGGCGTGACGGTGGAAGACTCGATGAGCATGGTCCACATCTCGATGGGCATCAACCCGCCCGCGTCGGAGCACCTGCTGTCCGAGCCGGCCATCGTGGCGCGCCTTGCTGCAGCCACCATCGGCGCGCGCAGCAGGACGCCGTGGCTCTGGCTGGTGGAAGACTACGCCCGCATCCGCGACAAGATCGAAGCCGTGTTCGACGACTTCAAGGACTTCAACGCGCGCGTGGCGCACCCCGGCGGCTTCCGCCTGCGCAACACGGCGAGCGAGCGCGTGTGGGCCACCGTGTCGAAGAAGGCCGTGTTCTTCACGCACGCCGTGCCGCTGGACACGCACGCGCATCGGGCCCGCGCGCGCTTTGCGTCGCAGCGCGACACGCTGGTGTTCACGCTGCTCACCACGCGCTCGCACGACCAGTACAACACCACCATCTACGGCATGGACGACCGCTACCGCGGCGTGTTCGGTCAGCGCCGCGTGGTGTTCATCCACGCCGACGACATCCGCCAGCTCGGCATGAAGGACGGCGACTGGGTCGACATCCAGACCGTGTGGAGCGACGGCCAGGAGCGCCGCGCCGACCGCTTCAAGCTGGTGGCCTACGACATCCCGCGCGGCAACCTCGCGGCCTACTACCCCGAGACGAACCCGCTGGTGCCGCTGTCGTCGGTGGCCGAGAACGCGGGCACGCCGACCTCCAAGTCGATCCCCGTGGTGCTGTCGCTGCATGTGGCGCCGGTCGCGGCGGAGGCCGACGCCGTGGCGGCATGAGCGATTCCGGGTTCGACGCCGACGCCTTTTCCATCGCGATCCTGCGCGCACTCGCCGAAGCCCCGGGCGAGGGCGGCATGTCGCTGCCGCGCCTGGGCAAGCGGCTGGGGCAGGGTGCGAGCGTGGTCATGCGCCAGCTCACGCTGATGGGCGATGCCGCGCTCGGCGGCGTGCGCGGACCGGGCTGGGTGCGCGTGGTGCAGCTGGACGATCGCTGGGTCGCGCACCTCACCGACGCCGGACGTGCGGTGGTCGACAGCCTGCCGGCTGACGAAAACCGCGGCTGAGCGGACAATGGCCGCGGCCATGACAGACACCCCCGAACCCGACGCCCTGCCGCCCCTCGCGCGGCATGCCGTGCACGTCTTCGGCGAGCGCGGCCTCGCGCCCGAGGGCGTGGTGCGCGACGACACGCTGGCCGCCGAGGTGCCGGTGGCGCTGGTGTTCAACGGCGTCTCGCACGCGGTGATGATGGCCACGCCGCAGGACCTCGAGGCCTTCGCGCTGGGCTTTGCGCTGAGCGAAGGCATCCTCGACAGCGCCGCCGATTGCCGCGGCATCGACGTGCGAACGGTCGAGGCCCTCGATGCGGGCCTGCCCGAGGGCATGCCCGGCATCGAGGTGCAGCTCGAAGTGTCCACGCGCAGCTTCGAACGCCTGAAGGACCGGCGCCGCAGCCTCGCAGGCCGCACCGGCTGCGGTGTGTGTGGCGTCGAAAGTTTCGCGGGGCTCGACCTGTCGCCGCAGCGCGTGCCGCCGCGCGACTGGATCGAACGCATCGACCTCGCCACCGTGCTGCGCGCCTTCGCCGCCATGCCGCCGCGCCAGGTGCTCAATGCCGAGGCCGGTGCGATCCATGCGGCGGCCTGGGCCACGGTCGACGGCGAACTCACCGACGTCATGGAAGACGTGGGCCGCCACAACGCGCTCGACAAGCTGCTCGGCGCGCTGGCCCGTGCGAATCGACTGCAGGAGCCAGGCTTCGTGCTGATGTCCAGCCGCGGCAGCCACGAGCTGGTGCGCAAGTGCGCGCGCCTGGGCATCGCGGCGATGGCGACCATCTCGGCGCCGACCGCGATGGGCGTGCGCATGGCCGAGCTCAGCGGCCTGCGGTTCTGGGGGCTGTGCCGCGCGCCGCGCGGCGTGCTTTATGCCGACGGGCTTGGGTCACCGAGCGCCAGCACCGCGTCGGCCACGGCCTCGATGCCCTGATCCGAGAGGTCGGTCGCCCCCACGCGCTGGCGCCTCGTCCACGCGCGAAAGTGCGTTTCCTGCGACTTCTGGTAGTGCGGGTCGTAGTGCAACGACATGAGTTCGGCGAACAGGTGCGGCAGGTCGGCCTCGTGGGCCCACTGCTGCCAGCGCGTCACCGTTTCCTTGCCCTGCAGTTCCTTGAGCACGCCCATCTTCTCGGCGAGCGCCGCGCGGTCGTCGCCCAGGTAGGCGTAGTCGCGCAGCAGGTAGGCCAGCCGCGCCTCGGGCGTGGCCTCCACCTCGATGCACGGCGCGGCGCGCATCTGCGCCACGAGCGACAGCGGCAGTGACAGCCGCCCGATGCGCACGCTCTCGCCCTCGACATACAGCGGGCGCGAGAGGTCGATGGCTTCGAGCACGGTCGCGATGCGCGTCTCGAAGTGCTTTTGCGAAGGCTGCGGCACGCCCGGCAGCGCGCCGAGCAGCGAGCCCTTGTGGTTGGCGAAGGCTTCCAGGTCGAGCACCTGCGCGCCGCGTTCGGCCAGCGCGTGCAGCACGCGCGTCTTGGCGCTGCCGGTGGCGCCGCACACCACGCGCAGGTCGAGCTGCGGCGTCAGCGCGTCGAGCTGCGAGATCACGTGCCGGCGAAAGCTCTTGTAGCCGCCTGCGAGCTGCTGCGCGTCCCAGCCCACGAGCCGCAGCCAGGTGACCATCGAGCCGCTGCGCATGCCGCCGCGCCAGCAGTAGACCAGAGGCTTCCACTTCTCGGGCCGGTCGGCCAGCGTGTCGCGCAGGTGCGTCGCGATGTTGGCCGCGACCATGGCACCGCCGATGCGGCGCGCCTCGAAGGCGCCGGTCTGCACGTAGACCGTGCCGACGATGTGGCGCTCCTCGTCGTTGAGCACGGGGCAGTTGATGGCGCCGGGGATGTGGTCGAGCGCGAACTCGGCGGGCGAGCGGGCGTCGATGATCGAATCGAAGGCGTGGCGGTCCGCCACCCGGACGGGCTGGCGATGACTCATGGCTGAAGGGACCTCATGCCGCCATTGTCGGCCACTCAGGCGTAGGCGGGACCTAGGCCTTTTCGCAAGCGAGCACTCGCGAAGTCGACAAAGGTGACCAGCACGAACATCGCGATCAGCACCGTCATCGCCTGCTGCTGCTGGAAGATCGACAGGTGGAAGTACAGCAGTTGGCCCAGCCCGCCGCCGCCCACGAAGCCCAGCACGGCCGCCATGCGGATGTTCATTTCCCAGCGGTAGAGCGTGTAGGCCACCCACTGCGGCAGCACGATCGGCAGGCTGGCGTAGCTGAAGGCGGCGACCGGGCCCGCGCCCGAGAGCGCCAGCGCCTGCTCGGGCTCGCGCGGCGCGTTCTCCAGCGCTTCGGCGAAGAGGCGCCCGAGCACGCCGGTCGTGTGCAGCGACAGCGCCAGCGCGCCCGCGAACGGCCCGATGCCAGCGGCCAGAACCATCAGCGCGGCCCACACCAGCTCGGGCACGCTGCGCAAGAAGTTGAGCACGAAGCGCGCGCCGTGGCGCAGCGGCCCGCCGATGCGCCCCGAGGCCGGCAGCGCGAGCACGGCGCCCGCCACGGCGGCCAGCACAGTGCCCAGCGCCGACACGGCCAGCGTCTGCAGCGCGCCGTGGCCGACCTTGGCCAGGAACTCGGGCGACACGTCGGGCGGGAAGAACTCGGCGATGAACTTGCCCATGAGCCTGAGCGATTCGGCCGAGCCCAGCGCGCCGTAGTCGATGCCCAGGTAGACGAAGCTCGCGATCACCGCTGCGGCGATCAACGCGACGGCGAGCCAGCAGCGCAGGCACAGGGGAGGGCGTGGCGGCAGCGTCGTCATGCCAGGAGCTTTCGCAGCGCGTTGCTGAGCATGTCGGCCAGCAGCACGAGCGCGAGGAACACGAGCAGGATGCTGCTGGCCTCGCCGCCGTTGAGCATCTTCATCGACTGGTCCATCAGCTGCCCGAGGCCGCCCGCGCCCACGAAGCCCATCACCACCGAGGCGCGCACCGCGCATTCCCAGCGGTACACGGTGTACGAGGCCAGCTCCTGCGCCGTGTGCGGCAGCAGGCCGTAGCACAGCGCCGCGAGCCGGCCGCTGCCGCTTTCGAGCAGGGCGCGCGCGGGGCGCGTGTCGGTCGATTCGAGGATCTCGGCGTAGACCTTGCCCAGCATGCCGCCATAGGTGATGGCCAGCGCCAGCACGCCGGCCGCGGGGCCGAGCCCGAGCGCGCGCACGAACAGCAGCGCCCACACGATCTCGGGAATGGCGCGCAGCACCATCAGCAGCCAGCGCGCCGCCTGCCGGACGACGCCGGCCTGCAGCCGGCCAGGGCCGGGTCCGATGCGAGAGATGGAGAGCGCGCGCGTCGTCACGAAGCCCAGCGGCGCGCCGATCAGCAGCGCCATGGCGGTGCCGGCCGTGGCCATGGCCAGGGTCTCTAGCGTGGCCTTGGCGAGCAGCGCGAGAAAGGCCGGCGAGCTGTCGGGCGGAAAGAAGCCCGCAAGAAAGCCGCCGATGACCGTGAGGTTGCCGCTGCCGAACAGCGCCCAGGGCTTGAATTCGGAGAGCGCGAGCACCGGCCAGGCGACGGCCAGCGCGGCGAGCCAGCCGGCCAGCCGGCGGACCGTGTGCGGATCGCGCAGGGCGGGGCGGGCGAGTGTCGCCGTCACGGGCAGTCCGGCCGATGGAAGGCCGGCTCGACCGTGCCGGCCGTGAGGGCGACCGGCCCTTGCGTCGCCACGCCGCCTTCGCTCGCATAGAGCGCCTCAAGCAGCGCCGGCGTCACCTCGGCGGCCGGCAGGTCGAAGGCGACCTGTCCGTCGCGCATGCCCACGATGCGCGGAAACCAGCGCAGTGCCAGATCGACCGCATGCAGCGACGCGACCAGCGTGGCACCGGTCGATTCGCTCTGCGCGACCAGCTGGCCCACGGCCGCATGCGCGAGCGTGGGGTCGAGCGCCGACACCGGCTCGTCCGCCAGCAGCAGCGCGGGGCGCTGGTACAGCACGCGCGCGATGCCCACGCGCTGCAGCTGGCCGCCCGAGAGGCGGTCGCAACGGTCGAACAGCCGGTCTTCGAGCGCGAGCCGGGCCAGCGCCGCATGCGCGCCCGCGATGTCGGACGGATAGAACAGCGAACCCAGCGCGCGCGCCGTCGACCACTGGCCGAGCCGGCCCGCGAGCACGGCCGTGACCACGCGCAGGCGCGGCGCGATCGGCGGCGCCTGGTGCACGGTGCCGATGCGCGCGCGCAGCTGCTTGAGCGCACGCGCCGGCAGCCGCCACGGGTGCTGGCCCAGCGCCTGCACCTGGCCTTCGCCGGGCCGCAGCGCCGCGCCGAGCACGCGCAGCAGCGTGGTCTTGCCCGCGCCCGAGGGCCCGATGACGGCGATGCGCTCGCCGTCGCGCGCGGCCAGCGTCACCCCGGCCAGCGCGCGCTGGCCGTTGGGGTGCACCACGCCCGCGCTGTCGAGCGAAAAACTCATCCGCGCAGTCCGCTCACTTGATGAGGCCGGCCGACTTGCCCGCCGTCTCGATGCCGTCGTAGTTCGACGACTTGGTGGGGATGAACTTGCTCGCGCGCTGCAGCGCCATGATCTCCTTGTGCGCGGGGTTGGCCGGGTCCAGTTTGAGGAAGGCGTCGGTCAGCTTCTTCGTCACGGCGGCGTCCAGGCCCGGGCGCACGGTCCAGTTGTAGTCGTAGTAGGTCGGCGTGGTGGCCAGCACGCGCACCTTGGCGGCGTTGGGGTTCTTGGCCTCGACCAGCTTGTCCCACACCGAGGCGTTGAGCACGCCCGCTTCGGCGCGCGAGGCGGCCACGAAGGCCACGGTGGCGTCGTGCGCGCCCGAGAACGCGACGGTCTTGAAGTCCTTCTCGGGGTTGATGCCGGCCTGCAGCAGGAAGTAGCGCGGCATCAGGCTGCCCGAGGTGGACGAGGGCGCACCGAAGGCGAAGGTCTTGCCCTTCAGGTCGGCCAGCGTCTTGGTGGGGCTGTCGATCGGCACGATGAACTTGCTGGTGAACACCTCGTCTTCCGCGCGCTGCACGATCGGCACCGCGCCGCCGTTGGTGCGGATGCGCGCCTGCACGAAGGTGAAGCCGCCCAGCCAGGCCAGGTCGATCTTGTTGGTGGCCAGGCCCTCGACCACGGCGGCGTAGTCGGTCACGGGCGTGAACTGCACGTCCATGCCGGTTTCCTTCTTCAGGTAGTCGCCCAGCGGCGTGAACTTGCGCTGCAGCTCGGTGGGCGCCTCGTCGGGAATGGCCGACACGCGCAGCACGCCCTGGGCGAAGACGCCCACGGCGGTGAGGGACAGGGCCAGCGCGAGCGCGAGCCGGGACACGGTTTGTTTCGTTTGCATGGTGTGATGACGCGTTCAGTGGAAAAAGAAAAGGGTGTGTCGGGGCACTCGGGCAGACGGCGGTGCAGGCTTCGATAATCGCGGCTTGTTCCATTCGACCGACCTGCCGCCATGATCGAAGCCGCACCTTCCAAGCTCCTGAATCCGTTGGCGCCGCTGCGGCTCACCAGCTTCTCGCATGGGGGCGGCTGCGGCTGCAAGATCGCGCCGGGCGTGCTGTCGCAGATCCTCAAGAACCATGCGGGCGGGCTGATTCCGCCCGAGCTCATGGTCGGCATCGAGACCGCCGACGACGCGGCAGTCTACCGGCTCAACGACGAGCAGGCGCTGATCGCCACCACCGATTTCTTCATGCCCATCGTGGACGACCCCTACGAGTTCGGCCGCATCGCCGCGACCAACGCGATCAGCGACGTCTACGCGATGGGCGGGCGCCCGATCATGGCGCTGGCGCTGGTCGCCATGCCGATCAACCAGCTGCCGGTGGAAGTCATCGCCGAGATCGTGCGCGGTGGGCAGGACGTGTGCCGCGCGGCCGGCATCCCGATTGCGGGCGGCCACACCATCGACTCGGTCGAGCCCATCTACGGGCTGGTCGCGATGGGGCTGGTGCACCCCAAGCGCGTGCGGCGCAATGCCGACGCGCAGGCGGGCGACGTGCTGGTGCTGGGCAAGCCGCTGGGCGTGGGCGTGCTGTCGGCGGCGCTCAAGAAGCAGCAGCTGTCCGAGGCCGGCTACCGCCAGCTGATCGAGAACACGACCAAGCTCAACACGCCCGGCATCGCGCTGTCGGCGCTCGACGGCGTGCATGCGCTGACCGACGTCACCGGCTTCGGCCTGGCCGGCCATGCGCTCGAACTCGCGCGCGGCGCGGGGCTCGCGGCGGTGGTCGAGTGGTCGCGCGTGCCGCTGCTGGACAACGTGATCGCCATGGCCGGCGGCGGGCTGGTCACCGGCGCGTCGGGCCGCAACTGGGCGGGCTACGGCGCCGACGTGCAACTGCACGAGGGCCTGCCGGCCACCGCGCAGGCGCTCATGACCGATCCGCAGACCTCGGGCGGCCTGCTCGTGAGCTGCGCGCCCGAGGCGGTCGAGGCGGTGCTGGAGATCTTCCGCAACGAAGGCTTCGGGCAGGCGGCGGTCATCGGCCGCGTGGAAGCTGGCGCGCCGGGCCTCGTCGTGTTGCCCTGAGCCGGGGCGCCGCCGGGCGGGTGGGGTCGCCATCGACACGCGCTCCTTCGTTTTTTCGCATCGTGCGACAGGTCCGCGCAGCGGGCAACACCTCGCGGCCCTTTCCAATAACCCTTGAGTCCGTCGGTGCCGGTAGGCGTCGGCTATCGTTCGCGCCATGAACGCTTCCCTTCGCCTTGGCTGGCGCACGCTCTGGCGCGACCTGCGCGCCGGCGAGCTGCGCCTCTTGATCGTGGCCGTGGTGCTGGCCGTGGCCGCGCTCACGGCGGTCGGCTTCTTCGCCGACCGATTGCAGGGCGGGCTGCAGCGCGACGCGCGCCAGCTGCTGGGCGGCGACGCGGTGATCGTGAGCGACAACCCGACGCCCGAGACCTTCATCGCACAGGCGAAGTCGCTCGGCCTCGCGGGCACCGGCACCTTCGGCTTTCCCACCATGGCGCGAGCGGAAGACGCCCAGGGCGGCGCCAGCAAGCTCGTGGCCCTGAAGGCCGTGACGCCGGGCTACCCGCTGCGCGGCAACCTGCAGACGGCCACCACGGCCGAGGGCGCAGGCACGGTGACGCGCGACGTGCCGGCGTCGGGCGAGGTCTGGGTCGATGCCTCGCTGCTCGACTCGCTGGGCCTGAAGGTCGGCGACACGCTGCTGCTGGGCGACACCGGCCTGCGCGTGGGCCGCGTGATCACGCTGGAGCCCGACCGGGGCGCGGGCTTCATGAGCTTTTCGCCGCGCGTGATGCTCAACCAGGCCGACGTGGCGCGCACCGGCCTCGTGCAGCCGGCCAGCCGCGTGGGCTACCGCTACGCCGTGGCCGGCGACGACGCCGCCGTGAAGCGTTTCACCGAATGGGCCGACGCCACCATCAAGAAGGGCGAGCTGCGCGGCGTGCGGCTCGACTCCTTCGAAGGCGGTCGGCCCGAGATGCGCCAGACGCTGGACCGCGCCGAGAAATTCCTGAGCCTGGTCGCGCTGCTCGCGGCGCTGCTGTCGGCCGTGGCCGTGGCGCTGGCCGCGCGCGGCTTCGCGGCCAGCCACCTCGATGACTGCGCCATGCTGCGTGTGCTGGGCCAGAGCCAGCGCACCATCGCCGCGGCCTACGCCTTCGAGTTCGCCGTGATCGGCATCGTGGCCAGCGCGATCGGCGTGGCCATCGGCTTCGCCGTGCACTACGTGTTCGTGCTGCTGCTGGCCGGGCTGGTCGAGACCGCCTTGCCCGCCGCCACACTGTGGCCCGTGGCCTTCGGCCTGGGCATGGGGCTCACGCTGCTGTTCGCCTTCGGCCTGCCGCCGGTGCTGCAGCTGGCGCGCGTGCCGCCGCTGCGCGTGATCCGCCGCGACGTGGGCGGGCTCAAGCCCGCATCGCTCGCCGTGCTCGGCATCGGCGTGGCGGGCTTCGCGGCCTTGCTGATGGCGGCCAGCAGCGACCTCAAGCTGGGCCTCATTGCGGTCGGCGGCTTTGCCGGTGCCGTGGCCGTGTTCGCGCTGCTGAGCTGGCTCGCCGTGAAGGTGCTGCGCCGCAGCGTCAGCGAGACCACCGCGCCGCGCTGGCTGGTGCTGGCCACGCGGCAGATCTCGGCGCGCCCGGCCTACGCCGTGGTGCAGGTCAGCGCGCTGGCCGTGGGCCTGCTGGCGCTGGTGCTGCTCGTGCTGCTGCGCACCGACCTCGTGGCGAGCTGGCGCAAGGCCACGCCGCCCGACGCGCCCAACCGCTTCGTCATCAACGTGATGCCCGAGCAGAGCGAGGCGTTCCAGAAGACGCTGCGCGACGCGGGCGTCGCCAAGTTCGACTGGTACCCGATGATCCGCGGCCGGCTGGTGGCGATCAACGACAAGCCCGTGACACCCGATGACTACACCGAGGACCGCGCCAAGCGCCTGGTGGACCGCGAGTTCAACCTGAGCAACAGCACCGAGGCGCCTGCGCACAACAGCGTCACCACCGGCGCCTGGACGCCCGAGGCGAAGAACGAGGTGAGCGTGGAAGAAGGCCTGGCCGAGACGCTGGGCCTGAAGCTGGGCGACACCCTGCGCTTCGACATCGGCGGCATGCAGAACGACGCGCGCATCACCTCGCTGCGCAAGGTCGACTGGGGCTCGCTGCACGCCAACTTCTTCGTGATGTACACCGTGGCCTCGCTGGCCGACGTGCCCGTGACCTACATGGGCGCCTTCCGCGCGCCCGAGACGCGCGGCTTCGACAACGCGCTGGTGCGCAGCTTTCCCAACGTGACCAACGTCGACATGAGCGCCACCATCAACCAGGTGCAGCGCGTGCTCGACCAGGTGGTGCGCGCGGTCGAATTTTTGTTCGGCTTCACGCTGGCGGCCGGGCTCGTGGTGCTGTTCGCCGCCGTCACCGCCACCCGCGAGGAGCGTGCGCGCGAGTTCGCCGTGATGCGCGCCGTGGGCGCCCGCGCCAGCCTGCTGCGTCAGGTGCAGCGCGCCGAGCTGATCGGCGTCGGCCTGCTCGCGGGCTTCCTCGCGAGCATCGTGGCCTCGGTGATCGGTTGGGGGCTGGCGCGCTACGTGTTCGAGTTCACCTGGACCGCGTCGCCGCTCGTGCCGGTGGCCGGCGCGCTGGCCGGTGCGGTGCTCGCGCTGGCGGCGGGGTGGTGGGGCCTGCGCGATGTGCTGCGCCGGCCGGTGGTCGACACGCTGCGCCGCGCGGCCGAGTAGGGCAGCGCAGGCCCGTACAGTTTTTTTCTTTCGCGATCGGCAGGACGGGGCCGGGGATGCAATACATTCCCCGGCCCCGTATTCAATTCAGAAGAGAAATTCCTGCATGCGCTTGGCGTCATTCCAGATCACCAACTATCGCTCGATCCACGACAGCGGCTCCATCGATTCCTCCCAGATCACAGCGATCCTCGGCCGAAATGACAGCGGCAAGTCGAACCTGCTGCGCGCGTTGCACAGCCTGAACCCGACCGACGGGCTCACGGCACTCAGCCCCATCAAGGACTTTCCGCGGCACCGCCGCCTGGACGAATGCACCGACGACACCCCGGTGGTGCACACGCGCTGGGACCTCGATGCCTCCGAACAGCTGGCGCTCGCCGCCATCCTGCCGCGCGCGGCCGGCGTGCGTCAGGTCACGGCCGGGCGCGGCTACGGCGCCACGCGCACGACCGGCTTCGAGGGCCTGGGCCCGCTGTCGATCGACGTGAGCGACATCAAGGCCAAGGTGCGCAAGATCGTGCCCGCCGTGAAGGCCGCGGCCGAAAAGGTCGCCGACGAGTTGAAGGCGCCGCTCGAACAGGAAGCCGACGCCTTCGACGCCGCCATGATCCCGAGCCCCGACTTCGTCAAGTGGTCGGCCGGCGCACTGCTGGCGCTGCAGGCGCTGCGCCAGGCATTGGCCACGGCCGGCGCCGAGATCGCCGACAAGCAGGCGCAGATGCTGACCGAGCTCGAGGAGCTGGCGCGCACGATCGACAACGACCAGCCCGCGCTGGCCCGCGCCCGCGCCTGGGTGCTGGAGAAACTGCCGCGCTTCATCTACGTCGAAGACTACGCCTCGCTGCCCGGCCGCCAGAACATCGCCGAGTACCTCACGCGTAAGGGCTGGGGCGAGCGCACGGCGGGCGAGCGCAATTTCGAGAAGCTGTGCCAGGTGGCGGGGCTCGACCCGCAGCAGCTGCAGGACCTGCTGGCGAAGAACGACCTGGCGACGCGCAATCAGTTGGTGAACCGGGCCGGTGCCGTCGTGACCGCCGAGATCCGCCGGCTGTGGAAGGACCGCCCGCTCAAGATCCGCTTCAACCTCGACGGGCAGCACCTGGAGACGCTGGTGTCGGACCCGAACGGGGCCTACGAAGTCGAGGTGAATCTGGACGAGCGCAGCCGTGGCTTCCAGTGGTTCTTCTCGTTCTACATCGCGTTCTTCGCCGGCACCCGGGGCGTGGCCGCCGGTGAGGTCGTGCTGCTGCTCGACGAGCCCGGGCTGCACCTGCACGCGCGCTCGCAGGCCGACCTGCTCGCGCACCTGGAGAACGACTTCGGCCACCAGATCCTCTACACCACGCACTCGCCGTTCATGGTGCCGGCGCACCGGCCCGATGCCGTGCGCGCGGCCCACATCGACGACGTGACGGGCACCACGGTGCGAGCGGCGACGCCGGAGGATGCGCGCACGCTGTTCCCGCTGGACGCGCTGGCGGCACTGTGGGGCCGCACGGCTGCGCCGGTGCAACCGCAGCCGGCCCCCGTGGCGGCTGCGCCAGCCCCGCAACCGGTCGAAGCGCCCGCCCTCGCGGTCGCGGCCTGACGCACCCGCCCCGCCCGCCGTTCAGCGGCGCGGCGGGCGGTTGTCTTTCTCTTCCTCGTCGGCAGTCGCAGTGAACATGTGTTCGCTCGCAAAGTCGACAAACGCCCGCACCTTCGGCGACAGCTGCCGGCTCGACGGCCACAGCGCCGAGAACTGTCCCTGCCGCACGAGGTGCGCGGCCAGCACGCGCTGCAGCTCGCCACGGCGCAGTGCATCACGCGCCAGGAAGTCGGGCATGTACGCAATGCCCAGGCCCGCGACGGCGGCGCCCAGCATGGCTTCCATGTTGTTGCAGACCAGGCCCGGCGGCAGCTGTGGCGGCAGGCTGGGCAGGTCCCAGTCCTCGATCTTTCCGCCGGTCACGAGCTTGTAGCGCAGGCAGCTGTGGCGGGCGAGGTCGGCCGGCACCTGCGGCACGCCGTGTTGTGCCAGGTACGCCGGCGAGGCCGCGAGCACGAAGCTGAACGGGCCGAGCCGGCGCGCCACGAGCTGCGAATCGACCAGCTCGCCGCTGCGGATCGCCACGTCGACACCCTCGGCCACCACGTCGACCAGCCGGTCGTTGAAGTCGAGGTCGAGTTCGATCTCGGGAAAGCGCGCCTTGAACGCCGGCAGGATCGGCAGCAGAAAGCGGTAGCCGATGGTCGGCAGGCTCACGCGCAGGCGGCCGCGCGGGGTGGCGACGGCGTCCTGCAGCATGGCGCGCGCATCGCCGAGTTCGTCGAGGATGCGGCGGCAGCGCTCGTGGAACATCGCGCCCTCGGCCGTGAGCCGCACCTGCCGCGTGGTGCGGTGGAACAGGCGCACGCCCATCTGCGCCTCGAGCCGCGCGACGTTCTTGCCCACGGCCGAGGCCGAGATGCCCAGGTCGCGGCCCGCCCGCGCAAAGCTCTGCAGGTCGGCCGCCCGCACGAAGGATTCGAGTCCGCTGAAGCTGTCCATGGGCTTGATTGGCAACCTTTGGTTGGCAATGTGAGGAGCTGAGGGCCCATTTTCGTTTCATTGAATCCTTTTTATCTTCGCTTCACGCATTTCCCTTTTCCTTCTCCCGCGTGAAAGCCCTCCCGATGTCTTCCCCCGATTCCAACAAGGCTTGGCTGCTCGCCGCCGTCTGCCTGGCCGCGCTCGGCATGCCGCTGAGCTTCACCGGCCCGGCCGTGGTGCTGCCCGCGATCCGCGACACGCTGGGCGGCACGCCGGTGCAACTCAACTGGGTCACCAACGCCTTCATGCTGAGCTTCGGCGCCACGCTGATGGCGGCCGGCGCGCTGGCCGATGCCTACGGGCGCAAGCGCGTCTTTTTGCTGGGCCTGGCGGTGGTGGCGTTGAGCAGCGCGCTGCTGACGCTGGCGCCGGGCATCGTCGCCTTCGACCTCGCACGCGCCGTGCAAGGGCTGGGCTCGGCGGCGGCCTTCGCGGCGGGCACGGCGGCGCTGGCGCAGGTGTTCGACGGGCCCGCGCGGCTGCGGGCGTTCAGCCTCATCGGTACCTCGTTCGGCGTGGGGCTGTCGTGCGGATCGATCCTCTCGGGCTGGCTGGCCGACACTGTCGGCTGGCACGCCGTGATGCTGAGCCCCGGTGCCGTGAGCCTCGTCGCGCTGGGCCTGGCCGCGCCGCGCATGCGCGAGTCGCGCAACCCGCAGGCGATGGGGCTGGACGTGCCGGGCACGCTGAGCTTCACGGCCGCGCTGAGCCTGCTCACGCTGGGCGTGCTGCAGGCGCCCGACAGCGGCTGGGGCAGCCCGTGGGTGCTCGCGGCGCTGGCCGGTGCGCTGGCCATGGGCGCGGCCTTCATCGCCATTGAACAGCGCGTGGCGCATCCGATGCTCGACCTGTCGCTGTTCCGCTTTCCGCGCTTCGTCGGCGTGCAACTGCTGGCCGCGGCGCCGGCCTACGGCTTTGTCGTGCTGCTGGTGCTGCTGCCGATCCGCTTCATCGGGCTCGAGGGGCGCAGCGCGCTGGAGGCGGGCGGCTTCATGTTCGCGCTGTCGGGGCCGATCCTCGTGGTGCCGACGCTGGCGGCGTGGCTCGCGCACCGGTTCTCTGCGGGCGTGATCTCGGCGGTGGGGCTGCTGGTGTGCGCGGCGGGGCTCGTGTGGCTCGCCCGCTGCGCGCCGGGCACGCCCTTGCACGGCCTCGTGGGCCCGCTGCTGCTGATCGGTGCGGGCATCGGCTTGCCGTGGGGGCTGATGGACGGCCTGGCCGTGAGCGTGGTGCCGCGCGAGCGGGCGGGCATGGCGTCGGGCATCTTCAACACCGTGCGCGTCGCGGGGGAGGGCATTGCGCTGGC
Source organism: Variovorax sp. GW823-FHT02B07 (assembly GCF_058797695.1). Taxonomy (NCBI): domain Bacteria; kingdom Pseudomonadati; phylum Pseudomonadota; class Betaproteobacteria; order Burkholderiales; family Comamonadaceae; genus Variovorax; species Variovorax sp. GW823-FHT02B07. Next base: position 198,205 of record NZ_JBXAJX010000001.1, read on the forward strand.
GCTGGTGGGGGCGGGGCTCACGGCACTCGTCGCGCTGCAGCTGAAGGCGTCGTCGTCGCCTTCGTCCGTGGCGGTGTCGCAGGCGGCGCAGCGCGTGGCGACGGGTGACCTGGCGCAGGCGCTGGCTTTGTTGCCGGGCATGGATCGCGCGGGGCTGCTGCACGCGTATGGCGCGGCGTTCGGGACGCTGTTGTGCGTGCTGGCTGGGGTGACGGTGCTGACGGCGGTGGTGGTGTTTGCATTCCTGCGCGGCGATGCGCCGTCACATCACCCGGAGGCGACGTTGGAGTGCCCGGTTTCCTGAAGCATGTCGGGCGCGGTGCTCAGCCCTGCGCGGTGTCTTCTGCGAAGAGACCGCGCAGCCACTGCGTGAACACCCGCACGCGCGACGACAGCTGCCGGTTCTGCGGATACAGCACCGAGACCGGCATCGGCGGCGGCGCAAAGCCCGGCAGCACCGCCTGCAGGCGCCCGTCCGCCAGCTCGGCCGCCACGCGGTAGCGCGGCACCTGCACCAGCCCGAGGCCCATGACGGCGGCGCCCGTGTACAGGTCGGCGCCTGTGACTGACACGGTGGCGGCCAGTTGCACGGGCCGGACCTGACCGTCGACCGTGAACTCGAGCGGCAGCGCCTTGCCCGTGCTGCTCGACACGTAGTGCACCGCGCGGTGCGAGGCCAGCGCGGCCAGGTCGACGGGCTCGCCGTGCGCCGCGAGGTAGCCGGGGCTCGCCACCGTCACCTGCGGCAGCAGCGCCACGCGCTGCGCGACCAGCGACGAGTCCTGCAGCGGGCCGGCGCGCAGCACGCAGTCGACGCCTTCGCGCACCAGGTCGACCAGCCGGTCGTCCTCGCCGATGTGCAGCTGCAGGCCCGGATGGCGGGCGAGGAAGGCGGGCAGCGCCGGCACCACGAAATGCCGCGCCAGCGTGCCCTGCAGGTTCACGCGCAACAGGCCCTGGGGCGCTGCGTGGGTGAAGGCGCCCTCGGCCTCTTCCACGTCCGCCAGCAGCCGCACGCAGCGCTGGTAGTGGGCCTCGCCGTCCTGCGTGAGGCGCACGGTGCGCGTGGTGCGCTCGAGCAGCCGGGCGCCCAGGCGCGATTCGAGCCGCTGGATCAGCGTGGTGAGGGTGGCGCGCGGAATCTGCAGGTCGTCCGAGGCCTGCGTGAAGCTCTGGCGCTCGGCGATCCGCACGAAGGCCTGCATTTCCTGGAAGCGGTCCATGGGGTTGCCCTTCGTGCCTATTGTTTAAGTAAATGGAATTTTATTGACGAATGGGTGCTGATTATCTTTTGGGTGGAATGACCGACCATTCGCTTCATCCACTCACCACCCCAAGGATTCGCGCCATGAACACCACCGCCACTTCTGCTTCGCTGCCCACCCGCGTCGCCCTCGTCACCGGCGCCTCGCGCGGCATCGGCGCCGCCATCGCCCGCCGGCTCGCCGCCGACGGTTTCGCCATTGCCGTCAACTACGCCGCGGGCGCCGCGCCGGCCGAAGCGCTGGTCGCCGAACTGAAGGCCGCGGGCGCGCGCGCCCTCGCGGTGCAGGCCGACGTGGCGAGCGCCGACGCGGTGCGCGCGATGTTCGACACCGTCGAAGCGCAGCTCGGCCCGGTCGACGTGCTGGTCAACAACGCTGGCGTGCTCCAGACCGCGCCGCTGGCCGCGCACAGCGACGCGCTGTACGACCAGACCTTCGACATCAACGTGCGCGGCACCTTCAACACCCTGCGCGAGGCCGCGACCCGCCTCGCCGAGGGCGGGCGCATCGTCAACTTCTCGAGCACCACGCTCGCCCTGCACATGCCGGGCTACGCGATCTACAACGCCACCAAGGCGGCGGTCGAGGCCTTCACGCACGTCTTCGCCAAGGAGCTGCGCGGCCGACGCATCACGGTGAACGCCGTGGCGCCGGGGCCGGTCGCGACCTCGCTGTTCCTGGACGGCAAGACCGACGAGCAGATCCAGGCCTTCGCCCAGATGCCGCCGCTGCAGCGCCTGGGCCAGCCGGAAGACATCGCCTCGGTGGTGTCGTTCCTGGCGGGGCCGGACGCGGGATGGGTCAACGGGCAGGTGCTGCGGGCCAATGGCGGCGTGGCCTGAGCGGTGGCTTCCCACGACATCCACGGAGCACGCACCATGCACCCGCCTTCACCCCGCGCGGCCACCCCGCGCTTCTTCAGCCTCGCCTACACGGCGTTCACGGCCGCCGCTGCGGTGGTGGCGGCTGCCGCTTCGGCGATGGCGCTCGTGCTCGAACTGCCCGTGTGGGCGATGTTCGTCGGCTGGGTGGCGTTCTACACCCGCGGCGCCACCGCACGCGACGGCGTGTTCAACCTCGTCTGCGTGAGCCTGGGCCTGCTGATCGGCAAGGGCGCGGCCCTGGCGATCGCCGCGCTGGCCCCGATCGCGGGCGCCGCGGCGCTGCCGGTGGTGGTGCTGTTCGTGGCGCTCCTCGTGGTGTCGATGCGCAGCGTGCCGCGACTGAACAACCTGCTGTGCTACTTCCTCGGGCTGATCGCGTTCTTCGCGGTCCACCAGCCCCTATCGCTGTCGCTGTTCGCAACGCTGACCGGCGCGGCGGCACTCGGATCGATGGCGGCTTGGGTGGCCCACCTGCTGCAGCGTCGCGTGCACTGACCACCGGGCGCTCCCGTCTTTCCTTTCTTCCCTCTCACCTTCATCCAAGGCGTTCCATCATGCAATCCGTCATCCTCGTCACTGGCGCCGGCTCCGGCATCGGCAGGCTCAGCGCACAGGCGCTCGCCGAAGCGGGCCACATCGTCTATGCCTCCATGCGCGACATCGCAGGCCGCAACAAGGCGCGCGCGGCCGAGCTGCGCGCGCTGGCCGTGGCCCAGGGGCTTCAGCTGCATCCGCTTGAACTCGATGTGCTGTCGCAGGCCTCCGCCGATGCCGCCGCGGCGACCATCGTCCAGGCGCAGGGCCGCCTCGACGTGGTGATGCAGAACGCGGGCCATCTCGTGGTCGGGCCGACCGAGGCCTTCACGCCGGAAGACATCACCCAGGTGTTCGACACCAACGTGCTCGGTGCCCAGCGCGTGAACCGCGCGGTGCTGCCGTACCTGCGCCAGCAGGAGTCGGGGCTGATGCTGTGGATCAGCAGCACGACCACCAAGGGCGGCTTTCCGCCGTTCATGGGCCCGTACGGTGCGGCCAAGGCGGCCATGGATTCGCTGGCCGTGACGCTGGCCTACGAGATCGCGCGCTTCGGCATCGAGACCTCGATCGTCGTGCCGGGCGCGTTCACGCGGGGCACCGATCACTTTCCGAGTGCGGGCAAGCCCTCCGATGCGGCCATTGCCGCCGCCTACGGCCGCTACGACGGCGTGATGGACCGCATCGGCGAGCGCCTGTCCGCTCTCACGCCGGAGCACGCCGACCCGCAGGCCGTGGCCGACGACATCGTGCGCATCGTGGGCCTGCCGGCGGGCACGCGGCCGATGCGTTCGCTGATCGACTTCGTGGGCGACGGTGCGGCGGAGGTCTTCGAGGTGTCAGAGCGCGTGCGCATCGACTTCGCCCGGCGCATCGGCATGGGCGACCTGCTCGAGGCGAAGGTCCGGCGCTGAGCGGGGCGCTGTCAACAAGAAGCGGTGGATCTTCCTGTCCAATAGCGGCATGGAACATTCACCGAACGACGTGACAGAGCGCCTGAACGATCTCGAGATCAAGTCGAGCTATGCCGAAGACCTGCTCGAGCAGCTGAACATGACGATCTATCGGCAACAGCAACAGATCGACAGCCTGATCCTGCAGGTCGCGCAACTCAGGCTGCAAAGCCAGAACGCAGGGCAGGACGGGGGCGCGCGCAACCTGCGCGACGAACTCCCTCCCCACTATTGAAGAAGAGCGCTCAGCCGTGCGCGTGCCACAGCACGGCGAAGAAGTGGCAGGTGCTGCCGGCCAGCACGAAGAGGTGCCACACCGAATGCGCGTAGCGCACCTTGTTGTCGAACAGGAACACCACGGCCCCGGCCGTGTAGAACAGCCCGCCGGCCACCAGCCAGGCCAGCCCCGCCGATGACATGCGCTCGTACAGTGGCACCGCCGCCATCAGCGCCATCCAGCCCATCGCCACGTACAGGCCGGTCGACCACAGCGGGTGTTGCAGGCGGTTGAACAGCTTGGCGCCCACGCCCAGCACGGCGGCGGCGGTGATGGCGCCGAACAGCGTCCAGCCCCAGGGGCCGCGCAGCACGCCGAACAGAAAGGGCATGTAGCTGCCCGCAATGAACAGGTAGATGGCCGCGTGGTCGAGCCGGTTGAACCAGGCCTTGGCGCGGCCGATCGGCAGCGCGTGGTACAGCGTGGAGATCAGGTACAGCACGATGGCCGTGCCCGCGAAGAGCGAGGCGCCCACCACGGCCGCGGCCTGGCCCTTCTGGGCGGCGCTGTAGACCAGGATCGGCAGCGAGGCAATCGCCAGCAGCAGGCCCAGGCCGTGGCTCAGGGCGTTGAAGAGCTCTTCCATCGCGGTCTGGTCGCGCGCGGCGGACGCCTGCTTTTTCTGCAGATCGGTGGAACGGGCGGGCTGCAGCTGCAGCGGCGGGCTATTCGTCATCAGGAACAGAGCCTCCGGGATCGGTGTTGGTTCCGCAAGAATTCGCGAAACCGGCAGATCATGTTACTTGACCTGCTGTTTGCCGAGTTTGCGTGCCAATGTGCGCCGATGCATGCCGAGCCGGCGCGCGGTTTCCGAGATGTTGAAGCCGGTTTCGGCCAGCATCTCGTGGATGCGCTCCCACTCCAGCGTCTTGATCGAGGTGGAGCGGTTGGTCAGTTCGACCTCGGTGGTGCCGGCGGCGCGGCCGAAGGCGGCCTCGATGTCGTCGGTGTTCGAGGGCTTGGCCAGGTAGTGGCAGGCGCCGAGCTTGATGGCCTCGACGGCGGTGGCGATGCTCGCGAAGCCGGTGAGCACCACGATCAGCATTTCGGCATCGTGCCGGTGCAGCATCTGCACGCAGGCCAGGCCCGAGGCCTCGCCGTTGAGCTTCAGGTCGACCACCGCGTAGCCGGGCGAGGGCCCGTCGCCTTCCTCGAGCAGCGCTTCCACCTCCTCGAGGTTGCGCGCATGCAGCACCACGTAGCCGCGCCGCTCGAAGGAACGCGCGAGCGTGCGTGCGAAGGCCTCGTCGTCCTCGACGATCAGCAGCTGGCGGACTTCGGCGGTGTCGGGTGTGTGGGTCATGGGCTGCTCGGGGCTTGGGGGGCGGCGTTGTCCGCGAGGGGGGCGGCTGCTTCGTCGTCCTCTTCGAGCACGATCGCCGCCAGCGGCAGCGTGATGGTCACGATGGCGCCGCCCTCGGGGCGGTTGCGCACGGCGACGCGCCCGCCCAGGGTGCGCGCCACGTTCACGACCAGGAACAGGCCCAGCCCGCCGCCGGGACGTCCCTTGCTCGACTGGTAGGGCTTGCCGAACTCCGCGAGGATGGCCGGCATGAAGCCGGGGCCCGCGTCGGTGACGGTGATGGTGAGCGCGTCGGCGTCGTGCGTGGCTTCCAGGCGCAGCCAGTGCGGCGAGGCCTCGAGCGCGTTGTCCAGCACGTTGCACACCATCTGCTTGATCGCCGAGTCGGACACCATGGGCAGGTCCTGCCCGAACAGGTTCTCGTAGTCGAACTCCTCGACCGGGCGCGTGGTGCGCCATTCTTCGACGAGGTCGTCCAGGAAGGTGCGCACGGTGGTCTCTTCGGACGACTCGCCGCGCGTCTCGCCGGCCGACAGCAGGATGCCGCTCACGATGCTCTTGCAGCGCTGGATCTGCACTTCCATCTCGGCCACTTCCTGCAGCAGCTCGGGGTCGGAGCTGAAGTGCGGCAGCCGGCGCCAGTCGCCCAGGATCACGGCCAGCGTGGCCAGCGGCGTGCCCAGCTCGTGCGCCGCGCCCGAGGCCAGCAGGCCCATGCGCACGATGTGTTCTTCTTCGGAGGCGCGCTGGCGCAGGTCGGCCAGCCGCGCGTCGCGCACGCGCAGGTTGCGGCTGATGCGGGTGATGAAGACCACCAGCAGCGCCGCATTGAGCGCGAAGCACACCAGCATGCCCTGCACGTAGGGGCTCCACAGGCCGCGGTCGTGGTCCAGCGGCAAGGGCAGCGGGCGCGAGAACAGCGCCAGGCCCGCGAAGCACAGGCCGGTGATGACCACGATGGTCCAGGTCGACCAGGCCTTGAGCAGCACCGCGCCCAGGATCACCTGCAGCAGGTACAGAAAGACGAAGGGGTTGGTGGCGCCGCCGCTGAGGTACAGCTGGGCCGTGAGCGTGGCCACGTCGACCAGCAGCGCGACGAACAGCTCTTCGTTGGTCACGCGGCCATGGATGCGCAGGCGCAACAGGCTCACCATGTTGAACAGCGCCAGGCAGGTGAGCACCTGCAGCATGTGGTTCAGCGGCAGGCGGATGCCGAAGCCGTAGTGCACCACGAGGATGGTGGCCACCTGCCCGACCACGGCGAACCAGCGCAGCTGGATCAGCTGCTGCATGTTCTGGTGGCCGATGGCGTTGTCCAGGCTCGCCACGCCCGCGCGCGGGGCGTGCAGCTCGCCGGCGACCGCGACGAGCTTGTCAGTCGCGGCGGGCATCGGCGGGGTCGGGGCGTGCGGCGTCGGCATGCGGTGCATTTTCGCCGCTACCGTCTTGCGATGCCCGTCGGCGCCGGTCGTCGCGCCACACGAACCCGTAGGCGCCGAGCACCATCAGCGCCAGCCCGTACCAGGTGAGGGCGTAGACGAGGTGGCTGTTGGGGAAGGCGATGACCGTCAGGCCGCCCGCCGGCCACGTGGGCGCGGCCTGTGCGGGCGCGGGCCCCGCCTCGGCATCGACGAAGTACGGCGCCACGTCGGCCAGGCCGCGCGCGGCGGCAATGGCCTGCACGTCGCGCGAGAACCAGCGTTCGGCCGCGGGGTCGTTCGTGCGCAGGAAGCCGCCCTTGGGTTCGGTCAGGCGCAGCAGGCCGGCCACGGTGGTGTCGCCCTGGGGCTCGGGGGCAGTGCGCGCCGCGCGTTCACGCGCTTCAGGCGGCACGAAGCCGCGGTTGACGAGCACGACGCTGCCGTCGGTGGTGCGCAGCGGGGTCAGCACCCAGAAGCCGGCGCCGAGCCGGGTGCTGGCCTGCACCAGCGCTTCCTTGTCATGGAGGAACGTGCCGCGAAGGCGCACGTGCCGGTATTCGTCGTTGGCCGCGTTGACCGTGGGCCATTCGGGTCGCGCCGGCGCGTCGGTGGCCGGGGCGTGCACGCGCTGGTCGACGCGGGCGATGAGATCGAGCTTCCAGGCCCTGCGCTCGACCTGCCAGGTGCCGAGCGCAAGAAAGCCGGCAAAGGCCAGGAGGGCGCAGACCGCCAGCGCCGCACGCGTGACAACGGAGCGCGGGCGGGCGGCCGGGGCCATCAGGGCATGTTCTTCATGTCGTGGACCATGGCCGGCATCATGTTGGTGTTCATGTGATACATGACCCACAGCGAGCCGGCCAACGTGATGACCACGAGCACCAACGTGAAGATCAGCGCCAGCATGTTCCAGCCGCCTTCGGACTTGGCGTCCATGTGCAGGAAGTACACCATGTGGACCACGATCTGCACCACGGCGAAGCCGAGGATGACGAGGGCGGTGGTGCTCGGGTTGGCGATCACCTTGCCCATCACGAGCCAGAACGGGATCGCGGTCAGGATCACGGCCAGCACGAAGCCGGTCATGTAGCCCTTGAAGGTGCTGTGGCTCACGGGGCCGTCGTCGTGGTGGTCGCCGTGACCGTGGCTGTCGTGTGCGCCGTGGCCGTGTGCGGCGGTGGCGGTGTGTGCGGGGGCGCTCATGCCATCGATCCCATGAGGTAGACAAAGGTGAAGACGCCGATCCACACGACGTCCAGGAAGTGCCAGAACATCGACAGGCACATCAGGCGGCGGCGGTTGGCGGGGGTGAAGCCGTGCTTGGGCAGCTGGACCATCAGCACGACGAGCCAGATGATGCCGAAGCTCACGTGCAGGCCGTGCGTGCCAACCAGTGCGAAGAACGACGACAGGAAGGCGCTGCGCTGCGGGCCGGCGCCTTCGTGCAGCAGGTGCGCGAACTCGTACAGCTCCAGGCCGATGAAGCCCAGGCCCAGGAGGCCCGTGATGCCCAGCCACAGCAGCACGCCACCCATGCGCTTGCGCTGCATCTCGAGCATGGCGAAGCCGTAGGTGATCGACGACAGCAGCAGCAGCGAGGTGTTCATCGCCACCAGCGGCAGGTCGAACAGGTCGGCGCCCGAGGGGCCGGCCGCGTAGCTGCGGCCCAGCACGCCGTACACCGCGAACAGGCAGGCGAAGATGAGGCAGTCGCTCATCAGGTAGAGCCAGAAGCCCAGCAGCGTGCCGTTCTCGGGGTGGTGGTCCTCGTTGCGGACGTGGAACAGGTCGAACGCCGGTGCGTTCGCGTTCCGGGAGGGGAGGGCGGTGGTATCAGACATGGGCGGTGGCCAGGAGGCGCGTGCGTGCTTCTTCGGTGCGAACGACTTCTTCCGCGGGGATGTAGTAGTCGCGCTTGTAGTTGAAGGTGTGGGCGATGATCGCGACCATCATGGCCACGAAGCCGATGCCGGCCACGAGCCACATCTGCCAGATCAGGGCGAAGCCGCACACCGCGCTCAGCGCCGCGATGACGAAGCCGGCGGCCGTGTTCTTGGGCATGTGCACGGGGCTGAAGCCGTCCAGCGGACGCTGGTAGCCGCGGGCCTTCATGTCGGTCCAGGCGTCGTTGTCATGCACGCGCGGCGTGAACGCGAAGTTGTAGGCCGGCGGCGGCGACGAGGTCGACCACTCCAGCGTGCGGCCGTTCCACGGGTCGCCCGTGGTGTCGCGCAGCGAGTCGCGGCGGATGAAGCTCACCACCAGCTGGATCAGGAACGAGGCGATGCCCAGGGCGATCAGCACCGCGCCGAAGGCGGCGACCTGGAACCAGATCTGCAGCGACATGTCCTGGAAGTGGCTCATGCGGCGCGTGACGCCCATCAGGCCCAGGATGTACAGCGGCATGAAGGCCATCCAGAAGCCGACGATCCAGAACCAGAACGAGCACTTGCCCCAGAACGGATCGAGCTTGTAGCCGAAGGCCTTCGGGAACCAGTAGGTGATGCCCGCCAGCATGCCGAACAGCACGCCGCCGATGATCACATTGTGGAAGTGGGCAATCAGGAACAGGCTGTTGTGCAGCACGAAGTCGGCCGGGGGCACGGCAAGCAGCACGCCGGTCATGCCGCCGATCACGAAGGTGATCATGAAGCCGATGGTCCACATCATGGGCAGCTCGAAACGGATGCGGCCGCGGTACATGGTGAACAGCCAGTTGAAGATCTTCGCGCCCGTGGGGATCGAGATGATCATCGTCGTGATGCCGAAGAACGAGTTCACGCTGGCGCCGGAGCCCATGGTGAAGAAGTGGTGCAGCCACACGAGGTACGACAGGATCGTGATCACGACCGTGGCGTACACCATCGAGGCGTAGCCGAACAGGCGCTTGCCCGAGAAGGTGGAGACCACTTCCGAGAAGATGCCGAAGGCCGGCAGGATCAGGATGTACACCTCGGGGTGGCCCCAGATCCAGATCAGGTTCACGTACATCATGGCGTTGCCGCCCATGTCGTTCGTGAAGAAGTTGGTGCCGACATAACGGTCGAGCGACAGCAGGGCCAGCACGGCCGTGAGCACCGGGAAGGCGGCCACGATCAGCACGTTGGTGCACAGGGCGGTCCAGGTGAAGACGGGCATCTTCATCATGGTCATGCCGGGCGCGCGCATCTTCACGATGGTGGCCAGCAGGTTCACGCCCGAGAGCAGTGTGCCGACCCCCGCGATCTGCAAGGACCAGATGTAGTAATCGACCCCCACGTCAGGACTGAACAGGATGCCCGACAGCGGCGGGTACGCCAGCCAGCCGGTCTTGGCGAACTCGCCCACGAACAGCGACGCCATCACGAGGCCGGCGCCGAAGGTGGTCATCCAGAAGCTGAAGTTGTTCAGGAACGGGAAGGCCACGTCGCGCGCGCCGATCTGCAGCGGCACCACGAAGTTCATGAGGCCCGTGACCAGCGGCATCGCCACGAAGAAGATCATGATCACGCCGTGGGCGGTGAAGATCTGGTCGTAGTGGTGCGGCGGCAAAAAGCCCGCGTTGTCGCCGAAGGCGACGGCCTGCTGGGCCCGCATCATCAGCGCGTCGGCGAAGCCGCGCAGCAGCATCACCAGGCCCAGGATGATGTACATGATGCCGATCTTCTTGTGGTCGATGCTGGTGATCCAGTCATTCCACAAGGTACCCCACAGCTTGAAATAGGTCACGGCGCCCAGCAGCGCCAGGCCGCCCAGGATCACGGCCGCGAAGGTCACGAGCAGGATGGGCTCGTGAAGGGGAATCGCCTCCCAGGAGAGGCGGCCGAAGACGAGCTTCGTCAGGTCTAGGTTCTGCAACATCTTAGTCTTCGGTGGTGCACATCGCGGTGACGTACTTGCGCTTGGGCGTGTCGAGGGAGTCGGCCTGCCAGGCCTGCTTGGTGGCGACGTTGAAGGCGCCGGGCTTGCCCAGGCCGCCGTCGGCGTCGATGGCCATCATTTCCTTCATGCACATCTTGTTGCGGTCGACGCACAGGTTCAGGATGGCGTCGTACAGGGCGGGGTCGACCGCGGCGTAGTGGCGCACGGGCTCGCGCTCGCTCGGCACTTCGAGCTTCTTGTATTGCTCGCGGGTCAGCTCGCCCTCTTTGCCGGTCTTGACCTTGGCCACCCACTGGTCGAAGCCGTCGTGGCTCAGGCCGTGGAACTTGAAGCGCATGCCCGAGAAGCCCGCGCCGCTGTAGTTGGCGGAGAAGCCGTCGAACTCGCCCGGCTTGTTGATCACCGCGTGCAGCTTGGTCTCCATGCCCGGCATGGCATAGATCTGGCCGGCCAGCGCGGGGATGAAGAAGGAGTTCATGACCGACGAGGCCGTGATCTTGAAGCTGATCGGGCGGTCCACCGGGGCGGCCAGCTCGTTCACCGTGGCGATGCCCTGCTCGGGGTAGATGAAGAGCCACTTCCAGTCCAGCGCCACCACCTCGACCACCAGCGGCTTGGTTTCGGCGGGAATCGGGCGCTGCGCGTCCAGGCGGCTCAGCGGGCGGTACGGGTCCAGCGTGTGGGTGCTGATCCAGGTGATCGCGCCCAGCGCGATGATGATCAGGAGCGGCGCGGCCCAGATCGCCAGCTCGAGCTGCGTGGAGTGGTCCCAGTCGGGGCTGTAGGTGGCCTCCTTGTTCGACTGGCGATAGCGCCAGGCAAAGAAGATGGTCAGGGCGATCACCGGAATGATGATGATCAGCATCAGCACCGTGGAGACGACGATCAGGCGTCCCTGCTGGTTGGCGATGTCGCCGGAGGGGTTCAACAGCACCGTGTTGCAGCCCGCCAGGAAAATGGCGGAAAGCAGCAGAAGTGCTCGGCGAAGGGTCTTGAGGATGTGCATGCCGGGAGAGGAAAGTGCGAAGGCCGCGCAAAAATGACCCTGCAATCTACGCCGCCCAAGGGATTCCGCCTATTGGACGTTTTGTCCTATGGCGGTAAACGCAATTCGGTGAGACGCTACAGGGTGTCCAGAATTTCCCCTGTGTCGTGCCCCGGCATGACACCCGAATTACAGCCAGCCAGCTAGCAAGATGACGACGTCCAGCATCAGTCCACCAGGCGCCCAGCCTGTGTCGCACCCGACCGAAGGCGGCGCCCGCGCCGCAGACGCCGACCATTCGCACATCGCCCCGGGCGAGATCGCGGTCGGCGTGGTCATCGGCCGCGCCTCCGAGTATTTCGACTTCTTCGTCTACGGCATCGCCTCGGTGCTGGTGTTCCCGGCGGTGTTCTTCCCCTTCGAGCAGCGCCTGGAAGGCGTGCTCTGGGCCTTCGTGATCTTCTCGTTCGCTTTCATCGCGCGCCCCTTCGGCACCGTGATCTCGATGGCGATCCAGCGGCGCTTCGGGCGCGAGACCAAGCTGACGATCGCGCTGTTCCTGCTGGGCACCTCCACCGCCGGCATCGCCTTCCTGCCGGGCTACGCGAGCATCGGCTTCACGGCCATCGTGCTGCTGTCGATCTTCCGCTTTGCCCAGGGCCTGGCATTGGGCGGCTCGTGGGACGGCCTGCCGTCGCTGCTGGCGCTGAACGCACCGCCCAACAAGCGCGGCTGGTACGCCATGCTGGGCCAGCTGGGCGCACCGCTGGGCTTCTTCCTGGCCAGCGCGCTGTTCGCGTACCTGTATTCCAGCCTGCCGCTGGCCGACTTCCTCGACTGGGGCTGGCGCTACACCTTCTACGTGGCCTTCGCCATCAACGTCGTGGCGCTGTTCGCGCGCCTGCGTCTGGTGGCCACCGACGAGTACGCGCGCCTGCTCGAAGAGCGCGAGCTGCAGCCCACCAGCGTGGTCGAGCTGACCCGTTCGCAGGGCGCCAACCTGCTGATCGGCGCGTTCGCCGCGCTGGCCAGCTACGCGCTGTTCCACCTGATCACGGTGTTCCCGCTGTCGTGGATTTCGCTGTATTCCGACCAGTCGATCACCGAATTCCTGATCGTGCAGATGGTCGGCGCGGTGTTCGGCGCCATCGGCATCGTGGCCTCGGGCCTGATCGCCGACCGCATCGGCCGTCGCTTCACGCTCGGCGGCCTGGCCGCGATGATCGCCGTGTTCAGCGGCTTTGCGCCCACGCTGCTCGACGGCGGACGCATCGGCCAGGACATCTTCATCGTGCTGGGCTTTGCGCTCCTGGGCCTGTCGTACGGCCAGGCGGCCGGCGCCGTGACCTCCAACTTCGCGCCCAAGTACCGCTACGTGGGCGCGGCCCTCACGGCCGACCTGGCCTGGCTCATCGGCGCGGCCTTTGCCCCGCTGGTCGCCCTGGGCCTGTCGGCCCACTTCGGCCTGGCCTTCGTGAGCATCTACCTGCTGTCGGGCGCGCTCGGCACGCTGGCGGCGCTGGGGCTGAACCGGGCGCTGGCGCGGGACTGACCGGCGTTGCCGCCGTGTCTTCAAAGAAGGGGCCGATGGCCCCTTTTCCTTTGATGCGCGGATTTGTCTAGATGATGCAAAAAACTAATGAAGTCAACACTCGAAAGGATTGGGCATCGTTACAGCTTGGTTGAATCGGCGCAGTCTGGAGCGCCTCAGACCAACGGATTCAACGATTGCTTTTCTTAGATGGAGTCGCCCTCGACGGGCGGAAAGCGCTTCTTGATGGCGGGCATCGCATTGATCGTGCGTTCATCGAGGCCGAACGTCACCCCCACAGTCAACACCAGCGCAGCCAAACGGCCGGCGAGGCCCTCAATGAGCTGGTAGTTTGCCGTGACGAGGCTGGCTGCCTTCCTCCACATCTCGGTGTTAATGGCAGAGAGCTGCTCGTTGTACGCGGCGTCGGTCTGTTCAAGGCCGAGGCGGATATTGCGAATCAGGTTCAAGAGCTCAGCCACCTTCACCGCATCACCGAAGCTGCCGTCCCTTGAGTATTCAACAGCCTTGCCATAGTCGATGACCCCGTCTTCCACGCTCAGAGCTTCAGCCAAGGCCCCGGCATACAAGACCATCACGCGGCGCTCCAGATAGTCGAGCACGGAAGCGTCGCCCGAAAGGTCCTCACACAGGTGGATCTCCGCCCCACCAGAGTAGCCGCCGTGGGCACGTAACTTGACTTCAAGTCCGTTCATTCGGAATCCGAGCACGCGCCCTGCAATGTAGTGACCTGCTTCATGCCTGGCGACGCGCCTCGCCAGCTCGCACTCATCGGCATTTAGGGGAGGGTCGAATTCGGGGTCAAAGTCCATAGAACTAGTCATGCGGGTGTGAGGGGGACTGCTGGCCCTGAGCCACCTCAATCATCCTCGGTGAGAACATCACCGGCCCGGCGCTCCTCACGAGATCCAGCAGCCGCAGGAAGTTGCTCTCGTCGTCATCGCTCTTCCATCGATTGATGAAACGTGCGACGACCTGTAAGTTTCCAGGCTCGTAATGTTTGCTGGAGTCGATTCGATCCAGCGAGGGCGCCAGATCCAGATCGTCTCTGCTCATGTCCATCTTCAAGCCCGAGAGGGCGCAGTGGTCGGATTTCCAAAGCGCCTCTAGATGCGTCTGCAGCTCTGTTGCCGAGGCGAAGCGCACCTGCTTGTCCTTGGCAATACCGGTGCGCTCCAGGCCGGATTGGTCGCGAGCTCCCAACGCCATCGCTACCATGTGTGCAATTGCATTGGCGCGTTCTTCAACGGCTGCGCTAGGCGGCGGGGATGCCTGTGCTGTCGGTCCGACTGTGGCAGTAAACGGCCAGCATGCGGCTATCTGGACCTCAGGAATGGTCCATGGCTTCTTCGAAGGCGGCTTTAGAACTTCTGACATGACTTGCGCGAGAAATGCTCGTGCTTTTGCCTGCTTCAAGCCAATGCGAAAGACTTCCCCCTTATAGCTCCCGGGATGCGGTGCGTGGTCGATGTGTCGAAACTGACTGCGAAGGACTTTGAGCCACTCCATTGCCGCAGCCGCATGACTGCTGTCGTCGACGATACGCGCCGGCGCGATGGCGATTTCGACGTCGTTTTCCTTGTTGTTCACATTCCGAAAGAGAGACATTGCCCATTTGCTATGGGGGTTGACTAGTTCAATACCCTTGACCAAGCGTGGTCTAGAGGGGCTCCCCCAGTTTCTGCGAAACCTTGCGTGCCCAATTGGCAGCATCACCTCGGCCACGCGCTCCAGCTGTTGCTCCGTAATCTCCATTTCCTACCCCCTTGGTTTCGATCCGACTATACGGGCGCGACCCCTTCTTCAGAGTCCGGCCAGCTTCATACCAATTGCAGCAAATCTGAAATTTCCTGAGGCTTGTGTGCATGATTCAGTTTCGGGCTACGAGCATGGGGTTTCGACGCTCACGATCCTTGGTCGTGGGCCTGTGCGCGCGAATCAATGAGCGAACAGGAAATCCAGGCCCATGTGCGTCGAGCAAGCCAGCATGAGGACCTTCATTGCATATGGCCCGCTGCCAGGAGGGAGATCCCGAAACGGAAAAGTCGGTTGGCTTCAGCTAACCGGCTGCCTGAGGGTTGGCGATTGATGTATCGCAGATAGCACGCGCCGAGTCGCGTTTGACTCCATCTGGCACCAAAGGCGTTCCAGTATTTTTCGAGTTTCAGGGGGGAATTACAGGAGCACTTGGAGCCAGCTTGGCTAGCTACAAATCCGATCAGGTCGAAGAGATTTATAAGCGTATGACAAACGGCGAATACGATGTCTTCGGAGACTGGGGCCCGAAGCTCGTCTACGAGGATCCTGAGACAGCGGTATCACTCCCTGTCGCGGGCGGCGAGCGCGAAATCTATAAGCGCAAGCGAGGACAGTCGTGGCAGTTTGACCCCAGCTGATACTCACAAAACCGAGGGGCAGCTAGTCCTTGGGGTGCCAGCTCGCTTCGACGATAACCTTGCCTGTCGCATCGCGCTGCTCGACGCTCTCCGTAACCTTGAAGCCTTTGACCGCGATGTGTTTTTCGTAAACCACGCGCCCTACGACAGTGCCAGCGGCGTTCACTACGTCATAGGTGTCCACATCTGTCTCGCCCATGAAGCCCTTCTCTCTAGAGCTCACGTGCTTCAAGGTCTGGCCATCGGGCAGGATCAGTCGATCTTGGAATGACATCTGTTCCTCAGAAATCTAAATAGCGGTTCGATTCTCGCCCGGATGTTGGTGCAGGTCGACGCTGGTCAACACGCCTCAGCCGCCTAGCTGTTTGGTCAAGCTCAGAAGGCTGGTTGATACTGTCACCGCCAAGCCACCTTCGGGTGGCTTTTTTTGACCGGCATTTGCGTCCCGGCGGGCGCGAGCCTTACGCATGCATGACTTTCCACGTCGGCAAGCGCACTGCGTGATCAAGACTTGTACGCGCTCCAGTTTTGCGCGCTCTTCAGCGCGCTCGGCAGCAATGAGCGCTCCCCGCCCTCCTCGGTGCTCAGTGACCACGGGACCCACGGCCTGTAGCATCGTGATCGCCCCGCGGTTCTGTGCAATCGTTGCGTCGAGCTCTTGCGGGCGTGCTCCTGCGAGACGGGCATCAGCGTCCTTGGCTCGAAGTGGACTGTCGACAACCATCAAGCTGAAATGCATGACGCAGACATCGAGCAGGAGCCGATTCCTACGCTTGAAAGCCTTAAGCCGAAGATGATTTCTCCGGAAATGTCAGTCTTATTTTCCAGCTTCCGCCGGAGCGCTTGACGGATGAGTGTCCATGTCTAAGTGACGGTGCGCCCTAGCTTAGGATCGACCCCATGTTCACCGCCGCCATTTTTGACATGGATGGGCTGCTGATCGATTCGGAGCGCCCCATCATGGCCGCCTGGATCGCCGCGGCCCGCACGCTCGATGTCGAGCTTTCGCACGCCCAGTACCTGCAATGCGTGGGGCTGGCCATGAGCGAATCGAAGCAGATCCTTGCGGCGCTGCTCGGCGGCTCAGCCGCCTACCAGCATGCGGCGGCGCAGGTGACCGCCGCATTGCAGCTGGAACGTGTGGCAGGCGATGTCCGACCGCTCTTTCCCATCAAGCCCGGCGCGGCCGAGCTGCTTGCCGCCTTGCGCGGACGCGGCACGCGCTGCGCGGTCGCCTCGTCGTCCACGCGCGGCCAGATCGCGGCCTGCCTGGGCAGCCTCGACGTGCTCCACCACTTCGAGGCCTTCGCGGGCGGCGACGAAGTCGCGCGCGCCAAGCCCGACCCGGCGCTGTACCGCCTCGCGGCCGAGCGCCTGGGCGTGGACCCTGCCGATTGCGTCGCCTTCGAGGACAGCGAGAACGGCGCCAAGGCCGCGCTGGCCGCCGGCATGCGCGTGGTGGTGGTGCCCGACCTCAAGCACCCGCCCGAGGCGATCGTCGCGCAGGCCTTCCAGGTGCTCGATTCGCTGCACGATGCGATGCCGCACGTGCCGCGCTGGTTTCCCTGAGGAAGTCAGGGCCCGGGTTCAGTTCAGAGCACCTCGTCGCGCAGCTGCGGGAACACCTTCGACACCTTGGCCAGCAGGTAGTCGCCGTAGCGGCCGCTGAAGGCGTGCACGTTGGCGCGGTCCCAGCGCTCGGCGCTGTCGTCCAGCGCGTCGGCGCCGGCCAGGCCCTCGATGCGCTGCACGCGGGCCTCGAAGTTCGGATCGAAGAACAGCGGAAACGAGAGCCGGTCGCGGCCCGAGGTGTTGCGCTTCACGCGGTGCGGCGTCGATTTGTAGAGCCCGCCGGTCATGCGGTCGAGCATGTCGCCGATGTTGCAGACGAAGGCGCCGGGCACCGGCGGCGCGTCGATCCAGCCGCCCGGCGTGTGCACCGCGAGGCCGCCCACGGTGTCCTGGTGCAGGATCGTGAGCAGGCCGTAGTCGGTGTGTTCGCCCACGCCCCATTGCACGTCCAAGCCCTCGGGCACGGCCTGCGTCGGGTAGTTGAAGAGGCGGAACAGGATCAGCGGGTCGGCCGTGTAGCGCTCGGCAAAGTAGCTCGCGGGCAGGCCGAGGCTCAGCGCGATGCCTTCCATCAGCCGGTGGCCCAGCTGCGTGACGGCGTCCATGTACGCGAGGATGGTCTCGCGAAAGTCCGGCACGTCGGGAAAGAGATTCGGCCCGTGCACCGGCGTCTTCGCCAGCACCAGCGGGTGGTCGGCGGGCAGCTCGGTGCCCAGGTACAGGCCTTCCTTCCAGTCGGGGCGGCCCGAGGTCAGCTCGCCGCCGCGCGGGAAGAAGCCACGCCAGGCACGGCCGCCGAGGGCCATGCGCCATTGCATCTTGGTTTCCTCGGGCAGGTCGAAGAACTGGTGGCTCAGGTCTTCGAGCCGCTGGATCAGTGCGGCGTCGACGCCGTGGCCCGTGACGTAGAAGAAGCCGTGCGCGCGGCAGGCGTCGCCGATCTGCGCCGCCACGCGTTCGCGTTCGGGCGTGCCGGCCACCAGCGGGGCGACGTCGATGAGGGGAAGAGATTGGTCGGTCATGCGTCTCTCGAAAAAGGCGAACGGATGTCGGACAGGAACTGCTGCGCACGCGGGTGCTGCGGGCGGTTGAAGAAATCGTCGGGCGTGGCGCGTTCGAGCACCTGGCCCTGGTCCATGAAGAGCACGCGGTCGGCCACCTCGCGCGCGAAGCCCATCTCGTGCGTCACGCACACCATGGTCATGCCGTCGCGCGTGAGGTCGCGCATCACCAGCAGCACCTCGCCGACCATCTCGGGGTCGAGCGCGCTGGTGGGCTCGTCGAACAGCATCAGCGGCGGCTTCATGGCGAGCGCGCGCGCAATGGCCACGCGCTGCTGCTGGCCGCCCGACAGCTCGCCGGGCCAGGCGTTGGCCTTGTTCGCGAGGCCCACGCGCTCCAGCAGCGCCATCGCGCCCGCGTCGGCCTCCTTGCGCGACAGGCCGTGCAGCTGCATCGGCGCCATGGTGCAGTTCTGCAGCACGCTCAGGTGCGGGAACAGGTTGAACTGCTGGAACACGAAGCCGATGCGCGAGCGGAACGCGTTCACGTCCAGGCCCGGCGCGTGGATGTCCTGCCCGTCGAGCGTGATGCGGCCCGACTGGATCGGCTCCAGCCGGTTGAAGGTGCGGATCAGCGTCGACTTGCCCGACCCCGAAGGCCCGCACACCACGACCACCTCGCCCTTGTGGATGGTCTCGGTCACGTTGACCAGCGCGTGGTAGCTGCCGTACCACTTGTTGACTTGTTGGAGTTCGATCATGCGGGCACCTTGATAGGCGCGGCGGGAAGGCCGCGGCGGGCGAGCCGGCGCTCCAGCCAGTAGGCGAAGCGCGAGAGGCCGAAGCACAGGATGAAGTAGGTCAGGCCCAGGATCAGGTAGATCTGCGCCGGTTTGGTGAACACCTGCGTGTTGATCTGCGTGGCGATGAACGACACCTCGGCCAGCCCGATGATGTAGCCCAGCGAGGTCTCCTTGATGGTCGAGACGAACTGGTTCACCAGCGAGGGCAGCATGCTGCGCAGCGCCTGCGGCAGCACCACGAGGCGCATCGCGCCGAAGTAGCTCAGGCCGAGCGCGCGCGCGGTTTCCATCTGCCCGCGTGGCAGGCCCTGGATGCCGGCGCGCACGATCTCGGCGAGGTAGGCGGCATCGAAGATCACCAGCGCGATCAGCATGGTGGTGAACTGGTCGGTCTTCACGCCCGTGACGCTGGGCAGGAAGAAGTAGGCCCAGAAGATCACCATCAACAGCGGCAGGCCGCGCACCACGAACACCAGCGTCGTGACGGGCCAGCGCACGCAGCGCCACGGGCTCACGCGCGCCAGGCCGAGCACGATACCCAGCGGTAGCGCCAGCACCAGCCCGCACGAGGCCAGCAGCAGCGTGAGCACCAGGCCACCGAGCGGGCCGTTCGGGTACTGGCCGATGAGGAAGTAGACCCAGTAGTCGTGGATGATTTCAAGCATCAGCGCGCCGCCTTCAGATGGTCCGCACCGGGAACCGGTGGTGGTACCAGGTGGCGAGCCCGGTGATGGCCAGCGACACCGTCAGATAAGCCGCGCTCGCGAACGCGAACGACTCGAAGCTGCGGAAGGTCGCACTCTCGACCTGCCCGGCCTGGTACATCAGCTCGGCCACGCCGATCACCGTGGCGATCGAGGTGTTCTTCCACAGGCTCAGCGTCTGCGAGATGAGCGGCGGCACGGTCACGCGCAGCGCCTGCGGCAGCACCACGCGGCGCATGGTGGCCAGGAAGCTGAAGCCCAGTGCGCGGCCGGCCTCGAACTGCACGGCCGGGATCGAGCGGATGCCGCTGCGGATGTCCTCGGCCATGAAGGCCGCCGTGTACAGCGACAGCGCCACGATCGCGCTGTAGGCCTCGATGTGGCCTTCATAGAGCCAGGTCTTGATACCTTCGGGCAGCAGCTCGGGCGCGCCGAAATACCAGAACAGCATGTGGGCCAGCAGCGGGATGTTGCGGATCGATTCCACGTACGCAAAGCCGAGCCAGCGCAGCGGCGCCAGCGGCGAGAGCCGCAGCAGCGCCACCACCAGCGCCAGCAGCAGCGCGAAGACGAGCGAGACCGCGAGCAGCTGCAGCGACAGCCACAGGCCCGCGACCAGCATGTCGTGGTACTGGCCGGTGAGCAGCAGCGAATAGTCGAACAGGGGCATGGGAAACGGGAGGCACGGCGAAAGGCGCCGGGGCGCACATGGTACGCATGCGCGCCGTGCCGCTCAAAAGCGAAGGGCGGGTCGCATGGCGGCCCGCCCCTGGTGTGCCGAGCGCGCGGGCTCAGTCGATCTTGTCGGTCTCGAGCTTGAAGTCGCGGGTCTGGAAGCCCGATGCCGTGTTCGGGCCGTACCACTTCAGGAAGATCTTCTGCGCCTCGCCCGATTTCTCGAGCTCGCGCAGCGTGTCGTCCACCACCGTCTTCAGGCCGCTCTCGCCCTTCTTGATGCCGATGGCCAGCGACTCGGTGCTCAGGTTCTGCTTGAGCACCACGTACTGCGCCTTCTGCGGGCCCAGCTTGGCGTAGCTGCGCAGCAGCGCGGCCTCGTCGTCCACGTAGCCCACGCCCTTGCCCTGCTGCAGCGCCTGGAAGGCCTGCTGGCTGGTGTCGAAGGTCACGACCTCGGCGGTGGGCACGGCCTTGCGGATGTTGGGTTCCTGCGTGCCGCCGCGGATGGTCAGCACCTTCTTGCCGCCGAGCTGCGGCACCTCGGTGATGCCGCTGGTCTTCTTCACGATGGCCTTCTGGCCGGTGACGAAGGTGGTGAGCGAGAAGTCGATCTGCGCCTCGCGCTCCTTGTTGTGCGTGAGGCCGGCGGCCACCAGGTCCACGTGGCCCTGCTGCAGCTCGGGAATGCGCGCGGCCACGGCGATCTGCTTGAGCACCGGCTTCACGCCGATCTTCTTGGCGATGGCGTTCACCAGGTCGACCTCGTAGCCGACGATCTGGCGCGTCTTCGGATCGATGAAGGTGGCGGGCTCGTCGGTGCCGAGCACGCCGACCACGAGTTCGCCCTTCTTCTTGATGTCGGCGAGCTGGTCCGCGTGGGCGGCAACGCCGGTCAGCAGGGCGGAAGCGGCAAGGGCCGCGGCAAGCAGGGTGTGGCGCATGGTGGGGATCGTCCTCTCTCCAGAGTGAAATTCAGGCCGGAACCATATCAATAAAACCCAAGATTATTAAATCGTCAATCGACATATGCATATGGGGCTGATGAATCGGCCTGTTGCCGGCTGGGTTAAATTCGCGACGCCGCGACGTGCCCCGCCGCCGTCCCCCGAATGTCTTACCGAGCGAGCTTTTCATGATCATCCAACCCCGCGTGCGCGGCTTCATCTGCGTCACCACCCACCCCGTGGGCTGCGAAGCCAATGTCCGGCAACAGATCGAGTACGTCAAAGCCAGGCCCCCCATCGCGGGCGGCGCCAAGCGCGTGCTGGTGATCGGCGCGTCCACCGGCTACGGCCTGGCCGCGCGCATCACCGCGGCCTTCGGCTGCGGCGCCGACACGCTGGGCGTGTGCTTCGAGCGCGCGGGCAGCGCGACCAAGCCCGGCTCGCCCGGCTGGTACAACACCGCCGCCTTCCACCGCGCCGCCACGGCCGAAGGGCGCTACGCCAAGACGATCAACGGCGACGGCTTTTCCGACGCGGTGAAGCAGCAGGCCATCGAGACCATCCGCGCCGACCTCGGCCAGGTCGACCTCGTGGTCTACAGCCTGGCCGCGCCGCGCCGCACGCACCCGAAGACGGGCCAGGTCTTCAACTCCGTGCTCAAGCCCATCGGCAAGGCCGTGACGCTGCGCGGCCTGGACACCGACAGCGGGACCGTGAAGGAATCGGTGCTTGAGCCCGCCACGCAGGAAGAGATCGACAACACCGTCGCCGTCATGGGCGGCGAAGACTGGCAGATGTGGATCGACGCGCTGCAGCAGGCCGGCGTGCTGGCCGACGGTGCCAAGACCACGGCCTTCACCTACCTGGGCGAGCAGATCACCCACGACATCTACTGGAACGGCTCCATCGGCGCCGCCAAGAAGGATCTGGACGAGAAGGTGCTGGACATCCGCGCGCAGCTGGCGGCCAAGGGTGGCGACGCGCGCGTGTCGGTGCTGAAGGCGGTGGTCACGCAGGCCAGCTCGGCCATCCCGATGATGCCGCTGTACCTGTCACTGCTGTTCAAGGTGATGAAGGCCGAAGGCACGCACGAAGGCTGCATCGAGCAGGTGCACGGCCTGTACGCCGACAGCCTGTACGGCGCCACGCCGCACCTGGACGACGAAGGTCGCCTGCGCGCCGACTACAAGGAACTGGCGCCGCAGGTGCAGGCGCGCGTGCAGGAACTGTGGCCGCAGGTCACCGACGCCAACCTCAACGCGCTGACCGATTTCGCGGGCTACAAGACCGAGTTCCTGCGCCTGTTCGGCTTTGCCGTCGAGGGCGTGGACTACACGGCCGACGTGAGCACCGATGTGGGCATTCCCGATCTGATCCAACTCTAGAGTGCCCCCGAAGGGATACTCGCTTTCATGCAGATTCAAGACAAACCGCCCGCCGGCACGCCCTTCGAGTGGATCGGCGGCGAGCCGAAGGTGGAGGCGCTGGTCGAGCGCTTCTACGACCTGATGGACCTCGAGCCGGCCTACGCGCAACTGCGCGCCGTGCACGGCACCGACCTGGACAACGCGCGCCAGCGCCTGTTCTGGTTCCTGTGCGGCTGGCTCGGCGGCCCCGCGCACTACACCGACCGCTTCGGCCACCCCATGCTGCGCGCGCGGCACCTGCCGCAGGCCATCGGCGGCCACACCATCGGCATCAAGGAACGCGACCAGTGGCTGGCCTGCATGGACCAGGCGATGGGCGAGACCGGCGTGCCTGAAGACTTGCGCGCGAGGTTGCGCGATTCCTTCTTCAAAACCGCCGACTGGATGCGCAACCGCGGCGAGTGACCCCGACAACGATTCCCGAAAGACTGTTCTCCATGAATTCCATCGTCATCATCGGCGGCGGCCACGCCGCGGCCCAGCTCTGCGCGGGCCTGGCGGAAGCCGGGCTGGGCGCGCGCGTGCACCTGGTCTGCGAAGAGGCCTGCGAGCCTTATCACCGCCCGCCGCTGTCGAAGGCCTTCCTCAAGAGCGCCGACGAAACCACGCAGCCGCACAAGGCCGCCGACTGGTACCGCGAAGCGGGCATCACGCTGCACCTGGGCGACGCCGCCGTGGCCATCGACCGCGAGGCGCACACCGTCACGCTGCGTTCGGGCGCGGTGCTGCCGTGGGAGCGCCTGGTGCTGGCCACCGGCACGCGCGCGCGCCAGATGCCTGGCCTGCCGCAAGGCCTGGAGAACGTGGCGAGCCTGCGCGCCGCCGACGAAGCACATCGCCTGCGCACGCGACTGGCGGAGGCGCAGCAGGTCACGGTGCTGGGCGGCGGCTTCATCGGCCTCGAAGTGGCGGCCACCGCGCAGGCGCTGGGCAAGCGCGTGCAGGTGATCGAATGCGCGCCGCGCCTGCTGGGCCGCGCCGTGTCGCCCGAGCTGTCGGCGCACGTGCTGGCCACGCACCGCGCGGCCGGCATCGACATCGTGCTGGGCGCGCAGACCGGCGCCTTCGAGGTCGTGGGCGACCGGCTCGTGTCGGTCGAGGTCAACGGCGTGAAGCAGCCGATCGACCTGCTGCTGCTGGGCATCGGCGCGGTGCCCGAGACCGCGCTCGCGCAGGCCGCGGGCCTCGAGTGCGCCGACGGCATCGTGGTCGACGGCCACATGCGGACCAGCGCGGCCGACGTGCTCGCGGTGGGCGACTGCACGCGCTTCCCCGACCGCCGCGCGGGCCGCGCGCTGCGGCTCGAATCGGTGCAGAACGCGAACGACCAGGCACGCACGGCCGTGGCCACGCTGACCGGCGCGGCGCGCGATCACGACGCGGTCGCGTGGTTCTGGTCCGACCAGGGCGGCCTGCGTCTGCAGATGGCGGGCCTCATGCCGGCCGAAGGCACGCCGGGCCTGGTGAGCGTGCGCCGCGCGGGGCCGAAGCCCGAGGCGTTTTCGCTGTTCCACTACGTCGACGGCCAGCTCGTGTGCGTCGAATCGGTGAACGCGCCGGTTGATCACATGATGAGCCGCAAGCTGCTCGAAGCGGGCCGCAGCCCCGCGCCCGAAGCGGTGGCGGACGCGGCGGTACCACTAAAGAACCACCTGGCGTAACTGCTGTCGCAACGGCGCTGCACGGCAGGCCTGGATTCACCGGTCTGTCACCCAGCTTTCGGAGACTGGTCCTTCCTCATATCCGCAGGGAGACCTCTCGATGAACAACGCAGTGGCCGCGTCGCTGGCGCGCCTCGCCCCCATGTCCACCTGTGCCGCCGTCCTGGTCGCTGTGCTCACCGCCTGTGGCGGTGGCAACGGGGGCGGCACCACATTCCCTCCGATCGTTCCGCCTCCTGCGCCCGCGCCTGCCCCGGCGCCCGTGGCCGCCGGCACGCGCACCACGGTCGCGCTGCTCGAAACGACCGACCTGCACTTCAACGTGCGCAGCTACGACTACTTCAAGCTCGCCGAAGACAAGTCGTACGGCTACGAGCGCACCGCCACGCTCATCAACGCCGCGCGCAAGGAGTTCGCGAACACGATGCTGTTCGACAACGGCGACACCATCCAGGGCACCGCGCTGGCCGACTACGAAGCGCTGGTCAACCGCATCCCGTGCACGCAGCCGCTGTCGATGTACAAGGTGATGAACGCCACCGGCTACGACGCCGGCACACTGGGCAACCACGAGTTCAACTACGGCCTGGACTTCCTCAACCAGGTGCTCGGCGGCGGCCTCGATGTCGAGGGCGTGGACGGCAACAAGAAGTGCGCGGGCCCGAGCTTCCCGATGGTGGTGGCCAACGTGCACAGCCTCAAGAGCGGCAAGCCGCTCGTGGCGCCGTACACCATCGTCACCAAGCAGTTCACCGCCACCGCGCCGGACGGCAAGAGCGTGACGGTGCCGGTGAAGGTCGGCGTGATCGGCTTCACCACGCCCGGCATCATGAACTGGGACAAGCGCTTTCTCGAAGGCAAGCTGCGCACCGAAGGCGCAGTCGAAGCGGCCAAGCGCTACGTGCCCGAGCTGCGCGAGAAGGGCGCCGACATCGTCGTGGCGCTGCAGCACGGCGGCCTCGACGCCTCGCCGTACTCGCCGACCATGGAAAGCCCGGGCCTGTACCTGTCGAAGGTGCCCGGCATCGACGTGCTGATGATGGGCCACCAGCACGGCCTGTTCCCCGACCGCGGTGCCAAGCCCGGCTACACGCAGCCCGGCGTGGACAACGCCGCCGGCACCGTCAACGGCGTGCCGGCCGTGATGCCCAGCTCGTGGGGCAAGGCGCTGGGCCTCGTGAAGCTCGAACTCGTGTGGGACGGCAAGGCCTGGGGCGTGGACAAGAGCAAGACGCTGGTCGAGGCGCGCTCCACGCAGACCGGCAAGGACGGCGCGGGCAAGGCCGTGTACGTCGATGCCGACCCGAGCGTGGCACCGCTGGTCGACACCCAGCACCAGGCCGCGATCGACTACGTGAAGACGCCGATCGGCAGCACCGACTTCCGCATGAACACCTTCTTCGCCGACGTGGGCGACCCGGGCGCGATCCAGATCGTGAACCAGGCCCAGGCCGACTACGTGAAGACCTACATCCAGGCCAGCCTGCCGCAGTACGCGGGCCTGCCGGTGCTGTCGGTGAGCGCGCCCTTCAAGTCGGGCTTCGAAGGCGGGCGCGACTACACCGACGTGGCCGTGGGCAACCTCGCGATCTTCAGCGCGGCCGACCTGTACCTGTACCCGAACACGGTGTACGCGGTGAAGGTGACGGGCGCCGAGATCAAGGGCTGGCTCGAGGCCGCGGCCAAGCGCTTCAACAGGATCGACCCGGCGCTCACGACCGACCAGCCGCTGATCAGCACCTTCCCGGGCTACAACTTCGACATGTTCACCACGCCCGACATGCAGTACGAGATCGACGTGACGCAGGCCGTGGGCAGCCGCATCAAGAACCTCATGTACCTGGGCGCGCCCATCGACCCGGCGAAGGAGTTCGTCATTGCCACGAACAACTACCGCGCGACCAGCGGTGCGAGCTTCATCCCGGCGCTGGACGGGCGCGCGACGATCTACGCCTCGCCCGATGCGAACCGCGACGTGCTGATTGCGTACATCAAGGCGAAGAAGACCATCACGCGCGCGGCCGACGGCGCGGCGCGCAGCTGGCGCTTCACCAAGGTGACGACGGCGGGCAACGTGACGATCACGTCGGGCCCGGGGCAATTGAGCGCGGCCACGGACGCGGGGTTGACGAACATCTCGCTGCTGAAGGCGGACGATGAAAGCGGCAAGGGCCGCTCGGTCTACAAGGTCGATCTGAGCAAGTAAGGGCAGGGCCCGTGCGGCGCCGTGTCAGCGCCGCACGGGCGCCAGCAGCACCACCAGCGCCCCGGCCCCGCCTTCGGCCGGCTTGGCCTGCACGAAGGCGATCACCTCGTTCTTCTGGATCAGCCAGCGCTGCGTCTTGGTCTTGAGCACCGGCTGCTTGCCGGGCGAGCCCAGGCCCTTGCCGTGCACCACGCGCACGCAGCGCAGCCCCTGCTTGTGGGCGTTGCGGATGAAGCCGCCGAGCGCCTCGCGCGCCTCGTCGCTGCGCAGGCCGTGCAGGTCGACCTGCCCCTGGATCGACCAGTCGCCCTTGCGCAGCCGCGCCGTGATATCGGTGCCGATGCCGGGGCGGCGAAAGCTCATGGCGTCGTCGACGTCGAGCAGCGTGGTCACGTCGAACTCGTCGGACAGCGACTCGCGCAGCACGCGCTGCTCGTCGAGCTGGTGCTGGAACGGAATGGGCGCGGGCGGCTCGGGTGCGAGCGCCACCGCGGCCTTGCGGCGCAGCGGTTCGGTGGCGCCAATGGCGCGCGTGAACAGGTCTTTCTCGGCGGCACGCTTGCGCTCGGCCGCGGCGCGCGCGGCAGCCTCGGCGGCCTCGCGCTCGCGGGTTTCGGCGAGCACGCGCTGCACCTGCTTGAGGTCGGCCAGGTTCTTCAGGGCCGGGGGACGCGAAGAAGACGACGCCATCAGAGCAGCCCCCGTTCCGCCATCGAGAAGCTCTGGCCCGGGCTCACGATGACGTGGTCGAGCACGCGCACGTCGACCAGCGCCAGCGCGGCGCGCAGGGTCTGCGTGAGCGATTCGTCGGCGCGCGAGGGCTCGATGCTGCCGCTGGGGTGGTTGTGGGCCAGCACCACGGCCGCGGCCTGGTGGTGCAGGGCGCGGGTGACGACCTCGCGCGGGTAGACGCTGGTCTGCGTGAGCGTGCCGCGAAACAGCTCCTCGAGCGTGAGCAGGCGGTGCTGCACGTCGAGGAACAGCACCGCGAACACCTCGTGCGGGCGCGAGCCGATGTGCATCTGCAGGTACTGCTTGACCGCCTCGGGCGAGTCGAACACCGTGCGCTCCTTCAGGCGCTCGCCCATGGCGCGGCGCGCCAGTTCGAGCACGGCCGTGAGTTCGGAGCGCTTGGCGCTGCCGCCCATGCCCTTGACCGCCTTGAGGTCATCGGGCGCGGTGTGCAGCAGCCCCGACAGCCCGCCGAAACGTTCGAGCAGCTGCTGGGCCAGCTGGAGCACGTTCTTGCCGGCCACGCCGGTGCGCAGCAGCAGCGCCAGCAGCTCGGCGTCGGCCAGCGCGGCGGCGCCCCGCGCGATGAGCTTTTCGCGCGGCCGGGCGTCGAGAGGGAGATCCTTGAATGCCATGAAACCCTGCAGAAACCTGGGCCGGGGCGAGATGTTGCCCCGATCCTTAAAATGAGGGTCAGTTTATCGGGACACCTCCCTCGTCTTTGCCCACCTTCGCTGCACCCATGTCCCAAGTTGTGACTTCCGGCTCCTTCCTGACCCTGCACTACCGGCTGGCCGGTCCGGCGGGCGACATCATCAACACCTTCGCCGACAAGCCCGCCACGCTGTCGCTGGGCACCGGCGAGCTCTCGCCGGCCATGGAGCAGCGCCTGATGGGCATGGAAGAGGGCGCGCACGCCACCTTCGAGCTGCCCGCCGGCGAGGCCTTCGGCGAGCGCAACCCCGACATGCAGCAATGGGTGGCGCGCAAGCTGCTGGCCCAGATGGGCGACCCCGACGAGCAGTACGCCGTCGGCGACGTGGTGCAGTTCCCCACGCCCGACGGCTCGGGCAGCTACGCGGGCGCGGTCGTCGAGTCGAACGAGACCGGCGTGCGTTTCGACTTCAACCACCCCTTGGCAGGCCAGCCCGTCACCTTCGAAGTGAAGCTGATCGGCGTGCTATGAACCCGAACATCGAAGAAGTCCTGTTGGCCGAGCCGCGCGGCTTCTGCGCCGGCGTGGACCGCGCCATCGAGATCGTCGAGCGCGCCCTCGCCAAGTTCGGCGCGCCGATCTACGTGCGCCACGAGATCGTGCACAACACCTACGTGGTGAACGAGCTCAAGGCCAAGGGCGCGATCTTCATCGAGGAGCTCTCCGACGTGCCGCCCGGCTCCACGCTGGTGTTCAGCGCGCACGGCGTGAGCAAGGCCGTGGAGCAGGAGGCGCGCGACCGCGGCTTCTCGATCTTCGACGCCACCTGCCCGCTCGTGACCAAGGTGCACGTCGAGGTGGCCAAGCTCGCCAAAGAGGGCTACGAATTCATCATGATCGGCCACAAGGGGCACCCCGAGGTCGAGGGCACGATGGGGCAGCTGTCGAGCGGCATCCACCTCGTGGAGGACGTGGCCGACGTGGCCAACGCCTCGCCGCTGCAGACCGAGAAGCTCGCCGTGGTCACGCAGACCACGCTCAGCGTGGACGACGCCGCGGAGATCGCCGCCGCCGTGCGCGCGCGCTTCCCGAACGTGCGCGAGCCCAAGCAGCAAGACATCTGCTACGCCACCCAGAACCGCCAGGACGCGGTGAAGATCATGAGCCCGCAGGTCGACCTCGTGATCGTGGTCGGCAGCCCCACCAGCTCCAACAGCAACCGCCTGCGCGAGCTGGCGCAGCGCCTGGGCACCGAGAGCTACATGGTCGATTCGGCCGACGAACTCAAGCCCGAATGGTTCGAGGGCAAGTCGCGCATCGGCCTCACCGCCGGCGCCTCGGCGCCCGAGGTGCTGGTGCACGAGGTGATCGAGCGCGTGCGCGCCTTCGGCGCCGTGTCGGTGCGCAAGATGGACGGCATCGAGGAAACCATCAAGTTCCCGCTTCCCAAGGGCCTCAAGCTCGACGACATCCCGCCCCCTGGGCACATCTCCTGAACATCATGAAAAACACCGATTGGCGCTCCGACATCGAGAGCGCCTCCCGCAGGCTGGGCGAACGCGCCGGCCATTTCCTGCGTGAAACGCCGCTGTGGAAGCTGCCGGCCGCCGCCCTGGGCGTGGCCGCGCCGGGCGCCGAAGTCTGGCTCAAGCTGGAGCACATGCAGGTCAGCGGCAGCTTCAAGGCCCGCGGCATGATGAACCGCCTGCTGGCCAACGACATCCCCGCCGCGGGCGTGATCGTGGCCTCGGGCGGCAACGCCGGCATCGCCACGGCGGCCGCCGCCAAGGCGCTGGGCGTGCCCTGCCAGGTGTTCCTGCCGGGCGTGTCGCCCGAAGCCAAGCGCGCGCGCCTGAGGGCGCTGGGCGCCGAAGTGGTCGTGGTCGGCGAGCTGTACCCCGACGCGCTGGCCGCCTGCCTGGCGCGCCAGAAGGAAACGGGCGCCTTGCTCACCCACGCCTACGACCAGCCCGAAGTGGTGGCCGGTGCCGGCACGCTCGGTCGCGAGATCGAGGCGCAGGGCGGCCTGCCCGACGCCGTGCTGGTGAGCGTGGGCGGCGGCGGCCTGATCGGCGGCCTGGCCGGCTGGTTCGAGCAGCGCGCCCGCGTGGTGGCGCTCGAGCCCGAAAAGGCCCCGACGCTGTTCCGCGCCCGCGAGGCCGGCGAGCCGGTCGACGTGGACGTCGGCGGCATCGCGGCCGATTCGCTCGGCGCGCGCCGCATCGGCGCCATCGCCTGGGAGATCACCCAGCAGCAGGTGCGCGACGCGCTGCTGCTGTCCGACGAGGCCATCCGCGCCGCCCAGCAGTGGCTGTGGAAGGAGCTGAAGCTCGCCGTGGAACCGGCCGCCGCGCTGCCGCTGGCCGCGCTGCAGACCGGCGCCTACGTGCCGCGCGAGGGCGAGAAGGTGTGCCTGATCATCTGCGGGGCGAACGTCGATCCGGCCACGGTCGCCTGAGTCGCCGCAGGCGTGCGAGCGGGGAGGGCGGGCGCGGGCCGGGCGCCCACCTAAAATCTCCCCATGCTCGACATCACCCTGCTCCGCAAAGACCTGGCCTCCGCTGTGGCCGGCCTCGAAAAACGCAAGAAGAACCAGCCCTACCTCGACGTCTCGGCGTTCACCGCGCTCGAGGCCGAGCGCAAGACGCTGCAGACCCGCACCGAGGAAATCCAGGCGCGCCGCAACACGCTGAACAAGCAGATCGGCCCGCTCAAGGCCAAGGGCGAGTCGGTCGACGCGCTCATGGCCGAGGTCAACGCGCTCAAGGCTGAGCAGGAATCGCAATCCAAGCGCCTCGAGGAAATCCAGCCCGAGCTGCACGCGCTGCTGCTGGCCGTGCCCAACCTGCCGCACGCCAGCGTGCCGCTCGGTGAAGACGAAGCCGGCAACGTCGAGATGCGCCGCTGGGCGCCCCAGGGCGGCGCCGGCGCCAACGCCACGCCGCTGGCCTTCGCGCCCAAGGACCACGTCGACCTCGGCGCGCCGCTGGGGCTCGATTTCGAGATGGGCGCCAAGCTCTCGGGCTCGCGCTTCACCGTCATGAAGGGCCCGATCGCCCGCCTGCACCGCGCGCTGGCCCAGTTCATGGTCGACCTGCAGACCGAACAGCACGGCTACACCGAGTGCTACGTGCCCTACGTGGTCAATGCGGCCACGCTCAGCGGCACCGGCCAGTTGCCCAAGTTCGAAGGCGACCTGTTCGCCGCGAAGAAGGGCGGCCAGGACGGCGAGCCCGCGCCCGACCATTCGGCGCTGTACCTCATCCCGACCAGCGAAGTGCCGCTGACCAACTTCGTGCGCGACGAGGTCGTGCCCGAGGCGCAGCTGCCCATCAAGCTCACGGCCCACACGCCGTGCTTCCGCTCGGAAGCCGGCAGCGCCGGGCGCGACACGCGCGGCATGATCCGCCAGCACCAGTTCGACAAGGTCGAGATGGTGCAGATCGTGCACCCCGAGAAGAGCTACGACGCGCTCGAGCAGATGACCGGTCACGCCGAAGCCGTGCTGCAGGCGCTGGAGCTGCCGTACCGCGTGGTGCTGCTGTGCACCGGCGACATGGGTTTCGGTTCCACCAAGACCTACGACCTCGAGGTGTGGCTGCCCGCGCAGAACACGTACCGCGAGATCAGCTCGGTGTCGAACTGCGAAGCCTTCCAGGCGCGCCGCCTGCAGGCCCGTTTCAAGAACGCCCAAGGCAAGAACGAGCTGGTGCACACCCTCAACGGCTCCGGCCTGGCCGTAGGCCGCGCGCTGGTCGCCGTGCTGGAGAACCACCAGAACGAAGACGGCTCGATCCACGTGCCGGCGGCGTTGCGTCCGTACCTCGGCGGCCTCGAAGTTTTGCGCGGTTGAAGCGCAGGGCGTCAAAAGTCAGATTTTTCTGGCTATAATCTGAGGCTCGACAGCACCGGAGAGGTGGCAGAGTGGTCGAATGTACCTGACTCGAAATCAGGCGTACTAGCGATAGTACCGAGGGTTCGAATCCCTCCCTCTCCTCCAGATTCAAGCCCCTGTAGCAGCCCTGCTACAGGGGCTTTGTCTTTGGGCCGCCCATGTCGCCTCATGGCGCCCGCTGCGGCTCCCCGCACCCCCTGCGCTGCAGCACGGGCAGCAACTGCGGCCCCAGCGACTTCAGCAGCTGGGTCGGCAGCGCGCTCGTGAACCGGTGGCGGGCGGCGTGGGGCTCGTGCACGTAGGCCAGGATCGTGCCGAAGTAGCGGTCGCCGATCATGAACACGAAGGTGGCCGAGCGGTCGATCTTGCGCTGCGAAATCACCCGTCCGCCGCGGCCGGTCTGTTCGTAGCGGTGGTCGCCGGTGCCGGTCTTGCCGCCGATCTCGAGGGCGCGGCCGTTCTCATCCACCAGTGCGCCCTTCAGCCGCCGTGCGGTGCCGTCGTTCACGACCTCGACCAAGGCACGGCGCACCGTGGCGGCCACCTCGGCGGGCAGCACCTGCTCTGCGCTCGCATGGCGCGGCTCCAGCCGTGTCTCGTAGGGCGTGTCGCGCGCGAAGTGCAGGGCGCCGACCCGTTGCG
The DNA here is from genome assembly GCF_058797695.1 of Variovorax sp. GW823-FHT02B07. NCBI lineage: Bacteria > Pseudomonadati > Pseudomonadota > Betaproteobacteria > Burkholderiales > Comamonadaceae > Variovorax > Variovorax sp. GW823-FHT02B07. The sequence goes on from NZ_JBXAJX010000001.1 coordinate 230,553, forward strand.
TGGGCAGCCGCACGCCGTCGTTCGCGAGGATGCCCATCAGCTCCGCCAGGGCGGCCGGCCGGTCGCCCGACGCGCCGATCGCGCTCGCGTAAGACGGCGTCAGCGATGCGAACGGGTAACCCACGCGCTGCCATGAGCGATGGATCTGCGCAAAGGCGTCGAGTTCGATCAGCTCGCGCAGGCGCCTGTCCTGCGCGCTCTTGTGGCGTGTCTTGAAGAGCCAGGCGTAGACCTCCTGGCGTTCGCGCACGCTCGCGTCCAGCACCTCGGTCAGCGAGGCGCCGGGGTGGCGCCGCAGGTAGCCGACCAGCCAGAGCTCCAGCGGATGCACGCGCGCGACATACCCGCGATCGGCCAGCGACAGGCCGGCGTAGGTGCTGCGCAGCGCGCCCAAGGCGCGCGGGGAGCCGGCGCCGCGGCCCAGCCGCTGCACCAGGAGCGCATCGAGCCGTGCGTCGTCGGCCTCGGGCTCGATGGTGAAGAGCACGCTCGCCAGGCGCGGTGCCGACGGCCTCAGGCCGCGCAGCAGCAGCGCTTCGGCGTCCGCAGCCGGCAGGTGCTGGTACTTGCGATGGAAGCGGGTGAGGAAGGCCGAGCCTTCGCGGTCGGCAAAGCGCGCGAGCAGCTCGCGCCGGCCCGGGTCGGCAGGGTCCTTCAGCAGGCGCTCGGCGCCCGACGCGCCACCGAACATGCGGTGGCGCACCAGGTCGCGCATCAGGCGGATGAACACCAGGTTGACCGAATGCTTGAAGCCTTCGCGCACCGTCATCGAGCTGCTGTTGCGTGAGCGCTCGAAGTTCTCGAACTGGTGCAGGCCGCCGCCGGTGAAGAAGGCCTCGCCGGGGTTCGCCGAGTACTTGCGCTCCATGGCCGCCTCCAGCATCGGCGCAAGACGGCGGTCCTTGGCGCGCAGGAGGTACTGCCGGGCCCAGGTGCCCAGCGGGTCGCGCGGGTTCGGCGCCAGCGCCGACAGCTGGGCCGGGCTCAGGTCGACCCAGCCCGCGTGCAGCTCGGCCACGAGCTCCAGGTAGCTCACCAGGGTGCGCAGCTTGGCGGTCGAGCCCAGGTCCAGCCGCGCGCCCTGGTTCACGTCGAAGGGCTGGTCGATGTTGTCGGCCTGGATGCGCAGCAGGTTGCTCCCGGCGCTGCGCTCGAACAGCGTGAAGCTGTAGATCAGCGGGCTGGGGTCGGCGCCCGGGTCGAGCATGTGGGAGCCCACCAGCCCCGCCGCCTTCGTCGCGGCGGGCGTGCGCAGCCCGGCCAGCACGCGCGCCACCAGCGCTTGCGCTTCGCCGTCCAGGCTGGTTTCGGCCTCGAGGTCGAGGCGCTCCAGGTCGTAGGCCCGCGGCACGTCGAGCAGCGTGCCGATGTGGGTGCGCAGCGCGGTCGCGGCCTTGCGCTGCACGAAGTCGGGCCGGGGCGTCGGCGGCAGCGGTGGCTGCAGGTGCAAGGACAGCGGCAGCGCCGCGTCGCGCAGCGTGGGCGAGATCAGGCCGGCCTCGGCCATCAGCCGCAGGTAGCTGTCGGTCAGCCGCGCCAGGCCGGCGCCGTCGCCGAGCAGGTGCTGCGACGGGCGGCGCTGCGCGATCATCAGCGACAGCGCCTGCTTGAAGGCCTCGGCCTGCTGCCGCAGCGCCTCGTCCGTGGGCGCTGCCGCCTCTTCCGCCTGGTCGGCGAGCAGGCGATTGACCTCGCCGAAGTCGCGCCCGTACCAGGCCCACAGGCCGTCGCCCAGTCCGTGCACCTCGCCCATGCCCGGGCGCGCGGCCAGCGGCACGGTGTCGAGGTAGTCGACGACGATCTGTCGGCGCCGCGCCTGCGTGTCGTCGCCGTCCTGGTAGGCGCGCAGCGAGGCCGACGCCATCTGGCGCAGCTTGTCGCCGACCGACCCGGTGCGGCCCTGCGGCGAATGGCGGTACTTCTCGAGCTGGGTGGCCAGCGTGCTGCCGCCCGTCGCCGTCTGGCCCAGGCCGACCGCGCGCAGCGCCTGCTCGAGCGTCGCCTTGGCAAAGCGTTCCGGATCGATCGCGGGGTTGCGCTGCAGCGGCTGCGCGTCCAGCAGGTGGCGGTCCTCGACGAAGAGCAGGGCGCTCACCAGCAGCGGCGGCACCTCCTCGAAGCGCTCGTAGGCGCGCTGGGGCACGCGGGTGTGCAGCAGCGCCGTGTCCCGGCAGTCGCGCACGGTCAGGCCGGCCTGGTTTTTCTCACGGTAGGGCGCGAAGAGCCCGTAGTCCTGCAGTTCGATCAGCCGCGGCGACATGCGGGCCTGGCGGGTGACGACATAGCCCTGCGGCGCCAGGCGCTCGATGTAGCCCGGCAGCTGGTGGTAGCCCAGCCGCTCGTCGTAGGGCCCGGTCCGGGGAAAGCGGATGGCGTCGCTGGCACCGTCTTCGACGCTGAAGCGGGCGCCCTCGGCCAAGTCGCGCCACAGGGCCGATTGCAGCCGGGACGTCTTCAATTCGTCCAGCACGAACAGGGCAAGCCCGCCTCCCACGGCGAGTCCCGCGCCGATCCAGAAAAGCTTCTTGAACCAAGTCATGCTCTGCCTCGCGAACAGTCTGCACCGTGGGTTCGTCAATGACGATGATGCGCTTTTTGAGGCGATTTGGCATGCGTGCGACGACGCAATCGGCCGGAGTCATGCACTTCCGCCGCGCGGCAGAAGAGGTACCTCGACACACATGGCGCATGTCGATCTGCACGGGCGTGCGGATCTATTTCAGGGCGAACTGACCTGCCAACCCTTCACGACCCCGGACACCCCACTAGTCGTCGGAATCCTGCGGGCCCGCCAGCAGCCCGAGCACCAACCCGCCGAGGACGATGGCCAGGGCAAGAATCAGCGATGCCTCTGCGAGTAGTCTCATGGTGTCCTGCAATGAATCTCCCCCTCACGATGTGCCCGCCATTGAACGTGCGTTCACTGACTGGCGGCTGAGTGCGGAAGCAGAAGGGTTTTGTGCGGGGCTTCAGCCTGTCTTCAGGTAAGGCGCGGATACTGGCGGCGACGGTCTTCTGGCGTTGGTAGAGGACGCTTCGGCACCCGCCCTTCGGGGTGGTTCCTCGAGGCCGGAGGTCGTCACGGTTTTTTCGTCGCGCGGGCGCATGCTCAGGCCCGCGCGCTTTCGCCGAGCCACACGGGCTCGTTCGAGGTGTCCGGGAAGTCCGCGGTGTCGATCAGCGGCGCCTCGTCGACGTTCGACGCGCACCGCGCGGCCGGCATGTGCCGCAGTTCGTAGCCCCGCCCATACACCGAGACCAGCACGAACTCGCCGCCCTTGTGCAGCGACAGCTTGCGGCGGATGCTGGCCACGCAGCAGTCCAGCGTGCGGCTCGTGCGTTCGATGCGCGCGTCCACCCACAGCGAGGCCAGCAGCCAGTCGCGCTCCAGCAGCCGGCCGGCGTTGCGAAACAGCAGCAGCGCGAGTTCGAACTCGCGCGGCTTCAGGCGCACCTCGGTGCCGTGGCACACCACCACGCGGCGCTCGCCGAGGAACTGGTAGTCGCCGAAGCACGCGGCCGTGGCGTGCGGCTGCAGCAGCGTGCGGTTGCGCCGCAGCGATTCGCGCACGCGCAACTCCACCTCGAACTCGTCGACGGGCAGCACCGCGAAGTCGATGCTCGCGCCCTGCGTCTCGCCGCCCGCGGCCGACAGCATGTCGACCAGCAGGTCGCGCTGCGAGGCGCGCGCCACCAGGAAGATGGGAATGCGCAGCGCGCGGCACATCGCCGTGAGGATCGGCCAGGCGCCTTCGTCCTTCAGCACCACCAGCAGCAGGCCGAACTGCAGGCCCTGGGTGATGGCCAGCAGGAAGTCCGTGCTGTCGTCGAAGCACACGGGATCGCAGCCCATCAGGCGCAGGCGGTTGCCCCAGCCGGCCTGCTGCGCCTCGTCGCAGCCCACCATCGCGATGCGGCGCGCGCCCAGCTGCGCGGCCATCACGCGCGGGCTCCCCGGCGTGCGACCTTCTCGTGGCGGGGCGTTGGCGTGGCAGGAGAGGTCTTCATGTCGGTGGCATCCATGGGAAGGTGGTGAAGGGCGTCCCGGGGCGACGGCGTGGGCTCAGGGGCGGGCGGCGGCCGTGCTGCGCGGCAGCTTCCAGCCGATGCCCGCGTTGAAGCCCCAGTCCCGGCCCGTGCTGGACACGCCCATGCCCCAGGCCATGTCGCCGTCGCCCGAGCTGCGCTTGAAGCCCAGCGCCGCGGCCGAATAGCCCCGGTAGCTGCCGAAGGCCAGGCCGATCGCCTGTTCGCCGGGGCGGTACGTCGGCACGTAGGCGGCCGACATGGCAATGGCCATGGCCGCGCCCGAGTAGGCGATGCGCGCCGTCTCGCCGACGGCCGCGCGCACCGGGTGCAGCTGGCCCAGGTTGATGGCGTCGTCCGGGCGCACGGCGGGCGCCAGTTCGAAGGCATGGGCGCCGGCGCACGCGAGCCACAGCATCAGCACCCGCAGGATCGCGGTGCGTCGGGGGGCGAAACGTGCGAACGCGTTCACGGCTGCGATTCAGCCGGCGGCCAGCCGGGTGCCCGCGCCGGGCTGCGTCTTGCGCACGCCGTCGGGGCCGTAGAAGGGTTGGGCGCGGGCCTGCAGGAAGTGCAGCGCCTGCTGCGTGAAGTCCAGGTGCGCGTACACCAGCGTGCCGTTGTGCAGGTTGCGGTTGCGCGCGTCTTCGGCGAGCGCCAGCAGTTCGCTCCAGGCCTGGCGCGTCGGCGCACCGCCCGCGGCCGCGGCGGCATCCGCACCCGCGCGGCCGGGCGCGAAGCCCTGCGCCGCCTGCAGCGATTCGCGCTGGCGGTCGAGCTCGGCCATGCGGTCCAGCAGCGCGGTCTTGCGGCCGGCGATGGCGTTCAGCGCGTCGAAGTCGCTGGCGGACATGGCCTGCGCCTCCTGGTCCAGCGCCACGAGAAATTCCCCGATGCAGCCCGCTTCCGCGCGCAGGTGCGCCAGCAAGGTGCTCATGCCTCGCCCTTCGGTGCGAGCAGTTCGCGCACGCTGGCCAGCAGGCCGTCGGCGATGCGCTCGGGGCGGATCTCGTAGCGGCCGGCGCGGATGTCCTCGCGGATCGCGGCCACGCGTGCGGCGTCGAAATCGCTGCCCCCCACGGCGGCGGGCATCGCATGGACGAGCGCGGAGACGGGCGCCGCTTCCTTCGGGCGCTGCACGGCCTCGGCGGGCGTCGACGGAGCCGGCGCGCCCGGCGCGGGCGTGCGGTGCAGGGGCGTGGCCGAAGGGGCGGTGGGATCGATTTTCAAGGTGATTCCTCAGGGGCTGACCCGTATATCGGCAGCCGGTGCAAGAACTTTAGGAAGGGCGTGCATGAAGTGAAGCCTGCGCCAACGCGGCGGCCGCTACTGCACCAGCCGGACCTGTCCTTCCTCGTCGGCCACGCCGCGGATCACCCGGCCGTCCAGCGTCCTGGCCTGCACCACCGCGCCCACCGCGGCGCCGCTCAGGGCCTTGGCCTCGGTGCTGACGACAAAACCCGGCCCCTGCGCCACCACCTTCACGGCCTGGCCCTGCTGGATCACGGCGACGCCGCGCAGCAGCTCCTTGCGGATCGGAGCGCCGGGCGCGACGCGGTTGGCGCTCACCACCCCGACCAGTTCGGCCGCGCTGGTGACCACCGAGCGCGGCAGCCGCGTGAGGTCGCCGGTGCGCTCGACCACGTCGCCCGCGCCCAGTGCCCGGCCCGCGTCGATGGCGCGCGCCGCCGCCAGGTAGCGGCCTTCGACCGCGACACGCGCCTGCACGAAGCGCGTCCACGGCCGCTCGGCATGGCAACGCACACCCACCGAGATGCGGCCCCACGGCGTGACGCCCGGCGGCAGGAACACCTCGGGCGCTTCGCACGCGGGCAGGGCCTCGGTGCCGCGCCCTTCGAGGCTGACCGTGACCTTGCCCGGCAGGCCGGCGCTTTGCACCTGGAGGTAGGTCTCGACCGCCTTCGCGGCCGCGTCGCCTGCGATCGCACCGGTCGACGTCGCGCACGACAGCCCCACCGCGCAGGCAGTGCGCAGCAGGCGTTGGCGAAGCGGCGAGAGGGTCATCGAAAGCGAAAGAAGAGGGCCAGAAAAATGAGGTCGCCGGTGCAGGAAAGCCGCAACCGGCGCCCCTGGATTCTTATGAATTCACCCCGCTGGCGAAGGTGCGAGCAGCAGGCGAAACCCCCCTTTGTTCGGGCGATTGCCAACGCGCCGCATGCATAGACTTGCTTTCCATCGGTCGCTGCGCCCCGTGCACTGGCGACGCCTCAACAGATGGAACAAAGATGATCGACAAGCTGGATGCGGCGTTTCGCTTCCACCGCGAAGCGCTCCATCTCCGGGCCCAGCGCCAGGAGGTGCTCGCGGCCAACATCGCCCATGCCGACACGCCGAACTACAAGGCGCGCGACTTCGACTTCGGCGCGCGCCTGAGCGACGCCGTCGAGCGCGGCCGCGCCGCCTCGTCGGTGTCGATGGCCACCACCTCGTCGCGCCACCTCGCGGGCCAGGCGCAGGCCACGGCCGGCGACGACCTGCTGTACCGCGTGCCGCACCAGTCCAGCCTCGACGGCAACACGGTCGAGATGGACGTCGAGCGCGTGGCCTTCGCCGACAACGCGCTGCGCTACGAGTCGAACCTGACTCTCATCAACGCCAAGATCAAGTCGCTCCTGTCGGCGGTACAGCCATGAACATCTTCGATGTGGCGGGCTCCGCCATGACCGCGCAATCGCAGCGCATGAACGTGACCGCGAGCAACCTCGCCAACGCCGAGAGCGTGGCCGGCCCCGACGGCCAGCCCTACCGCGCCAAGCAGGTGGTGTTCGAAGTGGCGGCCTCGGGCCGCCGCGACATCGGCGGCGTCAAGGTGGCGGGTGTCATCGAAGACCCGTCACCCGCCAAGCTCGTGTTCGACCCCAAGAGCCCGCACGCCAATGCGCAGGGCTACGTGGCGATGCCCAACGTCAACGTGGTCGAGGAGATGACCAACATGATCTCGGCCTCGCGCAGCTACCAGGCCAACGTCGAGGTGCTCAACACCGCCAAGACGCTGATGGTCAAGACGCTGACCATCGGCCAGTAACCCACGCACGCACACGCGCCTCCCGCAGGAAGAACCCCGACCCCATGGCCCTCTCCGACACCTCGTCCATCAGCGGGCTGAACGCGCCCACGGCGGCGAACAGCAACAACAACGTCTCCAGTGCCGACAGCGAGCAGCGCTTTCTCAAGCTGCTGGTCACGCAGCTGAACAACCAGGACCCGCTCAACCCGATGCAGAACGCCGAGCTCACCTCGCAGCTCGCGCAGATGAGCACCGTGAGCGGCATCGAGAAGCTCAACGCCACGCTCTCCGGCCTGGTCAACCAGACCGGCGCCAACCAGCTGCTGCAGGCCACCTCGCTCATCGGCTACAACGTGCTGTCGCCCGGCGACGTGCTCACCACCAAGAAGCCTGAAGACGGCAAGGACCCCGCCACGCAGGCCTTCGCCGTGCAGCTGCCGGGCACCGCCGCCGATGTCGAGATCAAGATCGTCGACAGCACCGGCAAGGTGATCCGCACGCTCGACGCGGGCGCCATGAAGGAAGGCGTCAACGCCGTCACCTGGGATGGCAAGGACGACCTGGGCGTGGCGGTGCCGCCGGGTGCCTACCGCTTCACGGTCGATGCCAGCAACAACGGCACCACGGTGAAGGCCACCGCGCTCACCTTCTCGCAGGTGGCCGCCGTGAAGCAGGGCGCCGGCGGCGTCACGCTGGAGCTGGCCTCGGGCGCCAGCATCGGGCTGGGCGACGTGCGCCTGTTCCTCTGAGCTTTCGTCTTCGTCTTCGACGCGGCCCGTGCGGGCCGCGCCCTTCGCACTCTTCTTCCTCGCACCGAACAAGGACCCCCTCATGAGTTTCTCCCAAGGCATCAGCGGACTCGGCGTGGCCGCGGCCAACCTCGACGTCATCGGCAACAACATCGCCAACTCGGGCACCGTGGGCTACAAGTCGGCCGCCGCCACCTTCCAGGACGTGTACGCAGGCTCGCGCGTGGGCCTGGGCGCCTCGGTGTCGGGCGTGACGCAGAACTTCACGCAGGGCGTGACGCAGTCGAGCACGCGCCCGCTGGACGTGGCCATCCTCAACGGCGACGGTTTCTTTCGCCTGGCCAGCCCCAGCGGCGAGGTCTTCTACTCGCGCAACGGCCAGTTCACGCGCGACAAGGACGGCTACATCGTCAACGCGCAGGGCCTGCAGCTCACCGGCTACGGCGCCAACGCCAGCGGCGGCATCAGCGGCGGCACGCCGGGCCCGATCCAGGTGCAGGGCGGCATGATGCCGCCCAAGCCCACGGCCAACATCGACGCGCAGTTCAACCTCGACGCGCGCAGCACGGTGCCCGCCAAGACGCCGTTCAACCCCACCGACGCCGCGACCTACAACTACCCGAACGCCATCGGCCCCATCTACGACTCGCTGGGCAACCCGCACGACGTGGCCGTGTACTTCGTGAAGACCGCGGCCAATACCTGGAACGTGTACGGCACCTCCGACGGCGCGCCGCTGAACGGCGGCGCCGCGCTGTCCAACGTGACCTTCGACGCCAAGGGCGTCATGACCGCACCGGCCTCGGGCGCGTTCAACATCGGGCCGCTCACCTTCACCAACGGCGCCTCGCCGCTCACCGCCTCGGTCGACCTCACGGGCACCACGCAGTTCGGCAGCGCCAACGGCATGAGCAAGCTGGGCCAGGACGGCTACAAGTCGGGCGAGCTCACCGCGTTCTCGATCAACCCCGACGGCACCATCACCGGCAAGTTCTCCAACGAGCAGACGCGCCTGCTGGGCCAGGTCGTGCTGTCGTCGTTCGCCAACCCGAACGGCCTGGAGCCCAAGGGCAACAACGTGTGGGCCGAGACGCAGGCCTCGGGCAACGCGCTCACCGGCACGCCGGGCGAAGGCACCAAGGCCGGCTCGCTGGCCTCGGGCGCGCTGGAGTCGTCCAACGTCGACCTGACCTCCGAGCTGGTGAACCTCATCGTCGCGCAGCGCAACTACCAGGCCAACGCGCAGACCGTGAAGACGCAGGACCAGGTCATGCAGACGCTCATGAACATCCGCTGAGCAGGAGCACTTCGTGGATCGAATGCTGTATGTCGCCATGAGCGGCGCCAAGCAGGCCATGGAGCAGCAGGCCGTGGTCGCCAACAACATGGCGAACGTCTCGACGCCGGGTTTCCGCGCGCAGATCGCGACCTTCCGCGCCGTGCCCGTGGTCGGCGAAGAAGCGCCCACGCGCGCCTTCGTGGCCGCCACCACGCCCGGCGCCGACTTCACGCACGGCCCGCTCACGCAGACCGGCCGCGCGCTCGACGTGGCCGTGGGCGGCCAGGGCTGGCTGGTGGTGCAGGCGGCCGACGGCAGCGAGGCCTACACGCGCGTCGGCAACCTGCAGATCGGCGCCGACGGCCAGCTCACGACGATGGGCGGGCGCCCCGTGGTGGGCGACAACGGCGCACTCACCGTGCCGCCGGGTTCGGCCGTGAGCATTGCGTCCAACGGCCTCGTGGGCTCGCGCGACGCGGCCTCGACCACGCTCACTGGCATCGCCGAGGTGGGCCGGCTCAAGCTGGTCAACCCGCCCGTGACCGACCTCGTGCGCGGCGACGACGGCCTGTTCCGCATGCGCGCCGACCTGCCGCCGGCCGAGGCCGACGAGGCCGTCACGCTCATCTCCGGCGCCATCGAGGGCAGCAACGTGCAGCCGGTCGATGCCATGGTGGCCATGATCGCCAACGCCCGCAGCTTCGAGATGCAGATGAAGTCGCTGCAGACCGCCGACATCAACGCGCAGACCGCCAACAAGCTGCTGGCCTACGGCTGACCCTCTTCCAGGAACTCCTTTCAATGATCCGCTCCCTCTACATCGCCAAGACCGGCCTGGACGCGCAGCAGACGCAGCTCGACGTGGTCTCCAACAACCTGGCCAACGTCGGCACCACCGGCTTCAAGCGCAGCCGCGCCGTGTTCGAAGACCTGGTCTACCAGAACCTGCGCCAGGTCGGCGGCCAGAGCTCCGACCAGACGCGCCTGCCTTCGGGCCTGCAGGTGGGCACCGGCGTGCACGTGGTCGCCACCGAGCGCATCCACTCGCAGGGCAACCTCACCAAGACCGACAAGCCGACCGACGTGGCCATCAGCGGCAGCGGCTTCTTCCAGGTGCTGATGCCCGATGGCACCACCTCGTACACGCGCGACGGCTCGTTCCAGACCGACCGCGACGGCCAGCTGGTCACGGCCAGCGGCTTCCCGGTGCAGCCCGCCATCACCATCCCGGCCAACGCCACCAGCATCACCGTGGGCCGCGACGGCATCGTGTCGGTGGTGCAGGCGGGCGGCACCAACACCGTGCAGGTCGGCCAGCTGCAGCTCGCGACCTTCGTCAACCCGACGGGCCTGCAGAGCCAGGGCGAGAACCTGTATGCCGAGACCGACGCCTCGGGCGCACCCAACCAGGTGAACCCCGGCGTGGACGGCGCGGGCACGCTGAGCCAGGGCTATGTCGAGGCCTCCAACGTCAACGTGGTGGAAGAGCTGGTCAACATGATCGCCACCCAGCGCTCGTACGAGATCAACAGCAAGGCGGTCCAGACCTCGGACCAGATGCTGCAGCGCCTGGCCCAGTTGTGATGCGGGCGGGGGTGCGTCTTCTTCGCCGTGCGGCGGCGCTGCTGCTCGCCACCGCGCTGGCCGCCGGCTGCGCGCAGGTGCCGCGCGAGCCGCTGGTGCACCAGCCGATGACGGCGCGCGCCGACCAGTACGCGGCGGTGCAGGCGCGGCGTGCGCCGGGTGCGATCTTCCAGGACGGCCCCGGCGCCAACGCGCTGTTCGAAGACCGCCGCCCGCGCAACGTCGGCGACATCCTCACCATCCTCATCAGCGAGAAGGTCAACGCGACCAAGAACTCGGGCGCCAATGCCAGCCGCACGGGCAACACGACCAGTGTGTTCGCGGCCATTCCCAAGCTCATAGGCGGCCTGCTCGACGGGCAGGAGACCAAGCTGTCGGGCACCAACACGCTCAACGCCAAGGGCGGCGCCAACGCCAACAACACCTTCAACGGCGTGATCACCGTCACCGTGACCGACGTCATGGCCAACGGCAACCTGCTCGTGAGCGGCGAGAAGCAGATGGGCATCAACCAGGGCACCGAGTACATCCGCTTCTCGGGCGTGGTGAACCCGCGCACCGTGTCGGGCAACAACACCGTGCCCTCGACGCTGGTGGCCGATGCGCGCATCGAGTACTCGGCCAAGGGCTACATCGATGAAGCCCAGCACATGGGCTGGATGCAGCGCATCTTCCTCAACGTGATGCCGTTCTGATGACACACCTCCAGGCTTCACCTAATTCGAATCGCTGGCGCATCGCGGCGCTGTGCGCGCTCCTGTTCATCGCGCCCGCGCATGCAGAGCGCCTGAAGGAACTCGCCAGCATCCAGGGCGTGCGCGACAACCCGCTCATCGGCTACGGCCTCATGGTCGGCCTGGACGGCACGGGCGACCAGACGATGCAGACGCCGTTCACCACGCAGAGCCTGAACAACATGCTGCAGCAGCTGGGCATCACGATCCCGCAGGGCGTGAACATGCAGCTCAAGAACGTGGCGGCCGTCATGGTGACGGCCACGCTGCCGTCGTTCGCGCGGCCGGGCCAGAACATCGACGTCACCGTGTCGTCCATGGGCAATGCCAAGAGCCTGCGCGGCGGCACGCTGCTGATGACGCCGCTCAAGGGCGTGGACGGCGCGACCTACGCGGTGGCGCAGGGCAACATGGTGGTGGGCGGCGCGGGTGCGTCGGCCAACGGCAGCAAGGTGCAGGTCAACCAGCTGAGCTCGGGGCGCATTCCCGCCGGTGCGCTGGTGGAGCGCACGGTCGAGGCACCGGTGGGTGCGGAAGGCTCGTTCACCATCGAGCTGAACCGCTCCGACTTCGGCACCGCGCAGCGCGCCACGGACGCCATCAACCGCCAGTTCGGCGCCGGCACCGCAGAGGCGATGGACGCACGCGTGATCCGCGTGCAGGCGCCCGAGCCGCAGCGGCGCGTGGGCTTTCTCGCGCAACTGCAGGAGCTCGAGGTCACGCCCACGCAAGCGGGCGCACGCGTGGTGGTCAATGCGCGCACGGGCTCGGTCGTGATGAACCAGGCGGTGCGCGTGAAAGACTGCGCCATCGCGCACGGCAACCTGTCGGTGGTGATCAACACCGAGCCGGTGATCAGCCAGCCGGGCGCGTTCTCGGGCGGCAGCACGGTGGTGGCGCAGACCTCGCAGATTTCCGTCAACCAGGGCGGTGGCGCGATCCAGATGGTGCGCGGCGGCGCCTCGCTGGCCGATGTGGTGAAGGGGCTGAACAGCCTGGGCGCCAACCCGCAGGACCTGGTGTCGATCCTGCAGGCCATGAAGTCGGCCGGTGCTTTGAGCGCCGAGCTCGAGATCATCTGAGGCCGACGGCATGACCATCTCCCCCAACAGCGCGTGGACCGGCACCGACGCGGCCAGCCGCAGCGGTGCGCTCGACCAGCGTTTCGCACTCGACGTGCAGGGCGTCGATGCGCTGCGGCGCACCGTGCGCACCTCGCCCGAAGAAGGCCTGCAGCAGGTCTCGCGCCAGTTCGAGGCCTTGTTCATGAACATGGTGCTCAAGAGCATGCGCGAGGCGACGCCTTCGAGCGGCCTGCTCGACAGCCAGGACCAGAAGGTCTACCTGTCGATGTTCGACCAGCAGCTCACGCAGAACCTCTCGGGGCGCGGCGTGGGGCTGGCCGAGGCGATGCTGGCGCAGCTGCGGCGGCAACTGCCTTCGGCGGCGACCGAAGCCGACGATGGCATCGGCACACGGCCCATGTCGCTGGAGTCGCCCCCCGGCCTGTCGTACGGCCCGCGCGCGGGCATCCCCATCGGCTCGGCGCCGGGCGCGCGCGTGTCGACGGCGGCCGACCTTGGCGTCTATCAAGTCAGGAGCGGCCCCGCACCCGTCGCGAACGCCTCGCTGCAAGGCCAGGTCGATGCGTTCGTGGACCGCATGGGCGCCTCCGCGCAGGCGGCCAGCGCCGCCAGCGGCGTGCCCGCGCCGCTGATCCTGGCGCAGGCCGCGCTCGAATCCGGTTGGGGCAAGCGCGAGATCCGCGCCGACGACGGCACGCAAAGCTTCAACCTCTTCGGCATCAAGGCCGACAAGGGTTGGAAGGGCGCGACGGTCGAGACCACCACCACCGAATACATCGACGGCGAGCCGCAGAAGGTGCGCGCGAAGTTCCGCGCCTACGCCTCGTACGAGGAGGCCTTCACCGACTACGCGCGCTTCATCACGCGCAACCCGCGCTACGCGAACGTGCTGGCCACCGCCGACCCGAACGAGGCGGCGCACGGCCTGCAGCGCGCGGGCTATGCCACCGACCCGAAGTACGGCGAGAAGCTGGTTCGCATCATGCAGAAGTTCGGCTGAGCCGCTCGCACAGCCTGACTGCCCGGACCCGAGAACAACGACACGAGAGGCCCCGAGAGGAGACAAGCGAATGACGATAAAGAACTGGACGATCGGAATGCGGCTGGGCGCCGGCTTTGCGCTGGTGCTGGCGCTGCTGGTGGCCGTGGCGGGCATCGGCGTGCTGCGGCTGCAGGGCGTGGGCGAGGCCACGCAGGACATGGCCTCGCGCACCCTGTCGAAGGAGCGCCTGGCCACGGCCTGGCAGCTGGGCACGGCCACCAACAGCGTGCGCACCTTCTCGCTGCTCAAGAGCGACGACGCGCAGGTGCAGGCGCACCTGCAAAAGCAGATTGCCGCAACCAGCGCCACCATCTCCGAGACGCAGAAGGCGCTCGAGGCGCTGCTCGTGTCGCCGGAAGAGCTGGCGCTGAGCGCCGACATCCAGAAGCGGCGCGGCGAGTACATCGCGCTGCGCCAGCAGATCCTCCAGCTCAAGACCGAAGGCCGCAAGGACGAGGCCGCGACGCGCACCGACACGCAGCTGCTGCCGATGATCGACGGCTACGACGCGGGCATCCGCGCCATGGTGGCGCACCAGCAGAAGCACATCGACAGCACCGCCGCCGCCATCGACGCGCAGTACCGCGCGGGCCTCATCTACATCGTCGCGCTGGCCGTGGCCGCGCTGGCGCTGGGCGCGGTGCTCGCATGGCTGCTCACGCGCAGCATCGCCGATCCGGTCGCCGAGGCGCTGCTGATCGCCGAGACCGTGGCCTCCGGCGACCTGAGCCAGGAGTTCGAGACCGAGCGCGGCGGCGACTTCGGCCGGCTGCTGCGCGGCATGGGCGAGATGGAAGACACGCTCACCGACCTCGTGACGCGCATCAAGGCCTCGACCGATTCGATCGCGGTGGCGTCGCGGCAGATCGCGGCGGGCAACCAGGACCTGTCGTCGCGCACCGAGGAGCAGGCGAGTTCGCTCGAGCAGACGGCGGCGTCGATGGAAGAGCTGACTTCGACGGTGAAGCAGAACGCGGACAACGCGCGTCAGGCCAATCAGTTGGCGGTGTCGGCTTCCGAAGTTGCTGTCAAAGGCGGCGCTGTGGTGTCGCAGGTCGTGGACACGATGGGCTCGATCAACGCCTCGTCCAGGAAGATCGTCGACATCATCGGCGTGATCGACGGCATCGCGTTCCAGACCAACATCCTGGCGCTGAATGCAGCGGTTGAAGCTGCCCGCGCGGGTGAACAAGGCCGAGGCTTTGCAGTCGTGGCCTCCGAAGTCCGCAGCTTGGCTCAACGTTCCGCAGCCGCCGCCAAGGAAATCAAGACCCTGATCGGCGACTCGGTGGAAAAGGTCGAAGAAGGCAGCAAGCAGGTCGCAGAAGCCGGCCGCACGATGGAAGAGATCGTAGGCAGCGTCAAACGCGTGACGGACATCATGGGCGAGATCACGGCGGCGAGCCAGGAGCAGACCTCGGGCATCGAGCAGATCAACCAGGCGATCACGCAGATGGACCAGGTGACGCAGCAGAACGCGGCACTGGTCGAAGAAGCGTCGGCGGCGGCGCAGTCGCTGCAGGAGCAGGCGGGCGCCCTGGTCGAGGCCGTGAGCACTTTCAAGCTCGACGCCGACGAAGCCGTTGCGGCCTGAACGCCCCGTGTCCACGCATTTCCATCCGAAAGCCCTGCGCCGCGTCGGCATGGGCTTCGCCGCATTGCTCCTGCTGCTGGCCGTGGCGCTCTTCCTCGGCTTCCATGTCGGCACCGGCTGCGCCTGGGCGCTCCATGCCGTGTGGGCGCTGGCGGGCGCCGCCGGCCTGACGGGCCTGGGTCTCGCGGGCCTTGCGGCGCACGCACGGGCCCGTGCAAGCCACCACGACGCCAAGGTGGCCGAGCGGCTGGACCGGGTGTTCCAGCATGTCAACGCCACCGACGCCTGACAGAGAACGCATGCGCCCGCGCCCCGATCCGCACCGATATTCAGAAAAAAGACTCAAGTCTGGCGGCGCGCTGCCGATAACAGGGAGACGGGGTGGCGCAGGCCGCTGCCCCGCCATGCCGTCATGTCATGCCGGTGGCCCGCCGCGCGATGCGGCCACCGTCCCCCGTTATTGAAGGAAGAGAAGCGCAATGAGTTTGAAGGATCTGAAAATCGGCACCCGCCTGGGGCTCGGCTTCGCGGTGCTGCTGCTGCTGATGGCGTTCATTGCGGGCACCGGCGTGCTGCGCCTCACGAACGTGGGGCAGGCGACCGACGAGATGGTGCAGGGCGCGCTGGTCAAGGAGCGGCTGGCGGCCGAATGGCTCAGCCTGCTCAAGTCGAACACCGTCGCCAACTACGCGATGGTCAAGACCACCGACCCCGAGGTGGCGGCCTACTTCGCCAAGCTCCAGGCGGCGGGTTCGGCGCGCATCACGCCGGCGCAGAAGCAGCTGGAAGCCATGCTCGCCACGCCGGAAGAAAAGGCGCTCTATGCCGCGGTGGTCGCGGCGCGCGTCGTCGTGCTCGAGACCGTGGGCATGCTCAACAAGCTCAAGGACGAGAAGAAGATCGACGAAGCCAATGTGCTGGTCGACACCAAGTTCAGCGCGGCGCTCTCTGTCTACGCCGGCGCCGTCGAAAACCTGGCCAACCACCAGCGCGAGAAGATCGACGCCGCCGCCAAGGGCATCGCGACCGACCACACCGAAGGCCGCACCACGCTGCTCGTGCTGTCGGCCATCGCGCTGGTGCTGGGCGCGCTGTTCGCGTGGCGCCTCACGCTGGGCATCGTGCGTCCGCTGGGCCATGCGCTCGAAGTGGCCGAGACCGTGGCGGCCGGTGACCTGAGCGCGAACATCCGCGTGGACAGCCGCGACGAAGCGGGCCAGCTGATGCAGGCGCTGAAGGACATGAACGCCAACCTGGCGAAGGTGGTGGGCGAAGTGCGCACGGGCACGGAAACGATCGCCACGGCCTCGGGGCAGATCGCTTCGGGCAACCAGGACCTGTCGTCGCGCACGGAAGAGCAAGCCAGCTCGCTGGAGCAGACGGCGGCATCGATGGAAGAGCTGACCTCGACGGTGAAGCAGAACGCGGACAACGCGCGGCAGGCGAATCAGCTGGCCGTCTCCGCTTCGGAAGTCGCAGTGAAGGGTGGGGCGGTCGTGTCGCAGGTCGTGGACACGATGGGCTCGATCAACGCCTCGTCCAAGAAGATCGTCGACATCATCGGCGTGATCGATGGCATCGCGTTCCAGACCAACATCCTGGCGTTGAACGCTGCTGTTGAAGCCGCACGCGCTGGCGAGCAAGGCCGAGGCTTTGCGGTGGTCGCATCCGAAGTTCGCAGCTTGGCTCAACGCTCCGCAGCCGCAGCCAAGGAAATCAAGACCCTGATCGGCGACTCGGTGGAGAAGGTCGAGGAAGGCAGCAAGCAAGTCGCAGAAGCCGGCCGCACGATGGAAGAGATCGTGGGCAGCGTGAAGCGCGTGACGGACATCATGGGCGAGATCACCGCGGCCAGCCAAGAGCAGACCTCGGGCATCGAGCAGATCAACCAGGCGATCACGCAGATGGACCAGGTGACGCAGCAGAACGCGGCGCTGGTCGAAGAAGCCTCGGCGGCCGCGCAGTCGCTGCAGGAGCAGGCGGGCAGCCTGTCGCAGGTCGTCGGCGTGTTCCGCCTCGGCGGCAGCAGCAGCCACGGCAACGCGCTGGCACTGGCCTGAAGGCGACGCACCGGCCATGCGTGTCAACCTGCCCGTCACCGACATCGAATACGAACTCTCGAAGGAAGAGGCCCTGGTGTCCCGCACCGACCTCAAGGGCCGCATCACCTACGTCAACCCGGCCTTCGTCGCGGCCAGCGGCTTCACGGCCGCCGAACTCCTGGGCAAGGCGCACAACATCGTGCGCCACCCCGACGTGCCGCCCGAGGCCTTCGCCGACCTGTGGCGCACGCTGGACCAGGGCCTGCCGTGGACCGGCCTGATCAAGAACCGGCGCAAGAACGGCGACTTCTACTGGGTGCTCGCCAACGTCACGCCGATCCGCCACCAGGGCCGCGTGGAGGGCTACATGTCCGTGCGCAGCCGTCCCGCGCGCGAGGACGTGATGGCCGCCGATGCGCTCTACCGCCGCATGCGCGAGGGCGAGGCCAAGGGCCTCGAGCTGCTGCAGGGCGAAGTGGTGCGCAGCGGCTGGGCCAATCCGCTGGCGCGGCTGCGGCGCATCCCGGTGCGCCGCCGCGTGCTCGGCGTGACCGTCTCGGCGGCTGCGCTGTCAGCGGGCCTGGGCGCGATGGGCTGGATGGAAGCGTCCCGACTGGTGGCAGCGTCCGGCGCCCACAGCTGGCTGCCCACCGCCGTGGCAGCGGGCAGCCTCGGCGCCGCGCTGGCGTGGCTGGGCCTCGGTGCGTTCCTCGGGCGCACGGTGTTCCGTCCGCTCGATGAAGCCATCGAGGTCGCGCGCACCATCGCGGGCGGCGACCTCGTGCGCTTCACGGTGCGGCCTGGCGACGAGATCGCGGGGCTGCTGCGCGCGCTGAACCAGATGAGCGCCAACCTCTTCGCGATCGTCGCGGACGTGGGCGCGAACGTCGCCGGCGTGATGTCGGCGTCGAGCCAGATCGCCTCGGGCAACGAAGACCTGTCCTCGCGCACCGAACAGCAGGCCAGCTCGCTCGAACAGACAGCGGCGTCGATGGAAGAGCTGACCTCGACCGTGAAGCAGAACGCGGACAACGCGCTGCAGGCGAACCAGCTGGCCGTCTCCGCTTCGGAAGTGGCGGTGAAGGGCGGCGCGGTGGTCTCGCAGGTCGTGGACACGATGGGCTCGATCAACGCTTCGTCGAAAAAGATCGTCGACATCATCGGCGTGATCGACGGCATCGCGTTCCAGACCAACATCCTCGCGCTGAACGCGGCCGTGGAAGCCGCGCGCGCGGGCGAGCAGGGCAAGGGCTTCGCCGTGGTCGCGTCGGAGGTGCGCAGCCTCGCGCAGCGCTCGGCCGCGGCCGCGAAAGAAATCAAGACCCTCATCGGCGACTCGGTGGAGAAGGTCGAGGCGGGCAGCAAGCAGGTGGCCGAAGCCGGCCGCACCATGCAGGAGATCGTCGGCAGCGTGAAGCGCGTGACCGACATCATGGGCGAGATCACGACGGCGAGCCAGGAGCAGACCTCGGGCATCGAGCAGATCAACCAGGCCATCGCGCAGATGGACCAGGTGACGCAGCAGAACGCCGCGCTGGTCGAGGAAGCGTCGGCCACGGCGCAGTCGCTGCAGGAACAGGCGGAGGGACTGGTCCGGGCCGCAGGGGTATTCAGGACCGGGGCGGGCGAGGGTGCCGGCGCCCGGGATGCGTATTGAACGAGGAGAAGAACACATGTTGAACAACACCAGAGACACCACATCGCCGCGATCGAATGGCGCGGCGCCGTCCGCGTCCGCCGTGGCCAACCGCCTGGAGGTCGTGACCTTCAAGCTCGGCGACGAGGAATACGGCATCGACATCCAGAAGGTGCAGGAGCTGCGCGGCTACGACGCCGTGACGCGCATCGCGAACGCGCCGGACTACATCAAGGGCGTGGTCAACCTGCGCGGCATCATCGTGCCGATCATCGACATGCGCATCAAGTTCGAGCTGGGCGCACCCACCTACGACCAGTTCACGGTGGTGATCGTGCTGAACATCTCGGGCCGCGTGGTGGGCATGGTGGTGGACAGCGTGTCGGACGTGATCACGCTCACGGCCGAGCAGATCAAGCCGGCGCCCGAGATGGGCTCGGTGCTCGACACCGACTACCTGATCGGCCTGGGCACGCTGGACGAACGCATGCTGATCCTGGTGGACATCGACCGGCTGATGTCCAGCGAAGAAATGGGCCTCATCGAAGCCGCAGCCACCGTTTGAGGACCACCCCATGACATTCTTTTCGAACCTTCGCATCGGCACCCGCCTGACCCTTGCCTTCGCCATCGTGCTGGGGCTGACGCTCATCTCCAGCGCGGTGGGGCTGATGTCGGCGCACAAGAACGCCGAAGCCACGCGCATCATGATGCAGAGCCCGCTGGCCAAGGAGCGGCTCATTTCCGACTGGTACGTGCTGACCTACTCGGCCATCGCGCGCACCTCGATGATCGCGCGCACCACCGACGAAGCGCTGCCGATGCTCTTCGCCGACGTGATCTCCGAGAGCGTGAAGAAGGGCAGCGAGACCATGGCCAAGGTCGAGGCGCTGCTGGTCACCGACGAGGAGAAGGCGACCTACAAGTCGATCGTCGAGCTGCGCGCCAAGTACCAGGCCGCCAAGGACGAGGTGACCCGCGCCAAGGCCAGCGGCAACACCGTCGAGACCGTGCGCGCCTACCAGCTGTCGTTCCAGCCGGCGGCCAAAGCGTATGAAAACCGCGTGCTCGAACTGCTGGCCATCGAGCGCCGGGCCATCGACGACATGAGCCACGCCATCGACGCGGCGAATGCGAAGAGCTTCAACCTGCGGCTGCTGCTGACGGCGCTCACGGTGCTGCTGGGTGGCCTGTTCGCCTTCTTCATCTCGCGCAGCATCGTGCGTCCGCTGGCCAAGGCCGTGGGCGTGGCCGAGACGGTGGCCGCCGGCGACCTGAGCGCGAACATCCGCGTGGACAGCCGCGACGAGACGGGCCAGCTGATGCAGGCGCTGAAGGACATGAACGCGAATCTCGCCAAGGTGGTGGGTGAAGTGCGCACGGGCACGGAGACGATCGCCACGGCGTCGGGGCAGATCGCTTCGGGCAACCAGGACCTGTCGTCGCGTACCGAGGAGCAGGCCAGTTCACTGGAGCAGACGGCGGCGTCGATGGAAGAGCTGACCTCGACGGTCAAGCAGAACGCGGACAACGCGCGGCAAGCCAATCAATTGGCGGTGTCGGCCTCTGAGGTCGCCGTCAAGGGTGGCGCGGTCGTGTCGCAGGTGGTGGACACGATGGGCTCGATCAATGCCTCGTCCAAGAAGATCGTCGACATCATCGGCGTGATCGATGGCATCGCGTTCCAGACCAACATCCTGGCGCTGAACGCTGCTGTTGAAGCCGCACGCGCTGGCGAGCAAGGTCGTGGCTTTGCCGTGGTCGCCTCCGAAGTCCGCAGCTTGGCTCAACGCTCCGCAGCCGCCGCCAAGGAAATCAAGACCCTGATCGGCGACTCGGTGGAAAAGGTCGAAGAAGGCAGCAAGCAAGTCGCAGAAGCCGGCCGCACGATGGAAGAGATCGTGGGCAGCGTCAAGCGCGTGACGGACATCATGGGCGAGATCACGGCAGCCAGCCAGGAGCAGACCTCGGGCATCGAGCAGATCAACCAGGCGATCACGCAGATGGACCAGGTGACGCAGCAGAACGCGGCGCTGGTCGAGGAAGCCTCGGCCGCCGCGCAGTCGCTGCAGGAGCAGGCCGGCGCCCTCGTGCAGGCCGTGAGCGTCTTCAAGCTCGACGCGAACGCGGTCGCAACGACCCGCGCCAGCTTCACGCGCATCACGCCGATTCCCAAGCCGCCGAAGCCGACGCCCAAGCCGCGCGCCAAGGCGCTGCCCACGCGCCGCGAGCCCACCGGGACGCCCCAGCTGGCCATGGCCGGCGATGCCAAGGGCGACTGGTCGGAGTTCTGAGAAAGACGGCATGAATGTGTGCGCCCTCAACTTCGGGCGCGCGCTGCCGATAACCATGGGGAGGCATCGCGTGATGCCGCTCCCCCACACCCCTTTGACAGGTAAAGCCTTATGTCCGGAAGCATGTTCTACACAGGTCTGAGCGGCCTCGCGGTCGCCCGCACCGCGCTGATGACCACGGCCCACAACACCGCCAACGTGTACACGGCCGGCTACAGCCGCCAGATCGCGCAGATCGCCACGGCCGGCGGCATTGCCAGCGGCTCGGGCTTCATCGGCTCGGGCGCCAACGTGACGACCGTGTCGCGCAGCTACGACCGCTACCTCACGGCGCAGCTGGCCAGCGCGCAGTCGCAGTCGGCCGCGCTGGCCACCAACGGCGTGCAGGTCAACCGCATCGACCAGCTGCTGGCCGACAAGACCTCGGGCATCGCGCCGCTGATGCAGAGCTTCTTCACCAGCGTGCAGGGCGTGGCCAACACGCCGGCCGACCCGGCGGCGCGCCAGCAGATGATCAGCGCGGCGCAGTCGCTGGCCAGCAAGTTCCGCGCGACCGACCAGTACCTGTCGGACCTGAACACCTCGGTCAACGAGCAGATCGTGGGCAGTGTGAGCCAGATCAACACCTACGCCGCCAAGATCGCCAGCCTGAACCAGCAGATCAGCCAGATGAGCGCGGTGGCCGGCGGCCAGGCGCCGAACGACCTGCTCGACCAGCGCGACCAGCTCGTGAGCGAGCTGAGCCAGGTGGTCGACGTGCGCGTGCTGCAGCAGGACGACGGCAAGTACAACGTGTTCATCGCCACCGGCCAGTCGCTGGTGGTGGGCGACCATGCCTCCAAGATGGCGGCGGTGACGTCGTCGGCCGACCCCACGCGCCAGGTGGTGGCCTTGTCGGGCTTTGCCGGCAACACCGTCGAGCTCGACGACAGCGCCTTCACCGGCGGCGTGCTCGGCGGCCTCATGGCCTTCCGCAAGGACACGCTGATCCCCACGCAGAACGCCATCGGCCGGCTCGCCATGTCGGTGGCCGACGCGGTGAACGCGCAGCACAAGCTGGGCGTGGACCTGAACGGCGCGCTGGGCCAGAACTTCTTCTCGCAGGCCGTGCCGGGCACCATCGCCAATGCTGGCAACGCCGGCAACCTCGAGCTCGGCGCCACGCTGACCGATGCGTCCAAGCTCACCACGAGCGACTACAACGTGAGCGTCACCGACGTCGGAGGCACGCTCACCTACACGGTCACGCGGCTGTCGGACAAGACGCCGATGGGCAGCTTCACCACCTTCCCGATCAGCTTCGACGGCGTGAGCCTCACGGCCGCGAGCGGCACGGCGCAGGCCGGCGATTCGTTCCTGGTGCAGCCCACGCGCACCGGCGCGCGCGACCTCGAGGTGCTGGTGCGCGACCCGGCCAAGGTGGCCGCCGCCTCGCCCGTGATCACCGGCAACACCGCGGGCAACAAGGGCAGCGGCGCGCTGGGCGCGGCCAGCGTCGATGCGGCCTACCCGGGCTCGCCGCTGGCCGGCAACGTCACGCTGAGCTTCAACGCGGGCACCGGCACGCTGTCGGGCTTTCCGGCCGGCTCGGCCGTGACCGTCACGCTGGCCAACGGCACCGCCACCAGCTACCCGGCCGGCACGCCCGTGCCGTACACGGCCGGCGCGAAGATGAGCTTCGACGGCATCACCGTGGCCATGACGGGCGCGCCCGCGCAGGGCGACACCTTCACCATCGGCAAGAACACCGGCGGTGTCTCCGACGGCGGCAATGCGCTGCTGCTGGGCGCGCTGCAGCGCAAGACCACGATGTCGAACGGCACCGCGACCTTCAACGGCGCCTACTCGCAGCTGGTGAGCGACGTCGGCAACCGCGCCATGTCGATCAAGGTGGCCGCCGTCACGCAGGACAGCGTGACCGGCCAGATCAAGGCCAGCCAGCGCGCGATTTCCGGCGTGGTGCAGGACGAGGAAACCGGCAACCTGCTGATGTTCCAGCAGATGTACCAGGCCAACGCCAAGGTGATCCAGACGGCCTCGGCCATGTTCGACGCCATCCTCGGCATCCGCAGCTGACCCTTCTACCTCTTGCACAGATTCCAGGACCCGCGATGCGCATCAGCACCCAATCCTTCTACGAACAGAGCCTGCAGTCGATGGGCCTGCAGCAGCAGAAGCTGTTCAAGGTCCAGCAGCAGCTGGCGACCAACTCCAAGTTCCTGACGGCCGGCGACGACCCGGTGGGCGCGGCGCGCGCGCTCGGCGTGAGCCAGACGCTGGCGGAGGGCGCCCAGTTCACCACCAGCCGCCAGCGCGCGGCGCTGGCGCTGTCGACCGAAGAGAACGCACTCGACTCGGTGACGGCCATCTTGCAGCACGTGAAGACGCTGGTCGTGCAGGCCGGCGGCGGCGGCCTGTCGGACGCCGATCGCGGCTCGCTTGCCACAGCCATCCAGAGCAGCCTGGAGCAGCTCGTGGGCGTGGCCAACAGCGACAACGGCAGCGGCCAGTACCTGTTCGCCGGCTACAAGAGCGGCAGCCCGCCCTTCGTGATGGCTGCCGGCGGCGGTGTGCAGTACGTGGGCGACCAGGGCGAGCGGCTGATGCAGATCGACGTGGCGCGCCAGATGTCGACCTCGGACGACGGCCGCAGCATCTTCCAGTCGGTGCAGGGCGGTGCGGGCTATGTGACCTCGGGCTCACCTGCCAACACCGGCTCGGGCGTGTTCGGCGCGGTGAGCATCACCGACGCCACCGCACCGAACTACGGCAAGGATTTCACCATCCGCTTCACCGGCACCGACTACACGGTGATGACCAAGGACACGCCGCCCGTGGTGGCCGCGAGCGGCCCGTTCACCGCCGGCACCCCGATCTCGTTCGGCGGCGTGCAGATCGCCATCAGCGGCACGCCGGCCAACGGCGACAGCTTCGACGTGTCGACCGCACAGAACGCCGGCACCGACATCTTCGCGGCCCTGGGCGAACTGGTGACGGCGTTGCGCGCACCGCTGAACGGCGGCGGCGCGGCGGCCCAGGCGCAGTTGCGCAACGCCTTGAGCACCGCCAACGTGAAGGTCACGAACGCACACGACAACGTGCTCACGGTGCTGTCGTCGGTGGGCTCGCGCCAGGTCGAGCTGCAGGCGCTCGACAGTGCCGGTGCCATGAACAAGCTGCAGGAAGAAAGCTACCTGTCGTCGATCGAGGACCTCGATCCGTACACGGCGATTTCCGAGTTCTATCAGCGGCAGTCGTCGCTGCAGGCGACGCAGATGACGTTTGCCAAGTTGAACAGCATCTCGCTTTTCAACTACCTGTGAGTGTGGGGTGGCCAGCGGCTGCGTGCTGGCCACTGGAGGGGAAAAGCCGATCGTCGCGATGGACGCGGGCAGAATGCGTCGACTGGCTGCCGCCGGTCGTCCGCCTGGCAGCCGCGCACCACCCCCACCTTCCTCGGAGAATCGATCCATGGCCGAACGTGCATATGGGGCACCGGCACCTGCGACCCGGACCACGCTGGCTGGAGAGCGCTGGTACGGGAAGGACATCGACCGACAAACCTACACCGCCGTCCTGTTCAGCGATCTGGACATGACGGAGGCCAGGAACACCGGCTCGGTGTTCACCGACTGCACGTTCCGGAGCGCGCGCTTCAATGCGTCGGTCCACACGGAGGCGGCTTTCGTCAATTGCACGTTTGTCGCCTGCAAGTTCTTCGACGCCAGCTTCATCGATTGCAAGTTCATCGGCAGCATGTTCGATGGCTGCATGTTCGAGGTGATGAAAGCGGTCGGCGGCGACTGGTCGTTTGCCGGCCTCCCGGGGGCCGACTTGCGCAAGGCGTCGTTCAACGGCACACGGATGCGCGAGGTCGACCTCACGGGCGCACGATGCGACGGCGGCGTGCTTCGCGATGTCGATCTGTCGGGGGCCTGGCTGCACAGCGCCAACCTCTCGCGCTGCGACCTGCGCGGCAGCGACCTGAGCGCACTCGAACCGCACAACGTGCAGCTCCAAGGCGCAGTCATCACCGCCGTGCAAGCGTTGACCATCGCCGAGGCGCTGGGAATGGACGTCAGGCCGGAGGAATAGAAACGAGACAGCGCGGGTGCGATGAACACGACGCAGGGAGCAAGCTAGCTGCCGTTGGCGCGTGATTGCTTCTCCACTTGCGTTTTGCGAGGCGGGCCACCGCTTCCCGTGGCCTCCCACAAAAGTGGTATTTCGTTTGCGAATCGTCCGGCTAGATTCAGGCGCCATCCTGGAGGAGAAAAGCATGCCGATCGTTCGCACCCTGGCCCTGAGCGTCTTCCTGCTGGGCACGGCCTTGCCCGCCCTGGCTGCGAACGACGGCACCGACAGCCATTGCGTCATCGGCAAGGACAGCACGCTTTTCAACCAGTGCAACTACAGCGTCGACGTCGGCTTCTGCGTCGAGAACCCGCGGCAGACCAAGCACTTCTTCGACAGCTCCGAGGCCTTCCAGTGCCCCAACGGCGGACTCAGCACATTGGGCCCCGGCAAGAAGGAGGGCAACCTCCTGCACGGCACCGTGCACTGGTGGGCCTGCTCGACCAAGCACCGGGGCACGGGCCGCTGGCGGTACGTGGAAGGGCGGGGCTACAGGGGGTACTGCTTCTCCGAGAAGGAGGCGAAGGCAGGAAATACAGCGCCCTCGCAGCGAACGCGCGCCTCATCTGAAGAATGCAAGGCGCTGCAGCAACGCGCCACGCAGGCCTCGGGCCCCGGCGCGGACCGCATCCACAACTACACGATGATCGAGTACCTTGATCGCAGCTGCGGCAACCTGACGCCCGAAGATCGCGCGGCCACGCGCAAGGTCTATCAGCAGGAGTACGTGCGGCTCGTCTCCGAATGCAGGCATTCGGGCGCAAGGAACTGCGACTCGGCCGCCATGCCGAACGAGGCCGCGGCACCGGAACGTCCGACGGTTCAGGCGGGCAGCGTCCCCGCGGCGAGAGCATCCGCGCGCAGCGAACCCTCCGTGGACATGCTGATGTCGCGCTGCTCGGACGCCCTGCGGACCGCCATCGACACCTTCTATCAATCGGAGGTGGAGGCCGACCGCTACTACCGCCGCACGCACACCGGGTCGCGCGAGCGCGTGCAGGGCTGGATGACGGAAAAAGCCAGGGTCGAATACGCCGCAGGCGCGCTGGCCGTTCCGCCCCAGTCGCTGGCCGAGTACCACGCCGGAGCGCTGCAGGAGGCGGCGAGCCGGACCCGGCCGATGGGCAATGGCCTGCACGATCCCCATCGCGAACAGGCGCTGCTGCGGGCCTGCTACATGAAGGCCCGGCTCGACAGCCGCTAGAGGCCCGTGCGGGCGCGTCCTGTTCAGGCGCGGATGTGCAAGGGCGCGAACGACTTCACCAGGTCGTCCAACGCCTTCAGCTGCGTGAGGAAGGGCTCCAGCTGGTCCAGCGGCAAAGCGCTGGGGCCGTCGCACTTGGCCTGTGCCGGGTCGGGATGCGCTTCGAGAAAGAGGCCCGCCAGGCCCACTGCCAGGCCCGCACGCGCCAGCTCGGCCACCTGCTCGCGCCGCCCGCCGGAGGCGATGGCGTTGGCCTCGCGCTGCTGCAGCGCATGGGTCACGTCGAAGATGACCGGCAGGTCCCCGGTGACCTTCTTCATGGTGCCGAAGCCGAGCATGTCCACCACCAGGTTGTCGTAGCCGAAGCAGGTGCCGCGGTCGCACAGGATGACGGAAGAATTCCCCGCCTCTTTGAGCTTCTCGACGATGTTGAGCACCTGCGTCGGGCTCAGGAACTGGGGCTTCTTGACGTTGATGACCTTGCCGGTTTGGGCGAGCGCGACGACCAGGTCGGTCTGGCGCGCGAGAAACGCGGGCAGCTGCAGGACGTCCACCACTTCGGCGACGGGTTTCGCCTGCCAGGGCTCGTGCACGTCGGTGAGAACGGGCACGCCGAACGCCGCCTTGACGGCCTCGAAGATCTTCAGGCCCTCTTCCAGGCCGGGGCCCCGGTAGGAGTGGATGGACGAGCGATTGGCCTTGTCGAAACTCGCCTTGAAGACATAGGGAATGCCGAGCTTCTGCGTGACCCGGACGTATTCTTCCGCGGCACGCAGGGCCATGTCTTTCGACTCGAGGACGTTCACGCCGCCGAACAGGACAAAGCCCTTGCTGTTGCTGACGTGGATGGCGGGGGTGATGGTGACGGTGGTCAAGGCGAGCTCCTCTGAAGTGTCTGTTGCCCGCATTCTCGCGGTTCGGCTTCTGGCCCAGAATGGCCCCCTGGCCACGCAAGCGACGTTGAATCCGAACCCCGCCATGCAACCTCAGCTCCGAACCCCCCGTCTCGTCCTGCGCCCCTTCGATCCCGACGACGCCGATGACGTGCAACGCATCGCAGGCGATGTGCGCGTCGCCGAGCCGACCGCGCACGTGCCTCACCCCTATCCGGATGGCGTGGCCAGCGAATGGATCGCCTCGCACGCTCCCGCCTTCCGCGCGGGAACCGACGTCATCTATGCCGTGACCAGCGCCGACACGGGCGAGCTGCTGGGCGCGGTGCAGCTGGCCCACATGTCCGCACTGCATCGCCGCGCCGAGCTGGGCTACTGGGTCGCCTTCGCGCATTGGTCGAGCGGCATCTGCTCCGAAGCGGTCGGCGCCGTGATCCGCTACGCACACAGCGAGCTCGGCATCAGCCGCATCGTCTGCAGCTGCCTGCCGCGCAACACCGGCTCCGAGCGCGTCATGCAGAAGGCCGGGTTCCTCCCGGAGGGGCGCCTGGTGAAGCACGTGAACCACCGGGGCGTCTTCGAGGACATGCTGATCTACGGCCTGAACCTGCCTGCCCGATAGGGGCGGCGCACGAAAGCGACGCGGGGCCGGTGCGCCGTGATCCGCGTTAGGCTGCAGCGAACGCCATGAAAGTACTTTTCCCCAATCCCTTTGGCCGCGCACCGGCATCGGCGCAGGCGGTCGACGCGCTGCAGCGCCGCCTCGGTTTCTCGAACGCCTACGCCACCTTCCTGCGAATCCAGAACGGCTTCTCGCTGTACGAGATGGAACAGGCCGGCGACATCGCGGCCTATGTGCGGCCAGACGGCACGGCGAGCAGCGCGTCGCACGCCAACTTTCGGGTGCTCAACAGCTTCGGCGCCTCGGACCCGCACTGCGACCTGGAGACGTTGCAGGCCGAGAGCCTGCTGGCCGACTGGTTTCTGGACATCGGCAGCGACCCGGCGGGCAACCCGTTCGTGGAGGTGCTGCACGGCCGGCACAAGGGCCGGATCGCCAGCCTCGACCACGACCTCTTTGCAGGCAAGCTGGACACGCAGGAGTTCCTGGCCGACATGGAACTGGCCCACCTCCCATCGCTCAGCCTGGACGCGCAGGCCGATGCGCTGTGCGACGAGGCGCAGGGCCTGGTGTGGTTCCACGCCAGGGACATGCAATCCTTCCTGGACCATTGCATCCACTGCGACGACGATTTCTGGGGCTTCGTGGTGGACGAACGCACGCCCTGACGCAGTCGGATCAGTTTCTTGCCACGCTCCTGAACGCCGCAGACAGGGCGTCCACGGCCTCGCGCGCCCGAGCCTCTCGGACCCGGGAGTGCAGCAGGACCGGCAGGCGCGGCAGGTCGGGCAGGCCCAGCTTGGGCCCTACGTCGACGCAGCCCAGGGGCAACATGCGCGGCGCCAACGCCGCGACGCCCAGTCCGGCCATCACCGCCGCCGCCACGGCCGCGACGCCGCCCCCCACAAACACCTCGGTCCACGGGATGCCGGCCGTGTCCAGGAGCTGCTCCGCCAGCGCGCGCACGCCGCAGGGCTGCGCCATCGTGGCCAGCGGCAGCGGCTCACCCGCGCGGTGCTGCCAGCCCGCGGCAGCGAACCAGCCGAAGCGCTCCTGCGTCAGAAGCTTCCCGTCCGTGCGTCCCGCGTGCAGTCGGACGATGACCGTGTCGAGTTCGCGCCGGTCGTAGCTCTGGAGCAGATCGCCCGACGAGCCGATCCGGATATCGATCAGCAGCTGCGCGTCTTGCGCGTTCATGCGGGCGATCAGCGCGGGCAACTCCGGGCCTGCCACGTGATCGCTGATGCCGATGGTCAGCCGCTGGCGGGCGCTCGCAAAGGCCGCCAGCGTGCGATCGTGGACCGCCAGGAGTTCCCGGGCATGTCCGAGGAAGGCGGCACCGCGCGCCGACAGTTCCACGTGCCGGGGTGTGCGCTCCAGAAGCCGGCAACCCAGCCTGTCTTCCAGGCGCTTCAGTTTCAGGCTGATCCCTGCCTGCGTGGTCTGCATGACTTCTGCCGCGCGCGTGAAGCTGCCCAGCTCGGTGATGCGAACGAAGGCCTGAACGGCATCGAGATCCAGCGGGCGATCAGTCATGACAAAAGATTGTTATTGAGATAAGTATCAATAGCAAATCTGAATACATAACATCCGCTGTTCCACCATGACCCGGAGCAGCGATGCCCACCATTCACATCTCGATGCGCGCGGGAAAGCCAGAGGCCTACCGGCAGGCGATCTTCGACAGCCTCTATCGCGCCCTGCGCGACACGTTGAACGTGCCGCAAGACGATCAGTTCATGACGATCACCGAGCACGAGGCCGCCAACTTCCGATATGGAGGCGCCTTCGGCGTCGCGCGCAGCGACGATCTCCTGTACATCCAGATCACCGTTTTCAACACGCGCACCGCGCAGCAGAAGAAGGCGCTGTTCCAGCGCATCGCGCAGCTGCTGGCCGAGAGTCCAGGGATACGTCCGGAGGACGTCTTTGTGACCATTGCCGATGCACCCAAGGAGAACTGGTCCGTCGGGCATGGGCTGGCGCAATTTGCCTGAGGAATGGCTCCTTCAGCCTCCAAAAGAAAGCCTGCATCCATCGCGCGATCCCAGAACTGGTGGACGGAACTTGAAAGAGGCCGGCTTCCTCTTCCCGACCGGACGCTTGCTGACAACGCCACAGACCGCGCGCCTACTTCGCCAGGAGCGACGCAATCGCCGGCCCGGCCAGGCCGATGGTGGCACCCAGTGCATCGGCGTGGCCATTGGGACTGTTCATCTCGACATACTCTGCCGGCGTGCCTTGCGCCTTGAGGATCTCCACGGCGCGTTTGGACAGGAGCGGCGGAAAGATCTGGTCCGAGCTGATGCCCACGAACAGCGACCTGGCCTTGATGCGTTCTGGTTTGGCGCTGGGCAACTGCAAGGCCTTCAGCGTGTACAGCCAGCTGTTGGCGTCCATGCCCTTGGCACGCGCTTCGCCGATCTTCTCGAGGGTGGCATCGACCGCAAACTGGTTCGCGGTCGCTTCTCCGGGGTTCTTGCCCGGGTCGGCCCACTTCTGGCCGAAGGCCTTGTCGGCCCAGGCGAAGCTGAGCGCGTCGAGCGTGACGAGACGCATGGCCTGCGTCATGCCTGCCAGCGGCTCGGCCTTGCCGTGGTAGTCGCCGTGGGCCCAGTTCGGGTCCAGCCGCACGGCCGCGCCCCACGAGCTCATCTTGGCGATGGCGTAGGCCGGGCTGTCGACGCCAGGCCCCACGATGGACACCAGGCGTTGCACGCGCTCCGGGTAGGCCGAGGCCCATTCCACCGACATCCAGGCGCCGGCCGACGCGCCAGCCACGGCGTAGAGGGTTCGAATGCCCAACGCATCGAGCAGGGCCTTCTGCACTTCCACCGTGTCCCGCGCCGCCAGCACCGGGAAGCGCGGGCCATACGGCTTGCCGGTGGCGGCGTCGATGCTGGCCGGGCCGGTGCTGACGACGATGGCCGATGCGCGATTGGGGTTGGCCAACGCGTCGGTCGCGATGACGAAGAACCGATCGGTGTCGATCGGCAGGCCGGCGCCGATGATCGTGTCCCAGTAACCCGGCGCGGCGTCGCTCGCCGCATACCGGCCGGCGGCGTGCGAGGTGCCGGTGATGAAGTGATTGATGAGGATCACGTTGTCTCGCGCCGCATTCAGGCGGCCATAGGTTTCATAGCCGATGCGCACGCCCTTGATGACCTGGCCGTTCACGGTCGTGTAGGTGGGCAGGTTGAACACCTGCTTTTCCACGATGCCGTCGAAGGCCTGTGCGTTCGTCGTGACGAGGGCCGCACAGACGGCGGCCGCGGCGCAAAGCAGCGTGTTCGAAAGAGAAGAAGATCGTTGCATGGGGACTTCCGGGTGGTGAGGTCCGCACTGTCGGCGGCCGCTGCCAGGCGCGCATCCGGTTTGGCGCCCAAACGTCCAACCGAGGGTGCCAACGGTCGTGAGGCGGCATCGAGCGGTCGCCGTTCGGTCCCCTCAAACGACGGCTCGAGGACAAACTCGCCCCACCGGCCCTCGATCGGTGGCGGCATGGCGTGCCAACCTCTACAGTGGCGCGATGCATTCAGCCGACTTCCGCCCGTGATCCGCGTTGATTCACCGATTCCCGCCCCCTGGCTGGGCGCCGTGCGGCTGACGGCCGGCGCGTTCCTGCTGTGTGCGATCGCGGCCGGGCTGCTCTTCTGGGCCGCTCCTGCACTCGAAACGCCGGCGCGCCTGTTCGTCTTCGTCGAATGTGTCGGCATGGTGTTCATCGCGTGCGTCGCGGTGCTGGGCCGCTTTGGACGACTGCGGCGAATGCAGGCGCTGCCCCGTTGGCTTCTGACCGGCGCGATCGCCATCCCGACGGGGTACTTCGGGGGGCACCTGGTCGCGCTCCTGATCCTGGGCGAACCGATCGGCCGCGTCGTGGGTCATGACAGCGACTACATGGTGGCGTTCGCCTTCGGCCTGGTGCTGGCCATGTTCGTCCTCTACGTCGCTGCGACGCGTGACCAGCTTGCCAAGGAGGCGGTCGCCCGATCCGACGCCCAGCGCCTCGCCACCGAATCGGAATTGCGGCTGCTGCGCGCGCAACTCGAGCCCCACATGCTATTCAACACGCTGGCGACTCTGCGCTCGCTCGTCGACGAGGACCCGCGACAGGCCGAGCGCATGATCGACCAGCTGATCGTCTACCTGCGCAGCACGCATGCAGCGTCACGCGACGAGGTGACGACGCTGCAGTCGGAGTTCGCCCAGCTGAGGGCGTACCTCGACATCATGTCCTTGCGCATGGGGCCCAGGCTGGCCTATCGGCTCGACTTGCCCGCCGAGCTGGAGCGGATCGCCATCCCGCCGATGCTGTTGCAGCCGCTGGTCGAGAACGCCATCAGGCACGGCCTGGAGCCGAAGTTGGGCGCAGGGGGCGTCGAAGTGCTGGCACGTTCGATCGAGGGCGGCATCGAGGTCGCTGTGGACGATTCCGGTCTGGGCTTGTCGCCGCACCCGCCCGCTTCGGGTAGCGACGAGGTCTGCGGGGCCGGACTGAAGAATGTGCGTGATCGCCTGCAGACCCGCTATGGCTTGCGTGCGTCCCTGTCTCTGCAAGCGCGATCGCCGTGCGGCGTGCGCGCGGTCGTGAGGATTCCATCGTGAACGCGTGGCGCGGCGTGATTGCCGAAGATGAACCGGTGCTGTCGCGAACACTGCAGCGCTTGTTGCACGAAGCCTGGCCCGAGCTGGAGATCGTGGGCGTTGCCGACGATGGCCTGAAGGCGATCGAACTGGCACAGACCCTGGCGCCCGATGTGATGTTCCTGGACATCAAGATGCCGGGCAAGACAGGCCTGGAAGTCGCCGAGGCCGTCGCCGACGAGTGGCCCGACGACCGGGCCGAACCGCTCTTCGTCTTCATCACCGCGTACGACAACTTTGCGATCTCGGCGTTCGAGCATGCGGCGATGGACTACATGCTCAAGCCGGCGACGCTCGAACGCCTGCAGGTCTGCGTGCAACGCCTGAAGCAAAGGTTGCACGAGCGCGCGCGGACACCGGCTGCCGGTGGCATGGCGGCCCTGATGGAGCGCGTGCAGTCGATCACCGATCCGGCGGACGCACCCGAAAAGATCAAGGTCATCCGCGCCGGCGTCGGCAACACCGTGCGGATGATTCCGGTCTCGGAGGTGATCTGCCTGGAAGCCGCCGAGAAGTACGTCAATGTCGTCACGGCCCAGGGCGAGGCGCTGGTGCGCATGAGCCTGCGCGATCTGGTGTCGCGGATCGACGCCACCGACTTCACGCAGGTGCATCGCGGCGTGCTCGTCAACACCCACTGCGTCGTGAGCGCCACCCGCGACGAGAACGGGCGCTACAGCCTGTCGGTGCGGGGCCTGGCGCGATCGCTCAAGGTCAGCCGGGCGTTCGGGCACCTGTTCCGCGCGATGTAGCGGGAGCAGGCTTATTGATGGCCAGGGCCGGGGTCATCGTCTCGGGGCGCGCAGCCTCGCAATGCCGAAGCCCAATGCCACTGCGACGCACAAGAAGGCCAGCACGGCCAGCCAGGTGGATTGGGTGAAGTAATAGGCGCCCAAGGCCGCACCCGCCGCCACGAAGGCGCCCAGCCATTCCAGGGCGGGGTCGAGCCAGCTCTTGGCAGCGTGCGCCTTGGGTTCCGCGAACGCGCGATCGTGTTCGTCGATCTGCTGTGTTGTTGTCGGCGGTCTGCGGGCCTTCCGTTGTCGCGGGTCGGGGAAGTGTTCTCGCAACGCCGGCGTGGGCCAGGCGCCATCGCTGGATGACGCGAGGCCGCTCAATGTCCAGACCGGGTCCGCATCGTGCCTCGCAAGATCCGATATCAGGCTTTCGAGCGCCTTGCTGTCGTGGAGACCGTCGATGTCCCCAAGATCGGCGCGCAGCCATGGCTCGGCATCGGCCGCATCTGGCAGGCCGGAAGTGCGCAGCAGGAGGTAGTCCCCGAAGTGCTGCGCAATCAGTGCTTCAAAGGACGCGTAGATCGGGCGGTAGCGTTCTCCGACGGCGCCGAGGATCGCTTCACGCCGCTCCGTCAGCCGCGCAACCGCAGCGGCCTTGTCAATGACGAGGTAGGGGTAGGTCGCGTCGGCGCCGAAATCCTCGATGCATTCCTCGCGGTCGACGGCCGAGGCTTCGTCGTCCATGTCGTATTCGTCGATGAAGCGCGCGTACCGGATGTCGCTGGGGCTGAAAAGTGCCCGCCAGAACAGCGGGAAGAACGCGTTGGCCTCCAGCTCCGTGCCATGGCCGAAGAAACTGCGCCATTCGTTGCGGCTGCCTTCCGGCATCCGGGGCAGGGAGGAGCTGGACAGATAAATGGGGTGTGACATGCGCGACCTTCCGTGTTGGGGCCGGAATCATCTTAGTGGGAGTGGCGCGCCATCCCGTGACCCTGCTGTCCTTCAAACCAGTGGACTGGCCGCAAGCACAGGTCCAGCCCTCAGCGCCGCAGCCCCTGCGTGAACCGCAGCATGTTCGAGAGTGACTCCGCAAACCGCGGTTCCAGGAACGCGGCCAGGTGCGGCATCAGCAGCTGCAGCATCACCAGCCCCGCCAGCAGCGTCAGCGGAAAGCCCACCGCGAAGATGCTGAACTGCGGCGAGGCGCGGTTCAGGATGCCCATGGCGAGGTTGAGCGTGAGCAGCGCGGTGATCAGCGGCAGCGCCAGCAGCAGGCCGCTCGCGAAGATGTCGCCGGCCGCGAGCACCAGGAACATCCAGCCGCCGGACGCCAGCGGCGCATCGGCGATGGGCAGCGTGTGGAAGCTCGCGGCCAGCGCCTCCAGCATGAGCAGGTGGCCGTCCAGCGCCATGAAGATCAGCATCGCCAGCATGTTCAGCAACCGCGACACCACCATCGTGCTGCCGTGGCTCATGGGGTCGAAGAAAGATGCGAACGACAACCCCATCTGCAGGCCGATGTACTCGCCCGCGGCCAGCACGGCCGTGAAGATGAGGCGCATCGAGAAGCCCATGGCGGCGCCGATCAGCACCTGCTGCACGATGATCCAGAGGCCGCCTGCCGACACCACGGGCACTGCGGGCAGCGGCCCGATCGTGGGCGAGATCACCAGCGTCAGCACGGCGGCGATGCCGACCTTCACCTGCCGCGTCGCCCAGGGCTCGCCGAACACCGGCGCCGTGGAGACCATGGCCAGCATGCGAACGAAGGGCCAGAGGAAGGCCACCAGCCAGGCCTCGAGCTGGCCCGAGGTGACGGAGAAAACCGAGGGCGTCACGCCAGCATCTGCGGGATGCTGGCGAACAGGGCGCGCATGTAGTCGAGCATGCGGTCGAGCATCCACGGCCCGGCGATGACCAGCGTCGCGAACACCGCGAGCAGCTTGGGAATGAAGGACAGCGTGGCCTCGTTGATCTGCGTGGCCGCCTGGAAGATGCTGACCACCAGGCCGATCACCAGCGCCACCAGCAGCAGCGGTGCGCCCAGCAGCAACGAGATTTCCATGGCCCGGTGGCCCATGGTCATGACGGATTCGGGCGTCATAAGTAGAAGCTCTGCGAGAGCGCGCCGATCAGCAGCTGCCAGCCGTCGGCCAGTACGAACAGCATGAGCTTGAAGGGCAGCGCGATGGACGCGGGCGGCACCATCATCATGCCCATCGACATCAGCACGCTCGCCACCACGAGGTCGATGATGAGAAAGGGGATGAAGATGGTGAAGCCGATCTGGAACGCGGTCTTCAGCTCGCTGATGACGAAGGCCGGCAGCAGGATGCGCAGCGGCACGTCTTCGGGCCCCTGCATCTCGGGCGCCTTGGCGAGCCGCGCGAACAAGGCCAGGTCGGTCTCGCGCGTCTGCTTGAGCATGAAGGTCTTGAAGGGCGCGATGCCGCGCTCCAGCGCCTTCTCGGCGCTGAGCTTGCTTTCGGAGAAGGGCACGTAGGCCTCGGTGTAGGCCTTGTCGAACACCGGCGACATCACGAAGAAGGTGAGGAACAGCGACAGCCCCACCAGGATCTGGTTGGGCGGCGAGGTCTGCGTGCCGATGGCGGTGCGCAGCAGGCCCAGCACGATGAGGATGCGCGTGAAGCTGGTCATTGACAGCAGCAGCGCGGGCAGGAAGGTGAGCGAGGTCAGCAGCACCAGCGTCTGCACGCTCAGCGACCAGGTCTGGCTGCCGCCGGGGCCCGGCGTGCTCGTGAGGCCGGGCAGGCCTTGGGTCCACGCGGCGGCGGGCAGCGTGGCGGCGAGCAGCAGCAAGGCGGTGCGCAGGCCGCGGTGCAGGGCAGGGCGCGTCATGGCGCGGTGCGCGCTTTGCCCGCGAGGGAATCGCGCAGCTTCTGGGCGAACAGGCCCACCGGGTTCTGTGGCGACATGGGTGTGACTGCCGCAGGTGTTGCCTGGGCCGGCAGCGTGTGCAGCGTGCGGACCTGGCTGCTGGTGACGCCCAGCACCAGCCACTGGCCGGCCACGTCCACCACGACCACGCGCTCGCGCGGGCCGACCATGGCGGTGGACACCACCTTCACCACCTGGCCGCCGCCCAACCGCTGCAGGCCGAAGCGCCGCGCCAGCCACGCGCACAGGAAGATCAGGCCGACGACCGCCGCCATGCCGAAGCCCGCCTGCAGCAGGCCCGCGCCGCCGACCGCAGCGGGCGGCGCGGCTTCGCGCACCGGCGTGGGCACGGTGGGCAAGGCCGCATGGGCCGCATGCAGGCCCAGTGCGAGCAGCGCGGCGCTCCGCGCAAGCAGCGAAGACACCCGCGCCAGGCTCATGCGCGCGCGAGCTTCTGCATGCGCTCGGAGGGCGTGACGATGTCGGTCAGGCGGATGCCGTACTTCTCGTTCACCACCACCACCTCGCCCTGCGCAATGAGGTAGCCGTTGATCAGCACGTCCAGCGGCTGGCCGGCCAGGCCGTCGAGCTCCACCACCGAGCCCTGCGACAGCTGCAGCAGGTTCTTGATGGTGATGCGCGTGCGGCCGATCTCGGCGGTGAGCTGCACCGGCACGTCGAGCACGCGCGCGATGTCGACAGGCGTCGTGGATGAGGCGGCCGGCGCGTCCTGGATCTGCTGGAAGACCTGCGCCGTTGCGGGAGCCACGGCCGGGTCGGGCGTGGGCGCGCTGGCCGCGGTCTGCTCGGCCAGTGCGCTGGCCCAGTCGTCCGCGTCGCTGGCGGCAGAGGTGTTGTCAGTCATGGTCGTTCTTCGAATCGCTGTCTTGGTGGGAGATCATGTGTTGCACGCGCAGGGCGTAGCGCTCGTTGGAGGTGCCGTAGCCGCAGGCCATCACGGGCACGCCGCCGACCTTGGCGACCACCGCCGCCGGCAGCTCGATGGGAATCACGTCGCCCACGCGCAGCTTCATCACCTCGCCCAGCGTCGAGGGCATGGTCACGAAGTCGGCGGTGAGCTCGACGTCGGCGGCCTGCATCTGGCGCGACATCTGCGTGACCCAGCGCTTGTCGACCTCGACCTCGTCCTGGATCGGGTTGGACAGCAGGTCGCGGATCGGCTCGATCATCGAGTAGGGCAGGCACACGTGCAGGAAGCCGCCGATGGGGCCGAACTCGATCTGCAGCGTGGTGTTGATCACCACCTCGTTGGGCGCCACGATGTTGGCGAGCTTGCCGTGCATCTCGGCGCGCACGTAGTCGAAGGCCAGCGGAAACACCGGCTGCCACGCGTCGCCGTAGCACTGCAGCGACAGGTCGAGCAGGCGCTTGATGATGCGCTGCTCGGTGCGCGTGAAGTCGCGCCCTTCCACGCGCACGTGGTAGCGCCCGTCGCTGCCGAACAGGTTGTCCACCACGAGGAACACCAGCTTCGGGTCGAACACGAAGAGGGCGGTGCCGCGCAGCGGCTTCATGTGGACCATGTTGATGTTCGCGGGCACCGGCAGGTGCCGCACGAACTCGCCGAACTGCTGGATCTGCACCGGCCCCACCGAGATGTCGGGGCTGCGGCGCATGAAGTTCAGCAGCGCGCTGCGCAGGCCGCGCGCAAAGCGGTCGTTGATGACCTCCAGCGTGTGCATGCGGTTGCGCACCACGCGGTCGGGCGCACCGAGGTCGTAGGCCGGCAGGCCGTCGGGCGGCGGCGCGGGCGCGGCGGCCTGGTCGAGGTCGCCGCCGGTGACGCCCTGCAGCAGCGCATCGACCTCGTCCTGGGAGAGCACCTGTTCATACGCCATGGATCGCGGGTCCGCAAACGGGCATCGTCGTCACTGCACGACGAAGGAGTTGAAGGACACGCTCGCGATGCCTAGCTCGGGCAGGCCCTCGGCCAGTGGTGCGTTCAGCGCGCTGTGGATCTCCGTGGCCAGCCGGGCCTTGTCTTCCGAGGTGACCAGCGATTCGGGCGGGCGGTTCGACAGCAGCACCAGCAGGCGGCTGCGCAGCTCGGGCATGAACTCCACGATCTGTGCCTTGGCCTGCTCGTCCCGCACCTTCAGCGCCATGCCGATCTGCAAAAAGCGCGAGCGGCCTTCGGACTGCAGGTTGACGGTCAGCGGCTCCAGCAGCAGGAAGATGGGTTTCTCGGGCACCGGCGCCTTGGCCGTCTCGGTGGCGGCGTGTTCCGTGAAGCGGGGCAGCACGAAGACGTACGCCGCCGCGCCGGCCGCGGCCAGGCCGAGGACGGCCACGAGCCCGATCAGCAGTTTCGAGGTGCGGCGCGAGGCCGGCGGGTCGGTCGCGACCGACGCAGCCGCGGTGGCGGCGGGAGAAGAGGTAGCCATGGTGAAACGGTGGACGGGTCCGATCTATTCTTTGCGAAGTCGCCCGCCGGCGAACGGCCGAACAAGCGCACAAAGGCGCTTCACATCCGTTCATTGCGGGAGGCGGGCGGGGCGTTTCAGGCGAAGGTGTCGACGCCCGGGCCCGTGCGTGGGGTGGCAACGGGGCGGGGTGCTGCCGTTGCCGTGCGGGCGATGTCGGTGGCAGCGGAAGTGCCCTGCGGTCGCCATGCGCCCTGTCGTTGGTGTTGTTGCTGCTGTTGCTGCGCAAACGCCGCGTCCTGCCCGAAGGGCGCGCGCGTGTCCGCGCCGACCGAGGTCTGGCCCAGCGTGATGCCCTGCTCCGACAGGCTGGTGCGCAGCTGCGGCAGCGCGGCCTCGACGGCCTTGCGCACGCTCTCGTGCGCCGACACGAACGCGGCCTGCGCCTGGTGCTCGCCGACGGACAGCGTGACCTTCAGCGGGCCGAGGCCGGCGGGGTTGAGGTTCAGCTCGGCCGTGTGCGTGCCGGTGAGACTCATGCGCGCGAGCTGCTGGCCGAGTGCGGGTGCCCATTTCTCACTGCCGACTTCGGGGGCGAGCGTGTGCACGGCGGGGCGTGCGGCGGGGCTCTCTGTCGTGCGTTCGGAGGAGACGGTCGCGGGCTGTTGCAGCGCAAACGGCGTGGTGGATGGCGCCGCTGCGTCCTCGCCCGAGGTGCCGGCCGACACTGCGGCGACGGGGGCGGTGTCCGCTGTCGCGGGCTTCGCGTCGCCAGCGGGCTGGGCTTGCGCAGCGGCTGCGAGCTGTTCGGTGGTGGTGGCGCTCACGGTGCGCGGTGCACCCGCGCGGCCCGGCGCGGCGGTGCCGACGGGCGGGCCGGCGGGGGCGGCCACCGGCCTCTTGCCATCGACAGCCATCGGCTGCGCGGCCACGGCGGCGCGCACGATCTCGTACAGCGAAGGCGGTGTGGCGTTGTCGGCTTCAGGTGCCGCGCCTTGTGCGGCGGCAGTGGCGGTGGGGGTGGAAGCGTCTTCGGTGGCGATGGCAGGCGCGGGCGTGGCGGCGTCGTCGCTGCTCAAACGCACCGTGCCTGCAGGCAGACCGGCTTGCGCGTCGGGCGTGGCCGGCGCCAGCGAAGTTTCCGGCGCACTGCTGCCCTGCGCGGCTGCACCTCCCGCGAGCACCAATGCCTGTTGCGGCGTGACGGCTGCTGCGAGAAAAGCGAGGTCCGGCTCCGCAGGCGGCGCGTCCCGCATCTCTTCCGCAAGGTCCGTCTTGCGCAGCGGCTTGGCATCCGCCACCACGGTGTCGGCATCCGACGCCTTCTCGGCCTGGCTCGCGCGCGACCGTTCGAGCGCGGCACCGAACGCGCGGCCCTGCGCCTCGTCGGCGTTGCTGCGGCCACGTGCGCCGCCCTGCGCCACCGGCGAGGTGGCGGCAGGCGTGACGGACGGCGGGATCATGGGGGGCATGTCGGTTCCTGGAGGAGATTCAGTGGGTGGGGTGCGAGGCGCGGTCGAAGAACTGGCGGGCGGCGCGTTCGTCGCTGTCGCGCTGTTCGCGCTTGGCCTGCGCCATCAGCTCCTGTGCGCGCACGCGATCGGCCAGCGTGTCGAAGGAGCTGAGGCGGCGCTTCTCGCGCTGCCAGTCGGTGCGGCCCCGGTCGAGCTGGTGCCCGGCCCGCTCGGCGATGGCGCGCTGCTGCGCGATCGCGTGGTCGAGCGTGCCGAGGAAGTTGCGGTAGTTGCGCCACTGCGACGACGGCAGGCCGCCGCGCATCAGCGTGTCGAGTTGCGCGTGGTAGTCCTGGCGGTACTGCAGCAGCAGCTCGAGCTTCTGCTGCGCGCTCAGGTGCGCGCTTTGCAGTGCGCCCAGGCGGCGCGCGGCGTCGTCGGTCTGGCTCTGCGCCAGGTCGATGAGCATGCCGAGGGGGAGCTTGCTGCTGCTCATGGGCGTCCTGGGGAAGGTGTGTTCGTGAACAGGCTGTCCATGTGGGCGATGGCCTCCTCGTAGCCGGTGCGCTCGTGCATCGACTGCTGCAGGAAGGCCTCGATGCGCGGGTACATCGCGATCGCCTGGTCCAGCTGCAGGTCGTGCCCCGGCGCGTAGGCGCCGACGCTGATCAGGTCGCGGTTGCGCTGGTAGCGCGACAGCATCTGCTTGAAGCGGCGCACGGTGTCGAACTGCGCGGGCGCGATCAATGACGTCATCGCGCGGCTGATCGAGGCCTCGATGTCGATGGCCGGGTAGTGCCCGGCCTCGGCCAGCGTGCGCGAGAGCACGACGTGGCCGTCCAGGATCGCGCGCGCCGAATCGGCGATCGGGTCCTGCTGGTCGTCGCCTTCCGAGAGCACGGTGTAGAAGGCCGTGATCGAGCCGCCGCGCCCCTGTGCATCGCGCGCGCCGTTGCCGGCACGCTCCACCAAGGCAGGCAGCCGCGCGAACACCGAAGGCGGATAGCCCTTGGTGGCGGGCGGCTCGCCCACGGCCAGCGCGATCTCGCGCTGCGCCATCGCATAGCGCGTGAGCGAATCCATGATGAGCAGCACGTCCTTGCCCTGGTCGCGAAAGTACTCGGCCAGGCAGGTGGCGTAGGCCGCGCCCTGCAGGCGCAGCAGCGGCGAGTTGTCGGCCGGCGCGGCCACCACCACGGCGCGGGCCAGGCCCTCTTCGCCCAGCGTGTTCTCGATGAAGTCCTTCACCTCGCGACCGCGCTCGCCGATGAGGCCGACCACGATCACCTCGGCGCTGGTGTAGCGCGCCATCATGCCCAGCAGCACGCTCTTGCCCACGCCCGAGCCGGCAAACAGCCCCATGCGCTGGCCGCGGCCGACGGTGAGCATGGCGTTGATGGCGCGCACGCCCACGTCGAGCACCGAGTCGATGGCCGCGCGCGACAGCGGATTGATCGGCGGCGCCGCGAGCGGCACCTGGCGCGCCACGTCGAGCGGGCCCAGCCCGTCGAGCGGTCGGCCGGCCGCATCGACCACGCGGCCCAGCATGCCTTCGCCCACGGGCAGGCGCTTGGTGTGCGCGTCGCCGGTCGCACCGGGCTCGCGCAGGCCGGGCCGCGCGAACACGCGCGCGCCGGGCAACAGGCCTGCGACTTCGGTCTGTGACATGAGGAAGAGGCGGTCGCCCGCGAAGCCCACCACTTCGGCCTCGGCATGGCGCTGCGGGTGGCCGGGCGGCAGCTCGATGAGGCAGTCGCTGCCCACGGGCAGTTGCAGGCCCACGGCTTCGAGCACGAGGCCGACGGCGCGCGTGAGGCGGCCCGAGGCGGTGGTGGTCGTGCAGCGGGCGACGTCGGCGCGCGCCTGTTCCAGCACGGCGCGCACGCTGTTCAGATGAGGGTTGGTGGCCGTCGTCTGCATCGGCTCAGGAGGCGTCGCCACGCAGCGCCGCGCCCACGCGCTCCCAGCGCGTGGCCAGGCTGGCGTCCAGCTCGCCCGTGGCCGACTGCACGCGGCAGCCGCCGCGCGCCAGGCTGTCGTCGGCACGCAGCTGCCAGCCGGCCGCCTCGATCTCGTTGCCCAGGCTGTTCTTCACCAGCGCGATGTCGTCGGGGTGCAGCAGCAGGCGCGGTTCGCCGCGCAGCGCGGGTTCGGCGTGCAGCAGGTCGCGCACCAGCGGCAGCACCCATTCGGGCTCGGCCTGGTAGGTGCGGTGCACCACCTGGCGCGCCACGTCGAGTGCGAGCGCGAGCACGGTCTCGGCCAGCTCGGCCTCGGCGCTGCGCAGCGCCTCGGGCAGCGAGCGGACCAGCGCGCGCAGGCGTTCGGCGTGCACGCTGGCGGCGGCGAGGCCGGTGGCCAGGCCTTCGGTGTGGCCGACCTGGCGGCCTTCGGCCAGCCCGGCAGCGCGGCCCTCGGCCTCGCCCGCGGCGCGTGCTTCCTTGCGGATGCGGGCCAGCTCGGCGAGGTCGACCTTGGGCGCGGGAGGCGCAGGAGGCGGGGAAAGGCGCTGTGCTGTTTGACGCGAGAGGGCCGTGCCTGAGGGCGCCTTGCCATCGAGCGTGCCCATCTCCCAACGCTCCCACGCCGACAGCGCCGGCGTGCCGGCGCCGGCCTGGCGCGCGGCCGCGTGGATGGCGGCGAGGCGCTCGCGCGAGCCGCCGAAGGCGCCGGGGTCAGACGAAGTCATCGGTGCCAGGCGCCGCGATCACGATCTCGCCGGCGTCCGCCAGACGGCGGGCGACCTGCAGGATGGCCTTCTGTTCGGTCTCGACCTGCGACACGCGCACGGGACCGCGCAGCTCCATGTCCTCGCGCAGCGTTTCTGCGGCGCGCTGCGACATGTTGCTGAGGAACTTGTCGCGCAGCTCCAGCGGCGCGCCCTTGAGCGCGATGATGAGCGAGTCGCTCTCGATGTCCTTGAGCAGGCGCTGGATGCTGCGGTCTTCCAGGCCCAGCAGGTTCTCGAACACGAACATCTCGTCGACGATGCGCTGGGCCAGCGCCTCGTCCTGCTCGCGCACATGGGCAATGGCTTCTTCTTCCACCGTGGTGCTCATCAGGTTGACGATTTCGGCCGCGGTGCGCACGCCGCCCAGGCGGCTGCGGCGCAGGCCCTGGCCCGCGAGCATTTCGGTCAGCACCTCGGTGAGCTCGTTCAGCGCCGAGGGCTGCACGCCGCCGAAGGTGGCCACGCGCATGATCACGTCGTGGCGCAGGCGCGCGGGCAGCTTCTCGAGCACCTCCGACGCCTTCATGCGGTCCAGGTGAAC
Organism: Variovorax sp. GW823-FHT02B07; assembly: GCF_058797695.1. Lineage (NCBI taxonomy): Bacteria > Pseudomonadati > Pseudomonadota > Betaproteobacteria > Burkholderiales > Comamonadaceae > Variovorax > Variovorax sp. GW823-FHT02B07. Next base: position 273,891 of record NZ_JBXAJX010000001.1, read on the forward strand.
GAGCAGCGTCGCGAGGATCTGCGGGTGCTCGTCGCGAATGAGCTCGGCCACTTCGCCGGCCTCGAGTTCGTTCAGCCGCTCGATGCCGCCGTGCGGCTCGTCGGGCTGCAGGATGTCCTCGAGCAGGTTGCTCGCGCGGTCGTCGCCCAGCGCCTTCTTGAGCACGGCGCGGATGTAGCTGGTGGAGCCCAGGTGCAGCGCCGACAGCTGCTCGGTCTCCTGGCGGAACTCGGCCAGCACCGAGGCCAGCTCGTCGCGCGAGACCGCGCTCAGCTTGGACATGGCCAGGCCCAGTGCCTGCACCTCGGAGGTGGGCAGCAGGTGCAGCGCGGCGGCGGCGCGGTCTTCGCCCAGCGCCATGAGCAGGATGGCGCTCTTGCGGGTGCCTGCTTCGCTGCTAGTCATCGGTGTGCATCCAGTGCTGGATCAGGGCGGCCACGAGCTTGGGGTCCTTGTCGGCGGTCTGCTGGGCGTAGTCCATGTCGGCCTTCTGGCGTGCGGACTCGCGCTGCTGCAGTGTTTCTTCGGGCTCGGCCGGGGCCGTGCCGATGGGGGCCACGGCGCTTGCATCGGCCACGGGTTGCGCGGGCGGCGGCGCGGCCAGGTGCCGGCGCATCAGCGGGCGCCCCACGGCGAACCAGGCGAACAGCGCGAGCAGGCCGATGAGCAGGTAGGGGACCAGCGTCTTGCCGAACGCGAGGTTGTCGCGGTCGCGCCAGAACGGCACGTCGGGCGCGGGGCCGGCCTCGCTGTCGCCGTCGCGGGCGAAGGCGCTGTTGACCACGTTGAGCGAGTCGCCGCGTTCCTGGCTGAAGCCCATCGCTTCCTTGGCGAGGTTGCGGATCTGCTCCAGCTCGGCCGGCGCGAGCGCGCGGGCGCTGGTCTTGCCCGCGGCATCGACCGTGTCGCGGTGGTTCACCACCACGGCGACCGACAGGCGCTTCACGCCGCCGGCGGCCTGCTGCACGTGGCGGATGGTGCGGTCGAGTTCGTAGTTGGTCGTGACGTCCTTGCGCGTGTTGCTCGGGCCGGCCGGTGCGGCGGCGGGTGCGGCGGGCGCGTTCGGTGCGCCCGGCGCATTCGGCGGCTTGGGCGCGGTGATCGGCGCCGTCGGGTTCACCGGCGGCTGGTTCGACAGCGCGCCCGGCACGCCGCCCGGCGGCGCGCCGTTGTGCTGCGCCGATTCGCTGGACTGCTGGCTGCGGATCGCGGCCTGCGCCGGGTCCTGGTTGGGCCGGTACTTCTCGTCGGTGTGTTCCACCACCGAGAAGTCGATCTCGGCCGCGACCTGCGCGCGCACGTTGCTCGCGCCCACCAGCGGCTGAAGAATGGCCTCGATGCGGCGCACGTAGCCCTGCTCGATCTCCTGTGCGTACTTGAGCTGGCTCACGTCCAGCCCCTGGCTGGTGCCGCGCGCCGACGACAGCAGGTTGCCGCGCTGGTCGACCACCGTGACGCTCTTGGCGTCCAGGTCGGGCACGCTGGCGGACACCATGTGCACGATGGCGCTCACCTGGCCTTCGTCGATGCTGCGCCCGCGCATCAGCGTGAGCACCACCGAGGCCGAGGGCTTCTTCTGGTCGCGCACGAACAGCGACGGTTTGGGCAGCGCCAGGTGCACGCGCGCGGCCTCGATGCTGCCGATCGATTCGATGGAGCGCGCCAGCTCGCCTTCGAGCCCGCGCTGGTAGTTGACCTGCTCGGCGAACTGGCTGGTGCCGAACTTCTGGTTGTCCATCAGTTCGAAGCCCACGCCGCCGGCTTTGGGCAGGCCCTGCGCCGCGAGCTTCAGGCGCGTCTCGGCCACCTTGTCGCCCGCGATCAGGATCGCGCCGCCGCCCTCGGCGAACTTGTAGGGCACGTTCATCTGCTGCAGCGACGCGATGATCGCGCCGCCGTCGCGGTCCGACACGTTGGTGTAGAGCACCTTGTAGTCGGGGCCGCGGCTCCACAGGAAGAAGGCGGCCGCCACCGTCGCCAGCGCCGCGGCGCCAAGGATCAGCGGCAGCCGGGGCTGCGCGCGCATGCGCTCCAGCATCGGGGGCAGGCCGTTGGCGCCCGCCGTCAGGCCGCCCGTGGGCGCGGCCGTGCTCATCGGCGCGCCTTCGCCGGGGCCGTTGCGCCCTGCAGGGCCGGCGCCGGAGTGAGAGAGGGAATTCGGTGTTGGGATGTCATGCCGGTGGCCGGCGACGTCGTGCGCGGCCTGTGGTTTCGCGAACGATTGTCAGCAGGCGATGGGGAATTCGATCGGTCGAACAGCCGGGGTTTTTGCCCTCAGTTGCGCGTTTGAATGGGGGTCTTCCCTTGATACGCTGCCAGCCGGTTGGAGTGCTCGCGCGCTCCGTGTCAAGTCAGCTGGAAGTGAACTTTTCCCCATGTCCATCAATGCCATCGAATCCGTCCTGCAGCAGATGCGCGCCACCGCGCTGGCCAGCGGCATGGGGCCCACGACGACTGCGCCGGCCGGCGCGGGCGGCTTCGCGGCCGAGCTGCAGCGCTCGCTCGCCAACATCAGCGGCGCGCAGCAGCAGGCCTATGCGCAGGCCGAATCGTTCGAGCTGGGCAAGCCCGGCGTGGCGCTCAACGACGTGATGGTCGACCTGCAGAAGGCCAACGTGGCGTTCCAGACCGGGCTGCAGGTGCGCAACCGGCTGGTGACGGCCTACCAGGAAATCATGAGCATGCAGGCATGACGAGGCAGGGGTCGGCAACGTAGAACTTTTTTCGTTGCGACCCTAAAGGTTTGCGGACACCCGCCGATATCCCCTTCAACGATGGCTTGAGTCTCACCGTGGAAGCGGGTCCAGCGTTACGGCCGATGGCCGGAGTCCACAACCTTTTGTCAATCAGGAGTCGAACATGGCGCAAGTCATCAATACGAACAGCCTTTCTCTTCTCACGCAGAACAACCTCAACAAGTCGCAATCGGCCCTGAACACGGCCATCGAGCGCCTGTCGTCCGGCATGCGCATCAACAGCGCCAAGGACGACGCCGCCGGCCAGGCCATCGCCAACCGCTTCACCGCCAACATCAAGGGCCTGACGCAAGCCGCGCGCAACGCCAACGACGGCATCTCGATCGCGCAGACCACCGAAGGCGCGCTGACCGAAGTCAACAACAACCTGCAGCGCATCCGCGACCTGTCGGTGCAAGCCGCCACCGGCACCAACTCGGCCACCGACCTGGACTCGATCCAGTCGGAAATCGGCCAGCGCCTGGACGAAATCAACCGCGTGTCGGAACAGACCCAGTTCAACGGCGTGAAGGTCCTGTCGGCCAACGCCGGCAAGCTGACGGTGCAAGTCGGCGCGAACGATGGCGAAACCATCGACATCGACCTGCAGGAAATCAGCGCCAAGACCCTGGGCCTGGAAAGCTTCAACGTGAACGGCACGGGCACGCTGAACAAGGCCGCCACCAAGGACGACCTGACGCTGGCTGGCGCTGTCGCCAACGGCGCACCGGTCAACGGCACGCAGAAGTACGACGTCACGGCCACCAACACGCTGGCCACGCGCAGCCAGCTGCTGGCGGGCGCCAAGGCGGGCGACTCGGTCGTCACCGCAGGTTCCACCTACACCTACAACGCTGCGAAGTCCGCCTTCACCTTCGGTGAAACGGGTCGCACGAACGCTGCCACGATCGCTTCGCTCCAGCCCGCAGCGGGCTCGAGCAAGACCGCCACGGTCACCATCGGCGGCACCTCGCTGGACGTCAAGATCGACAGCGCCGGCACGATCACGGCGACCGACGGCTCTGCATTGTTTGTCGACAACGTGGGCAACCTGACGCAGAACAGCGCTGGCGCTGGCGTTCAGGCAGCCACGCTGACGAGCCTGACGACCAGCATGGCGTCGGCTACCGGCACGGGCGGCACCATCAAGGTCGGCGGCACCACCTACACGGCAACCGCCGGTGCAGCCAACTTCGACGTGACCGGCGACGAAATCTCGGCCGCTGCGCTGAACGACAAGCTGGCCGCAGGTGCTGGTACCGCCGTGTTGGCATCGACCATCGGCGGCGTGGCAGGTGTCACGATCACTGCTGGCGGCACGGTTGCCGGCGCCTACGTGGGCGCCGACGGCTCGCTCGGCAACTCGCTCACCACCGTGTCGACCTACAGCGTGCACAGCAACGGCGCAGTGACCGACGGCGCTGGCAATGCGGTCTACGCCGATTCGGCCAAGGCTGGCGCCTTCACGCTGAACGCCCGCAGCGGCAAGACCTCGACGGTCGACCCGCTCAAGGCCCTGGACGCCGCCCTGTCGAAGGTCGACAAGCTGCGCTCCTCGCTGGGTGCGGTGCAGAACCGTTTCGACTCGGTGATCGCCAACCTCGGCACCACCATCACCAACCTGTCGTCGTCGCGTTCGCGCATCGAAGACTCGGACTACGCCGTGGAAGTGTCGAACATGACGCGCGCGCAGATCCTGCAGCAAGCCGGTACCTCGGTGCTGGCCCAGGCGAACCAGACCACGCAAGGCGTGCTGTCGCTGCTGCGTTGATTCACTAAGACCACCGGGCGCTCCTCACAAGGGTGGCGCCCGGTGCCTTGGTTTTTTGCTCGCAGGCCTTCGGGGCGACCCGAAGCTGCCTGCGTTGTCCTGTGCGGCCACGCTCGTGGCGAGGCCGCACAGGACAACGAACTCCAGAAGAAGAACGCAGACCATGTCCCAGCCCGTACCCGCCGCCTCCGCCGTGGAAAGCCCCTGGCTGCAGCAACTGCTCGCCGGCCGCACCGGCGGCGCCGCTGCGGCCGCCGCCGAGGCCACCGCACTGCGCAAGGCCGAGGCAGAGGTCGAGGAGGCGACGCCGGTGCAGATCGAGATGGCGGTGAAGTCCGTCAACGCCTCGCTGGAAAGCCGCTCGATCAGCCTGCAGTTCGAGGTCGACCGCGACACCGACAAGCTCATCGTCAAGGTGGTCGACCGCAGCAACGGCGAAGTCATTCGCCAGATTCCGACCGAAGAGGTCGTTCGCATCGCCAAGGTCATGGACCGGCAGGCCGGGCTTCTGGTGAGCCAGCAAGCCTGATCACGACCCGCTCCAGACCTCTTCATTTCATTCGCATTTCAGGACACCCCCGACATGGCATCGATCAGCAGCATCGGCGTTGGCGCCAACCTTGACCTGGGCACATTGCTCACCCAGCTGCAGACCGCGGAGAACCAGCCGCTGGTGGCCCTGAAGGCCAAGCAGACCAGCTACAACAGCAAGCTCTCGGCCTACGGCACGCTGCAAAGCGCGCTCACCGGCATCCAGGCGGCTGCCAAGAAGCTGGGCGACCCGGCGTTGTTCCAGGCCATCACCGGCACGCCGAGCGTGAGCGGCATCATGGCGGCGAGCGGCACCGACCCGCGGTCGGTCGGCACCTATGCCATCGACATCTCGCAGCTCGCGCAGGCGCAGTCGGTCATCGCGAAGGGCCAGGCCAGCACCACCAGCGCGATCGGCAGCGGCAAGATCACCATCGACTTCGGCAAGGTCTCCGGCGGCACGCTGGACCCGGTGACCGGCCAGTACACCGGCGCCACCTTCGACAAGGACGCCACGCGCATTGCCAAGCCGATCACCATCGATGCGACCAACAACACGCTGGGCGGCATCCGCGATGCGATCAACGCGGCCAACGCCGGCGTGTCGGCCACCATCGTGAACGACGGCAGCGGCACGCCCAACCGGCTGGTGCTCACCTCCACGCAGACGGGCGAGGCCTCGGCCATGCGCATCTCGGTGGACGGCGACGCCGCGCTGCAGAACCTGCTGGGCAACGACCCCGCCGGCACGCAGAACCTGAAGCAGACGGCCGCGGCGCAGAACGCCAAGCTCACCGTCAACAACATCGCCGTCACCAGCACGAGCAACTCGGTGACCGACGCCATCCAGGGCACCACGCTCACGCTGGTGCAGACCGGCAAGCTCAGCCTGGTGATGAAGGCCAACACGACGTCGGTGAAGACGGCCATCACCGATTTCGTGAAGGCCTACAACGCGCTGCAGAGCACTGCGAAGTCGCTCACGGCCTTCGACACCGACGCCAAGGCCGCCGCGCCGCTGGTGGGCGACTCGACCCTGCGCAACCTGCAGACGCGCATCCGCCAGGCGCTGGTCGCCCCGCAGGTGGGCGGCCCGAACGACCTGAAGGTGCTCACGTCCATCGGCATCTCGTTCCAGAAGGACGGCACGCTGGCGATCGACAACGACAAGCTCGACAAGGCCATCGACACCAACCTGGAGGGCGTGGCGAAGCTGTTCTCCAGCGGCACCGGCAGCACCGCCGGCTACGGCAAGCAGCTGACGGCGCTGGTCGACGACCTCACCGGCACCAAGGGCGCGCTCAAGGTCGCCACCGACGGCGTGACGAGCTCGCTCAAGCAGCTCGACACCCAGTACACCGCGATGAAGGAGCGCGCCGATGCGACGGTGGAGCGCTATCGCAAGCAGTTCGTGCAGCTGGACGTGGCGATGAACAAGATGAACGGCACGCTGAAATACCTCGCGCAGCAGTTCGATGCGATGAACGCCAACAAGGGCTGAGGACAGGACGCGACATGTACAGCTCTCACCACTCCCGCACCGGCGCCGGCGTCTACGCGCGCGTCGGCGTGGAGACGCGCGCCATGAGCGCGTCGCCGCTGCAACTGATCCACATGCTGTTCGACGGCGCGAAGACCGCCATCGGCGCGGCGCGTCTGCACATGACGGCCGGCGACATCGGCGCCAAGGGGCAGGCGATTTCGAAGGCGATCAACATCGTCGACAACGGCCTGAAGGCCAGCCTCGACGCCGAGGCGGCCGGCGAGGCCGGCGGCGACATCGTCGGCAACCTGTCGTCGCTGTACGACTACGTGGTGCAGCGCCTGCTGCTGGCCAACCTGCGCAACGACGTGCAGGCGCTGGACGAGGCCGACCGCCTGCTCGACCACCTGGCGTCCGCCTGGCGCGAGATCGACGACAGGCCCTCCAACTGATGATGCAGAGCGTGACCTGGGGGCAGGAACAGATGGCCGTGCGCAGCGAGATCGTCCATTGCTACGAGCAACTGGCCGCGTGCATCTCGACGATGCTGGCGCTGGCCCGTGCCAAGGAATGGGGGCAGCTGCCCGAGCTGGAGGCCCGGTGCTCGGCATCGGTCGAGCGCCTGAAGGCGATCCAGCCGCTGGCGTCGCTGGAGCCCGCGCAGCGCGACCTCGTGCTGCGCCTGCTCGAGCGCATCTGCACCGAGCAGGCCGAGCTGTCGGGGCTCATCAAGCCGCAGCTCGACGACCTGATCCGCCGCATGGATTCGCTCAACCACCAGAAGAACCTGGGCAAGGCCTACGGCCTCGCGCACTGACGCGAACCGACAGGACGACACCACCGTGGCCATGCTGGGACTCACCGGACTGATCGACGCACTGAGGGCCGCGCGCCTGACGCCGCCGCTCGACCTGCTCGGCCTGCGGCCCGAGACCACGGTGGGCGCGCCCGGTGCGGCGGTGGCCGTGCCGAAGACCGCGAACGACGTGCGCCTGCCGTCGCGCGCGGCGCTGGACCGGCTGGTGCCCTCGGGCGCATCCGGTGGCGAGGTGGCTGCGCCGCCCGCCGGCGGCGCACCGCCTTCCATCGACACCCGCCTGTCGCTGGCCGCGCGCGTGATCGGCGCGGTGCTGGCCGACCTGCAGGCCGCGCCGGGGCCGGTGCGGGGCGAGGCGCCGTTGCTGCTGCCCGTCGCGCGCCAGGGCACGAACACCGCGGCACTCGCGGGCACGCTGGCGCAGACGGTGGCGGACAGCGGTCTCTTCTACGAATCGCACCTGGCCGAGTTCGCGGCCGGCACGCGCACGCTCGCGCAGATGGCGCGGGAGCCGCAGGCGCGCTGGGCGAGTCCGGTGATGGTGGCGACGACGACGACAGCGGCGGCAGCAGTGCAGGGCGTGGTGGTTGCGGCGACGGCGCTGGCTGCGGTCGATGTCGCGACGCCGCCCGCGCCGAATGCGCCGGTGCAGGCCCCGCAGGTCGACGCGCCGGAAGCCGACATCGCACAAGCAGCGCGTGGGGCTGCGCGCAGCGAGACCGCCGCCGCGCCCGCACCGGATGCGGCGCGCGTGCAGGCGGCCTACGGCCTCTCCGAGGCCCCGTCGGAAATGCCCGCGCCCCGCCTCGCAGAACACGCACGCGCTGCGGTTGACCTCGCCAGCACGCCGGCCCCGCGCAGCGCTGAAGTGATCCACCCGCAAGCCGTCACCGTCGTGCACCAGCAGCTCGACCTGCTGGCCAGCGCCGCCTTCCGCTGGAGCGGCCAGGCCTGGCCCGAGGTGCCGATGGCGTGGACCATCGAGGAAGACCCCGCCAGCTCCAACGCACGCGAAGGCGAACCCGCCGAAGAAGAAGCCGCGCGCCGCTGGTCGACCACCGTGTCGCTCGTGCTGCCGCGCCTGGGCGAAGTCGACCTGCGCCTGAGCCTCAGCGGCCCGACCGTGCAGGCGCAGCTGCAGGCGCGCGAGCACGCCACCGTGGCCCGCCTGCGCGGCGACGCCGGCCGGCTCGCGCAACGCTTCGAGGCTGTCGGGCTTCAGCTGCAGCAGCTGCAGGTCACGGAGAAGGCGGTGGCATGACCGATGACCTTCGCAACCGCCACAGCGCCGTCGTGCTCTCGCATGCGGACACGCGCAAGGCCCCCGTCGTCGTCGCCAAGGGCTATGGCGTGGTGGCCGAATCGATCCTGCGCGAGGCGCGCGCGCACGGGCTCTACGTGCATGCGTCGGCCGATCTCGTGAAGCTGTTGATGCAGATCGACCTCGACCGCCAGATCCCGCCGCAGCTGTACCAGGCGGTCGCGGAAGTGATGGCCTGGATTCACCGGCTGGAAGGCGGCGCCGAGGCTGCGGCGCCTTGATCGGCGGTTGTTCTATGGAAAGTCATTGACCTATTGAAAGACCCTGAATAAAGCCGCCGATTAACACTCGTCGGTGTTCGATAGTCTTTATAAATTCAATTGGTGAGGGGATTGCCAATTGCCGGAATACGCACGCTCGTAACAATTGCTTGCGCTATGTGACCGCGCGCCGGTGCCAGGATTGAAACCGATTCCCCAGAGGGAGGTCTGAAGCCTTCCGTCGGAAACCGCGTCAAAACCCTTTTACTTTTTGCTCTACTTTGTCTTCGAAGTGTAAATAAGTGTGTATATAATGTATACATGTTGGATGGACGTGCGGAGTCGACATGGAATCGGAAATGGAAGTAGACGTGGAAAATTGCAATGTCAACGCAGGTGGCGTGATTTCGAAGGAAATCGGCGAGATCAATCTGGCCTACATGCTGCTCGCGCAGAAGCTCGTGAAGCGGGACCGGGCGGAAGCCATGTTCCGTCTCGGCGTGGGGCGCGAGCTGGCCGATCTGCTCATGAACATGTCGCTCAGCCAGATCGTGAAGCTGGCCGCGTCCAACTTCCTGCTGTGCAGCTTCCGCCTGGACGACCGACCCATGTTCGCGGTGGTCGGCGAGGGCAAGGAGCCCGCGCTGCAGCAGGCCCACATGTCGATCCTGATGAGCGCGCGCCAGGCACAGGCCCAGGCCCAGCCGCAGATGCGCAAAGCAGGTTCGGCCAGCGCATGACTGCCAAGAGCATCCTGGGCGAGGTCCGGCAGGTGCAGCTCGCGGTCGAGCTCATCGGCCTGGGCGCGCGCCTGCAGTTCCTGGAGGCCGTGGTCGCGCTCAGCCGCGAACGCCTGATCCGCCTGTACAAGGAACTCAAGGGCGTCTCGCCGCCCAAGGGCCTGCTGCCGTTCTCCACCGACTGGTACATGACCTGGCTGGCCAACATCCACTCGTCGATGTTCTACAACATCTACCGCTTCATGCGCGACGAGGCCGGCGAGGGCGAACTGCCCGCGCTCATCAAGGCCTACCGCCTGTACACCGAGCAGGTCGAGTCGCAGGGCAGCGAGGTCGTGCTCGACTTCACGCGCGCCGAGACCATGGTGCGTTTCTTCGACAGCGACATGCTGCAGCTGAGCCCGTGCAGCCGCTGCGGCGGCCACTTCGTGGCGCATGCCCACGACCACAAGCACGGCTATGTGTGCGTGCTGTGCCGCCCGCCTTCGCGCGCGGGCAAGGCGCGCAAGCCCAAGCTCGAACCGGTGCGCCGCGGCGGCCTGATTGCCGGCGGCCCGGTGCTCGACATCGGCGGCGCCGTCTCGTGAAAGTGCCCCGGCGCCCGGCGCGGGTTTTTTGTTTTGGACGCCTCAGGGCATAGGGGAAGCGCGTGCTGGTACTGGTGGGATATCTGGTGGTGATCGGCGCCGTCTTCGGCGGCTACGGCCTCATGGGCGGGCATTTCGGCGTGCTGTTCCAGCCCGTGGAGCTGCTCATGATCGGCGGCTCCGCGCTCGGCGCGTTCATCGCGGGCAACAACGGCAAGACCATCAAGGCGACCATCCGGGAGCTGCCGCTCTTGCTGCGTTCCTCGAAGCACAACCGGCAGCTCTACATGGACCTGCTGGCGCTGCTGTACGAGCTGCTCGCCAAGGCCCGCAAGGAAGGCATGATGAAGCTCGAGTCCGACGTGGAAGCGCCGGAGCAAAGCGAAATCTTCGGCCGCTACCCGACCATCCTGGCGCACGAGGGCATCACCGTGTTCCTGTGCGACTACCTGCGCCTGGTCATCAGCGGCAACACCGACGCGCACGAGATCGAGGCCCTCATGGACCACGAGATCGACACCATCCGCCACGAGGCCGCCGTGCCCGGCCACAGCCTCTCGCGCGTGGGCGACGCACTGCCCGCGCTGGGCATCGTCGCGGCCGTGATGGGCGTGGTGCATGCGCTGGGCTCGGCCCACCTGCCGCCGTCGGAAATGGGCGCGCTCATCGCACACGCCATGGTCGGCACCTTCCTGGGCGTGCTGCTGGCTTATGGCTTCGTGTCTCCGCTGGCCTCGCTGATCGAGCAGAAGGTCGAAGAGGGCATGAAGATCTACCAGTGCGCCAAGGTCACGCTGCTGGCCAGCCTGAACGGCTACGCGCCGCAGCTGGCCGTGGAGTTCGGCCGCAAGGTGCTGTTCTCGACCGAGCGCCCCTCGTTCACCGAGCTGGACGACCACGTGCGCGAAGTCAAGGCTCGCTGATTCCCCGACGGCCATGAGCGACGCGAAGCCCCGCATCATCATCAAGCGCGCCCACGGCGGCGGGCACGGCGGCGGCCATGCGGGCGGCGGCTGGAAGATCGCCTACGCCGACTTCATGACGGCCATGATGGCCTTCTTCCTCGTGATGTGGCTGCTGTCGATCTCCAGCCCCAAGCAGCGCGAAGGCATTGCCGAGCACTTTCGCATGCCGCTGCGTGTGGCGCTGGCCGGCGGCGACAAGAGCAGCATGAGCACCAGCATGATTCCCGGCGGCGGCGCCGACGTGATGCACGCCGAAGGCGAGGTGCGCCACACCGAGGCCGACAGCGAAGACGCGGCCGACGCGAGCCGCCTGGCCGAGATGAAGAAGAAGCTCGACGAGCTGATCGAGAAGAGCCCGGTGTTCCAGCAGTTCCGTTCGCAGATCCTCATCGACATCACCACCGAAGGCCTGCGCCTGCAGATCGTCGATAGCGAGAACCGCCCGATGTTCGAGCTGGCCAGCGCCCGCGTGGTGCCGCACATGCGCGCCATTCTTCGCGAGCTGGCGCCGGTGCTCAACGGCCTGCCCAACAAGCTCACGCTGTCGGGCCACACCGACGCCATCGTCTACACCAACGACCGTTCGTACGGCAACTGGGAGCTCTCGGCAGACCGCGCCAACGCCTCGCGCCGCGAACTGGTGACGGGCGGCATGACCGAGGACAAGGTGCTGCGCGTGATCGGCCTGGCCGACAGCATGCACCTGGACCGCGCCGACCCGCGCAACCCCATCAACCGCCGCATCAGCATCATCCTGTTGAACCACCGCACGCAGGAGCGCATCGAGCGCGAGAACAGCAACGACGCCGGCGCCACGCGCATCGGCCTGCCGCCACCGGCCGCGCAGGCGCGCACCGCGGCGGGACACACGGCGGGATAACAAGAACAAGGAAGCGGCTTCGCGCAAGCGCGCGGGCCCCGGAGCACCACAGATGGACCTCAGTCAATTCACCCAGGCCTTCTTCGTCGAAGCCATCGAGCTGCTGGCGGAGATGGAGCAGCTGTTGCTCGACCTCGACGTCGAGGCGCCCGACGGCGAGCAGCTCAATGCCATCTTCCGCGCGGCGCACTCCATCAAGGGCGGCGCGGCCACGTTCGGTTTCACCGCCTTGACCCACACCACGCACGTGCTCGAAACGCTGCTGGACAGGGCCCGCCACGGGCAGCTGCACCTGAGCGCTCCGATGATCGATGCCTTTCTGGAAACGAAGGACGCCTTGCAAGAACAACTCACCGCCTACCAGGCCGGCAAGGAGCCGGACGCCGAGAGGGTCGCCCACATCTGCGGCGTGCTGCAGCAGCTGGCGATGGAGAACAACGCCGCCGCGCCCGTGCCGGCACCCGCGCCCGCACCGGCGCCTGTCGTTCAAGCCGCTGCGCCGGCCGATGAAGGTGGCAGCAGCGACGGCGTGCTCGTCATCCGTTTCGCGCGCCTGTCCGACAGCGAGTGCGAGCTGCTCGCCGGCGAGCTGGCCAACCTCGGCACCGTGCTGACGCGCACGCGCAGCAACGACCAGCTGACCGTGCGGCTGGCCACCACCTGCGACCCCGACGACATCGTGGCCGTGTGCTGCTTCGTCATCGACGAATCGCAGATCGACATCACGCACGAGGCGACGCAAGAAGCGGCGCAGGAGACCGCGCCCTTGGCTGCCATCGCCGAGCCGGTGGTGCCTCCGCCCGCCGCACCGGCCCCCGCACCGGCCGCGGCCGTGCCCGCCGGCGCCAAGGAATCCAGCTCCATCCGCGTCGACGTCGAGAAGGTCGACCAGCTCATCAACCTCGTGGGCGAGCTCGTCATCACGCAGTCGATGCTCACGCAGGCCGCGACCGTGCTCGACCCCGTGGCCTACGAGCGCTTCCTGAGCGGCCTGGGCCACCTGGAGCGCAACGCGCGCGACCTGCAGGAGTCGGTGATGTCCATCCGCATGATGCCGATGGACTACGTGTTCAGCCGCTTCCCGCGCGTGATCCGCGACGTGAGCGCCAAGCTCGGCAAGCAGGTGCGCCTGGACACCTACGGCAAGGAGACCGAGCTCGACAAGGGGCTCATCGAACGCATCGTCGATCCGCTCACGCACCTCGTGCGCAACAGCCTGGACCACGGCATCGAGGCCCCCGAGGTGCGCCTGGCCAAGGGCAAGGACGCCACCGGCCAGCTGCTGCTGTCGGCGCAGCACCACGGCGGCAACATCGTGATCGAGGTGAGCGACGACGGCGCGGGCCTGAACCGCGAGCGCATCCTCGACAAGGCGCGCCAGCAGGGCCTGTCGGTGAACGACGCCATGCCCGACGAAGAGGTGTGGCAGCTGATCTTCGCGCCCGGCTTCTCCACGGCCGAGCAGGTCACCGATATCTCGGGGCGCGGCGTGGGCATGGACGTGGTCAAGCGCAACATCCAGGAGATGGGCGGCCATGTGGAGATTCATTCGCGCGGCGGCCAGGGCACGTCCACGCGCATCGTGCTGCCGCTCACGCTGGCCATCCTCAACGGCATGTCGGTGCGCGTGGGCAGCGAGGCCTACATCCTGCCGCTGAGCTACGTCATCGAGTCGCTGCAGCCGCTGCCCGAGCACCTGCATTCGATCACCGCCGACGGCCACGTGATCCGCGTGCGCGGCGAGTACCTGCCGCTCATCGAACTGCACCGCGTGTTCGACGTGGCCGGCGCGCAGACGCAGCCCACGCAGGGCATCCTGGTGATCGTGCAGGCCGACGACAGCCGCTTCGCGCTGCTGGTCGACGAGCTGCTCGGCCAGCACCAGGTGGTGGTGAAGAACCTGGAAACCAACTACCGCAAGGTGCCGGGCATCTCGGCCGCCACCATCGTGGGCGACGGCAGCGTGGCCTTCATCGTCGACGTGGGCGCCATGCCGCGCATCCAGCGCGCGCAGGCCGCCAGCGCGGCGGCCCTGGCGGGCGCGGCGCGCCGCACCGACGCGCTGGCTTCCTGATCCCGACGCGAGGGACGGCCGCATGAGGTTCGATTTCTTCCGGCGCCCCGGCGTCGACGGCAACGGCGCGCAAGCCGACGCAACGCCCGCCATCACGCCCGCAGTCGGTGCCGACGGCCATGTGGCCTACGCCATGCTGCTCGACGGCAAGCGCCGCGTGGTCGGCTACCGCATGGCCTGGCGCGCGGCGGGGCAGGGTACCGACGCGGGTGCGGCGGCGGGCGTCAAGGCGCTCATGGACACGCTGGGCCTGCACCTGAACCCGGGTGGCCACGGCTGGTTGCTGGGCGGGCAGATGGTGTTCGTCGACGTCACGGTCGATGCGCTGTTCCAGAGCGAGCTGCAGTCGCTGCCGCCGCGCAATGTCGTGCTGTGCATGAAGGCCGACGAGCTGATGGACGCCGACATGCGCTCCATCCTGCTGTTCCTGCGCGAGCAGGGCTTCGGCTTCATGCTGTGCGGCGGCGTCGCGCTGCCGGACGACGACGAGCTGCGCGCCATCGTCACGCACCGCGAGGTGTTGCCCTCCCAGCTGGCGGACGTGTCGCCCGCCGGCCCGGCGCCCATCGCCGCGCGCGTGGCGAACTGGGCCGAGTTCGAGGCCTGCGCCGCGCGCGGCGTGCAAGTGTTCGTCGACGGCGCCGTGCGCCTGCCACCGGCGCGCGACAGCGCCGATGCGCTGCAGCCCGAGTCGCAGCTCATCGTGCACCTGATGCAGATGATCCTGCGCAACGAGGACGTGCGCGCCATCGAGGGCGCGCTCAAGCACGACGCGGCGCTTACCTACCGGCTGCTGCGCTACATCAACTCGCCCTCGGTCGGGCTGGCGGTGGAGATCCACTCGCTGCGCCATGCCGTCGCGATGCTCGGCTATTCGCCGCTGTACCGCTGGCTGTCGCTGCTGCTGGCCACCAGCAACAAGGTCAGCTCGCCCTTCATGATGAAGAAGGCCATCCTGCGCGGGCGTTTCGTCGAGCTGATGGGGCAGGGCATGCTGCCACCCAGTGAGGCCGACAACCTGTTCGTGGCGGGCATGTTCTCGCTGCTCGACCAGCTGCTGGGCGTGCCGATGGAAGGCGTGCTGCGCAAGGTGCAGCTCACCGAGGCGGTGCAGCAGGCGATTTTGTCGCGCAGCGGCGTCTACGGCCCCTTCGTGGCGTTGGCCGAAAGCTGCGAGACCGACGACGGCCGCGCGGCGCGCCTGTCGGAGGCGCTCTTCTTGAGCGCCGCGCAGGTCAATGCCGCGCAGCTGTCGGCGCTGGTGTGGGCGCTCGACGCCGGCCCGGCCGTGACCGCACCGCCTGCCTGACCCCCGGAAATGCAAGGCTTTTGCGCGTCTGATCGGCCGATTGGAAACGGCGGTTTCCGTGACCATTGAAAGTCACGCTTCCAGGCTGGCTGTGACGACCGAGTTCCACTTTACCGACCACGACTTCTCCAGAATCCGGACCCTCATCCACCGCCGCGCCGGCATCGCCCTGGGCGAGCAGAAGCGGCAGATGGTGTACAGCCGGCTGTCGCGGCGCCTGCGCGAGCTGCAGCTGCCGGCGTTCGCGCCGTACCTGGACCAGCTCGAGGCGCGCCACGACGGCGACGAGTGGCAGCTGTTCATCAACGCGCTCACCACCAACCTGACCTCGTTCTTTCGCGAGGCGCACCACTTTCCCACGCTGGCCGACCATGTGCGCAAGCGGCCGGGCCCGGTCACCGTGTGGTGCGCCGCCGCCTCGACGGGCGAGGAGCCGTACTCGATCGCCATCACGCTGATGGAAGCGCTGGGCGAGCGCGCGGGTTCGGCCCGCGTCATCGCCAGCGATATCGACACCGCGGTGCTGGCCAAGGCCGCCACCGGCGTCTTCACCACCGAGCAGGTGCGGCGCCTGTCGCCCGAGCGGCTGCGGCGCTTCTTCAACAAGGGCACCGGCACCAATGCCGGCAAGGTGCGCGTGCGCCCCGAGGTGGCCACGCTGGTGAAGTTCTCGCGCGTCAACCTGCTGGACAGCGCCTGGTCGGTGAAGGAGCCGGTGGACGCGATCTTCTGCCGCAACGTGATGATCTATTTCGACAAGCCGACGCAGAAGAAGGTGCTCGACCGCTTCGCGCCGCTGCTCAAGCCGGGCGGCCTGCTGTTCGCCGGGCATTCCGAGAACGCCTCGCTCGTCAACCCGGCCTTCCGCCCGCTGGGGCAGACGGTGTACGAGCTGTCGCGCACGCCGGGCCTCGCATGAGCCTGGCGAGCCATCACTACTTCGACCGCGATGTCGGGCGCATGGCCGTCAAGCTGTTGCCCTCCGAGTACTACGTGACCACCGACCACACCGTGCTGAGCACCGTGCTCGGCTCCTGCGTGGCCGCCTGCCTGCACGACGCGCAGGCGGGCGTGGCCGGCATGAACCACTTCATGCTGCCCGACGACGGCGAGCCCGGCGGCGGCTCGATGCGCTACGGCGCCTTCGCCATGGACGTGCTGGTGCGCGAGCTGGTGCGCGCGGGTGCGCGGCGCGAGCGGCTGCAGGCCAAGGTGTTCGGCGGCGGCGCGGTGCTGGCCGGCATGACCACGCTCAACATCGGCGACCGCAATGCCGACTTCGTGCTGCGCTACCTGGAGGCGGAACGCATCGAAGTGGCGGCGCAGGACCTGCGCGGCCCGCACGCGCGCCGCGTGTGCTTCCTGCCCGAGAGCGGCAAGGCCGTGGTGCGCCGCCTGCGCGCGCAGACCGAGGTGCTGCGGGTGCGCCGCGACGAAGGCGAGCTGCTGCGCCGGCTGTCGGTGCCCGCCGCGCCGCACGAGATCGACAGAACCAAAGGAAGCCGGTGAGCCTGCCAAGCAAGAAAAAGATCAAGGTGCTCTGCGTCGACGATTCGGCGCTGATCCGCAGCGTGATGAGCGAGATCATCAACAGCCAGAGCGACATGACCGTGGTCGGCACCGCGGCCGACCCGCTGGTGGCGCGCGACCTCATCAAGGTGACGAACCCCGACGTGCTCACGCTCGACGTGGAAATGCCGCGCATGGACGGCCTGGAGTTTCTCGAGAAGCTCATGCGCCTGCGGCCGATGCCGGTGGTCATGGTGTCCTCGCTCACCGAGCGCGGCTCGGAGATCGCGCTGCGCGCGCTGGAGCTGGGCGCCATCGACTTCGTGACCAAGCCGCGCCTGGGCGTGCGCGACGGCCTGCTCAACTACACCGAGCTCATCGCCGGCAAGATCCGCACGGCCGCCAGTGCGCGGCTGCTGCCCGCGCGGCCCGCGGCCACGGCGGCGCGGCCCGCCCACGAGGCCGCGCCCGAGGCGCTGCTGCGCAGCCCGCTGCTGAGCACCGAGAAGCTGCTCATCATCGGCGCCTCCACCGGCGGCACCGAGGCCATCCGCGAGGTGCTGCAGCCGCTGCCGCCCGACGCGCCCGCGGTGCTCATCGCGCAGCACATGCCGGCCGGCTTCACGCGTTCCTTCGCGCAGCGGCTGGACGGCCTGTGCCGCATCCGCGTGAAGGAGGCGGAGCAGGGCGAGCGCGTGCTGCCGGGCCATGCCTATATCGCGCCGGGCGGCTTTCACCTGTCGCTGGCGCGCAGCGGCGCCAACTACGTGGCGCACCTGGACCAGGAACCGCCCGTGAACCGCCACCGGCCGTCGATCGACGTGCTGTTCGATTCGGCCGCGAAGCACGCGGGCAAGAACGCCATCGGGATCATCCTCACCGGCATGGGCAAGGACGGCGCCGAGGGCCTCTTGCGCATGCGGCGCGCGGGCGCGCACACGCTGGCGCAGGACGAGGCCAGCTGCGTGGTCTTCGGCATGCCGCGCGAGGCGGTGGCGCTGGGTGCGGTGGACGAGGTGTCGCCGCTGAACGAGATCAGTCGCCGCGTGATGGCGCACCTTCGTACGTTCGGTGAACGTGCGAACCGGGTATGACGAGTTTGAACAACGACCTGTGGAGCTGGAAAAAATCGTGATCGACAAGAGCATCAAGATCCTGGTGGTGGATGACTTCCCGACCATGCGGCGCATCGTGCGCAACCTGTTGAAGGAGCTGGAGTTCCTCAACGTCGACGAGGCCGAGGACGGCGTGGCCGGCCTGGAGAAGCTGCGCGGCGGCAGCTTCGGCTTCGTGGTGTCCGACTGGAACATGCCCAACATGGACGGCCTGACCATGCTGCAGACCATCCGCGCCGACCCCGAGCTGAAGACGCTGCCGGTGCTGATGGTCACGGCAGAGGCCAAGAAGGAAAACATCGTCGCGGCCGCGCAGGCCGGCGCCAACGGCTACGTGGTGAAGCCCTTCACCGCGGCGACGCTGGAAGAGAAGATCACCAAGATCTTCGAGAAGCTGGCCAAGGCATGAGCCAGGACACCGCCGGCGCGGTGGACGCCACCAACAACACCACCGAAGAACTGCTGGGCCGCATCGGCCACCTCACGCGCCAGCTGCGCGAAGGCCTGCGCGAGCTGGGCCTGGACAAGCAGGTGGCCAAGGCCGCGCAGGCCATCCCCGATGCGCGCGACCGCCTCAACTACGTGGCGGCCACCACCGAGCGCGCGGCGCACCGCGCGCTCAACGCCATCGACGTGGCGCAGCCGCTGCAGGAAGCCCTGGCCACCGACGCCAAGGCCCTGACGCAGCGCTGGGACCAGTGGTTCGAGAACCCGATCGAACTCGACCAGGCGCGCGAGCTCGTGCTGGACACGCGCGGCTACCTGAACGACGTGCCCCAGCGCGCGAGCGCCATCAACACGCAGCTCATGGAGATCCTGATGGCGCAGGACTTCCAGGACCTCACCGGCCAGGTCATCAAGAAGATGATGGAAGTCGTGAACGACGTCGAGACGCAGCTGCTGCAGGTGCTGATCGACAACTCGCCGCCCGAGAAGCGCCACGAGGCCGTGCAGAGCCTGCAGAACGGGCCGCAGGTCAAGCCCGGCAACCCCGACGCCGTGACCGACCAGGCACAGGTCGACGACCTGCTCGAAAGCCTCGGTTTCTGAGCCGCTTGCAGCCTGCTTGATTGGCCGAATTGCAGGGCGATACCGGCCCTGATCGGCAGATTGTTCCGCACCACCGGATCCAATAATTTGGTTCTGGGCAAGGCGTACTTCGCCAGTGCTGGTTCGGAGCATGAATGGCTGAGGAAAGCGATCTCGAGAAAACGGAACCCGCCTCCGAGCGGCGCCTGGAGAAGGCGCGCGAGGAAGGCAACGTGGCCCGTTCGCGCGAGCTCACCACCTTCGTCATGCTCGCCACCGCGAGCGCCGGCCTGTGGCTGGCGGGCGAGTCGCTCGGCGCGAGCCTGAGCGGCGCGCTGCGACGCGGCCTGCAGTTCGAACGCGCCAGCGCCTTCGACCCCGCGCACATGCTCTCGCAGAGCGGGCTCATGGTGCTGCATGCACTCATCGCCATCGGGCCGCTGTTCGCCATGATGGTCGTGGCCGCCGTGGCCGCGCCGCTGATGCTCGGCGGCTGGATGTTCTCCGGCAAGGCCGTTGCACCCAACTTCGGCAAGCTCAATCCCCTGGCCGGCATCGGCCGCATGGTCTCGGCGCAGGCGCTGGCTGAACTCGTGAAGGCGCTGGCCAAGTCGGCGCTCATCGGCGGCGTGGCGTGGTGGGTCATCGTGGACGACATCGAGGCCGTGATGGCGCTCATGTCGCAGCCCGCGCACGAGGCGCTGCCGCACGCGCTCGTGCTGGTGGCCAAGCACTGCGCGCTGATCGCCGCCACGCTCTTTCTCGTCGCGCTCGTCGACGTGCCGTTCCAGCTGTGGAACTACTACCGCAAGCTGCGCATGTCGCGCGAGGACGTGCGCCAGGAGCACAAGGAAAGCGAAGGCGATCCGCACATCAAGGCGCAGATCCGCCGGCAACAGCAGCAGATGGCGCGCCGCCGCATGATGGCCGAGGTGCCCAAGGCCGACATCGTGCTCACCAACCCGACGCACTTCGCCGTCGCGCTGCAGTACCTGGACAGCGACATGCGCGCACCGCGCGTGGTCGCCAAGGGCACCGAGCTGGTGGCCGCGCGCATCCGCGAGATGGCCAAGGAGCACAAGGTCGCGATCCTCGAGGCGCCGCCGCTCACACGCGCGCTCTACCGGCACACGAAGCTGGGCGAGGAGATTCCGGCCGGGCTGTACACCGCCGTGGCCGAGGTGCTGGCCTGGGTGTACCAGCTCAAGCGCTGGAACAGCGAGGGCGGCGAGGCGCCGCGCACGCCGACCGACCTGCCGGTGCCGGCCGACCTGCAGTATTCGCCGGCGGTGGCATGAACGGATTGAACGACCTGATGCGCCTGCCGGCGCGGATCTTCTCCGGTTCGCAGTTCAAGGGCCTGGCGGGCCCGATCCTCATCATCCTCATCCTGAGCATGATGGTGCTGCCGCTGCCGCCCTTCCTGCTCGACCTGCTGTTCACCTTCAACATCGCGCTGTCGGTGATGGTGCTGCTGGTGAGCATGTACACCATGAAGGCGCTGGACTTCGCGGCCTTCCCGGCGGTGCTGCTGTTCTCGACGCTGCTGCGCCTGTCGCTCAACGTGGCCTCCACGCGCGTGGTGCTGATGCACGGCCACACCGGGCCCGACGCGGCCGGCAAGGTGATCGAGGCCTTCGGCCACTTCCTGGTGGGCGGCAACTTCGCGGTGGGCGTGATGGTGTTCATCATCCTCGTGCTCATCAACTTCATGGTGATCACCAAGGGCGCGGGCCGCATCGCCGAGGTGGGCGCGCGCTTCATGCTCGACGCGATGCCGGGCAAGCAGATGGCGATCGACGCCGACCTCAACGCCGGCCTGATCGGCGAAGAGATCGCCCGCAAACGCCGCGCCGAAGTGGCGCAGGAGGCCGACTTCTACGGCTCGATGGACGGCGCCAGCAAGTTCGTGCGCGGCGACGCCATCGCGGGCCTGCTCATCATGGTGATCAACATCATCGGCGGCCTCGTGGTCGGCATGCTGCAGCACGGGCTCGACTTTTCCACGGCCGGCAAGACCTACACGCTGCTGGCCATCGGCGACGGCCTGGTGGCGCAGATTCCGGCGCTGGTGATCTCCACCGCGGCCGGCGTGATCGTGTCGCGCGTGACCACCGACGAGGACGTGGGCAGCCAGCTCACGGGCCAGCTCTTTTCCAACCCGCAGGTGCTGTTCCTCACGGCCGGCATCGTCGGCCTGCTGGGCATGATCCCGGGCATGCCGAACCTGGCTTTCCTGCTCATCGCGGGCGGCCTGGTATGGCTCGGCAAGCGGCTGGTGCAGCGCAAGCCGCAGGTCGCCGCGCAGCAGGCAGCCGCCGCCGCCACGCAGGGGGCGGGCGTGCCGGCCTCGGCCGAGCAGGCCGAAGCCACCTGGGACGACGTGGCCATGGTCGATCCGCTGGGCATGCAGGTCGGCTACCGGCTGATCCCGCTGGTGGACCAGTCGCAGCAGGGCGAGCTGCTGGGCCGCATCAAGAGCATCCGCAAGAAGATCGCGCAGGAGCTGGGCTTTCTCGTGCCGGTGGTCCACATCCGCGACAACCTGGAGATCAAGCCCAACGCCTACGTCATCAGCCTGAAGGACGTGGAGATCGGCCGCGGCGAGGCCTTCCCCAACCAGTGGATGGCGATCAATCCCGGCCAGGTGACGGGCACGCTGACCGGCACACCCACGCGCGACCCGGCCTTCGGCCTGGAGGCCACCTGGATCGACGCCAGCCTGCGCCAGCAGGCACAGGTGTACGGCTACACCGTGGTCGACGCCTGCACCGTGATGGCCACGCACCTGAACCACCTGATCCACACCCACGCGGCCGAGCTGCTGGGCCGCCAGGAGGTGCAGCAGCTGCTCGACCAGATCGCCAAGACCGCGCCCAAGCTCACCGAAGACCTGGTGCCCAAGGTGCTGTCGCTGAGCACGCTGCACAAGGTGCTGCAGAACCTGCTCGACGAAGAGGTTCCGATCCGCGACATGCGCACCATCCTGGACGTGATGGCCGAGCACGCGCCCACGGTGAAAGACCCGACCGAGCTCACCACGCTCACGCGCCTGGCGCTGGGCCGCGCCATCACGCAGCAGCTGTTCCCGGGCGACGAGGAAATGCAGGTGATCGGCCTGGACGGCTCGCTCGACAGCGTGCTGCAGCAGGCCCTGAACAACAGCAGCGGCATCGAGCCGGGCATTGCCGACAACCTGCTCAAGCAGGCGCAGGCCGCCATGGTGCGCCAGGAGCAGATGGGGCTGGCGCCGGTGCTGGTCGTGCAGCACGCGCTGCGCGTGCTGCTGTCGCGCTTTTTGCGGCGCAGCCTGCCGCAGCTCAAGGTGCTCTCGCACGCCGAGATTCCTGACGCCCGGACCATCAAGATCACCGCCGCCATTGGAGGACGAGCCGTTTGAATCCACAGACCGACGTGCGCACCACCGCACGCAAATTCGTCGCCGCCACCGGCCGCGAGGCCCTGCGCCTGGTGCGCGAATCGCTCGGCGCCGAGGCCATCGTGCTCACGCACCGCGCCACCGCGCAAGGCGTCGAAATCGTCGCCATGGCCGAGGGCGATGTGCAGCAGACCGTGCAGGCCGCGGTGCCCGCAGTCGCACCTGCCACGGCCGCATCCGCCGACCCCACCGTGCTCAGCGAACTCCATTCGATGCGCGGCATGATCGAAGAACAGCTCGCCAGCGTGGTCTGGAGCGACAGCCAGCGGCGCGACCCGGTGCGCGGTCGCCTGCTGCGCACGCTGCTCGGCGCCGGCTTCAGCGCGCGCCTGTCGAAGGCCATGCTCGAGAAGCTGCCCACGGGCCAGAGCTACGCCGACGGCATGGCCTTCGTACGCTCCGAGCTCGTGCGCGCGGTGCCGGTGCATGAAGACGAAGACGCGCTGTTCGCGCAGGGCGGCGTCTATGCCTTGATGGGCCCGACCGGCGTCGGCAAGACCACCACCACCGCCAAGCTGGCGGCGCGCTGCGTGATGCGCTTCGGCGCCGACAAGCTCGCGCTCGTCACCACCGACAGCTACCGCATCGGCGCCTACGAGCAGCTGCGCATCTACGGCCAGATCCTCAACGTGCCGGTGCATGCGGTGAAGGACGCGGCCGACCTGCAGCTGGTGCTGCACGACCTGCGCGACCGCCACATGGTGCTCATCGACACCGTCGGCATGAGCCAGCGCGACCGCGCCGTGCCCGAGCAGATCGCGATGCTGGGCAGCAGCAAGCGGCCGGTGAAGCGGCTGCTGCTGCTCAACGCCACCAGCCACGGCGACACGCTCAACGAGGTGGTGCACGCCTACCGCCAGGGCCATGCGCTGGCGGGCTGCATCTTCACCAAGGTCGACGAGGCCACGCACCCGGGCGCGTTGATCGACACCGTGATCCGCCACCGCCTGCCGGTGCACTACATCTCGGGCGGCCAGAAGGTGCCCGAGAACCTGCTGCGCGCCGACCGCGTGCAGCTGGTGGACAGCGTGTTCCAGCCGCGCCAGCACAGCCCGCTCTTCGTGCCGGCCGAAGCCGACCTGCCGGACGAGGCCGCGCCTTCGCCGCAGGCGCAGGGCGAGACCGATCGCCTGCGCCTGCGCTACCAGAGCCTGATCCGCGCGATGGCGCATGACGCGCAGGAACTGGCGACCACGGCCGGCGCGCTGGCCGGTGCACACATCGGCTTCGACGGCGCGCGCACGCTGTGGCGTCAGGCCGGTGACGAGGCCATCGATGCCAAGGCTGTGCTGCACGAGCTGTCGACTTTCGCGCGTGGGGAAGTGGTTTCCGGCTGCGACACCTACGTCCTCGCGCTGGCCGGGCAGGTGGGCCTGCGCGCGACCGACAGTGGCGACGCTTACGTGTGCCACGGCAGCCTGCTGCTGTCGGACCGCAGCGGCCTGCCGCTGGCCGCGCCGAACCAGTGGCTTTCGACCGCTGCGGCCCGCCAGTCGGCGCAGCCGGGATCGCGTCAGGCGCAGTGGCTGCAGCAACAGGATTTCGGCAAGCGCCTCGTGCACGTGCTGGGCAAGCCACCGACGGTCGAGCAGATGCTGGCGTGGCAGGCCGAAGGCTCGCAGTGGCTGGCGCGCGCGCCGGGCGGCACGGCCGTGACGGATGTGCACACCGGCGCCGCGACCACGCTCGCGCGCCTGGCCTTCGCGTTCGACGACACGACCGAGCGGCCCGTGCGCTATCGCGGCAAGGCCGCGCTGCAATGCGAGGCGCAGGTCGAGGTGTTGCCGCGCACCGCCGTCGACCGCGACACCCTGCCCACGCTGCGCTGCGCTGCCGTGCGCGTGGTCGATGCGCGCAGCCGCAAGCTGCTGTCGCACACCTGCGTGCTCACCAACCTGGGCGACGAAGTGGGCGCACCGCAGCTCGCGCAATGGCAGGGCTGGGCCGCCGACGCCGAGCCGTGCTTCCGCCTGCTGCGCGACGGCGTGCAGCTCGTGGGCGGCATGGGCGAGCCCGGCGATCTGCACATGATGAAGCGCCTGCTCGTCGCCGGCCAGGTCACGACCACCGTGTGGCGCCTGCTGCAGGCCGAAGGCGAATGGGCCGACCGCACGCGCCTGCTGCTGGGCCAGCTCACGGGCCGCGCCACGCGCGCCGGCCGCGCGCTGACGGGCGGCGCGCTGTACGCGGGCGTGGGCAAGCTGTTCCTGCTGCTCGATGCGCTGGGCACCGAATCGGCAGCGCCTGCGCAAGCGCCGCGCGCGCTGGAACGCCTGGGCTGAAGGCGATGAGCGCACGCGTCACGGACCAGGCCGACGGGCTGCGCCGGCTGCTCGGGCAGGCGCCGGTGCGCGTCGTCGCCGTCGCGGGCATGGGCCCCGGCGCGGGCGCGACCACGGCCGCGATGAGCCTGGGCGCGGCGCTGGCGCAGCAGGGCAAGGACGTGCTGCTGCTCGATGAACATCACGCCAAGGTGCGCTCGGTGTGCGACGTGTGGGCGCTCGGCCCACGCGGCACGCTGGCCGATGTGGCGAGTCGGCGGTTGCGCATCGACCAGGCCGCAGCCGGCGCCGTGTGCGGCGTGCAGGTGCTGCCCGCATCGCCCGGCGCGACCATCGACCCGCGCACGCTGTGGCCACGCGGCATCGTGCTCGTCGATGTGGCCTTCGACGGCGAAGGCTGCCTGTCGCCGCTGGCGCAGGGCGCCGACGAACTGCTGCTCGTGCTGCAACCGCACCCGGCGGCCATCACCTCGGCCTACGCGGGCATCAAGCGCCTGCACCGCGCGCATGCGCTGAAGCAGCTGCGCTTCCTGCTCAACGGCGTGGCCGATGCGGGCACCGCGCAGCAGGTCATGCACAACCTCGCACAGGCCGCCAGCCGGTACCTCGCGCTGTCGCTGCTGCCCGTGGGCTGGGTGCGCACCGACCCTTGGCTGGCTGATGCGGCGCGGCTGCGCCAGACCGTGGTCGAGGCCTTTCCGGCCAGCGCGGCGGCGGTCGATTTCCGCGCCATCGCCGACGAGATGGGCCGCTGGACCTGGTGCACGCCCGCGCGGCCGGCCGTGTTCCCGCAGGCGCTCGCGGCCTGAGACACGACCACGAGGACGGACGGCCGTGTACACCGCACAGGGCACCATCGAGAAATCGCATCTGCTGGAACAGCACCAGCCGCTGGTGCGCCGCATCGCGCTGCAGATGATGGCGCGGCTGCCGGCCAGCGTGGAGCTGGACGACCTGATCCAGGCAGGCATGCTCGGCCTGCTCGACGCATCGAGCCGCTACCAGGACCACCGCGGCGCGCAGTTCGAGACCTTCGTCAGCCAGCGCATCCGCGGCGCCATGCTCGACGAGCTGCGCGCCAGCGACTGGGGTTCGCGCGGGCTGCGCCAGTCGGCGCGCGGCATCGAGAAAGCGATCCAGGCGCTGGGCCACCGGCTGGGCCGCGCGCCCACCGAAGGCGAGATCGCGAAGGAGCTGAAGGTCGACCTGGAGACCTACCAGTCGATGCTGCAGGACATCCAGGGCTGCCAGCTGCTGTACGTCGAAGACTTCGCCAAGGGCGACCCTGAAAACCCCTTCCTCGACCTGCATGCGCAGGAGGCGCGCAAGGGGCGCGGCGACTTCGACGACCCGCTCGCGCGCCTGCTCGAAAGCGGCTTTCGCCACCAGCTGGTGGACGCCATTGGCGCGCTGCCCGAGCGCGACCAGTTGCTGCTCAAGCTTTACTACGAGGAAGAGCTGAACCTGCGCGAGATCGGCGCGGTGCTCGAGGTGAGCCAGTCGCGCGTGTGCCAGCTGCACGGCCAGGCGGTGAGCCGGCTGCGTGCGAAGCTGAAGGATTCTCTGTAGAGAAACTCAGCTGGCGTAGCGCGCGTCGAGCGCATCGAGCTCGGGCTTGCGCACCAGCCGCTGCCGCTCGGCGAAGGGCGCGACCAGCGACGGGTCTTCGTCCATGCGCTTCGTGTCGCGCAGCACCGTGAGCGCCTTCTGCATGCCGGCCAGCGCGCCTTGCAATGCGGCGTTGGCATACAGCACGATGCCGTAGCCCAGGCCCCCGAGTTCCTCGGCGCCGAAGATCGGCGTCTTGCCGCCGATCACCATGTTCATGAGCTGCGGCTTGGCCAGCCGCTGCGGCAGCGCGCGGATCTCGTCGGCCGTGGTGACGGCCTCGACGAAGAGGATGTCGGCGCCGGCCTCGCTGAACTTCTGCGCGCGCTCGATCGCGGCCTCGAATCCCAGCGTGGCCGCCGCGTCGGTGCGCGCCATGATGAGCAGGTCGGGGTCGGTGCGTGCATCGACGGCGGCCTTGATCTTGTTCACGGCTTCCTCGGTGGAGATCACCTCCTTGCCCGAGAAATGGCCGCAGCGCTTGGGTGCGACCTGGTCCTCGAACTGGATGCAGTCGGCGCCCGCGCGCTCCAGCACGCGCACCGTGTGGCGCACGTTCAGCGCGTTGCCGAAGCCGGTGTCGGCATCGACGATCAGCGGCAGGTTCACGGCGTCGCGGATGCGCGCCGTGTGGTCGGCGATCTCATGCAGGCCCATGAAGCCCTGGTCGGGCAGGCCGAACCACATGTTGGTGACGCCTGCGCCGGTGACGTAAATGGCTTCGAAGCCCAGGTCTTCGATGACACGCGCCGACAGCGCGTTGAAGGCGCCCGGCACCAGCACGCCGCGGCGGGCCTCGGCGAGCGAACGGAGGGTCTTGCGAGTCGACATCGGAATTTCCTGTGAATGGATCTGAAAGCTCAAAGGGTGTCGCCGGGCACACGGACCCAGCCTTCCATGAGGACGCGAGCGCTGCGGCTCATGACGGCCTTGGTGACCTGCCATTCGCCATCGACCTGGGTGGCCTGCGCGCCCACGCGCAAGGTGCCCGAGGGGTGGCCGAAGCGCACGGCCTCGCGCGCGCCGCCGCCGGCCGCGAGGTTCACCAGCGTGCCGGGAATGGCGGCGGCCGTGCCGATGGCCACCGCCGCCGTGCCCATCATGGCGTGGTGCAGCTTGCCCATCGACAGCGCGCGCACGAGCAGGTCGATGTCGCCGGTTGCAACTGTCTTGCCGCTCGATGCGGTGTAGCCGGCAGGCTTGGCCACGAAGGCGACCTTGGGCGTGTGCTGGCGGCTGGCCGCTTCGTCGAGCGTGCGGATGAGGCCCATGCGCAGCGCGCCGTGTGCACGGATGGCTTCGAAGCGGGCGAGCGCGGCGGCGTCACCGTTGATCGCGTCCTGCAGCTCGGTGCCGGTGTAGCCGAGCGCCTCCGCGTTCACGAAGACGGTGGGGATGCCGGCGTTGATCATCGTGGCCTGCAGCGTGCCGAGGCCGGGCACCTCCAGGTCATCGACGAGGTTGCCGGTCGGGAACATCGCGCCGCCCGCGCCGTCTTCTTCGGCGGCGGGGTCCATGAACTCGAGCTGCACCTCGGCCGCGGGAAAGGTCACGCCGTCGAGTTCGAAGTCGCCGGTCTCCTGCACCGCGCCGCCGGTCATCGGCACGTGCGCGACGATGGTCTTGCCGATGTTGGCCTGCCAGATGCGAACGACGGCCACGCCATCGCGCGGCACGCGTGCCGCATCGATGAGGCCGTTGCTGATCGCGAACGGGCCCACGGCCGACGAGAGGTTTCCGCAGTTGCCGCTCCAGTCGACGAAGGGCCGGTCGATCGACACCTGGCCGAACAGGTAGTCCACGTCGTGGCCGGGCCGTTCGCTCTTCGAGAGGATCACGGTCTTGCTCGTGCTCGACGTCGCGGCGCCCATGCCGTCGATCTGCTTGCCGTAGGGGTCGGGGCTGCCGATCACGCGCAGCAGCAGCGCGTCGCGCGCCGGGCCCGGCACCTGCGCGGCCTCGGGCAGGTCCTGCAGGCGGAAGAAAACGCCCTTGCTGGTGCCGCCGCGCATGTACGTGGCGGGGATCTTGATCTGCGGGGTGTGCGGCATCGTCAGTCGGCTTTCGTGGCGGCGAGGAAGTCCTGCGCGAAGCGCTGCAGCACCCCGCCGGCTTCGTAGATGGAGACCTCTTCGGCGGTGTCGAGGCGGCAGGTCATGGGCACGTCGAGCCGTTCGCCATTCTGTCGGTGCACGACCAGCACGAGGTCGGCGCGCGGGGTGCGCGCGCCGGTCACATCGTAGGTCTCGGTGCCGTCCAGGCCGAGCGTGAGGCGGTTGGTGCCCGGCTTGAATTCGAGCGGCAGCACGCCCATGCCGATCAGGTTGGTGCGGTGGATGCGCTCGAAGCCTTCGGCCGCGATCGCTTCCACGCCGGCCAGCCGCACGCCTTTGGCGGCCCAGTCGCGCGAGGAGCCCTGGCCGTAGTCGGCACCGGCCACGATGATCAGCGGCTGCTTGCGCAGCATGTAGGTCTCGATGGCCTCCCACATGCGCATCACCTCGCCCTCGGGCTCCACGCGCGCGAGCGATCCGGCGCGCACCGTGCCGTCGGCCTTGCGCACCATCTCGTTCTTCAGCGTCGGGTTGGCGAAGGTGGCGCGCTGCGCCGTGAGGTGGTCGCCGCGGTGGGTGGCGTAGGAGTTGAAGTCGTCCTCGGGCAGGCCCATGCGCTGCAGGTACTGGCCGGCTGCGCTGTCCAGCAGGATCGCGTTCGACGGTGAGAGGTGGTCGGTCGTGATGTTGTCCGGCAGGATCGCCAGCGGGCGCATGCCCGTGAGCGTGCGCTCGCCCGCCAACGCGCCTTCCCAGTACGGCGGGCGGCGGATGTAGGTGGAGGCGGGGCGCCAGTCGTACAGCGGCGCCACCTGCTCGCCCGTGTCGGGCTGGATCGCGAACATCGGTTCGTACACCTGACGAAAGTGCGCGGGCTTCACGCTGGCCTTGACGATGGCGTCGATCTCTTCGTCGCGCGGCCAGAGGTCCTTGAGGCGGATCTCCTTGCCGTCGACCACCGTGAGCACGTCCTTCTCGATGTCGAAGCGCACCGTGCCCGCAATCGCGTAGGCCACCACCAGCGGCGGCGAGGCCAGGAAGGCCTGCTTCGCGTACGGGTGGATGCGCCCGTCGAAGTTGCGGTTGCCCGAGAGCACGGCGGTGGCGTACAGGTCGCGCTCCACGATCTCCTGCTGGATGGCCGGATCGAGCGCGCCCGACATGCCGTTGCACGAGGTGCAGGCATAGGCGACCACGCCGAAACCGAGCTGTTCGAGCTCGCCCATCAGGCCGGCATCCTCCAGGTACAGCGTGACCGCTTTCGAGCCGGGCGCGAGCGAGGTCTTGACCCATGGCTTGCGCGCCAGCCCCACGCGGTTGGCGTTGCGCGCGAGCAGGCCCGCGGCGATCACGTTGCGCGGGTTGCTGGTGTTGGTGCAGCTGGTGATGGCCGCGATGATCACCGCGCCGTCGGGCATCTGGCCGGGCACGTCGTCCCACGGGGCGGCGATGCCGCGCGCGGCGAGGTCGGCGGTGGCCACGCGCGCATGCGGGTTCGACGGGCCGGCCATGTTGCGCACGACCGTCGAGAGGTCGAACTGCAGCACGCGCTCGTATTCGACTTCGCTCAGCGTGTCGGCCCACAGGCCCGCCTGTTTCGCATAGACCTCGACCAGGCGCACCTGCTCGTCGGCGCGGCCCGTGAGGCGCAGGTAGTCGAGCGTCTGCGTGTCGATGGCGAACATCGCGGCGGTGGCGCCGTACTCGGGCGCCATGTTGGAGATGGTCGCGCGGTCGCCCAACGTGAGGCTGGCCGCGCCTTCGCCGTGGAACTCCAGGTAGGCGCCCACCACCTTCGCCGCGCGCAGGAACTCGGTGAGCGCGAGCACGACGTCGGTGGCCGTGATGCCCGGCTGCGGTCGGCCCGCGAGGCGCACGCCGACGATGTCGGGCAGCCGCATCCACGAGGCGCGGCCCAGCATGACGTTCTCGGCCTCGAGCCCGCCCACGCCCACGGCGACCACGCCCAGCGCATCGACGTGCGGCGTGTGGCTGTCGGTGCCCACCAGCGTGTCGGGGTAGGCCACGCCGTCCTGCGCATGCACGACGGGCGACATCCGCTCCAGGTTGATCTGGTGCATGATCCCGTTCCCCGGCGGGATCACCTCCATGTTGCGGAAGGCCCGCTTCGTCCATTCGATGAAGTGAAAGCGGTCTTCGTTGCGCCGGTCCTCGATGGCGCGGTTCTTCGCGAAGGCATCGGGGTCGAAGCCGCCGCACTCCACCGCCAGCGAATGGTCGACGATGAGCTGCACCGGCACCACGGGGTTCACCTGCGACGGGTCGCCGCCCTGTTCGGCGATGGCGTCGCGCAGGCCGGCCAGGTCGACCAGCGCGGTCTGGCCGAGGATGTCGTGGCAGACCACGCGCGCGGGAAACCACGGAAAGTCATGGTCGCGCCGGCGCTCGATGAGCTGCGTGAGGCTTTGCACGAGGATCGCCGGGTCGCAGCGGCGCACGAGGTTCTCGGCATGCACGCGCACGGTGTAGGGCATCGGGGCCCAGGCGCCGGCCTGGATGGCTTCGACGGCTTCGCGCGCATCGAAGTAGTCCAGCGCGGTGCCGGGAAGGTTCTTGCGGTAGTCGGTGTTCATGGGGCGCTTGTCGCTCGGCACCCGCGCGCAGGCACGGGCGCTTTTCTTCTTCTCGTGTTTTTACTTCCGATCCTGGATCGGCGCGAACTTCAGGTCTTCGGGGCCCGTGTAGTTGGCGCTGGGCCGGATGATCTTGTTGTCGATGCGCTGCTCGATGATGTGCGCCGCCCAACCCGAGGTGCGCGCAATGACGAACAGCGGCGTGAACATGGCGGTGGGCACGCCCATCATGTGGTAGCTCACGGCGCTGAACCAGTCGAGGTTGGGGAACATCTGCTTCACGTCCCACATCACGGCCTCGAGCCGCTCGGCAATGTCGAACATCTTGGTCGATCCGGCTTCCTGCGACAGCGTGCGCGCCACGCCCTTGATGACCACGTTGCGCGGGTCGCTCACGGTGTAGACCGGGTGGCCGAAGCCGATCACGACCTCCTTGGCGGCGACGCGGCGGCGGATGTCGGCCTCGGCCTCGTCGGGTGCGTCGTAGCGCTTCTGGATCTCGAAGGCGACCTCGTTCGCACCGCCGTGCTTGGGGCCGCGCAGCGCGCCGATGGCGCCTGTGATGGCCGAATACACATCGGAGCCCGTGCCCGCGACCACGCGCGCCGTGAAGGTGGAGGCGTTGAACTCGTGCTCGGCATAGAGGTTGAGCGAGGTGTGCATCGCGCGCTCCCACTGTGCGCTGGGCTTGCGCCCGTGCAGCAGGTGCAGGAAGTGCGCGCCGATGGAGTCGTCGTCGGTCTCGACCTCGATGCGCCGGCCCTGCGTGGACCAGTGGTACCAGTACAGCAGCATCGAGCCGAGCGAGGCCATCAGGCGGTCGGCGATGTCGCGCGCGCCGGGCAGGTTGTGGTCTTCCTTCTCGGGCAGCAGACAGCCCAGCGACGAGACGCCGGTGCGCATCACGTCCATCGGGTGGGCGCTGGCGGGCAGTTGCTCCAGCGCCTCCTTCAGGCTCGCGGGCAGGCCGCGCATGGCCTTGAGCTTGGCCTTGTAGGCGCGCAGCTCGGCGGCCGTGGGCAGCTTGCCGTGCACCAGCAGGTGCGCGATTTCCTCGAACTCGCAGACCTCGGCGATGTCCAGGATGTCGTAGCCGCGGTAGTGCAGGTCGTTGCCGGTGCGGCCCACGGTGCACAGGGCGGTGTTGCCGGCGGTCACGCCCGACAGGGCGACGGATTTCTTGGGCTTGAAGCCGGTGGGGGTGGCGGTGTCGTTCATGCGGGTTCCTTGTCTGTGGGCACGGGGTGCAGGTAGGCGTTGCGCAGGCGCGCGGGACGGCCGCGGCCGTCGACGGCCACCATCTCGAACAGGCCTTTCAGCGACGGGCGGGCTTCGCCGTCGGGCGGCTCGGCTGCGCCGGTGACGCAGACCGTGAGCGAGCTGCGCCCGGCGCGCGTCACCCAGGCCCGCAGGCGCAGCACGTGGCCGACGGGCACGGGCGCCAAGAACTGCGCGTCGCCCAGGCTGGCCATCACCACGTCGGATTTCGCGAAGGCGCGCGCGGCGAGGAACGCGGCCTTGGACATCAGCAGCAGGGCGTTGCCGCCGAACAGCGTGCCGTAGTGGTTGGCGTGCTCGGGGAACACGATGTCGGTCAGCTCGATGGCGGCGGATCGGTTTGTCATGCTTCGCAATTTACGCAATCGAACGCCCATAATGAAGGCCTGAATTGGCAAATCATTGCGAATGAAGACGACTGATTTTGCAAATATTGCGAATATCGCAAAGACCCACGAGGTGACCCGATGAGCAAGACCTTCATGGGCGTGCGCCTGCGCACGCTGCGCGCCGAACGCGGCCTCACGCAGGTGGCGCTGGCCCAGATGCTGGGCCTGTCGCCGAGCTACCTGAACCAGATCGAGCAGAACCAGCGCCCGCTCACCGTGGCGGTGCTGCTGCGCATCAGCAAGACGCTCGGTGTCGACGTGCAGCAGTTCTCCGAGGACGAAGAGGCGCGGCTCGTGGCGAGCATGCGCGAGGCGCTGGCGGACAACCCCGGCGGCGAGGCCGTGGCGCTGCCCGAGCTGCGCGAGGTGGCGTCGCAGATGCCGGCCGTGGCGCGCGCGCTGCTCGCCTTGCACCGCCGCCACCAGGAGGCGCAGGAGCGGCTGGAGCTCATGGCCGCCGAACTCGGCGACGGGCGCGGCGACATCTCGCGCAGCCGGCCGATGCCTTTCGAGGTGGTGCGCGATTTCTTCTTTGCCCACCAGAACCATTTCGACCCGCTCGACACCGCCGCCGAAGCGCTCGCGGCGCAGGCCCATGCGCAGGGCGGACCGCTCGCCGAATGGCTCCAGCAGCGGCTTCTTTCGGCCCACGGCGTGCGCGTGGTGCCGGGCGACGAAGCGGAGGGCGCGCTCGACAGCCAGCGCCGCTACGACCCGGCCCGCCGCGTGCTGCGCCTGTCGGCCGGCCTGGAGCCGGGCCAGCAGGCCTTCCAGCTGGCCACGCAGCTCGCGCTGCTGGAGCAGGCCGCACTCATCGAGTCGCTGGTCGTGCAGGCCGATTTCGGCGACGCCCCGGCCCACGCGCTCGCGCGCATCGGGCTGGCCAACTACTTCGCGGCGGCCGTGCTGTTGCCCTACGGCCCGTTCCTGCAGGCGGCCGAGGCGCTGCGCTACGACATCGATCTGCTCGCGCGCCAGTTCGGTGTCGGCTTCGAAACCGTGTGCCACCGCCTGAGCAGCATGCAGCGCCCGGGCGCGTCGGGCGTGCCCTTCTTCTTCATCCGCGTGGACCGGGCCGGCAACATCTCCAAGCGACAGTCAGCCACGCACTTCCACTTCTCGAAGACCGGCGGCACCTGCCCGCTGTGGAACGTGTACGAGGCCTTCGCGCAGCCCGGTCGCGTGCTGCCGCAGCTGGCGCGCATGCCCGACGGCCGCGCCTACCTGTGGATCGCGCGCACCGTGTCGCACGGCCAGCGCGGCTTCGGTTCACCGAGCAAGACCTTCTCGATCGGCCTGGGCTGCGACATCCGCCACGCCCCGCGCCTGGTCTACGCCAAGGGCCTGGACCTGAAGGACCCCGACGTGCCCACGCCCATCGGCATGGGCTGCAAGGTGTGCGAACGCGTGGCCTGCCCGCAGCGGGCATTCCCGTTCATCGGGCGGCCGCTGGATGTGAACGAGAACGAAAGCCGGTTCACGCCGTATGCGGTGGCGGGGGCGTAGGGCGGCGGCGTATCAGTCGCCTTGCGCAGGCTGCTGCGTGCCGGACGCCTCGCGCCACCCACCCCCCAGCGCCTTGTAGATCGCCAGCCGGTTCGTCTGCTCCGTGAGCTGCAGGCCGATGAGCGTCTGCTGCGCCGCATAGTCGCTGCGCTGCGCGTCCAGCACGTCGAGGTAGTTGGCGGCGCCGCTCTTGAAGAGCGACTGCGAGAGTTCGAAGCTGCGCGCGGTGGCGGCGCGCAGCGAGCGCTGTGCGTCGAGGCGCTCGGCCAGCGTGCGGCGTTCGGCCAGGGCGTCGGCCACTTCGCGGAAGGCGGTCTGCACGGCCTTCTCGTAGGTCGCGACCTGGATCTTCTGCTGCGCCTGCGCCACCTGCAGGTTGGCGCGGTTGGCGCCGCCATCGAAGATCGGCACGCTGATCGACGGCGCGAAGCTCCAGGCCTTGCTGCCGCTCGCGAACAGGCCCGAGAGCGTGCTGCTCGCGGTGCCGGCCGAGGCGGTGAGCGCGATGCGCGGGAAGAAGGCCGCGCGCGCCGCGCCGATGTCGGCGTTGCTCGCGCGCAGCGCGTGCTCAGCGGCGCGCACGTCGGGCCGCTGCTGCAGCACGTTCGACGACAGACCGGCCGGGGGCACGAGCAGTTGCGCCACGTCGGCGGTCGTCGCGGCGCTCGGCAGCAGCTCGGGCGGCGGCGTGGCGCCGACCAGCAGCGCGAGCGCGTTGCGGTCCTGCTCGACCTGGCTGTCGAAGGCCGCGGCGTCGGCGCGCGCGGCATCGACGGTGCTCTGCGCCTGCGCCAGCGCCAGGCCCGACTGCGCGCCGAGCGCATGGCTGCGCTGCACCAGCTCGAAGGACTTGCGCTGGCTCTCGAGCGTGCCGCGCGCGAGCTGCAGGCGCTGTTCGTCGGCGGCCAGTTGCAGCCACGCCGTGGCGACGGAAGCCACGAGGCTGATCTGCGTGCTGCGCTGCGTCTCTTCGGTCTGGAAGTAGCCCTGCAGCGCCGATTCGCCGAGGTTGCGCACGCGCCCGAACAGGTCGAGCTCGTAGGCCGTCATGCCGAGGTTGGCGCTGTACTGCGAGGCGATGCGCGATTCGCCGCTGGTCGACAGGCTGCCCGGCGTGCGCGAGCGCGTGCCGGCCGCGCCGGCGTTGACGGTGGGGAACAGGTCGGCCCGCGCGATGCCGTACTGGGCGCGCGCACGCTCGATGTTGAGCGCCGCCACGCGCAGGTCGCGGTTGTTGGCGAGCGCGAGTTCGATCACGCCCTGCAGCTGCTTGTCGACGAAGAAGTCGCGCCAGCCGATGTCCAGGG
Source organism: Variovorax sp. GW823-FHT02B07 (assembly GCF_058797695.1). Taxonomy (NCBI): domain Bacteria; kingdom Pseudomonadati; phylum Pseudomonadota; class Betaproteobacteria; order Burkholderiales; family Comamonadaceae; genus Variovorax; species Variovorax sp. GW823-FHT02B07. Next base: position 309,414 of record NZ_JBXAJX010000001.1, read on the forward strand.
GTGTGGTCGTCGTGACGCCGGCCGAGGGCAGGGCCGACGGTACCGGCGAGGCGGGCGTTTCATACGCGGGCGCGAGGTTGACGCAGCCCGCGAGCACGGCCGAGGCCAGGGCGGCGCAGGCCAGTGCGCGCAGGGGAAGGCGGGGCAGGGTGGTGCGCTTCATCACTGGGCTCCCTGCTCTGCGGGCAAGGCATCCGACGGCGTGTCGGCCGGCTTGCGGCGGCCTTCCAGCCAGCCGCGGATCATCGCGAAGAACAGCGGCACGAAGAAGATGCCCAGTGCCGTGCCGACCACCATGCCGCCCAGCACCGCGGTGCCGATCGATTGGCGGCCGCCCGCGCCTGCACCCGTGCCGATGGCCAGCGGCAGCACGCCGAAGCCGAAGGCCAGCGAGGTCATGAGGATGGGGCGCAGCCGCAGCCGCACGGCCTCCAGCGTCGCCTCGATCACGCCCTTGCCCTGCTCCTGCAGCTGCTTGGCGAACTCCACGATCAGGATCGCGTTCTTCGACGACAGCCCCACCGTGGTGAGCAGGCCGACCTGGAAGTACACGTCGTTGCTCAGGCCGCGCAGGCTGGTGAACAGCAGCGCGCCCACGATGCCCAGCGGCACCACCAGGATCACCGAGAACGGCACCGACCAGCTCTCGTACAGCGCCGCGAGGCACAGGAACACGAACAGGATCGAGATGGCATACAGCACCGGCGCCTGCGCGCCCGACAGGCGTTCCTGGAACGAGGCGCCGGTCCATTCGTAGCCGATGCCGGCGGGCATCTGCTTCATCACTTCATCGACCGCGGCCATGGCGTCGCCCGAGCTCACGCCCGGTGCGGCATCGCCGACGAACTCGTAGCTGGGGCTGCCGTTGTAGCGCTGCAGCTGCGGCGAGCCATACGTCCAGCGCGAGCTGGAGAACGCCGGGAATGGCACCATCTGGCCCAGGCTGTTGCGCACGCTCCAGCGGTCGATGTCGGTGGGCAGCATGCGAAAGGCCGTGTCGCCCTGCATGTACACGCGCTTGACGCGGCCGTTGTCCAGGAAGTCGTTGATGTAGGTGCCGCCCATCGCGCTCGACAAGGTGCTGTCGATGTCGGACGTGGCCAGGCTGGCCGCGCCGGCGCGCGCGTCGTCGATGTCCACCGCGAACTGCGGCGTGTCGTCCAGGTTGTTGCTGCGCACGTTCGCCACCTCGGGGCGCTTGGAGAGCAGGTCGATGAGCTGGTCGCGCGCCTTCACCAGCGCGTCGTGGCCCAGCCCGTTGATGTCCTTCAGGTGGAAGTTGAAGCCCGCGTTGGCGCCGAGCCCGCGCACCGCCGGCGGCAGCAGCACGAAGATGCGCGCGTCGCGGATGGTCGAGAGCTCCTTGTTGGCGCGCCGCGCGAGTTCGGCGGCCGACTGGCCGGCGCCTTCGCGCTCGGCCCAGTCTTTCAGCTTGACGAAGGCGCGCGCCGAACTCTGGTCGCCGTTCTGCCCGGTGATCACGTTCACGCTCACCACCTCGGGCTGCTTGGTGAAGTAGTCCTGCATCTGCGTGACCACCGGCTGCAGCCGCGCATCCGACGCGCCCGGCGGCAGCGTCACCTGCACCTGCAGGAAGGCCTGGTCTTCATCGGGCAGGAAGGAGGTGGGCAGGCGCATGAACAGCAGCGCCATCACGGCTGCGATCAGCAGGTACACCACGAGGCTGCGCTTGCCGCGCCGCACGATGCCGCCGACGATGCCCTGGTAGCGGTCGGCGCCCTGGTCGAAGCGGCGGTTGAAGCCCGCGAAGAAGCGGTCGACCGCACCCAGCACGCCCTTGCGCGGGGCCGCGTGGCCGCCCTTGGCCACGGGCTTGAGCAGCGTGGCGCACAGCGCCGGTGTGAGCGTGAGCGCCACGAACACCGACAGCGCCATGGCCGAGACGATGGTGATCGAGAACTGGCGGTAGATCACGCCGGTCGAGCCGCCGAAGAAGGCCATCGGGATGAACACGGCCGACAGCACCAGCGCGATGCCCACCAGCGCGGGCGTGATCTCGGCCATCGACTTGCGCGTGGCCTCCTTGGGCGACAGGCCCTCTTCGTGCATCACGCGTTCGACGTTCTCCACCACCACGATGGCGTCGTCCACCAGCAGGCCGATGGCCAGCACCATGCCGAACATGGTGAGCGTGTTGATCGAGTAGCCCGCCACGGAGAGCACGCCGAAGGTGCCCAGCAGCACCACCGGCACGGCAATGGCCGGGATCAGCGTGGCGCGGAAGTTCTGCAGAAAGATGTACATCACCAGCACGACCAGCACCATGGCCTCGGCCAGCGCCTTCACCACCTCGTCGATCGACGCGCTCACGAAGGGCGTGGTGTCGTAGCTCACGAAGGTCTGCATCTGGTTCGGAAAGAGCGGCTGCAGCTCGGCCACCTTGGCCTTCACGGCCTCGGCCACCTGCACTGCGTTGGCGCCGTCGGCCAGCACGATGCCCATGCCGGCGCCCGGACGTCCGCCGAGCACCGAGCGCACCGTGAGGTTCTCGGCGCCCAGCTCGACACGCGCCACGTCGCGCAGGCGCACCACGGCGCCGTCGGGCGTGGCGCGCAGCACCACGTTCTCGAACTCCTCGACCGTCTTCAGCTTGCTGCGCGCCGTGATGGTGGCGTTGAGCTGCTGCTGCGCACCGGCCGGCAGCGCGCCGAGCTGGCCGGCCGAGACCTGCGCATTCTGCGCGGTGATGGCGCTGCCCACGTCGGAGGGCATGAGCGCGTACTTGCGCAGCTTGTCGGGGTCCAGCCACAGGCGCATGGCGTAGCCGGTGCCCAGCGTCTGCACCTCGCCCACGCCGTCGACGCGGCTGATGACGTCGACCAGGTTGCTGCTGATGTAGTCGCCCACGTCCACCGCCGAGGCACTGCCGTCGCCGGAGAACATCGAGACGATCAGCAGGAAGTCGTTGCCGCCCTTGGTGACGGTGACGCCGCGGCTTTGCACCTGCTGCGGCAGGCGCGACATGGCCTGCTGCAGCTTGTTCTGCACCTGCATCTGGGCCACGTCGATGTTGGTGCCCGCGTTGAAGGTGAGCGACAGGCGCGCCACGCCCGACGAGTTGCTGGTCGACTGCATGTACAGCAGGTTGTCCAGCCCCTTCATCTGCTGCTCGATGACCTGGGTGACGGAGTCTTCGACCGTCTTGGCCGAGGCGCCGGTGTAGGTGGCGTTGATGGACACGCGCGGCGGCGCGATGTCGGGGTACTGCTCCAGCGGCAGCGTGCGGATGGCCATCAGGCCGGCGAGCATGACGACGATGGAGAGCACCCACGCGAAGATGGGGCGGTCGATGAAGAACTGGGCCATGGGGCGGCCTCAGCGTGCGAGGGTGGTGGAAGCAGCGTCGGGCGTGGCGCTTGCCACGGCGGCACCCGCCGGCCTGGCGCCGAGGTCGACCGTGCGCACCTTGTCGCCCACCTTCACGCGCTGCGAGCCTTCCATGAGCACGCGGTCGCCTGCGGCCAGGCCGTCGATGACTTGCCAGCGCGTGCCGACGGCGCGGCCGATGCGGATGGGCCGCTTCTGGACCTTGTCCTCAGCGTCGATCACCAGCGTGGAGGCGCTGCCGTCGGGCGCGCGCGTGACGGCCTGCTGCGGCACCAGCAGCGCGGCGTCGTTCACGCCTTCCTGCAGCACGGCGCGCACGTACATGCCGGGCATCAGCAGCTTGTCGGGGTTGGGCACCACGGCGCGCAGCGTGACGCTGCCGGTGCCGGCATCGACCGTCACGCCGCTGAAGGTGAGGCGCCCCGCATGCGGGTAGGGGCTGCCGTCCTCCAGCAGCAGCTGGATGCGCGCCTCGGCGTCGCTGGCGCGCTGCAGCCGGCCGCTGGCCAGCTCGCGCTTCAGGCGCAGCAGCTCGCTGCTCGATTGCGTGACGTGCACGTGGATCGGGTCGAGCTGCTGCACGGTGGTCATGGCCGCCGCCTGGTTGGCTGTGACCAGCGCGCCCGGCGTGACCGTGGACAGCTCGGCCCAGCCGGTGATCGGCGAGGTGATGCGCGTGTAGCCCAGCTGGATGCGCGCGGTCTGCTCGGCGGCGCGGGCCACGCCGAGGTCGGCCTCGGCCTGCTGCTCGGCGGCTTGCGTTTCGTCGAACACCTGGCGGCTGATGGCGTCGATCTTCACCAGCTCGGCATTGCGCTTGGCGACCGTGCGGGCCGTGGCCAGGGCCGATTCGGCCTTGCGCACGCTGGCCTGCGCGCTGGCATGGGCCGCCTGCAGCGAGGCCGGGTCGAGCTGGTAGAGCACCTGACCGGCCTTGACCTGCGAGCCTTCGGTGAAGAGCCGCTCCTTGAGGATGCCGCCGACCTGCGGGCGGATCTCGGCGATCACCGGGGCCGCGGTGCGCCCGGGCAGCTCGGTGCTCAGGGCCAGCACCTCGGACTTGAGCGTGACGATGCCGACTTCCTTTGCCGGAGCGTTGGCCGCCTTGGCCGCGCCGGGGGCCTCCACATTGGTGCGCGAGCACCCCGCGAGGGCGGCGGCGATGCACAGGGCCGTGAGGAGCGGGGCGGAGCGGGAGGCAAAGTGGACGGGCATGGACAGGCAGAAGTAACGAAAGCCAAAGATGGAGCGGGCTCGCGCCGTCGAGTTCAATGCCGCGGCGCGAGGGCGGCGAACTTTACAGAGCGGAAACCGTGCCATGTCCCGAGGGGACTGGCGGGTGGCGTCGAGTGTGCGGCCCCACAGTTAAGCGGGTGTGAAGCGGGGCATTGCCCGCATGAAAAACCCGCCTGAAGCGCTCTCTATGGCTTCTTCTTCGCCTGCGCGACCAGGAAATCGACCAGCAGCTGCAGCGGCCCGACCTCGTTGTCGGTGCGGTAGAGGATGCCCAGCGGCGCGATGGGCGCGTTCATGCGCAGCGGCAGCTCGGCCACGGCCGTGCGGTCGAGCTGGTCGAGCACGGTGCGCGGCACCGGCACCACCACGTCGGGCTGCGAGAGCAGGGCGCGCACCAGCTGCGGCGTGAGCACCTGGATGGCATGCGGGCGCGGCACGATCCGCTCGGCGGCCCAGGCGGCCTCCATCACCTGGCGCACCGCGAAGTGCGCGGGCGGCAGCACCCAGCGCGACTCGGCGAGGTCGCGCAGCCGCAGGCGCTTGCGCTGCACGGCCGGGTGGCCGATGCCGGCGATGACCACCACCTCGTCGCTGCGCAGCGGCACGAAGCGGTGGGCATCGGGCACGCGCGCCGGCTGGCGCAGCAGCACGGCGTCGAAGGCGCCCGCGCGCAGGCCGATCGTGAGCCGCTCGATGTTGCCTTCCTCGATGAACAGGCGCAGCTTGGGGTGCTTCGCATGCAGCAGGTTCAGCGCGGGCTGCAGCACGCTGGCGATGGCCGCCTCGATGGCGCCGATGCGCAGCGCGCGCGTCTCCTGCGCGGCCAGCGCCGCGAGGCCGTCGCTGGCCACCTGCATGGCGTCGATCACCATGCGCGCGTGCAGCGCCAGCAGGCGCCCGGCCTCGGTGATGCGCATGCCGCGCGCGTGGCGCTCGAACAGCGGCGTGTCGAGCAGGCCCTCGACCTCCTGCAGCATCTGCGTGGCCGCCGGCTGGCTGATGTGGATCGCCTCGGCCGCGCGGCGCAGGTGCGAGTGCGCGGCCAGCGCGTCGATGAGCTTCAGGTGGCGCAGGCGCAGGCGCGCGAGCAGCCGCTCGTGCAGCACGGAGGAGGGGGTGGGCGTGTCGGCGGCCATCGATAGGCAATCATTATCAGTCGATGCAAAAGCGATTGGACGCCAATCGGTGGCCTTCCTACGCTCACGGGGTCGGGCGGCAGACAAGGGCGCATCGGCTGCCGGCCCGACGGGGCCGTGCGGACGAAGGGCTCCCGCCCGGCGGGTCCTTCCCTTCCTTGCTTTTCTGACAACACATCACCATGTCCCACCGATTCCGTCCGACCGCGCGCCTGTGCCTGCCCATCGTCCTTGCCGTCTCGTCCCTGTGCGTCTCGGCGCAGGAGGCACCTGCTGCCACATCGTCTGCGCCGGCCGCCGCCGTGCCGCTGTACCCGCTGATCGCCGAGCGTTCCAAGGCCATCGAGCAGAAGGTGATCGACTGGCGCCGCGACATCCACCAGCACCCCGAGCTGGGCAACCAGGAAAAGCGCACCGCCGCGCTGGTCGCGGCCCACCTGAAGGCGCTGGGCTACGAGGTGCGCGAGGGCGTGGCCGTGACCGGCGTGGTCGCCACGCTGCGCGGCGGCAAGCCCGGCCCGGTGGTGGCGCTGCGCGCCGACATGGACGCGCTGCCCGTGAAGGAACAGGTCGACGTGCCCTTCGCTTCCAAGGCGCGTGCCCAGTGGGGCTTTGCCACGGTCGACGTGATGCACGCCTGCGGGCACGACGGCCACGTGGCGATCCTCATGGGCGTGGCCGAGGTGCTGGCCTCGATGAAGGCGCAGCTGCCCGGCACCGTGAAGCTGATCTTCCAGCCGGCCGAAGAGAAGCTGCCCAATGCCGAGATCGGCGGCGCGCGCCGCATGCTGGCCGAAGGCGCCTTCGACGCGCCCAAGCCCGACGCGGTGTTCGGCCTGCACCTGGTCTCGGCCCTGAACACCGGGCAGATCGGCTACAAGAGCGGCCCCATCACCGCGAGCTCGGACACCTTCAAGGTCAGCGTGAAGGGCCGCCAGACGCACGGCTCGCAACCCTGGAGCGGGGTCGACCCGATCGTGCTGGGCTCGCAGATCGTGCTGGGCTTCCAGACCATCGCGAGCCGCCAGGTCAATGTGACCAAGGAGCCATCCGTGTTGAGCGTGGGCACCTTCAATGCGGGCACGCGCTACAACATCATTCCGGATTCGGTGGAGATGAGCGGCACGCTGCGCACCTACGACGACGAGATGCGCCAGTTCATCATCAAGCGCATGGGCGAGACCGCCTCGCACATCGCGCAAAGCGGCGGCGGCACGGCCGAGGTCCGCGTCGAGGCCGACGGCTACGCCCCCACCGTGAACGACCCGGCCCTGACCGCGAAGATGGTGCCCAGCCTGCAGCGCGTGCCCGGCGCCACGCCGATCGTGATCCCGAAGGGCACCGGCGGGGAAGACTTCTCGTTCTTCGCGCAGAAGGCGCCCGGCCTGTTCGTGATGATCGGCGCCACGCCGCCCGGCCGCGACGCGAACAAGGCCGAGCCCAACCACTCGCCGCGCTTCTTCGTCGACGAGGCCAGCCTGCTGGTGGGCGTGCGCACGCTGACGCAGCTGACCGTGGACTACATGGCGGGCGCGCAGCGCTGACCTGCGCGAATCGGCTGCTCCAGCGCATCCGAAAGCGGAAACAGGTGCTGCGCGATGAAGTCCACGAACACACGGATCCTGGGCGACAGCTGCCGGCTCGACGGCCACAGCACGTGGAAGATCATGTGCTCGCGGTTGTGGTCGTCCAGCACCGTGACCAGGCGGCCCTGTTCCAATTGCTGGCGCACGGCGATCTCCGGCACGCAGGCAATGCCCAGCCCCTGCTCGGCAAAGCAGACCTGCGGATCGAGCGTGTTGGTCACCATGCTGGCCGGCAGGTCGATGGCGGGCGCGCCGGCCGCAAGGCCCAGCGGCCACACGTCCAGCTTGCCGGTGCTGGGAAAGCGGTAGAGCAGGCAGGCGTGGCTTGCCAGGTCTTGCGGTTCGCGCGGCACGCCGGCCCGGCGAAAGTAGGCCGGCGCGCCGACGATCACCTTGCGGCAGGAGCCGATGCGGCGCGCCATCAACCGTGAATCGCTGGGCTCGCCGGTGCGGATGACCGCGTCGAAGCCTTCCTCGATGACGTCCACCAGCCGGTCGGCGTAGTCGATGTCCAGTTCGATGTCGGGGTAGAGCCGCTTGAACGCCGCCAGCTTGGGCATGAACAGGGTGCCCACCGACGGCAGGCTGATGCGCAGCTTGCCGCGGGGTGCGCTCTGTGTCTGCAGCAGTTCCGCTTCGGCCGATTCCACCTCGCAAAGGATGCGCCGGCAGCGCTCCAGGAACAGCGCGCCTTCCGGCGTCAGGTGGACGGTGCGCGTGGAGCGATGGAACAGCCGCACGCCCAGCCGTTCTTCGAGCCGCACGATGGCCTTGCTGACGGCCGAGGCCGAGATGCCCAACTGCTGCCCCGCGGCCGTGAAGCTGCGCGTTTCGCCGGCGCGAACGAAGACGTTCAGCGAACCCAGGTTTTCCATGGAGCGACTTTGATTGATGACTGGAGAGTCATATGTATTTGAAACTTTAGCCCATTTTTCATTGATGCATTCCCGCCCACACTGGGGTGAACGCCAACGCGGGCCGCCCGGCCAACGCGGGCACAGACGATGGAAAACAACTGAATGACCACCACAACCGCCACCGGGGGCGAGCGCACTGAACGACTGCCCGTGGCCGCCTTGCTGGCCCTGTCGATGACCGGCTTCCTGGCACTGCTGACGGAAACGATGCCGGCCGGCATGCTCTTGCGCATCAGCCAGGACCTGGGCGTGTCGGAAGCGCTCGCGGGCCAGTTCGTGACCCTCTATGCCATCGGCTCGCTGGTTGCGGCCATCCCGCTGACGGCGGCGACGCTGGGCTGGCGGCGCCGGTCGTTGCTGATCGCGGCGCTGGTCGCCGTGCTGGCCTTCAACACGCTCACGGCGCTGACGTCGAGCTATGCCGTCGCGCTGGTTGCGCGTTTCATGGCCGGCATGGCGGGCGGCTTGATCTGGGGAATGCTGGCGGGCTACGCGCGGCGCATGGTGCCCGAGCACCTCAAGGGGCGCGCGCTGGCAGTGGCAGGGCTGGGCGCACCGCTGGCGTTGTCGCTGGGCGTCCCGCTGGGGACGTTGATGGGCGCCACGCTGGGCTGGCGCACCGCGTTCGGTGGCATGTCGCTGCTCACGCTGGCGGTGATGGCCTGGGTCTTCCTGCAGGTGCCCGACTATCCGGGGCAGCCGGCCGAAAAGCGCGCGCCGGTGCGCCGAATCTTCGTCACGCCCGGCGTGCGACCGGTGCTGGCCGTGCTTGCGCTGTGGGTGCTGGCGCACAGCATTCTCTACACCTACGTGATGCCGTTCCTGGCGCCGGCGGGCCTGTCCGATCGGGTCGATGCGGTGCTGCTGGTCTTCGGCGTGGCGTCGCTGGCGGGCATCTGGATCAGCGGGCTGCTCATCGACCGCATGCTGCGCTCGCTGGTGCTGCTCGCCCTCGCGGGCTTTGCGCTGGCGTCGCTGGCCCTGGGCGTCGCCGGCACGCAGCCGGTGGTGGTCTATGTCGCGGTGGCCGCGTGGGGGCTGACCTTCGGCGGCTCCGGGGCCTTGCTGCAGACCGCGTCGGCCGAAGCAGCCGGCCCCGGCGCGGACGTGGCGCAATCCATCCTCGTCACGGTGTGGAACATCGCCATTGCGGGCGGCGGCATCGTCGGTGGCGTGTTGCTGGAGACATCGGGCGTCGGCGCTTTTCCATGGGCACTGCTGGCGCTGCTGCTTCCCGGCCTTCTGATTGCCTGGACATCGCGTGCGCACGGGTTTCCCGCGAAGCCACACCGGTCGTCCCACTGATTCCGAAGGGCGCGCGGCATTTCGCGCGCAACCGCCTCAGGAGCTTTCGCGCTGCTCGATGTGGAACGGGATCATCACCGTCTCCGCCGGCGGGGGCTCGCTCAGAGCCAGTTGCCGCCCTGCGGCATCTGGATCTGCTCGGCCGGGTCGCCGCCCGTCACGAACGAGCCGATGACGATGCTCAGCAGCGAGACGAAGATGCTCGCGAACAGCGCGGTCCAGAAGCCCGACACCTTGAAGCCCTTCACCAGCGCCGCCACCAGCAGGATCATCAGCGCGTTGATGACCAGCAGGAACAGGCCGAAGGTCAGCAGCGTCAGCGGCAGTGTCAGGAAGATCAGCAGCGGCTTGACGATGGCGTTGGCCAGGCCGAGCAGCAGCGCCGACACGATCAGCGCCGAGGTGCTGTCGAACTTGAGTCCCTTGAAGAGATGGCTGGCGACCCACAGCGAGATGCCGGTGATGGCCCAGTGGACGAGGAAAGGGGTGATGTTGTTCAGCATGGCGTGCGGTGTGTGTCGGCAGCCCGCATGGTAAACGGGGCGTCGCGGCGGACCGCTGCGCGGGGCGGGCGGATTTTCTGCGGTTACTTCCCGAAACCATGGCCGACAGGCCGTTAAGATCGCGAACTTCCGGCGCCTGCGCAGGCGCCTGTCTCCATCTTTCTCTGGTTTGGCCGAATCCACCACGGTCATGCATCCATGGCGAATGCGTCGATCGCAAGCGTGACACCCGCTCCGGCGTCGGCCGACGAGGCCGAGTCGTGGGTGCGCGGGGAACTCATCCGCAGCCTGATGCGCTCGGCGCGCGGCTCCTACCTCGTCTCGGCGGCGCTCATGCCCGCCATGGTCGGCCTGAGCTGGGGCCACGTGCCCCGCTGGGAGCTGCTGACCTGGCTGGCCGCCGGCATCATCGCCACCGCCTGCCGGGCCTGGGGCGCACGCGTGTACGCCGTGCGCTATGCCGGGCGCAGCGCGGTCGCGCAGCAGCAGTTCACCGACCGCTACGGCTTCGTGTGGAGCACCAGCGCGGTGGTCTGGGGCTGCTCGGTGCTGCTGTTCTTCGAGCGCACGCCGCAGGTCAACCAGTTCATGAGCTGGCTCATCGTGGCCGGCGTGGGCACCTTCCCGCTCAACGGGCTGGCGCTGCACCCGCCGCTGCTCAAGCGCTACGTCAACACGCTGTTCATCACCATGCTGGGCGCGGTGCTGGTGCGCCTCGTGGCCGTCACCATGCAGCACCCGCATTTCCAGTACGGCTACCTCATGCCGCTGCTGCCGGCGCTGCACTGGTTCCTGCTGCTGCGCGCCGGCCGCAACATCCATGAGACCGCGCGCAACAGCCTGGAGCTGCTGTTCCACAACCACATCCTGATCAAGTCGCTCACGCAGCAGCGGCAGGCGGCGGTGTCGGCCGTGGCCATGAAGAACCGTTTCCTGGCCAGCGCCGCGCACGACATGCGCCAGCCGGTGCTGGCGCTGTCGCTGTACGCCGACTGGCTGCGCAACGAGCCCGAGCTGGTGCTCGAACTGGCCCCGAAGATCGTGCGCGCCACCCATGCGGTGAACGCGCTGTTCGACTCCATGTTCGACCTGGCGCGCATCGACGCGGGCCAGGTGCGGCTGCACATCGAGCGCGTCGACGTGGCCGAGCTGCTGCACGACCTGGAGCTGCAGTACCGTCCCGTGGCCGAGAGCCGGGGGCTGGACTTCCGGGTGCACGTGACCGAGGGCTCGTTCCTCACCGACCCGATCCGCGTGCGCCGCATGATCGGCAACCTGCTCGCCAACGCCATCAAGTACACGACCGAAGGCGGCGTGCTGCTGGCCGCGCGCCAGACCCGCGAGGGCATGCGCGTGGAGGTGTGGGACACCGGCATCGGCATCGCACCCGAGCACCTGCGCGACGTGTTCCTGGAGTTCTACAAGGTCGCCGACCATGCCGGCACCTCCGACGGCTTCGGCCTCGGCCTGGCCATCGTCGCGCGGCTGTCGCACGTGCTGGGCCACCCGGTCAGCGTGCGCTCGCGCCTGGGCAGCGGCAGCGTGTTCCGCGTGGCGCTGCACGACGCCGACGAGGCGGTGGCGCAGGCGCGGGTGAGTGCGTCGGGCGGCTGAGCGGCGCTCGATCACACAGGTGCCGCGAAGCCGCGGCGAGCGCGCGAATGCGTCGCCGGCTCTGCTATCTTCCCTGTCAATACACAAGGGAGGATCGAGCGGATATGGCTATTCAGTTCAAACATGCGTTGGGCGTTGCGGCGCTCGCATTGCTGACCGCATGCGGTGGCGGAGGGCCTGTCTTCGGCCTGCCTTCGCCAAATTCGGGCACCAGCACGGGCGGGCCTTCCGGCCCCTCGGAGCCGGAGACACCGGCACCCGTCGGGGATGAACCGCCGCAGGCCCGCGTGGCAAAACCCGTCGATACGACCCTGGGGCTGGTCCTCAAGCTCGACGGCCGCACGAGCCAGGCGGCACAAGGGCGTTCGCTGCGCTACGTGTGGGTGCTGCAGTCCAAGCCCTTGACCAGCAAGGCGGTGCTCACGAGCGCCGACAGTGCAACCCCTTCTTTCCTCCCGGACGTTCCCGGCGAGTTCGTCGTTCGCCTGGTGGTGAACGACGGGGTGAAGGACAGCGAGGCGGCCTACCTGACGGTCACGCCCACCGCGCCGGCGGCGACGGGGCCGCATCTCAAGTTCGCGTTGATCGAGACGCTTGCCACGCCGGACAACGGAAACAGGTACATCCCCGATGCGAGCTGCGGCGGCTATCGGCCCGACACGCACTTCAAGGATTTCTGGCCGACAGCACTCGATGCGCGGGATTGCTTTGCGATCAATTCCCCGCTCGAACTCGAGGGGCGTTCGATGGGTTCCGGTTCGGCAGGAAGTCTGGACTTCCTGGTCCGCCGAATGGGCGAGACCGTCGTCGCGACCCCCGGAACCCTGCCGGCTGACACGCCGGCCACACCGGTCAGTGCGGCCTATGAAGTGACGGCAAATCCCGGGGCATTGGCGCGGACCCCGATCGGCAAGAGCAACGGGTTCTCCTTCCGCTACAGCCTGGAAGGGGCCCGGATGATCTATTGGCCGGATGATCCGCGCGTTGCCATCCAGCGGCCCAAGGCGCGATACCGCATTGCCGGAACGGTGGTGCCGGCCAACGCGCCTCTCGGGTGGGAGGTGACAGGGCAGACCTCGGTTCGTATCGAGGTCACGTTGATCACCGATCGGGACAGTCCGTACGTCAAGGTCCCCGTCTATTCAAAGACCTTCGACACGGAGTTTTCCGAGGACATCGAGCTCGACCTCAATGCGGCGGTCTATCAAGTGGTTCCGAATACGCAAGGGATCTACACCGTCGAGGTCGTGCATCAGCTCGTGTACCGGCGAAAGCCCTCCTGAGCGGATGCATGGAGGCGCCTGCAGGGGCGCCTCCATGAAAAAACCGCGCACGAGGCGCGGTTCCTGATCAAGCCAGCTCTGGTTCAGGCTCAGCCCGAGAGCAGCCCATTCGTGCGTGCATAGTGCAAGGCCTGCGTACGGCTCTTCACGCCCAGACGGCGGAACAGGCGCCACAGGTGCACCTTCACCGTGTGTTCGCTGATCTCCAGGTCGGTGGCGATGTCGCGGTTGCTCATGCCCTTGTCGAGCATGGCGATCAGCTGGGTCTGGCGCTTGGAGAGCTTGCCGCTGTTGGCGGCCGGCATCTCCTCGGTGTCGTCTTCCGACCCGGCCATCAGCAGTCCGCGCAGGGCGGCTGCCAGCTCGTTGGAGCTGGCCGACTTCTCGATGTAGGTGTCGGCGCCGGCCTCGATGCAGGCGTCTTCCATGTCGGCGGCCGGGGCTGCCGAGTACACGGCGATCGGCACGTTCGGATAGACCTGCTTGACCGCGATCACGCCCGAGACGCCATTGGTGTCCGGCAGCTTCAGGTCCAGGCAGAAGAGAGTGGGCGCGCCACGCTGCTGGACCGAACTGGCGAGCTTGTCGAGCCGCTCGAGCTCGACGATGTTCTCGGCGGGGCGCAGGCGACGCAGGACCATCACGATCGCGTCGCGCATCAGGGGGTGGTCGTCGATGACATAAATGCTCATGTTTTCTTCCTTTGTGATCGCACCGTCTTCTCTCTTGTCACACCCGCCGGCGGATGGCCCGCGGGTTGTTGCCGGATCAATGTCCCTGGGTGGTGGACGTTGCCTCCGCCAGTGCCTCCAGCGCCTCGGTGGCGGCGCGAGCCTGTTGCGCGTCGACCGGTTCGAGCTGCGCGGCCAGTGCCGTGAGCGCCGCGCCGCGTTGCGCCTGCAAGTCGGCGATGGTACGGCCGGCTTCCTGCGGCGACGCGAATCCACGGCTTTGCAAAAGGGTTTCGCCGCGCGCATCGAGCAGCTTGAAATAGAACAGGCCGTCGGCCTTCTCGCGGTATTGCTTGAAGCTGGGCTTTGCCACCTTGGCGGCCTTGGCACCGGCGCCGTCGCGGCCCGCCGCGAGGTTGCGCAGGCCGACCGCATGGCGCAGCGAGGTCATGAAGGGGCGCGACAGCTTGCGCGCCTTCTCGGCGCCCAGCAGCAGGATGCGCTCGATCTCGGCCGGGTCGTTCATGAGCGCCTCGTAGCGCGCGCGCAGCGGCGCCACCTCGCGGTCGATGCGCTCGAACAGCACCTGCTTGGCGTCGCCCCAGGCGATGCCGTCGGCGTACGCCTTGCGCAGGGCCTCGGTTTCCTCGGCGCTGGCAAAGGCCTGGTAGATCTGGAACAGGGCCGAGCCCTCGGTGTCCTTGGGCTCGCCGGGCGCGCGCGAGTCGGTGACGATGCTGGCGATCTGCTTTTGCAGCTGCGCGCGCGGCGCGAACAGCGGGATCGTGTTGTTGTAGCTCTTGCTCATCTTGCGGCCGTCGAGGCCGGGCAAGGTGGCGACCGCATCGTCGATCTCGGCGTCGGGCAGCGTGAAGTGCTCGCCGTACTGGTGGTTGAAGCGCTGCGCCATGTCGCGCGCCATCTCGATGTGCTGCACCTGGTCGCGGCCCACGGGCACCTTGTGGGCGTTGAACATCAGGATGTCGGCGCCCATCAGCACGGGGTACATGAACAGGCCGGCCGTGACGTCGGCATCGGGCTCCTCGCCCTTGGCGATGTTCTTGTCGAGCTGGGCCTTGTAGGCATGCGCGCGGTTGAGCACGCCCTTGCCGGTGACGCAGGTCAGGAACCAGGTGAGCTCGGTGATCTCGGCGATGTCCGACTGGCGATAGAAAGTGACGCGTTCGGGGTCGAGGCCGCAGGCCAGCCAGCTGGCCGCAATTTCGAGCGTGGAGCGCTGGATGAGCGCGGGCTCCTGCACCTTGATGAGTGCGTGGTAGTCGGCCAGGAAGAAGTAGCTCTCGACGCCGGCCGCGACGCTCTGGCGCACCGAGTGGCGGATGGAGCCGACGTAGTTGCCGAGGTGAGGCGTGCCCGACGGCGTGATGCCGGTCAGGACGCGCAGGGGAGCTGGAGAAGACGAAGCCATGGGACGAAAGAGAAAACTTAGAGCAGCATTGCCTTGAGCGGCGTGATGAGCAGGTTGACCACGAAGTAGCCGGCATCCATCAGCGGGCGCAGCCAGTAGTTGCTGACGATGCCGGCAAGCACCAGCGCCATCACGATGAAGAAACCGTAGGGCTCGATGCGCGCCAGGAAATTCTGCGCCGGGCCGCTGGGCAGCAGGCCGGCCAGCACGCGGCCGCCGTCGAGCGGGGGCAGCGGGAACAGGTTGAAGGCCCACATCACGAGGTTGACCAGCACGCCGCCCTGGCACATCTTGATGAAAAAGGTTTCACTGACGCCGGCCGCGACGATCACGATCAGCAGCACGGCCCACAGGATGGCCTGGATGAAGTTGGAGGCCGGGCCCGCGAGTGCGACCCACACCATGTCGCGCTTGGGATGGCGCAGGCGGTTGAAGTTGACCGGCACCGGCTTGGCATAGCCGAACAGGAAGGCGCCCGAGGTCGCGAAGTACAGCATCAGCGGCATCAGGATGGTCCCGATGGGGTCGATGTGCTTCATGGGGTTGAGCGTCACGCGGCCCATCATGGCGGCGGTGTTGTCCCCGAAGTGGCGCGCCACGTAGCCATGCGCCGCTTCGTGCACGGTGATCGCGAAGATCACCGGCAGTGCGTAAATCAGAACCGTCTGTATCAGATTGGAAATATCCACTGCGCGATTGTGTCAGAGAGGAATGGGGCGGCCGAGCCGTTCGTCAGAGGCCAAGCACCGCGAGCGCACCGCGGCCCTGGCGCACCACGACCGGGTCGTCGCCCGCGCCCATGGGCGTGAGGTCGACCACGGTGGTCGGCTGCGACGGGCAGGCGCCGGCGTCGATGACGGCGCCGATCTGCTTCTCGAAGCGCTCGCGGATTTCCTGCGCGTCGTTCAGTGCCTCGGTCTCGCCGGGGGCGATGAGGGTGGTGGCCAGGAGCGGCGCGCCGTGCAGTTCCAGCAGCTCCAGCAGCACCTTGTGGTCGGGCACGCGCAGGCCGATGGTCTTGCGCTGCGGATGGCTCACGCGGCGCGGCACTTCCTTGGTGGCTTCGAGCAGGAAGGTGTAGGGGCCGGGCGTGGCGGCCTTGAGCAGGCGGTACTGCTTGTTGTCGACACGCGCGTAGTTGGCCAGCTCGCTCAGGTCGCGGCACAGCAGCGTGAGGTGGTGCTTGTCGTCGACCTGGCGGATGCGGCGCAACTGGTCGACCGCGTCCTTGTCGTCCAGGTGGCAGGCCAGCGCGTAGCTGGAGTCGGTGGGCACCGCCACGACCTCGCCGCGCGCGAGCAGCGCCACGGCCTGCTTCAGCAGGCGCTGCTGGGGGTTCTCGGGGTGGACTTCGAAGTACTGGGCCATGGTGAATTGCTCCTGATCAGGATTCCGCCGGTTCAATCGGCACGCGCCGCTCGCGCACGGTGAGCCACGCGCCGGCGGCGCCGCACACGGCGATCATCGCCATGCCGATCAGCGAAAAGCGGTCGGGCACGTGGGAAAAGATGAGCCAGCCGCCCAGCATCGCGAAGGCGATCTGCGCGTACAGGTACGGGGTGAGGGTGGAGGCCGGCGCGCGCTGGTAGGCCAGGATCAGCATGAAGTGGCCCACCGTGCCCATGAAGCCCATGAGGCACAGCAGCGCCCACCATTCCCACGAGGGCAGGGAGGTCCAGGCGAAGGGCACGGCCACCGAGGCCAGCAGCGTGCCGACCCAGCCTGTGTAGAAGTGCATGGTCAGCGGGTTCTCGGTCTGCGCGAGCTTGCTCGTGAGCACCTGGAACCAGGCGTTGGTCAGCACCAGCCCCAGCGGCAGCAGCACGGCCCAGCTGAAGCTGCCGCCGCCCGGGCGCAGGATGACCAGCGTGCCGATGAAGCCGCCGGCCACCAGCGCCCAGCGCAGCGGCGACACCTGCTCCTTGAGCGTGGTGGCGGCCAGCAGCGTGATCACCAGCGGCGCGATCAGCACGATCGACGTGAACTCGGCCAGCGGCATGTAGCGCAGGCTCAAAAAGGCAAAGAGGCTCGAGCCCAGCAGCAGCGCCCCGCGCAGCGCCTGGTAGCGCGGGTGCTGCGTGCGCAGCAGGGCCGTGCCGCGCAGCGGCAAGAGCACCAGCGTGGTGGCCACGGCCTGGAAGGCATAGCGGAACCACACGCCCATGAGGATCGGCACGGCGAGCGTCGAATACTTGGTGGCGGTGTCGAGCGTGGCGAAGCAGGCCACCGCCAGGATGACCAGCCCGATGCCTGCCAGGATGCGTTCGGATTCGGTGCGGCGGCGGGTTTGCGCTGCGGCGCGTGCCTGGGCGAGCGCGGCGGTGGCCGCGCTGTCGATGCCGGGCCCGGGGCTCTGGCTCACTGCTGGATGCGGTGGCCGAGCAGTTCCCACACCGGCGTGAGGCTGCCGGGCAACGGTGGCAGCTTGCCGAGATCGCAGTGGCTCTCGTCGGGGCTGTGGAAATCGCTGCCGCGCGAGGCGGCGAAATCGAACTCGAGCGCCTTGTCGGCGTACTCGACGAACTCGGCCGGCGTGTGGCTGCCCGTGACGACCTCGATCGCCTGGCCGCCGTGCGCCTTGAATTCGAGGAACAGCGCGTACTCCTCGTTGGCCGTGAACTTGTAGCGGCCCGGGTGCGCGATCACGGCCATGCCCTTGGCGGCGGTGATCCAGTGCACGGCGTCCTTCAGCGAGGCCCAGCGGTGCGGCACGTAGCCGGGCTTGCCTTCGGTGAGGAACTTGCGGAACACCTCGGGGGTGTCGCGGCAGTGGCCCTGCTCGACCAGGAAGCGCGCGAAGTGCGTGCGCGAAATCAGTTCGGGGTTGCCGACGAACTTGAGCGCGCCTTCGTAGGCGCCGTGGATGCCGACCTTGGCCAGCCCCTCGGACATTTCCTGCGCGCGCTTGCCGCGCCCGCCGCGCGTGTCGTACAGGCCCTGCGACATGGCGGCGTCGTCGGGGTCGAAGCCCAGGCCGACGATGTGCACGGTTTCGTTCGCGAAGGTCACCGAGATCTCGGTGCCGGTGAGGTAGCGCATGCCGTTTTCGCGCGCGGCCGCGGCGGCGCGGTGCTGGCCGCCGACTTCGTCGTGGTCGGTGAGGGCCCAGAGCTCGACCCCGTTGGCGGCGGCGCGGGCGGCCAGCGCTTCGGGCGTCAATGTGCCGTCGGAGACCACGGAGTGGCAGTGAAGATCGGCATTGAGAGTAGAAGACACCGGCCGATTCTAGGCGCTCTCGCCCGCCGACACCGGCGTGTGGATGCTTCGCGGTGCTACTAGATAAATAGCATTAACCTCATCGCCCAAGCGGCTTGGCGCGCGCCGTCCCGTGGGCGCTCAGGCGCGCAGGTCGTGCCTGACGAGGTCGGCGGCGCGCTCGGCGATCATGATGATCGGCGCGTTCGTGTTGCCCGACACCAGCCGCGGCATCACCGAGCCGTCCACCACGCGCAGCCCCTGCAGCCCGTGGACCCGCAGGCGGGCATCCACCACCGCGTTGGCATCGTCGGCGGGGCCCATGGCGCAGGTGCCCACCGGATGGAAGATGCTGCCGCCGCGGCGGCGCACCCAGTCCAGCAGCTGCGCGTCGCTGGCCAGCGCGGGCCCGGGCTCGTGCTCCTGCGCCAGGTAGCGCGCCAGCGGCGGCGCGGCGGCGATCTCGCGCATCTTGCGCACCAGCCGCACGGCCAGCGCCCGGTCGGCTTCGTGCGACAGGTAGCGCGGCTGGATCGACGGCGGCGCCAGCGGATCGGCCGAGCGCAGCATGATCTCGCCGCGGCTGTGCGGGCGTAGCAGGCAGGCCGACAGCGTCACGCCCGGGAACGGGTGCGGCGGCTGGTGCGGCCGTTCGAAGCTCACCAGCCCGAAGTGGATCTGCGCATCGGGCCACCCCGCGGCCTCGTCGCCCGCGGCAAAGAAGGCCCCGGCGCGGTAGACGCCGCCGTTCAGCGCGCCGCCGCGCGTCAGCAGGTAGCGCATGAACTCGCGCGCGCTGCGCCAGCGGCTGTGGGCGATGTCGTTGAGCGTTTCGATGCCCTGGCAGCGGTAGCTGGGCCGCACCTGCAGGTGGTCCTGCAGGTTGCGCCCCACGCCCTCGAGCGGCGCCACCACCGGCAGGCCCAGGCGGCCCAGCAGCCCGGCCGGCCCCACGCCCGAGAGCTGCAGCAGCTGCGGCGACTGGATGGCGCCGGCGCTCAGGATCACCTCGTGCCGCGCCGAGACGCGTTCGACCTTGCCGTCGCGCACACAGTCCACGCCGACGGCGCGCCGCCCCTCGAAGCACACGCGGGTCGCCTGCGCGCCCGACAGCACGCGCAGGTTGGGCCGGCCCAGCGCCGGCGCCAGGAAGGCCCGCCCGGTGTCCATGCGCCGGCCGTGGCGCGTCGTCATCCGGAAGTAGCCGGCGCCGCTGTTGTCGCCGCCGTTGAAGTCGGCCGTGGGCGCGATGCCGGCGTGCGCCGCCGCGGCGATGAAGGCATCGGACAGCGCATCGCGCGGCAGCGCGGACACCCACAGCGGCCCATCGGCCGCGGGCTGCGACCGGTCGAAGTAGGGGCGCACGCTGTCCCAGTCCCAGCCCGGGTTGCCCAGCGCGGCCCACTGGTCGTAGTCGGCGCGGTGGCCGCGCAGGTACAGCATGCCGTTGATGAGGCTGGAGCCGCCCGGCCCCCGCCCGCGCGGCCAGGGCAGGCGGCGCTGCGCCATGTCGGGCTCGGGGTCGGTCTCGAAGCGCCAGTCGTGCCGGGGGTGGCCCACCGTCTTGAAGTAGCCGATGGGAATGCGCAGCCACGGGTTGCGCGAGGGCCGCCCCGCCTCGACCAGCACCACCTGCAGCGCGGGGTCTTCGCTCAGGCGGGCGGCCAGCACGCAGCCCGCCGAACCGCCCCCGACGATCACGATGTCTGCCTGCATCGTGCGCGCTCAGTCGGCCTTGATGCCGGCGCCGCGGCCCAGGCGCAGCCACTTGTCCGACTCGGCCGCCAGCACGGTGCGAAAGCGCGCCGGCGTCATCGGCTCCGGCTCGAGCGCCAGCGTGGCCAGGCGCTCGCGCACCTCGGGGGCGGCCAGCGCCTTGGCGAGCGCGTCGCCGAGCCGCTCGACGATCTCGCGCGGCGTGCCGCTGCGCACCGTCATGCCGTCGAAGGAGCGCAGTTCGAAGCCCGCGTAGCCCTGCTCGATCATCGTGGGCACGGCGGGCAGGGCCGGCAGGCGTTGCGCGCCGGTCACCGCCAGGGCGCGCAGCTTGCCGGCCTGGATCTGCGGCAGCGCCGCCGACGCGGTCAGGAACATGGTGTCCAGGCGCCCGGCCAGCAGGTCGCCCACCGCCATCGGGAACTGGTTGTACGGCACGTGCGTGAGCTGGCTGCCGGTCTGCTGGGCGAACAGCGCGCCCGCCAGGTGCGCCGGCGTGCCGTTGCCGCCGGAGCCGAAGCTCAGCGTGCCCGGCCGGGCCTTGGCCGCGGCCTCCAGCTCGCGCGGCGAGCCCAGCGCCGAGGCGGCGGGCGCCACCAGCACGTTGTAGCTCCAGGCCGTCATGCCGACCGGCTCCAGGCTCTTGAGCAGGTCGAGCGACTGGGCGGGGAACAGCAGCGGCGCCACCAGCGAGGCCGACGACAGCATGTAGACCGTGTAGCCGTCGGCCGGCTGGCGCAGCACCTCGCCCAGGCCCACGGTGCCGGCCGCGCCCGGCCGGTTCTCGACGAACACGGTCTGGCCCAGCCCGCCCGCCATGCGCTCGGCCACCACGCGGCCCGCCACGTCCGCCGGCGTGCCGGGCGCCCACGGCACGATCAGGCGCACGGGCCTGGACGGGTACGCCTGGGCCGCGGCGCCGGCGGGCAGCAGGCCGGCCAGCAGGGCGGCGGCCATGAGGGCGGCGCAAAGGAATCGCTTCGTCGGTTCGGTCATCGCGGGTCTCCGGGGTGCCAGGGCGGTGGGCGGATTCTGGGCAGGCCGGGGGAGGGCGACAAATGAGAAATCCGAGCGTACTCATACCGTTGCCGATATAAATGGCCATGGCCTCCTTCCTGGAACGAAACCTCACGCTGCGCCAGCTGCGGCTGCTCAGCCAGCTGGGCCGCACGCTCAGCCTGAGCAAGTCGGCCGAGCTGCTCAACACCACCCAGCCCGCGCTGTCGCGCACGCTGGCCCAGCTCGAGGCCACGCTGCAGGTGCGCCTGTTCGAGCGCACCACCAAGCGCATCGCGCCCACGGCGGCGGGGCTGAGCATGGTCCGGCATGCCGACCGCGTGCTGGGCGAGCTCATGCTGGCCGAGGAGTCGCTGCGCGACCTGCGCGTGGGCGTGAGCGGCGAGCTGCGCCTGGGCGTGCTGCCGGTGTTCTCGGCGCAGCGGCTCGCGGCCGCGCTGCTGCAGGCCTCGCAGATGCTGCCCCACGTGCGCCCGATGGTGCAGACGCTGGAAATCGAGGACCTGCACGGCGCGCTGCAGGACGGGCGCATCGACCTCATGCTCGCGCACACGGAGTGGACGGTCGACCTCAACCGCGTCGAGGTCACGCCGCTGTACGAGGAGTTCAGCAGCATCGTGGCGGCGCCGCGGCACCGGCTGGCGCTCAAGCGTGCGCCGACCTGGGCCGAGGCCGCCAACGAGCGCTGGGTGCTGCCGCCGCACCGCACGCCGCTGCGGCCCAAGCTGGACCGCATGCTGTCGGTGCACCGGCGCCCGGGCGGCCCGCACCCGACCGACATCCAGGCCGACTCGGCCCCGCTCGCGCTGCACCTCGTGCGCAGCTCGGGCCTGCTGTGGGCCACTGCCAACCATTACGCCGAAGACTTCGAGCGGCGCGGGCTCGTGCGCCGCATCGCCATGCCGGGCGAACTGCTGCGCGGCCCCATGTGCGCCTTCCGCCTGCGCAGCGAGGCGATGAACATGCCCACGCGCGTCTTCCTGCAATGCATGCAGGACGCGGCCGCCGCGCCGCTGCCGTCGGACTGACCGGGCGGGCGGGCGCGGCCGCGCCTCAGCGCTTCTTGCGAAACGCCGTCCAGGCGGCCACGGCGGTGAAGGTGGCGACGATCGCCACCACGATCCAGAACCCGTGCCTGTGCTCCGCCAGCGGAATGCCGCCCACGTTCATGCCGAACAGGCCGGCCAGGATGTTGATCGGCAGCGCCAGCACCGTGACCACCGTCAGCACGAACAGGCTGCGGTTGTTGTCCTCGTTGACGTTGGCGGCGATTTCTTCCTGCAGCAGCTTGATGCGCTCCTGCAGCGCCTGCATGTCGCGCAGCACCACCGAGAACTCCTCGGTCGAGCCGCGCAGCTCCTGCACGTCGGGCTCGGCCATCCAGGCCGGCGGACCCTGCAGCAGGCGGAACAGCGCGGCCGGCTCGGGCGCCAGCAGCCGCTGCAGCCGCACCAGCAGCCGGCGCAGCACGCCCAGGCGCGCGCGCTTGTGGTCCAGGCGCCCGGCCAGCAGCTCGTCCTCGATGCGGTCGATGCGCGAGGTGACGCCGCGCACGATCTTCACCAGCACGTCGGCCTGCGCGCGCAGCAGGTGCTCGAGCAGTTCGGTGCTGGAGCGCGGCGCCTCGCCCGCCTTCACGGCCGTGCGCAGCGCGTCGACCGAGCGCAGCGGCTTGGTGCGCGCCGTGACCACCAGGCGCGGACCGACGCTGATCCACAGCGTCGAAATGTCGGAGGGCTCGAAGCTGAACTCGAAGTGCACGTCGTTGATGACCGCGATCAGCGAGTCGTCGGCGCGCTCGATGCGCGTGGAGGGCAGGCCTTCGTGCAGCGTCTCGTAGAAGGTGTCCGACAGGGCGGCGTGCCGCACCAGCCAGCGTTCGGCGTGCGCATGGCTCAGATTGAAGTGCAGCCACACGTAGGCGTTGCTGTCGCCGAGCTGGCCGGCATCCGCCAGCCACGCGGCGGCCTGCGCCGAATCGATCGCCCGCGCGGATTCCGGCGCCGCGGCGTCGAACAGGTAGCCGCAGATCAGCCCGGCTTCGTCGCCGCCATAGGACTGCGCGGCGAGGTCATGAAATACCGACAAGGTGCGTGGTCAGAAAAGACATGTGAACAGGCAGACGCCCGTTTGGCGGGCTGCCAGCGTGCCCCGGATGGTGTTCGTGCCATGTGACAACGGCGTGTCGGCTTACAGAAAACAGCCGCAAAACCGTCACGCCGTCGTCATGTGGCGGGTGCAGCATGCTTTTTGTCTACCCGCCACTCTTGCCCCTTTTCATCATGCTGACGAGCGCACTTCCCGACCACGAAGACCTGATGCAACGCATCGCCCGCGACCTGATCGACAGCTACGACGAAGAGCTCGAACTGGAGATCGAAGACCGCAACCTCGACGGGCTCGACCCCGGCTCGGCAGCGTCTTCCGTGTCCGACAAGGCGGCGCGCCAGGCCTATTTCAAGGAGCTCTTTCGCCTGCAGGGCGAGCTGGTCAAGCTGCAGGACTGGGTGCAGCACAGCAAGCAGAAGGTGGTCATCCTTTTCGAAGGCCGCGACGCGGCGGGCAAGGGCGGTGTCATCAAGCGCATCACCCAGCGCCTGAACCCGCGCGTGGCCCGCGTTGCCGCGCTGCCCGCGCCCAACGACCGCGAACGCACGCAGTGGTATTTCCAGCGCTACGTGGCGCACCTGCCGGCGGCCGGCGAGATGGTGCTGTTCGACCGCAGCTGGTACAACCGCGCCGGCGTCGAGCGCGTGATGGGTTTCTGCAGCGACGACGAGTACGAGGAGTTCTTCCGCACCGTGCCCGAGTTCGAGAAGATGCTCGTGCGCTCGGGCATCAAGGTCATCAAGTACTGGTTCTCCATCACCGACGACGAGCAGCACATGCGCTTCCTGGGCCGCATCCACGACCCGCTCAAGCAGTGGAAGCTCAGCCCCATGGACCTCGAAAGCCGCCGCCGCTGGGAGGAATACACCAAGGCGAAAGAGATCATGCTGGAGCGCACCCACATCCCCGAGGCGCCGTGGTGGGTGGTGCAGGCCGTCGACAAGAAGAAGGCGCGCCTGAACTGCATCAGCCACCTGCTGGGCCAGCTGCCTTATCAGGAAGTGGCGCACGCGCCGGTCGAGTTGCCGGCGCGCGAGCGGCATGACGACTACCTGCGCCAGCCCGTGCCGGCCAGCATGATCGTTCCGGAAATCTACTGAAGGCTTCGCGGCCGTTTGGCCGCCCGGCGCTTTGCCTGCACACTGCGCCATGGCCCGTCGCTCCACCGCTTCTTTCTTCGCCCGCGCCTATGAGCGCAATCTGAAGGCGCTCACCAAGCTCACGCTGAGCAACGGCAAGCGCGTGGCCGGCCAGGTGCAACGTGCGACCGCCAAGCGGCTCAAGCCGCCGCCCGGCAAGGGCGACTGGATCAGTGGCATGGCGATGGGCGCGGGTGGGGCGCGCGGCTATCACCTGTTCCGTCCGGCCGACCTGGTGCTGCAGCCCGGCGAGAAACTCCCGCTCATGGTCATGCTGCACGGCTGCGGCCAGACCGGTCGCGACTTCGCGGCCAGCACGCGCATGAATGCGCTCGCGGTGCGCCAGCGTTTTCTCGTGCTCTACCCCGAGCAGGACCGCATCGCCCATCCGCAGGGCTGCTGGAACTGGTACGAGCGCCGCTCCGGCAAGGCCGACGCCGAGGCCGCCACGCTGATGGCCGCCGTCGACCAAGCCTGCATGCTGTACCCCGTCGATCGCGACCGCGTGGCCGTGGCCGGCCTGTCGGCGGGCGCGAGCATGGCGGCGCTGCTGGCCACGCGCTACCCGAACCGTTTTCGCGCGGTGGTCATGCACTCGGGCGTGGCGCCCGGCGCCGCGAAGTCGTCGGCCACCGCGCTCGGGGCCATGCGCGGACAGCACGTGCCGCCGATGCCCGTCACCGCGGTCGGCAAGGCCATGGGCGCGGCGGCCGTCTTCACGACGCTGCCGCCGATGCTGGTGCTGCACGGCGACGCCGACGCTGTGGTGGCGCCGAGCAACGCCATGAGCAGCGCGGCCGTCTGGGCCACCGCCGTGGGCGCGCACGCTGGCATCGCGCGCGACCTGCAACGCGGCCAGCGCCGTGCCATGCGCGTGACCGACTTCAAGCGCCAGGGCCGCACCCTGGTCACGCTGTGCGAGATCGCGGGGCTCGGCCACTCGTGGAGCGGCGGGTCGCGGGGGCAGCTGTTCAGCGACCCGCTCGGGCCCGACGCCACGCGCATGACCTGGGCCTTTGCGTCCGCGCAGTTCGACAAGCGCTGAACGCGCGGCGCCCTGCGCGCATGACCTCGCAGGTCATTGCCGCGATGCCGGCCGGTGCCGACAGTGGGGGCCATGCCCTCCTCGAACCCTGCCGTTTCTTCTGCCCCATCGATCACGTCCGCCACACCGGGCCGGCTGGGCCTGTGGGTCATGCTCAGCGGCACCTTCCTGGTGGTGCTCGATTTCTTCATCGTCAACGTCGCGCTGCCCTCGATGCAGCACGACCTGCAGGCCAGCGCGGGCACGCTGCAGCTGGTGGTGGCGGGCTACGGCCTGGCCACCGCCGCGGGCCTGGTCACGGGCGGGCGGCTGGGCGACCTGTTCGGCCGGCGCCGCATGTTCATGCTCGGCCTGTTGTTGTTCACGCTCGCCTCGGCCGCCTGCGGCGTGGCGCCGAACGCCGGGCTGCTCGTGGCCGCGCGCCTGCTGCAGGGCCTGGCCGGCGCGCTGCTGCAGCCGCAGGTGCTCGCGATGATCGGCCTGGCCTACGCGGGTGAAGACCGGACACGCGCCTTCGCGGCCTACGGCCTCACGCTGGGCCTGGCGGCCACGCTGGGACAGTTGGTGGGCGGCGCGCTGATCCATGCCGACCTCGCGGGGCTCGGCTGGCGCAGCTGCTTTCTCATCAACGTGCCGATCGGCCTGCTGGCGCTGGTGCTCGCACCGCGCGTGGTGCCGCCGCTGGCGCAGGGCCGCGGCGACAGCCGGCTCGACCTCGCCGGTATGGCGCTGGTCGCGGCCGGTTCGGTGGCCGTGGTGCTGCCGCTGGTCGAAGGGCGCCAGCAGGGCTGGCCGCTGTGGAGCTGGCTGTGCCTGGCCGCCGCCGTGCCGCTGTGGGGCCTCTTCGCCGGGCAGCAGCGCCGCCTCGCGGCACGCGGCGGTGCGCCGCTGGTGGCGCCGGTGCTGCTCGCCAACCGCCGCTTCGTGACCGGGCTGCTCACCACGCTGGCCTTCTATGCCGGCAACGCCTCGTTCTACTTCGTGCTCGCGCTGTATCTGCAGCAGGGGATGGGGCTGGGCGCGCTCCACTCGGGCATCGTCTTCACCGCGCTGGCCGTCGGCTTCTTCGCGACCTCGATGGCCGGCGCCCGCATCGCCCGCCGCTTCGGCGGCACGCCCCAGATCGCGCTCGGCGCCCTCGTACTCGCGGCGGGGCATGCGTTGCAGTGCGCCAACGTGGCCGGCTGGCCGGGGCACACGCATGTCGTGGCGTGGATGGTGCCGCTGCTGTTCGTGCAGGGCGCGGGGCTCGGCATGGTGATGGCGCCGCTGGTGTCCACCGTGCTGGCCGGCCTGCCGCCGCAGCACGCGGGCGTGGCCTCGGGCGTGCTGTCGATGGTGCAGCAGGCGGGCAATGCGCTGGGGGTGGCGTTGGTCGGGATCTTGTTCTATGGGCAGTTGGGGCGCGAGGCGGACTACACGGCCGCGTTCGGCGTGGCGCTGGTTTATCTGATGGTGTCGGCGCTGCTGGTGGCGGTGCTGCATGGGCGGGGAAGTCGCATGGCGTAGCCGGGCGGCCATGCCAAACTCGCGGAAGACCCCCGCAGGATTGACATGGCCACCGAACTTCAAGCACTGACCCAGGCCTTGCGCGACTTCGCACAAGCCCGCGACTGGGAGCAATTCCACTCCCCCAAGAACCTCGCCGCCGCGCTGTCGGTCGAAGCCGCGGAGCTGCTCGAACATTTCCAGTGGCTCACCGAAGCGCAAAGCCGGGCGCTGCCCGCAGACAAGCGCGCGCAGATCGGCACCGAGATCGCGGACGTCCTGCTCTACCTGCTGCAGCTGGCCGACAAGCTCGGCATCGACCCGGTCGAGGCGGCGAAGCACAAGATGCTCGCCAACGCCGTGAAGTACCCGGCCCCGCCACCCGCCTGAGTACCTCCGTGTACGCCACCCGGCGTATTTCCCCTTTGTGGTGCGTTCCGCAGACTCCTCTCCATCGCCAGCCCCGCGCTGTCGACAAGGTTCAACCCACCCGGAGCAGGAGTCCACATGCAACGTCGTTTCACACTCAAGGCGCTCACCGCCGCCGTCGCGCTGGCCAGCATTTCTGCTGCGCCTGCATTCGCAGCCGACACCATCAAGGTCGGCGTGCTGCACTCGCTGTCGGGCACGATGGCCATCTCGGAAACCGTGTTGAAAGACACGGTGCTGATGGCCATCGACGACATCAACAAGAAGGGCGGCGTGCTGGGCAAGCAGCTGGAGCCCGTGGTGGTCGACCCGGCCTCCAACTGGCCGCTGTTCGCTGAAAAAACCAAGCAGCTGCTCGGCCAGGACAAGGTCTCGGTGATCTTCGGCTGCTGGACCTCGGTGTCGCGCAAGTCGGTGCTGCCGGTGGTCGAGGAAATGAACGGCCTGCTGTTCTACCCCGTGCAGTACGAGGGTGAAGAGCTCTCCAAGAACGTGTTCTACACGGGCGCCGCGCCCAACCAGCAAGCCATTCCGGCCGTCGACTACCTGATGAGCAAGGAAGGCGGCGGCGCCAAGCGCTGGGTGCTGCTGGGCACCGACTACGTGTACCCCCGCACGACCAACAAGATCCTGCGCGCCTACCTCAAGAGCAAGGGCGTGGCCGACAAGGACATCGACGAGAAGTACACCCCCTTCGGCCACAGCGACTACCAGACCATCGTCGCCGACATCAAGAAGTTCTCGGCCGGCGGCAAGACGGCGGTGGTCTCGACCATCAACGGCGACTCCAACGTGCCTTTCTACAAGGAACTGGGCAACGCGGGCCTGAAGGCCAAGGACGTGCCGGTGGTCGCCTTCTCGGTGGGCGAAGAAGAACTGCGCGGCGTGGACACCAAGCCGCTCGTGGGCCACCTCGCGGCATGGAACTACTTCATGTCGATCAAGAACCCGACGAACACCGCGTTCATCAAGCAGTGGAGCGACTACGCCAAGGCCAAGAACATCGCCGGCCACAAGGACAAGCCGCTCACAAACGACCCGATGGAAGCCACCTGGATCGGCATCCACATGTGGAAGCAGGCGGTCGAGAAGGCCAAGTCGACCGACACCGACAAGGTGATCGCGGCGATGGCCGGCCAGACCTTCACGGCACCGTCGGGCATCGTCTCGAAGATGGACGAGAAGAACCATCACCTGCACAAGAGCGTGTTCATCGGCGAGATCAAGGCCGACGGGCAGTTCAGCGTGGTGTGGAAGACGCCGGGCCCGGTGAAGGCCAAGCCGTGGAGCCCGTACATCGAAGGCAACGACAAGAAGCCTGACTACCCGGCCGGCAAGTCGATGTAAGCGTGTTTCTCCCTCCCCCACTGGGGGAGGGCAGGGGTGGGGGCTGACGGTGGTCGATCAGGTCGCAGCGCCTGAATGAGCGCCGCGTGCCCCCATCCCAACCTTCCCCCGGAAGGGGAAGGGGCCAACCCCAACTTCCAGTTTCATGATGCTTCGACGAACCCTTCACTGCGCCTTCGCCGCCATGCTCCTCGCAGCGTCGGCCGCCCACGCGCTGACCGCCGACGAAGCCCGGGCCATCGCCTCCGGCGAATCCGAAGCCCGCATCGCCGCGCTCAACAAGGCCGTCCTCACCGCCGACGACAAGACCGCCGCCTTCATCCAGGCGATGTCCGACGACGCCGTGAAGTACACCGAAGACAAGGTCTTCGTGATGAAGGACGACAAGGGTTTCGACCCCGTGACGGGCGCCGAGTTGAAGGTGCCCGACACCGCCGAAGACGTCGTCAACAACAACCTCATGCGCGGCGCGCTCGATGCCGCGCAGGCCGCGCTCAAGCTCACGAGCACCGACGACGCGGTGCGCGCCGAAGCCGCGCAGGCGCTCTTCAAGGAGCCCGACGAATCGCGCATTCCGATGGTCGAGAAGGCGCTGGCCGCCGAGACGAATCCGAAGATCAAGGCGCAGCTCGAGCTCGTGCGCGCCGCCAGCATGCTCACCAGCGCCGACAAGGCCAAGCGCCTGGCCGCCGCCAAGGAACTGGGCAACAACCGCAGCCCCGACACCAAGCTGTTGCTCAACCAGCGCCTGGCCGACGAGACCGAAGCCGACGTGAAGGCGGCCATCACCGCATCGATCGCCAACATCGACGGCGCGCTGGTCTGGGGCGACCGCATCAATGCCGTGTTCAGCGGCATCAGCCTGGGCTCGGTGCTGCTGCTGGCCGCGCTGGGCCTGGCCATCACCTACGGCCTCATGGGCGTCATCAACATGGCGCACGGCGAGCTGATGATGATCGGCGCCTACGCCACCTACGTGATGCAGGGCGTCTTCCAGAAGTACATGCCCGAGGCGGCGTTCGGCTGGTACCTGGTGGCCGCCATTCCCGTGTCCTTCCTCGCCTCGGCGCTCGTGGGCGCGGTGCTCGAGCGTGGCGTGATCCGCTTCCTGTACGGCCGTCCGCTCGAGACGCTGCTCGCCACCTGGGGCATCAGCCTGATGCTGCAGCAGCTCGTGCGCTCGCTCTTCGGTGCGCAGAACGTCGGCGTGGAAAACCCCGGCTGGATGAGCGGCGGCTTCACCATGCTGAGCAACGTCACGCTGCCGTGGAACCGCATCTGCATCATCGTCTTCGCGGCGCTCGTGCTGCTCGCGATGGGCTGGCTCATCGGCAAGACGCGCCTGGGCCTGTTCGTGCGCGGCGTCACGCAGAACCGCCCGATCGCCTCGTGCATGGGCGTGAACACCGCGCGCATCGACACCTACGCCTTCGCGCTCGGTTCGGGCATCGCGGGCCTGGCGGGCTGCGCGCTGAGCCAGATCGGCAACGTCGGCCCCGACCTCGGCCAAAGCTACATCGTCGACAGCTTCATGGTGGTCGTGATGGGCGGCGTCGGCCAGCTCGCGGGCACCGTGTATGCGGCGCTGGGGCTGGGCATTCTCAACAAGTTCATCGAAGGCTGGGCGGGCGCGGTGCTCGCGAAGATCGCGGTGCTTGTCTTCATCATCATCTTCATCCAGAAGCGGCCACAAGGCATCTTCGCAATGAAAGGCCGGAGCGCTGAGGCATGAGCAAGGTCGTACTTCCCACCAAAGGCCCGCTGTTGAGCGGCAAGGGCTGGACGGCCTTCTTCGTCGCGCTCATCGTCGTGTGCGCCGTGGCGCCCGTGCTCAACATGTGGGTGCCGGCCGACAGCCCGCTGCACATGAGCGACTACGCCGTGGCGCTCGTCGGCAAGATCATGTGCTACGCCATCTGCGCGCTGGCCATGGACCTGATCTGGGGCTACACCGGCATCCTGTCGCTGGGCCACGGCCTGTTCTTCGCACTCGGTGGCTACATGATGGGCATGTACCTCATGCGCCAGATCGGCCGCGACGGCAACTACAAGAGCGACCTGCCGGACTTCATGGTGTTCCTCGACTGGAAGGAACTGCCCTGGCACTGGACCTTCAGCGGCAGCTTCGGCATGACGTTGCTGCTCATCGTGGCGGTGCCCGGCCTCATCGCCTTCGTGTTCGGCTTCTTCGCCTTCCGCTCGCGCATCAAGGGCGTGTACTTCTCGATCATCACGCAGGCCATGACCTTCGCCGCCATGTTGCTTTTCTTCCGCAACGAGACGGGCTTCGGCGGCAACAACGGCTTCACCGACTTCAAGCGCATCCTGAACATCCCGATCGCCACGCAGGAGATGCGCATGACGCTCTTCGCGCTCACCGGCCTCACGCTGCTGGGCTTCTTCCTCTTCGCCAAGTGGCTCATCGGCAGCAAGTTCGGCCGCGTGCTGCAGGCCATTCGCGATGCCGAAACGCGCGTGATGTTCTCGGGCTACAACCCGCTGCCGTACAAGCTCACGATCTGGGTCATCTCCGCCGTGATGTGCGGCGTGGCCGGCGCGCTGTATGTGCCGCAGGTCGGCATCATCAACCCGGGCGAGATGAGCGCGGCCAACTCCATCGAGATCGCCGTGTGGGCCGCAGTCGGCGGGCGCGCCACGCTGATCGGGCCGATCATCGGCGCCTTCATCGTCAACGGCGCCAAGAGCTGGCTCACCGTGGCTTACCCCGAGTACTGGCTGTACTTCCTGGGCGCCTTGTTCATTGCTGTCACGCTGTTCCTGCCGAACGGCATCGTGGGGTTGGTGCGCAAGTGGTTGTCGCGCGAGAAGACACAGAAGGCCGCAGCGCCGGCCGCGAAGGACGCGCGGCGCGAGCCCGCCGCCTCGCACGCCGAGCCCGAAGCGACGGTGCAGGCGCCCCTGGTCGCCGATGTGAAGGGAGCCCGCGCATGACGCCCGACCTGATGGAAGCCGGTGCCGAGCGCGCCGCACGCGCAGCCGGCCTGCACGCGGCCACGGGCCAGACCGAATCGGGCGGCCGCACCGCAGGCTTCAGCCGCATCGCCACGCCGGGTGAGGTCGACATCACGCACGGCCGCATCCTGTACCTCGAAGACGTGAGCGTGAGCTTCGACGGCTTCAAGGCCATCAACAAGCTCTCGCTGGACATCGCGCCGGGCGAGCTGCGCTGCATCATCGGCCCCAACGGCGCGGGCAAGACCACGATGATGGACATCATCACCGGCAAGACCCGGCCCGACTCGGGCACCGTGTTCTTCGGCAGCACCATCGACCTGCTGCGCCACCGCGAAGCCGACATTGCGCAGCTGGGCATCGGCCGCAAGTTCCAGAAGCCGACGGTGTTCGAGCACCTCACCGTGTTCGAGAACCTCGAACTCGCACTGAAGACCGACAAGGGCGTGCGCGCCTCGATGCTGTTCAGGCTCGACTCGGCGCAGAGCGATCGTCTGGCCGAGGTGCTGGAGACGATTCACCTGGCCGACAGCGTCTCGCGCTTGGCCGGCAACCTGAGCCACGGCCAGAAGCAGTGGCTCGAGATCGGCATGCTGCTCATGCAGGACCCGAAGCTGCTGCTGCTCGACGAGCCCGTGGCCGGCATGACCGACGAGGAAACCGCTCGCACCGCCGAGCTGTTCCTCACGCTCAAGGGCAAGCATTCGCTGATGGTGGTGGAGCACGACATGAGCTTCATCCGCACCATCTCCGAGATCGTCACCGTGCTGTGCGATGGCTCCGTGCTCGCGCAAGGCACGCTCGACGAAGTGCAGGCCGACGAACGCGTGATCGAGGTCTACCTTGGGCGGTGAATTTCTAGCCACGGCCGGAGCCGTCGGCATCAACGCCACGACCAGCGCCCGGTGTGCGGTGCGGCGTGGGCGGCCCCTCTGTGCCGCCGAGGAGCGCAGCGTTTCGCGGATCAGGGCTCGCAGCTGTCTGAGCGAAGCGAGTTCTGCGAGACCCCGCGGAACGCGAGCACCGCAGGGCAGCCCGAAGGGCCGGCACAGTGGGGCCGACCGCGCCGTGCCGCCCACCGGGTGCCCCCGATAAAGACCAAGGAAGCCATCCCACCATGCTGAAAGTAAAAAACATCCACCAGTACTACGGCGGCTCCCACATCCTCAGAGACGTGAGCTTCGAGGCAACGCTCGGCAAGGTCACGGTATTGCTCGGCCGCAACGGCGTAGGCAAGACCACGCTGCTGAAGTCGCTCATGGGCCTCGTGCCCATCAAGAGCGGCAGCATCGAACTCGAAGGCAAGCCGATCCACAAGGCCACGCCCTACGACAGGGCCAGGGCCGGCATCGGCTTCGTTCCGCAGGGCCGCGAGATCTTCGCGCGGCTCACGGTGGAAGAGAACCTGCGCATGGGCCTGGCCTACAAGAGCGGCGGCACGCCCATTCCTGCGGAGCTGTTCGAGCTGTTCCCCGTGCTCAAGCAGATGATCCACAGACGAGGCGGCGACCTTTCGGGCGGGCAGCAGCAGCAACTGGCGATCGCGCGCGCCCTCGCGCCCAAGCCCAAGCTGCTGATCCTCGACGAGCCCACCGAGGGCATCCAGCCCAGCATCATCAAGGACATCGGCCGCGTCATCCGCATGCTCGCCGACCGCGGCGACATGGCCATCGTGCTGTGCGAGCAGTACTACGACTTCGCGCAGGAGCTGGCCGACGACTACCTCGTGATGGAGCGCGGCGAAGTCATTGCGCGCGGCCTGGGCAAGGACATGGAAGCGCAGGGCGTGAGGCAGTTGGTTACCATCTGAATTGCAAGACGGTACCGACGCGCCGCACGAGAGCATCTTCACAATTTAAGGGTTTACCCTAGAATCGGGCCTTGCCCGCGTCCGCCGGGCACCCCCCAGGAGCCCGGCCTTGAACGCCTCACCGTCCGCCCGCGAAGGCGCGGAAACCACCGCCATTGCACCGTCCGTCTCGTCCACCCAGTTCCTGCGCGCGGTGCTCGCGCTCGGCGTCGGAGGCTTTGCCATCGGCACCGGCGAGTTCGTCATCATGGGCCTGCTGCCCGAGGTCGCGAAGGACATCGCCGTCACCATCCCGCAGGCCGGCCACGTCATCAGCGCCTACGCGCTGGGCGTGGTCATTGGCGCGCCCGTGCTCGCGGTGCTGGCCGCCGGCTGGGGCCGACGCGCACTGCTGATCGCGCTGATGGCCGTGTTCGCGGCCGGCAATTTCGCCAGCGCGTTGGCGCCCGGCTATCTGTCGCTCAACCTGCTGCGCTTTGCCACCGGCCTGCCGCACGGCACCTACTTCGGCGTGGCCGCGCTCGTGGCCGCCACGCTCGCGCCGCCGGGGCGCCGCGCACGCGCCGTCGGCCTCGTGATGCTGGGGCTCACCGGCGCCACGCTGGTCGGCGTGCCCATCGCGGCGTGGCTGGGCCAGCTGTTCGGCTGGCGCGCGGCCTTCGTGTTCGTGGGCGTCATCGCGCTCGTCGCCGTGGCGTTGCTGCGCCGCGACGTGCCCGACATCGCGCCCGCCGCCGGCGCCAGCCCCTGGCGCGAACTCGGCGCGCTCAAGCGCAAGCAGGTGTGGTTCACGCTGGGCATCGGCGCCATCGGCTTCGGCGGCATGTTCGCCGTGTTCAGCTACATCAAGCCCACGCTGATCGAGGTGGCCGGCCTGCCGCTGGGCGGCGTGCCCTTCGTGCTCGCGCTGTTCGGCCTGGGCATGGTCACCGGCAACCTCGTGGGCTCGCGGCTGGCCGACAAGTCGCTCATGCGCACCATCGGCGGCGTGCTCGTCTATGCAGCGCTCGTGCTTGCCAGCTTCACCTTCGCCGCGCACCACGTCGTGACGGCGGCCTTCACCGTGTTCCTGATCGGCACCACCGTCGCCATCGGCCCGGCCCTGCAGATCCGCCTGATGGACGTGGCCGGCGACGCACAAACGCTCGCCGCCGCGCTCAACCACTCGGCCTTCAACATGGCCAACGCCCTCGGCGCCTGGCTCGGCGGCGTGGCCATTGCGGCCGGCCTGGGCTGGACCTCGACTGGCTGGGTCGGCGCGCTGCTGGCGCTGGCGGGCGTGGGCATCTTTGCCTGGGCGGTCGCGAGCGCGCGTGCGGATGCGCGGCGGCCGGTGGCTGTGGTTTGCGAAGGGTCGGTGGGCTGAGACGCCGTTCTGCAGTGGCGGTGCTGTAAGAGAAGGGCGCCAGAATCAGGCACGTTCCTGATGGCTGGAGTCCATGCATATCTTTCGAGTGTTGGTGGCGACGTGCGTTGCGGCGATGGGCGTCGCCATGCTGTGTGTCGCGCTGCTGTCGGCGTATGACGCGGCGCTGGTTCTTCTTTCCTACGACGAAGTCGAGGGTGTCGTCACCGGCGTCCACGGCGACGAGGTGCGGGTCGACTACGTCCGACCCGATGGCCGAAAAGCCGTCCTGCGGGCCGGCCGTGGCGGCAAGTTCAGCGCGCGCCCCGTGGGCAAGAAGCTCGCGGTCCTGCTGCCTCCGCGCGACCGGACAGACAACGCAGCGCAGCCGATCCTCAAGAGCGACCTGAACCGGGTCGCCGCGGAATTCATGGTCGCGCTGTTCCTGCTCGGCGGCGCTGCAGCGATCTGGTGGGGAAAGTCTCGCCGTGTTTCCTCACAGTCGGTCGAAGGCATACGCACGAGGAGCTTCGACACCCGCCCGAAGAACCCCGAACGGCAAGCGCAGCTGCAAGCATCGATCGACCTCGAGATCGCCGAGCGACGCGCCAAGAAGGACGCCCGATGACCCCTCCGTTTTTCACCCGCCGACGCCTGCTGCACACCGGCCTCGCCGCCGCCGCGCTCGGCCATCCCTTCCTGCACCTGCGCGCCCAGACCGCGGCGGCGCGCGACCCGTTCACGCTGGGCGTCGCCTCGGGCGCGCCACGGCCGGACGGCATGGTGCTGTGGACGCGGCTCGCGCCCGAGCCGCTGCTGGGCGGCGGCATGGGTGATGCGCCCGTGGCGGTGCAGTGGGAGGTCGCCGAGGACGAGCGCTTTCGCCGCATCGTGACCAAGGGCATCGCCAGCGCCGACGCCGACCTCGCGCACTCAGTGCACGTCGAGGTACAGGGCCTGCGCCCGGGCCGCCCCTACTGGTACCGCTTCACTGCCGCCGGCGTGCGCAGCCCCGTCGGCCGCACGCGCACCGCGCCGGCCGACGATGACGCCGCCGTGCAACCGCTGCGCTTCGCCTTCGCCTCGTGCCAGCAGTACGAGGAGGGCTACTACGCCGCCTACCGCGACATGGCCGCGCAGCCGATCGACTTCGTCGTTCACCTGGGCGACTACATCTACGAAAGCTCGCGCGGCTCGCACAACGTGCGTCGGCACGAAGGCGGCATTCCCACCGACCTGGCCGGCTTTCGCAACCGCTACGCGCTCTACAAGACCGACCCGCACCTCCAGGCCGCGCACGCCGCCTTTCCGTGGCTCGTGACCTGGGACGACCACGAGGTCGCCAACGACTACACCGACGACGTCTCGCCGCGCACGCCCGACCCGGCGCAGTTCCTCGCGATCCGCGCTGCCGCCTACCAGGCCTGGTACGAGCACATGCCCGTGCCGGCCTCCATGCGCCCGCGCGGCGCGGGCGCGACCATCTACGGGCGCCATCGCTTCGGCCGCATGCTCGACGTGATGCTGCTCGACGGCCGCCAGTACCGCTCGCACCACGCCTGCCTCCCGGGCCGCAGCACCAAGCCGCTGGTCGACTGCGCCGACCGGCTGGCCCCGGAGCGCAGCCTGCTCGGCATGCAGCAGGAAGCCTGGCTCGCGAACGAACTCGCAACGCCGCCGGCGCGCTGGACCGTCATCGCCCAACCCACCTTGCTCGCCGAAGCCGACCGCCAGCGCGGCGTGGGGCACGGCTACTGGATGGACGGCTGGGACGGCTACGCCGCCGCGCGCACGCGCCTGCTCGACGCGCTGACCGCCAACCCGTCGCGCGGTGGCGATGCGCTGGTGCTCGGCGGCGACGTGCACGCCTTCTGGGCCGCCGACCTGCGCCGCGAGCCGCAGGGGCCCGTCGTCGCGACCGAGTTCGTCGGCGGCGCCATCACCTCCGAAGGGCCGAGCGCCGCCAGCGTGGCCCACATGCGCGCGAAGAATGAACACCTGCGCTACGGCCGCGCCGACAAGCGCGGCTACGGCCTCATGACGCTCGACGCGCGCGGCTGCGCCGTCGAGTTCCGCGCGGTGGACGACGAGAAGAACGCCGATTCCGCCGTCGCAGCCATGGCCCGCTTCTCGGTCGAACGCGGCGCGCCCGGCGTGCACCTCGAATCCACCTGAATCTCCAGCGCCTGCAGGAATGCGCGGCCGTGCCTATGATGGCCGCCGCCTCTTTCCCTCCCTCTCCCACCTTCTCGGAGCGAGCCTGCATGAGCATCCCCACCACCCGCCTGGGCCGTACCGGCCTCACCGTGTCCCGCCTGGCCCTGGGCACCATGACCTTCGGCCTGCAGACCGACGAGGCCGTGTCGCACCAGATCCTGGACAAGGCCGCCGACGCCGGCATCAACTTCCTCGACACCGCCGACGTGTACCCGCTGGGCGGCACCATCGAGACCACCGGCCGCACCGAAGAGATCATCGGCAACTGGCTCGACAAGCAGGGCCCCGCCGGCCGCCGCCGCTTCGTGGTCGCCACCAAGGCCGTCAACAAGGTCGGCCCCAACCCCTGGGACCAGGGCGCCTCGCGCAAGCACCTGCTCGACGCCATCGACCTCTCGCTCAAACGGCTGAAGACCGACCACGTCGACCTGTACCAGCTGCACATGGACGACCGCGAGACGCCGCTCGAAGAAAGCCTTGAGGCGCTCGACGTGATCGTCAAGTCGGGCCGCGCGCGCTACATCGGCGTGTCGAACTTCCTGGCCTATCGCCTGGCCCGCGCGCTGGGCAAGGCCGAGCTGCACCGGTTCACGCGCTTCGTGTCGGTGCAGCCGCGCTACAGCCTGCTGTTCCGCGAGATCGAGCGCGAGCTGCTGCCGCTCGCGGCCGAAGAGGGCCTGGGCGTGATTCCCTACAACCCGCTGGCCGGCGGCCTGCTCACCGGCAAGTACAAGCCCGGCGCCAAGCCCGAGGAGAACACCCGCTTCACCCTTGGCACCGCCGGCGGCATGTACCAGGACCGCTACTGGAACGACCGCAGCTTCGACACCGTCACCCAACTGCACGCATTGGCCGACGAAGCCGGCGTGCCGCTGGCCACGCTGGCCGTGGCGTGGGTCATGGCCAACCCGCTGATCACCGCACCACTGCTGGGCGCCAGCCGCCCCGAACAGCTCGACGCCACCGTGGCCGCCGCCAGCTACGTGCTCGACCCGGCGCTCAAGCAGAAGCTCGACGCGCTCACCGCCGAGTACCGCAAGGGCGACGCGCCCCGCTGAGCGAACGGGCGTGCGGGCGCCCCGGATGGCCTGCGCGCAGTACGTGCTTGGGCCATGCGGGAGAATCGCGCCCGGCATGACCACATCCCACACCCCCTCCCGGCGCGCCGCCCTGCGGCATCCGGCAACGACCGAACGGCGGCCCGCAGCATGGCGCAGCTGATGTCGCTGTTGGTGCAGAACGCGATCCTGGTGGTGTTTGCCGCCAGCTTCGCCGCACGCCTGGGCCTGCCCGTGCCGGCCGCGGCCGTGCTGGTCGTCACCGGTGCGCTGCTGGCGGCGGGCGACGTGTCGGTGGTCGGCGTGGTGCTGGCCGCCGTGGTCGCCAACCTGCTGGGCGACGGCGCGTGGTTCTATGCCGGGCGCCGCTTCGGCTACCGCTTCATGCGGCTGCTGTGCCGCATCTCGCTGTCGCAGGACTCCTGCGTGCGGCGTGGCGAATCGCTCATTTCCGACTGGGGCGGCATGTCGCTGGTGGCTGCCAAGTTCGTGCCCGGCGTGTCCGTGGTGGCGCCGCCCATGGCCGGCGCGCTGGGCATGTCGGTGCGGCGCTTCGTCGGCTTCGATATCGTCGCCGCGCTGGTCTGGACGGGCCTGTTCCTCGGCCTGGGCTGGCTCTTTCGCGACCAGATCCAGCAAGTGCTCGCCGTGCTGGCGCAGGCCGGCGGCATCGCCACCGCCGCGCTGGGCGTGGTGCTGCTCGTGATGCTCGCCGTGCGCTACTGGCGCCGCCGCGCCTTCGCGCGGCTCACCGGCATGCCGCGCATCAGCGTCGACGAGCTGTTCGACCTCATGAGCGGCGACGTGCCGCCGCTGGTGATCGACGTGCGCGGCGAAGCCGGCGTGCAGGTCGACCCGCGCCGCATTCCGGGGGCGCTGTCGTACACCCTCAAGGCGCTGCAGCAGCGCAACCTGGACCTCACCATCGATCCCGACCGCGACGTGGTGCTGTACTGCAACTGCCCCAACGAAGTCTCGGCCGCGCAGGCTGCGCGCGTGCTGCTGGCGCGCGGGGCGCGGCGGGCGCTGCCGCTGACGGGTGGGCTGGATGCGTGGGTGGCTTCGGGGCGGCCGACCAGCGTGCATTGAACGCACCAGGACGAACGAGGCACCCACCCCGACGATGAACCTGCGCACCAAGATCGTCGCCTTGGCCGTTGCGCCCCTGCTGGTCGCGCTGGTGCTCGTGGCCCTGGCCGTGCGCCACCAGGAGCACGACCTGGCTCAGCGCGAGCGGGCGCTCATCGAGCGCAGCTACATGGCCCAGCGCCGCAGCGAGCTGCGCAGCTACGTCGACCTGGCCGTGAGCAACCTGCTGCCGCTGTACGAGTCGGGGCTGAACGACGAGGCCACGCGCAACGAAGCCCTGCGCCGCCTGGCCACGCTCAACTACGGCGACGACGGCTACTTCTTCGTCTACGACATGGACGGCAACTCGCTCATGCACTCGCGCCAGCCCGAGCTGGTCGGCCAGAACCTGTGGAACCTGCGCGATTCGCACGGCCGCTTCACCATCCAGGAGCTGATCCAGGGCGCGCGCGACAAGGGCGGCGCCTACGTCGAGTACGAATGGCGCAAGCCCTCCAGCGCGCAGATGGCGCCCAAGCTCGGCTACGTCACCGCGCTGCCGCGCTGGAACTGGATGGTCGGCACCGGCCTGTACCTGGACGACATCCAGTCGACCATGGACACCCTCGACCGGCAGATGAACGCCAACGTCACCGCCACGTTGCTGTGGATTGCCGGCATCGCCGCGCTGTGCCTGGGCGTGGTCAGCGCGGCCGGGCTGCTGCTCAACCTCAGCGAGCACCGCACCGCCGAAGCCAAGCTGCGCCTGCTCGCGCGCCGCGTGGTGCAGTCGCAGGAAGAAGAGCGCGGCCACCTCGCGCGCGAGCTGCACGACGGCACCAGCCAGACGCTGGTGTCGGCCAAGCTGCTGATCGAATCGGCGGTGGAGCAGCTGGACCGCGCGCACCAGTCGCCGCCGCCCGCGCTCGGCAAGGCGCTGCAGCGGCTGAACGATTCGCTCACCGAGGTGCGCCGCATCTCGCACCGACTGCGCCCCGCGCTGCTCGACACCCTGGGCCTGCCCGCCGCGCTGGAGCGCCTGGGCGCCGAGTTCGGTGAAGAAGGCGGCGTGGACGCATCCATCATGGTCGAGGGCGAACCCTTCGAGCTGTCGCAGGAAGCCAAGACCGCGCTCTTTCGCGTCACGCAGGAAGCGTTGACCAATGTGCATAAACACGCGCGTGCGCAACAGGTGCACATCGCACTGGGCTTCGACGAAGAGGCCGTGCGCCTGGAGATCAGCGACGACGGTGTCGGCTTCAACGTCGAGGCCATGCAGCTCGACCCGCAGCGCGGCATCGGCCTGCGCAACATGCGCGAGCGCATGGAGTCCATCGAAGGCCGGCTGCGCATGCGCTCGGGCCGGGGCCACACCTCCATCGTGGCCGAAGTGCCCGTGCGGCGCGCAAAGCCAGAATAGCGGCCATGACAGAAGACCCCACCGCTGCTGCCGCTGCCCCCGTGGTTGTGCGCCTGTTCCTGGTCGACGACCACCCGCTGGTGCGCGACGGCCTGCGTGCGCGCCTGGGCGTCATGCCCGGCCTGGAGATCGTGGGCGAGGCCGGCAGCGCGGCCGAGGCGCTGGCACTCATCGGCCCCGCACAGCCGCACCTCGTGCTCATGGACGTGGGCATGAAGGACATGAACGGCATCGAGCTGGCGGCGCTGCTGCTGCAACAACAGCCGCAGCACCAGAAGCCCGCGCCGCACATCGTGATGCTCAGCATGTACGACAACCCCGAGTACGTGCAGAAGGCCCTGCAGGTCGGCGCGCGTGGCTACGTGCTGAAAGATGCGCCGGCCGCGGAGATCGTGGCGGCCATCGAGGCCGTATCGGCGGGCGGCACCTTCCTGAGCCCGGCCGTGTCGAAGAAACTCTTTCGCAACCAGACCCCGCGCCCGCTGCTCACGCCGCGCGAGAGCGAGATCTTGAGTGCGCTCGGCCGCGGCGAATCGAGCAAGCAGATCGCGCGCGACCTCGGCCTGAGCGTGCGCACCGTGGAGGCGCACCGCCAGAGCATCAAGCGGCGCCTGGGCATCGAAGGGCAGGCGGAGCTCATCAAGTACGCGGTGGAGCACGCGCGGGAGTTCGGCGGGCAGGGCTGAGGCGCTGCTGTCGATGCGGGCTCGGGCCCTGCTTTCAGGGCCTGACTGTCAGGGCTTTGTGAATCGCCGCTGCTGCAGCGCGATTACTTGCGCGAACCGCGCATTCCTCGGCGAAATTTCTCTCTGTGCCGGGCAGGACTTCTCTACAGTGAATGCCCCTGTGATGAAACGACCCGCCATGTGGGCGAGAAGGGCAGCACACACCACACCACACCACACCACGGACCACTGACTGATTGAGTGAATGAATGAACCGCTTCGCCTCACGGCGGGCCATCGATGCAGATCGATCGATGCGAACGTGAGGCACAAAAGGCGACGGCCACGGTGCGCGAACACCATGACCGTCTAACCAAGTGACGTGCAAGCTTTGAGAAGGAGCACAACAAATGGCTAAACGAATTATGGCCCGGCCTATTGGGTCGACCCCTCCCCACGCGACCACCCCCAGCGCAGCAGACCTGCTGGAATGCAAGCTGGAACAACTGAACTCACTGCTGTGGTGCTGCTACGGCGCCGGCGATGGATGGTTCGAAGAGGCGGGGGCAGGGCATCGGGACAACCTGCTTTGGATCGCTTCGGATTTGGCGCGGGATGCGGCGGCGTTGTTTCAGGAGCGAGCACTTGAGTGACGTGCCTGATTCGCTCCCAAGTTATCAGCCAGTGAACCAAATACGAGGGGGCGAATATGTGAAAAACGAATCGAAAAGAGGAGGCTCGCGAGGAACGCTCATGTCCCCAATTCCAAACTTTTCGATGGGGTTTCACTCGGCACTTCTAGCTAACAAGAAGTTGATGACCACTTGGTTCTGGTCTGCGATTGCCGATGATCTTTGACGTGCTTCTCAGAAGTTGAGATCAGTCTTTAGGAGTGCGTCTTCCGACAGGCGCCCCGCATGTTCGCTCGTCAAGGGCTTGAAGTCATCTACTCCATCAAATAAATCGAAAGTATCGGAAACCTTCGCTCTTAACGTCACCAGGAGCTTCATGTCTAGCGGGGCATCCGAGTTGACGCGTTTGATAGTCGCCTCGACACAAGCGCCCTCGTCTTCGAGTAGACGTGAAATTCCCGAGCAGTAGTAGCGAGGTACATAGCCAATGAAAGTCGCTGAGGGCGTTTCTGTTCGAAGGGCAAGTGCTTGGGGATCCTTGTCATTCTGAACGTCGTTCATTAGGAACACTCGATTCCCCTCCACTTGCTGCATCAGGAGATCGAGTGAGGTGCTGGGCTGGTAGCGAAGGCCCCGAGGGAAAAAGTCGAGTTCAAGTGTCCCTGCAAGTTGCTTGGGTGAAGCTACGAGTTCATACGAGTCTGTTGCTCGCACACCTCCTGTCACCGATAGAACTTCCATTGAGTCCCCGACGACGCCTTCTACGCCTAGCCATCGCAGGTAACTCGCGTACTCGGGGCGGGATTTTGAGAGAAGCCTATTCGCAAAAAACGGGAACAGAATCGGGGAGTAATAGACTTTGTCGAGTGATTGCATCCGCCCCAACCCTACGAAGCCAGAAAGTCGTTGCGCCCCGTTGGTGTAGCGGAGTTCGTAGCCTTGTTCAACTTTGCGCAACTCTGCAACGGGAATCCACTCACGTGTCTTCTCGTTCTGGCAGGCAACATATAGGCGTCTCATTTCAGGGCAGCGTTCAGGATGCGTTCTCTATTTAGGCGAAGTAGTTCGACCGTGAACTCTCGGGCTGCTGTTGACATCCATTCTTGAGGTATCTGGTCGATGATGGCGTGGACGCGATGAAGGTCCACCCCTGCCAATTTTTCTCGCCATTCGGATGCCGCATGTGGGCTGTATGCGGCGGCTTGAACAAAGGCCTCAACAGTGTACAGGGGGGCGGGGTTGGGGTCAGACGTCGTAGGGAATAGACCGCTTCGCGCCTTTAGTACGAACGTAGAAATGTGTTGCATCTTGTCGTTCGTTGTGAGTCGCATCAGCCGCCGACTATCCGGCTCATTCCGAGCCATGCTGGAGCCATGGTCAAAAGACGGTGAGAGAAAGATGTTGCCATCATTCATTCGCAGGACGCCCCAGTTCTCGTCGTGACGGTCTTGATTTGCAATCCAGGCGTCGAGCATGAGGTAGCCGATGAAAAAATCGAGCGCTGTGCGAACGCGCTCCGACTGAGGCCAGCCATACGGCGCTCCAACCAACTCTTCACTTGCACGAAAGTACGCGCCGACTCGTCGGAGGGTGTGGCTAGGGTTCCTGTAGCGTGCACCTTCACTCAGTATGTAGTCCGTGCTGTAGCTGGCAAGAAGCTCATTTCCGTGAATGACACGAGCACCTTTGTCGACCAAGGACATGGAGGCCACTCCATCCCGATTTTCATACTGAGCGAGATCATAGAGAGCATGCGGAAGACCCAGTAGATCTGCGAGTTCACATGCGATCTTTTCGGCCCAGTTTTCTCCAGTTCCTGGGCGCCCTTCCTTGAACAAAGTTGGGCCATGATCTGGATCAACGAACCAGAACTTGAACTTGGTACCCAAAGGCTCCGTTGATTGAGCAGAGCCAGGAGGTATTTGTCGGATTGAGAACACGAACTACAGTCTACCGATCATATTTCTTGTTGCGCTTACGATTGTGGGCAACGGCCTCGCAGACGAGTGACGCGCGTTGCCGATCAAATTCTCCCCGGCTGCAGAGGGCTGCAGCCAAAACGTGAAAAAGGGGCTGAAAGCACCCAAGGCAGTCTTACCTTCCTTCATATCGTGTATTCACCATGATTCGAGTCCCCATGCCTGAGTACCCCCACAGCCCCGCCGCCGACCGCAACAAACAACCCATCCTCGATGCCCTGACCCGCATCCTCGGTGAGCGCGGCACCGCCTTGGAAATCGCCTCCGGCACCGGCCAACACGCCGCCTGGTTCGCCGCCGCCATGCCTTCATGGACCTGGCAGCCCACCGACGCAGACGCCCGCTCGATCCCCGCGATCGCCAGCCGTGTCGAGCAAGCCGCGCTGCCCAATCTGCGTCCACCGCTGCTGCTCGACGTGATGGCGCCGCAGTGGCCCTCGCAAGGCCCCGCGTTCGTTCAAGAAGGCGAAAAGGAAGAAAAGTTCGACGCCATCTACTGCGCCAACATGCTGCACATTGCACCCTGGCCCACCTGCGCCGCGCTAATGGCCGGTGCCGCGCGGCATCTGCGTGCCGGCACCGGCGTGCTGGTCACCTACGGGCCCTACTTCGAAGACGAAGCACAGCACGGCCCCACGGCACCGAGCAATCTGGCGTTCGACGAAGACCTGCGCGCGCGCAATCCTGCATGGGGCATTCGTCGGCTCGACGACGTGGTGGCAGAGGCGCGCCGCGTCGGCCTCGCATTGCGCGAGCGGCACGCGATGCCTGCGAACAACCTGCTGCTGGTCTTCGGCTTCAGCTGATGGCGATGAAGGGCGAGGGCGTTGTCGCCCGCCAAGGGGCTCTGCATTGCGATCCGGCCCACTCGCGCTAGAGTCGGGCCACGTCCACAAGACCGGCCTGCGCCCATGCTCGACACACCATTGCCGACGCCTCCTCATTCCCCCGCATCGCTGTCGCTGCTGCAGCAGCGGCTCCTGTTCCG
Source organism: Variovorax sp. GW823-FHT02B07 (assembly GCF_058797695.1). Taxonomy (NCBI): domain Bacteria; kingdom Pseudomonadati; phylum Pseudomonadota; class Betaproteobacteria; order Burkholderiales; family Comamonadaceae; genus Variovorax; species Variovorax sp. GW823-FHT02B07. The sequence continues at coordinate 354,082 of NZ_JBXAJX010000001.1, forward strand.
ACTGATCCCCGCCGTCACCGCCTGCCTCCTGGCCATCGGTTGCGCGAGCCCGCCGCCGACGCGCACGCCCGGTGGTTCGGTTCCGAGCAGCAACATCCCGCCGCTGACGTCGGAGCAGTCGAACAGCATCACGATCCATGCGCTGGGGCTGGTCGGCACGCCGTACCGCTATGGCGGCAACTCGCCCGAGGGCGGGTTCGATTGCAGCGGGCTCATCGGCTACGTGTACCGCCACAGCGTGGGGCAGGTGCCGCCGCGCACGGTGTCGCGCATGGCGGGCTTCGGCCGGCCGGTGCCGATGTCGGAGCTTCGCTCGGGCGACCTGGTGCTGTTCGGCTCGGCGTCGCCCACGCATGCGGGCATCTATGTGGGCGACGGGCGTTTCGTGCACGCGCCGTCCACGGGCGGCGAGGTGCGGCTCGACCGACTCGACGGCGTGTACTGGTCGCGCCAGCCGACGCAGGCGCGCCGGCCCGGCTGATCCGGCGAACCCGGTTCGCGCGTTACGCGCGCGGCGATTGCACGTGCTCGGCCCGCACGCCGATGCCCACGGCACGCGCGGGCAGGGTGCGCAGCCACGGCCAGCGCCCCAGCAGGCGCAGGGCCCAGGGCATGGGGCGGGGCGCGGTCGACGCCGCCGCCTTGCGGCTGAGCACGGGCATCAGCACGCGGTCCTGCACGAGGCGCTGCGCGGCCTGGGTGACGCGCACGGGCCATTCGCGGCGGCGCTGCAGCTGGGGCAGCAGGTTGTCGATCTCCTTGTCGGTGGCGCTGCCGGCCAGCGACGCGGCCAGCAGGTTGGCGGCGGCCACGGCGTCCTGCACGGCGAGGTTGATGCCGACGCCGCCCACGGGCGACATGGCGTGCGCGGCGTCGCCGATGCACAGCAGGCCGGGGCACGACCACGATTCGAGCCGGTCGACGGTCACTTCGAGCAGCTTCACGGCCTCCCAGTCGGGCAGGGCCTCGGGCAGGCGCGTGGCGAAGAAGGGCGCGATGCGCGCGATCTCGGCGTGGAAGGCGGCAATGCCGCGCGACTGCAGTTCGGCGCTGCCGCCCTTGCGGATGACGAAGGCGCATTGCCAGTAGTCGCCGCGGTTGAGCGTCACCAGGAGGTGGCCCGCGGCGATGTGGCCGCCGGTGGCCTCGGGGTCGCCAGGGAGCTTGGGAAGGCGCATCCACAGCACGTCGATGGGCGCGCCGTAGCTGATGTGCGGCAGCGCCGCCGCGTCACGAAGGGTGGAGTGGCGGCCGTCGGCGGCCACGATGAGGGAGGCGTGCAGCTCGATGTCCTTCGGGCCGCCGCTGTCGGGGCTGCGGGCGCCGACGCGCACTTTCACGCCGTTGACGCGGCCCTTGTCCTGCAGCAGGCCGACGGCCTCGGCGTCGGTCCACAGCTCGAAGCCGGGGTAGCGCCGCGCCTCGTCGCACATGAAGTCCAGGAACTCCCACTGCGGCATGAGCACGAGGAAGCGGGCGTGCGTGGGCAGCCGCCTGAAGTCGGCAATGGTCACGCCGCGCCCTTCGTAAGTGCCGCGCAGCTCTTCGATGCGGTTGTGCGGGCGCTGCAGGAAGGCGTCGAGCAGGCCGAGTTCGTGCAGCACTTCGAGGGTGGAAGGGTGCACGGTGTCGCCCCGGAAGTCGCGCAGGAAGTCGAGGTGTTTCTCGAGCACGACGACGGGCACGCCCGCGCGCGCAAGCAGCAGGCCCAGCACCATGCCGGCCGGGCCGCCGCCGGCGATGCAGCAGCGGGGCGACGTGGTGGGAGCGGGCGCAGAGGTGGTGTGGGTGTCCATGGCTCCGATCGATCCGGTCGCGCCATAGGTGGCGTGGCCTGTGGGGTGCGCGGTGCGTGCACCCTGGGTGCATGCACTGCGCGGCCGGACCGCCGGGGCCCGGACCTCAGGGCTGCGTGAAGCTCACGCGCTGGGCGATGAGCACGCCGTCGACCACGCGGTCGCCGACGACGGTCACGCGCTTGCCGTTGCCCAGGTCTGCGGCGGTGCCGTTTTCGAAGATGGTACCGGAGCCGCTGGCATCCACACGCTGGCCGCGCACGGTGAAGTCGGCGGCCGACTGGTAGCCGCCGATGGCGCCGATGACGGTGAACGACACCGGCCCGCCGGTGCCGGGCACGTGGCGGATGCGCAGTTTCTTGACCACGAGCACCTGGCCCGAGAGGAAACCGTCGACCTCGACCTTCACGCCGTTGCCGATGGAGCCGCTGGGCCCGCCGGTGATCTGGGCGTTGCGCGCGTCGATCCTGTTGCCCAGCACGCGGAAGTCGCCCAGCGCGGCGAAGTCGGTGACCACGCCGGCCAGCTGCAGCGCGATGCCGTCGGCCGAGGGAATGGCGTACCAGCCCTGCACCTGGGTGGCGGTGAAGCGGCCGGCGGCCGGTGCCGCCGTGCCGCGCACGCGCACGAGGGCGCCGTTGACCAGGCTCGCGGCATCGATGCCGGGGCCGAAGGCGGCGCCGCCGAAGTCGACAGTCAGCAGGCCGAGCGTGAACTGCTGGCCGCCGCGGTCGAGGTTCTGCACGGTGCCAGTCGCCAGCGGGGCGGTGGTGGCGGGCGCCACCAGCACGCGCGTGGCGCGCAGCGTGCCCGGTGCGGCGGGCAGGCCCCACACCTGCACCACGGCGGTGTCCACGAGGTCGGCGGCGCCCTTGGCGTCGCCCCAGACGGTGGCGTTGTCGGTGGTCACGCGGGCGCCCATCACGGTGAAGCTGCCGTCCTTCAGGTCGATGGCCGACACGGCGCCGCGCAACTCGGCGGCCGAGACGACCGTGGCGGCGATGCCGTTGTTGAAGTCGGCGTCGACCTTGCCGGCGATGCGCGCGCTCATGCCGATCTGCAGCTCGGTGGTGTCCTCGAGGCTGAAGGTGGCGCTGTCGGTGTTGTAGCGCAGGCCGTTGAGGATCACGCTGCCCAGGCCGTCGGCCGCGCCGATGCCGGCGGCGTCGGCGGTCACGCCCGTGCCGCCGGAGCCCACGCCCGAGCCGTCGCCGTTGGTGTTGCTGGCGGTGCTGTCGCCGCCGGCGCCCGTGCTTCCCGTGCTGCCGTTGCCCGTGCCGCTGCCGGCGTCACCCGAGCCGCCGTCGCCGCCCCCACCGCCGTTGCCGTTACCGGTGGCCGTGGTGCCGGCGGTGCCGAAACCCAATGTGCCGCCGCCTCCACTGCCACCGCCGCCTCCCCCGCAGGACAGAAGCAGGGCCATGGCGCCGGCCATCAGCAGGCCGCGCACGAGTCGCAAGGAGAGGGGAGGCGTGTTCATCGGGGGGACTCGTTGTGCTGGGGCGCGCCGGGGGCGGGCGCGCCTTCTTCGTCTTCGTAATACGTGTAGATGCCGACGCGGATGCGTGCCTTCGCGGTAGCCTTGGCCTCGGGGGGCACGCGGTCGACGGCTTCGGTCATCTCGCGGGCCAGCTCGTGGTGCAGGCCGGCCCAGCGTTCGCGCACGAGGCGTTCGATGGCCGTGCAGTCGGCCAGCGTGAGCCCGCGCGCGTACACGGCGCGCTCGAGCATGCGGGGCGTCTCGCCCAGGGTGTTGGAGACGGCGGCCAGCAGGTGGTCGCGGCCGTTGTCGCCCAGGAAGGCGAGCATCGACTGCAGGTCTTCCACCGGCACGAAGCCGTCGGCCGTGAGTTCGGCGCTGCCGTCGCTCTCGGCCACCATCTGCAGGCGCACCAGCTCGTCGAGGATGGTGCGGTGGTGCACGTTGCCCCGGCTGGCCAGGCGGGCCACGCGTTCGAACGAGGGCCCGTCACCCTCGGTGACGACGGGCAGGCGGCGCAGGGTGTCGTCGTCGGTGGTCATCTGTAACCACAACGTAAAAGTCTTGGCAGCCGCTGACAGCTCGGTGTGCGGCAGCGGGTCAACGGTGGCGCGGACCTTGGCGGTGACGACCTTGCGGTTCAGCCCGGTGGTGACCGAAATCTGGCTGAGGTTGGGCTTGGTCACGCCCTGGGCGCGCCAGGTGCGCTGGGCTTCCTCGATGAGCAGGTCGCGCAGCAGGGCTTCGAGGTGCGGGTGCTTGACGCCCATGCCCAGCGCCAGCCGGACCACGGGCCTGAGGATGCGAGCGCAGGCGGCAAGGGCCCAGTCCAGCCGGTGTTCCATGAATGCGGGAGCGTTGTTCCTGGTGAAGGTCGTCAAGGCAAGAGAGGCGGGACCGGCGCCCGGGCTTGCCACAGGGCCCTATTGTCGTTCGTCCGGCGGACCCCCTCGGCCGGCCGGGTCAGGTCGCGGCGCAGGTGCCGCCGCTCGCCCGGGTGACGGTGGTGCGCCCCGTGGCGCTGATGCTCACGGCGCGCGACTGGTCGGCGCTCGGGGTGGCGCGGCAGATGGTGATGCTGCTCCGGCCGGCGCCCAGGCCGGTGGCCTGGAACACGATGGCGCTGGCGCCATCGGCCTCGCGCAGCCGGTAGCCGCTGGCGGCCGCGGGCTCGACGCGCAGCACCTGCGTGTCGCTGCGCACGATCCAGCCGGCTTCCCACTGCCCGTTGGTGCTGCAGCTGGTGCCGTTGGCCGAGGCGCACAGGGTGACGGGGGCGTTGCGCTTGATGGCCTCGCTGCGCGCCAGCTGGCTGCCCGCGACCAGCGCGGTGCTGTAGCTGCTCAGGCGGGTGGACAGCCGGATGCCGTCGAACGAGGGCACGGCAATGGCGATCAGCACCACCAGCACGGCCAGCGTGACCATCAGCTCGATGAGCGTGAAGCCGCGCGGCCGGGGGCGGGCCTGCCTGGGGTGGTGGTTGCGCATGCGCGGGTGCACGGCGTTACTTCTGGATGAACCAGTAGACCCGGCCCTTGGGCTGCTTGAACGCGGCCTTGGGCGCGGTGCCCTTGGGGCTGAGGAAGGAGTCGGGGTTGGCGCCGATGACCACGTCGCGCATGCCGCCATCGCCGTCCAGCTGGACGCGGCCCACGACCGGTGTGGGTGCGAGGCCGCCGCCCACCACGTTCTGGAAGCGTCCGTTGGTGCCCTGGGCGGCCGCGTTGACGTACGACACGTTGTAGACCCGCGCGGTGCCCAGGTCGGCCCGGCACGACTGCGTGTTGGGGTTGGTGGGCGTGTGGGTGTTGAAGGTGGTGACGCCGTAGGCGGTCACCGAACCGGTCACGACCTGCTCGCCCGCTGTGAGCCCGAGGTACCAGCCCTTCTTGGTGGCGAGGTCGGACGAACTCGGCGTGCTCGCGTCGGTGATGGCCTGCAGCGAGGTATGGCACAGCACCTCGTTGCCGGTGCCGCAGCGGTCGGCTTCGCTGGTCAGCCAGGTGGCGTCGGTGGGCTTGTCGACCAGCATGTAGAAACGGTTGGCCACGCCGAGTGCGACGTTGTAGTGGCGCAGCGGCTTCTCGCGGTCGCCCGAGCCCAGCAGCACGACGTAGGCGCCGTTGTCCGCGACCACGTCGGGGCCGAACATGAACTTGCGGTTGGGCGTGCAGGTGGTCACCGTGTCGCAGCCGAGCGAGGCGATCTGGGTCATGGCCCAGGCGGACGGGGCCGCGCTGCCGATGGCGATGCGGTAGACATTGCCGCCCAGGTCGGCGGCGTAGGCGATGGTGGCGATGCCCAGGGCGTCGGTGACCACCGTCACTTCGCCGACCACGGGGCGGGCGGTGGTGAACACCTTGAGCTGCGCGCCGGTGTTGGCGTCGAGCACGTAGATCCGGTTGCCCTTCACGCCGGTGCCGCAGGCCTGGGCGGCGCTGTTGGTGTCAACGTCTTCGCACTTGTCGTAGCCGCCGCCGAAGACCAGCAGAGGGCTGCTGCCGCTGCCGTAGCCGGTGGCGCGCAGCACCTTCGGCGCCGACCAGGTCTGGCCGATGCCTTCGAAGCCGGTGTCGCAGCCGGTGTCGTCGTTCTGGTTGGGGCAGCCCTTGCGCCACTTCAGCGTGGGCGCGGCGGGCGACGAGACGTCGAAGGCGTAGACCAGCCGGCCGCCGCGGCGCATGCTGGCGTAGAGCCAGGCGGTGCTGCCCTGGCGGTAGGCCGCGACCGCGCCGTCCATGCCGTAGGGCTTGGGCGCTACCGCGCCCAGGCTGACGGGCAGGCCGGGGAAGTTGATGCGCGTGGTGTTGTCGTACAGCCGCTTGAGGCTGCCGTAGAACTCGGGCGGCATGAACGACCACAGCTCGGAGCCTGCGGCGGCCCCGCCGATGGCCGTGTTGCGGTTGCCGTTGATGGCGCGCAGCACGCCGTCGTTGCCGCCGTAGAACACCACGACCTGGGGCGAGGCGTCGGTGCCGTAGTTGATGGCCACCGGGCGCGAGTGCACGACGTCGCCGTGCACGGACGGGCGCATGGCGCTCGAGGGCACCGGGTTGCCTTGGGCGTTGGGCCGTTCGTCGCCCTTGTTGTCCAGGCCTCGCGCCCAGTTGATGAGCTTGGTGCGGTCCGCGGTCGCGTCCGCGGCGATGCCGAGCGCGGTCGTGGTGATGGCCGTGTTGGCGTCGTCGAAGGCGGTGAGCGCGGTGCAGCTGCCCGCCGCACAGGTCTTCATGTTGCGCACGGCCGGCACGACGCCGCGCAGCATGTAGCCCTGCGCGCCTTTTTCCACCACGTTGCCGTCGGGGCTGTCCGCGGCTTCCTTCTTGAGGCAGTCGCCGGACGGCCGGAAGCTCCAGTAGGCGTCGCTGTCGCTGGCGGCGGGTGTCCAGAAGCTGCGCGCGCAGGGCGCGATGAAGCCGGTCTGGTTGTTCACCGCGTTCTTGTCGTCCGCGTCCTGCAGGATCAGCTGGCTGCTGCTGTCCAGCCCGAGCTTGTATTGCTTGAGGTTGCCGTTCCAGCGCGGAAAGGCGTTCTCGTCGGGGCGGAACATGCCCACGAACACCTGGTTCAGGTAGGTGCCCTGGGTGTTCACGCTCACGGGCAGGCTCACCGAGGAGAACACGCTGTTGACCGACTGGATCTTGCTGAAGATGTCGTCCAGCGCCTCGCCGAGCGCGGCGCCGAGTTCGGGCTTGCTCGAGAGGTCGTAGTACTCGCCGTTGCTCTGCTTGGCCATGCTCTGCAGCAGCGCGCTCCAGCCCGGGCCCTGGCCCTGGGTGGCCTTGGCGGCCTCGATGGTGTAGACCTTGACGCCCATGCTGGTCTGCAGGAAACGCGCCCATTCGTCGGCCGTGTTGTCCTGCGAGCCGCTGGGGCTGAGCGTGATCTGGGCGGTGCTGCCGCCGGCGGCGCGCAGGGCTTCGTTGGAGAGCTGGTTGTCGTTGTTGTTGTCCTGCGCTGCGCCGTTGCTGATGTAGATGACGAAGGTGCCGATGCAGTTCTCGGTGCTCGGGCCGACATAGGTGCTGGCGTTGACGCTGGCCAGGGCGTTGCGCGTGAGCGCGTAGATGGCCTTCGATGCCGCGGTGCCGCTCACGTTGCCGGTGTAGTCGGTCTTGACCTTGCCGTTGCCGGCGATGGGCGCGGCGCTGGCCAGGTAGCGGTAGACCTCCGCCATGGTCTTGCCGGCCTTGCCGCCGTTGGACTTGTCGGCCACCTTGTCCAGGCTGCGGATCATGGCGCCGTACTTGAGCTTGGTGCCGCTGTCGAGCGTGCGCACCGCGGCGCGCACGTAGCCGCCGTCGCTGTTCGAATTGCCCTGGCCGGTCTCGGTGAACATCATCAGGCCGACCTTGAACTTGTCGGCCTGCAGGCTTTCGAAGGCGCTGGCGAGCGCGTTGAGCTCGGCGGTGAAGGGCTGGTTCCAGTTGGCCGTGTTGTCCAGCACGAACAGCACGTTCGGGGCCTGGGTGACGGCGGGGTTGTAGCCCACGAAGAGATCGATGTCCTCCGCCTGCGCAGCCTGCATCGGCAACGCGAGCAGCACGGCGGCCCACAGCGTGGTGAGTAGTTTCCTTGTCATGGCGGGGACCCGTTCATCGTCGTGGTTCAAGAGGCGGCCGGCGCGGGTTCGGCTGGCGCGGCGGGCGGCGGCGCGCACAGCGCTTCGAACTGCGCCTTGTTGAGCAGCGCCCGCACGCCCTGGCGCACGGAGGTGGTGGTGCCGGTGGCGCCGGGGGTGGTGTCGGTCACGGTGGTGCTGATGTCCCACACGGCGTTGTACTGGTCGGGCAGGGCCGCGAGCCCCGAGCCGCTGCTGGACGCGCCGCCCGTGATGCCGCCCGGGCCCGTGCTGCCGCCGCCGCCGCTGTCGACGGCCTTGGTGGCGCGCACGCACACGGGCGGGGCGACGGTGACCTTGTAGTCGTCCACGCCGTCGTTGTTGATGTCGACCATGCTCACGGTGCCCTGCGGCGGCGCGAGCGACGGGGTGCCGTCGCTGCCGGGCACCAGCAGGCTGGCCGCGACTTCCTCGATCGCGCGGTTGGCGGCGGCCACGGCTTCGTTGCGGGTCTGCAGGTTGCCCACGGCCTTGAGGTTGGCGCCGCTGAGGTTGAAGGCGGCGGTGACCACGAGCGTGATCAGCAGCAGCATGATCATCCCGATGATCAGCGCGGCGCCGCGCTGGGTCTGGGTGGAGCGGCCGGCGCGCACGCGTGGCTTCATGGCGTTTCCCTCCGGCCGGTGACGTTGGTCAGGCGCACGGTGGTCGCGAACGCGTGCCGCTTGTAGTGGTCGTTGAACGGCGCGAGCGTCGCAGCGCCCATCTGGTACCTGCGCGTGTCGGTGTGGCCCGGCGAGATGGTGGTGGCGCGCGCGAGCACATACAGCTTCACGGCCACCGCGTTGACCAGCTGGTCGGCGGTGCAGGTCGCGCCGCAGTGCACGAAGGCGCCGTCGGGGCTGCCGTCGCCGCGGTTGGACGGGGTGGACTTGTTCGCCGGATCGGCCCAGGCGATGGCCTGGGTGTAGTTGACGGCGGCGCCGGTCTTGCTCAGCGTGTCCAGGCCGAGCTCGACGCGAAAGCCCTCGACGCCTTCGATCAGCGCCGTGGGCGGCTGCTGCGCGAGCGTGCCGCCCACCAGGTCGAAGCGCGAGCGTGCCAGCGTGGGAATTCCGTCGTTTTCGGCCTCGGCGTAGTCGCGCACGTAGTAGATGTCGGCCACCAGCTTGCGCTTGGGCGAAGGGGTGGTGCAGTCCTTGAGGAACATCTGGTCGAAGGCGCCGGTCGAGAGGTCGAACGACGAGGGCTTTTGCGTGCCGCAAAGCGACGACTGGAAGTACATCGCGCCGGCCACGTCGGCGTCGCAATGCGTCGTGCCGGGCAGGCAGGTTTCGGCATGGCGCACCACGAGGATGTCGGTGCCGGTCTTGTGGTGCGTCAGCAGGTCGGTGCAGGTGGCCGGCACGCTGCTGTAGACCTGCACGGGCAGGTCGAGCAGCTGGCGCTTGTAGTCCTCGGTCCAGTTCGCCGCCGAGTAGGCCAGGCAAGGGTCGGGCACGGCGCCGGTGGGCACGTGCGTGGGCGCGGCGCTGACCGTGAGGTCGTCGAACTCGGGCATGTAGTTTTCCCAGAAGCCCGCGTGCGAGATCTCGTTCTCGAGCACGAAGATGCTCAGGCGCCCGGTCTCGATCTGGCGGTTGACGCGTTCCATCTCGCGCTGGGAGCCGCTCACGTTGAGGAACAGCGTGAGCAGCGCGGCCATCACGATGAGCATGATGGTGATGGCCACCATCAGCTCGATCAGCGTCAGCCCGCGCTGGGCGCGGCGTGCGGTGGGGCGCAGGTTCATGAGAGCGATCCGATGCGCACGAGCGTGGTCACGGTGCGGCGGCACAGGTCGTTGATGCACTTGGTGCCGGTGTCGTAGAGGTCCTTGCCGCAGGCCACGCCGGCCGGCGGCGCCGAGATCGGCCCCAGGCCCTGCCAGGCGACCGTCACGAGGTACTCGTTGTTGCCCATGTCTTCCACGCAGCCGCGTCCGCCGATCACGGTGCCCAGCTTGTCGTTGCCCGAGAACTCGGCCGCGCCCTGCAGCGCGTTGCACCACTCCCTGGCGTCGATCTGCTGGCGCGTGCCGGTGCCGGTGGGGCAGGCATCGGTGCCACCCAGCGGTGCGCTGGTGGCGTAGCTGGCCGCCACGCGGCGGTTGATGGCGATGCGGTTGGCCATGTCGTTGAGCAGGATCAGCGCCTGCGAGCGCTGGTACGACTCCATCTCGGAGGCCTGCAGCCGGGCCTGCAGCCCCACGAGGCCGAACAGGCCGAAGGCCAGCACGAGCAGGGTGACCAGCACCTCGATCAGCGTGGCGCCGCGCTGGCGCTGCAAGGTGGGGCTCACCATTTGTTGGCCGGCGTCTTCACGCCTTCGCTGGTGAGCCCGAGGTTGCCGTCGCCCACCTGGCTGCCGATCGCGGTGAACGTGATCGCGAAGGTGGGCGGGCCGGATTCCTGCAGCGCGACGTCGTAGCTGTAGTTGCTGCTGACTTCGGCGGGCAGGCTGTAGCCGCTGGCAGTCAGTGCCGTCTTGTCGGCGTAGCCGCGGTTGGCAATGAGGAACTGCTGCTGCCGGTTGGCGATGTCCATCATCTGCGCCTGGGCCGCCGAGCGCTTCGATCGCACGATGTACTGCTGGTAGCTGGGCAGGGCGATCGACGCCAGGATGGCCACGATGGCCACCGTGATCATGACCTCGATCAATGTGAAGCCGCGGGGGGCGCGTGCCTGCGAATGCTGGGTCATCGTGGACTCGTCAGAGATGTTTCACATTGTTAGTGAATGTGAATTTATCACATCTAATGTGAGCGCAACGGATTTGCGGCGCTTCCCGCGGCGGTCCGGCGGAGGCGATCCGGGCGTGGATAGGGGTTATCCATTAGGCAATTCCACCCGCCCGGCCCGCGCAGTCCGACGGATGCGGCCCGGCGGCGGGCGGGGAACACTCGCCCGGTTCATATCGAGGAGACATCCGCATGCCCAACATTCGCCGCCATCTGGTGTGGCTGGCCGTGGCCGTGCTCGGCGCTTTTGCGCTGGGCACCGTCGCCCTGAGCCGGGGGGAAAGCATCAACGCCCTCTGGGTCGTGACCGCCGCGCTCTGCACCTACCTGATCGCCTACCGCTACTACAGCCTGTTCATCGCCGACAAGGTGCTGGGGCTGGACGCCAACCGCAAGACGCCCGCGCACCGCCACAACGACGGCCTGGACTACGTGCCGACCGACAAGAACGTGCTGTTCGGCCACCACTTCGCGGCCATTGCGGGCGCCGGCCCGCTGGTGGGCCCGGTGCTCGCCGCGCAGATGGGCTACCTGCCCGGTTTGCTGTGGGTGCTGGCGGGCGTGGTGTTCGCGGGGGCGGTGCAGGACTTCATCATCCTGTTCATCTCCACGCGCCGCGACGGCCGCTCGCTGGGCGACCTGGTCAAGCAGGAGATGGGCGTGGTGCCCGGCATGATCGCGCTGTTCGGCACCTTCATGATCATGATCATCATCCTGGCGGTGCTGGCCCTGATCGTGGTGAAGGCGCTGGCCGAATCGCCGTGGGGCAGCTTCACGGTCGCCGCGACGATTCCGGTGGCGCTGTTCATGGGCGTGTACCTGCGCTACATCCGCCCGGGCCGCATCGGCGAGGTGTCGGTGATCGGCTTCGTGCTGCTCATGGCGGCCATCTTCGGCGGCCAGTGGGTCAGCCAGCACCCGGTGTGGGGCCCGGCCTTCACCTTCGACGGCAAGGCGCTCACCTGGATGCTCGTGGGCTACGGCTTCGTGGCCGCCAGCCTGCCCGTGTGGCTGCTGCTGGCGCCGCGCGACTACCTGTCGACCTTCCTGAAGATCGGCACGATCATCGCGCTGGCCATCGGCATCGTGGTCGTGATGCCCACGCTGCAGATGCCCGCGATCACGCAGTTTGCGCAGGGCAACGGCCCGGTGTGGTCGGGCAGCCTGTTCCCGTTCCTGTTCATCACCATCGCCTGCGGTGCTGTCTCGGGCTTCCACGCGCTGATCTCTTCGGGCACCACGCCCAAGATGCTCGACAACGAGCGCCACGCGCGCTTCATCGGCTACGGCGGCATGCTGGCCGAGTCGTTCGTCGCCGTGATGGCGCTGGTGGCGGCCTCGTGCATCGAGCCGGGCATCTACTTCGCGATGAACAGCCCGGGCGCGCTGGTCGGCACCACGGTGCAACAGGCCGCCGCCACCATTTCGGGCTGGGGCTTCGTCGTCACGCCCGAGATGCTGCTGCAGACGGCCAAGGACGTGGGCGAGACCACCATCCTCGGGCGCACCGGCGGCGCACCGACGCTGGCCGTGGGCATGGCCCACATCCTTCACCAGGTGATCGGCGGGCAGGCCATGATGGCCTTCTGGTACCACTTCGCGATCTTGTTCGAGGCGCTGTTCATCCTCACGGCGGTGGACGCCGGCACGCGCGCCGGCCGCTTCATGCTGCAGGACCTGCTGGGCAGCTTCGTGCCCGCGCTCAAGCGCACCGACTCGCTGCCGGCCAACCTGATCGCCACTGCGCTGTGCGTGGCAGCCTGGGGCTACTTCCTGTACCAGGGCGTGGTCGATCCGCTGGGCGGCATCAACACGCTGTGGCCGCTGTTCGGCATCTCCAACCAGATGCTGGCCGCGGTGGCGCTGATGCTGGGCGTGGTCGTGCTGTTCCGCATGAAGCGCGAGCGCTACGCCTGGGTGGCGGCGGCGCCGGCCGTGTGGCTGCTGGCCTGCACGCTGACGGCGGGCTGGCAGAAGATCTTCTCGAGCGATCCGAAGATCGGCTTCCTGTCGCACGCGGCCAAGTACGCCGACGGCCTGGCCAACGGCGTGCTGATCGCGCCGGCCAAGACGCCCGAAGCCATGTCGCGCATCGTCTTCAACGACCGGCTCGACGCGGCACTGTGCGCGCTGTTCATCTTCGTGGTGCTGAGCGTGCTGGTCTACAGCATCAAGGCCTGCCTGGCAGCCCGCGCGGCCAACCGGCCGACCACGCAGGAGACGCCGTTCGAGGCGATGGGCGCGGCTTCGTCCGCCGCCCACTGACCGGGCGCAAGCAGGCCATGGGCCTCGCCATGCCGGAAGCCGGGCGCTACATCGCCCGCTCGATCAAGCAGTCGCTGCGGCTCATGGTCGGGCTGCCCGACTACGACGTCTACCTGACGCACATGGCGGCCACCCACCCGGACCGGGCGCCGATGAGCTACGAGGAATTCTTCCGCGAGCGGCTCGAGGCGCGCTACGGCGCGGGCAAGGGCCGCTGCTGCTAGCGGCAGTCGGCTGACAACAACGAAAGGGGCGCACACGGTGCGCCCTTTTTTTATTCACGAGGCGTCGAGGATCTGCGCCATCCGCAGCGCCGCCGGCGAGAGCGGCCGGTTCTTCAAGGCCAGCCGGTACAGCGGCCGCGACAGCACCGCGCCTGGCAGCTTCAGCTCGCGCAGCGTGCCCAGCGCGAGCATGTCGGCCACCACCACGCGCGGCAGCATCGAGATGCCGACGCCGCTGGCCACGGTGCGCGCAATGGCTTCGTTGCTCGCCATTTCCATCCACGGCGGCGCGTCGATGCCGTGCGCCGCGCACAGCGCCTCGGTGGCCTGGCGCGTGCCCGAGCCGGGCTCGCGCAGGATCCAGTGCTGCCGGCCCAGCAGCGCGGCCGTCACGCCGCGGCGGGGCAGCGCGGCATCGGGCGGCGCGACGATGGCGAGCGGGTCGGTGGTCCACTCGCGCACCTCCACGCGCTCTTCGTCCACCCGGCCCTCGACCAGCGCGAGGTCGATGCGGCATTCGAGCAGCTGCTCGCACACCCACTGCGTGTTGCCGACCGTGACGCGCGGCACCACCGCCGGGTAGGCGGCGCAGAAGGCCGCGATCTGCGGCGGCAGCCAGTAGCTCGCCACCGTGGTGCTGGCGCCCAGCGTGAGGCTGCCGCGCTGCACGCCGACGCGCGCACGCACGTCGTCCAGTGCCGCGCGCTCCATCGCGAAGATGCCGCGCGCATGCGTGAGCAGCGACGCGCCCGCCTCGGTGAGCCGAAAGCCCTTGCCCGCGCCGCGCTCGATGAGCGTCAGGTCGAGCTGGTGCTCCAGCTCGCGGATGCCCTTGGACACCGCCGGCTGGCTGATCCACAGGCCCTCGGCCGCGCGCGAGAAGCTGCCCGCCTCGGCCACGGCGACGAACAGGCGCACCAGGTGCAGGTTCAGGGTCATAACTTAACTTCATGCATCGGTGAAGTTTATGTCTTTGACTCATGGGCTGTCGATTCCTAAGCTCGGGTCCATGTCCTCCCTTGCCGCCTCCTTGCCCGGTTTCTCCTTTGTTCGCCGCTGCGGCCCCGGCGTGCTGCTGTCTGCACTGCTGGCGACCGCCGCCGCGCTGCTGGCCGAGTGGCCGCCGATGGTGCACCTGGGCCTGAGCGCGCTCACGCTGGCCATCGCGCTGGGCATGGTGGCGGGCAACACGGTGTTCCCCGCGGTGTCGGCGCGCACCGGCGCGGGCGTGGATTTCGCGCGCAGCGCCTTGCTGCGCGCGGGCATCGTGCTCTACGGCTTTCGCATCTCGCTGAGCGACATCGGCGCCGTCGGCTGGCCCGGCGTGCTGATCGCGATGGCGATGGTGGCGCTGACCTTCGGCCTCGCCGTGCGCATCGGCACGCGCTGGCTGGGGCTCGACCGCGAGACCGCCGCGCTCATCGGCGCAGGCAGCGCCATCTGCGGCGCCGCCGCCGTGATGGCGACGCAGCCCGTGGTGCGCGGCGAAGAGCACAAGGTGTCGATCGCCGTCGCCACGGTGGTGGTGTTCGGCACGCTGTCGATGGTGGCGTACCCGCTGGTCTATCCGTACCTCGGGCTCACGGAACATGCCTTCGGTCTCTTCGCGGGCTCCACCATCCACGAGGTGGCGCAGGTGGTCGCGGTCGGCGAGGCCGTCAGCCCGGGCGCGGCGAACGCGGCCGTGGTCGAGAAGATGCTGCGCGTGATGATGCTGGCGCCGTTCCTCATGGGCCTGTCGTTCCGCGTGGCGGCCTCGACGCCGGGCACGGCGAGCCTGCGCTCGTGCTGGCGCCAGGTGCGCGTGCCATGGTTCGCCGTGCTGTTCATCGCCGTGAGCGCCGTGCATTCGCTCGACGTGCTGCCGCGCGCACTGGTGGCCGCGCTGGTCCAGCTCGACACGCTGCTGCTCGCCACCGCCATGGCCGCGATGGGCCTGCGCACCAGCGCCGCGAGCCTGCGCAAGGCCGGGGCGCAACCGCTCAAGCTGGGGGCGCTGCTGTTCGTGTTCCTGACGGCCGGTGGCTATGCGGTGAACGCGGCCGTGCTGGCGATGTTCTGAACGAATTTCGCGCAGGGCTCAGGCGCCGCCTGAGGCGTCCTGCGTGAATTCCAGTTTCTCCTGCGCGCGCCTTCGCGGGACCATCGGTGCCACGCAATTCGTGGAGAAAAAACCGATGTCATCCGAACTCAACCAGATCGCCAGTTGGTCGCTGCGCTGGCGCATTGTTCTGTCAGGCGTGCTGTGCCTCGTCGCCGCCATCGCCGCGGCCAAGCCTTTCGACGCGAACGTCGACCTGCAGACCGAGCAGCGCTACCAGCTCGCCCTCGAAGCGCAGGCCGCACGCGACTACCGCACGATGCTCGAGCAACTGCGCCAGGCCGCCACCGAAGGCCATCCCGAGGCGCAGGAGATGCTGGGCATGGTGCTGCTGACGGGGCCCACGCTGTACGGCCCGGCCGTGAAGGCCGACCGCTGCGAGGCGCGCACGTGGATGCTGCGCGCCGCCGGGCAGGGCAGCGAAACGGCCAGGGTGCAGCTGGCGTTTCTCAACAGGCTGCGCAGCGCGCCGTCCGGAAAGATCGCCTGCGGTTGATGGCGGGTGCGGCGCGGCCATACTCGGCGCTCCTTCACGAGCGCGCCGTTGCATGCCCATTCCTTCTCCTGCGGACCGGCTGATGCGCACCGTGTCCTGGCTCCTGTTCGCGCTCGTTTTTGCGCTGGCCGGGTGCACGGCAACAGGCAACAAGCCCGACGCGACCGTCACCCGGACCGCCGACGGCTACGAGGTCACGCTCTACGCCACCCGGGGCTTGATGGTGCATGACCCTGTGTCACTGATCTTCCACCGCAGCTACGAACTCGAATCCCGCATCCGGGTGCCGTCGATCGAGGGGCGCATCGACGCAGCCGACGCCTCGGTGTACGAGGTGAGCGAGTTCGACAAGGCGGCCGAAAAGAAGGCGCCTTCCACGCACCCTGTCGACCTCCGGCTGCGGGAGCACTACGAGAAGGAGCGCAGGCCGCGTCTCACGGGCGCGCTCGTTTTCTCGGGCCACACGCTGACGGTCGACGTGCAGGCGGTGGGGCAGAACGGTTCGTCCCCGTATCCGTTCAACGGTACCTACCGCCTGAAGACACGAAAGTAGCGGCGATTGCCGCCTGCTCCTCAGGTCGCCCAGATGCGCGGCGTGGCCGCCGGCAGTTGCCACAGCTCGCTGCGCCACGCCTGCCAGACCTGCCGCAGCAGCTGCATCGCAGGCTCGACCACCGGCGCGAGCACGCGCAGCACCACCACTTCCGCATGCGGGCTGGTCACGCCCGCGCTCTCGTGCAGTTCGTGCACTTCGAGCAGCCCGCGCGCCTGTGCCAGCAGGGCCTCGCGCTGTGCCTTGGCCATCGGCGAGCCGGCCACGACGAACAGCGAGGCGAGGCAGCGGTGGCCGCCCAGGCCCAGCGGGCTTTGCAGCAGGCGGTGGTCGCTCGCATCGACGCGCCCGCGCTCCAGCCACACGCCGGGCGCCTCGATGTGCTGCAGGTAGGTGCCGCGTTCGAAGGGCTGGTGGGCGTTGGGCAGGCCGAGCGCGCACACGTCCCAGCCGATCATCTCGGCGCCCGGTGCGACCTCGAGGGTGAGCCGGTTCTCGGCCTCGCAGCCGCTGTAGCAGATGGCTTCGAGCGGCAGCCATTCGAGCCGCGCGCCCGGTGCGAGGCGGATGCGCGTGCGCTGCAGCGCGGTCTCGCCTTCGGAGCGGTAGAAGCGCGAGGCGCCGGGCGTGGTGATCAGGCCGTGGCTGCCGTCGGCGGCCTCGATGTCGATGTCGAGCGTGTCGCCGCCCACGAGGCCGCCGGGCGGGTGCACCAGCACGTTGTGGCACACCGCATCGCCCTCGGGGTAGAGGCTCTGCAGGATGCGCAGCGGGCCGTCGTGGCGGAAACGGGCGACGCTGCGGTCGGCTTCTTTTTGGTAGGCGAGGTGGAGACGGGCGTGCCAGGGCATGCGGGGAGTCTAGTGCGCCGGCTCAGGTCTTCCAGGCGCCGTCGTGCGCAGCAGCCGCTTCATCGATGAGCGCAGGCCCGATGCACTCGATGGCATGCGGCGAGGCGCGGAACACGTCGCGGCACGACAGCTCCGCATCGCGCTGGTCCTGCCGCTCGCCGCGGAACACGCGCAGCCGCTGCGCGTCGATGCCGAACACCACGCGGCCGATGTTCGACCAGAAGATCGCGCCCGCGCACATCACGCAGGGCTCGCCCGAGGCATAGAGCGTGGCGCCGGCCAGCTCCTCGCGCGTGAGGCCGCGGCCGGCCAGTGCGCGCAGCGCGTTCACTTCGGCGTGCGCGGTGCAGTCGCCGGTTTCGGCGTTGCTGTTCGCGGCCTCGGCCAGCACTTCGCCGGCGGCCGAGACGATGACCGAGCCGAAGGGCCGGTTGCCGCGCCGGCGCGCGGCGTGCGACCACACGATGGCCTTGCGCAGGTAGCGGCCGTCGCGCTCGTCGAGCGTGGTTTCTTCGGGGAGAGAAGGAGTGGGGTTTTCAGGAGGGGTCATGCCTTGGGTGCGGGAAGAAGGCGCTCGCTGCGCGCAGGCAGCATCGCGCCGTTGAAGAGGGCATCGGCCGAGGGCCGGGTCTTCAGGCCGAAGGTGTCGGCCACCTCGTCGACCTGCTGTTCGAGCGTGAGCTTGCGGATGTCGCCCAGCCTGTGGCCGCGCGTGTCCGCCGCGCCCACGTACTGCGCCGTGAGGCCCCAGCGTTCGAGTTCGACCTTCTCGTCCAGGATCGGTTCACGCTGGCGCATGGCCGCGATGCTGGGCACCGGGTTGGCAAAGGTCTCGACGATGGCGCGGTTGGTGGCGCGCAAGAAAGCCGCCACCACCTTCGGGTTCTGCGCGATCAGGTTGCTGCTCGCCAGGATCGCGTTGCCGTACAGGTTGACGCCCGCGTCCGCGTACTTGAGCACCGAGAGCTCGTCGGCCTTCATGCGCGCGAAGAGCGAGACGGCCGAGTCGTGGAAGTAGGTGGCGGCATCGACGTCGCCGCGCACCATCACGTTGTCGCGTGCGCTGAAGGCGGTGGTCTGCCACTGGAAGGCGTCGCCGCGCATGCCCTGTTTGCGCGCCACCATCGGCCAGGCGCGGCGCGTGGACTCGACGGCGGCGGCCGCCACCTTCTTGCCCGTGAGGCTCTTGAAGTCGGTCGTCACGCCGCGGTCCTTGCGCCCGATGATCACGAACGGTGCACGGTTGTAGTACTGGTACACGGCCTGCACCACGGGCGTGCCCGGGTTCTGTGCATTGAACTCGACCAGCGAGCTGATGTCGCCCAGGCCCAGCTGGTAGACGCCGCTCGCGATGCGGGTGATCGACGCGACCGAGCCGGCGCCGGTGTCGATCGTCACGTCCAGCCCCTCGTCGCGGTAGTAGCCCTTGGCCTGCGCCAGGAAGAAGGGCGCGGTCTGGCCGTTGATGCGGAAGTCGAGCGTGAACTTGAGCGGTGTGAGCTTGCCGCCCTGCGCGAACACGGCAGGGGCGGCGAGGGTGGCGGCAGCGGCGGCAAGAAAGGATCGGCGTTGCATGGTGGGGCCTCGGAGTCGGTGGTCTTGACGGATGCCTCCCACCGCGGGCGGGAGGCGCCTCAAGAGCAATTTCCGGGCGGGCGCACGGGGTTGGTGCGTGCGCTGCTGAACGCTTCTACTCTTGCTCGCTGTCTTGCATGAGGCATGCCAGGGTGCGGCGCTCGGGCATGGCGGCGCGGGGCTTGGACGCGCGACAAGGGCGCGCCACAATCCGGGCGCGCTAATTGCAAGTCGATCGGCGCAGAGTAGAAGCGTTCAGCCTCGCGCATGCCTTTCATCGGGCATGCCGACGAAGCAGGAAATTGCTCTTTCACGTTCGTCCCACACGCACATCGAAGGAGTTCGCCCATGCTCGTCACCCGACAACCCGTCTTCCGCAAGTTCTGGCATGCCGTCATGCCGCTCACCGAACTGGCCCACGGCCCCAAGCCTTTTCGGCTGCTGGGCGAAGACATCGTTCTGTTTCTCGACGCCGACGGCCAGCCGGCTGCCCTGCGCGACCGCTGCTGCCACCGCACCGCCAAGCTTTCGAAGGGCTGGTGCGTGGATGGCGAAGGCAAGGCCTGCGGGCAGGGCGCGATCCAGTGCGGCTACCACGGCTGGACCTACGACCGCAGCGGCCAGGTGGTGCGCATTCCGCAGTACGAGCCCGATCGCACGATCTCGCCCGAGTACAAGACCACGGCCTACCCCTGCACCGCGCGCTACGGCTACGCCTGGGTGGCGCTGGAGGAGCCCATCGCCGACATCCCGGCCATTCCCGAGTTCGACGACCCGGGCTACCGCACGATCTTCCAGTTTTACGAAGAGTGGCAGACCAGCCCGATGCGCGCGCTCGAAAACTCCTTCGACAACTCGCATTTCAGCTTCGTGCACCGCGCCACCTTCGGCGTGGCCGCAAGCCCGAAGCCGAGCAAGTACGAACTGGTGGAAAACGAATCGGGCTTCTACGCCGAGACGGTGATCGAAGCGACCAACCCGGTGAAGTTCCATGCGATCAGCGGCGTGACCGACGCGATCACCACGCGCCACATGCGCAACGCCTACTTCCTGCCGTTCGCGCGCCGCCTCGACATCGAGTACCCGAGCGGCATCCGCCACATCATCATCAACTGCTTCACGCCCATCGACGACGGGCGCATGCAGCTGTGCCAATGGCTGTTCCGCAACGACACCGAGGCCGACTGCGCGGCGCAGATGCTGATCGACTTCGACGAGGAGATCACGCGCGAGGACAAGGACATCCTCGAATCGACCGACCCCGATGCGCTGGTCGACACGCGTCGGCGCGGCGTGGAGTACTCGATGGAGTCCGACCGGCCGGGCATGCTGATCCGCAAGCACCTGATGCAGCTGCTGGCCAGGCACGGCGAGGCGGAGGTGCACCGGGGCATGACGATCCCGATCGCGAAGGCCGCCTGAACGGGAGACCGCTGCAGGCCCCGCGTGCGCGTGGCCGCAGCGGTCGGGCGTTCACACCTTCTCAGGCCTTCACGAAGGCGCCGTGCAACCCCAGCGGCAGCGCGTACGGCAGCATCGCCTGCGCCACCGGCCCGGCGGCCAGGTGGTCGGCGGCGAAGCACGACAGCACCGTCCGCTGCCGCCCGAAGTCCAGCGCCGTGCCCAGCACCCAGCCGGCCTTGGCGCCGTCGGGCACGAAGACGTGCTCTTCCACGATGGCCTGCGCGCCGTAGCTGAAGCGCTGGCTGCGTCCGCTCTCGATGTCGGTGCGCGCAACGGCGCCGAAGCCCGGCACGTCGGCGCGCGTCTGCGTGGCGTGCACCACCTGGCGGTGGCGCAGGCCGACACGGCGCGGGTCGATGCGCGGGAACTCGGCCTCCAACGGCAGTTCGCGCTGCGTGGCCTTGCCGGTGCCCAGGTCGAGCGTGGCGACGGTCAGGCGCGGCTCGTTGCGGCGCACACGGCGTGCGCGCATCACCTCGCGGTTGCTGGTGAACACCGACTCGGCGTTCTGCGTGCGCACGTAGTCGATGTGGATGCGCACACCGCGCGGCGTGTCCTCTTCCCACGCATTGCCGACGTGGAACAGGAAGCCGGCCGGCAGCTCCAGCAGCTGGCGCTTGTCCCAGTCCTGCTTGTCGACCACCAGCGCGCGCATGCCGAGCTCGGGCCGCCAGACGTGGGCGTCGAGAAAGCTCGCGCCGGCCTCTTTGCGCTTGCTGTCGTACACCAGCGGCGGCATGAGGAACACCAGGTGCCGCGCGGTCACGGCGAAGTCGTGGACCATCGGCAGCTCGGGCACCGGCACCACGGCCGCGCGGCGCAGCGCGCCGCCGGGCGCGATCTCGTACAGCGCCAGCAGGCTCTGGCCCGAGCTCACGCCGAAGTTCCACACCGTGCCGTCCGGGTCGACCTTGGGGTGGGCCGAGAAGGGCATGCCCGCGAGGTCGGCGCGCCAGGTCTTCACGCCCAGCGTGTCGAGGGTGCGTGCATCGATGCGCGTGGCCGAGCCGCCTTCCCACAGCGCCAGCACCTCGCCCTGCATCGGCAGCACGCTGGTGTTGGCGACGTTGATGGCGTCGGCCGAGGTGGGCGGCTCCACGCCCGGCGGCATGGTGCCGAAGGCTTCGGTGAGGTGGCGGCTGGCCTTCACCTCGGCCACGCGCTTGGGCGTGGCGACGTAGCGGCCCTGGTGGCGCACGTCGGCGCCCTCGATGACGAAGCGGTGCACCATGCCGTCGCCGTCGAACCAGTGGTGGTAGCGCTCGCCGCCCAGGTCGTGGCCGGCCGGGCCGATGCGAAACAGCGTGCCGGCGACGGCGTCGGGAAAGCGCCCGCGCACGGTGGCGCGGGTCAGGGGCAGGTCGCCCGGGGGCGTGGCGAAGCCGATCTTCCAGGGCGCGTCGGCGGCTTCGAACTGGGCTTGCCAGTCGTCGGTGGTGCCGGCCGCGCGTGCGAGCGGGGCGAGCAGGGGCAGGGCGCCAGCCGTGGCCAGCAGGCGCAGGAGTTCGCGTCGTTCCATGGCCGTGTCTCCTCAGCGCAGGTGGATGACGGCCTGCGCGTCGGCGTCGATGCGCAGTGCCGCGGCCTCGAAGTCGGGCGCGCCGCGGTTGCCCTTGGCGTCGTTCGAGAAGCCGTAGCGTTCGATCGGCATGCCCACCAGGTTGGTGTCGAGCTTGCCGTTGCCGTTCTCGTCGGCGAACACGCGCAGCGCGTAGCGGCCCGGTGCCAGGTCGGTGAAGACGAAGCGGGCCTTGCCTTCGCGCATCGGCGCGGTCTGCGAGGCGAGGGCCTTGCTCTCGGCGTAGCTGGCGGCGTCGTTGTACAGCGCGACGTAGAGCGTGGCGCCGGCGGCGGGGCCGTCGGCGATGCGCAGGTTCAGGTCGGCGGCCAGGGCGCCGAGCGGGGCGAGCGCGGCAGCGGCGATCAGGCCGCGCGCGGCGGGGCGGGAGAGGAAAGCGGGAAGGTGCATGGCAGGCCTCGTGGTGGGTGGAGGGCCCGACGATCCCGCAGTCGCCGGGCGGTGCCCAGCGTCATGCGACGGAATGCGTGATTGCGCGCGCGAAATGCGCGCAGAAGGAGCGAACGCCGCGGCCCGGGAAGGGCCGCGACCGGTGTCAGGCCTTGTCCTGCCCGTCCTTCGGGGCTTGCGCGGCCTCTTCGACCGCGTGCCCCGTGCCCACATGGCCCGAGTCCGCAAACAGGCTCCAGGCCGCCATGAACAGCGCCGCGATCACCGGCCCGATCACGAAGCCGTTGATGCCGAAGATCGCCATGCCGCCGATGGTCGACATCAGCACGATGTAGTCGGGCATCTGCGTGTCCTTGCCCACCAGCACGGGGCGCAGGATGTTGTCGACCAGGCCGATCACGAACACGCCGATGAAGATCAGCACACCGCCTTGCCAGAAGTGGCCGGTGGCCAGGTAGTAGATGGCCACGGGGCCCCAGATCAGCGCCGCGCCCACGGCCGGCAGCAGCGACAGGAAGGCCATCAGCACCGCCCACAGCAGCGCGCCCTGCACGCCCAGGAACCAGAAGGCCAGCCCGCCGATGGTGCCCTGCGCGATGGCCACGGCCACGTTGCCCTTCACGGTGGCGCGGATCACGGTGGTGAACTTGTTCAGCAGGTAGTGCGTGTGCGGCTTGGCCAGCGGCAGCGCATCGCGCATGGTCTTCGACAGCGAGGTGCCGTCGCGCACCAGGAAGTACAGCAGGTACAGCATCACGAAGAAGCTCACCACGAAGTCGAAGGTGTTCTGCCCGATGGCCAGCGCCTGGCTGGCGATGAGCTGGCTGGCCTGGCCCGCGATGGCCGAGACGCGCGCCTGCCAGGCCGCCATGTCGCCCAGGTTGAAGCGCTCCACGATGTTCAGCAGCCACTGCGGCGTGGCGTTCAGGATCTGCTGGAAGTAGGCCGCGAAGTTGATCTGGCCCGAGCGGATGCTCTGGGTGATCAGCGCGATCTCCTGCACCAGCGACACGCCCACCATCGCCAGCGGCAGGATCACGATGAACAGGCAGATCGCCAGCGTGGACATCGCGGCCACGTTGCGCCGACCGGGCATCTTCTTGAGCAGCCACTTGAACAGCGGCGTGAACAGAATCGCCAGCGCCACCCCCCAGAGCACCGCGCCGAAGAACGGCATCAGCACCCACAGAAAGGCGACGGTGACGGCGGCAAGCAGGGCGAGGAAGACGCCGCGCTGGAGTTGGGGAGAGTTCATAAGTGTCTCGGACTGTAGCCGAGCCGGAACCCGCCGCCGTGTCAGCCGGCGCGCCCTTGTGCGGCGCAGCAGGGTTGCCAAGGAAAAACGCCGCAGGCGCAGGACCGGCGGCGGGTGTCAGCTATTCAATTGATAGCTGATCGTGGCACAAATGCACAGCTTCAACGTCTGGCGGCGCGCGGCAGCGCCACCGGCGCCAGCGTGGCGCGCAGCCGGCTCGGCGCGTCGGGCTCGGCGGTGGCATCGACCTCCAGCGCCCGTTCGACATTGCCGATGTGGTCGAGTATGAGCTGGCGCGCCTGCTCGATGTTGCCGGCCTCGAGCGCCGCGACGATGGCGCCGTGCTCCGCGCACGACTGCCCGGCCTCGTGCTTCGATTGGTACAGCGTGGCCGCCAGCGTGGTGCGCGCCGTGAGGTCGCGCAGCACGTCGACCAGCAGCTGGTGACCCATCTGCTCGGCCAGGCAGACATGGAAGTCGGCCAGCAGGAAGGCGCGCGTGGCGGCGTCGGCGCCTTCGATGGCGCGCTGCTCGTCGGCGATGTGGTCGCGCAGCTTGCGGATCACCTGGCCCAGCGGTCGGCCTTCGCTCGCGGCCAGGATGCCGGCCTCGACGATGCGGCGCGCCGAGAAGGCGTCGCGCGCTTCCTCGGCCGAGGGCTCCACCACGTACCAGCCGCGGCGCGACTGCACCTCGACGAAACCGCGCGCCTGCAGCTGCATCAGCGCCTCGCGCACCATCGTGCGGCTGACCGAGAAGTTCTCGGCCAGCGCCTGCTCGCCGAGCCGGTCGCCGGGCGCGAGCTTCTGCGCGAGGATGGCCTCGACGACGCGTTCGGCGATGGCGGTGGGGCTGACGTCGGCGGGCATTTTTTTCAGTGGGCGGTGGAAGCGGCGGTGCCGGTGTTTACCACGGGCGCCTCGGCCAGCGGCTCGTCGTCGGGCGAATAGGTGCCGTCGAGCACGGCATGGGCACGTTCGCGGTCGATGTCGCCTTCCCACGCGGCGATCGCCACGGTGGCCACGCAGTTGCCGATCAGGTTGCCCAGCGCGCGGGCGATGCCCATGAACCAGTCGACCGACAGCACCAGCACCAGGCCGATGGCGGGAATCGCCGGAATCGCATGCAGCGTGGCGGCCAGCACCACGATCGCCGAGCCCGGCACGCCGTGCGCGCCCTTGGAGGTGACCAGTGCGATCGCCAGGATGGTCAGCAGGTCGGCCATCGAGATCGGCGTGTTGGTCGCCTGCGCAATGAACACGGCCGCCAGCGTGATGTAGATCGAGAACGCGTCGAGGTTGAACGAGTAGCCCGTGGGAATCACCAGGCCCACCGTCGAATCGCGGATGCCCATGCGGCGCAGCTTGGCCATGATCTGCGGCAGCACGCTGTCCGACGAGGTGGTGGCGAACACGATGGCCAGCTCTTCGCGCAGGTAGCGCAGCAGCTTCCACAGGCTGAAGCCCGACATGCGCATCACCAGCCCCAGCACCACGAACACGAAGACCAGCACCGCGCCGTAGAAGAGGGCGACCAGCATGCCCAGCTGCTTGAGCGAGCCGATGCCGTACTTGCCGACCGTGAAGGCGATGGCGCCCAGCACGCCCAGCGGCGCCAGCTTGATGATGATCCCCATGATCTTGAACAGCACCAGCGAGAGCGCGTCCACCACCGCCGCCACCGGCGCGCCGCGATCGCCCAGCAGCGACAGCGCGCAGCCGAACAGCACCGCGAACAGCAGCACCTGCAGCACGTCGCCGGTGGCGAAGGCGGCCACCACCGTGGTGGGAATGAGCTTCATCAGGAACTCGACCGTGCCGCCGCTGGTGAGCTTGTCGGCGTTGGAGGCGTAGGCGCTCATGGCGCTGGCGTCCAGCGCCTTGGGGTCGACGTTCATGCCCACGCCCGGCTCGAACACGAAGGCCAGCACCAGGCCCATCGCCAGCGCGATGGTGGTCAGCACCTCGAAGTAGATCAGCGCCTTCACGCCGACCCGGCCCACGCGCTTGAGGTCGCCCGCGCCAGCGATGCCATGCACCACCACGCAGAACACCAGCACGGGAATGATCATCTTGATCAGCTTGATGAAGCCGTCACCCAGCGGCTTGAGCTTGGCGGCGAACTCGGGGGCAAAGAGGCCGACGAGCACGCCGATCACCAGTGCGATGACCACCTGTCCGAAGAGCGATTTGGCAAAGCGAGGCATGGAAATCTCCTGTCATTGTCGTGTCGAGGTTTTGCATGCAAGGATCGCTTTTTCTTGCATACAAGTACTGTAGGCAAGAAGATTGCAGGGGGTTCAGAGGGTATTCCCGGGGCGTTCCGGCGGCCTGCGGGGGGCTCGGGCGTGAACCTTCCAGCTTTGAAGCGCCGTGCGCCATGTGCAAAGAACGAAGGCGCCATCGGCAAACTCCGGGGCGGCGCGGGCGATACGCTGCAGCCATGAACGCCATGCCGCAGCCCTTCTTTCTTCCTTCAGATTCAGTCGCGCGCCTGCATGCCCTGATGGCCGGCGGCCAGCGCAAGCTGCTGGGGCTGGTCGGTGCGCCCGGCGCAGGCAAGTCCACGCTCGCGATGGCGTTGCGCCAGGCGGCTGGCGCCGGCTGCGCACAGGTCGTGCCGATGGACGGCTTTCACCTCGCCAACGTCGAGTTGCAACGGCTCGGCCGTGCCGACCGAAAGGGCGCGCCCGATACCTTCGACAGCGCCGGCTACGTCGCCCTGCTGCAGCGGCTGCGCAATCAGCGCCCCGACGGCGACATCGTCTACGCCCCCGAGTTCCGCCGCGAGATCGAGGAGCCGATCGCCGGCGCCATTGCGGTGCTGCCCTCGACGCCCCTCGTCATCACCGAAGGCAACTACCTCCTGCACGACGCCGGCCCGTGGGCGAGGGCGGCGGCGATGCTCGACGAGGTCTGGTACGTGGACATCGACGACGCGGTGCGCGAGGAACGCCTGCTCGCGCGCCATCGGCAGTTTGGCCGCAATGCCGAGGCCGCGCGCGACTGGGTGGCCAATACCGATGCACCGAACGCGCGGCTGATCGCTGCAACGAAAGCACGCGCTCACCACGTGTTCACATGGCCTTGAGGCCCTCCGCCCTCAGCGCGGGTCCGCAAACGCCTTGCGAAACGCGGAAGGCGTCATTCCCTTCACTGCAAGGAAGCGGCGGTTGAAGTTGGCGACGTTGTTGAACCCGACGTCCTGGCAGATCGCGGCGATCGGATCGCGCGCATGCGCCAGCAGCTGGCACGCCCTGGACACGCGCAGCTGGATCAGGAAGTCCGTGAACGTGTTGCCTGTGCGTCGATGAAAGAGACGCGAGAAGTGGCTCTTGCTCATGCCGAAGTGCCGAGCCACCCGCGGCATCGAGAGGTCTTCGGCATAGCGGTCGTTCATGAAGCCGATGATCGCGTCGATCTGCGCCATCGAGCTTGCGTCCTCCGCCGCATCGGTCCAGGGGTTGGAGAGCAGCCGGTAGTCCTTCCACTCGCCGAGCACGCAGAGGAACTCGAGGAAGACCGAGAACCTCGATATGCCCTGGCTGGCGCGGATGCGGCCGAAGTAGTCGCCGGCGAGCGCCGACATGTCGAAGAATTCGATGCCGCGTGCAGACCGGTCCAGAAGGGGCAGCACGTCCTTGAGTTCCGAGATCGACTCGGACGCCCGATCCAGCGGCCCCCGGTCGAAGACGATGCAGTGATCGCGCAGTGCCACGCCGCCGGCGGGTGCGTTCGTCGAGATCCAGTTGTGAGGGAGCCTCGGGCCCGTGATCACGAGGTTGCCCGGCTCGAAGGTGCCGATGTAGTCCCCCACGAACATCTTTCCGCAGGTGGACACGACCAGGTGGATCTCGTAGTCGTCGTGGTAGTGCCACCGGATGAGCGGCGAGGGCGTGCCGTGGCTCACGCAGCGCACGAGCCTGTCGAGATCGGACGAGGGGCTGTAGCCGAGCTCCGCGTTGCGGCACAGCGGATCTTCCCTGGACGGGTGAGACTTTTCCATGCGCTCTCTGGTCGCCCGTTGCGTTGGCTGCAAAGCGCCGGCTACTTGTAGTAGCCGGCCTTCTTCATCTCTCGCTCGGCGATGCTCTGCGAGGTCTTCAGCGCCTGGTCGACCGTGACCTTGCCCGACAGCGCCGCGCTCATCTGCTGGCCCACGCCGGTGCCGATGGCCTGGAACTCGGGAATGGCCGCGTACTGCACGCCGACGTACGGCGACTTGGGCAAGGTGCTGTCGCTGAGGTTGGCGCTGTCGATGGCCTTCTTCTCGGCGGCGGCGAACCTGGCGACCTTCTGGAACTCGGGGTTCGCGTAGGTCGACTTGCGCGTGCCGGTGGGCACGGACGCCCAGCCGTTCTCCTTGGCCACGAGGTTGACGTACTCCTTGGAGCTCGCCCACTTCACGAAGGTCTGTGCGGCGGCGCCCTTGGTCGAGCTGGCGGGAATGGCCAGGTTCCAGGTCCACAGCCAGTTCGCGCCCTTCGGCGTGACAGCGACGGGTGCTTGCGCGAAGGCCACCTTGTCGGCCACCTTCGACTGCTTGGGGTCGCTGATGAACGAGGCCGCGATGGTCGCGTCGACCCACATGCCGCACTTGCCTTCGTTGAAGAGCGCCAGGTTCTCGTTGAAGCTGTTGGCCGAGGCGCCCGGCGGGCCGTAGGCCTTCATGAGGTCGACGTAGAAGTTGATCGCGTCCTTCCAGGGCTTGGTGTCGATCTGCGGCTTCCACTGCATGTCGAACCACTGGCCGCCATGCGTGTTCACGAGGGTGGTGATCGGGCCCATGTTGTCGCCCCAGCCCGGCTTGCCGCGCAGGCACATGCCGTACACGCCGGCCTTCGGGTCGTGGATCTTGCCGGCCAGCTCCTTCACCTGCGCCCAGGTGGGCTGCTCGGGCATCTTGAAGCCGACCTTGTCGGCCAGGTCCTTGCGGTACATGAGCATCGAGCTCTCGCCGTAGAAGGGCGCCGCGTACAGCTTGCCTTCGTGCGACAGGCCGGCGCGGATGGCGGGCAGCAGGTCGTCGGCGTCGTAGGCGGCATCGGTGGCGATGGGCTGCAGCCAGCCCTTCTTCGACCAGATCGGCGCCTCGTACAGGCCGATGGTCATCACGTCGAACTGGCCGCCCTTGGTGGCGATGTCGGTGGTCACGCGCTGGCGCAGCGTGCCTTCCTCCAGCGTGACCCACTTGAGCTTGATGTCGGGGTTGGCCTTTTCGAAGAAGGGCGTGAGCTTCTGCATCTCGATCATGTGGCCGTTGTTGACGGTTGCGATGACCAGTTCGGTGGCCGAGACGGAAAAAGCGAACGCCGAGCCGGCCAAGCCTGCAAGCAGTTTCGTATAGGTCATGAGGTGTCTCCCATCGGGTTTGAAATCGGCGATTCCGATCTCCCCCAAGGATCGCGAGGATGGTCCGATTCCTGTAACGCGTCGACTTGCCCGAATTGATACTTCGGTGCTTTTTGGTCTAGCGATTTTCCCTAGCGGGCCGGGCGGGCCGATGAGGCCGACGCACTGCGCAGACGCCGGTTCATGCCGCATGCGGTGCACATGGCCGACAGCTACTCGATGAAAAGCAGCGCCGGGCATTCGAGCGACGCCCGCACGGCCTGCACGAACTCAGCCGCCAACTGGCCGTCGACCACGCGGTGGTCGAAGGAGGAGGACAGGTTCATCATGCGGCGCGCGACCACCGCGCCGTCCAGCATCACCGGGCGCTGCACGATGCGGTTGACGCCGACGATCGCCACCTCGGGCGCGTTGATGATCGGCGTGGAGGCGATGCCGCCCAGCGCGCCCAAGCTGGTGACGGTGAGGGTCGAGCCGCTCAGCTCGTCGCGCGTGGCCCGGCCCGCGCGCGCGGCGTCGGCCAGGCGGGCGATCTCGGTCGCGCTCGACCAGAGGTCGCGCGCTTCCGCGTGGCGAAGCACCGGCACCATGAGGCCGGCCGCCGTCTGGGTCGCGATGCCGACGTGCACCGCGCCGTAGCGCGTGAGCACGCCCGCCTCGTCGTCGAAGCGGGCATTGATCTGCGGGAAGCGCGGCACCGCCAGCACCACCGCGCGCACCAGCAGCGGCAGCAGCGTCAGGTGCGCCCGCTCGCCGCCCCAGCGTTCGTTGATGCGGGCGCGCAGCAGCTCCAGCTCGGTCACGTCGACTTCCTCGACATAGGTGAAGTGCGGAATGCGGCGCATCGCATCCTGCATGCGCTGCGCGATGCGGCGGCGCACGCCGGTCACGGGCACGGCCTCCTCGTCGTTGCGTTCGGCGTAGCGCGCGACATCCGGCGCCGGCGGACCGGGCCGGCGCAGCAGCCAGGCGTCGAGGTCCTCGTGCAGGATGCGGCCGTCCGCGCTGCTGCCCGGCACCTGCCGCAGATCGATGCCGAGGACCGACGCCCGATGGCGCACCGCGGGCGCGGCGAGCGGCTTGCCGGCCGAGGGGCGCGCGCGTTCGGCCGGTGCCGGTGCCGGCACCGCTGCAGGCGCCGGCGCCGAGACGGCCGACACGGCCGGCACCACCTCCTGCGCCTCGCCGCCGCCCGCCACATCGATCCGGATCAGGTCCGCGCCCACCGCGATCTGCTGCCCCACCTCGCCGCCGAGCGCGACCACCCGGCCCGCGACCGGCGAGGGAATCTCGACGGTGGCCTTGTCGGTCATCACGTCGGCCAGCACCTGGTCTTCGGCCACCGTGTCGCCGGGCTGCACGCGCCACGCCACCAGCTCCACCTCGGCAATGCCTTCGCCCAGGTCCGGCACCTTGATCGTGAGCGTGCCCATTCAGTTCTCCATGGCGCGGCGCAGGGCCGCACCGACGCGCGCGGGGCCCGGGAAGTAGGCCCACTCCTGCGCATGCGGATAGGGCGTGTCCCAGCCGGCCACGCGCCCGATCGGCGCTTCCAGGTGGTGGAAGCAATGCTCCTGCACCAGCGCCGTCAGCTCGGCGCCGAAGCCGCTGGTGCGCGTGGCCTCGTGCACGATCACGCAGCGGCCGGTCTTCTTCACCGAGGCGACCAGCGTCTGCAGGTCCAGCGGCCACAGGCTGCGCAGGTCGATGATCTCGGCGTCGATGCCGGTCTCGCGCGCGGCCGCTTCGCAGACGAAGACCATGGTGCCGTAGCTGATCACCGTCAGGTCGGCGCCGGGGCGGAACACCGTGGCCGACTCCAGTGGCACCGTGTAGTAGCCCTCGGGCACCTCGCCCAGCGGATGCGCCGACCAGGGCACCAGCGGCCGGTCGTGGTGGCCGTCGAAGGGGCCGTTGTACAGCCGCTTGGGCTCCAGGAAGATGACCGGGTCGTCGTTCTCGATCGAGGCGATCAGGAGGCCCTTGGCATCGCGCGGATTGGAAGGCATCACCGTGCGTAGCCCGCACACGTGCGTGAACAGCGCCTCCGGGCTCTGGCTGTGCGTCTGGCCGCCGTAGATGCCGCCGCCGCAGGGCATGCGGATGGTGATCGGCGCGGTGAAATCGCCCGCCGAGCGGTAGCGCAGGCGCGCCGCCTCGGACACGATCTGGTCGTAGGCCGGATAGACGTAGTCGGCGAACTGCACCTCCACCACCGGGCGCAGGCCGTAGGCGCCCATGCCGATGGCCGAGCCGACGATGCCGCCCTCGTTGATCGGCGCATCGAACACGCGCGAGCGGCCGTACTTGGCCTGCAGGCCTTCGGTGCAACGGAACACGCCGCCGAAGTAGCCCACGTCCTGGCCGTAGACGATCACGTTGTCGTCGCGCTCGAGCATCACGTCCATGGCGGAGCGCAGGGCCTGGATCATGGTCATCGAGGCCATGGCCGTCACCCCTCGGACGCCAGCTGTTCGCGCTGGCGCTTCAGGTGCTCGGGCATGTCCTTGTAGACGTCCTCGAACAGGGCGGCGTCGCCCGCGACGTGCCCGTCGGCCATGGAGCCGAAGCGCTCGGCCTCCTTCACCGCGGTGTTCACCTGCGCCTGCATGTCGGCATGCGTCTGCGCGTGCTCCTGCTGCGACCAGGCGCCGATGGCCGTCAGGTGCTGTGCCAGGCGCGCGATCGGGTCGCCCAGCGGAAAATGCGCCCAGTCGTCGGCCGGGCGGTAGCGCGACGGGTCGTCCGAGGTCGAATGCGCGCCGGCGCGGTAGGTGACCCACTCGATCAGCGTCGGCCCCAGGTTGCTGCGGGCGCGCTCGGCCGCCCAGCGCGAGGCCGCCAGCACCGCGAGGAAGTCGTTGCCGTCGACGCGCAGCGAGGCGATGCCGCAGCCCACGCCGCGTGCCGCGAAGGTGGTGGCCTCGCCGCCGGCGATGGCCTGGAAGGTGGAGATCGCCCACTGGTTGTTGACCACGTTGAGGATCACCGGCGCGCGGTAGACATGCGCGAAGGTCAGCGCCGTGTGGAAGTCGGACTCGGCGGTGGCGCCGTCGCCGATCCAGCCCGAGGCGATGCGCGTGTCGCCCTTGATCGCCGAGGCCATGCCCCAGCCCACCGCCTGGATGAACTGCGTGGCCAGGTTGCCCGAGATCGAGAAGAAGCCGGCCCGCTTCATCGAATAGCACACCGGCAGCTGCCGTCCCTTGAGCGGGTCGCGCTCGTTGGACATCAGCTCGCAGGTCAGCTCCAGCAGCGTCACGTCGTCGCGCGCCAGCAGCAGGCCCTGCTGGCGGTAGGTGGGAAAGCACATGTCGCCCTGCTGCAGCACCAGCGCGTGGCCGGTGGCGATGGCCTCTTCGCCCAGGCACTGCATGTAGAAGGAGATCTTCTTCTGCCGCTGCGCGATCAGCATGCGGGCGTCGAAGGCGCGTGTCTTCATCATCGCGCGCAGGCCGCGGCGCAGCAGTTCGGGGTCGGCCGGCGGCGCCCACGGACCGACGGCGCGGCCGTCGTCGTCGAGCACGCGCACCAGCGTGTAGGCCAGGTCGCTGGTGTCGGCCGGCGATGCGTCGACCGGGGGTTTTCGCACCTCGCCGGCACGCGACAAGTGCAGGTAGGAGAAATCGGTCTCGTGCCCCGGCCGCCCGGTGGGCTCCGGTACATGCAGACGAAGAGATGTGCCTTGGCTCATCGCGTTGTCTCCGCGCTCGATGGCATCGCGCGCCACCACAGCCTAGCGAATTTCGGGCGCGGGCGCAGCCGGTCAAGTGCGTGTTTCGCAGGCGCCCGGGGCGCAGGGGCGGGGAGGAGCGCGCGGCCCGCGCAGGCACCCGTGTCTTCCCCCTTGCCTTTCCCGGCGCGCCTCTGCACTGTCCGTCCACCCTGTGGCCCGCGGCGCATGAACAACCTGGAACCTCCACCTCCTCTTTCCGAACCCGGCCGCGGTGCGCCGCGGGCGAAGGCCGCCGATGCGGCCGGGTGGCGCCGCTGGCTGCCGGGACTGCGCACGCTGCGCGGGTACGAACTGGCCTGGCTGCGGCACGACATCGTGGCCGGGCTGGTGCTGACCACGATGCTGGTGCCCGTCGGCATCGCCTACGCGCAGGCGTCGGGCGTCCCCGGCATCCACGGCCTCTACGCGACCATCGTCGCGCTGCTCGCGTACGCCGTGTTCGGCCCCAGCCGGATCCTGGTGCTGGGCCCGGACTCCTCGCTGGCGGCCCTCATCCTGGCCGTCGTCCTTCCGCTGTCGGGCGGCGACCCGCAGCGCGCCATCGCCCTGGCGGGCCTGATGGCGATCGTGTCGGGCACGGTGTGCATTCTCGCGGGCGTTGCACGCCTGGGCTTCGTCACCGAGCTGCTTTCCAAGCCGATCCGCTACGGCTACATGAACGGCATCGCGTTGACCGTGCTGATCAGCCAGCTGCCCAGGCTGCTGGGTTTTTCGGTCGAGGGCGACGCACCGCTGGCGACCCTGAAGGCCATCGCCGTGTCGGTGATGGAGGGCAAGACCCACGCGACCACGCTCATGGTCGGCGCGGGCACCCTGGCGGTCATCCTGCTGCTCAAGGGCCGCCGGCGCGTGCCGGGCATCCTGATCGCCGTGGTGGGCGCGACCGTGGTCGTCGGCGTGCTGGGCCTGGCGACACGCGAGGGGGTGCCGGTGCTCGGTGCCCTCCCGCAAGGCCTGCCGGCGTTCGGCATCCCGTGGATCACGGCCGCCGACATCGGCCCCGTGCTGATCGGCGGTTGCGCCGTCGCGCTCGTCTCGTTCGCCGACACCAGCGTGCTCTCCCGTGTCTATGCGGCGCGCACCCGCACCCACGTCGACCCGAACCAGGAGATGGTGGCGCTGGGCGCCGCCAACCTGGCGGCCGGATTTTTCCAGGGCTTTGCCGTCAGCAGCAGTTCGTCGCGCACCCCGGTGGCCGAGGCCGCGGGCGCCAGGACCCAGCTGACCGGCGTCGTCGGCGCACTGGCCGTTGCCCTGCTGCTGGTGGCGGCGCCCGACCTGCTGAAGAACCTGCCCACCAGCGCACTGGCCGCGGTCGTGATCGCATCGGCCATCGGCCTGATCGAGATTGCCGACCTGCGGCGGATCTACCGCATCCAGCGCTGGGAGTTCTGGTTGTCGATCGCCTGCACGGTCGGCGTGGTCGTGCTGGGCGCCGTCGAGGGCATCGGCCTGGCCATCGTGATCGCGGTCATCGAATTCCTGTGGGATGCCTGGCGCCCCTATTCCGCGGTGCTGGGGCGCGCCGACGGCGTCAAGGGCTACCACGACATCACGCGCTATCCCGACGCGCGCCTCATTCCGGGCCTGGTTTTGTTTCGCTGGGATGCGCCGCTGTTCTTCGCCAATGCCGAGCTGTTCCGCGACCGGGTGGGCGAGGCCATGGCGTCGTCGCCCGCGCCGGTGCGCTGGCTGGTCGTCGCGGCAGAGCCCGTCACCAGCGTGGACGTGACCTCCGCCGACATGCTGGCCGAGCTGGTCGACAGCCTGCGGGACGCGGGCATCCAGCTGTGCTTTGCCGAGATGAAGGACCCCGTCAAGGACAAGCTGAAGCGCTTCGGGCTCTTCGCGCGGCTGGGCGAAGCCGCGTTCTTTCCGACCGTCGGTGCCGCCGTCAGCGGGTACCTCAAGACCCATCCGGTGGAGTGGGTCGACTGGGAAGACGAAGGGCGCTGAGCCCTTGCGGCCCGCGGCATGCGCCTCCCATGGATGGGGGAGGCGACGTTTCGAGGCGACTCCTAGCATCCGCGCACCCACAACGAGGAGCCTCCCGATGAAGATCGCCTTTACTTCCTGCTTCAGTGCCCAGACCTTCAAAGAACAACCTGTCTGGACCCAGGTGGGCGCGTCCGGCGCCACGCACCTGGTGCTGCTGGGCGACTCGGCCTACTACGACGCGGACGGCTCCAGCATGGGCGCCATCAAGGCCATGGGCGCCAACGACTTCGCGATCCATGCCTTCGGCCGGCTGCGCGACCAGCT
Organism: Variovorax sp. GW823-FHT02B07; assembly: GCF_058797695.1. Taxonomy (NCBI): domain Bacteria; kingdom Pseudomonadati; phylum Pseudomonadota; class Betaproteobacteria; order Burkholderiales; family Comamonadaceae; genus Variovorax; species Variovorax sp. GW823-FHT02B07. The sequence continues at coordinate 388,800 of NZ_JBXAJX010000001.1, forward strand.
GAACCAGAAGGAGTTCGCCAAGCTGGTGCGCAAGACCGACCTGCAGATCCATCCGATCTGGGACGACCACGACTTCCTGTGGAACGGTGCCTGCGGTGCGCAGATCGAGGGACAGCCTTCCTACCGGCACCTGCTGGACCCGACCCGCGCCGCGTTCCAGGAATACCGCAAGGCGCTGGATTCGAACGATCCGAAGACCTTTCCCAAGGCCGGCGATCCCTGGGCCTCGGGCGTTCCCGAACCCGGCTACCGGCCCCTCATGCTGAGCAATGTCGGCGACGCGGATGGTCCGGTGATGCTGCACCTCACCGACGGTCGCAGCTACAAGACCAAGGGCGGCGAGGACGCCGTGCTCGGCAAGAAACAGATGAACAAGCTGAAGAAGGCCATCGAAGACTCGGACGAGAAGACCGTGCACCTGATCGCCAGCGGCCTCACCTTCGAAGCCCGCCACGGCGAGACCTGGATGGATTGCGCGGCCGAGCACGCCGCGATCCTCAAGCTCGCGGAGAAGCGCCGCATCCTCATCCTCAGCGGCGACGTGCACGAGAACCGCTTCGCCGTGCCGTGGCCGGCCGGCCCCTGGAGCCTGTTCGAGGCCACGTCCTCCGGCGCCGCGCTGCGCACGGCCGTCACCGTCGGCGCGCTGCAATGCAACTGGGGGCTGGTCGACATCACGAAGGACCAGGTGAACATCGAGCTGTCGCAGCTGAACATGGACACGCGCCGCCGCGTCATCGACCGCAAGAAGTGGAAGATGCTGTAGGCGTGGCGGCGAGCGGGTTCACGGGCCGCTCCTGCGGCTTGCGAAGCAGGATCACGAGGCCGGAGATCAGGAAGTACACCGCGCCCACCGTCGCATAGCCTGCGAGCGTCTGCAGGACCGGGGCGTCGGTGCCTTGCCGTGCGACGAAGAGGCCGCCGGCCAGCGCGGACTGCGCGCCGCTCAGCATCATCACCCACTGCCCCCGATGGCGCTTTCGGCGGCGAACGGCCGTCGCCAGCTGCAGAAGGCCCGACACGATGGCCCAGGCGCCGAAGATCGCCAGGCCGATCTGGAGCCCGAGCACCAGCGAGGCCACCACGGCCACGGTGACCAGCGCGCTGATCCACGTGTTCAGCATCTGGCTGGGGTTGGCCCGGGCGCCGCCCGTCATCCGGGCGTCCACCAGGTTCGCCAGCGCGTCCCACGCCGGATAGACGACCAGCAGGATCGTCGTCAGCACCGGTGACTGCCTGGCGACGCTGAAGGCCAGCGCGACCCACACGAAGGAAAAGGCCGCACGGGTGAGGTAGAGCTTGCGCAGCCAGGCGGCTGATTGGGGAGGGGGTTGGATGATGTCGGACATGAAGAGGTGTGGGTAGGAGGAGGGGCGCGCCTCGCACGAGGCGGGTGCAACGATTCTTCTGCGTTCCCCCGGGCCCCGGTATCGGTCGAATGACCGACACGCGCCCAACCGGCGGCTGTGCGATGCTGTGCGCTCGCCCCCGCGATCCCATGCCCGACGACACCACCCTCACCGCTTTCGACGCGGCCCGCGCGCTCGCCTTCATCGGCGACCTGAGCATGGGCCAGCCCATCGACCATTCGCTGCGCACCGCCTGGCTGGCCGGCATGATCGCGACGCAGGCCGGCTGCCACGCGGCGCAGGTCGAGGTCGCGCGACACGTGGCGCTGCTGCGCTGGTCGGGTTGCACGGCGAACGCGCAGGAGTTCGCGGACTTCCTGGAAGACGACGTGCTGGGGCGGCGAGCCCTTCTGGCCTCCGCGCAACCGCGCCTGCGCCAGCCCCACCAGGCGTCCATTCCCGGGGCCGTCGTGGCGATGGCCCAGATCCACTGCGAGATTGTCGGCGACATCGCGAACATGCTCGGCCTGGGGCCCGAGGCCGAAGCCGCACTGCGCGCCGTCTTCGAGGCCTACGACGGCAGCGGTGTCCCCGGCCTGCTGCAGGGCGAGGGCGTTCCGCTGGCCACCTACGTCGTGGCCCTGGCGAGCGATCTCGAAATCTTCAGCCGCCTCTACGGGCTCGACGAAGCCCTCACGCTCGCGCGGGGGCGCGCCGACAGCCTCTACCCCGGCTTCCTGGTCGACGCCTGTGCACCGCACGCTGCGGCGTGGATGAAGCGGCTGGATGCATCGCCCGCGCCGTGGAGCGATGCCGCCGACCCGCCGGTGTCGATGCGCCGGCGTGTCGGGCTGGAACTCGTCGGCGACGTGAGCGACCTCAAGCTGCCGTGGATGACGGGCTACTCGCGGCGCGTCGCCCGCCTGGCGCGCGACTGCGGCGCCCAATTGGGCATGAGCGAAGCGATGTGCCATCGCATCCACCGGGCCGGCCTGATCCACGGCATCGGGCGGGCCGCGGTGCCCAACGCCATCTGGAATGCGCCCGAGCCGCTGCCGGCCGCGTCGATGGAGCGCCTGCGGCTCGTGCCGTACTGGACGTCCCGCGCCGCGGGGCAGATCGACGGCCTTGCGGCAGAAGCAGAGATCGCCTCGTTCGCTTTCGAGCGGCGTGATGGCTCCGGCTACTTCCGTGGCCGCTCCGGCGCGTCGATGCCGCTCGAAGGGCAGGTCGTCGCGGCGGCCGAGCAGTGGGTGTCGCACCGCACCCGCCGTCCGTGGCGGCCCGAACTGACCGACGCCCAGGCGCGCGATCGCCTGCAGGCGGACGTCGAGGCCGGCCGCTTCGACGCGGAGGTCGTCGACGCGCTGCTCGCCTGCGCGCTCTCGGGCACGCCTGCGAAGCCCGCGGCCCCTGCGCAGGACGACGCGTCGCTGTCCCAGCGCGAGCTGGACGTCCTGCGCTGCATCAGCCAGGGCGACAACACGAAGCAGGTCGCGCGTGCGCTGGGCATCAGTGCGAGCACGGTGCGCACGCACGTCGAACGCGTGTTCCGCAAGCTGGGTTGCTCGACCCGCGCGGCCGCCACGCTGAAGGCCTCTGCCAGAGGCCTGCTGTAGCGGGCCGCGCCGGCCGCCCCACCGACTAGGCGGCCACAGGCTCCGGCCGAACCGCCCGCGCAGGCGCCGCGTTGTCGAGCTGCCCGCGCAGCATCTCCCACCGCACGCGCGCCGACATGATGCTTTCTTCCTTCACGTGCCCGAAGCCGCGGATCTGCTCCGGCAGGCGCGCCAGCGACAGGGCGGTGTCGAAGTCGATGCGCTCGAAGCGCGCGAGCAGGTCTTCGACCATCGCGCGGTAGTCGGCAGCCAGCTGGCGCTCCATGCGGCGCTCGGCGGTGCGGCCGAACGGATCGAGCGCCGTGCCGCGCAGGCCGCGCAGCTTCGCGAGCACGCGGAAGGCGCCGAGCATCCACGGGCCGAAGCTGGTCTTCAGCGCGCGGCCTTCGGCGTCGCGCCGGCCCAGCACCGGCGGTGCGAGGTGAAAGCGCAGCACCGGCTTGCCTTCGAACTGCTCGCCGAGCTTTTCCATGAAGCGCGGGTCGGCATACAGGCGCGCCACCTCGTACTCGTCCTTGTAGGCCATGAGCTTGAACAGGCCCGAAGCCACGGCTTTGGCGAGCACCGTGCTGCCGCGCGTGCGTTGCTCCGCGTCGCGCACGCGTTCGACGAGGTCTGCGTAGCCGCGTGCGTAGGCCGCGTTTTGGTACGCGGTCAGGAACGCGGTGCGGTCCGCCACCAGCGCTTCGAAGCTCTGGGGCTTCTGCAGTGACACCACCTGCGCCGGCGCAGCCTGGCGCGTGACGGCCGCGAGGTCGAGCGCCGCCTTGCGGCCCCAGCGGAACGCGGCCTGGTTGGCCTTCACGGCCACGCCGTTGATCTCGATGGCCTTGTCGAGCGCCTGCGCCGACAGCGGCACGAACCCCTTCTGGAACGCGAAGCCCAGCAGGAACAGGTTGGCCGCGATGGCGTCGCCCATGAGGCGCGTGGCCAGCTGCGTCGCGTCGATGAAGTCGGCGCGGCCTTCCACCGATTCCTCGATGAGCGCACGCACCTGCGCGGCCGGGAACTGCCACTCGGGCTGCTGCGCGAAGTGCCCCGTCGGCTGCTCGAAGGTGTTGACCAGCGCGTAGGTGCGGCCCGGCCGCATGCGCGCGATGGCGTCGGGCGCGCCGGCCGTGAGCATGTCGCAGCCCAGGATCAGGTCGGCCTCGCCGGTGGGAATGCGCTGCGCCTTCAGCTGCGCCGCGTCGCGCGCGATGCGCACGTGCGACGTGACCGAGCCGTTCTTCTGCGACATGCCCGTCATGTCGAGCACGCTCACGCCCTTGCCCTCGAGGTGCGCCGCCATGCCGATCAGCGCGCCGATGGTGATCACGCCTGTGCCGCCGATGCCGGTGATGAGGATGTTGTGCATGCCTTCGAGCGCGAGCGGCACCGGCGCGGGCAGGGCGGGTTCTTCGGCGGCCTTCACGGCCACGGGTGCGTGCTTGCGCGGCTTCACGCCTTCGACCGTCACGAAGCTCGGGCAGAAACCCTTGATGCACGACTCGTCGGCGTTGCACGCGCTCTGGTCCACGCTGCGCTTCAGGCCCAGGTCGGTTGGCTTCGGCAGCAGGGCGGTGCAGTTCGATTGCTCGCCGCAGTCGCCGCAGCCTTCGCACACCGCGTCGTTGATGAACACGCGACGCGCGGCGGGCGGAAATTCGCCCTTCTTGCGGCGGCGGCGCTTCTCCGCCGCGCACACCTGGTCGTAGATCAGCACCGACACGCCCTCGAAGCCGCGCAGCTCGCGCTGCACCGCGTCCATGTCATTGCGGTGGTGCACGCTCAGCGCAAAGAGGCCGTCGCGGTCGGGTGGCAGCAGGCTGCGGTCGGCCCAGCGTGTCGGGTCCTCGGCCACCAGCGCAATGCGCTTCACGCCTTCGGCCGCCACCTGGTGCGCGATGCGCGGCACGGTGATCGGCCCGTCGACCGGCTGGCCGCCCGTCATCGCGACCGCGTCGTTGTAGAGGATCTTGTAGGTGAGGTTCACGCCCGCCGCCACGGCCGCGCGGATGGCGAGCGAACCCGAGTGGTAGTAGGTGCCATCGCCGAGGTTCGCGAACACGTGCTTGCGCTTGGAGAACCACGCCTGCCCCAGCCACGGCGCGCCTTCGCCGCCCATGTGCGTGGTGGTGCGGTTGTGCTCGGGGTAGATGGCCGTGGCCATCACGTGGCAGCCGATGCCCGCGAGCGCCAGGCTGCCTTCGGGCACCTTGGTCGAGGTGTTGTGCGGGCAGCCCGCGCAGTACCAGGCCGGTCGCGAGGGCGTGGCCACGGCCTTGCCGAGCACCACGTCTTTCGCGTCGAGGATCGCCAGCCGCATGCGGATGCGGTCGCTGGTGTGAAAGCGCGCCACGCGCCCGGCGATGACGCGCGCGATCTGCGCCACCGAGAAATCGGCCGTGGCCGGCAGCAGCCACTGGCCGCGCGGGTGCGCGCCCCATTCGCCCTGCTCGTCGAACTTGCCGATGATGCGCGGGCGCACGTTCTCGCGCCAGTTGTACAGGTGCTCCTTGAGCTGGTACTCGACGATCTGGCGCTTCTCTTCGACCACCAGGATTTCTTCGAGCCCGTCGGCAAACTCGCGGATCGAATCGGGCTCCAGCGGCCAGGGCATCGACACCTTGAACAGCCGAATACCGATGCGCGCGGCCTCGTCGGCGTCGATGCCCAGTTCTTCCAGCGCTTCGAGCACGTCGCGGTACGACTTGCCCGAGGCCACGATGCCCAGCCGCGCCTGGGGCGAGTCGATGGTCACGCGGTTCAGGCGGTTCTCGCGCGCGTAGGCGATGGCGGCGTAGATCTTGTAGTCCTGCATCAGCGCCTCCTGCTTGCGCGCCTGCACGCCGAGCGTGTCGGTCGACAGCCGCGCATGCACGCCGCCGGGCGGGAACACGAAGTCTTTCGGCAGCCGCGTGTGCACGTCGAGCGCGCCGGCGGCAATGGAGCCCGACGACTCCACCGTGTCGGCCAGCGCCTTGAAGCCGACCGGCAGTCCGGCAAAGCGCGACATCGCAAAGCCGTGCAGGCCCAGCTCGATGTATTCCTCCACGCTCTGCGGGTAGAGCATGGGGATCATCGAGGCCGCGAACAGGTGGTCGCTCTGGTTGGGCAGGGTGGACGACGACGCGCCGTGGTCGTCGCCCGCCACCAGCAGGATGCCGCCCTTCGGCGAGGTGCCCGCGTGGCTCATGTGCTTGAACACGTCGCCGCAGCGGTCCACACCGGGCGCCTTGCCGTACCACATGGCGAACACGCCATCGACCGCGCTCTCGCCGGTCAGGTGCACCTGCTGCGTGCCCCACACGGCGGTGGCGGCCAGCTCTTCGTTCACGCCGGGCAGGAACTTGACGGCGTTGGCTTCGAGCTGCGGCTGGGCTTTCCACAGCGCTTCGTCCAGGCCACCGAGCGGCGAGCCGCGGTAGCCCGAGACAAAGCCCGCGGTGTTCAGGCCGGCCTGCTGGTCGCGCCATTTCTGCACGAGCATGAGGCGCACCAGCGCCTGGATGCCGCTCAGGTAGATCCGGCCTTCGGTGGCCGTGTATTTGTCGTCCAGCGCAACGCTGGCGAGTTCGTGGGTTGCCATGAGAGAAAAGACTCCGGGTAGGACTCGTGGAATGCGGGCGTGGCCCCGGTAGAGGGCCGGCCCGCGAAACGCCTCGCCGGGGTTGCCGCCGAGACAGCGACGATTCTTTCGCACCCCGGCCCGAAAGTGCTTCTTCGTTTCGACGGGGAAACCCGCATTCCGGAAGAACCATCGCCGCCGCAGTCGATTCGCCGAAAGGCCTTCGGCTGCGCGTCCGCAACCGCGCAGGCCCGACAATGTCCGCCCGATCGACCGAGGACCCGATGAGACCCGACCTGGATTCGCTGGCGCTGTTCCTGCGCGCCATTGAGCACGGCAGCCTGTCCAAGGCGGCCGCCGAGAGCCACATGGTGCTGTCGGCCGCGAGCCGGCGCCTGGCCATCCTCGAGAGCCAGCTCGGCGTGGGGCTGCTCAACCGCACCTCGAAGGGCGTCACGCCCACGGGCGCGGGCGAGTCGCTGGCGATGCACGCGCGCCAGATCCTGCGCGACGTGGACCGCATGCGCGCCGACCTGTCGGACTACGCGCAGGGCGCCACCGGCCGCGTGCGGCTGCATGCCAACGCGTCGGCCATGGGCCAGTTCCTGCCCGACGATGTGGCCAGCTTTCGCCTGCGCTACCCCGAGATCCGCGTGAGCGTGGAAGAGCACCGCAGCGTCTACATCGTGCAGGCGATTCGCGACCGCCAGGCCGACGTGGGCGTGATCACCAGCGAGGCGGTCGACCCGGCGCTGCACTTCATTCCGTACCGCACCGACCGGCTCGTGGCCATCGTGCGCCAGAAGCACCCGTGGCGTGGGCGCGAGGTGTCGTTCGAAGAACTGCTCGACTTCGACTTCGTGGGGCTCGAAGACGACTCGGCCATCTCCCGCACCATGGAAGACGCCGCGATGAGCGCACGCAAGGTGCTGCGGCTGCGCGTGCGCGTGAAGAGCTTCGAGGCCGTGTGCCGGATGATCGAAGCGGGAATGGGCGTGGGCATCCTGCCCGAGGGCGCGGCGGTGACCTACCGCAAGGAGATGAAGCTGCGCTTCATCAACCTCACCGACGCGTGGGCGTCACGACGGATGTACCTGTGTACGCGGCAGGAGGCGTTGAGTTTTCCGCAGCGTCGGTTGGTGGACCATCTGCTGGCGCGAGGGATGCCGTAGGGCGCGGGTTCATTCGGAGCGACGCAGGAACACATGCATGGCGCGCTCGCCCGCCACCTGCCGTTCGCAGCGGTAGCCCAGCGCTGGCAGATCCAGGCCTGCGAACAGCGCTTCCCCCTGGCCCAGCAGCACCGGCCGCAAGGCCAGGTGCAGTTCGTCGATCAGGCCGGCCTTCAGGTATTCGCGCACGGTGGCCACGCCACCGCCCACCCGCACGTCACGCCCACCCGCGGCGGCCCGTGCCTGCGCCAGTGCATCGTGGATGCCGCCGGTGACGAAGTGGAAGGTGGTGCCGCCCTGCATCGTCAGTGGTGCGCGGGCATGGTGGGTCAGCACGAAGACCGGCACGTGGTAGGGAGGCTCGTCGCCCCACCAGCCTTTCCAACTCTCGTCGGGCCAGGGACCGCGCACCGGCCCGAACATGTTGCGCCCGAGGATCCAGGCCCCCATATCGGCGAAGCCTTGCTCGGCCATCTCGTTGTCGATGCCGGTCTCGCCATCGGCCTTGCCTGTCTGAAGCATCTGCTGCCAGACGCGCGTGGGCATGAACCAGTCCATGAGTTCGGGGCCGCGAACGCCCAGCGGATGCGCCAGACTCTGGTCCGGGCCAGCCGCGAAGCCGTCGAGCGAAACACCGAAGCTGCGCACAAGCAATCGAGGCATGGGGTCGTCTCCTGCAAAAGCGGAGACGCAGTGTAGACCTTGCAACACCGTTGAAAGAGGAGCCGAAGGACATGACACTCAAGCGAATGGACAACATCCTGATCGTTGTCGACGATCTGGAAGCGGTGAAGGCGTTCTTTATCGAGCTGGGCCTGAAGCTCGAGGGCCAGACCACGGTGGAAGGGCCTGCTGTCGGCAGCCTCATCGGGCTGGGGGACGTCCGGGCCACCCTCGCCATGCTGCGAACGCCCGATGGGCAGGGAATCGAACTGGACAAGTTCCACACGCCGGATGCGGTCAGGTTCGGGCCTGTGAATGCGCCAGTGAACACCCTGGGTCTTCGCCGCATCATGTTTGCCGTCGATGGCATCGATGCGGTCGTTGCGCGGATGCAAGCCCATGGCGCAGAACTCATCGGCCAGATGCAGTACGAGAAGTCGTACCGGCTCGCCTACATCCGGGGGCCTGAGGGCATCATCGTCGGGCTTGCCGAGCAGCTCGGTTGAGGCTCAAAAAAAAGCCCCTGCCGCCCGGCAATCGGGCCACAGGGGCAAATGGCGCATCAGCCTTTCAGCCGAGCACCTCGGTCACGATGCCTGCGCCGATGGTCTTGCCGCCTTCGCGCATGGCGAACCGCATGCCGTTCTCGATGGCCACGGGCTTGTTCAGCTCGAAGCTGATCTGCGCCTGTGCGCCCGGCTCGACCATGCCGGTCTCGGTGTCGACGCGAATGACACCCGTCACGTCGGTCGTGCCGAAGAAGAACTGCGGCTGGTAGCCCGAGCCGAACGGGGTATGGCGACCACCTTCGTCCTTGCTGAGGACGAAAATCTGTGCGCGCCCCGTCCGGTACGGCTTCAGTGCACCGGGCTTCACGACCACCTGGCCTCGCACGACAGCGTCGCGCTTGACCCCGCGCAGCAGCAGGCCAACGTTCATGCCGGCCCGCGCCTCGGCGACGTCCTTGTGGAAGGACTGCACGCCGGTGACGACCACCTGCTCGTCGCCGTCCGCGCTGAGCCCGACGATCTCCAGGCTGTCACCCACGCGGATCACGCCGCGCTCCACACGGCCGCTGACCACGGTGCCGCGGCCCGCGATGGTGTGCACGCCTTCGACAGGCATCATGAACGGCGCGTCGTAGTCGCGCACCGGATCAGGAATGCACGCGTCCAGCGCGTCCACGAGTTCGACGATGCATTGCACGTCCGGGCCTTCGAGATCGCCGCGTTCGGCGGCGGCCAGGGCCTTCAGCGCGCTGCCGAACACGAAGCGGGCATCGTGGTAACCGTGCGCGGCCAGCAGCGCGCCGATCTCCATTTCGATCAGCTGCTCGATCTCCGCACGGTCACTTGCGGCAACGAGGTCCATCTTGTTCACGAACACCACCATGTGGCCGACGTTCACCTGGCGCGCCAGCAGCACATGCTCGATGGTCTGCCGCGCGGCGCCTTCGGTGCCGTCCACCAGCAGGATCGCGCCGTCCATCTGCGAGGCGCCGGTGATCATGTTCTTGATGTAGTCGGCATGCCCGGGGCAGTCGATGTGTGCGTAGTGACGGACGTCCGACTCGTACTCGACGTGCGAGGTATTGATCGTGATGCCGCGCTCGCGCTCTTCCTTTGCGTTGTCGATCTGTCCATAGGACAGCGCATCGCCGCCAAAGCGCGCGGCCTGCACGAAGGTCAGAGCAGCCGTCAGCGTCGTCTTGCCATGGTCGACGTGACCGATGGTTCCGACATTCACATGAACCTTGTTGTTCATCATGTTTCTCTCCAGTTTGAGATTGAAAAACCGACGCGATTCGCTGGCCAGGCGAAACGGTCGACGGGTTGTCGGTGCGCGCGCACCAAACTCGCGGTGCCCGCCAAGCGGGCAAAAGAAAAGCCTGCCGGGGTGGACCACTCGACAGGCTTTTTTTCTTGCCTGAAGGATGGACCTCCAGGCGCACGAGGGCCTGAAGGCTCTACACGAACCACTCCACGGAGTCGACGCACAGCACTGCGCCGGCAGCGCGTGCGGCGGAAGAAAGAAGCTCTCGTTCGGGGCTCATGTCCAGATCTCCAAGTGGGCAAGCGGAAAACAAAAAACCCGGTGGCTTGAGGCCTACCGGGTCTTGTGAAACTCAGGAGGCCGAGCCTCCAGGTGGAAAGGCTCTAGGAACGCAATTCGGCAAAAAAGGCGCGCAGCGAAATCACCGCGGCTGCGCGGGTCATCGATGCATCTTGCGTGGTCAGGAACTGCTTCATGGGGCTCTCATGCGGTCGGTGTTGGCCGCAACGCGATGGTTGATCTTTGGGGGGAGCGCAGGCTAACACCGCGATGGCGATCCGGCAACAGGGGCGTTGCACGCACGCAGCAATGGTTGCGCAGCGCTTCGTCGCAGATGTCGGCAGGTCGCGTTCGTGGCGCTGTGGTGCAGGTCGATGCAGATGATGGCGGGTTGAATGACGGATTCTTCGCGAAGAGCTGGGGCCGGGAATGGCCGTATCGGGCCCATAGCAGACATGCGCTCTGCCGCAAAGCGGTCGTTCCGCGCGGGGCGGTTGATGCTCCATGCCTACCGAGCGGGTAAGTGCCGACGTGAAACTCCTTTCTGAACCCGAGCCGCCGAGCCGCTGTTCGTAGAACCGGCAGATGCCATTCATTGGCCTGAAAAGAGGGTCGATTCCCACTAAATTCTGTGGGGCTGCCGGACACGCGGATGTGTGGTTCTGAATTGGGGAGGGCGAAATCTTGGTGGTGGGTGCGCCAAGATGGTCTCGATCTGAGGCAACACCCGGCGACAACCGGACGGTTGCAGGCAGCTCAGATTGACCGAAAAGTTTCCTATGGAAATTCCTGACTCCAACAACGGCTATGGGCTCGTCGATTGCGCAAGCCGTATGGAGGAGTTCGCTAGGCTCTTGCGGGGGGGCGGGGTGCTGATGTTCGGCTGAGCTACCAGCCGATCACGCGGCCCGGGTAGTGTCCCTGCTGCGGAAGAACAAGCGCGAGACTACTCCTGTGACACAGTAAGACTAGCGTGCGTTGCCGGGAATGTTGAGTAGGTACTCGCTCTCGTTTTCCTATAGACGCGTCTACCGCCATCGCACAGCGCTCTTGCCGACAGTAGTCCATGCGCCAGTGAGATATCTTGCAGCAGGCAATTCAGAGGTGTCTGGGAGTTCAAGACTTCGGGTTGAGACCGGTCCGAGTCGAAAGACAATGGTGGGTCGAAAAATCCTGGAGGAAGAATGCGACTCCCCATCCTTGCGGTTCTCATCGCTTGCGCAACGACATCGTTGGCCGCTGTCGCCAAAGATGAATTGGTTTATTTCCACGGTCTTGGTGCCGAAGGCTGCGATAAGCACATCGCATGGCGAAGAAACAAGAACGTCATCTATGAAGACGGCGTTGTTCAGTGGTCGTGGGGCTTCATCAGTGCTTTCAACAACGTGGCGCGGGTACAGACACCGAACAAGACCCTCGCCCCTACAAAGGTGTTGGCGTACCTGGACAAGTACTGCCGAGATCACCCTCTGGAGCCGATCTATGGAGGCGTTGAAGACCTGATCACGGAGCTTGGTGGCCGGCGCTAGATTTGGAAGTTGCAGGGCAACTAGGTCGCCATCATGCGCCCCAGATTCATGTGCGGATGGAAGCACATCTTCAAATCGTGTGACGGCGAGCGCAGGCCTGCTTTGGCGCGTCTCCAATGCGGGATATCACTTCCATCAAGCGAACGCAGGGTACTGGGGCCTGCCTTTCACGCCAAATGTGAGGACCCCTATGGCACACCCTGAGTATTTCGTCGCCTTCGAGGACCATTTGGGTTCCACGCTCGAGGCCTTTGCCGCACATCTGCGATCCATGCCGAAGAAGGTCGTCGGAACCGTCCAGCTATCCGAGCTCTGCTCGATGGCCGACCACCCCAACGGGCTCTACTTTTACTTCGATGATCAGGATGTACTTTGGTATGTCGGCAAGTCCACGAGCCGCAGCTTTATTGAGCGAGTGCCGTCGCACTTCGACCAACGGAAAGATGCCTGGTTCAACACACTACCCAAGCGCATCATGGTGGTGTGTTCAATCGCCGAATACACCGATGCTCACGCCCTTGGCTTGTCGCTGCGGCTGGTGCTCGTCGGAGTAAGATCGAAGCAAACTGCGATTCGGCTGGAGTCCGTTCTGCGCAGCTATCTGCAACCGCACTTGAACGCCGGCAAGGCTCGCGGCCACACCGGGCAAGAGGCTCTGTCTACGTATGTGACCTAGCCCTTCCGTCGAGCGGACGTGCAAAGGTCCGTTTTGCGCCGCTTTCCCCGCCGCTAATGTCGAACGTTGGATGGCCGCTTCTGCAATACGGGGCCGTCACCTTTTGGCCGACTGTAGCCTCGCGTGCGACTCGCGCAAAGGGCCCACAAGAGACATAGCATCTCTGAAGAAGTCATTCAATTTGCGGGGACGTCCGCCTGACACTGGCTGCCCGCCTGAAGAAGACGGCGATGGCCAGCAGTCCCGCAAAGCCAACTCCTTCGAGCCATGCCTCGCCCAGACGGCCATCGATCGCCACCTCCGCAAGGCTTGCCTGCCCTGACCTGTAGGTCACCCAGACATCGTCGGCCAAGAAGCCCACACAGAAGTCCCCGACCTCTTTCGCGCATTCCGTGTGCAAGGAGTACCCGAGCCCATCGAGATGCGTCCCTTGCTGTTTGTCAGTGGCGACCACCCAATTTCGATACTCGTCGTGGTCCGGGAGCCTTTTGTTCTGATCGATGAAAGTCCGTGCGTAACGGGACACGATTTCGATGTGATCTTGCTCGGAGGGGCTGATTCGATGCGTCAGGTGCGTGGCATCAAAACACGCGATAAAAGAAATCGGTGCCGCGAGGATCAGAGCGAACCAAGAGATCGCCACGCAAAGGAGCTCCAGCAGGCGTGCCAAGATCGGCGTTCGGTTGCCCTCAACTTGCCGAGCTTGTGCCATTTGGTTTGAGCCTACGTACGAAAAGCGACATTGCTGCCGCAGGCTATCGCGGGTGGGTTCGAGCTTGATGAAGTCCGAGTGAAATCTCGCGGTGGATCCGACCTGTTTTAGTGGGTTTGCGACCCAAACGGACTAACACACTTAGATGCCCGCTCTTGGCCGAATCGTGCCGGCGAGAAAAAAGGCGGATTGCCGGCTCCCGGTGGCTCAATTGGTCTGAGTTACATAGCCAGAGGTCCAGTTGTCCTCATCGAGCCGGTACTCGCTGATGTGGAAACCTTCGCCTGCGCCAACACCGATGTAGGTTGAGTCGACGACGTTGGGATGATCTCGAAATCCCGGAGCACTCGCCATCCGCTTAATGGCTGCATGGGCGCTTTGGAGCGACCGATAGGCTCCGATCAGTTTTACGTCCTCATCTTCCTGCGGCAAAAGCAGGTGGACGTGCTGAACGATAAAGACGGTATTCATTATTGGGCTCAGGGCGTGTATGTCTAGCTCTGGCCGACTGTAGTCGGTCGAGATACTGTCGCGAAAGGCCCGATGCCGTCCTTCGGCATCAAGAGAACCTGAACTTCGTCAAGGTTACTGAGCGGCCTACAGCGGACATCCTGTTTGAGCGTTCTCTCGAACTTCCTCTGTTCGTGTGGTGGCTACGCTGTGTCGATCAGTGCACCGATGTCTGAGAGCTGACGGTCTCGTTCCTCTTTCGAGGCGTACCGGTATGAGAAGTGAAACGGCGCGAAGATTGTCTTGTGACTGGAATCACTAAGCACTGGTAGTGAGCCGAGGTGCTTGATAGGTTTGGACGGAAGCCAGCGAAATCGCTTTGAACGCTGCAGCATCGACAGCACAGTCTTGGGGATGAATATGTACCTCGCAGATCCATCTTCAACCCATTCCTCAAGCAAAGAGAGATGGGCCGACTTCAGCTGTGCTGCCGCAGGACATCCTGCGCCGAATGTCGGCAAGTGCAGAAGCTCGACAAACGACACTTGGTCCGCGTGCTCGTAGCCGAACCCGATACGGGCAAATCGTTCATGGTAGGGACGACCGCTTCCACGGTAGTAGGGAAGCAGAAATGGGTGATGGTGCTGCCTGTTCGCCTTCCAGAACCTCACGCCGTCCTTCAGATATGCGCAGATATCAGGAAAAGCTTCCGAGCTTTCGACCTCGTGATCGAAGTTCGCATCAATGCCGAAGAAGAGGAAGCGTGCCGAAGCCGGCGCCGCGCCTTGATACGGCTTCGCCTCGAAGTATTCCCGCAGGACCGCTGAAGGGTGGATGCCGTAAGTCATGGTACTGACCTCAGAAATCGGTGAGTTCTCGCGAACGCTGCCAGCGCGGATCGATCTCTAGATCGTACCGGCTGTTTTGCGCTGAAAATGCCTAAGGTAGAAAACCGAACGCTGAATATTCATAGTGAATGTCCGGTCGTGGCCGACTGGAGCCAGCAGCATGCTACCTTCCGGACCGATACGGCTCGTTGGAATCACAGATGGACGTACATCAGCCTCGCCGCCCGCACCGACCCGGTTGGCTGCCCGTTGTCGACGCCGCGCGTTGCACGGGCTGCGGCTGGTGCGTCGCCGCGTGCGACCTTCACCTTCTCAGTCTCGAAGTCGAGCAATGGAAGAAGTTGTCGACGCTTCAAGGCGCGGATCGGTGCACGGGTTGCAGCGACTGCGCAGTGACTTGCCCTTTTCATGCGATCACCATGCGAAAGGGCTGAAACGCTCCCGGCGCCCGGCTCGCCGCCCAGGCAATCCGCAGACCCGGGCGCGTGAGCCGGACGGTCGCGGGTGCCACGCCCCGTTCGACCATCCCGAAGAAGTCTCTTCCCGAGGCCTCTCACCCCGGCTCAGCTTTGGGGCTTTGCGAATTCCTCCGCGCTCATCATCTCCAGCCCGACGAACGGCGCGTTGCCTTCGACCCATGCGTCGTGGCCCGGCGGAATGGTGTACGACATGCCTTCCTCGATGACGGTCTGCGAGCCGTCATCCATTTGCACGGTGACCCGGCCGGAGACCGCGTACCCGACGTGAGCCACCTGGCAACTGTCCGTGCCCACGACCGGCTTGATGCACTTCGACCAGCGCCACCCGGGCTCGAACTTGAAGCGTCCGAGCGTGTAGCCCTCGAGGCGGACCACTTCGACCCGGGTCTTCTCGGGCTCCCGAACCTCATCCGGTTCGTCATGGGATTTCGTCTGAAGCTTGTTGACGTTCATCGGGCTTGCCATCGCGACTCTCCTTGCGACACGAGTGAGCAAACAGTCCGCGGCAGTCTCGTGCCGAACCGCACGTGAACGATGGAATGGTAGTCCTGGGCCACGCTTGCAGTGATCTATTTCTTGCCCGGAAGTGCCGCTCTTTCGATGAGTGTCATGTGGCAGTTTGCGTAAGCCGGGTTACAGAAAATCTTCGTCCACCACCAGCGACAGCACGGACCAGCGCAGTCGTTGGGCCCAGTTCGATTCGGGCTCCCGGTTAAGCACCCAGCGACGTCCGTCGCGCAGGAAGCTCCATTGCAGGCCGCCTCGCAGAGGTACCTCGCTCACGGTGAAGCTCGCGGGCATGCGCACGCGCTGGATCAGGTCGGCCAGTTCGCTGGCCAGCGCGGGGCTGTCGACGATCAGGCCCAGTTCGGTGTTGCAGTGCGCCGAGCGCCGGTCCATGTTCATCGACCCCACATAGAACCAGCGCCGGTCGACCACCGCCAGCTTGGCGTGCAGGCGACCGAGCGAGCCGCGGCCGCTTTCGGCGTCGCTCCAGGCCGGATGCGCTTCGCTGGCCGGCATCAGCTCGTACAGCATGGCGCCCATCTGCAAGAGGGCGCTGCGGTAGCGCGCGTAGCCATAGTGCACCAGCGGTTCGTCGGTGGTGGCGAGCGAATTGGTCATCACCGACACGCGCGCGCCCTCGCGGCTCGCATGGCTCAGCGCCTCGATCATGCGGGGCATGGGCACGAAGTAGGGCGAGACGACGAGCACCTCCGAGCGCGCGGTCCGGAAGAGGTCAAGGTTCGCGGCCATGACCGCGCCCTCGCGGCCTTGCGGCTCAGCGGTCTCGTCGACGTTGTCGCCGGCATCATCAGCGAAGCGGCCTTGCACCGCCGCGTCCGCAACCACGCGCACCTGCGCAGGCACCAGCGCGACGCGCCCCTGCGCCAGCTGCGCGCCGACCGGGCCGCGTCCGAGCGCATCGGGTTCGTCGGCGGGAGGCATGAAGCGGTCGAGGTCGCGCACCAGCGCGGCGAAGCGTTCGCGCGCAGAGGCCGCTGCCGGGGCGCTGGCGGTCGCGATGGCTTCGAAGGGATACGACAACGGTCCGTTCCAGAAGGCGTCGAAGCTCGCCGACAGCGCGTGCACCGCCGGCCCGGCCAGCAGCGCGTCCATGTCGATGAAGTTCGCCGGCTTGCTGCGCCCGAAGTACTCGTCGGCGATGTTGCGTCCGCCGGTGATGGCGAAGCTGTTGTCGGCAATGAAGAGCTTGTTGTGCATGCGCCGGTTCACGCGGCCGATCTCGTGCAGCGACAGCAGCACGCGCGTGCGCAGGCCGCCGCTGCGCACCGGCAGCGGGTTGAAGACGCGCACCTCCACGTTGGCGTGCGCGGCCAGCCCGGCCAGCATCTCGTCGTCTCCGCCCGTGTACAGGTCGTCGACCAGCAGGCGCACGCGCACGCCGCGCTGCGCCGCGTCGCGCAGCTCGCGCAGGAACTGCCGCCCCGCGCTGTCCTGGGCCACGACGTAGTACTGCGCGTCGAGGGTGTGCCGTGCGGCCTGCGCGAGTGCGATGCGTGCGTCGAAGGCCTGGTCGCCGCCCGGTAGCAGGCGCACGCCGGATACATCGGGCATTGCGGACATCGCGCTGTCCGCAGCCGGCAGCGACGCGGCGGCGATGCGTGCCAGGGGGCTGTTCCCGAGGTCGGTGCGCGCGTGCGACGCGACACGGGGTACCTCGTTGGGCAATGCAGCGCAGCCCGCGAGCAGCGAGACGGCGAGCATGGCCGCGGCGCACAGCCAGCGGGCGAGCGCCGCATGCTGCAGCGCCAGGATGCACAAGCGGCACGCAAGGGGCTCCCATGCGGCACGCAGCGCGGCAAGAGATTGAGGGGTGTTCATGGCGGACCTCGGTGCATCGGATGCGAAGTGGCGATCGATGCAGCCAGTTTTCCGCGCGGCGCCCGCCGCAACCATTGCGCGCAGCGCCTAGTCCCCGGCGTGGCCATCCGACTAGGCCTTTGGTGTAGGTGCGCACGCTCGCTTCTTGGGGGGCTTTGCGCTAATCTGCATTCAGGACGGGGAGGGTCACCGTAGACGAGAGGCCTGTATGAAGGTTCTGCTGGTCGATGACCACGAGATCGTCTGGAACGGCACGCGCCTCCTGCTGGAGCGCATGGCCGCCGAGATCGAACCCGGCCGTCCCTTCCATTTCGACGCCGTGCGGGACGCCGAGCAGGCCTGCCAGCGCGACCCCACCGGCATCGACCTGCTGCTGCTCGACTACCACCTGCCCCAGCTGTCCGGGCTGGCGGCGCTCAAGGCCGTGAAGGCGCACTTCGAGGCCACGCCCGTGTGCATGCAGTCGGCGGAAAGCTCGCCGCAGCGCGTGCGCGAGGTCATCGAGGCCGGCGCGGCCGGCTTCATTCCCAAGTCGTACCGGCTCGAGGACATGGAGGCCGCCCTGCGCGTGGTGCTGCGCCACAAGATCTACCTGCCGGCCGAGTTCGTGCTGGCCGACGACGTGACCCGCGCGCGCGACCCCGACGAGCTGCCGCGCGAGGACCTCGCCGGCTTCCTGCGCGTCGAGCTGTCGCCGCGCCAGCGCGAGGTGCTGGCGCTGGCGATGCGGGGCATGCCGGTCAAGCTGATCGCGCGCCAGCTGCTGATTGCCGAGGGCACCGTGAAGGTGCACCTGTCGATGGTCTACCGGGCGCTCGGCGCGCGCAACCGCACCGATGCCATGTGCCGCGTCTTCGACGCGCAGGCGGCGTGGGCGCTCGAGGCGGCGTGAGCATGCCGGCCGCGCTGGACGAACTGGACGAGCGGCGCCTGCAGGTGGTCGCCGAGCAGGCCGTGGGGTTGCGATGGCAGATCCTGCTCACCGCCGTCGTCGTCGCGGCCATCGTCTGGCGCGACGTGCCGACGCCCTGGGTGCTTGGCTGGTTCGCGGCGGTGATCGCCAGCCGCGAGTGGCGCGCCGCCGCGCTCGCGCGCATGGCTGCCGACCGCGTCCGCCCCATCGCCGCGCGGCTGCGTGCCACGGTGCATTGGAACGTGCTGATCGGCGCCTGCAATGGCTCCGCGGCGCTGTTCATGGCCCGGCTCGACCCGACGCTGGACGCGGTCCTCACGATGATCCTGGTGTCCTGGGGCGCGGGCGCCGTGTCCACCAGCGCGACCGTGATGCCCGCCTTCCTGGCCTACGCAGGGCTGCTCTTCGTGCCCACGGCCGCCATGTGGCTGGTGGCCGGCGGTTGGCTCGGCGGGGGCGTGGCCGCGCTGGTGCTGATGTTCTTCGGCGTGCAGACGCGCTTTGCCCGGCGCAACCTGCAGACCTTCGAGGAGTCGTTCGGCATCCGCGCCGAGAACCAGGCGCTGGCCACCTCGCTGGAGTTCGAGCGCGCGCAGCTGGCCATCGCGCGCGACCAGGCGGTGCGCGCCAACAACGACAAGAGCCGCTTCCTGGCCGGCGCCAGCCACGACCTGCGCCAACCCTTGCAGGCGATGGCGCTCAACGTGGGGGCGCTGCGCCACGTGGCGATGGCGCCCGATGCGCGCGCGATCGTCGAGGTGGTGGACAGCAGCCTGGAGCAGCTGCGCGCCATGCTCGACGCGCTGCTCGACGTCTCGAAACTCGATGCCGGCGTGGTGGTGGCCCAGCCGCAGCGCGTGCAGATCGACCGGCTGCTGACCGCCGTGATGGCCAGCTTCGGCGCCGCGGCGGCGGCGCGCCGGGTCGCGCTGCACACCGCCTGCCCGCCCGGCCTGGCGGTGCGCACCGACCCCGACCTGCTGCGCCGCATGCTGGCCAACCTCGTGGACAACGCGATCAAGTTCTCGCCCGCGGGCGGGCAGGTCGAGGTGCGGGTCCGTACGCAGGACCCATTGGATGCATCGGATGCCGGGGTCGAGCTGACCGTGCAGGACAGCGGCCCCGGCATCGCCCCCGAGAACCACCGGCTCGTGTTCGAGGACCTGGTGCAACTCCAGGCAACGGGCTCCGGCACCGCGCCTGCCGCAGGGCATGGCCTGGGCCTGGGCATCGTGCGGCGGATGGCCGAGCTGCTGGGCGTGCCGGTCGAGCTCGAGTCCAGCCTCGGCGCGGGTGCCTGCTTCCGCCTGCGGCTGCCGCGCGCCGCGCCTGTCGGTGCCGACGGCTGCGGGGGTGAGGGCGCCGACGCGACGTGGAGCCTGGCCGGGCGCTGCGTGCTGGTGCTGGAGGACGATCCGATGGTGCGCGGCGCCTACCTCAACGCGCTGGGCGCGATGGGCTGCCGCGTGCTGTCCGCCGCCACGCTCGACGAGGCGCTGGCGCAGGTCGACGAGCCCGATGCGGTGGTGCTCGACTGCCGGCTCGGCGGCGGCGTCTCGGGCTTCGATGCCGCCGGGCGCCTGCGCGCGCAGCGCTCCGCACAGCCTGCGCTGCCCATCGTCATGGTCACGGCCGACACCGACCCGGCGGTGGTCGAAGCGGCGCGGCGGCAGGCGCTGCCGCTGCTGCGCAAACCTGTCGACGACCAGACGCTCGGCCGCGCGCTGGCCGCAGCCATCGGGCATTCCTGAATCCGCGATCCATTCCGCGAGGAGCCGAACATGAACGACGGTGGCTGCGACGATGACGATGCCCCCGGCGACCGCCTGCTCTCGCAGGGCGCCGAGGTGCTGGTGCGCGAGATCGCCGCGGCGCCGCCCGACGCGCTGCACTGCGATGTGCTGGTCATCGGCAGCGGCTACGGCGGCGCGGTGGCGGCGGCACGGCTGGCGGGCGCGCTGTCGCTGGACACGGCGCCCGGCATCGCACCGGGCGCCGTGCCGATCAAGGTCTACGTGTTGGAGCGCGGCAGCGAATACCTGCCGGGCGAATTTCCGGCCACCTTCGCCGAGCTGCCGGGGCATGTGCGCTTCAGCATGCAGGACGGCCGGCCCGCGCGCGGCAACGCCTCGGGGCTGTTCGACCTGCGCCTGGGCGGCGAAGTGAACGCGCTGCTCGGCAACGGGCTGGGCGGTGGGTCGCTCATCAATGCGGCGGTGATGGAGCGCGCCACGCCCGATGCCTTCGAGTGCGGCGCCTGGCCCGGGGGCCTCGACCTTGCCGCGCTGGCGCAAGGCTACGGCAAGGCCGAGGCCATGCTGGCGCTGGAGCAGATCCCCGAGAGCGTGTCGAAGCTCGACTCCCTGCTGAAGGCCGGCGCGCGGCTGCATGCGGCGAGCGGCAAGGCCCATGTCGCCATCGCTTTCGCCGACGGCACGCACACGCCGGCCCAGGTGGCGATGCACCGCTGCCTGCGCTGCGGCGACTGCGTGAGCGGCTGCAACCACCGCGCCAAGAAATCGCTGGACACCAACTACCTGGCGCTGGCCCACGCTCGGGGCGCGCGCCTGTTCACCGGCGGCACCGCGCACCGCATCGCGGCCCTGCCGGGAGGCGGCGGCTATGCCGTCGAGTTCTTCTTCACCGACCGGCGCAAGGCGCGCACCGACAACGCCCGGCCCTACGTGGTGCGCGCGCGGCGGGTGGTGGTGGCCGCCGGCACGCTGGGCTCCACCGAGCTGCTGTTGCGCTCCAGGGGGCCGGGCCTGCCCGTCTCGCTGGCGGTGGGCCGCGGCTTCTCGGCCAACGGCGACATGATCGCGGTGGCGGCCGCGCAGAACGACGAAGCGCTGTCCAGCGCGCCCGAAGGCGAGGCGCCGGCACAGCGCGGCATCGGGCCGACCATCACCGGGTTGCTGCGCACCTGCGCGACGCAGGGCGAGCGCCCGCTGGTGATCGAGGAGTTCGCCATTCCCGCGCCGCTGCGCCGCCTGCTGGCCGAGGTGGTGACCACCACCGACGCGCTGCAGGCGCTCGCGCACGTGGACCTCGACCTGCACGCGCCGGACGAAGGGCGCGATCCGCTGGCCGTGGACGACGACATGCTGCGCCGCACGCCGGTCTACGGAATGATGGGCGACGACGGGGCGGCCGGCCAGATCGGCTTCGTCGGTCATGGCGGCGAGGGCGCCGTGCTGGCCGACGCGCAGGTGCGCGTGGCATGGCCGAAGGTGGCCGCGTTGCCCGTGTTCGAGGCGCAGATGCGCGCATTGCATGCGGCCCACGATGGCGCGGGTGGACTCGGCGGGCGCGTGCTGCCCAACCCGCTGTGGAAACCGATACCGCCGTTCGGCAGCCTCGCCGACCTGGTCGGCCAGCTGGAGGACGTGGGCTCGGTGCTGACCGTGCACCCGCTGGGCGGTTGCCGCATGGCCGACCGGTGCGAGCGCGGCGTGGTCGACAGTTGGGGCCGCGTCTACGACGGCGCTGCGGGTGCTTCTGCCGTGCCGTCGCTGCTGCCGGGCCTGGCGGTGCTTGATGGCTCGATCGTGCCGGTGTCGCTCGGCACCAACCCCTCGCTCACCATCGCCGCGCTGGCCGAGCGCGCGGTGCCCGTGCTGGCCGAGGACTGGGGCCTGGCGCTGGCCGGTTCGCCGCAGCCGCCGCCGTCGCAGCGCCCGTTGCGGCGCGACCTGACCCGTCCCCGCGCGCCCGCGCCCACGCGCGTCTCGCTGCGCGAACGCATGACGGGCCGCGTGCACATCGACGGCCAGGCCTTCGCGTTGAGCGCCGAGGTCGAATTCGAGCCGTTCGACGTGCCGACCCTGCGCGCGACGCCGCGCGTGCTGTCCCAGCCGGTGGTGGTCCTGCGCTTCGGCAAGGGCGGCGACGCGCCCGTCGCGCATTGCACCGGCACCGCATCGATGCTCGTGCGCGAGAAGAGCGACAGCATCGAACGCATCCTGCGCAGCCACGGGTTGGCGCGCAAGAAGCTGCTGGCGCTGGTGCAAAGCCTGCTGGACGCGCGCGCCGCATCGGCCGGCGGCGCGATCGATGAGGACGATGCCGTCTTCGAGGGCCCCGCCATGGCCGACCTGCTGGCGCTGTGCTCGCACCTGGGGCAGGTGCGCCTCATCGAGTACGACTGGACGGTGGCGCGCGTCGCGCACGGCGCGCCGCTGAAGGAGGGCGACCGGCTGCGGCTCACCAAGCGCATCGCGTTCGTCGAAGGCGGCAACCCGTGGCGGCAGCTGAGCGAGGGCGAACTGCAGCTGCTCGGCCCCGATGCGCCGAAGCCGCTGGGCCGGCTGGTGCTGGACCCTTCGTACTTCGTCGAGACGCTGCAACCCCTGCTGCGCGTCGAGCACCAGCAGGACATGCCCAACCAGCTGGCGGACCTGGCCGAGCTGGCGCTGTGGGTGCTGCGCATCGTGCTGCAGGTTCACCTGCTGCACTTCGTGCCGCCGCCCGACTCGCCGCAGCGCGACTGGGAGCGCCTGCCGGGTGAGGTGTACGGCGTGCGGCCCGAGCCGGTCGAGCTCGTCACCGCGGCGGGCCCGGGCAGCGCGCCGCCGCGGCTGCTGTCGCGCTACCACCCGCCGGTGCGCCGTGCGGGCACGCGGCCCGTGATGCTGATCCACGGCTATGGCGCAAGCGGTTCCACCTTCGCGCACAGGAGCATTCCCGGCAATCTGGTGCACAGCCTGCTCGCGGCCGGGCGCGAGGTCTGGGTGCTCGACCTGCGCACCAGCATCGGCTTTCCGAACCGGCCGCGGCGCTACTGGTCGTTCGACGAGGTGGCGGAGACCGACATTCCGGACGCCTTGCGCACCGTGCAGGCGGCGCATGCGACACCCGACGAAGCGGCGCCCATCCAGGTCGACGTGGTGGCCCATTGCATCGGCGCTGCCATGTTCAGCGTGGCGGTGCTGCGCCTGCCGGGGCTGCATGCGTCCATCGGCGCGGTGGTGCTGTCGCAGGTGGGGCCGTTGCTGCGCGCCACGGCCTTCAACCGCTTCCGGGGCTATGTGGCGGGCTACCTGCAGCAGTTCATCGGCATCGACGAGTTCGACACGCGACCCCCGCTCACGCGCATGAAGCGCCTGCTCGTCGACGGCCTGCTGGCGACCTTTCCCTACCCCGACGACGACGGGGAGGCGCAGCGCCTGCGCGAGGCGCCGGGCTTCGCGGCCGTGCGGCACCGGGCCGACGCCATCTTCGGCCAGACCATGCGGCTGCACAACATCGGCAAGGACACGCTCGATGCGCTCGATTCGATCTACGGCTTCGTGAAGGTGCGCGGCCTCGCCCAGGTCGGCAACTACGCCCGCGAAGAGGTGCTGACCGATGCCGGCGGACAGGGCCACTCGGTCGGCTTCGAGCAGGTCGGCCAGCGCTTCGGCTTTCCGGTGTTCATGCTGCACGGGCAGCGCAACGCAGTGTTCGACTGGCGCGGCTCCTACGAGAGCTTCTGGCTGCTCAAGCGCGTGTTCGGCAAGGACGAAGGCCTGCCGCGGGAACCTCCGCAGCTGCCGGAGCCGTCGGACGCTTCGAAGCCTTCCGGGGGCGACCTGTTCCTCGGCGAAGGTACCCCGCACCAGCTGCTGGTGCTCGGTGACTACGGCCACCAGGACACGCTGATCGGCGAGAAGGCCTGCACCGACGTGTTCCCGCACATCGTGCGGTTTCTCGAGGCCTTCGATCACAAGCCCGCCCGCGGCCATCCGGTGCCGCCCGACTGGCGGGCCAGCCTGCCGTGGACCGGCCCGTGGCTCGGCCTTGCGAGCCGGTCGGCGGACAACGCGGGCCGGCTGCATTGCCGGCTGGCGCTGCGCGCGCCGCCCGCGCATGTGTCGGCGCGCGCCGTGGTCTTCGTGCCCGCGTGGCGCCGCGACGGGCGCTGGTGCTTCGACTTCGAATGGATGGTGGGCCTGGAGACCACGCGCGAAAAGCTCCTGCAGGAGGCGGTGGAGATCGACCTGTTCGACGACCGGCTCGCCGACTACCAGGGCTTCGCGGTGCTGACGGCGCACGACGACCTGCCCATGGCGCGCGGCCCCTTCGAGGTGCTGGGCCGGCGGCTGCCGGCCGGGCTGTTCGCGCAGCCGCAGGACGAGCCCATCGAGCCCATCCGCAACCAGGTGATGAAGACGCTTGGCGCCGCCACCGACGCGCAGCGCGAGCGCGCCGTGGTGCGCCTCGACCCCGCATGGATGGGCGCCGTGCAGCGCGAGGGCGAGCCCGCACAGGCCTCGCTGTGCTTCGTGCTCGCCAGTTGCCAGTACGTGCCGGGCCTGGTCGACCGGGTGCCCGCGCAGGCGTCGTACCGGCGGCTCGCGCAGCGGCTCGAGGTGCTCGCGCCGCCGCACAAGCCGCAGCTGTTGGTGCTGGCCGGCGACCAGGTGTATGTCGACCAGACCGCCGGGCTCTTCGTGCCGGCCGGCGGCGACGACGTCGGCCAGGCCTATGCGCTCACCTTCAGGCTGGAGGCGCTGCGCCAGGTGATGGCCTCGCTGCCGACCTGTCCGCTGCTCGACGACCACGAAGTGATGGACGACTGGGAGCCGGGCCCCGACCCCTGTGGAACGCCGGCCGTGCGCGCCGCGCTCGACGGCTACGTCGCGCAGCAGCACAAGCTGGTGCGGGGCATCGGCCCGCAGCGCGACCCGCGTCCCTTCGACTACCGCATGGCGCCGGCCGGCTTTCCGTTCTACATGCTCGACACGCGCAGCACGCGACAGCGGCGGGCGCTGCGCACGGACGCGCAAGCCACGCCGCTGGACCAGGCGGCGATCCGTGCCGAGGCCGGCATGGGCGACCTGAAGAAGTGGCTCGAGGCTGCGCCCGCCGAACTGCCCAAGTTCATCGTGTCGCCGGTGGCGCTGTTCCCGATGCCGCGCGCGGCGGTCTTCGGCGACCCGGCGCAACGCCTGGGGATGGACGACTGGAGCGGCTACCCGGCCTCGCAGCGCGCGCTGCTCGAACTGCTGCGCGACACCACCGCGCGCCACGTGGTGGTGCTGTCGGGCGACCGCCACATGTCGAGCGTGTCGAGCCTCTGGCTGCAGGCGGCGGGCGGACCGGTGGAGGTGATCTCGGTCGTGTCCTCGGGCCTGTATGCACCCTGGACCTTTGTCAATGCGCGGCCCGACGCGTTCTGGCTCGACGGCCAGGTCGAGCTCGGCGCCGTGCCGGGTGCCTTCGGCGCCACCATGGTCACGGCGGCCGTGGGCACCGGCAACGGCTTCGCCGTGCTGCAGGTGGAGCGCGGTGCCACCGGGCATTGGCGGCTCGGCGTCACCCTCGACCTGGACGACGGGCTCACGCAGTGCCTTCGCGAGCTCGATGCGGCCGGCGGTGGCTGGACGGTGCAGGGGCCGGCGCGCTTCGCACGCAAGTAGGGCCTGTGATCCGCGACAGCCGGCAGGCGAAACGGGCGCGCGAAATCGACAGGCCGTTTACAGGCACCGTACGCACGACACAGTGCCATACAAGCCATTGCACAGTTGCCTTCACAGTGCTCTTCCGCCGTCGCCGGCGCCGTTGCCACGGAGTTTGCGTAGGCCACCCACAACGCCCTTCGGCCACCTTGCCGAGGGGCCATCGGAGCACAAGCCGTGTTGTCGCAGAAAAAGAACGCCGCCTTCCTCGTCTCGACCTCGGGCCACCGCCTCCCGGCGTGGCCGTGGCGCGCAGGAAGAAGCAGGCCTCGTTCGCGTACGCCGGCTGGATCTGGCGCGCAGAAAAGTAGCGCTTTTTAGTTAATGCCATGTAACGCCCTCGGGCGTTACCGACAGGCCAACCAGGCGCTTGGACGCACGCGCTCGGCTGAACGCATGCCGACTGCGCGACGTCAGAGGGGCATGTCATGTTCACCCGTTACGCCATCCGCGCGCTGCTGTGCATCGCCGTCGTGCCGGCCATCTCCGAGGAGCCCGCACCCATTCATGGCCGCGTGTTCCTGAGCAAAGCCGAGGTCGAGAGCACCTTGATCGGCAAGCCCATCGTTTCGAGCAATCTGTCGACCGGCATGGTCTCGCGCTGGCAGTTCTATACGGATGGCCGCGTCGACTTTGTCAACCAGAGCGGACCGGGCAAGGCGTCGGGCAAATGGGTTCTCAACGCCGACGGCTCGATGTGCGTGACGATGATTTCCCGAACCGGATGCCGCTACTGGTTCAGGAACGAGAAAGACGGCGCCATTGCGAATGCCAGGACCAGGGAGCCGAATGCGCCGACCGTGGCCGAGATACGGTTCGAGTGATGGTGCGGGACAGCGCCCTCAACGCGCTCAACGCGCCGGTGATGAAAGCGCACGCATCCAGCGTTCGCGCTCTTCGTCTTCCAGCGCCAGCAGGCTCTCTGGCGAACCGCCGCCGCCGACCACGCGAAGGTCTTGCAGTTGCTTGCGCACCTCGGGCGTGGCAAGCACCTGGGCCACGGCTTCCTGCAGGGTGCGATTGGATGCGGCCTCCGAATTCGCGGGCGCCCAGAGGCTGAAGTGATCGTAGGTCGTGTAGCCGGCCAAGGGCGCGCTCGAGCCCAGCGTCGGCCATGGCACACCTTCGAAGCTTTGCGGGTGCGCCGGGTCGGCGGTGGTGCCCAGCACACGCAACTGGCCGCGCCGCACGGCGACCGCCACGCCGTTCACGGGCGCGAACAGCAGGTCCACCGCATGCGCCTTCGTGATGACGTCCGAGTCGGGGTACATGCCCTTGAAGACCACGCGCTGCACGTCGACGCCGCTCGCTGCGCGGAACTGGCCGAAGGCGAGGTGGCCCGTCCAGCCGTCGTCGCCCGTGCCGATGCGCAGGCTGCCCGGGTGGGCCCGTGCGTAGGCCAGCAGGTCGTCCGTGCTGTGAATGCCCAGCGTGTCGGCCTTCGTGCTGTCGATGGCCAGCACCAGAGGCTCCGACGCCAGCAGCGTGACGGGGCGAAGGGAATGCATCAGCGCATCGATCGGCGCGGCCTGGTGCACGCCCTCGATGCCTCCGCGCGGCAGCCGCAGTGCCGCGAGCAAGACCTTCTCGTTGCCGCCCTCCGTCATCAGCCGGCGATAGTCGGCCTCGGTGGCTGTCGGCACGTGATCGACCTGCACGCTGCGTCCCAGCAGGGTGGGCAAGTGGCTGGCCAGCATCTCGGCATAGTGGCCGCTGCGGCCACCGGGCGGAACCAGCACGGTGACGTGCAGCGCGGGCTGCGGCACGGCGGCAAGCCATTGCCCTGCATCGTTCATCAGGCCATAGCGTAATTCCCACGCGCCGCCCGTGGACGCGTTGCGCACCAGGGCGTCGACCACCCAATGGCGGCCCACGCGGTGGAACTGCCGGATGATCGGCCGTTCGTCCTGCCACCCGGGCGGCCGCCAGTCCTCTGGGAACGCGCCCGAGACGACGGCGTAGCCATGACGGAACCGGCGCGCCGATTCGAACTGCGGCGCGATCGCCCATTGGCCCCGCGCGTTCTGGTAGCCCCATCGGCCGGTGACCGCGTCCTTGACCGGCCGCAGCGCGGCGCCGGTATCACCGCTGCCGTGCAGTCGTTGCCAGCGACACACCTGCGGCGTGCTGGCGTTGCGCTGCAGATCCAGCCCGGCGGCGGTGCACAGCTGGATGCGCCGCTGGGCGGTTGCGTCGGGCCGCTCGCCGAAGATGAACGGGATCACCATGCGTCCGCGCGCGTCGATCAGGCCCGAGCCGGTGGAGCCAGGCGTCACCATCTGCCGCTTGTAGTCCATCCACCGTGCAGTGGTGATGTCCCGCGGCGGGGCGGGGGGGCGCCACTGTCCCCGCGCATCGCGCAGGCCGGGCTGTGCGAACACCGTGTCCACCTGCAGCTCGGAGGGCACGGGCCTGGATCCTTCGGGCATCAGGTAAGAGAGGGCGGCGGGGGAGTCGGCGGAGATCGTGTCCTTGCCATCGCAGCTCACGGGCGGAACGGCCCACTGGCCTTGCGCATCGATGCGCCCGTTGGCCGTGGTGGTGCGCAGTCCGCCGCCGGGCTTTCGCTCCACCAGCCACACCCGGTGCAGCGGCTGCAGTGCGGGATTGACGGAGATGTATTCCTGCCGCACGACCTGCCAGCGTCCGTCGCAGAAGCTGCGCGCCGTCGGCGACAGGAAAAGCACGCGCCCGTCGAGGGCGTCGAACAACGCGGGGGCGCGCTCGCTGTGCTTGCCCGGATTCAGGCTCAGCCAACGCGCCCGTTCGATCAGGTTGGGGGCGATGCCGATGGTGAAGGTGAAGATGTCTTCCCACGGCGGCGCCTGTGCATCCACCGGCTGCAGGTGCCAGGTCGGCTGCATCGGCAACGCGCGTTCCGGGTTGGCGTACAGCGCCTGGTAGGTCGGTGGCGCTGCGCGGGCTGGACCGAGGGCGAGGCCGAGCCACAGCAGGGCGGCAAAGAGACGCAGCCGCTTCATCGGGCGAGCGAGAAACAAGGGTTCAGCCTCGGGTCGTGGCCGCAGATGGAGGCCATTCCATCGCAGGCATCGCAGTTCGTCGAGGCGCTCGCGGTTGAACGCGCGGCGGCTGTTTGCCTGCTTGAACGATTTGTGGGCCCACGCTCAAACTTCGTATGCATAGATGCAAGTGAGCTCGGCCCCTTTCAGCGCGGATTGAAAGGGCTCAGGCGCATTCTTGAGGATGGCGCCAAAGCTGGCGTTGAGTTTGCCGGCACCCATGCTGCCTTTGTACTTGATGCTCTTGGGCTTGGCTTGAAGCTGGAGCTTGTTCGAACCGGACAGCGCAGCCTCCAACCTGAAGACGCCATGGCGGAAATCGGTGGACTCGGAGGTTTCCGCCTGGGGTGAAACCAGGCGCATGGTTTTCCCGCCATAGGAGAGCTTCAGATCGACCTCCACGATGGAGGCGGGAACATCACCCACCAAGATGAGTGCCTGCCCCGCGTGACTGCCCGTGCAGTTCAGTCGCGCCGTATTGGCACCTGCGAGGGCCTGACCCGAGAGGGCGGACAGCAACACGAGGGCGCAGAGAGGAAAGATTTTTCTCATAGGTTCTCCAAGGCACTGACGCGATGCATCCCGCACGACCTGCGAGACAGGCTGGGCAGCGCGAACATGCCGGTCACGGGCTCCTCCACAAAAACGTTTCTGATCATAGGTGGAGCCATTCGCCGCGGATGCTCCGCTTCTCATCGCTTTCCATGCCCCCACTGGTCCGCCCAGGTTGACAGCGGCTTCAGCGCCTTCGAAAGCCGCCGCCCTTCGTCCGTCAGTCGATAGCCACCCTCGGCATGTTCGACCAGGTCGACTTCCCTCAGTTCGGTGAGCCGCGTGTTGAGCAACCGGGTGTTCGTCTCGCAAGCGTCCTGCAGGGCCCTGAAGGTCAGCGAGCCCTCCCGAAGTTCCCAGAGCACGCGCAGCGCCGTGCGCCGGCCCAGCAGGTCCAGCGCGACCATGAGGGGGCGGCCGGTGGTGGAGCCGCGAACTGGACGGCCGATGCGAGGTGTTGTCATGCTTTACTTTATACAGCAACGGACCTACGATGGCGTGGCCCTTGAATCAGGAGTCTGCATGCCCGCACGCATCGAGCCAGCAACGCCACCATTCGGTGAAGACATTTCCAGGTCACTCGACGGGGTGATGAAGGGACAGCCTCCCTTGCGGCTGTTCACGACCTTGGCACGCGACCCGCATCTGTTTCAGAAGTTCTTTGCCGGCGGGTTGCTGGACAAAGGCCACCTGAGCATCCGACAGCGCGAGATCGTGATTCACCGCACGACGGCATTGTGCAAATCCGAATACGAATGGGGCGTCCACGTCACGGTCTTCTCGAGGCTCGCCGGCCTGACGCCAGAGCAGGTTCAGGCGAGTGTCACGGCTTCAGCGAACGACGCCTGCTGGTCGGCCGAGGACCAGGTGCTTCTGCGCCTGTGCGACTCCTTGCACGCGCACGCCGACATCGACGATGGACTGTGGGACGCGTTGCGAACGTACTTCAGCGAAGAAGCCATCATCGAACTGCTGATGCTGGCTGGCTTCTATCGCACCGTCAGCTACCTCACGAACGGGCTGCGCCTGCCCCTGGAAGCGTCGGGCGCACGATTCCCCGCTTGAGGCGATCAACCAGCGTGCAACCCCAGGAGAAATCTCGATGATCAAGGTCAGTGTCATGTACCCCTACGCCGCAGGCGCGCGCTTCGATCACGCGTACTACCGCGAGAGGCACATGCCCATGATGAAGCGACTGCTCGGCGCTGCGTGCCTGTACTACATGGTGGACAAAGGCATCTCGGGGCGTGGTGCGGGCACCGACCCTGCGTACATCGCCAAGTGCGACTTCGTCTGCACTTCCGTCGACGCTTACCGGGCAGCCTCTGCCCAGCACCAGGAGGAGATCCGGGGCGACATTGCCAATTACACGGACATTCAACCCATGGTGCAGATCAGCGAGGTGGTCGTGGAGCGTTCGGAGGTTTGAGTTCCCTCCGAGCACGGGGCGTCGGCATGGAGGACAAGCCAATGAGTACGGACAGCCGCATCATCGTGTCGCTCGACTTCCCAGCCGCCGCATTGGCGGCGGACCTCGTGAAGCAGCTGGGCGCAGCGACCACGCACTACAAGGTCGGCCTGCAGCTGCTGACCGCGGCGGGACCTTCGGTCGTCCGCGAGCTCGCAGAGGCAGGGAAGAGCGTTTTCCTGGACCTCAAGCTGCTGGAAATTCCCAGCTCGGTGGCGGGCGCGGTCACCGCAGCCGGACATCTGGGTGCGTCGATGGTGACGGTGCACGCCTCAGGCGGTTCCGCCGTGCTTCGCTCGGCCGTCCAGGCCGCGAGCCCGTTCCCTCAACTGAAGGTGCTTGCGCTCACCGTCATCACCAGCATGAGTGACCAGGATCTGAAAGAGGTGGGCGTTGCGTCGACGGTTCCAGAGCAGGTCGCACGACTGGGCCGCCTGGCAGCCGCGGCCGGTTGCCATGGCGTTGTTTCGTCGCCGTTGGAGGTGAGGCTGCTTCGCGAGATCCTGCCGCCCGATGCCCTGATCGTGACGCCAGGCACGCAGCTGCCAGGCGATGAAAAGAATGACCACGCTCGGGCTGCGACGCCCTCGCAGGCCATCGGGGCTGGCGCGACGCACGTGGTCATCGGCCGCCCGATATCGCGTGCCCCAGATCCTGCAGCCGTGTTCGCCGCCGTGCGCGCAGAACTGGCTACCGCCATCCAACAACACTGAAGCGGTCAGGCGGGTTGGGGCTGGCACTTCGCCGCAGTGCCTGAACAGCCAGCACCACAGCCACGCTCATCGTGCGCAGGACACTGGGTGCTTCCCGCAGCGAAATCAAGGAGGAGGCCGCAGGCCGGGGGACATTCGCGGAGGGAAGTACCCGGTGGCCTGTGCACGCGCCCTGAAGAGTTTCAGCGCAGCGCTTCGACCAGATCCAGCACCATGCGATCCGGCCCGAAGACCTCGACCCCGTGCGCCAGCAAGGCATCCACAGCCTGCGCAATGCCATGGCTCGAAGAAGACTGCTCCGCCATGTCGTTGTAGTACCCCAGGTCCTTCTTCGCATTCGCCATCGAGAACTTCAGCGAATCGGTGCTGCCCGTCAGCAGCTTGGGCTTGAGGCGTTCCAGCGCCACACCGTTGCCGCCGCCCTTGGCGAGCACGTCCACGAACACCTCGGGCTTCACGCCGGCGCGCTGCGCGCAGGCTGCGGCTTCGCACAGCAGCGCCACGGTGCCCAGCGACACGAAGTTGTGCAGCAGCTTCATCGCATGGCCCGCGCCCACATCGCCGACGTGCGTGACGTTCTCGGCAAAGCAGCGCAGCAGCGGCAGGCACGAGGCCAGCACCTCGGCGTCGCCGCCCACCAGCAGGTTCAGGCGGCCTTCGGCGGCCTCCTTGGCGGTGCGGGTCATCGGCGTGTCGAGGAAGCGGCCACCCTTGGCGAGCACGGCCTGCGCCACCTTGGCGGTGGAGGCGGGCACGGCGGTGGAGCAGTCGATCACCACGGTGCCGGGGCGCAGCGTGCTCAGCGCGCCGTTGTCGCCCAGCATCACGGCCTCGACCTGCGGCGTGCCGGTGACGCACAGGATCAGCACGTCGACCTGCGCGGCCAGCGTGGCCACGTCTTTCACCGAGGTGGCGCCGGCCTTCAGCAGGTCGTCGATCGGCTGGTTGCCCGCGTGCTCCAGCACCGTGAGCTGGTGGCCGTGCTTGACGATGTTGCTGGCGATGCCGTGGCCCATGAGGCCGACGCCGACAAGGCCGACTTTGCGCGAGGTTTGTGGTTGTTGTTCAGTGGTGGTCATGAATTCATCCGTGCTTGATGGCGATGGTCTTGAGGGTCGTGAAGCCGAGCAGGGCCTCGAAGCCCTTTTCGCGGCCGAAACCACTCGATTTCACGCCGCCGAAGGGCAGTTCTACACCACCCGCCGCCCCGTAATTGTTCACGAACACCTGGCCGCAATGCAGCTTGTGCGCCATGCGCAGCTGGCGCGCGCCGTCGCGCGTCCACACGCCGGCCACCAGGCCGAAGTCCGTGCCGTTGGCCAGGCGCACCGCCTCGGCTTCGTCGGCGAAGGGCATCACGGCCAGCACCGGGCCGAAGACCTCGCGCTGGGCCAGGTCGCTGTCATGCGGCACGTCGCGGAACAGCACGGCCTCCTGGTAGTAGCCGGTGGACGGTGCCTGCGGTGACACGGTGCCGCGCGCCGCCACCTTCATGCCACTGGCCTCGGCGGTCGCGACCATGTCGCGCACCTGGCGGAACTGCTTCTCGTTGATGAGCGGGCCCATATCCAGGTCTTCGGCGGGCGTGCCCGCGCGCACGGCCGTGAAGCGCTTCGCAAGGCGCTGCACGACTTCTTCATAGATCGACTGCTCCACCAGCACGCGGCTGCCTGCCGAGCAGGTCTGGCCGGCGTTCTGGATGATGGCGTTGAGCAGCACGGGCCCGGCCGCGTCGAGGTCGGCGTCGGCGAACACGATCTGCGGCGACTTGCCGCCCAGTTCCAGCGTCACGGGGCAGTGACGCTCGGCTGCGGCCAGGCCCACGCTGCGCCCGGTCATGGTCGAGCCGGTGAACGAGATGTGGTCGATGCCCGGGTGCGCGCACAGCGCGGCGCCGGCTTCCTTGCCGTAGCCTGTGACCACGTTGAGCGCGCCGGCCGGAAAGCCGACCTCGGTCGCGATCTCGGCCAGGCGCAGCAGCGACAGGCTCGCGTCTTCCGCCGGCTTCACCACGCAGGCGTTGCCCGCGGCGAGCGAGGCGCCCACGCTGCGGCCCGCGATCTGCATCGGGTAGTTCCAGGGAATGATGTGGCCCGTCACGCCGTGCGGGATGCGCACGGTGAGCACGGTGTAGCCGCGCTCGTAGGGCAGGGTGTCGCCGTGCAGCTTGTCGCAGGCACCGGCGTAGTACTCGAAGTAGCGTGCCAGCGCGGTCGCGTCGTTGCGCGCCACGCGCAGCGCCTTGCCGGTGTCGCGCGCCTCGAGCTGGGCCAGCTCTTCGTGGTGCTGCATCACGGCGGCGCCGAGCGTGGCGAGCAGCCGGCCGCGTTCGAGCGCGGTGGTGGCGCCCCAGGGGCCGTCGAAATGCTCGCCCATGGCCTGGCGCGCGGCGCGCACGGCGGCGTCGATGTCGGCAGCGGTGCCGCGTGCGATGGCGCCGAATTTCTGGCCGTCGCTCGGATCGATCACGTCGATGGTGGCATTGCCTTCGGACGCCACGCGGCGGCCGTCGATGTA
Source organism: Variovorax sp. GW823-FHT02B07 (assembly GCF_058797695.1). NCBI lineage: Bacteria > Pseudomonadati > Pseudomonadota > Betaproteobacteria > Burkholderiales > Comamonadaceae > Variovorax > Variovorax sp. GW823-FHT02B07. The sequence continues at coordinate 422,867 of NZ_JBXAJX010000001.1, forward strand.
GTGGGTGGCGTTCATGGGAAGGTGTGTCTCCGTGTGGCGGGTCAGATCAGTTCAGGCCAGCTCAGGCCAGGGCTTCTGGACGTCGCGAATCTGTTCGAAGGCGCGGCTGAACTGCAGCACGCCCAGATCGTCGAAGCGGCGGCCGGCCACTTGCAGGCCGATGGGCAGGCCTTCGGCCGAGTAGCCGCAGTTGACCGACGCGGCCGGCTGCTCCGACATGTTGTAGGGCACCGTGAAGCCGATGTGTTCCAGCGGCCGCATCGGGTCGTTGGTGGGCGAGGCATGGTCCGCGGGCGCGGGCATGTTCGGCGACACCGGCGAGATCACGAAGTCGTACGCCTTGGTGGCGGCGACCGTGGCCGCGCGCGTGGCGACGAACTGGCTGTAGCCGTCGAAGACGTGCGCGCCCGAGAAATCGGCTGCGCTTTCGGCCCATTCGCGGATGTACGGCAGGATCTTCGCGCGCTGCTCGGCGCTCATGGCCTGCATGTCCAGGCACGAGCGCATGCGCCAGAAGTGGTCCATGCCCTGCAGCATCTGCGGCGTCATGAAGGCCGGGATTTCCTCGACGTGCGCGCCGGCCGCCTCGATGCGCCTGGCGGCATCGCGCACGGCCTGCGCGATCTGCGGATCGAGCGGCAGGCCGCAGCCGGCGTCCATGTGCAGCGCCACGCGCTTGCCCTTGAGGAACGACGGATCGACCTCGAAGGCGTTCCAGTCGATCGCGGGCGGCGGCAGCTCGGAATAGTCGCGGTCGTCGGGCTGCGCGACCGAGGCCATCATCAGCGCCGCATCGGCCACGGTGCGCGTCATCGGGCCGGCGCAGCGGCCCATGTAGGGCGAGCTCAGCGGAATGCGGCCGAAGCTGGGCTTGAGCGTGAAGATGCCGCACCAGCTGGCCGGCAGGCGCAGCGAGCCACCGATGTCGGTGCCCACGTGCAGCGGGCCGTAGCCTGCGGCGGCGGCCGCGCCGGCGCCCGCGCTGGAACCGCCCGGCGTGCGCGAGGTGTCCCATGGGTTGCGCGAGAGGTCGTGAAAGCTCGACAGGCCCGACGACAGCATGCCCAGGTCGGGCATCGTGGTCTTGGCCACCATCACCGTGCCGTCGGCCTTCAGGCGCGCGGCGGGGGGCGAGTCGTACGTCACCGGCACGAGCTCGTAGGCGGCGGTGCCCAGCGGCATCGGGTCGCCTTCGGTCGCGAGGTTTTCCTTGATGGTCACGGGCACGCCGTCGAGCGTGCCGCGCGGCGTGCCGGCGCGCCAGCGTTGTTCGGAGGCGCGCGCCTGCTCGAGCGCGGCGTCGGGGCGGAACAGCCAGGTGGCGCGCAGCTGCGGCTCGCAGGCCGCGATGCGCTCGTTGACCGCGCGCGTCACCTCGACCGGCGAGAGTTCCTTGGCGGCGTAGGCGGCGTGCAGTTCCTGCACGCCCAGGGCGTAAAGAGGTTTCGTCATGGCCGCATCAACCCCACGAGATGGCAGCCAGGTCGTTCGCAACGATCGGCATGTTCGGCCACAGGCCCTTCACTTCCTTGCGCGCGACCGTGGGGAACACGGCCTGGAACAGGAAGCCGTTGACGGCATCGTTGGCGAGCATCTTCTGCGCCTCGCCGAGCAGCGCGTTGCGCTTCTTCTCGTCGGGCTCGCTCTGCACCGAGGCGTACAGGTCGCGGAACTTCTTCGAGTCGTAGCCCCAGTAGTAGTCGGGCTCGGTGTACTTCACGAGGTCGAAGGGCTCCACGTGCGCGACGATGCTCAGGTCGAAGTCGTGCCCGCCGCCGAAGGTGCCGCTGAGCCACTGGGCCCATTCGACGTTCTGGATCTTCACGTGGATGCCGATGGCCGCGAGCTGGGCCGCGATCACCTCGCCGCCCTGGCGCGCGTACGAAGGCGGCGGCAGCGTCATGCGCAGCTCCAACGGCGTCTTCACGCCCGCGTCGGCCAGCAGCTTCTTCGCCTTGGCGATGTCGAAGGGGTTGATGCCGGTGGTGTCGACATAGCCCGGCGCGCCGATCGGGTAGTGGCTGCCGATGGCCTTGCCGAAGCCGTCGGCCGCGCCCTGGATCACCACGTTGCGGTCCACCGCGGCCAGGATGGCGCGGCGCACGCGCACGTCGTCCAGCGGCTTGCGCTTGTTGTTGATCGCCAGGATCACCTTGCTGCGCGTGCCCACTTCGAGCACACGGAAGCGCGGGTTGGCGCGGAACTGGCCCACGCTGCGCGTGCCGGCGCGCGGGAAGATGTCGATGTCGCCGGCCATCAGCGCCGCGGTCTGCGCGGCCGAGTCGGACATGAACTTGAAGACGAACTTGTTGACCTTGGCCAGCGCCGGGTTGCGGTACGTCGGCGACTTCACCAGCGAACAGGCCGAGCCGCGCTGCCAGCTGTCCAGCTTGTAGGGGCCGGTGCCCACGGGCTTGGTGGCGTTGGTGTCGGCGCTCTTGGGCTCGACGATGCAGGCGGTGGCCTGGCCGAGCATGAAGAGCAGGTCGGGGTTGGGCTGCGCGGTGGTGAGGACCACCGTGTCGGCGTCCGGCGTCTTCAGGCTGATCTCGCTGAAGAAGCGCTTGTCCTTGTTGGTGCTCTTCTCGCCGGCCGCGCGCTCGAAGCTGAACTTGACGGCGGCGGCATCGAAGGCCTCGCCGTTCTCGAACTTCACGCCCTTGCGCAGCTTGAAGGTGTGGGTCTTCAGGTCGGGCGACGCGGTCCAGCTCTCGGCCAGGAGCGGCGTCACGCTGCCGTCGGCGTTGATCTTGGTCAGCGTCTCGAAGATGTTGTAGTGCGCGATCTCGGCGATGGCCGAGGCGGCGGCGGTCGTCGGGTCCAGGCCCGGCGGTTCCAGCGGCATGCCGATGGTCAGCATGTTCTTGCCGGTCTGGGCCTGCGCGAACAGCGGGAAGGCGCCGGGGATCGCGGCGGCGATGGCGGTGCCCATGAGGGTGCGTCGCTTCAACATTCGGGGGTTCTCCTGGAAGAAAAAAGAGGCTGCCGGTTCGACCCGTTCGGGCCTACCGCGATGGCGTGTGCAGCACGGCCGACAGCAAGGTGCGTGTGTATGGGTGTTGCGCGTGGGCAAAAAGTTCGGCGGGTTGGCCGCGTTCCACGATCTGGCCCTTGAACACCACGCACACCTCGTCGCACAGGTGGTTGACCACGGCGAGGTCGTGGCTGATGAGCAGATAGCTGATGCCGAACTGCTGCTGCAGGTCCTGCATGAGGTTGAGCACCTGGGCCTGCACGGATACGTCGAGCGCGCTCACGGGCTCGTCGGCGACGATGAGCTTGGGCCGCGTGATGAGTGCGCGCGCGATGGCGATGCGCTGGCGTTGGCCGCCGGAGAACTCGTGCGGGTACTTGTCGAGGTCGGTGGTGCGCAGGCCGACGGCGGCGAGCGCTTCGGCGGTGCGCTCGCGCTGCTCGGCGCGGCGCGTTTCGGCCAGGGCTTCGAGCGGCTCGGCGACGATGCGCGCCACGGTCTGGCGCGGGTCGAGCGAGCCGTACGGGTCCTGGAACACCATCTGGAAGTCGCGCCGCGCGGTACGCAGCTCGGCCTTCGAGAGCGCGTGCAGGTTGCGGCCTTCAAGGGCGACGCTGCCCGAGGTGGGCGTGTCCAGCGCCATCACGAGGCGCGCGATGGTCGATTTGCCGGAGCCCGATTCGCCGACGATGCCCACGCTCTTGCCGGCCTGCACCTCGAAGCTCACGCCGTTGAGCGCCTTCACGGTGGGCGGCGGGCCGAAGAGCTTTTCGCGCGGCAATGCGTAGTGCCGCACGAGGTCGGTCACCTGCAGCAGCGGGGTCGAAGAGGAAGACGTCGAAGTCATCGGGGTGCTCATGCGGCGGCCAGCGTGGCGTGCGCGGCGACGGCGTCGAGGTGCAGGCAGCTCACCGCATGGCCGTTGGGTTGGCGGGCCACCGGCGGTTTCGTGGTGTGGCAGGCGTCGGTCGTGAAGTCGCAACGGCCCGCGAAGCCGCAGCCGCGCGGGATGTCGACCAGCTCGGGCACGCTGCCGCGGATGGTGGGCAGTCGGCCCGCGCGCACGGCGCCGAGCGCGGGGCGCGCCGCGAACAGGCCGCGCGTGTAAGGGTGGGCGCGGTCGGCAAAGACCGTTTCGGTCGGGCCGCTTTCCACGGCGCTGCCGCCGTACATCACGAGCATGCGCTGCACGCTGCTGGCGATCACGCCGAGGTCGTGCGAGATGAGGATCAGCGCCATGCCCATTTCGGCGACCAGGCCCTGGATCAGGTCGAGCACCTGCTTCTGGATCGTCACGTCAAGCGCGGTGGTGGGCTCGTCGGCGATCAGCAGGTCGGGGCCGCAGGCCAGCGCCATCGCGATGCCGATGCGCTGGCGCTGCCCGCCCGAGAACTGGTGCGGGTAGGCGTCGAGGCGCGAAGCCGCATCGGGAATGCCGACGCGGTCGAGCAGGTCGAGCGCTTCCTTGCGCGCCTGCGCCTTGGTGAGGCCGCGGTGCAGCATCAGCGGCTCGCCGACCTGGCGCGCGATGGTGTGCACAGGGTTCAGGGCCGTCATCGGCTCCTGGAAGATCATGCCGATGCGGTTGCCGCGCAGCTGGCACATCTGCTTTTCGGGCAGGCCGACGAGTTCCTGGCCGTCGAGCTTGATGCTGCCCGTGACCTTCGCGGTGGACGGCAGCAGGCCCATGAGCGACATCACGGTGATCGACTTGCCGCAGCCCGACTCGCCGACGATGCCCAGCGTTTCGCCGCGCTCCAGCGAGAAGGAAATACCGCGCACGGCTTCGGCGGGGCCGCGCTGTGTCTGCAGGCCGATGTGGAGGTCGTTGACTTCGAGGAGGGGCATGGCGGTCTACCTTGCGCGGGCCAGGCGTGGATCGAGCAGGTCGCGCAGACCGTCGCCCAGCAGGTTCAGGCCGAGCACCGCGAAGGCGATGGCCATGCCGGGGAAGACGGCCAGCAGCGGCTGCTGGAACATGAGGGTCTGGGCTTCGCTGAGCATACGGCCCCACGAAGGCTGCGGCGGCTGCGTGCCGAGGCCGAGGTAGGAGAGGGCGGCCTCGGCCAGGATCGCGATGGCGAAGCGGATGGTGATCTGCACGATCAGCACGGCCGAGATGTTCGGCAGCACGTGCTGCATGGTGATCGCGAAGCTGCCCTTGCCGCAGGCGCGTGCGGCAGCGACGTATTCGCGTGACCAGATGGCGTTGGCCGAGGCGCGTGTGATGCGCGCAAACGTCGGGATGTTGTAGATGCCGATCGCGACGATGGCGTTGACGATGCCGGCGCCGAACACGGCGGTCATCATGATGGCCGAGAGGATCGCGGGGAAGGCCAGCGTGAAGTCCGACAGGCGCATCACGGCCTCTTCGACCCAGCCGCGCCTCGCAGCAGCGAGCAACCCCAGCGCAGTGCCGACCACAAGGCCGATGCCGACGGCAATCACGCCCACGAGGATGGACGCACGCGCGCCCACCAGCAGCAGCGAGGCCACGTCGCGCCCGAAGGCATCGGTGCCGAGCCAGTGGGTGGCCGAAGGGCCTTGCATCTTGTTCGCCATGTCCATCGCGTAGGGCGACCACGGCGTCCAGACGAAGGAGAGCAAGGCCGCCAGCAACAGCAGCAGCGCGAACACGCCGCCGATGACGAAGCTGCGGTGCTTGACCGCACGGCGCCAGAAGCCGGGCGCGAGGGGCGCGCCGGAAGCGGGCACGGAAGGGGAGAGGATGGCGCTCATATGTCGCTCGCCTTGATGCGCGGGTCGATCACGGCGTAGAGCACATCGACCACGAAGTTCACGATGACGACCATGGCTGCGAGCAGCATCACGCAGTTGCGCACCACGATCAGGTCGCGGTTGCTGATGGCCTGGAAGATCAGGCGGCCCAGGCCGGGCAGGTAGAACACGTTCTCCACCACGATGGTGCCGGCCAGCAGCTCGGAGAATTGCATGCCCATGACGGTGATGACGGGGATCATCGCGTTGCGCAGCACGTGGGTCCACAGCACCATGCGCTGCGACACGCCCTTGGCGCGCGCGGTGCGCACAAAATCTTCGCGCATCACCTCGAGCACGGCCGAGCGTGTGATGCGCGCAAGGATCGCGGCTTGCACCACAGCGAGCGACAGCGCGGGCAGAAGCAGGGACTTGAGCCCCGCGAAGATGCCTTCACCCCAGCCCTCGAAGCCGCCGGCAGAGAACCACTGCAGCTGCACCGAGAACACGAGGATCAGCAGGATCGCGAACCAGAAGTTGGGGATGGCGATGCCGACCTGGGCCATGCCCATGAGGCCGACGTCGCCGAGCTTGTTGTGGCGCGCGGCTGCCGTCACGCCCACGAGCAATGCGATGACGACGGTGAGGGCCATCGCCATCACGGCCAGCGGCACAGTGAGCGCCAGGCGTTCGAGGATCAGGTCGATGACGGGCGAGCTGTAGGCGTAGCTGTCACCGAGGTTGCCGGTGAGCAGGCCGCCGATCCAGTGCCAGTAGCGGGTCCACGCGGGCTGGTCGAGGCCGAGCTTGGTGGCCAGGGCGGCGACGGCGTCGGGCGAGGCGTCGGGGCCCATGAGCATCTGCGCGGCGTTGCCGGGGAGAATTTCGAGCACCAGGAACACGATGACGGACGCGCCGATCAGCGTGCCGATGAGCGTCAAGGTGCGCTTGAGCAGGAACAGGCCCATGGTTCAGTGGCTCCGTTGTTTGTCGCTGTTCAGGGCGTGTGCCCAGGCCACCGGGTACTTCCCTCCGCGAATGTCCCCCGGCCTTCGGCCTCCTCCTTGATTTCGCTGCGGGAAGCACCCAGTGCCCTGGGCACGGGGGCACGCTGCGGGTGTGCGCAGCGCGTTTCGCTTCCTGCGAAAAAGAGGGTCGGGAGGCGTCATGCCGAAGCGATGCACTCGGCAATCGCGCGGCCCACGTCCACCGTGTTGGCGGTGCCGCCCATGTCGCGCGTGCGCGGGCCTTCGCTCAGCACGGTCTCGATCGCCGAGAGCACGGCCGCCGAGGCCTGTGCGTACACGGGGTCGTTGTCGCCCAGGTGGTCGAGCATGAGCGCGGCCGACCAGATCTGGCCGATGGGGTTGGCGATGCCCTTGCCCGCGATGTCAGGGGCCGAGCCGTGCACGGGCTCGAACAGCGAGGGGAACTTGCGCTCCGGGTTCAGGTTGGCGCTGGGCGCGATGCCGATGGTGCCGGTGCAGGCCGGGCCCAGGTCGGAGAGGATGTCGCCGAACAGGTTGGAGGCCACGACCACGTCGAACCAGTCGGGGTGCTGCACGAAGTGCGCGCACAGGATGTCGATGTGGTACTTGCTCGTGGCCACGTCGGGGTAGCGCGTGGCGATCTCGGCCAGGCGCTCGTCCCAGTAGGGCATGGTGATGGAGATGCCGTTCGACTTGGTGGCGGCCACCAGGTTCTTGCGCTTGCGGCGGTTGGCGAGCTGGAACGCGTAGTCGATGATGCGGTCCACGCCCACGCGGGTGAACACGGCTTCCTGGATCGCCATCTCGCGCGGCGTGCCTTCGAACAGGCGCCCGCCCACCGAGGTGTATTCGCCCTCGGTGTTCTCGCGCACCACGAGGAAGTCGATGTCGCCGGGCTTGCGGTGCGCCAGCGGGCCGGGCACGCCGGGCATCAGGCGCACGGGACGCAGGTTGACGTACTGGTCGAAGTCGCGGCGGATCTTGATGAGCAGGCCCCACACGGCGATGTGGTCGGGCACCTTGGCGGGATCGCCCACGGCGCCGAAGTAGATCGCGTCGTGGCCCTGGATCTTGTCGGCCCAGTCGGCCGGCATCATCAGGCCGGTGCGCACGTAGTGGTCGGAACCCCAGTCGAAATGGTCGTACGCGAAATCGATGCCGAAGCGCCGACTGACCGCGTCGAGCACGCGAAGGCCCTCGGGCATGACTTCGACGCCGATGCCGTCTCCGGGAATGACGGCAATCCTGTGCTTTTGCTTCTGCTGCATTGACTCAACCTGTTCCTGAACCGTTTCGATAAGAGCGCCGACGCTTGTGACATCAGGCCGTCAAAAAATTCTAGGAGCGGGTGGGGCGCGCGCGATGGGGGTTGGCACCCACCGGGCATTGACAAAAAGCGAAGGCCAAAACGACGGAACACGGTGGAAGATAAGCAATTGATGGTCATCGAACTGACTTGAGCTTCGAAAAATTAGAAGGCGCCGGGGGCGGAAAACCCGCATCCGGGCACCCGCCGAAAGGGCCTGCGTACCATCGTGCCCATGCGAACACTTCCACTCCCCACCGGCGGCGAGATGCCGGTTCTCGGTCTCGGCACCTGGCGCATGGGCGAAGACGCCACCCGCCACGCGGCCGAGGTGGCCGCGGTGCGCGAGGCCATCGGCCTGGGCTACCGCCTGATCGACACGGCCGAGATGTACGGCGAGGGCGGCGCGGAGACCGTGGTCGGCCAGGCCGTGGCCGAGGCGCTGCGCGCGGGCGATGTGCAGCGCGAAGACCTCTTCATCGTCAGCAAGGTCTACCCGCACAACGCCAGCCGCCGCGGCACGGGGCAGGCCTGCGAGCGCAGCCTGGCGCGGCTGGGGCTGGAGCGCATCGACCTGTACCTGCTGCACTGGCGCGGCAACCACCCGCTGGCGCACACGGTCGAGGCGATGCACGAACTGGTGGCGGCCGGTCGCATCGCCCACTGGGGCGTGAGCAACTTCGACACCGACGACATGCAGGAGCTGGCGCAGGTCATCGGCCAGGGACCGGCCTGCGCGGCCAACCAGGTGTACCTGTCGCTCGGCGAGCGCGGCCCCGAGTTCGATCTGCTGCCCTGGCAGCGCGAACGCGGCATGCCGCTGATGGCCTACAGCCCGATCGACCAGGGCGCGCTGGCGGGCGACGAGGCGTTGGGCCGGCTGGCGGTCGAGCTCGGCGTGAGCGCCGCGCAACTGGCGCTGGCCGCGGTCATCGCGCGCCCGGGCGTGGCGGCGATTCCGAAGGCGGTGCGCAGCGCGCACCTGAAAGAAAACAGGGCCGCCGCCGAGCTGCAGCTCGATGCGACGACCCTGGCGGCGCTGGACCGGATCTATCCGGTGCCGAAGCGCAAGACGCCGTTGGCGATGATCTAGTTCATCAGTGCGCGTCGGCGTGCTTGGCCGCCGCGATCACCGCCTCTTCGTCGTGCTTCGCACCGTTGAGGAACAGGTTCAGCAGCACGGCCGTGATCGACGCCAGCAGGATGCCCGACTCGATCAGCGAGTGGATCGAGTGCGGCATCCACTGCTTGAAGTTGGGGGCGATCAGCGGAATCATGCCGACGCCGATGGCCACGGCGACGATCATGGCGTTGTGGCGGTTGGTCTTGAAGTCCACGCCCGACAGGATGCGGATGCCGGTGGCGGCCACCATGCCGAACATCACGAGGCCCGCGCCGCCGAGCACCACGGTGGGCAGCGACTCGACCAGCGCGGCCATCTTCGGCAGCAGGCCCAGCACGATCAGGATCACGCCGCCGGCCACGCAGACATAACGGCTCTTGATGCCGGTGACGGCGACCAGGCCCACGTTCTGCGAGAAGCTGGTGTACGGGAAGGTGTTGAAGATGCCGCCGATGAGCGTGCCCAGGCCGTCGGTGCGCAGGCCCTTGGCCAGGTCTTGCTGGCTGATCTTGCGGTCGGTCATTTCGCCCAGCGCGAGGAACATGCCGGTCGATTCGATCATCACGACGATCATGATGAGCGTCATCGTGAGGATCAGGATGGGGTCGAACAGCGGCATGCCGAAGTGGAAGGGCAGCACGATGTCGACCCAGGCGGCCTTGCCGACCTTCTCGTAGGTCATGAGGCCCGTGATCGACGCCACCACCGCGCCGATCACGATGCCCAGCAGCACCGAGATGTTGGCGATGAAGCCCTTGGCGTACTTCACGATCAGGAGGATCGACACCAGCACCAGGGCGGCCACGCCGAAGCCCGACAGATCGGCGTACTTGGGGTTGGGCACGGTGGGCATGATCGCGAAGCCCTTGGGCACCGCGGGGATCGAGCTGCCCGGCGAGGTGACCTCGGCCAGCCACTTGGCGTACACCGGGTCGACCAGCGCGGGCGCCGTCGGTCCCACGGGGTTGCCGAAGATCCAGTTGATGCCCACGCGCATCAGGCTGATGCCGATGACCGCGATGATCGTGCCCGTCACCACCGGCGGGAAGAACCGCAGCATGCGGCTCACCAGCGGCGCGATGAGTATCGATATGACCCCCGCGCCGATGATGGCGCCGAACAGCAGTTGCGCTCCGTTCTGCCCGGGGTTGGCGTTGGCGATGGCGACCATGGGCGCCACCGAGGCGAAGGTCACGCCCATCATCACGGGCAGCTTGATGCCGAACCACTGCGTGGCGCCCAGTGCCTGGATCAGCGTGGCGATGCCGCAGCAGAACAGGTCGGCCGAGATCAGCAGCGCGACCTCGTCGGGCGAGAGCTTGAGCGCACGGCCCACGATGAGCGGCACCGCGACGGCGCCCGCATACATCACGAGCACGTGCTGCAGGCCGAGGGCCGCGAGCTTGCCCGAGGGCAGGCGCTGGTCCACGGGATGGACATTGCTGGAAAGGGAATCTGCCGTCATCGTTGTCTCCTGGCGCGGCGAGGGGAACGGAGCAGTGATGCGCGTCGCAGAGCCGTCGCGCACACCAGTTGTGTACGCGAAACTGTATACAATTTATGCGGCAATCCGGATTCAGGTAAACCCGAATCCGGTGAAGAAGCGTTGTAGGAGGCGCGCGGCGGGGCATCCGGCGGTTCGGCCGGCTCTCAGGTATCGGGAGTGGGGCGCGTCAGCGACGCAGGTTCAGGCCAGCAGCGCCTTGACCAGGTCGAGCTGGCGATCAGGCTTCTCGGTGCCCAGTTCGAGGCTGGCCTCGATGCGTTCCAGGTGCTCGATCATGCAGGTCACGGCCGCCTCCACGTCGCCCTTGCGGCACAGGCGCAGGAAGTCGGAATGCTCGTCGGACGAGCAGTGCGGGTCGTTCGAGGAGTGGTAGAGCATCGCGATCAGCGAGCTGCGCGCCACCAGCTCGCGCACCATCTCGGCCAGCGTGTGGTTGCCGGTGGCTTCGGCCAGCGCCACGTGAAAGTCGCCCAGCAGCTTCTCGCGCACCGTGCCCATGGTGGTGCTCTGGCGCAGCGCGGTGCGTTCGAACTTGATGTGCTGCTCGAGCGTCTGGTAGTCGCGCGGCCGGGCGTTGGCGATGAACAGGCGCACCACCTCGCGCTCGAGGATGCGGCGCACCGCGAACACCTCGCGCGCCTCGTCCACCGTGGGCTGGCAGACGAAGGCGCCCTTGTCGGGAATCATCTCGATGAGCTTGTCCTTCGACAGCATCAAGAGCGCCGCGCGCACCTTGGTGCGGCTCACCGAGTAGACGCGGCCCAGCGCCTCTTCGCGCAGCCAGGTGCCGGGCGGCAGGCGCTTCTCGACGATCGCGGTGGCGATGTCGTTGGCGATGCTCTCGATGGAGCTGTTCTTGTCGGCCGGCGCCGTGCCGTTCTCGGCCGGTGCGGCAACGGGGGCGGCGGAAGGGACGGAGGTTTTGGAACTGGCGCGGGGCATCCGTCGATTGTGGCTCAGCGCGTGAGCGTGAAGGCCTCGAGCGCACCGATCATGGGCTTGGGCAAGGGCCTTGCCAGCTCGCCGCGCTTGCTGGTGCGCAGCTTCAGCGCCACCAGCGATTCGATGAGCTTGGTGCCCGCGGCCACGCCGTCGATCACCGGCACGCCGAGCACCTGCTCGATGTGCGCGCACAGGTCGGTCATGCCGGCGCAGCCGAGCACGATGCAGTCGGCACCGTCTTCTTCGAGCGCGCGCCGGCATTCGTCGACGATGCGCTCGCGGGCGTTGGAGCCCGGCTCTTCCAGCTCGAGCACCGGCAGCTCGCAGGCGCGCACGTTGGCGCAGAAGCGCTCCATGCCGTAGATCTCGGCCAGGTGCCAGGCCTGGCCCATGGTGCGCCCCAGCGTGGTCACCACGCTGAAGCGGCTGCCGATCATGCTGGCCAGGTGCATCGCCGCCTCGGCGATGCCGACCACCGGGCCGCGCGCCAGCTCGCGCGCCGCCTTCAGGCCCGGGTCGCCGAAGCAGGCGATCACGTAGCCGTCGATGCCGTCGCGCTCGCCTGCCGCGATCTCCTGCAGCAACCCCGGCACGGCCAGCGCCTCGTCGTAGTGGCTCTCGATGGAGGCCGGCCCCATGGCCGGGCTCACGGCCACGATCTCGGTGCCGGCGTGCGCCACCGCGCGGGCGCAGGCACCGATCTTCTCGGTCATGCTCCAGGTGGTGTTGGGGTTGATGATCTTGATGCGCACGGCACGGTCCCTTTCTTACTCTCTACAGTTTCAAGTCTTGTTGTTGCGGTTCAAGAGCACGTAGAGCACGAAGCCCAGGCCCATGCCGATGAACCACGCATAGTTGGCGGCGCCGCGCAGCGTCGGCACCATCACGCACAGGATGGGCACGAGGGCCGAGGGCACCAGCGCCTGGATCGCCTTCGGGTTGTAGCCGCCGCTGTACCAGTACTGGCCCTTCGGGCTCATCGTGTAGAGCGCGTCGACGTCGATGCGCTGCTTGCGCACGATGTAGTAGTCGGCAATCAGGATGCCGAACAGCGGCCCGATGAACGAGCCCAGCACGTCCAGCGTGTAGTGAATGACCTCGGGGCTGTTGTAAAGGTTCCAGGGCGTGAGAAACACCGAGCCCACCGCGGCGATCATGCCGCCCGTGCGCCAGCTGATGTGCTGCGGCGCCACGTTCGAGAAGTCGAAGGCCGGCGACACGAAATTGGCCACGATGTTGATGCCGATGGTGGCGATCATGAAGGTCAGCGCGCCCAGCACCACGGCCGTGGTGCTGTCGATCTTGCCCACGGTGTGCACCGGGTCGGTGATCAGTTCACCAAAAACGGGCAGCGTGGCCGCCGTGGTGATCACGGTGAGCAGCGAGAAGAACACGAAGTTGACCGGCAGGCCCCAGAAGTTGCCCTTCTTCACCGCGTCGAAGCTCTTGCCGTAGCGCGAGAAGTCGCCGAAGTTGAGCATCGGGCCGCTGAAGTAGCTCACCACCAGCGCGATGGCCGAGAGCATCACCGGCAGCGCGTCCCAGCCCTGGAACTTGATGCCGCCCAGGTTCAGGTCGATGTTCTGCCAGCCGGCCTTCCATACGAGCCAGCCGCACAGCACCGCCATCACCACGTACACCGCCGGGCCGGCCCAGTCGATGAACTTGCGAATGGCTTCCATGCCGTGCCAGAACACGAAGGCCTGCAGCACCCACATGACCATGAACGCCACCCAGCCCAGGGCCGAGAGGCCGACGAAGCCGTACTGCGCCACATCGGCGTACGGCGCCAGGCCGGGTGCCATGTGCAGCGCCAGCACCATGAAGGCGGCGGAGGCCAGGTAGGTCTGCACGCCGTACCAGGCCACCGCGATCAGCCCGCGGATGATGGCCGGGATGTTCGCGCCCAGCACGCCGAACGAGGCGCGGCACACCACGGGGTAGGGCACGCCCGTCACCTGGCTGGGCTTGGCCACCAGGTTGCAGAAGATCTGCACGATCACGATGCCCACCAGCAGCGCCACCAACACCTGCCAGCTCGACAGGCCCAGCGCGAACAGGCTGCCGGCCGTGATGTAGCCGCCCACGCTGTGCACGTCGGACATCCAGAACGCAAAGATGTTGTATTGGCCCCAGGTCTGCTTCTTGAGCGGGGCGAGGTCCTCGTTGGTCAGGCGCGGGTCGTAGCCCGGCTTGATGAGGGCATTCGATTCCGCGTGCGGCGCGATGCCGGCTTCGCTGGCCCCGGCGGGGGCATGGCTGGCGACTGTGCTCATGGTCTTTCCTCGTACTTGGTTGGGATGAGGGACTTTTTGACGCAAATTTCGCGCCGTCTTTATGGGTGCGTTATTTGTATACAAAAATTGAACTCAATCAAGACCATGCGGGGAATCATATATCCGTAGATTCCCTGATGCGGGGCGGGCCGGGGCAAAGAAAAAGCGCCATGCCCCGCGAGGGACATGGCGCCTTGGAGGCCGGGGCGAGGGCGCCGCCTACTGCGCCGCCACCTTCACGAACACAGGATTCGAATAGAACCACAGGTCGTTGTAGTTGCGCGCATTGATCGCGTTGAAGCGCGTGACCGGGTCGTCGCCGGCCGGCGTGGGCGTGCGTGCATCGAACAGCGGCTCGCCACCCGCCGTTTCGTTCGGCACGTCGGTGCCCAGGTTGGTGCCTCGCAGGCGGAAGTACTGGTTGTTGCCGGCCTTCACGGTGTAGCTCACCGCGAAATAGCCTTCGGTGTCGAGCGTCCAGTCGGCGCGGGTGAAGCGCTTGACCACGCGGGTCGTCGGGTTGGTGTCGCGTGCGTAGCCGGGTGTGCCCGGGAGTTCACGGCCCGTCACGTCGCCTGCGATGAGGTCGATGTGGTCGACCACCGGCTTCACGTTGGCATACACGCCGCTGCCGAGCTGGTACTCGAAGTTGTTGCGCTCGGGGCTCTTGAAGCGGATGGTGATCTTCAGGTCTTCGCCGGGTTTGGCGCTCACTTCGGCGCCCATCTCGCCCGCGCCCTTGGCGCTTTGCACCTTGAAGTCGAGCGCGTCGATGAGGCCGCCGTTGACCGCGAACAGCTTGCCCGAGCGCATCGCGGTGAGCAGCGACTTCGGGTCCTTGATGTCGCCCCAGAGGTGGTTCCTGGCGTACTCGCCGGGCGCGTAGCCGCTGCTGTACAGGCCTTTCGAGGTCGTGAAGTGGTAGTCGGAATCGGCCACGTTCCAGATGCGGCGGCCTTCGGACAGCAGGGCGTCCCAGGTGCCGCCGAGCTTGGCGACGAGGTAGTCGACGCCGCCGTAGGTGCGCGAAGGCAGGTTGGCCGGCGTGTAGGCGCTCTCGTAGCCGCCGCGGTCGGGCTCCATCTGGTTGCCGACCATGCCCTCGAGCGAGAACACGATGTCGGGCGCGGCGTCGTTCATCTCGCGCAGCTGGGTGGCCGTGTATTTGCCGGGGCTGCGCGAGGGGTGGTTGATCTGCAGGTAGCTGGAATCGGGGTAGTTCTTCTTGAGCCAGGCGATGGCCTTGAGCACGTCTTCGTGCGTGGTGAAGGCGCGTGCGTCCTTGGCGTTCCACGCGGCCACGTCGGCGGCCGGGAACAGCGCGGGGTCGCGGTTGGTGAACAGGTATTCGAACTGGCTCACGGCCTTGAGCGCCGCGTCGGACATCGGGCTGTCGGTCAGGATGCCGACGTTGCCGTGGTCGTGCGTGGCCATGTCCCACTCGAAGGACGCGAAGATCGTCTTGTCGGCGTACTTGCCGCCGGCCTGCAGCGCCTTGATGCGCGGCACCTGATAGAGGGCCATGCCTCGCGAGAACGGAATCGCTGGGTCCAGCTTGCGGCCGTCGTTGTCATAGGAAGACATGCGCAGGTGGTCCGACAGCGCGACCCAGTCGAGGCCGAAGGTGTCGAAGGCTTTGGCGAGCACCTGGTCGAGCGTGGAAATCTGCTGCGTGTCTTCCGACTGGATGGTGTGGACGTGCAGGTCGCCCACGGTCCAGCGGCCGGCGGGCTCGGCCGGGGGCGGCGGCGTGGCGGGCGAGGGCGCCGGTGCAGGGGCCGGCGGTGCGATGGGCAGGCCGGCGAACGGCGCACCGCCGCCGGAGCCGCCGCCGCACGCGGTCAGCAGGGCCGCGCCGAGCGCGAGGGAAGAGAAAAGCGTGGTGCGAAAGCGGGGTGCGGGAGACAGGGTTTTCATGGCGACACAAGCAGCAACGGCCAGCGCATGGCTGGCCGTCGCATCGGGATTTCAACGAGGCGGATGGCGTGAAAGCGCATCCGCCGGAGAACCCCGGAGTCTGAAATCCTGTCGTGACGCTTCGATGAAACTGCGATGAAAGTTCACGCCCGAAGGCATGCGCTTTCAGCCGCAGTTCAGGGCGCTCAGGCCAGCAGGTCGCTGAGCGTGCGCGCCACCACCTTGGTCGCGCGGCGCAGGTCTTCGAGCACCACGCGCTCGTCGCTGCGCTTGGCGTGCGACTCGAGCACGGTGCGCGGGCCGGCGCCGTAGATCACGCCGGGAATGCCGGCCTCGACGTACAGGCGCACGTCGGTGTACAGCGGCGTGCCCATGGCCTTGATGGGCTCGCCGAACAGCTCGCCGCCGTGCTTCTGGATCGCGTCGACCAGCGGCTTGTTGCCGGCCAGCGGCTTCATCGAGTTGGCGAGCAGCATGCGCTTGATCTCGACCGTGATGCCCGCGCTCTCGGCGGCGGCATCGGCGATCACCTGGCGGATGTTGGCTTCGACCTCGACCGGGTTCTCTTCGGGGATCATGCGGCGGTCGAGCTTGAACACGACCTTGCCGGGCACGACGTTGGTGTTGGTGCCGCCCTCGATGCGGCCCACGTTCAGGTACGGGTGCGTGATGCCCTCGACCTTCGAGGTGACCTTCTGGTAGAGCGTGTTCTGCGCGTACAGCGCGTTCAGGATCTTGGTGGCGCCCTGCAGTGCGTCGATGCCGGTGGTGGGCACGGCGGCGTGGGCCATCTTGCCGTGCACGGTCACTTCCATCTGCAGGCAGCCGTTGTGCGCGGTGACCACTTCGTAGCTGAAGCCGGCCGCGATCATCAGGTCGGGCTTGGTCAGGCCCTTCTCGAGCAGCCAGCCCGGGCCGAGGATGCCGCCGAACTCTTCGTCGTAGGTGAAGTGCAGCTCGATGCTGCCCTGGGTGGGCTTGGCCACGGCCTCGAGCGCGCGCAGCGCGAAGGTGAAGCTGGCGAAGTCGCTCTTGCTGACGGCGGCGGCGCGGCCGTACAGGCTGCCATCGACGATCTCGCCGCCGTACGGATCGTGCGTCCAGCCTTCGCCGGGCGGCACCACGTCGCCGTGGGCGTTGAGCGCCACGGTGCGTCCGCCGTTGCCGTACTTGCGGCGCACGATCAGGTTGGTGATCGATTCGAGGCCGTAGTCCTTCACCTCTTGCGCGGGCACGGCGTGCTTCTCGGCGTCGAGGCCGAAGTCCTTCAGCAGCTCGGCGGTGCGCTCGGCGTGCGGCGCGTTGTTGCCGGGCGGCGTGTCGGTGGGCACCTGCACCAGTTGCTTCAGGAATTGCACTTCCTCGTCGAAGTGGGCGTCGATCCAGGCGTCGAGTTTGGCGTAGTCGGTCATGGTGGTTGTTCTTGTGGGGTCGGTCAGTGGGCTTGTTCGGCGGCGAGGTTGTCCAGCAGCAGCTGGAACGCCTGCACGGCCAATTGAATGTCGTCGTTGGTGCTCGACTCGAGCGGGTTGTGGCTGATGCCCGAGTTGATGCCACGCACGAAGAGCATGGCCTGCGGCATCACCTCGTGCAGCTTCATCGCGTCGTGGCCGGCGCCGCTGGGCATGCGGAAGAGCGGAATGCCCAGTGCGTCGACGGCCTGTTCCCAGCGCTGCTGCCAGGCCGGTGCGCTCGGCGCGGCGGCGGCGCGCATGGTTTCCTCGAGCTCGTAGCGCACGCCGCGGCGTTCGCAGATGTCCTTCAGTGCAGCGACCACGTCGTTGGCCAGTGCGTCGCGCTGCGCGTTGTTGGGCGCGCGCAGGTCGAGGCTGAACTTGCAGCGGCCGGGCACGACGTTGATCGAGCCGCTGGGCACTTCGAGCATGCCCACGGTGCCGACCGAGTCGCCGTCTTTCGCGGCGCGCTGCTCGGTGTAGAGGATGAGTTCGGCCACGGCCGCGGCGGCGTCGCGGCGACGGTCCATGGGCGTGGTGCCGGCGTGGCTGGCCATGCCGATGACTTCGCCCACGTAGCGCACGCTGCCGTTGATGGAGGTGACGATGCCCAGCGGCAGATCGAGCTCGGTGAGCACGGGGCCCTGTTCGATGTGCACCTCGACGAAGCCGAGGTAGCGCGCGGGGTCGCGCTGGATCTTCGGAATGTCTTCTTCCTTCAGGCCGGCGTGCTGCATGGCCTCGCGCATGGTGATGCCGTCGGCGTCCTTCTGGTCGAGCCAGCGCGGGTCGAAGTGGCCGATGAGCGCGCCCGAGCCGAGGAAGGTGGCCTTGTAGCGCTGGCCTTCTTCTTCAGCGAAGCCGACGACTTCGAAGGCGAAGGGCAGGCGGCGGTTCTGGCGCTTGAGTTCGCGCACGCAGGCCATGGGCACGAAGATGCCCAGGCGGCCGTCGTACTTGCCGCCGTTGCGCACGGTGTCGTAGTGCGAGCCGGTGAGCAGGGTCTTGGCGTCGGGCGTGGCGCCTTCGTAGCGGCCGACCACGTTGCCCACGGCATCGATGTGCACGGAGTCGAAGCCGCAGTCGCGCATCCAGCCCGAGATGTTCGCGGCGCAGGCGCGGTGCGCGTCGGTCAGGTAGGTGACGGTGAGCTGGCCCTTCTCGGCATAGCCGGGGTCGGTGTGCACCGACAGCTGTTCCTGCCAGTCCCACACGTCGTTGCCCAGCGTGATGTCGGCGCCGAACTTGTCGTTCAGGCGGATCTCGGCGATGCGGTGGATGTTGCGCAGCGCCTCGCCGAGCTCGAAGCTCGGGTGGTTGTGCAGCCGGCGCGCGAAGGTCTCGATGATCTCGCGCTTGGCCAGGCCCGTGCCGCGCGGGCCGCGCACCGCCAGGATGAACGGGAAGCCGAACTTCGCGTTGTAGTCGGCGTTGAGCTTCTGGATCTGCGCGAACTCTTCGGGCGTGCAGTCGGTCAGGCCGGCCTTGTTCTGCTCGTTGGTCGACTCGGCGGTGAGCGTCTTGCTGACCATGGCCTTGCCGGCGAGCTCGGGGTGGGCGCGGATCAGGCCGATCTGCTCGTCGGCCGACGACGCGGCCAGCGCCTGCACCAGCGCATGCTTGAGGTGCGCGAGCGAGCGGAAGGGGCGCTGCACCAGCGCGCGCTGCGCGATCCAGGGCGAGTGCTCGTACACGCCGTCGAGCATGGCAACGGCAGCGGCCGGCCCTGCGGCGTTGAGTTGGGCAAGGGTGAGGAGAGGGGTGCTCATGATGCGGCTCCGGCTTCGAAAGGATGTGCCTGCTTCCAGTGGCGTGCGATGTCGACGCGGCGGCAGACCCAGACCTTGTCGTGCGTGGCGATGTGGTCGAGAAAGCGCTGCAGCGCCGTGATGCGGCCGGGGCGGCCGAGCAGGCGGCAGTGCATGCCGATGCTCATCATCTTGGGGCTGTCGTCGCCGTTCGGGTCGCCTTCGGCGTACAGCGCGTCGAAGGTGTCCTTCATGTACTGGAAGAACGGGTCGGCGTGCGAGTAGCCCTGCGGCAGCGCAAAGCGCATGTCGTTGCAGTCGAGCGTGTAGGGCACGATGAGCTGGGGCACGACGCTGCCGTCGGTCTTTTGCACCTTCATCCAGAAGGGCAGGTCGTCGCCGTAGTAGTCGCTGTCGTACTCGAAGCCGCCGTAGTCGGCCACGAGGCGGCGCGTGCGCGGACTGTCGCGGCCGGTGTACCAGCCGAGCGCGCGCTCGCCGGTGAGCTTTTCGATGGCTTCCATGCCCAGGCGCATGTGCTCGCGCTCGGTGGCTTCATCGAGGTTCTGGTAATGGATCCAGCGCCAGCCGTGGCAGGCGATCTCGTGGCCGAGTTCCTTGAAGGCGGCCGTGAGCTCGGGGTAGCGCTGCAGCGCCATGCCCACGCCGAAGACGGTGAGTGGCAGGCCGCGCTTTTCGAACTCTCGCAGGATGCGCCACACGCCGGCGCGCGAGCCGTACTCGTAGATGCCTTCCATGCTGATGTGCCGGTCGGGGAAGCTCGCCGGGTTGAACATCTCGGAAAGGAACTGCTCGGAGCCCGCGTCGCCGTGCAGCGTGGCGTTCTCGCCGCCTTCTTCGTAGTTGAGGACGAACTGCACCGCCACGCGCGCGCCGCCGGGCCAGCGGGCGTGGGGCGGGTTGCGGCCGTAGCCGATCAGGTCGCGCGGGTAGGGCAGGGTGGTGTCGTAGACGGTCATGGTGTGGATCAGGACAGCGCGAGGGATATGTCGTTGGTCGGGACCTTGCGGTCGAAGGTGAGGTTGGCCTCGACGTGTTCCAGGTGCTCGGTCATGAGGCGCACGGCGAGCTCCTCGTCGCGCGCGGCCAGCGCCTTCACGATGTCGGCGTGCTCGTCGTTGGAGTGCTCGGCGGCGCTGGTGCTCTGGTACATGAGCGTGATGAGGGCGCAGCGCGAGATGAGCTCGCCCAGGATCTGCGCCAGCACCTGGTTGCCCATGAGCTCGGCCATGCGCACGTGGAAGTCGCCCAGCAGTTCGGTGCGGCCCGACACGTCTTCGCCGCCGACGGCCGATTTCTCGAGCGCCACGTGCTCCTTGAGCGCCTTGATCTTGGCGGGCGTGACGCTGCGCACGAAGGCGCGGGTCATCTCGGCCTCGAGCATGCGGCGCACGGCGAACACCTGCTTGGCCTCGTCGACGGCGGGCGCGGCCACGAAGGCGCCGCGCGCCGGCTCGAGCCGGATCAGCTTGTTCTGCGAGAGCTGGAACAGCGCTTGGCGCACCAAGGTGCGCGACACGCCGAAGTGATCGGCCAGCTTCTGCTCGGCGAGCTTGGTGCCGGGCTGAAGGCGGTGCTCGACGATGGCCTTCGTGAGGGCATCGACGATCGAACGGGTGGTGGAGGACTCCATGTTTTTCATGA
Organism: Variovorax sp. GW823-FHT02B07; assembly: GCF_058797695.1. NCBI lineage: Bacteria > Pseudomonadati > Pseudomonadota > Betaproteobacteria > Burkholderiales > Comamonadaceae > Variovorax > Variovorax sp. GW823-FHT02B07. The sequence continues at coordinate 443,486 of NZ_JBXAJX010000001.1, forward strand.
TAGACCCAAAGCCGGTAACTGTATACACTTTTGTCCACCGGAATTTCCCGCACCCCGATCTCACCGATCCGACACCCTTTGAAGGAGGCCCCATGGGCTTGAGCACTCACGTACTGGACACGATGCACGGCGGCCCCGCGGCCGGCATGGAGGTGGCGCTGTACACCACCGACGGCGACGCCGCGACGCTGGTGAAGCGCTTCACGCTGAATTCGGACGGCCGCAGCGACGGTCCGCTGTACGACAACAACTCGATCAAGGTCGGCACCTACCGCCTGGTGTTCGACGTGGCGGGTTATTTCAAGGCCCGCGGCGTGACGCTGCCGGAGCCGAACTTCCTGAACAAGGTGGCGCTGGACTTCGGCGTGGCGCACACCGACCAGCACTACCACGTGCCCTTGCTCGTCAGCCCGTGGAGCTACTCCACCTATCGGGGCTCCTGAGGTCAGTCGCCTTGTTGCTGTCCTTCTGTCAGGGTGTCGAGCTGGAAGCGCCCGCTCTTGTCCCACAGCCAGGTGTCGGTCCACGTGACCGCGCCCAGGCGCTGGGCGGGCGGGAAGGGCGCGGCCTGCAGCACGGCGCGCTCGATCTCGGCGATCACCTCGGGCGCGTGCTTGGGCGCGCGCAGCCAGTGCATCGAGACCACCTTGCCGCCGGCGTCCAGGTTCACCTGCAGGGTGCCGACCGCGTACAGCAGCGGCGGCATCTGGCCCTTGTAGATGCGCGAGGGGTTGGCGTTGTAGATGTGGCGTGCGGCGTCGCGGCGGTACTCGCGCGCGGTGGCTGCGCTCGAGGCGCGCGGCGCGGGGCCGCTGCCCTGTGCGTTGCTGGCGCCGCTCAGCTGGCCGGGCACCGAGCCCGTCGAGCCGCAGCCGGCGAGCCACAAGGCGGAAAGAACAGTGGCGGCCCAGGCGAGGCGGCGCGGCGTAAGCTGGCGGTTCGTCATCATCGCCGGGTTTATACCGTGAGTCGTTGCGGGCCAGGCAACCGAAGGTTTCGGGCATGAACGGTGCGGTCGATCAATTGCTGGCGCGTCTTCAACAGGAAGACGCCGTGCTGGTGCGCGTCGAGTCGACGCAGGGCTCGGCCCCGCGCGAGGCCGGCACCTGGATGGCCGTCTGGGCCGACGGGCTCACGGCCACCATCGGCGGCGGGCAGCTCGAGTTCCAGGCCACGCAGGAAGCGCGCGAGATCCTGGCCGGCACCCGCAGCCTCGACGGCGTGCAGCGCTACCCGCTGGGCCCGAGCCTGGGCCAGTGCTGCGGCGGCGTGATGTTCCTGACCTACCGGCGCATCGGCGCGGCCGACGCGCCCGCGCTGCAAAAAGAACTGGTCGCGCAGCTCGAACCCGTGGCCCTGTTCGGCGGCGGCCATGTGGGCGCCGCGCTGGCGCGCCTGCTGGCCGTGCTGCCGTTCTCGGTGCGCTGGATCGACAGCCGCGACGGCGTGTTCCCCGACGAACTGCCTGCGCAGATCGACACCGAGCACTCCGAGCCCGTGCAGGACGCCGTGGCCGCGCTCGCGCCCGGCAGCCGCGTGCTGATCATGAGCTTCAGCCATGCCGAAGACCTGGACATCGTCATCGCCTGCCTGAAGCGCCTGCGCGCGCGCAACGACCTGCCCTACATCGGCCTGATCGGCAGCAAGACCAAGTGGGCCACCTTCCGCCACCGGCTGGAGGCGCGCGGCTTCACGGCCGACGAGCTGGCGCGCGTCACCTGCCCGATCGGCGTGCCCGGCATCACGGGCAAGGAACCCGAGGTGATCGCGGTCGCCGTGGCGGCACAGTTGTTGCAATCGCTGGGCTGAACAGGGTTTTCCCTTGGCGGCGACGCCGCAAAAAGCATCCCGCCTCGCGCCAAAACTGTATACACTTTCGGTCCACAACAAGCCGCAGCGGAGCGAGGTCCATTTCAACGGACCTGCGTTCGCGGCACTTTCTCTGCTTACAGCGCCCGCGGTGGTGAGCAGGCTGAAACCCCTCCTTGGCGCCCCCACGCGCCAACAGGGTTGAGAGAGAGCACATGGAAAGCTATTACCTCGACTGGGCCAACCTGCTGCTGCGCTGGGTCCACGTCATCACCGCCATCGCCTGGATCGGCGCCTCCTTCTACTTCGTGATGCTGGACAACAGCCTCGAGAAGCCGCAGGACCAGGAATCGCTCGACAAGGGCGTAGGCGGCGAGCAATGGGCCGTGCACGGTGGCGGCTTCTACAACAGCCAGAAGTACGCGCTGGCGCCCAAGAAGCTGCCCGACCACCTGCACTGGTCGTACTGGGAAAGCTACTCGACCTGGCTCACGGGCTTTGCGCTCTTCACGATGTCGTACCTGTGGAACGCGAGCACGTACCTCATCGACAAGAGCAAGATGGACTGGCAGCCCGGCGCCGCCATTGCCGTGGCGCTGGCCTTCTTCGTCGTGTTCTGGATGGTCTACGACGGCATCTGCCAGATCTTCGGGCGCCGCAAGCACGGCGACACCATCGTCGGCGTGCTGATCGCGGTCTTCATCGCCTTCGCGACCTGGCTGGCCTGCCAGTGGTTCGCGGGCCGCGCGGCTTTCCTGCTGGTGGGCGCCATGATGGCCACCACCATGAGCGGCAACGTGTTCTTCTGGATCATCCCGGGCCAGCGCAAGAACGTGAAGGCGCTGCGCGAAGGCCGGCCGGTCGACCCGGTGCACGGCCAGCGCGGCAAGCAGCGCAGCGTGCACAACACCTACTTCACGCTGCCGGTGCTGTTCGCGATGCTGAGCAACCACTACAGCTTCACCTACACGCACAAGTACAACTGGATCGTGCTGCTGCTGATCATGCTCGGCGGCGCGGCCATCCGGCAGTTCTTCGTGGTGCGCCACCGCTTCAAGCTGGGCAACGCGGGCAACCCGCTGCCCTACGCCATGGTCGGCATCGCGGTGCTGGGCCTGACCATCGTGTGGATGAAGCCCGAGCCGGCCGCACCCGTGGCGGCCACCGCCGCCCAGGCCGCGCCCGCCGTGGCCTACCAGGACGTGCAGAAGGTGCTGGAGCAGCGCTGCTTCATGTGCCACGGCGCGGCCGTGCAGATGAAGAACGTGCGCGTCGACACGCCCGACCAGGTGACGGCGCATGCCCAGGCGATCTACCAGCAGGTCGTGGTGACCAAGATCATGCCGATGAACAACGCGACGAACATCACCGACGAAGAGCGGGCGTTGATCAGCCGCTGGTTCCAGGCCGGCGCCAAGACGAACTAGAAGACCGTGGCCTGCGAGGGCGGGCCACCGGTCGTCGCACAATCGCCGAATGGAGACAACACGCAAGCCATGACCGCATCGACCTCGCCCTCAGCAACAGCTCCCGATCCGCGCGAAGCCCCGCGCGCCTTCCTCGAACACCTGTACCGCGTGGCGGTGGACCGCGCACTGCCGCTGTCCACGCTGGGCGCGCACCTGCCCAAGCCGCCCAAGGGCCGCACCGTGGTGCTCGGCGCCGGCAAGGCCGGCGGTTCGATGGTGCAGGCGCTCGAGGCGCTGTGGCCGGCCGACGCCCCGCTGTCGGGCCTGGTCGTCACGCGCTATGACCACATCCCGCCGCGCCCCGCAGGCGTGCCGCAGCGCATCGAGCTCGTCGAAGCTGCGCACCCCGTGCCCGACGCGGCCGGCCAGCAGGCGGCCGAGCGCATCCTGGCGCTCACGCAGGGCCTCACGGCCGACGACCTCGTGCTGTGCCTCATCTCCGGCGGCGGCTCGTCGCTGCTGGTGCTGCCGGCCGAGGGCCTCACGCTGGCCGACAAGCAGCGCATCAACAAGCAGCTGCTCGACAGCGGCGCCCACATCGGCGAGATGAACTGCGTGCGCAAGCACCTGTCGCGCATCAAGGGCGGCCGGCTCGCGGCGGCCTGCGCGCCGGCGCGCGTGGTCACGCTCACCATCAGCGACGTGCCCGGCGACGACCCGGCCGTGATCGCCAGCGGCCCCACGGTGCCCGACGCCACCACCTGCGCCGACGCGCTGGCCATCCTCGACCGCTACGGCATCGAGGTGCCGGCGCCCGTGCGTGCGCAGCTCGAAAGCGGCACGCTCGAAACCCCCAAGCCCGACGACGCCGTGTTCGCCGGCCACAGCACCCACCTCATCGCCACGCCGCAGCAGTCGCTCGAAGCCGCTGCCGCCGCCGCGCGCGCCGCCGGCATCGGCGTGCACGTGCTGAGCGACGAAATGGAAGGCGAATCGCGCGAAGTGGGCAAGGTACATGCGGCGCTCGCCCGCGCCGTGGCCCTGCGCGGCGAGCCCTTCGCCCGGCCCTGCGTCATCCTGTCGGGCGGCGAAACCACGGTCACGATCCGCCCGCGCCAGCCCGGCCAGGCCAAGGGCCGCGGCGGGCGGGCCGGCGAGTTCTGCCTGGGTCTGGCCGGCGCGCTCATGGGCCAGCCGCAGGTGTGGGCGCTGGCGGCCGACACCGACGGCATCGACGGCGTGGAAGACAACGCCGGCGCCTTCGTCACGCCCGACACCCTGGCGCGCGCCACGGCGCAGGGCAAGAAGCTGTCCGACCACCTCGACCGCAACGACGCCTACGGCTATTTCGACGCCATCGGCGACCTGTTCGTGACCGGTCCGACGAACACCAACGTCAACGACTTCCGCGCGATCCTCGTGCTGTAGGCGCGCCCCGGCCCCTGGCGGGGGCCGCCGGCAAGCTTTGTGAACTCAGGTTAATCTACGGCCCCGGCGGCACTTGGCCGCCGTTGTCGCATGCGCACCCCCACGGGGTGCCGCGCCGCGCGCCCGATTTCCCGTTTCGTTTTCACCATCCAGTCCTCGAAGGAAAGAGTTCGCCATGACCGCCACCTACACCGACACCCGCCTGCTGATCGACGGCCAATGGGTCGACGCCGCCGACGGCAAGACGCTCGACGTGCTGAACCCCGCCACCGGCAAGGCCATCGGCAAGGTGGCGCACGCCAGCATCGTCGACCTCGACCGCGCCCTGGCCGCCGCCCAGCGCGGTTTCGAAGCCTGGCGCGACACGCCCGCCAACGAGCGCGCCGCCGTGATGCGCCGCGCCGCCGGCCTGATCCGCGAACGCGCCCTGGACATCGCCAAACTGCTGACGCAGGAGCAAGGCAAGCCGCTGGGCGAGGCCAAGGTCGAAATGATGGCCGCCGCCGACATCATCGAGTGGTTTGCCGACGAAGGCCGCCGCGTGTACGGCCGCATCGTGCCCTCGCGCAACCTGGCCGCGCAGCAGCTGGTCATCAAGGAGCCGGTCGGCCCCGTCGCGGCCTTCACGCCGTGGAACTTCCCCGTCAACCAGATCGTGCGCAAGCTCGGCGCCGCGCTGGCCACCGGCTGCTCCTTCCTGGTGAAGGCGCCCGAGGAAACCCCGGCCTCGCCGGCCGCGCTGCTGAAGGCTTTCGTCGACGCCGGCATTCCGGGCGGCGTGGTGGGCCTGGTGTTCGGCAACCCGGGCGAGATCTCGAGCTACCTCATCGCGCACCCGATCATCCGCAAGGTCACCTTCACCGGCTCGACCCCGGTCGGCAAGCAACTGGCCGCGCTGGCCGGTTCGCACATGAAGCGCGTCACGATGGAACTGGGCGGTCACGCCCCGGTGATCGTGGCCGAAGACGCCGACGTGGCGCTGGCCGTCAAGGCCGCCGGTGCCGCCAAGTTCCGCAACGCCGGCCAGGTCTGCATTTCGCCGACCCGCTTCCTGGTGCACAACAGCCTGCGCCATGAGTTCGCGAGCCTGCTGGTCAAGCACGCCGAAGGCCTCAAGCTCGGTGACGGCCTGGTCGAAGGCACCAACCTCGGCCCGCTGGCCAACGCCCGCCGCCTCACGGCCATGGCCCATGTGCTGGAAGACGCGCGCAAGAAGGGCGCCACCATCGCCACCGGCGGCGAACGCGTCGGCGACACCGGCAACTTCTTCGCGCCCACCGTCATCACCGACGTGCCGCTGGACGCCGACGTGTTCAACAACGAACCCTTCGGCCCCATCGCCGCCATCCGCGGCTTCGACACGCTCGAAGAAGCCATCACCGAAGCCAACCGCCTGCCGTTCGGCCTGGCCGGCTATGCCTTCACCAAGTCGATCAAGAGCGCGCACCTGCTGAGCCAGAAGCTCGAGCTGGGCATGCTGTGGATCAACCAGCCCGCCACGCCCTCGCCGGAAATGCCGTTCGGCGGCGTGAAGGATTCGGGCTACGGTTCGGAAGGTGGCCCCGAGGCGATCGAGGCTTACCTCAACACCAAGGCTGTTTCGATCCTCGGCGTTTAACTAGTCTTCGGCGGAGGCGTTCCAGAACGCCTGCTGGACGCCTTCCAGGGTTTCCAGCTCCGCGATCACCTGGTCGAGCTCCTCGGGCTCGACCGCGGTGGCATACAGCGTCGCGGCAATCTCCGTGTCGGCCTGCCCGAAGGCGTGCTGGTCGATGTCGCGCACCGGGTAGTTCGCGGCTTCCAGCTGCACCAGCAGCTGGTCCATCACCTCGGGCCGCGCCGCGCGCGAACAGATCACGCGCACCGTGTAGGTCGCCTCGCTCGATTCCTCGTGCACCGGGCGGCGGTTGATGCGGTTCACCACCGGCCGCAGCAGCGTGTTGCTCGCCAGCACGAAGAGCGCGGCGATCAGCGCCTCGCCCAGCAGGTCGGCGCCCGCGCAGGCGCCCACCGCGGCCGACCCCCACAGCGTGGCGGCCGTGTTCAGGCCCGTGATGTTGGCGCCTTCCTTCATGATCGCGCCCGCGCCCAGAAAACCGATGCCCGAGACCACGTAGGCGACCACGCGCACCGCGCCGTCGGGGCCGCCCAGGCGGGCCGCCATGTCGACGAACACGGCGGCGCCGACGGCCACCAGCGTGTTGGTGCGCAGCCCCGCGGTGCGCTGGCGCACCTGGCGCTCGAAGCCGATCAGCGAGCCCAGCAGAAAGGCCGCACCCACGCTGACCAGGGTGTCCAGCAGCGAGGGCAGGTTGATGTGGCGAATGGCTTCCATGAGTGATCCTCCTGATCCTCTGTGTGCGAAGCAGGGTAGCGGCCTTGTGTGACAGCCGCGACCCTGCGTTCGCCGGGTGGTTCTTGTCTTACTGCCAGCCGTACTTGCGTGCGTACCAGCCCTTCACGGCCTGCGTCAGCGTCGCGTAGCCGACGAGCATCAGCACCAGCCAGGGGAAGTACGCGAGCGGCAGCGCCTGCAGCTTGAAGTAGTGCGCCAGCGGCCCCATCGGCAGCCAGATGCCCACGGCCGCAATGGCCGCGCCCATCGCCAGCAGCGGCCAGGCCGCGCGGCTTTGCAGGAACGGGATCTTGCGGGTGCGGATCAGGTGCACGATCAGCGTCTGCGACAGCAGGCCCTCGATGAACCAGCCCGACTGGAACAGCGTCTGGTGCTCCACCGAGTTGGCCGCGAACACGAACCACATCACGGTGTAGGTCAGGATGTCGAACACCGAGCTCAGCGGCCCGAAGAACACCATGAAGCGGCCCAGGTCGGCCGGGTTCCAGCGCTGCGGCGTCTTCAGGAACTCTTCGTCCACGTTGTCGAAAGGGATCGCGATCTGCGACACGTCGTACAGCAGGTTCTGCACCAGCAGGTGCAGCGGCAGCATCGGCAAAAAGGGCAGGAAGGCACTGGCCACCAGCACCGAGAACACGTTGCCGAAGTTCGAGCTGGCCGTGATCTTGATGTACTTGAGCATGTTGGCGAAGGTGCGGCGGCCTTCGACCACGCCTTGCTCCAGCACCATCAGGCTCTTCTCGAGCAGGATGATGTCGGCCGATTCCTTGGCCACGTCCACCGCGCCGTCCACCGAGATGCCGATGTCGGCGGCGCGCAGCGCGGGCGCGTCGTTGATGCCGTCGCCCATGAAGCCGACCACGTGGCCGTTGGCATGCAGCGCCTGCACGATGCGTTCCTTGTGCGCGGGCGTGAGCTTGGCGAACACCTGGCGCATTTCCACCACCTGCCGCAGCTCGGCCTCGTTCATGCGCTCGACCTCGTGGCCCAGCACCATGCGTCCGGCGTCGATGCCGACGTCGCCGCAGACCTTGCGCGTGACCAGTTCGTTGTCGCCGGTCAGCACCTTCACCGCCACGCCGTGCGCGGCCAGCGCCTGCAGCGCGGGCGCGGTCGATTCCTTCGGCGGATCGAGGAAGGCCACGTAGCCCAGCAGCGTGAGACCCGCCTCGTCGGCCACGCCGTAGGCCGGCTTGCGCGCGTCGGCGTGCAGCGTGCGGCTGGCCACGGCCACCACGCGCAGGCCCTGGGCATTGAGTTCCGAGGCCACGCGATGGATGCGCGCCATCACGTCGGCGTCGAGCGCGAGCACTTCGGCGCCGCGTTCGACCGAGGTGCACACCGACAGGATCTCTTCGAGCGCGCCCTTGCAGATCAGCAGGTGCTCGTCCTCGCCGTGCGCCACCACCACCGACATGCGACGGCGCGAGAAGTCGAAGGGCACCTCGTCGACCTTGCGCCAGCTCGTCTGCAGCTGCGCATCGAGCTGCACCTCGGCGTGGCTCAGCACGGCCTTGTCGAGCAGGTTCTTCAGCCCGGTCTGGTGAAAGCTGTTGAGGTAGGCCTGCTGCAGCACGTGGTCGGAGTCTTCGCCCCAGGCGTTGGTGTGGCGTTCGAGCACGATGCGGTCCTGCGTGAGCGTGCCGGTCTTGTCGGTGCACAGCACGTCCATCGCACCGAAGTTGTGAATGGCCTCGAGCCGCTTCACGATCACCTTGCGGCGCGACATCACGACCGCGCCCTTGGCCAGCGTGGCCGTCACGATCATCGGCAGCATTTCGGGCGTGAGGCCGACCGCGATCGACAGCGCGAACAGCGCCGCCTCCCACCAGTCGCCCTTGGTCACGCCGTTGATCACCAGCACCAGCGGCGCCATCACCAGCATGAAGCGGATCAGCAGCCAGCTCACGCGGTTGATGCCGGCCTGGAAGGCGGTGGTGCCGCGGTCGGTCGCGCTCACGCGCTGGGCCAGCGCGCCGAAGAAGGTGCGCTCGCCGGTGTGCACGATCACGGCAGTGGCGGTGCCGCTGATCACGTTCGTGCCCATGAAGAGCAGGTTGTCGCGCTCCAGCACGCCGGCCTGGTGGTCGGCGGCGGTGGCTGCAAACTTCTCCACCGGCATCGATTCGCCGGTGAGCGCCGACTGGCTGATGAACAGGTCTTTCGCCGAGAGCAGGCGCGCGTCGGCCGGGATCATGTCGCCGGCCGACAGCGCGATCACGTCGCCGGGCACGAGGTCGCGCATCGGCACTTCCATGCGCTGCGTGCCGGCGTGCGCGAGGTCGAAGCCGTCGTCACCCGCGCGGCCAGCCTTCTCGCCCGGCGCGGGGCGCAGCACCGTCGAGGTGTTGCTCACCATCGCCTTGAGCCGGTCGGCCGCCTTGTTGGAGCGCGACTCCTGCAGGAAGCGCAGCACGGTCGACAGCAGCACCATGCTGCCGATCACCACCGTGGCCTTCGTGTCCTCGGTGATGTAGGAGACCAGCGCGAGCACCGTCAGCAGCAGGTTGAAGGGGTTGCGGTAGCACTGCCACAGGTGGTTCCACCACGGCAGCGGCTGCTCGTGGCGCACCTCGTTGCTGCCCAGCCGCTTGCGCAGCGCGAGCGCGTGCGCTTCGGTGAGGCCTTGCGACGAGCTGTTCATGCGCACCAGCACCTCGCCCGCGTCGGTGTGCGAGGCGGCGGCCAGCGCCTTGGCGATCTCGGCCGGCATCGCGGCCGAGCCGAGGCTGCTGGGCTTGGCGCTCAGCAGCGTCTGCCAGCGCTCGAAGTGATGCCGCATGTGGCGGCTGCGCAGGAAGCTTTCGAAAAAGGACTTCAGGACGTTCTTCATTGTTTTTCTCCTGTGTGGGGGCGCTCAGCGAGCGAACGCCCAGGTGAGGCCCAGCGTCCAGCCGCGCGGGCCGTCGTGGCGCAGGTCGCGGGCGTGGCTGAGATCGACGTTGACGGACGGGGTGGCCGTCCAGCGCAGACCGGCGCGCCAGGCGTTGCGCCCGCCTTCGCGGAAGCGCTCGGCCACGAGCGAGAGCGCGGGCAGGGCGGCCCATTCGAGCGCCGCGCCCGAGTGGCTGGTGCTCGGTTGTGCGCGATGGAAGTCGCGGCCCAGGTTCAGGTGGGCGCGCCAGGCGTCGTCGAACTGCCAGGTGACGGGGATCACCACGCTGCTGTCGGCCAGGCGCAGCGAGGCGTGGCCGGCATCACTGCGCTGCCACGTGGCCGAGGCCAGCACGCCGGTGCTCAGCGTGTCGGTGAGCGCAAAGGCCCACTTGATCTGCGGGCCGGCGCGCACGGTGCGGCCGTCGGCACCGCGCTCGCGCTCGAGGTTCAGGCCCAGCTCGATGGGGCCGACACGGCAGGCCGGGCCGAGGTGCACGAGGCGCTGGCCGCCCCAGGTCTCGATCTGGCACTGGCCCGGATCGAGGATGGCGGCGTCGTCCACCGAATGGTGGCCGCCGGCGGCGTGGGTCTGCGTGGCGGCCAGGCCGCAGAGGGTGGCGAGCCAGGCGCGGCTTGGCGCGGGGCGGCGGGGGGCAAAGGGGCGGGCGGTGGAACGGGCGGCCGTGGCCGTCCGCACGACACGCCGCAGGCGTTCGCGGGTCATGGGGGTTTCTCCTTCGGGTGCGGCGCGCCGCGAAGGAAGGAAACGCCCGTGACGACTTGCTTAATTACTCAGCAGTCAGCCGGCGGCGCTCCTCCGCAGCGCGGCAGGCTGCGAGGTGAGTGGGGGATCGATCGGGCAGTGAAGGCGGCGCACAGCGGCGCAAGCAAGGGTCCGGGTCCATGAGGGCCTCCTGTTCTGTGGGGTGGCAGGGGCGGGCTTCAGCGGCGCGTGGTGCCGTGGCCGGGCGGGTCGAGCAGCAGGAAGAAGCTGCGGATGCGGCGCGTGGTCCACAGCGCGGCGGCGCGGTCCAGGGCCTGCTCGTCGTCGACGTGCGGGGCCGGGTTCACACGCACAGGCGCACCGGCGTGCGCCGACGGGCGACCGTGCGACGGTTGCACCTGCGGATGCAGCGGACGAATCTGAAACTGGCGCATGACAAGGCTCCTTCACGCTGAAGGGCCTCGCGCACGGACGCACGCAAGCTGACTGACAAAGTCAGCGACGAAGAACAACGGGAATCGGTAGGGAGAGCCGCTTGCCCGAGGGGCAAGGGGTTCGCGCTGCGGACACGGCGGCCGCCAGCGCGGGAGCTGCCTGCGCTAGAGGGCCGGGGGTGTCACGCCTGCCGAGGCACGCGTCTTGTCACTGATCCAACTGGCACTGTCCACGCACGGGGCTCCGAAATGATGATTTCCGGATTGTTGCACCGCATCATTGGCAGCGTCAACCCTTGGCATGAAGCAACAGGCTGCGTCGGGGCTGCGTGGCGTGGAGCCGGACCTCGTTCGCGCTGCGTTCGATAGGGGCCGGAAACCAGCGGAAGATGTTCGAGTCGCTGCGCCAGCCGTTGCTGAAGCGCACGAACAGGAAGCCCGAGATGGCATTGCCCAGGTCGTCCACCGGAATGCCCGCGGCGCGCAGGGCCTCGACCTCTTGCGCGGCACTCATGTCGAAGGGAAGTTTCAGCGTGATGCTCGCGCTGTGAAGACTGGGTCGGGGCATCGTGACCTCCTTTGCACTGACCAAGGGCCGTAGTGAAGCGCAAGGAGTTGTGTCAGGCGATACCGAAGATATGGGAGCTGTCCATTGGAGAGAGGGGGTGCGATTCGCCCTCGCTCCCTCGTGGCATCCCCCGACCGGGGGATGCCAGGGGTAGGGTGGCCTATGCCGAATGCCTGCCCTCTGTGCCTATAGTCGACGCGCATGAAATCAAGCACTCCCGCCATCCTGTTCGTGTGCACAGGGAACATCTGCCGTTCGCCGACCGCGCACGCATTGCTGCTTCACAAGGCGCAGCGCGCGGGCTTCGCGGTGGAGGTCGACAGCGCCGCCATCTCCGACGAGGAGCGCGGCAATCCGCCCGACCCGCGCTCGGTGGCCGAGGCGCTGCGGCGCGGCATCGCGATGCCCGCGCACCGCGCACGCCAGGTGCATGCGGCCGACTTCGAACGCTTCGACTGGCTCATCGGCATGACGCAGCAGCACTGCGCCGCATTGCGCCGGCGTGCGCCCGCCGATGCGGCGCGCAAGGTGCGCCTGCTCTCGGAGTTTGCGCAGGCCATCGGCGGCGACGTGCCCGACCCGTGGTACGGCGGCCACCAGGCCTTCATCGAGGCCTTCGACCTGATCGACCTCGGCGTGGAAGGCCTGCTCGCGCAGCTGCGTCGCGACGCGGCCTGAACCTGCGTGCCTTGTTCAGCCCGTGCAGAGCGCGCGGATCGTCGGCGGAATCGGCACTGCGCGGATGCCGCCGCCTTCGCGCTTCGCGGCAAAGATCCGCACCTCTTCGCATTCGAGGATGAGGTCGTCGCCACGCGTCACGCGGTAGGTCTGCACGAAGCTCTTGTCGCGCCATTCGGTGATGCGCACCGCGATGTTCAGCGTGTCGCCGTAGCTGGCCGCCTTGACGAACCGCGTGTGCGTGTCGACCAGCGGCGTGCCGATCACGCCGAGGGTCTGGGCCGTTTCTTCCCAGCGCGGCACGCCGCACTCGGCAAAGAAGTGGCGCGAAGCCGCGTCGATCCAGCGGAAGAAGTTGGGAAACCAGACGATGCCGGCCGGGTCGCAGTCGCCGAACTCGACGCGTGCGGTGTAGACGACTTCCTTGCCGGAAACGTCGTGGGGAGAGGGAGTGCTGCTCATCCGTCGATTGTCCCGGCTGCTCAGTCGGCCTTGATGCCGCGCTCGCGGATGAGCGCGCCGAAGCGTTGCGAGTCTGCCGCCGCACGGCGCTGGAAATCGGCCGGCGTGCCCGGCGCCGGCTCGCCGCCGATGGCCGCGATGCGCTCCTTCACCGCCGGCAGCGCGAGCGCGCGGTTGACCTGCGTGTTGAGTTGCGCCACCACCTCGGGTGGCGTGCCGGCCGGGGCGTAGAAGCCGAACACCGTGTCGGCGTCGAAGCCGCGCAGGCCGGCCTCGTCGAGTGTGGGCACGTCGGGGAACTGGGACGAGCGGTGCGGGCTGCCCACGGCCAGCAGCTTGAGCTTGCCGGCGCGCACCTGGTTCAGGGCAATGCCGGGGTCGAAGGCGTAGTCGATCTGGCCGGCCAGCAGGTCCTGCAAGGCGGGCGCCGCGCCGCGGTACGGCACGTGCAGCGCGAACAGGCCGGCCTGGCTCTTGAACATTTCGCCTGCCAGGTGCGGCGAGCTGCCGTTGCCCGGCGAGCCGTACGACAGTTTGCCGGGGTTGGCCTTGAGGTAGGCCATGAACGACTTCACGTCGGTCGGTGGCAGCGACGGCCGCGTGACCAGGAACACCAGCACGCGCGCGGCCGCGGCCACGGGCACCAGGTCCTTGGCGGGGTCGAAGCTCATGCGCGCATACAGGTGCGGGTTCACCGACACCATGCCGCCCGAGCTCATGAGCAGCGTGTAGCCGTCGGCCGCCGCGCGCGCCACGGCCTCGCCGCCGACGTTGCCGTTGGCGCCGCCGCGGTTCTCGATCACCACGGGCTGCTTCAGCGCCTCCTGCAGCGGCTGCGAGACGGCGCGCGCGAGCTGGTCGGCCGCGCCGCCGGCCGGGAAGTTGACGATCACCTTGATGGGCTTGGAGGGCCAGGTGTCGGCGTGCACGGCGGGCGCGCACAGGGCGGTGCCGGCCAGGGCGAACGCCAGCAGCAGGCGGCGCGATGAAACGGGGGCGGAACGTGGGGTCATGGTTCTTTGTCTCCTCAGATCGTGGTCGTTGTCTTGGGCCGCTTCATCCAGCGGATGGGTTGCGCCTGCACCGGGCGCGGCGCGGCGCCGTGGCGCGTGAGCGCGGCGTCCAGCGCCTTGCCGCCTTCGTCCGCGAGCGCGGCCTCGCGGGCCGCCGCGATCGCCTCGGCGCGCGCGGCGGGCTGCAGCGTGGCGCGGCCCGCGAGCTCGTCGATCACGTGCAGCAGGTTGTGCTTGCCGCGCTCGTTGGTGCTGCCGTAGCCCTTGATGAGCCGGCCGCACAGCGCCAGCTCGCGGCCCAGCGCCCAGTGCGCGCGCGTGCCGGCCTCGACGGCGGCCAGCCAGCGTTCGATCAGCGCCTGCTCTTCGGCAAAGCGGCTGCCGCGCCGGCGCAGCCAGGTGAGCGAGGCCAGCAGCCGCAGCGAAGCCATGCCCAGCACCGAGTGGCTGCCCACCTGCAGCGGCAGCGCCCAGGGTGCAAGTCCGCGCGACTGGCGGGCGCGGTCCCAGGCGGTCACGCGGCGTGCGAGCGACGGCGGCAGCAGCGCGGCGAACTCGGGCGCGCCGGGCTTGAAGTGGTCGAAGACCTTCACGAGGTCGTCGTCGCCCGCGCGCACTTCCTGGCGCACGCGCTGCGCACGGCTGGCGCGGCCCTTCAGCGCGGCCACGCGCACGATGTCGTCGAAGGCCATCCACAGCGCCAGCCAGCGCGCCATTTCGCGCGTGACCGCGAAGCCCTGCGCGCCCGACGGATCGGCGGCGCGCTCGGCCTCGAGCACCCGCGCGAGGCGCTCGGCGTACAGCGCGGCATACGCGCCGTCCTGGTAGTCGCGCACCCGCGCATGGCCCAGCGCCAGCATGTCGTGCACGGCCGGCGGAAAGCGGCGCGCCACGTCGTCGGGCAGGGCCTGCGGCGGCGGGGGCGCGTCGCGCGTGTCGTCGCCGGCCAGCACGCCCTGCACGAAGGCGGCCTGGGCGCGCGGCGCGCGCACGGCCTCGAAGGCGGCGGCAAAGCCGCGCAGGCTGGCGGCGGCCATCTTGCCGAGCTTGTCGGGCGCGACCGCGTCGCCGCCGCGCACCGCGCGCTCGTAGGCTTCGCGCGGGAACGGGAACAGGCCGCTGCCCGCGATCGCGCCCAGCATCACGGCACTGACCACCGTGCCGGCCTCGCGCGCCATGGCGCCCATGTCGAGCACGTGGTGCTCGCGGCTGAAGGCCTTGACCACGTCCAGCAGTCGCTGCGCGTCGGCGCGGCCGTCGCCGGGCACCATGCGCTCGGCCGTGGTGAGGACGCGCGCCGACGAGCTGATGACCAGCGTGCGCAGCGGCGCGCTCATGCCGTTGCCGATCTGGCGCGTGGTCTCCAGCAGCTCGGACGAGACGATCGCGTCGAGCGCGCCCGGCACCGGGCCCAGGCTGAACACCGGGCGCCGGCCGCCGAGTTGTGCCATCGGCACCGGGAACACTTCGAGGTAGTAGGTGGTCGCGCCGGTGCGCTGCGCCACGCCGGGGATCGACGTGCTCTGCGCCGCGTAGCCCGCGTGCCGTGCGGCGTCGACCAGCCATTCGGTGAGCACGCCGCCGCCTTCGCCGCCGAGGGCGCAGACGAGCAGGGTGGTGGGACGGTTCTGTTCCATGTCTCGGTTCTCTTTCATGCCGGCCGCAGGGCGCCGACGATCGCGCTGCGCAGGCCGTGCAGCAGGCGTTCGTGCCATTTCGGGTTCTGCACCACCTCGGCGCGGTAGAAGCTCGGGCACAGCGTGGCCGCGTGCGCGTTGGCGCCGCACAGGCCGCAGCCCACGCAGCCGTCGATGACCACGGCCACCGGGTCGACCTTCAGCGGATCGGGGTTGTCCTTGAGCGTGAGCGTGGGGCAGCCCGACAGGCGGATGCAGGCGTGGTCGCCGTTGCACACGTCCTCGTCGACGCCGTACTTCACGCGCACCACACGTTTGCCCTTTTTGAGCAGGCCGGCGATCCACGGCTTGATGCGGCGCTGCCGCTCGAGCTGGCACTCGCCCTCGGCGATCACCACCTTCAGGCCGTTGAAGTCGCTCGTGAGCGCCTCGGTGAGGGTCTTGCGCATGCGCTCCACGTCGTAGGTGGTCACGGTGCGCATCCACTGCACGCCCAGGCCCTTCAGCGTGGCCTCGATGGTCTGGTTCTTGTCGACCAGGCTCTGCTGCTTGTCGACGGCGCGTTCCTTGATCTCGTCGTCGGGCGTGGAGATGATGTCCTGCGTGCCGGTGGCCGAGGTGTAGCCGTTCTTGAAGATCAGCAGCACCGCGTCGTCGTCGTTGAACAGCGCGCTCTGCACGCCCGTGAGCAGGCCGTTGTGCCAGAAGCCGCCGTCGCCCATGATCGACAGCGTGCGCCGGTTCATCATCGGCGCCACGCCCGCGCGGCTGGCCAGGCTCATGCCGTAGCCGAGGATCGAGTGGCCCATCGAGAACGGCTCGAAGGTGCCGAAGGCATGGCAGCCGATGTCGGCCGCGATGTGCACCGGCCCGGTCTCCTGCTGCGCCAGCTTGAGGGCCGAGAACACCGGCCGCTCGGGGCAGCCCACGCAGAAGCTCGGCGGGCGGTTGGGCAGCGGCGCATCGAGTCGGCGCGCCACCGCTTCGCGGCGTTCGCGGTTGCCGGCCAGCCAGGCCTGCGCCGACGTGGCGGCTTCGCTCGCGCCGAGGTAGCGTTCGGCAAAGGCCGCGAGGCCGCCCGACAGCACCTCCACGCCGTACTCACCGGCCTGCGGCAGCAGGTCCTTGCCGTGCAGCGGGGTCTGGATGTCGCGGCGGCGCAGCAAGGTGGCGATGTCCTGCTCGATGTACTCGGGCTGGCCTTCTTCCACCACCAGCACCGCGCGCTTGCCGATGCAGAAGTCGGCCACCTGCTCGGGCACCAGCGGGTAGGTCACGTTGAGCACCAAGATCGGGATGTCGGTGTCGCCGAAGGCATCGGCCAGGCCCTGCTGCTGCAGGCTGCGGATCAGCGCGTTGTACAGCCCGCCCTGCACCACGATGCCCAGGTCGGGGTGGCGCCGGCCGGGCATCAGCTCGTTGAGGCCGTTGGCGATGATGTGGCGGCGCGCGGCCGGCATGCGCTCGTCGCCCTTGAGCTTCTCGTGGCGGAAGGTGACGGGCGGGTGTGCCAGGCGCATGTAGTCGAAGCCCGCGGGCTCGTCCATCAGCGCGCGCGTGGACACGGCGGGCGCGATGTTGTCCTTGCAGTCGAAGCTGCCGCGCACGTGGCAGGTGCGGATGCGCAGCTCCATCAGGCAGGGCATGTTCGAGGCCTCCGACAGCTGGAAGCCCTGCTCGACCATGCGCACCATCACGCCCAGGTCGGGCCGCGGATCGAGCAGGCACATGCTCGACTTGAGCGCGTAGGCGTGCGTGCGCTCCTGGATCACGCTGGCGCCTTCGCCGTAGTCCTCGCCCACCACGATCAGCACGCCGCCCGTCACGCCCGGCGACGACAGGTTCGACAGCGCATCGGCCGCCACGTTGGTGCCGACGATCGACTTCCAGGTCACGGCGCCGCGCAGCGGGTAGTGGATGGACGCGCCGAGCATCGCCGCCGCCGAGGCCTCGTTGGAGCAGGCCTCGACGTGCACGCCCAGCTCGTCCATGTAGGCCTTGCCCTGCACCATCACGTCCAGCAGGTGCGACACCGGCGCGCCCTGGTAGCCGCCGACGTAGGCCACGCCCGACTGCAGCAGGCCCTTGGTGATCGCGAGGATGCCCTCGCCGTGGAAGGTATCGCCCGCGCCCAGGCGCAGCATTTCCACTTCCTTGCTGAATGAAACTTCCATCGTGTCTCGTGCTTCTTGTCGTGGGGAGAACGCGGGAGTGTGGGCGGGCCTGCGTCATACTTCAATGCAATGAGCCAGCTATCGAATATGAATGGGGTGCATATTGATTCGGTCGACCTCAACCTGCTCCGGTTGTTCGACGCCGTCTACCGCACCCGCAACGTGAGCCGCGCCGCCGAGGCGCTGGGCCTCACGCAGCCGGCGGCCAGCCACGGCCTCACGCGGCTGCGCCTGCTGCTGGGCGACGCGCTGTTCACGCGCAGCCTCGGCGGCGTGGCGCCCACGCCGCGCGCCGAGCGGCTGGCGGTGCCCGTGCAGTCGGCGCTGGCGATGCTGCAGCAGGCGCTGGCCGAGCCCGAGCGCTTCGACCCGGCCGCGTCGCGCAAGCTGTTCCGCATCCACATGAGCGACATCGGCGAGGGCCGCTTCTTGCCCGCGCTGATGGCGCGGCTGCGCGAGCTGGCGCCGGGCGTGCGCGTGGAGACCATGCCGCTCGCGCCGGGCGAGATCGCCACCGCGCTGGACAGCGGCAGGGTCGACTTCGCCTTCGGCTTCCTGCCGCACGTGGAGGACACCCAGCGCACGCAGCTGCTGAAAGACCGCTACATCGTGCTGCTGCGCCACGACCATCCCTTCGTGAAGCGCCGGCGCAGCGGCCAGGCGCTGCTGGCCGCGCTGCACGAGCTCGACTACGTGGCCGTGCGCACCCACGCCGACACGCTGCGCATCCTGCAGCTGCTGAACCTCGAGGACCGCCTGCGCCTGACGACCGAGCACTTCATGGTGCTGCCGGCCATCGTGCGCGCCACCGACCTCGCGGTCGTGATGCCGCGCAACATCGCGCGCGGCTTCGCGGCCGAGGGCGGCTACGCCATCGTCGAGCCGCCGTTTCCGCTGCGCGACTTCACCGTGTCGCTGCACTGGAGCAAGCGCTTCGAGGCCGACCCGGGCAACCGGTGGTTGCGGCAGGTGATCGTGGCGTTGTTCTCGGAGCGCGGCTGACCTGCGAACACCCGCAGCGCCCCTCGTGACCAGGGCACTGGGTGCTTCCCGCAGCGAAATCAAGGAGGAGGCCGCAGGCCGGGGGACATTCGCGGAGGGAAGTACCCGGTGGCCTGGGCGCGCACCCCGAACGCTCATGCGCAGGTCGCGTTATTCTCAAGCGTTCCCGCCTCGCGCCCCGTCCCCCGATCCCCGTCCGAATGTCCGTCCCGCATCCCCTTTCCCCCGTCTCCCTTCACCGTCCCGCAAGCTTCGGCGCGCGCTGACGAAACCCCCGGTGCAAGCGATTCTTTCCGGGGCCGTCCCGGTCCTGATCTTCATGGCCTGCGTGGGCCTGGCCACCTACGCGCAGAACCTCACGGGCTTTGCGTTCAGCCTCATCCTGCTGGGCCTCGTGTCGGTGTTCGACATCGCCAGCGTGAACGACGCGGCCAATGCCGCGACCGTGCTGAGCCTCATCAACGCCTGGACCTACTTCCGCGCGCGCCCCGGCCCCGTGCCCTGGCAGCTGATGAAGCCCGCGCTCAACGGCAGCACTGTCGGCGTCATCGTCGGGCTCATGCTGCTCGTGTGGCTCAGCGGCAGCGCCGTGTCGTGGCTGCGGGGCTTGCTGGGCGTGTCGATCCTGATCTGCGCCGTGCTGCTGTTGCTGCAGGGCAAGCCGCTGCCGGCCGTGTCGGGCCGCACCAGCTTCGCCCTCATCGGCGGGCTCTCGGGCGTGCTGGGCGGGTTGTTTTCCGCCTCCGGACCGCCCATCGTCTTCCACATGTACCGCCAGCCGCTGGACCGCGAACTCGTGCGCCGCGCGCTGCTGCTGATGTTCGCCTTCAACTCGCTCGTGCGGCTCGTCATCGTGGTGCCCACGGGCCACTTCTCGTGGCACTCGGCGCTGCTGGCCGGCTGCGCCATGCCCGTGGTCTACGCCGCGACGCGGCTGCACCACCGTCTGCCGAACAAGCTGCAGCCGCGCACCTTGCAATGGCTGGTCGCCGGGCTGCTTTTCGTGGCCGGCGTGACGCTGCTTGCCACCGCCTGGACCGCCATCGCACACGGCTGAAAAACGGCTGAAAACCCTCGGTTTCCGGCGTGGCCCGGGAATTGCAGCGTCAATCCAAGGGTTTCCCCGGACGTGGCATACCGACCCTCACATACGCGTTATGGGCGTGCCCGTATGCAAGACCCCACGCAAGCCGCTAACGTCCATGACTGGCCCATGACGGGCCGCCCACGAGCCTGAAAAAGCATGAGCACCGAGAGCAGCAGTACACCGATTCAACCGATCCGCTTCTTCCATCGCGGAAAGATCGTCGACGTCAGCGGGGTCCATCCGACCCGCTCCGTGCTCGACTGGCTGCGCGAAGATGCGCGCTGCACCGGCACCAAGGAAGGCTGCAACGAAGGCGACTGCGGCGCCTGCACCGTCGTCATCGGCGAGCTGGCCACCGACGCCCACGCACCCGGCGCGGTCGACGGCCTGCAGCTGCAGACCGTCAACGCCTGCATCCAGTTTTTGCCCACGCTGCACGGCAAGGCGCTGTTCACGGTCGAAGACCTCAAGGGCCAGTGCGCATCGCAGTGCAAGCCCAAGACGGAACCCGCCGCCAAGCACGCCGTCCACCCGCTGCACCCCGTGCAGCAGGCCATGGTCGACTGCCACGGCTCGCAGTGCGGTTTCTGCACGCCGGGCTTCGTGATGTCGCTGTGGGCCACCTACGAACACCACCAGGCCGAGGGCACGCAGCCCACGCGCCAGCAGCTGGCCGACGACCTGTCGGGCAACCTGTGCCGCTGCACCGGCTACCGCCCCATCCTCGACGCCGGCCAGCGCATGTTCGACCTGCCGGCCGTGCGCCTGGACACCGCCCCCGTGGTGGCCGCGCTCACCGCGCTGAAAAACGACGGCCTGGACTACGCGGCCCCGCTGGGCGCCCGCATCGACCACTTCCACGCCCCCAAGACCCTGGCCCAGCTCGCCGCATTGCGCGTGCAGAAGCCGCGCGCCCAGCTGCTGGCCGGCTCGACCGACGTCGGCCTGTGGGTCAACAAGCAGTTCCGCGACCTCGGCGACATCATCTATGTCGGCGACGTGGCCGAGATGAAGACGGTCGAAGAGCGCGCCGACGAGCTCTACATCGGCGCTGGCGCCTCGCTCGAAGCCGCCTTCGGCGCGCTGGTCGAGCGCGTGCCCAGCCTGGCCGACGTGTGGCTGCGCTTTGCCTCGCCGCCGATCCGCCACGCCGGCACCATGGGCGGCAACGTCGCCAACGGCTCGCCCATCGGCGACTCGCCGCCGGTGCTGATGTCGCTCGACGCCGAGATCGAGCTGCGCCGCGGCGACGTCGTGCGCCGCATGCCGCTGCCCGCGTTCTACCTCGACTACATGAAGAACGAGCTGCAGCCCGGCGAGTTCGTGCAGGGCCTGGCCGTGCCGCTGGCCGCCATGCGCCGCCAGGTGCGCGCCTACAAGATCAGCAAGCGCTTCGACTGCGACATCTCAGCGCTGTGCGCGGGCTTCGCCATCGAACTGGAAGCCGGCAGCGACACGGTGAAGGCCGTGCGCCTGGCCTTCGGCGGCATGGCCGCCACCGTCAAGCGCGCCGCCAACGCCGAAGCCGCGCTCGTGGGCAAGCCCTGGACGCAGGCCAGCGTGGCCACCGCCAAGCTGGCGCTGGCACAGGACTTCAAGCCGCTCTCCGACATGCGGGCCTCGGCCGATTACCGCCTGCAGGTGGCGCAGAACCTGATCCAGCGCCTGTGGCTCGAAACCCGCACGCAGGACGCGCTGTCCATCGAAGAAACCAGCGTCTGGAGCGTGATGCCCCATGTCGTTGCCAAGGTTGCGGCGGAAGGACTCTGACCATGAACAAACCCATCGACGCCCGCCTGCTGCAGCCCGCCGAGGCCTTTGCCGACTACCTGAAGAACACCGCCGCCCGCATCGACGTGGGCGCCGAAGCGCTGGCGCACGGCCGCGGCATGCGCGTGGGCATCAGCCGCCCGCATGAGTCGGCGCACCTGCACGTGGCCGGCGAAGCCACCTACATCGACGACATTCCCGAGCTCGCCGGCACGCTGCACTGCGCGCTGGGCCTGTCGCCGGCCGCCAACGGCCGCGTGACGGCGCTGTCGCTCGACGCCATCCGCGCCATGCCCGGCGTGGTCGCGGTGCTCACCGCCGACGACATTCCCGGCACCAACGACTGCGGCTCGATCATTCACGACGACCCGATCCTGCTGCCCGTGAACGACGGCGGTGAGATCCGCTACCTCGGCCAGCCCGTGTTCGCCGTGATCGCCGAAACCCGCGATGCCGCGCGCCGCGCCGCCGCCAAGGCCAAGGACGCGATCACCCTCGAGGCGCAGCCGCCCGTCATCACGCCGCAGGACGCGCATGCGCGCGGCCAGTACGTGGTGCCGCCGATGCACATCGTGCGCAGCGGCGGGGCCGCCAACGGAGGCGACGAGGCCGCCGTGCGCGCCGCCATCGCGAAGGCACCGCACCGCCACCAGGCCACGCTCGACGTGGGCGGGCAGGAACAGTTCTACCTCGAAGGCCAGATCAGCTACGCCATCCCGAAGGAGGGCGGCACGCTGCACATCCACTGCTCGACGCAGCACCCGAGCGAAATGCAGCACCTGGTGGCGCACGCGCTGCACCTGTCCTCGAACGAGGTGCATGTGGAATGCCGGCGCATGGGCGGCGGCTTCGGCGGCAAGGAATCGCAGTCGGCGCTGTTCGCCTGCGTGGCGGCCATCGCGGCGCGCCAGCTGCAGCGCCCCGTGAAGCTGCGCCTGGACCGCGACGACGATTTCATGGTCACCGGGCGGCGCCACTGCTTCTGGTACGAGTACGAGGTGGGCTACGACGACGAGGGCCGCATCCTCGGCGCCGAGATCACGATGGTGTCGCGCGCCGGCCATTCGGCCGACCTGTCGGGCCCGGTGATGACGCGCGCGCTGTGCCACTTCGACAACGCCTACTGGCTGCCCAACGTGAGCATGCACGGCTTCTCGGGCAAGACCAACACGCAGAGCAACACGGCGTTCCGCGGCTTCGGCGGCCCGCAGGGCGCCATCGCCATCGAGAACATCATGGACTCGGTGGCGCGCGAACTGAAGCGCGACCCGCTCGACGTGCGGCGCGTCAACTTCTACGGCAAGGGCGAGAACAACGTCACGCCGTACCGCCAGACCGTGACCGACAACATCGTCCACGAACTCGTGGCCGAGCTGGAAGAAACCAGCGACTACCGCCTGCGCCGCGAAGAGATCGCCGCCTTCAACGCCAAGAGCCCGGTGCTCAAGCGCGGGCTGGCGCTGGCGCCGCTGAAGTTCGGCATCTCGTTCAACGTGAAGCACTTCAACCAGGCCGGCGCGCTGGTGCATGTGTACACCGACGGCTCGATCCTCGTGAACCACGGCGGCACCGAGATGGGCCAGGGCCTGAACACCAAGGTGGCGCAGGTGGTGGCGCACGAGCTGGGCGTGAGCTTCGAGCGCGTGCGCGTCACCGCGACCGACACGACCAAGGTGGCCAACACCTCGGCCACGGCCGCCTCGACCGGCGCCGACCTGAACGGCAAGGCCGCACAGGACGCCGCCCGCCAGATCCGCGAACGCCTGGCCGCCTGCGCCGCCGAGCGCCATGGCGGCAACGCCGCCGACGTGCGCTTTGCCAACGACCAGGTCGAGGTGAACGGCCGCACGCTGGCCTTCAGCACCGTGGTGGGCGAGGCGTACCTCGACCGCAAGCAGCTGTGGTCCGACGGCTTCTACGCCACGCCCGGCCTGAGCTGGGACAAGGACAAGATGCAGGGCCGCCCGTTCTACTACTACGCCTACGGCGCGGCGGTGAGCGAGGTGGTGGTCGACACCCTCACGGGCGAATGGAAGCTGCTGCGCGCCGACATCCTGCACGACGCGGGCAAGTCGCTGAACCCGGCCGTGGACATCGGCCAGGTCGAGGGCGCCTTCATCCAGGGCATGGGCTGGCTCACCACCGAAGAACTGGTGTGGCACCCGGCGAGCGGCAAGCTCACCACGCACGCGCCGAGCACCTACAAGATCCCGACGGCCAACGACTGCCCGCCGGTGTTCAACGTGCGCCTGTTCGAGGGCCAGAACTTCGAAGACTCGATTCACCGCAGCAAGGCCGTGGGCGAACCGCCGCTGTTGCTGCCGTTCTCGGTGTTCTTCGCCATCCGCGATGCCGTGTCGGCCGCGGGCGGGCACCGGGTCGATCCGCCGCTGAAGGCGCCGGCCACGAGCGAATCCATCCTCCGCGCCCTGATCGCGGTGCAGGCAGCCTCTGGCGAATGAGCACCGGCCGTGCTCGCACGGTCCGAGCGTCCTTCCGTTCTCCAAATGCTGCGCTGTATAACTGTTCGCACAGACAAGAAAGGTGTGAACAGCCATGAGAGACCAGGCGCTTTTCGACAAGATCGACCTTCATCTGATTCGGGTGCTTCATACCGTGCTGACCGACCGCAGCGTCTCGCGCGCCGCCATCCGCCTGGGCATGTACCAGCCGGCCGTCTCGGCCGCGCTGAAGCGCCTGCGCGAGCTGTCGGGCGACCCGCTGCTGGTGCGATCGGGCTCGGGCATGGTGCCCACCGATGCGGGGCTTCGCATGATCGAGCCCGCGGCCAGCATTCTTCGGGCGGCCGAGATGCTGTTCTCGGATGCGCGCGGCTTCGAGCCGCAGTCGGCGGCCACCACCTTCCGCATCGCGGCCAGCGACTACATGGACCCGCTGTTCCTGCCGATGCTGGTGGCGCAGGTCAAGCGCGAGGCGCCGCTGTGCCAGATCGAGATCCATGCGCTCTCGCCCGATTCGGACTACCACGGGCACCTGGCGCTCGGGCAGGTCGACCTGGTGATCGGCAACTGGCTCAAGCCGCCGGAAGACCTGCACATGGCGCGCCTCTTTGGCGACGAGGTGGTGTCGCTGGTCAACCAGGACCATCCGGCGGTGCGCCGCGGCTGGGACCTGGAGACCTGGCTGGCGGCCGAGCACATTGCGCCCACGCCCATGCATCCGGGCGGGCGCGGCATCATCGACCAGATGCTCGACGAGCTGGGGCGGCAGCGCAACATCACGGCGCGCTGCGCGCACTTCAGCCTCATCCCGGACATGGTGGCCTCCAGCCTGCTGGTGCTGACCACCGGGCGCCAGTACTGCGAACGCTTCGCCGCACGGCTGCCCGTGAAGATCCTCGAGTGCCCGGCCGCGCTGCCGCGCCTCATGTACTACCAGCTCTGGCACGAACGCACGCATTCGTCGAGCTCCGCGCGCTGGCTGCGCGAATGCATCAAGGGCGTGGCGGCGTCGCTGCGGCCCGGCTTCGATGCCGCGCCTGCTGCCGCCCGAGCCCTGCCGGCTGAGCCGCTTTCCGATCCTCCCTGAGCCCTCCGTCGCGCCGGCGTCGCGACCGAGGCAACGATGAACGAACCGCCACATACAACAGCTGGAGACAAGCGAAATGAACAGGTATGAAGAGGTGCCCAAGGCCACCACTCCCCGGGCCGCCGGGGCCACCGAGGCGGCGCCGTTGCGCGCGGCCACCGCACCGGCCAGCACGGGTCTGCTGGAACGCTTTTTCAAGCTGACCGAGCACAACACCACCGTGCGCACCGAAGTCATCGCAGGGCTGACCACCTTCCTGACGATGGCCTACATCATCTTCGTGAACCCGTCGATCCTCGGGGACGCGGGCATGCCCAAGGGCGCCGTCTTCGTCGCCACCTGCCTGATCGCAGCCATCGGCACGCTGATCATGGGCCTGTACGCCAACTACCCGATCGCCATGGCGCCGGGCATGGGCCTGAACGCCTACTTCGCCTACGTGGTCGTGCTCGGCATGGGCTACACGTGGCAGACCGCGCTGGGCGCGGTGTTCATCTCCGGGTGCCTGTTCCTGATCGTGACGGTCACCGGGTTGCGGGAGCTGTTCATCGCGGGCATACCGCAGTCCTTGCGAACGGCGATCACCGTGGGCATCGGCATGTTCCTGGCGCTCATCGCGCTCAAGAGCGCGGGCGTGGTCGCGGCTTCGCCGGCCACCTTCGTCACGCTGGGCGACCTGCACTCGGCGCCCGTGATCCTGGCGACCATCGGCTTCCTCATGATCGTGGCGCTCGACCGGCTCAAGGTGCGCGGCGCCATCCTGATCGGCATCCTCACGGTGACGGTGCTGTCGTTCTTCTTCGGCGGCAACAAGTTCCACGGCGTGTTCGACGCACCGCCGTCCATCGCGCCCACCTTCATGCAGCTGGACATCCTGAGCGCGCTCAAGGGCGGCATCCTGAACGTGGTGCTGGTGTTCTTCCTGGTCGAGATGTTCGACGCCACCGGCACGCTGATGGGCGTGGCCAAGCGCGCGGGCCTGCTGGTGCCGGGCAAGATGGAGCGCATGAACAAGGCGCTGCTGGCCGACAGCGGCGCGATCTTCGCGGGCTCGCTGCTGGGCACCTCGAGCACCACGGCCTACGTGGAAAGCGCGGCCGGCGTGCAAGCCGGTGGCCGCACCGGCCTCACGGCCGTGGTGGTGGCGGTGCTGTTCCTGGCCTGCCTGATGATCTCGCCGCTGGCGGGCTCGGTGCCGGCCTACGCCACCGCACCGGCGCTGCTGTTCGTGGGCTGCCTGATGCTGCGCGACCTGGTCGAGCTCGACTGGGAAGACACCACCGAGGTGATCCCGGCCGCCGTCACGGCGCTGGCCATGCCCTTCACCTACTCGATCGCCAACGGCCTGGCCTTCGGCTTCATCACCTACGCCGTGCTCAAGCTGTGCACCGGCCGGGCACGGGAAGTGCATGCGATGGTGTGGGTGATCGCGGCGATCTTCCTGTTCAAGTTCGCCTACATCGGCGGACACTGAAGGACGCGCCGTCGGGCGCCGATGGTCGCGGGGACGCTATTAAACTTATAGCTGTCCCCGCTTGTTGATGTTGAACGAGACAAACCCACGAAACCCGGCATGACAACCCCCAGACTCCAGCTGGCGCACATCACCAAGCGGTACCCCGCGGTGGTGGCCAACAGCGACATCTCCCTGGCCGTGCAGCCCGGCGAAATCCATGCCGTGCTCGGAGAGAACGGCGCGGGCAAATCGACCCTGATGAAGATCATCTACGGCTCGGTCAAGCCCGACGAAGGCACCGTCACCTTCGACGGTCAGGCGGTCAACCTGCGCAACCCGCAGCAGGCGCGCGCGCTGGGCATCAGCATGGTGTTCCAGCACTTCAGCCTGTTCGACACGCTCACCGTGGCCGAGAACGTCTGGCTGGGCCTGGACAAGTCGCTCGCGCTGGCCGAGGTGGCCCGCAGCATCACGGCCAAGGCCAGCGAATACGGGCTGGACATCGACCCCTCGCGCCCCGTGCACACGCTGTCGGTGGGCGAGATGCAGCGGGTGGAGATCATCCGCGCGCTGCTCACCAACCCCAAGCTGCTGATCCTGGACGAGCCGACCTCGGTGCTCACGCCGCAGGCCGTGATCCGCCTGTTCGGCGTGCTGAACAAGCTGGCCTCGGAAGGCTGCAGCATCCTGTACATCAGCCACAAGCTGAACGAGATCCAGGAGCTGTGCACGGCCTGCACCGTGCTGCGCGGCGGCAAGGTCACGGGTGTGTGCAACCCGCGCAACGAGAGCACCGAGTCGCTCTCGCGCCTCATGATCGGCAGCGAGCCGCCGCCGCTGCAGCACCGCCCGCTGCATGCCGGCGCGGTGGCGCTGCGCGTGCAGGGCCTGAAGCTGGCGCGCGAAGACCAGTTCGGCGTCGACCTGGACGGCATCTCGTTCGACGTGCGCGCGGGCGAGGTCGTCGGCATCGCCGGCGTCTCGGGCAACGGCCAGAAGGAACTGCTGTACACGCTCTCGGGCGAGGACGTGCGCGCCGAGCCCGCCATGGTGCGCGTGTTCGACCAGCCGGCCGGCCGGCTGCGCCCGCGTGCGCGGCGTGCGCTGGGCCTGCATTTCGTGCCCGAGGAACGGCTGGGGCGCGGTGCCGTGCCCACGCTGGGCCTGGCGCACAACCTGCTGCTCACGCGCAGCAACGCGGTGGGCAAGGGCGGGTGGATCCGCACCGCCGAGCTCGACAAGCAGGCGCGTTCCATCATCGATCGCTTCAAGGTGAAGGCCGGCGGCCCGGGCGCGGCGGCGCGCTCGCTGTCGGGCGGCAACCTGCAGAAATTCATCGTCGGTCGCGAGATCGACGCCAACCCCAAGCTCTTCATCGTTTCGCAACCCACCTGGGGCGTGGACGTGGGTGCGGCCGCGCTCATCCACGCCGAGATCCTGGCGCTGCGCGATGCCGGCTGCGCCGTGCTCGTGATCAGCGAGGAGCTGGACGAGCTGTTCAACATCTGCGACCGGCTGCACGTGATCGCCAAGGGGCGGCTGTCGCCCTCGATCGACCGCGCGGCGGCCACGCTGCCGCAGATCGGCGAGTGGATGAGCGGCCTGTGGCCGCAGGCACAGCCCCACCAGAACAACAACACGAAGGAGGGCGCGCATGCTCAAGCTTGAACCCCGCCCGGAGCTGTCGCGCTTCTGGAGCTACGGCTCGCCGATCCTGGCGCTGCTGATCACCGTGCTCATCGGCGTGGCGCTGTTCGCCGCGCTCGGCAAGGACCCGGTCAAGGGCCTGCAGGTGTTCTTCTACGAACCGATCAAGAGCGGCTACGCCATCGGCGAGCTGATGGTGAAGGCCACGCCACTGCTCATCATTGCGCTGGGCCTGGCCGTGTGCTTTCGCTCCAACGTCTGGAACATCGGCGCCGAAGGGCAGTTCGTGTGCGGCGCCATCGCGGCGGGCGGCGTGGCGCTGCTGGCCGACAAGAGCACCGGCAGCTGGATCGTCGTGGCCATCCTGCTGGCGGGCATTCTGGGGGGCATGGTGTGGGCGGGCATCGTCGCGTTCCTGCGCGACAAGTTCAACGCCAACGAAATCCTCGTGAGCCTGATGCTGGTCTACGTGGCCACGCTGATGCTGAGCTACCTGGTCTTCGGGCCCTGGAAAGATCCGCAGGGCTACAACTTCCCGCAGACCAAGACCTTCGAGGCGGTGACGCAGATTCCGCGGCTCATGAAGGGCTCGCGCGTGTCGATCGGGCTGATCATCGCGCTCGTCGGCGCGGGCGCGCTGTGGGTGTTCCTGTTCCGCACGCGCGCGGGCTTCGCGCAGCAGGTCGGCGGGCTGGCGCCTGCGGCGGCGCGCTATGCCGGCTTCTCGGCACGCCGCGCGGTGTGGATCGCGCTGCTCACCTCGGGCGGCGCGGCCGGCCTGGCGGGCGCGCTCGAAGTGGCGGGCCCCATCGGCCAGCTCACGCCTTATGTGCCCGCAGGCTACGGCTTCGCGGCCATCATCGTGGCCTTCGTCGGGCGGCTGCATCCGGTGGGCATGATCTTCTCGGCGATCCTGATGAGCATGTTCTACATCGGCGGCGAACTCGCGCAGTCGCGCCTGGGCCTGCCCAAGTCGCTCACCGGGGTGTTCCAGGGCCTGCTGCTGTTCACGCTCCTGGCCTGCGACACGCTCATCGCCTACCGCATCCGCCGCAAGGCCGGCGCCAAGGCCGCCACGTTGACCACGAGTTCGTTGCAGGTCAGCACGCCCATCACCGCGCCGACCGCGCCCGTTGCGCCGACCGCGCGTGCCACCGAAGGGGGTCTCTGAACCATGGAAAGCTACGCACTCCTCTTGGGCTCCACCCTGAGCGCGGGCACCGTGCTCGCCATCGCGGCGCTGGGCCTGTTGATCAACGAGAAGGCCGGCGTCGTCAACCTCGGCGCCGAGGGCATGATGCTGTGCGCCGCCATCGCGGGCTTCGCGACGGTGGTCATCACGCACAACCCGTGGCTCGGCTTCCTGGCCGGCATGGCGGCCGGTGCCCTGCTCGCGGCCTTCTTCGGCGTGCTGGTGATCTGGCTCAACACCAACCAGTACGCGACGGGGCTCGCGCTGAGCCTGTTCGGCGTCGGCTTCTCGGCCTTCGCGGGTATCAGCTTCGTGCAGGCCAAGCTGCCCGAGAGCACGCCCTTCGCCATTCCCGTGCTGGCCGACATTCCGCTGGCCGGCCCGGCGCTGTTCCGGCACCACCCGATGGTGTACGTGGCCGTGCTGCTGACCATCGGGCTCATCTGGTTTTTGTACCGCACCCGCGCCGGCCTCGTGCTGCGCTCGGTGGGCGAGTCGCCCGAGTCGGCGCATGCGCTGGGCTACCCGGTGCGGCGCATCCGCTTCCTGGCGGTGATCGCGGGCGGCGCGCTGTGCGGGCTGGCGGGCGCGTACCTGTCGACCGCGTACACGCCGCTGTGGGTCGAGGGCATGGTCGCCGGCCGCGGCTGGATCGCGCTGGCGCTGACCACCTTCGCCACCTGGCGCCCGATCCGCGTGCTGCTCGGCGCCTACCTGTTCGGCGGCGTCTCGATGCTGGGTTTCCACCTGCAAAGCAGCGGCGTCGACGTGCCCTCGCAGTTCCTCAGCATGGCCCAGTACATCGCGCCGATCGTGGTGCTGGCGCTGATCTCGCGCAACCCCGCCTTCATCCGCATCAACATGCCGGCTTCGATGGGGAAACCGTTCTACCCCGGCTCATAATCGCGTTCTCGTTTTTTTGCCAACCCGTCCTTTTCTTCCGAGGATTTCGACAATGAATGATCTGAACAAGCGTTCCCTTCTCAAGCTCGCCGCCCTCACCGCGGTGGCTTCGGCGGCCCTCATCGGCTGCGGCAAGAAGGAAGAGGCGGCCGCCCCCGCAGCATCGCCGGCGCCGGCCCCCGCGGCCGCCCCGGCGCCCGCACCGGCGGCCCCGCTGAACATCGCATTCGCCTATGTCGGTCCCGTGGGCGACGGCGGCTGGTCCTTCGCGCACGACAACGCCCGCAAGGCGCTCGAGAAGGAATTCGGCGACAAGATCAAGACCACCTTCGTCGAAAGCGTGCCCGAGTCGGCCGATGCCGAGCGCGTGTTCCGCGACTTCGTGGGCCAGGGCAACAAGCTGATCTTCGGCACCACCTTCGGCTACATGGAACCCATGCTCAAGGTCGCCAACGACAGCAAGGACGTGAAGTTCGAGCACGCCACCGGCTACAAGACCGCCGAGAACATGCGCACCTACGACAGCCGCACCTACGAAGGCGCGTACATGGCCGGCGTGATCGCCGGTTCGATGACCAAGAGCAACACGCTGGGCGTGGTCGGCTCGGTGCCGATTCCTGAAGTGCTGCGCAACATCAACAGCTTCACGCTGGGCGCGCAGTCGGTCAACCCGAAGATCACGACCAAGGTCGTGTGGGTGAACGAGTGGTTCAGCCCGCCCAAGGAAACCGAAGCCGCCACCGCCCTCATCAACGGCGGCGCCGACGTGCTGTTCCAGAACACCGACTCGCCGGCCGTGCTCAAGACCGCCCAAGAGAAGGGCAAGCGCGCCTTCGGCTGGGACTCCGACATGACCGCCTACGGCCCGAAGGCCCACCTGGGCTCGGCCATCATCAACTGGGCGCCGTACTACATCAAGACCACGCAGGACGCGCTGGACGGCAAGTGGGCCACCGGCCAGACCTGGTGGGGCGTGAAGGAAGGCGCGATCGACATCGTCTCGATCGCCGAAGACGTGCCGGCCGAAGCCAAGGCCAAGGTCGAGGAAATCAAGAAGGGCCTGAAGGACGGCAGCTTCTCGATCTGGAAGGGCCCGATCGTCGGCCAGGACGGCAAGGAGCTGATCGCCAAGGACGCGGTCGCCGACGACAAGTTCCTGTCGGGCGTGAACTTCTACGTCAAGGGCGTCGAAGGCAAGGTGCCGGGCGGCGACAAGAAGTAATCATTGGTCGATCGCTTCGGCGATTGCCACGAGAAGGGTCGTCTGCGGACGGCCCTTTTTTCATTCAGGAAAAGGATTCACACCATGAAGCTGCAGAGGGTCATGGCGGCAGGTGCGGCACTGCTGGCCGTGTCGATGTCGTTCGCCGCACCGCCGGCGTTCTCGAAAGAGGAGCAGCGCTTGCGCAAGGCCGTGGACGACGCGGAAATGTGCTTTCACTTCGCCGGCGAATTCAACGGCGACGGTTCGGCGCACGACAAGGAAGTGGCGCGCCAGCAGCGCCAGCATTGCGGCAAGGAAGGCCAGCAACTGGTGCTGCGCGCCTACCGCAAGAACCCGCAGGACACGCGCCTCTACCCGGCGGTGCTGCGGCTGGACGGGTTGATGCCGGGGCTCACGTTGCCCGCGGCCGAGAAGGCCCGGCTGTGTGCCGTGGCCAAGACGGAACTGGCCTGCCCCTGAGCCCGCTTACTGCGCCGCCGCCTGCAGCTGCGCCGCCATCTTCTGATGGATCAGGTTCACCGCCTTCAACGGCCGCAGCATCACCTTGAACTCGGTGATCCGGCCTTCGGCGTTCCACTTCATCATGTCCACGCCGTTGATGGCGATGCCGTCCAGCTCGAGTTCGAACTCGAGCACGGCGTCGTTTGGGCCCTGGAGTTCGCGCACGTAGCGAAAGCTCTCGTTGAAGAAGACCTGGAAGGCCGCGGCCAGGTACTGCTTGGTGATCGCCTTGCCGACCTGCGGCCGGTGCACCACGGGCGAGAGGAAGACGGCGTCGTCGGCCAGCAGGGCGTCGAGCCCCGCCACGTCGCGTGTCTTGACGAGCCGGTGCCAGGTGGAAAGGGTGTCGATCGCCATGGGTCTCCTCGCGCGGTGGATGGATGGAAGAACGGAAAACCCAGTCTAGCGAAGCGCCTGCGGGCCCGTCGTCGCGGGCGCGACGGGGCCGGCAGGCGGCCGGGCTACGCGCCTTGCCAGCGCTTCAGCACCAGCGTGGCGTTGGTGCCGCCGAAGCCGAAGCTGTTGCTCATCACGGTGTCGACGGTAGCGTTCTCGCGCGTGGCGGTGAGGATGGGCATGTCGGCCACTTCGGGGTCGAGCGCCTCGATGTTGGCCGAGCCGGCCATGAAGTTGCCTTCCATCATCAGCAGGCAGTAGATCGCCTCGTGCACGCCGGCGGCGCCCAGCGAGTGGCCCGACAGGCTCTTGGTGGAGCTGATGGCCGGCGCCTTGTCGCCGAAGACTTCGCGCACGCCCTTCATTTCCATGACGTCGCCGACGGGCGTCGAGGTGCCGTGGGTGTTCAGGTAGTCGATGGGCGTGTCGACGGTCGACAGCGCCATCTGCATGCAGCGCACGGCGCCTTCGCCGCTGGGCGCGACCATGTCGTAGCCGTCGGAGGTGGCGCCGTAGCCGACGATCTCGGCGTAGATTTTTGCGCCGCGTGCCAGTGCGTGGTCGAGCGACTCGACCACGACCATGCCGCCGCCGCCGGCGATGACGAAGCCGTCGCGGTCGGCGTCGTAGGCACGCGAGGCCTTTTCAGGCGTGTCGTTGTACTTGGTGGACAGCGCACCCATGGCGTCAAACAGGAACGACTGGGTCCAGTGCTCTTCTTCACCGCCGCCGGCGAACACGATGTCCTGCTTGCCCATCTGGATCTGCTCCATGGCGTTGCCGATGCAGTGCGCACTGGTGGCGCAGGCCGAGGCGATGGAGTAGTTCAGTCCCTTGATCTTGAAGGGCGTGGCCAGGCAGGCCGACACGGTGCTGCTCATGGTGCGCGTCACGCGATAGGGGCCGACGCGCTTGACGCCCTTTTCGCGCAGCAGGTCGAGCGCTTCCATCTGGTTCAGCGTGGAGGCGCCGCCCGAGCCGGCGATGAGGCCGGTGCGCGGGTTGGACACCTGCTCCTCGGTCAGGCCGGCATCGGCAATGGCGTCCTTCATGGCCAGGTAGGCGTAGGCCGCCGCGTGGCCGACGAAGCGGTAGAGCTTGCGGTCGATGAGGTCTTCGAGGGGAAGGTCGATGGAGCCGGCCACCTGGCTGCGCAGGCCCATTTCGGCGTAGGCCGGCTGGAACCGGATGCCGGGGCGGCTGGCGCGCAGGTTGGCGGAGACGGTCTCCTTGTCGTTGCCCAGGCACGAAACGATGCCCAGACCGGTGATGACGACGCGTCGCATGGCGAAACCCTCAGAAGTTGTCGGTGGAAGTGAACACGCCGACCCGCAGGCCCTCGGCGGTGTAGATCTGGCGGCCGTCGACGCTCACCGAGCCGTCGGCGATGGCCAGGTTCAGCTTGCCCTTGAGCACGCGCTTGATCTGGATGTTGTAGGTGACGAGCTTGGCGGTCGGCAGGACCTGGCCCGTGAACTTCACTTCGCCCGAGCCCAGCGCACGGCCGCGGCCCGGCAGGCCCTGCCAGCCGAGGAAGAAGCCCACCAGCTGCCACATGGCGTCCAGGCCCAGGCAGCCGGGCATGACCGGGTCGCCTTCGAAGTGGCAGGCGAAAAACCACAGGTCGGGCGTGATGTCGAGCTCGGCCGTGAGTTCGCCCTTGCCGTAGGTACCGCCCTCGGCGCTGATGTGGGTGATGCGGTCCACCATCAGCATGTTCGGAGCGGGCAGCTGTGCGTTGCCGGGGCCGAACAGTTCGCCGCGGCTGCAGCGCAGCAGGTCTTCGCGGGTGAAGGCGTTTTGTAGGGTCATGCGAGTCGATCAAGGACGGCGCCAGGGCACGAATGCACGCTGCGCGCGGATTGGAGGGAACACGCCCGATGCCGGGCCTGCCGGGGTCCAAGCCTAGCGCATCCGCCATGGCCCGATTTGACCCAGATCAGTTTGGGGGAAATGGGGCTGGCAGCGTATACGTTTTCGGGGATGCCGCGCAGGGTGTCTGCCCTTATGCTGTGCGCGATCACAACGTCGATTTCCCACGCCCCATGACCGATTCCAGCCGCCCCCTCTTCGACCCCAGCTTCGCGCAGCGCATCCCCGCCGAACGCCTGCCCGAGTTGTTGCGCGCCATGCCCAAGGCCGAGCTGCACATGCACATCGAAGGCTCGCTCGAGCCCGAGCTGATCTTCGCGCTCGCGCAGCGAAACGGTGTCTCGATCCCGTATGCCAGCGTGGAAGACCTGCGCAAGGCCTACGCCTTCACCAACCTGCAGACCTTCCTCGACATCTACTACGCCGGCGCCAGCGTGCTGCTGAAAGAGCAAGACTTCTACGACATGGCCTGGGCCTACCTGGAGCGCGCCGCCGCCGACCAGGTGGTGCACACCGAGATGTTCTTCGACCCGCAGACGCATACGGCGCGCGGCGTGGCCATGGAGACGGTGGTCAACGGCCTGCACCGCGCCTGCGTCGATGCGCTGCCCAAGCTGGGCGTGAGCGCCTCGCTCATCCTGTGCTTCCTGCGCCACCTGAGCGAGGAAGAGGCCTTCGAGACGCTGGAGCAGGCGCTGCCGTACCGCGACAAGTTCATCGGCGTGGGGCTCGACTCGAGCGAGGTCGGCCACCCGCCCGAGAAGTTCGCGCGCGTGTTCGCACGCTGCCGCGAACTGGGCTTTCACCTCGTCGCGCACGCGGGCGAAGAGGGCCCGCCGGCCTACGTGTGGAGCGCGCTCGACGTGCTGAAGGTCGAGCGCGTCGACCACGGCGTGCAAAGCGCGAAAGACCCGGCACTGATGAAGCGGCTGGCGCAGGACCGCATTCCGCTCACCGTGTGCCCGC
This sequence comes from Variovorax sp. GW823-FHT02B07, assembly GCF_058797695.1. Taxonomy (NCBI): domain Bacteria; kingdom Pseudomonadati; phylum Pseudomonadota; class Betaproteobacteria; order Burkholderiales; family Comamonadaceae; genus Variovorax; species Variovorax sp. GW823-FHT02B07. The sequence goes on from NZ_JBXAJX010000001.1 coordinate 478,621, forward strand.
TGTCGAACCTCAAGCTGTGCGTGTTCCCCGACCTGTCGCAGCACAACCTGGGCGCGCTGCTCGACGCGGGGCTGGTCGCCACCGTCAACTCGGACGACCCGGCCTACTTCGGCGGCTACATGAACCAGAACTTCACGCAGACCTTCGCCGCCACCGGCCTGGGCGTGCAGCAGGCCTGGCAGCTCGCGGCCAACAGCTTCGAGGGCAGCTTCATCGACGCGGCCGCCAAGCGCGCCTACGTCGACCGGCTCAACGCCGTCTTCGCGACCTTCTGAGCCAGCTCTGCCGTGCAGGCGCCGGGACCGGCGTCGCGGCGCGGCACGAGCAGCGGCATCGCCACCAGCGCACAGGCGCTGGCCGCCAGCCACACGACCGGCCAGCCCTGCAGCGCCAGCAGGTGCGGAATCGAGAAGGGCGTGACGAAGCACACGAGGAACACGCTGGTGTTCGCCATGCCCAGCGCGGTGCCGGCACGCGCCGCGCCGGCCAGCGTGGCCAGCTCGGTGTACGCCACGCCGTGCCAGGCCGACACGCACACCCCGCTCACGGTCAGCAGCGCGATCAGCGCCAAGCGTAGAGACATGGACGGCGGCTCGGTGCCCGCCGCCATCACCAGCGCAGCCAAGCCTGCGAACAGCAGCACGCTGAGCGCGCTGCAGGCGCGCAGGTAGGCTGGGCGGTTGCGCCGGCGGTCGGTCCAGCGGCCGCTCCACACGCGCATCGCCATCGCGCCGACCTGCACGAAGACCATGGCCGCGGTGATCGTGCCCAGGCCCACGTGGCCGAAGTCGTGCAGGAACACCGTGCCGAAGGACAGCACCGCGAACTGCGGCGCGCACAGGATGCCGATGCCGGCCACGATGCGCCACACGCGCACATCGCGCAGCGGGCCGGTCTTCGGCGCCGGCGCTTCCATGTTCGTGTGGCGGGGCGCCACGGGCGGCTCGTGCACCCAGGCCCAGCTCATCGCCGCGCTCAGCGCGCACAGCAGCGCGAGCAGGCCGTACAGCGCGGCAAAGCCGTAGTGCAGCGCCACGAAGGGCAGCACCAGCGCACCGATGCCGCCGCCCATCGGCACGGCGGTCTGGCGGATGCTCATGGCCAGGCCGCGTTCGCCGGCGTCGAACCAGGTCATCACCGCGCGCCCGCTGGCGCCGTTCACGCTGCCGCCGAGCAGGCCCACCAGCAGCAGCCCCGCACCCAGCACGCCGAGGCCCGGCACATGGCCGGCGCCCGGCGCGGCCCACAGCGCCATCGCCACCAGCGCGATCGCCGTGCTGCCCAGCCCGGCCAGCAGCACGGGGCGGTCGCCCCAGCGGTCGGTCAGCAGGCCCCAGGGCAGCTCGCTCACGGCGATGCCCAGGCCCATGAGGCCGAGCACCAGGCCGAGCGCGGCGTTGTCCAGCTGGTAGCCGGTGCGCATGAGCACGGCGGTCATGGGAATGCCGCTGAAGGCGACCGAGAAGGCCGCGTTGGCGGCCACGCCGGCGGCGAGCACCTTCCAGCGGTGGCGGGGCGACAGCGGGGTGGAGGAGGGCGAATGGGTCATGTTGCAGCGCAGTGTCCGCCGCTGCAAAGGTTTTGAAAATCAGAAAATAATGAGCGGATCATCCTGAAATTCAGGATGATCGAAAAGCCTCATGCAAGGACCCGCGATGACCCAGGTGATGTTCGACCTCGACGTGCTGCGCACCTTTTCCACCGGCATGGCCCTCGGCAGCTACGCGCGCGCGGCCGACAAGCTGGGCCGCTCGACCTCGGCCGTGAGCGCACAGCTCAAGAAGCTGGAGTCGCAGGCCGGCACCGTGCTGTTCCGCAAGGAGGGGCGCGGCCTGGCGCTCACCGATGCGGGCGAGACGCTGCTGGCCTACGCGCACCGCATGCTCGAGCTCAACGACGAGGCCAGCGCCGCCCTGCGCGGCGCCGACCTGCAGGGCTGGGTGCGGCTGGGCCTGCAGGAAGACTTCGGCGAGACCCTGCTGCCGGCCGTGCTCGGCCGCTTCGCGCGCGCCCACCCCAAGGTGCGCATCGAGGCCTGCGTGGCGCGCAGCGCCGAGCTGCGCGAGCGGCTCGAGCTGGGCCAGCTCGACCTGGCGCTGGCATGGGACGCGGGCGACCAGCCGCTGTCGCCGCATGCCGAGCGCGTGGCGCGGATGCCGCTACTGTGGATCGGCCCCACGGCGCCCGAGCGCGTCGATGCGCCCTGGTGGACCGAGCGCGAGCACCGCGCGGGCGTTCGCGCCGTGAAGAGCAAGGAGCCGCTGCCGCTCATCATGCTGGACGCCCCGTGCCCGCTGCGCGAGATCGTCATCACCGCGCTCGACCGCGCCGGCCTGCCGTGGCGCCGCGCCTTCGGCAGCGCCAGCCTGGCGGCGCTGTGGGCCGCGACCTCGGCCGGGCTGGGCCTGACCGTGCGCACGCCGTTCGGCTTGCCTGCGCATGTGCGCGCGCTCGACCGCGCGGTGCTCTCGCTGCCGGCGCTGCCGCAGATCTCGCTCGTGCTGTACCGCGCGCAGGCCCGCGCCGAGGCGCCGGCGAGCCGGCTGGCCACGCTGCTGCTGGAGGCCGTGCGCCAGCATCTGCAGCTCGAGACCGTGCAACCCCGCTGAGCGCAGGCCCTTGCGCGGGCCGCTGCCGCGATGCGTGAGAATCCGCCGCTGGAGACAAGTACAAGAGACAAGACCCAAGCGAGACGGCATGACCACCACGCGGCACAACTCCCTGCACCTGTGGGACGACAGGTTCCTCTACATCACGCCGGCGATCCAGTCGGGGCTCACGGCCCGTTCGTCGGCCACGCTGCTGGCCTCGGTGAGCGGCCATCCCTTCACGCTGGAGGCGGTCGACGGCACGCGCGTGCGCTGCACCGCCGCGCTGGTGGGGCCGCACGTGTCGCGCCGGCTCGACGTCGACGGCTGCGGGCTGCTGTCGCTCAACCTCGACCCGGCCTCCAGCGCCTACCGCATGCTCTCGCGGCACCTGGGCGGCCACGGCATCCAGCCGCTCGACGCGCGCCGCTTCGGCCGCGCGCGCGACGACTTCGAGCCGGCGCAGCACGGCGTGCTGTCCGACCGGCGCCTGCAGGTGCTGAGTTCGAAGCTGGTCACGTCGATCACCGAGTGCCCCGAGCTGCAGGCCGTCATCGACCCGCGCATCGACCGCGTGCTGCAGGCCATCCGCACGCATGCGGGGCAGATCCCGCTGCGCGAGCTGTCGGCGCTGGCCTTTCTCTCGCCCGACCGGCTCACGCATTTGTTCGCGCAGCAGGTGGGCGTGTCGATCAAGCGCTATGCGCTGTGGACCAAGGTGCGCCGCACGGTGCAGCAGTTCACCGCGCGCCGCCCGCTGACCGACGTGGCGCTGGTCAGCGGCTTCACCGACGCGGCGCACATGAGCCGCACCTTCCAGCGCTACTTCGGCCTGTCGCCGTCCTTCCTGTCGAACCAGGTGCGCGTGACGGCCGACGAGCAGGCCTCGCACGCGTGGGGGCGCGGGCTCGCGCACTGAGGCGCCTTCGAAGGTCTCCAGGCGCGGCGCAGGACAGCGGCTGCGTTCAAGCCGCAACAGGTCTGCCTGCCTAAGCTGGCGGTGCTCCATCAAGAGAGCATCAACCGGAGACATCCATGAGACAGACATCCTCGCGCGGCGCCATGCCGCTGTCCCTGCTCGCGTTGGTCACAGCGACCACGCTCACCGCCTGCGGTGGCGGTGGTGGAGGCGGCAACGGGTTCCCGTTCTTTCCCATCGGCGGCACCCCGCCCACCAACCCGCCGGCCGAAGGCAGCTACAAGGCCGAGATCCGCCGCACCGCCCTGGGCGTGCCGCACATCAAGGCCGACAACTGGCCCGGCGTGGGCTACGGCTACGGTTTTGCGCAGGCGGAAGACGACCTGTGCACGATGGCCGACTCCTTCCTCACCTACCGCGGCGAGCGTTCGCAGTACCTCGGCGGCGATGCGCAGCTCGTGGCCAGCAGCACCATCGCGCGGCCGAAGAACATCGACTCCGACTTCTTCCACAAGCAGGTGATCTCGGCCGACGTGCTCGCGAAGATGATCGCGGCCCAGCCCGACAACCTGAAGCAGCTGGTCGAGGGCTTCGCCGCCGGCTACAACCGCTACGTGCGCGACGTGAAGGCCGGCGGCACGGCGCACCAGGCCTGCCGCAACGAAGCCTGGGTGAAGCCCATCACGGCCGAGGACATCTACCGCCGCATGTACGCGGCCAACCTCGCGGGCGGCTACAGCGTCTTCCTTGCGAACATCGCCAATGCGATCGCACCGGCACCGGCCGCGCCCACCAAGATGGCCGCGCGCGGCGGCGCGAAGAAGCCTGCGCTGCAGCTGGCGGCGGCCAGCGTGCCCGTGCCCAAGCTGCTGCAGGTGGGCGGCAAGGAGGGCGTGGGCAGCAACATGATCGGCTTCGGCACGGCCGCCACCGGCGACAGCAGCCCGCTGCTCTTCGGCAACCCGCACTGGTACTGGCGCGGGCCCGACCGCTTCTACCAGGCGCAACTCACGATTCCGGGCCAGCTCAACATCAGCGGCACCTCGTTCCTCGGCATTCCGGTGATCCTCATCGGCTTCAACGACAACATCGCGTGGAGCCACACGGTGTCGACCGCGCGCCGCTTCGGCTTCTACGAACTGAAGCTCGCGGCGGGCGACCCGACCAGCTACATGCGCGACGGCAAGCCCGTGAAGATGCAGGCGCTGAACATCACCGTCAACGTGAAGCAGGCCGACGGCAGCGTGGCGCCGGTGACGCGCACGCTCTACAAGTCGGAGTACGGGCCGATGGTCAACCTGGCCGCGGCGGGTGCGCCCTATGCCTGGAGCCAGACCACCGCCTTCGCGATCCGCGACATCAACGGCGAGAACTACCGCACCTTCAAGAACTGGCTGCGCTGGAACCAGGCCAAGTCGCTCGACGAGTTCATTGCCATCCAGCGCGAGGAAGCGGCCATTCCGTGGGTCAACACCGTGGCCGTGGGCCGCGGCGCGGCCAAGGCCTGGTATGCCGACATCGGCGCGGTTCCCAACGTGTCGCCCACCCAGGTGGCCAGCTGCACGACGCCGCTGGGTGCGGCAGCCGCCTCCTCGTTCCCGCTCGCGCCGTTCTTCGACGGCTCGAAGAGCGAATGCGACTGGCAGACCGATGCCGACTCGGCGCAGAAGGGCGCCATCGGCGCGGCGCGGCTGCCGAGCTTGCTGCGCGACGACTATGTCGAGAACTCGAACGACAGCTACTGGCTCGCGAACCCGAAGGCGCCGATGACCGGCTACCCGGCGATCATGGGACCCGCGGGCACGGCGCCAGTGAGCTTCCGCACGCGCCTGGGCAACCTGATGGCGCAGGCGCGCATCGACGGCACCGACAGCTACGCCGGCAAGGCGGCCACGCCCGAGACCGTCAAGCAGATGGTGCTCAACAGCCGCGTGCTGACGGCCGAACTGTTCAAGGACCAGGCGCTGGCCATGGTGTGCGCGACGCCGACGATCAACGTGGCGACCGATCCGCAAGGCGGCGGCGCCATCGGACGCGACGTGGACACCGGCCCGGCCTGCGCGGTGCTCAGGGCCTGGAACAACACGGGCACGCTCGGCGCGCGCGGCGCACACATCTGGGACGAGTTCTGGAACCGCGCGTCGCTGCAATCCGCCGCCACGCTCTACAACGTGCCCTTCAGCGCGAGCGATCCGATCCACACGCCACGTGACCTGAAGGCAGGCGCCGCGAGTGCGCTGCAGCAGGCCTTCGGCGCGGCGGTCGCGCGCGTGGAGGCCAGCGGCTTCGCACTCGATGCACAGCGCGGCGACTACCTGTTCGCCACGCGCGGCGGCCAGAAGATCCCGCTGTACGGCGGCTGCCACGGCCCGGGCTACTTCACCATCGCGTGCTCGGAGAACCGTCTGGACAAGGGCGGCTACACCATGGACGGCAACCCGAACGGCAACAGCTACATGCAGATCGTGCGGTTCCCCGAGGGCGGCGTCGAGGCCCACACCTTCCTCACGTTCTCGCTGTCGGACGACCCGGCCTCGGCGCACAACGCCGACTACACCCGGGCCTACAGCGCGGGGCAGTGGCTGAAGGTGCCGTTCTCCGAAGCGGAGATCAAGGCCGACGCGGCCTACCGCAGCGCGGTCGTCAGCGAGTAGCGGACGACGTACGGGACGCGGCTCGCTGCGCGAGCCAGTTCCACCCGGCGCCTGCGGCCATGAGCACGCAGGTGCCGAGGAACACGGCGCGCATGCCGATGTGCCCGCCCACGAAGCCGCCGAGCAGCGGGCCGGCGACCTGGCCCGTGTACTGCGCCGAGGTCGAGTAGCCCAGCATGTTGCCGGCCACGCGCTCGGGCACGTTGTGGCGGATCACGCTCGCGATGCAGGGCAGCAGCCCGCCGAGCGACAACCCCATCAGGAAGCGCAGCACCACCAGCTGCCAGCCCGCCGTGACGAAGGCCTGCGGAATCAGCAGCAGCGCCGACACCGCGAGACAGCCGACGATCACGTTCCAGTGCCCCACGCGGTCGGCCAGCCTGCCCAGCCGCGAGGCCGAGAGGATGCTGCCGAGCGCGGCGGCCGACATCACGAGGCCGGCCATCATCGTCACGCGCTGCGGGTCGTCAAGCAGCGTGGCGACGTAGACCGTGATGATCGGCTCGATCGACATGTTCGCGAGCATCAGCAGCATGCCGGTGAAGAGCATCGCGACCAGCGGGCGCTTGTCGGGCACGGCGGCCCAGCCGATGTCGTCGGAGGCGCCGCGCTGCTTCGCTGCGGAAGGCGCCTTCTTCTCTTCACGGATGAGAAAGGCCGTCGCGAGAAAGGCGATGAAGATCATCGCGCCCGCCGCGAAGAAGGTGTTGCGGATGCCGACCAGCGGCGGCAGCACCCCGCCCACCAGCGGCCCCACGAGGTTGCCCGCCATGATGGCCGACGACATCGTGCCCAGCGCCCAGCCGGTGCGGTCCTTGGGCGTCTGCGTGGCGACCAGCACCATCGAGCCCGAGGCGTACCCGCCGAGCAGCCCCGCCAGCAGCCGCAGGCCCACGAGCTGCCACACGTTGGCCGCCAGGCCGATCAGCGCCATCGCCACGGCCATGCCGAGGCTCGCGCGGATCAGCATCGGCTTGCGCCCGTAGCGGTCGGCCAGCCGGCCCCACAGCGGCGCGACCAGCGCGGCGCTCAGGAAAGTGGCGCCATAGGCCGCGCCCGACCACTGCACGATGGCCGCGTGGTCCTTCACGCCAAGCTGCTCGACGTACAGCGGCAGGAAGGGCAGCAGCAGCGTCATCGCGATGATGGTCGTGAAGGAGCCGAACATGCAGACGGCGAGGTTGCGCTGCCAGTGTGCGTGGGCGCCCGGTTCGGCTGTGGGGGCGCCTGTTGTCGTTGTCGTCGGGTTGGTCATGGTGGGGAACGCCCATTGTGGGACGACCCGCGCGGGCTGGCGCTTGCCGATTGGTGGGGGCACCCATCGCCGTGCGGGAAGGGCGCAGGCCGTATCCCTCCCGCTGGCGCGGTGGGACGGGTTGGTCTAGCCTTGCGTCTGCTACCTCAAACAACCCTCTTTTCAGGACATGGCCATGAAACGCATCGGCATGCTCGTCTTCCCCGGTTTTCAGATCCTCGACCTCGCTGCCATCGCCGCGTTCGAGCTCGCGAACATCCATGCCGGCAAGCCGGTCTACCAGGTCGAGCTGCTGTCGGAGGAGGGCGGCCCCGTGACCAGCTCGTCGGGCGTGGTCACCGACAGCAAGCGCTTCGGCACGGGGAAGTTCGACACGCTGGTGATGAGCGGCGCGCTCTTCATCGCGCCCACGTCCGAGAAGATGTGCCGCTTCCTGCGCGCGGGGCTGCGCAACGCGCGCCGCGTGACCAGCATCTGCACCGGCGCCTTCGGGCTGGCGGACGCGGGCCTGCTCGACGGACGCCGGGCGACCACGCACTGGTCCTTTGCGGGCGAGCTGCAGAAGCGCCATCCCGCCGTCAAGGTGCAGCCCGACCGCATCTTCATCAACGACGGGCCGGTGTGGACCTCGGCCGGCATGACGGCGGGCATCGACCTCGTGCTGGCACTGGTGGAAGAAGACCTCGGGGTGGAGGCGGCGCGGTTCGCGGCGAGGAAACTGGTCGTGTACCACCGCCGCGCGGGCGGGCAGTCGCAGCATTCCGCGCTGCTCGAACTGGCGCCCAAGTCGGACCGCATCCAGAAGGCGCTGGTGCATGCGCGCGCCAACCTGCGCGAGACGCTGTCGGTGGACGAGCTGGCCGAGGTCGTGCACCTCAGCCCGCGCCAGTTCAGCCGCGCCTTCAAGGCCGAGACCGGGCAGTCGCCGGCGCATGCGGTCGAGAACCTGCGCGTGGAGGCGGCACGCGCGCTGATCGACGAGGGCAGCCTCGCGCTCGGCGTGGTCGCGCGCGAAACGGGCTTCGGCGACCCCGAGCGCATGCGCCGCGCCTTCCTGCGCACGCTGGGGCATCCGCCGCAGAGCGTGCGCCGCGTGGCCCGTCGGGAGGCTGCGGCGGCTTGAGCAGCGTATGTCCTGAAAGGTGGCTTATATGACATTTACGCCATCTCCTTGCAGGAAGAGACTTCTCCCCACGGCCACACACCCGTGGCGACGAAGGAAACTCCATGACTGCAACGCAAGCAAATCTGAACAAGGGCACGGCCCTCATCACCGGCGCGTCGTCGGGCATCGGCGCCGTGTACGCGGACCGTCTCGCGCGGCGCGGCTTCGACCTGATCCTGGTGGCGCGCAACCGCGAACGCCTCGCCGCGCTGGCCGCGAAGCTCTCGGACGAGACCGGGCGCAAGGTCGAGGTTCTCCCGGCCGACCTGTCCGACCGGAAGGACATCGCGTCCGTGGAAGCCGTGCTGCGCACCCGCGGCGACATCACCCTGCTGGTGAACAACGCCGGCTTCGGCGCCGCCGCGCCGCTGCTCGGCTCGGACATCGACAAGATGGCGGACATGATCGAGCTCAACGTGAGCGCGCTCACGCGGCTCACCTACGCGGCTGTGCCGGGTTTCGTCGAACGCGGCGGCGGCACGCTGGTGAACATCGCCTCCATCGTGGCGATCTCGCCCGAGACGCTCAACGGCGTGTACGGCGGCACCAAGGCCTTCGTGCTGGCGCTGAGCCAGTCGCTGCAGCACGAGCTGAAGGACAAGGGCGTGCGCGTGCAGGCGGTGCTGCCCGGCGCGACAGCCACCGAGTTCTGGGGCGTCGCGGGCGTGCCGATGGCGCACCTGCCCAAGGAGATCGTGATGACCGCGGAAGACATGGTCGATGCCGCCCTTGCGGGGCTCGACCAGGGCGAGCAGGTCACGATTCCGGCGCTGCCTGATCCGGCCGAGTGGGATGCGTTCGATGCGGCGCGGCGTGCGATGTCGGGCCGGTTGTCCAGCACGGCGCCGGCCGCGCGCTATGGCGCCGGTGCCGCCGCGCTACCTGCATGACGCCTGCGTTCGGCAGGTGAGGCCGTCGGTCGTGCACGAAGAAGATGTGCCCCGGGAACTCCGCCTGCCAGACTTCACTTCAGGGTCGGTCAGAGCGGCCGCACCTGCCATGCGGAGTCCGGTCCGAAAAGTGCCCGGCACTGGGGGCATTCCTCGGAGAAGTACGGAATCTCCGCATTGCACGAGGGGCACACGCCGAGGCGGGTCGCGGGGTCGAAGGTGTCCGGCGCCGGCATGTCGTCGGTGGGGAAGCCCGCGGAAGGAAACGAGAGCGGCGCGGCCGACGCAGGCGGCACGATCGGCGTCAGCAACCTTGCTTTCAGCGCGTCGCGTGTCTGCGCGTCCAGTCCTTCGCTGTCGGCATAGGCATCCACGACCTTGCGTCGCTTCTCGAGCCATTCCGGCTGGTGCTGGCGCCAGACGGCGAAGGCCTCGGCCAGTGCCATGCGCAGCACGGTCGGCGGCATGCCGCGGTAGAACAGGTGCAGTTCGCCGAGATGCGTGACGAAGGAAATGAAGCTCTGCAGGGTCGGTTGCGTCGTGGCGGAGATGTGTTCCCGGCCCGCCAGGCCTTGCGTGGTCTCGCCCGTTGTCGCGACTTCGCGGTTCTCGATCGTGAGCTCGGCCAGCTCGAAGTAGGGCAAGGGGATCGGATCGCGGTTCTTGGCCTTCACCATCACGCATTTCGTGCCGAAGGCCAGGGTGACGGTCTCGTTGGTGAAGAGGTCGTAGCCCGCCGCGTTGGCGACGATGCATGGCTCGAGCACGGGCGTTCGGGGCAGCGGCGTGAAGTCGAAATGCATGCTGAGGGTCATGGCTGGCAGGGTGTGATGCGGAGGCACGGATCGTAGTGAGTGTGCGGCGTTCCTGGCCGCGGCATCCGATGCGTCTGTTCGGCAGGATGCGTTCGCGTTCTGCGGCGGCCATGGCTGGCGGGAGGCTGCGGCATTAAAATCCGAACGCCGCAGCAGGGCGTCCCGGCCTGCTGCGGGGTTTTGCTTTTCCGGGGCCATGTAGAGGACCACCATGTACAAAAACCTCGCGGGCCGCGCCGTTCTGGCGCTGGCAGCCGCTTGCTTTTTATCTCCCGCCCTGTCCCAGACCGCGCCGCCGAAGCCGCCTCTCGCCAAGGATGCGCTGAAGGTCGGCTTTGTCTACGTCACGCCGGTCACCGATGCCGGCTGGGTGCGCCAGCATGAAGAAGGCCGCAAGGCTGTCGAGGCCGCGCTGGGCCCCCGCGTGAACACCGTCTTCGTCGAGAACGTGCCTGAGGGCGCCGACGCCGAGCGCGTGATCCGCGACCTTGCGCAGCAGGGCAGCCAGCTGATCTTCACGCCCAGCTTCGGTTACATGGAGCCGACGCTGAAGGTCGCGAAGGACTTTCCTGGCGTGAAGTTCGAATCGATCACCGGCTACAAGACCGCGCCCAATGTGGCGACCGCCAACGCCCGCTACTACGAAGGCCGCTACCTCGCGGGCATCGCGGCCGGGCGCATGACGAAGACGAACGTGGCCGGCTACGTGGCGGGCTTTCCGATTCCCGAGGTGCTGCAGGGCATCAACGCCTTCACGCTCGGCATGCGCTCGGTGAACCCGAAGGCCAAGGTGATCGTGGTGTGGCTCAACGAGTGGTTCGATCCGCCGAAGGAGCGCGACGCGGCCATGGCGCTGTTCAACCAGAACGCCGATGTGCTCGCCTTCCACACGGGCTCGACCGCCGTGATGGCCGCCGCGCAGGAGCGCGGCAAGATGGCCGTGGCCTACCACTCCGACATGCGCAAGATCGCGCCCGACGCGCAGATCGTCGCGGTCACGCACCAGTGGGGCGGTTACTACACGCAACGCGCGAAGGCCGTGCTCGACGGCACCTGGAAGAGCAGCAACCTCTGGGGCGGCGTGAAGGAAGGAATGATCCGCGTCGGCGACTTCGGCACGAAGGTACCCAAGGCCGTGCAGGACGAGGTGCTGGCGCGGCAGAAGGACATCGCGGCCGGCAAGCTGCAGCCGTTCCGCGCGGTGGCGGCCGATGTGCGCGACAACGAAGGCCGCGTCGCGATCGCCAAGGGTGCGCAGCTGAGCGACGAACAGATCCTGCAGATGAACTGGCTGGCCGAGGGCGTGCAGGGGCGGGTGACGCGCTGAGCGCGGCCTTTTGCCCCGTTTGAAGAGAGCGTTGCGCGTATAGCACTCATACGCGCAGGGCAATTCCCGCCGTCCGAGGCTGGATTACCCTCCGCATCTACGATGAAAAAAGCCTACCGCGCCTCCCTCCTGCGATTCGACGCCGCCGGCCTGCCTGTCTTCGACGAGGACGGCCTGCTGGTCGTCGCCCCCGACAGCACCGGCCGCCAGCGCGTGCTCGACGCCGGCAGCCATGCCGACGTGTCGCAGCGCCATGCCGGCGCCCACACCACCCACCTGCCGGGCCGCATCCTGGCGCCGGGCTTCGTGGACATGCACGTGCATTACCCGCAGACCGACATCATCGGCGCGCCCGCCGCCGGCCTGCTGCCCTGGCTCGAGAACTACACCTTCCCGGCCGAAAGCAAGTTCGCCGACCCCGCGCACTCGCGCGTGGTGGCCGACGTGTTCTTCGACGAGCTGCTGCGCAACGGCGTGACCACCTCGCTGACCTTCGCGACCTCGCACGTCGCCTCGGTCGACGCCTTCTTCGAGAGCGCGCAGCGCCGCCAGCTGCGCATGATCACCGGCAAGGTGCTGCAGGACCGCAACTCGCCCGACGGCGTGCGCGACGACACCGAGCAGAGCCTGGTCGACACCGAGGCGCTGATCCGCAAGTGGCACAACGTCGATCGCCTGGGCTATGCCATCACGCCGCGCTTCGCACCCACCAGCACCGACGCGCAGATGCGCGGTGCCGGCGAGCTGGCCGCGAAGTACGGCGACACCTGGATCCAGTCGCACGTGGCCGAGAACCGCGACGAGGTGAAGTGGGCGCGCGAGCTGTACCCCAAGTCGCGCTCGTACCTGGACGTGTACGCCGACTTCGGCCTGCTGCGCGAGCGCGCCGTGTACGCCCACTGCATCTACCTGGACGACACCGATCGTGCGCTCATGCACGAGACCAAGACGGCCGCCGCCGTGAGCCCCACGAGCAACCTGTTTCTGGGCAGCGGCTTCTTCGACTTCGGCGCGGCCGACCGCCTCGAGCAACCCTACGGCCTGGCCAGCGACGTGGGCGGCGGCACCAGCTTCAGCCCCTTCCACACCATGCTGGCCGCGTACTACGTGGGCCGCGAGGGCCAGACCAAAACCGGCCTGAGCATCGCGCCCTCGCGGCTGTGGTGGCACCACACCGGCGGCGCGGCGCGTTCGCTGGGGCTGGACGGCGTGGTCGGCAACCTGCAGCCGGGCTGTGAGGCCGACTTCCTGGTGCTGAACCCGTCCGCCACGCCGCTCCTGGCGCGCAAGACCTCGCTGGCCAACAACCTCGAAGAGCTGCTGTTCGCGATGATCGTGCTGGGCGACGACCGGCTGGTCGAGCGCACGGTGATTTCGCAGGCGGGCTGAGCGGCGCCGGCAGGGGGAGGGCGCGCAGGGCGCCCATGCCACAATTCGGCCCCGATTTCCCCCGCAGCAGCATCAGCGAGCGCATATGAGCATCAAGAGCGACAAATGGATCCGGCGCATGGCCGAGAACGAAGGAATGATCGATCCCTTCGAACCGGGCCAGGTGCGCGAGAACGACGGCCACAAGATCATCAGCTACGGCACCTCGAGCTACGGCTACGACATCCGGTGCGCGCCCGAGTTCAAGGTCTTCACCAACATCCACAGCACCGTGGTCGACCCGAAGAACTTCGACGAGAAGAGCTTCGTCGACATGCACGGCGACTACTGCATCATTCCGCCCAACAGCTTCGCGCTGGCGCGCACCGTGGAGTACTTCCGCATCCCGCGCAACGTGCTGACCATCTGCCTGGGCAAGAGCACTTACGCACGCTGCGGCATCATCGTCAACGTGACCCCGTTCGAGCCCGAGTGGGAAGGCTACGTGACGCTGGAGTTCAGCAACACCACGCCGCTGCCCGCCAAGATCTACGCGGGCGAAGGCTGCGCGCAGGTGCTGTTCTTCGAGAGCGACGAGGTCTGCGAGACCAGCTACAAGGACCGCGGCGGCAAGTACCAGGGCCAGCGCGGCGTCACGCTGCCCAAGACCTGACAGCCTGATACAGGCATCCTGACTGCCGGTTACGTTCCGGGCGGCCGGGCCAAGTACCATCCTGCGACGTTCCGGCAAATACGCCGTTCAGCAAGCCGGCAAGGAGACTGCGATGAGATGGGAAGGCAACGAACAATCCGACAACGTCGAAGACCGCCGTGACGGCGGGGGTGGCGGCGGAGGCGGCGGCTTCATCGGCGGGCGAGGCATCGGCATCGGCACCATAGCGGTCGCGCTCATCGCCGGCTGGATCTTCGGCATCAACCCGCTCACCGTGCTGAGCCTGCTCAGCGGCGGCGGCGACCCAGTCCAGGTGCAGCAACAGCAACAAGGCCCCGCGCCCAAGCCGCCCACCGGCGACCGCGAGGCGGCCTTCGTCTCCACCGTGCTGAAGAACACCGAAGTGGTCTGGACCGATCTCTTCCGCAAGAGCGGCGGCAATTACCAGGCGCCCCGGCTCGTGCTGTTCCGCGGCGCCACGCCCACGGCCTGCGGCACCGGTCAGTCGGCCATGGGGCCGTTCTACTGCCCGGGCGACAAGAAGGTCTACATCGACCTGGCGTTCTACGACACCCTCAAGAACCAGCTCGGCGCGCCGGGCGAGTTCGCGCAGGCGTACGTCATCGCGCACGAGGTGGGCCACCATGTGCAGGACGAACTGGGCATCACCGCCAAGGTCGACGGCATGCGCGGGCGCCTGAGCCAGTCGCAGAACAACGCCATCAGCGTGCGCGTCGAGCTGCAGGCCGACTGCTTCGCCGGCGTGTGGGCGCACCACTCGCAGGAGTCGAAGAAGTGGCTCGACCCGGGCGACATCGAGGCCGCCATGAACGCCGCGCAGAAGATCGGCGACGACGCCCTGCAGCGCTCGGCGGGCCGCGCCGTGGTGCCCGACAGCTTCACCCACGGCTCCAGTGCACAGCGCCAACGCTGGTTCGGCACGGGCTACCAGACGGGTGAAATGAAGTCCTGCGACACCTTCAACGCGCGCAATCTGTAAAGATTGTCTCCCGAGAGCCCCGGATTCATTGGGGTTTTTGCTATTGAATAAATAGCAATTCGGCCTGCGCGGATGTTGTCGTTTCGTTGTCACTGCCGTTTTTTGCGGCAATGCGACAATAGAAGGCTCAATGACAATGTCCTTCTCCAATCTATCGCTGGCAGAACCGCTGGCCCGCGCCGTGGCCGAAATGGGCTACGAGACCATGACGCCCATCCAGGCACAGGCCATTCCGGTCGTGCTTTCAGGCCAGGACGTGATGGGCGCCGCGCAGACCGGCACCGGCAAGACGGCGGCGTTCTCGCTGCCCTTGCTGCAGCGCATGCTCAAGCACGAAAACGCCTCTACCTCGCCCGCGCGGCATCCGGTGCGTGCGCTGGTGCTGCTGCCCACGCGTGAACTGGCCGACCAGGTCGCGCAACAGGTCAAGCTGTACGCCAAGTACACCAACCTGCGCAGCACGGTCGTGTTCGGCGGCATCGACATGAAGCCCCAGACGCTGGAGCTGAAGAAGGGCGTCGAAGTGCTCGTGGCCACGCCGGGCCGTCTGCTCGATCACATCGAAGCCAAGAACGCGGTGCTCAACCAGGTCGAATACGTCGTGCTCGACGAGGCCGACCGCATGCTCGACATCGGCTTCCTGCCCGACCTGCAGCGCATCCTGAGCTACCTGCCCAAGCAGCGCACCACGCTGCTGTTCTCGGCCACCTTCTCGCCCGAGATCAAGCGACTGGCCAGCAGCTACCTGCAGAACCCGGTCACCATCGAAGTGGCGCGGCCGAACGAAACGGCCTCCACCGTCGAACAGCACTTCTACAGCGTCTCTGACGACGACAAGCGCCGTGCGCTCAAGCAGATCGTCAAGCAGCGCGGCATTACGCAGGCCTTCGTGTTCGTCAACAGCAAGCTCGGCTGCGCGCGCCTCGCACGCTCGCTGGAGCGCGACGGTCTGCGTACCACCGCACTGCACGGCGACAAGAGCCAGGACGAACGCCTGAAGGCGCTCGCCTCGTTCAAGGCCGGCGAAGTCGACCTCTTGGTGTGCACCGACGTCGCGGCCCGCGGCCTCGACATCAAGGACGTGCCCGCCGTCTTCAACTTCGACATCCCGTTCAACGCCGAAGACTACGTGCACCGCATCGGCCGCACGGGTCGTGCCGGCGCTTCGGGCCTGGCCGTGAGCTTCGCCAGCGGCGGCAACGATGCGCGCCTGGTGGCCGACATCGAGAAGCTGATCAAGAAGAAGATCGAGCTCGAACCCGTCGAGTTCGAAGAAGACCGCCCGCGCGGTCGCATCAACGACGGACGCCGCCACTGGCGTGAAGAAGGCGAAGCCGGCGACGCACGCGACGTGCTCGACCAGCCGCGCGAACGCCGCGAAGCCGATACCCGCCGCAGCATGAGCGGAGGCGGACGCCCGCACCGCGCACCGTCCGCGCCGCGCGATCCGTTCTTCGACAAGCCCTACGAATCCGGCGAACGCGAAGCCGCGCCGGCCTGGGAAGCGTCGGCCAAGGCCGCGCCCGCACGCGGCATCTCGAGCAACATCAAGAGCAAGCGCAAGGTCGCGGCGCTGTTCAAGGCGGCCGAGCCGGGTTGAGCCGGGGTCGCGCGACAGTGAAAGCAGAAAAGCCGGGCATGCCCGGCTTTTTTTCGTCTGCGCTCTGCGCGCTCAGGCCACGCGGAAGTGATGCGTGCCGTCGCGCCCCAGCTGCTCCACCAGCCCGAACTCCCAGTCCAGGTAGGCCTGCATGGCTTCTGCGGGTGCGTCGGTGCCCTCGTAGGGCCGGCGATAGCGGTCGGTGCGGGCGGTGGCCAGGCGGGTCTCGCCGGTCTCGGCCGGCAGCCCGGCGGCGAACCAGGCGGTGTTGCCGCCCGTGAGCACCTGCACCTCCACATCGCGCTGGCCGCGTGCGTCGAGCAGGGCGCGCAGGTCCGCGGCGGCGTAGCGTGCGAGCAGGCTGCTGCCGCAGGTCAGCACGTAGCGCGGCGCGGACGGAAGGGCCTGGCGGTCGAGCGCCTGGGCGAGCTGCGCGCGGATCGCGTACCAGGCGCCGGGAATGTGGCGCTTCACGTAGTTGGCGCTTGTGGTCACGTCGATCACGGCGGTGGCGGGTTGCTGCTTCAGCAACTCGGCCAAGGCTTGGGGCGCGATCTCGGCGACCGTGGCCGCGACGGGCGGGTAGGCCGACGTCGGCGTGCCGGTCTCGCTGTGCGCTGCGGCTGGCGGCACCGCATCGGGCACATACACCTCCCAGCCCATCTGCGCGAGCCATGAGGCGCTCATCGATGCGCGCACGCCGTCGTCGTCGGCCAGCACGATGCGTGCGCCGCGCACCGGCACCTGGTGGTCGGTTTCCTGCACCAGCTGCCCGCCGGGCGCGCTCGCGAAGCCGGGCAGGTGGCCGGCGGTGTATTCCTCGGGCGTGCGCACGTCGAAGCGGTACACGGTGCGGCCCGGGGCCTCGAGCGTGTCGAGCGCGATGCGGCGCACGCCCGCGGCGTCGGCCACGCGGCGCGCGTCGGCTTGTGCGTGGGCGCGGTTGGCTTCCGAAACTGCAGCCGGTGCCTGCCGGCCCGCGCCGTGGTCGAGCTCCTGGCCCGCGAGCTTCCAGCCGATGGTGCCGTTGCGCAGCGCCGCGACCGGGTTCGGGATGCCCGCGTTCACGAGCGACTGCGTGCCGATGATGCTGCGCGTGCGGCCCGCGCAGTTCACGATCACGCGCGTGGCCGGGTTTGGCGCGAGCTCGCGCACGCGCAGCACCAGCTCGGCGCCCGGCACGCTGGTGGCCGAGGGGATGCTCATGGTCTGGTATTCGTCGAAGCGGCGCGCGTCGAGCACGACCACGTCGGCGCGGCTGTCGATGAGCGCCTTCACCTCGGGCGCCGACAGCGACGGCGTGTGCCGCTCGTGCTCGACCAGTTCGCCGAAGGACTTGCTCGGCACGTTCACGTCGCGGAACAGCTCGCCGCCCGCCGCGCGCCAGCCTTCGAGCCCGCCGTCGAGCAGGTGCACGTTGGTGTAGCCGAGCGCGGCGAAGGTGCGTGCCGCCGGCGGCGCGAGATCGACACCGTCGTGTGCGCCGTACAGCACGATGAAGGTGTCGCGCCGCGGAATGCGCCGCCACGCTTCGATCTCGATGCGCGACAGCGGCAGGTTGGCGGCCCACAGCGGGTGCTCCTGCGCGAACGGGTCTTCCTCGCGCAGGTCGAGCAGCGCGGTCTCCTCGCGCGCGATCAGCCGTTCGCGCAGCGCGGCGAAGGGCAGCAGGGGAAAGGAGGCGGTCGTTGTCGTCGTCATGCGGCAGTGTTTCGGAGTTCGGCGGAGCGGTCCCACAGGTTGGGCAGCAGCGTGTTGGAGTAGCCGGAGACGAAGGGCTTGCGCCCGCCTTCGGCCGGGTAGGTGTGGCGGCGCACGGCGCCGATGTTGGCGCCGTACACGTGGATGCTGATCGACACGCGGTCGGCGTGCGCGTTGTGCACGCGGTGCAGGTCGCCCACGGTGGGCGACACGGCCTCGACATGGCCCGCGTCGAGCCGCACCGGCTCGCCCTGGGGCCGCGCGGTGCCGTCGGCGTCGAGCGCGTAGGGCTGGCTGTACTCGGCGCCGCGCAGCATGCCGATGAGGCCCCACACCGTGTGGTCGTGGATCGGCGTGGCCTGGCCTGGTCCCCAGACGAAGCTCACGACCGAGAAGCGCTCGGTGCTGTCGGCGTGCAGCAAAAACTGCTGGTAGTAGGTCGGGTCGGCCACGGCGAAGGCGTCGGGCAGCCAGTCGTCGCGCGCCACCAGCGTGCGCAGCAGCGCGCCGCCTTCGGACAGGATGCGCGGCTCGTCGGGCCGGCTGTCGAGCAGCCGGCCGAAGGCGCCGACGAAATCGCGCAGCGGAGCAATCATGCGGGGCGTTTCCAGAGTTGGGTGTCGGTGATCGCGCGCACATCCACGCGTGTGGGAAGGATACCGTCACGCGCCGAGCGGTCGGCCACAGTTTGCAGCGCGACGATGTCGGCCTCGCTCACGGGCCGCCCCGCTACCGAGGCGCGCGCCGTGATGAGGCGCGCCGACGCGATCGGCAGCCGCGTGAGCTGGCTGTAGGCCTGCGCATAGGCCTCGGGGTTGGCCAGCGCCCAGTCGCCCGCGCGGGCAAGCCGCTCGAGAAACTGCACGATGGCCGCGCGCTTGGCCGCATCGGCCAGCGAATGCTCGCTCGCGGTGATGAAGCCCAGCGCCGTGTTGATGCCGCGCCCGTCGCGCAGGATGCGCCCGCCCTGCTGCAGCGCGATCGCGTAGTAGGGATCGAAGATGGCCCAGGCGTCGATCTGCTTCGACGCGAACGCGGCGGCCGCGTCCGTGGGCAGCACGAACTTCACCGTGACCTCGTCGCGCCGCACGCCGGCCTCTTCGAGCGCACCGTAGAGCTGGTACTGCGAGATGCTGCCGCGCGCCGACGAGACGACCACCGTCTGGCCGCGCAGGTCGGCCACGCGGCGCAGCGGCGAGTCGGGCTGCACCACGATGCCCAGCGACTCGGCCTTGCCCACGCGCGTGGCGACGATCTTCAGCGGCGTCTTGCCGACGGCCGCCGCGAGCACGGGCAGGTCGCCGGCCATCGCGGTGTCGACGGCGGCGCTGCGCTGCGCCTCGAACAGCGGCGCGGCGCCCTGGAAGTTGGCCCAGCGGTAGGCGAAGGGCGCGTCGTCGAGGGCCTTGGAGGCCTCGAACAGCGAGCGCAGACCGCCGGCCTGGTCGCCGAGCACCAGCGTGGCCTGGGGTTGCGCCAGGGCGCGCAACGGGCCGGCCACGGCCAGCGACAGCGCGGCGCCTTGTGCGAGCCAGGTGCGGCGAGAAATTGGCAGCGCGCTCATGCTGCAGCTCCTGAAGCCTGCAGCGCACGCTGGCCCGCCGCGACCAGGATCGCGTCGTTCTGCGGCGTGTGGATGCGGCTGCACAGCACGTCGCGGTAGTGGCGTTCGAGCGGGTTCTGGCGCGTGAGGCCGTGGTTGCCGCTCAGCTGCAGCGCCAGCTCGACCACGCGGATGGCGTGCGTGGTCACGGTGTGCTTGAGCAGGCCGCTGTCGGCGGCGGGCGGCGTGTGGCCGCTGTCGACCGCGGCGGCGGCGTCGTCGAGCAGCACGCGGTTGGTGCGCAGCAGCGCCTCGATCTCGCCCACCTGCTCCTGCACGCGCGGCAGGCTCGCCAGCGGCGCACCCAGGCTGCCGGGCGCGCGCCGGTTCAGGAAGTGGACCAGCCAGTCGCGCGCGGCGCGCGCCACGGCGTCGTAGAGACTGCCCAGCAGCACGACCATCCAGGCCTGCTGCGCCGCATGGGCGTCGATGTCGGTCTGGCTGCCGGCGCTGGGCGCCCAGTCGGCGGGCGCGCGCAGGTCGACGGCGTGGTCGGCGGCAATGGCGACGTCCTCGAACACCACCTCGTGGCTGCCCGAGGCGCGCAGGCCCAGGTGGTCCCAGCTCGCGATCACGCGGATGCCGGGCGCGTCGCGCGGCACCAGGAACACGCCGGTGCGCGGCGCGGCCTCGTCGGTGCGCGCCCAGACCGCCAGCCACGACAGGCCCTCGATGCCCGTCGTGTAGAGCTTGTGGCCGTCGATGCGCCAGCCCTCGGGCGTGCGCCGCGCCACGGTGCCGGGCAGGCCGCCGCGCGCCGGCGAGCCCAGCGCGGGCTCCACGCGCAGTGCGTTGATGAGCGCGCCGTGCGCCACCGCGTCGCGCGCCACGCGCTCGCGCAGGTGCGCGGGCCAGCGGCTCTCGCGGCGCGCGAGCGCCTGGTGCTGCAGGTAGGTCATGGTGAGGATCAGCGCGGTGGCGGGCTCGCCGCGTGCCACCGCCGCGATCACGCGCCGCGCCGTGGCCAGCGTGGCACCGCCGCCGCCGTATGCGGCGGGCGCGACGAGGCCGATCAGGCCGTGCGCCTGCAGCGCCTCGAAGTTCTGGCGCGGAAAGGCGCCGCTGCGGTCGTGGTCTTCCGCCGTGGCCGCGAACTGGGCCGACAGGCGGGCCAGCACGGCGGGATCGACGGAGGGCGGGGTGTCTGTTTCGGGAACGGCCGGCGCGCGGCGCAAGGGGAGTGCACTCATGGTGCCCGCACGGTAAAGGCCCGCTGCCAGCGCGCGAAGGATGCATCGCGCATATCCAAATTCGTTTTTCTGCGTTCGTTTTCGGGGCCTGCCTCGGTACGGTCTCGCTTCTCCTCGTGAGTGAGTGAAGAAGAAAGAACACAAGGCATGACACCCGATTTCCCGCTGGACCGACGCCGCCTGCTGCAGGCCGCCGCCGCATGGGGCGTGGCGGCTTCGGGCGTGGCGCAGGCCGCCGCGCCCTCGCGCGACCTGTCGGGCGTGACGCTGCGCGTGGGCACCTACAAGGGCCTGTGGCGCCCGCTGCTCACGGCCTCGGGCCAGGCCGACACGCCCTACAAGATCGACTGGCGCGAACTCAACAACGGCGTGCTGCACATCGAGGCCATCAACGGCGACGCGCTCGACCTGGGCTCGGGCAGCGAGATCCCGCCCGTGTTCGCGGCGCGGCAGAAGTCGAGCGTGCGGCTCGTGGCCGTGACGCACGAAGACCTCAACAACCAGGCCACGCTGGCGCGCAAGGACGCACCGATCCGCAGCATCGCCGACCTCAAGGGCAAGCGCGTGGGCTACGTGCGCGCCACCACCTCGCACTACTACCTGGCCAAGCAGCTGGCCGAGGCGGGCCTGTCGTTCGCCGACATCCAGCCCGTGAGCCTCACGCCGGCCGACGGGCTCTCGGCCTTTGCGCGCGGCGACCTCGATGCGTGGGCCATCTACGGCTACAACGGCCAGCTCGCGCGCACCCAGTACGGCGCGCGCACGGTCAAGACCGGCGTGGGCTACCTGTCGGGCAACTTCCCCATCTACGCCAACCCGCGCGCGCTCGACGACACGCTGCGCCGCGCGGCGCTGGGCGACCTGCTGCAGCGCCTGCAGCGCGCGTTCGCCTGGATCAACGGCAACTTCCTGGCCTACGCCCGTGCGCAGTCGGCCGAGACGCGCGTGCCCGTGGGTGACCTGGTCGAGCTGTTCAACGGCCGCAGCGGCGACTACAGCCTCGGTCCCGTCACCGACGCCGTGGTGCGCAGTCACCAGGACGTGGCCGACACCTTCCAGAAGATCGGCGTGCTCGACGGCCCCGCCGACGTGAAGCCGTTGTGGGACCGCCGCTTCGAGAACCTGCTGCGGTTGCCCGCCGCCTGACCCCTTCATTCCATCCGCATCCACGAGGACACCATGAGCCAGAACGACGTTGAATTCATCGGCATGATCCAGGGCCAGAAGGTCTCGGAGATCCACGCCGCCAAGGGCCCGGCCATCGACCGCGACTACGTGCGCGCCTTCGCGCAGGCGCACGAGAACGCCGGCTTTGACCGCGTGCTGGTGCCGCACCATTCCACCAGCCCCGACGCCACGCTCACCGTGGCCTACGCGGCCTCGGTGACCGAGCGCATCCACTTCATGCTCGCGCACCGCCCCGGCTTCGTGGCGCCCACGCTCGCGGCGCGCCAGTTCGCCTCGCTCGACCAGTTCAGCGGCGGCCGGCTCGGCGTGCACTACATCTCGGGCGGCTCCGACGAAGAGCAGAAGCGCGACGGCGACTGGCTCGACCACGACCAGCGCTACGCCCGCACCGACGAATACCTCGAGGTGCTGCACAAGGTGTGGACGGCCGAGAAGCCCTTCGACCACGAAGGCGCGCACTACCGTTTCCAGAACGCGTTCTCCGAAGTGAAGCCGCTGCAGACGCGCCACGGCAAGCCGCACGTGCCCGTGTACTTCGGCGGTGCGTCGGAGGCGGCGATTCCGGTCGCGGGCAAGTACGCCGACGTGTACGCGCTGTGGGGCGAATCGCTCGACCAGGCGCGCGAACTCACGACCCGCGTGCGCGCCGAAGCCGCGAAGCACGGGCGCAGCGTGCGCTTCTCGGTGTCGTTCCGCCCGATCCTGGCGGACACCGAAGAAGCCGCATGGGCGCGCGCCGAGAACATCCTGGCGGAGACGAAACGCCTGCGCGTGGTGCAGGGCTACAACCGCGGCGGTCCGCAGCAAAGCGAAGGCGCCAAGCGCCTGCTGGCCGCGGCCGAGAAGGGTTCGCGCCTGGACAAGCGCCTGTGGACCGCGGTCGCGCAGGAGATCGGCGGGCGCTCCAACAGCACCGCGCTGGTCGGCACGCCCGAGCAGGTGGCCGATGCGCTGCTCGACTACTACGACCTGGGCGTGACCACCTTCCTGATCCGCGGCTTCGATCCGCTCGAAGACGCGACGGACTATGGGCGCGCGCTGATTCCGCGCACGCGCGAACTCGTCGCGCAGCGCCTGCAGTCGCAGCGCAAGGCGGCCTGAGCCATGAGCGCCGTCCTGTCGATCGACCGCAGCGCGACCCAGCCGCTGAAGCTGCACGCGAACCCGCAGCAGAAGCACTGGTTCGACCCCATTCCGCCGCGCCCCACCGTGCAGGCCGAACGCCGCCACCGGCAGGAGCGCCTGGCGGGCGCCTTCCGCCTCTTCGCCCGTTTCGGCTTTGCCCAAGGCCTGGCCGGCCACATCACCGCGCGCGACCCCGAGCTGACCGACCACTTCTGGGTCAACCCGCTGGGCGTGCACTTCTCGCGCATCAAGGTGTCCGACCTGCTGCTCGTCAATTCGAAAGGCGAGACGGTCGTCGGCGACCGGCCGCTCAACAAGGCCGCCTTCGCTATCCACGCCGCGATCCACGAGCACAACCCGAACATCGTGGCCGCCGCCCACACGCACTCGACCTACGGCAAGGCCTGGTCCGCGCTGGGCCGCAAGCTCGACACGCTCACGCAAGACAGCTGCGTGTTCCACGACGACGTGGCGCTGTTCGACGACTTCACCGGCATGGTGGTCGACACCAGCGAGGGCGATCGCATCGCCCGCGCGCTGGGCGACAGGAAGGGCGCCATCCTCAAGAACCACGGCATCCTGACGGCCGGCCCCACCGTGGAGGCCGCCGCGTGGTGGTACATCGCGCTGGACAACGCCTGCCACACGCAATTGCTGGCCGAGGCGGCAGGCACGCCGCAGCCGATCGACGAAGCCACCGCGCGCCACACGCACGGCCAGATCGGCGGGCCCGAAGGCGCGATCCATTCCTTCGACAGCCTGTACGAAGGCCTGGTCGAGGCCGAACCCGAACTCCTGCTTTGACAATGACGACGAACCCCCGGAGCCTTTCCCCGATGAACGCATCCCTTTCCCGCCGCAGCGTGCTGCGCACCGGCGCCGCCGCCGCCGTGGTCGCCTCGGGCGGCCTCATCGCCTCGCAGGCCTTCTCGCAGCAGGCGCGCAAGCTCACCTTCGCCTGGAACGCCGCGGCCTTCTGCCTCTCGCCCGTGGTGGTGGCGCAGGAGCGCGGCTACTTCGAGCGCAACGGCCTGCAGGTGGACCTCATCAACTACACGGGCTCGACCGACCAGCTGCTCGAATCGCTCGCCACCGCCAAGGCCGACGCGGCCGTGGGCATGATCCACCGCTGGCTCAAGCCGCTCGAATCGGGCTTCGACGTGAAGATCGTCGGCAGCTCGCACGGCGGCTGCGTGCGCCTGGTGGGCGCCAAGGACGCGGGCGCCACCAGCCTGGCCAGCCTCAAGGGCAAGATCATCGGCGTGTCGGACATCGCGAGCCCGGGCAAGAACTTCTTCTCGATCCTGCTCGCGAAGAACGGCATCGACGCCGACCGCGACGTGACCTGGCGCCAGTACCCGGCCGACCTGCTCGACATCGCGGTGAAGAAGGGCGAGATCCACGCCATCGCCGACGGCGACCCGAACGTGTACCTGATCGAAAAGCGCAACCAGGGCACCTTCGTCGAGCTCGCGAGCAACCTCTCGGGCGAGTACAAGGACAAGGTCTGCTGCATCGTCGGCGCGCGCGGCGAGCTGGTGCGCAAGGACAAGGCGACCGTTGCCTCGCTGGTGCGCGCCATCGCGCAGGCCTCCGACTACGTGGCCGAGAACCCGAACGAATCGGCCAAGCTCTTCGCCAAGTATTCGCCCAAGGTGCCGGTCGAAGACCTGCGCGCGCTGCTGGGCACGCTCACGCACAACCACCACCCGCTGGGCCGCAAGCTGCGCGACGAGGTGGAGTTCTACGCGCGCGATTTCCGCGGCGTCGGCGTGCTCAAGAAGACCACCGACCCGGTGCGCTTCGCGGAGCACGTGTCCTTCGATCCGTTGGCATGAGCGCCGTCATCGACCGGGTGCTGGAAGCACCGCCGTCGGCGCCGGGCAGTTGGCGCCGCCCTGGCATCGAGAAGGCCGCGCCGGCTTCCGTGTTCGCGCGTCCCGCCGAAGGCTTCTGGCGCACCGGCGCGCTTGCGAGCGCGGGCTGGATCGCGCTGGGCATGCTCACCGTCTACTGGCCCAACAAGGCCGTGGGCTTCAGCGACTGGGCCTACACCGACGAGTTCGGCATCGCCGCCATCGCCATCGGCGCAGCGCTTCTGCTCGTGGCGCTGCTCGGCACGCGCGCCGGCCGCGTGGCGCGCACGCTGCGGCCGGCCGGGCCATGGCTGGTCGCGCTGCCGGTGCTGTTCGCGATCTGGGAGATCGCGACGGCCAAGCTCGCGCTGCTGCCCACGCCGTTCTTCGCGCCGCCGCAGAGTCTCATCGAAACCTACATCGACGACTGGCGCCGCCTCGGCGAAAGCCTGGCGCATTCGGCGCGGCTGCTCGCCCACGGCTTCGTGCTGGGCGCGCTGGCGGGCTTTCTCACGGGCGTGACCATCGGCTGGTCGCGCATCGCGGGCTACTGGGTGCATCCGGTGCTGCGCTTCGTGGGGCCGGTGCCGGCCTCGGCGCTGCTGCCGCTGGCGTTCTTCTTCTTTCCGTCGAGCTACGCGGCGGCCGTGTTCCTGATCGCGCTGGCCACGGGCTTTCCGGTGGCGGTGCTGACGTGGTCGGGCGTGGCGGGCGTCAACCGCAACTACTACGACGTGGCGCGCACCATGGGCGCGAGCGAGCGCTTCCTGGTGCTGCGCGTGGCGATTCCCGCCGCGCTGCCGCAGGTGTTCGTGGGCCTGTTCATGGGGCTGGGCGCCGCCTTCTCGGTGCTGGTGACGGCCGAGATGATGGGCGTGAAGGCCGGGTTGGGCTTCTACCTGTCGTGGGCGCAGGGGTGGGCCTCGTACTCGAACATGTACGCGGCGCTGATCGTGATGGCGCTGCTGTGCTCGGGCCTGATCACGCTGCTGTTCAAGGTGCGCGACCGCGTGCTGTCGTGGCAGAAGGGGACCGTGAAATGGTAGCCACCGTTGAAGCCAACGTGCGCCAGGCCGGCGCGCAGATCGACATCCAGGGCGTGAGCCACTGGTTCGATGTGCCGGCCGGGCCGCTGCAGGTGCTCGACGACATCGACCTCACGGTGAAGCCCGGCGAGTTCGTCGCGCTGCTCGGGCCGAGCGGCTGCGGCAAGTCGACGCTGCTGCGCCTCGTGGCCGGCCTCGAGCCCGCCACGGCCGGGCGCATCACGCAGGACGGCGCACCCATCACGCGGCCCGATCCGTCGCGCATCGTCGTTTTTCAAGACCCGACGCTCTACCCCTGGCGCAGCGTGTGGGACAACGTGGCGCTCGGCCTGCAGGCGCGCGGCGTGCTCAAGGCGCAACGCGGGCGCGTCGACGAAGCGCTGAAGCTCGTCGGCCTCGCCGACTTCGCGAAAGCCTTTCCGCACCAGCTCTCGGGCGGCATGGCGCAGCGCGTGGCGCTGGCGCGTGCGCTGGTCAACGACCCGCAACTGCTGGTGCTCGACGAGCCGCTGGGCAAGCTCGACTCGCTCACGCGCATCGCGATGCAGAGCGAGCTGGTCAACCTGTGGCAGCGCGCGGGCTTCTCGGCGCTGCTGGTGACGCACGACGTGGAAGAGGCGCTGTTCCTCGCCAACCGCGTGATCGTGCTGAGCGACCGGCCGGCGCGCATCGCGGCGGAGCTCGTGGTCGATTTGCCGTACCCGCGGCATCGCGGGCACGCGCGTCTTGCTGAACTGCGCCACGAAGCGCTGCGCCACTTGGGGCTCGACGCCACCTGGTAGATGTAGCTCGCCCCCAGGCTGCGCGCACTTCGTGTCGCTTCGCCAACCCCCTACCGGGGGCGGGCCGGCCGCTTCGGGCGGCCGTGCGCGGCGGCCCCCTTGAACAGATATGAACGCTCTGCCGGAAGCCGACTGGCTCAATTTCCTGATCGACCTGCTCCAGGGCGCCCAACTGCAGCTGCTGCGCGTGCTCGATGCGCTCGGCCTCGTGCAAAAGGTGAATGGCCAGCCGGCGTGGCCGTGGGCGCACCGGCTGTCGGGCGAGAACCTGCTGATCGACCTGGGGCAGGCGCGCAGCCTCGCATGGACGCTGGTGTGCGTGGGCGTGGCGCTGTTGCTGCTGTTGATTGCGCTGGTCTGGCGGCGTCCGCGCTGGTACCTGCTCGCGCTGGTGCCGATGCTGCTGATCGTTGCGCCATGGCCCCACGCGAACGTCGTGCTGGTGCCTGCGACGCCGACGAGTTTCCAGGCGTCGCCGACTGGCTTCACGGCCGCTTCCATTGCGAAGGGGCGCGTGCTCTATGCGCAGCACTGCGTGAGCTGCCACGGCACCGACGGCAAGGGCGAAGGGCCGCTGGCCGCCTCGCTCGCCGTGTGGCCGCCGAACCTCACGGGCCCGCTGCTGTGGCGCCGCGCCGATGGCGACCTGCTCTGGCGCGTGCTTCACGGCACCGCCGCCATGCCCGGCTTCGACGGCCCGCTCGACGCGGCCGATGCCTGGGCGCTCATCGACTACATGAAGGCGCAGGGCGCAGGCCAGAGCCTGCGTACGCTGGGCCACTGGCCGCAACCCGTGGGCCTGCCCGACATGGCGGTGCGCTGCGGCGCGCAGGCGCCCCGGTCGCTCGCGCAGTGGCGCGGGCAGCGCGTGCGCGTCGTGGCGGGCGCGGTCGCGCCGAGCGAAGACCCGCGCCTGGTGACGGTGCAGCTGCTGCCGCCCGGGGCGAAGTCCGCAGGTGTCACCGCCGATTGCGTGGCCGATTCACCGGCCGCGTGGGAGGCGCTGGCGCTCATCGCGGGCACCGACCAGCTCGCGGGCATGCAGCTGATCGCCGACCGCGACGGCTGGCTGCGCGTGCGCGGCCAGCCGGGACAGGCCGGCTGGTCCGACGACGACCTGCTGTGCCGCAGCGACAGCCCGCCGGCCGCTTCGGCGAAAGGCGCCGTGCTGCCGCTCGATGGCCTGGGCGCGCTCATCGCCCGCATGGACGCCGAGCCGGTGCGCTTCGTCAAGGGCGGCTTCATCCACTGATTTCTTTTCACTGCTTCCACGGAGAACGAACCCATGACCTCACACCTCGACCGATCGCGCCGCCAGCTGCTTGCCGGCGGCCTTGCCGCTGCCACGACCGCCACCTTGCCCGCCTTCGTCCGCGCGCAGGGCCGCCCGGTGCTCAAGGCCGGCGACCAGAAGGGCGGGCTGCGCGCGTTGCTCGAAGCGGCGGGCGGGCTCGAAGGCCTGGGCTACGACATCCAGTGGTCGGAGTTCCCGGCCGCCGCGCCGCTGGCCGAAGCGCTCAACGCGGGCGCGGTCGATTCGGGTCCGATCGGCGATGCGCCGCTGATCTTCGCGCTCGCGGCCGGCACGCGCGTCAAGGCCATCGGCGCGAACCGCTCCGACGCCTACGGCACGGCGGTGCTGGTGCGGCCCGATTCGCCGCTCAAGAGCGCGGCCGAACTCAAGGGCAAGAGCGTCGCCACCAACCGCGGCTCCATCGGCCACTACGTCACGCTCAAGGCGATCACCGCGGCGGGCCTGAAGCCCGAGGATGTGAACCTGCGCTTCCTCGCGCCGGCCGATGCCAAGCTCGCACTCACGCAAGGCTCGGTCGATGCCTGGGCCACCTGGGAGCCCTACACCGCGCTGGCCGAAATCAGCCGCCATGCGCGCGTGCTGGTCAGCGGGCGCGGCCTGCTGCCGGGGCTGAGCTACCTCGCCGCGACCGACGCTGCCATTGCCGCCAAGCGGCCGGTGCTGCAGGACTTTCTGCAGCGCGTGGTGAAGGCGCAGCGCTGGTCGTACCGCAACGTCGATGCCTTCTCGGCCACGCTCGCACGCATCATCGGCATTCCGCCCGAGGCGGCGAAGCTGCAGTTCGAGCGCCGCCAGCAGCAGTGGGTGGCCATCGACGCGCAGGTCATCGCCGACCAGCAGGGCACAGCCGATTTCTACCGGCAGGTGGGGCTCATCAAGCAGCCGCTCGACGTGAAGGGCACGTTCGACACGGGCTTCTTCAACGCAGCTGCTTAGGGCCGTCGTTCGAGCGCCTGCACGCGGAAGTCCTGCGGTGCGATGCCGTAGGCGCGACGAAAGGCGCGGCTGAAGTCCGAGGCGCTGCGAAAGCCGGCGCCGTAGGCGATGTCGGTCACCATCACATGCGGGTAGCGCGCCAGGTCGCTCGCCGCCTGGCGCAGCCGCAGGCTGCGGATGTAGCTGCCCAGCCCGCCTTCGTGCTGGAACATGCGGTACAGCGTGGGGCGCGGCAGCTGCAGCGCGGCCAGCACGCTCTCGGGCGTGAGGTCGGCGCGGTGCAGGTGCGTCTGCACATGGCGGCGCACCCGGTCGAACATGGCGGCGCGTGCCGCCGCGCGCGCGTTGCCGTCGAAGCCGGCCTGCTTGCCGAAGGCCGACACCACCAGCTGCGCGCCCGTGCGCACCGCGCTCTGGGCCGCCGCCGGCGTCATGCCGCCGATGTGGCGCGCCAGCGAGATCGCATGCCCCGCCGCCAGCCGCGCCAGCGGCGTGGTGCAGGCCAGCGTGCGCCCGTGCAGGGCCTCGGGGTCGGGGAAGCTCTCCTGCACCAGCGCGCCGGGCACGAAGAAGGTGTGGACCCGGCAGTCGTGGCGCCGCATGCGCACCGGCTGGTTCATGTCCAGCGCGAGGATGGTGGGCGTGCCGGCGGGGGCGGGCGGCGGTTCTCCCTTGCGGCGTGCACCCGGCGTGGCGCGCACCCGCAGGTCGTCCACGCCGCCTTCCTCGAACACATGGAACACGAAGTCGCGCACGCTGTCGGTCGACACGCGGGCCAGCGAGCGCTCCAGCACCAGCGTGTCGGAGCGGCATTCGGTGAAGACCAGGCCGCCCACGTCGTAGCGGTCGATCGCGGCGTGGAAGGGGCGCTCGAGCGCGTCGCGCGAGGGCAGGGCGTCCATCACATGGCCGACGCGCGCGCGCCAGGCCAGGAACTGCCGGTCGGGCGGCTCTGCGTGCACGTCGAAATGGCTGTGCGCCACGCCCGGGGGACAGAGGGGGCGTTCGGGGGCCGTGGCGGCGCTGTGCGTCATAGGGCGAGGTCGGAGCGGCGCCAAGGGGCTGGGGGGTCCATGCCCGCCAAATAGTACTAACTAAGCGTTAAAAAATCACAGATTTTGCGAAATTCTCCCAAGAACTGAGACGGAAGGTCAAGGCTGTTTACAAAGCGACCTCAGGCTCGCGAGAGGCGTCCTTGCATTGCATTTCGTGGCACAAGGACGCCGGGTTTACTTTTTCCCCTAGCGTTGATCGACCGAGCGAGCATTGACATGTCCAAAGGAAGCGCCGAGCTGCGTGCCATTTCGGAACTGGACGACGCACCGCCCTTGAGCCCCGCGGTGGCCGCGAACGCCGCGGCGCGGCTCTTTGCCCAGGCCAACCAGCTGGAGCTGGCCAACCTGATGGCGGCGGTCGAGCGCGGCGACGTGTGGGCCGCTGCGCGCACGGCGCGGCAGATCCTGTGCGACATCGAGGAGGCGGCCCTGGCGGCGCACGGGCTCGACAGGGCGCACGAAGAAACCGGCGACGAGGGCCTGCTCTCGCCGCGCGAACTCAAGGTGCTGGAGCTCGTGGCCCAGGGTTGGAGCAACCGGCGCGTGGCCGAGGCGCTGCACCGCTCCGACAGCACGGTCGCCAGCCAGATCAAGAGCATCTACCGCAAGCTGTCGGTCCATTCGCGCACGCAGGCCGTGCACGAGGCCATGCGGCGCGGGCTGCTGCGCCCCTCGGGCGCGACGCAGCGCCGGGTGATCAGCTTCCCGGGGTCCGGGCCCGCGCGCGGCTGAGCTCAGGCGGCCTTGCGCGTGCGCGGCGTGGGCATGCGGCCGGCCGCCGGCAACTGCTCGCGCAGGTAAGCCAGGAAGGTGCGCACCACCTCCGGCAGCGTGCGATCGGCCAGCGTCTGCAGCTCGACCGAACGCCCGCGCATGCCGGGCTCGCGGATCTCGGCCGCCACCAGTTCGCCGCGCTGCACGCGGTCGCGCACCGTGATCTCGCCCGTGATGGCCAGGCCGCCGCCCTGCAGCACGAAGTTGGCGAGCGCCTCGAAACGGTTGCTCACCAGCACGGGCTCGAACACGAGGCCGCGGTTGCTGCAGCCCACGTCGAACAGCTGGCGCACCGTGTTCTCGGGGCTGCCCAGCGCGATGGGGAAGGGGTGCATCTGCGCCAGCGTCACGCTGCGCGACTTCGCTAGCGCATGGTCGGGCCGCATGATCGCGAACACCGACGCCGGCTGGCGATGCTCGACCCGGATGCCGCGCACCGCCGCGCGGCTGTAGGTCAGGCCGATGTCCGCTTCGCCAAGCAGCACGGCATCGCTCACCTGCGTCGGGCCGGTGGCATCGAGCCGGAAGCGCACGCCCGGGTACTGTTCGCGGAATGCCGCGATGGTGCGCGGCAGGAACTCGTTGGCGAAGCCCGAGGAACAGGCGATGCGCACCCGCCCGCTCAGCGGCCCCTGCAGCGCCTGGATGTCCGACAGCACGCGCTCGGCCTCCAGCGCGCCGCGCAGCGCGTGCGCCGCCAGCAGCTCGCCTGCGGCGCTGGGCACCATGCCGCGCGGGCGGCGCTCGAACAGCGGCGCGCCCACCAGGGTTTCGAGCGCGGCCACCTGGCGGCTGATGGCCGAGATGCTGACGTTCAGCCGCGCGGCCGCCTCGGTGAGCGAGCCCGTGCGGGCCACTTCGAGGAAGTAGCGCAGCGAGGTTTCCTGCAGGCGGCGGCTCGGCATGGGGTGAGGTGAGGTTTGCAAGGAATGCAAAGGTAGCTCAAGAAAATAGCAATTGTTGAAAAGGTGCCCGCTTTTTATGCTGCGCAGACACCCGGTTCTCCGTCCTGCTCCCTTCTGCGCTGCCACCCATGCCCACTCCTTCCCCTCGCTCTTCCCGTCGCCTGATGGCGCTGCTCCCCACGGCTGTCCTGCTGCTGGGCCACGGCCTCGCGCAGTCGGCCGAACTCTCGCCAGCCCTGGCCGAGCGCCATGCGCAGGGCACCTACCGCGAGTACTTCGAACTGCTGGCCCTGCCCAACGACGCCACCGTGCCGGAAGACATCCGCAAGAACGTCGACTGGCTGGAGCAGGCCTTCCGCAAGCGCGGCTTCACGACGAAGCAGCTGCCCAACAGCGGCAAGCCGATGCTCTACGCAGAGTTCCCGGGCAGCGACCCCGCGCGCAAGACGGTGCTGTTCTACATGCACCTCGATGGCCAGCCGGTGATCCCCGCGCAGTGGGCGCAAAAGAGCCCGTGGACGCCCGTGCTCAAGCGCAGGACGGACAAGGGCGAGTGGGAAGAGATCGACGCGGCCCCGCTCTTCAGCGGCCCGCTGGACCCCGAGTGGCGCGTGTTCGGCCGGGCCTCGGCGGACGACAAGGGCCCGATCATGATGTTGCTGGCGGCCATCGACGCGCTCAAGGCCGGCGGCGGCCAGCCGGCGGTCAACGTGAAGGTGATCCTCGACAGCGAGGAAGAAAAGGGTTCGCCGTCCATCAGCCAGGTCATGCAGGCCCACCGCGAGCTGCTGCGCAGCGACGCCATCGTGATCCACGACGGCCCCATGCACGCCACCAACCGGCCCACGCTGGTGTTCGGCAACCGCGGCGCGGCCGATGCGCGGCTCACCGTGTACGGCGCCAAGGTGCCGCTGCACAGCGGGCACTACGGCAACTACGCGCCCAACCCGGCCCAGCGCCTGGCCAGCCTGCTGGCCACGATGAAGGACGACACGGGGCGCGTCACCGTGCCCGGCTACTACGACCGCGTGAAGATCGGCGAGGCCGAGCGCAAGATCATGGCCGCCGTGCCCGACGACGAGGCCGCGCTCAAGCGCCGCCTGGGCATCGCCCGCACCGACAGGGTCGGCGCCAACTACCAGGAGGCGATGCAGTACCCCTCGCTGAACGTGCGCGGCATGGCCTCGGCGGCCGTGGGCGACAAGGTGGCGAACATCGTCCCCGACAAGGCCGAGGCCGAGATGGACCTGCGCACCACGCCCGACTCCGACGCGCCCTACCTGGGCAAGCTCATCGAGGCGCACATCGTCAAGCAGGGCTACCACCTCGTGAAGGGCGCGCCGACCGACGAGGAGCGCGCCCGCTACGACAAGCTCGCCAGCTTCAGCTACCGCAGCGAGGGCGCCGACGCGGCGGGCTCGCCGATCAACTCACCGATCGGCCAGTGGGCCTACAAGGCGCTGACCGACACCTTCGGCACCACGCCCGAGCCGGTGCGCATCCGCATGATGGGCGGCACCGTGCCGACGGCGGAAATCGTGCGCGTGCTGCAGGTGCCGTTCGCGATCATTCCGCTGGTGAACGCCGACAACAACCAGCACGCGGCGAACGAGAACCTGCGCATGGGCAACTACGTGACCGGCGTGCAGACGGTCTACGCGCTGATGACACACGGGTTCTGAGCCCCCGAACGGGGCGGGCGCTCGTCAGGCCCCCTTGCCGGGCTTCTGCGCCTGTTCGCATTCCACCTGGACCAGCTCGCGCTGGTCCAGCGTCGCGCCGAAGCGAACCGCACTGAGGCAGCCGCCCCACACGCAGCCCGTGTCGGTCGACAGCAGGTCGGGCCGCGAGAGCCAGCCCAGCGTCGACCAGTGGCCGAAGGCGACCGTGGCCGCGGCGGTCTTGCGGCCCGGCACGTCGAACCACGGCAGGAAGCCCTCGGGGCCGGGAATGGCGCCGTCCTTGCTCTCGAACTCCATCACGCCTTCGGGCGTGCAATAGCGCAGGCGCGTGAGCGCGTTGACGATCACGCGCAGCCGCGCGTGGCCCGTGAGCGCGTCGTCCCAGTGGTCGGGCGTGTTGCCGTACATCTCGTGCAGGAAGTCGCCCAGTGCAGGGCCGCGCAGCACCGACTCGACCTCCGACGCCAGCGCCAGCGTGTCGCCCACCGTCCACTGCGGCAGCACGCCGGCATGCACCATCAGCAGGTCGCCGCCGCCGACCTGCATGTGCAGCGCCATGTGCTGCTGGCGCAGCCAGTCGAGCATCGCCTCGCTGTCGGGCGCGCCCAGCAGGCCGGCCACGGTGTCCTTGCGGCCGCCCTTGCGAACGCCGTGCGCCACGCCCAGCAGGTGCAGGTCGTGGTTGCCCAGCAGGCCGCGCGCCGAGGCGCCGTAGCCCTGCAGGCGGCGCAGCACCGCGGCCGAATCGGGGCCCCGGTTGACCAGGTCGCCAAGCACCACGAGGGTGTCGCGGCTGGGAGAGAAATCGATCTTGTCGAGCAGCCGGCCCAGGGGGGCATCGCAGCCCTGGACGTCGCCGATACAGTAAAGTGACATTCCCTCATTCTCTCCCCCCGTTCATGGATGTCTTCCTGCTGGCCTTGCTGACCACCCTCAATGCGGTGTTCGCAATGTCCGAAATGGCCCTTTCCACCAGCCGCCGCGCACGCCTCGCGGCCTTGGCCGAAACGGGGGACACCGGGGCCGAGGCCGCGCTGAAGCTGATGGAATCGCCCACGCAATTCCTCTCGACCGTGCAGATCGGCATCACGTCCATCGGCATGCTCAGCGGCATCGTGGGCGAGGCCGCCTTCGCGGCGCCGCTCGCGGTGTGGATGGAAGGCCTGGGCATGGGCGCCGGCACCTCCAGCATCGTGTCGACCGCGGTGGTGGTGACCTGCATCACCTTCTTCACCATCATCTTCGGCGAGCTGGTGCCCAAGCGCATCGGCCAGCTGTACCCCGAGCCGGTGGCGCGCTTCGTGTCGCGCCCCATGCGCGGGCTGGCCAAGGCGGCCAAGCCCTTCGTGTGGCTGCTGGCCGGCGCCACCGCCACCACGCTGAAGCTGCTGCGCATCGACGCCAACGCCGCGCGCTCGGTGACGGAAGAAGAAATCTCGGCCAGCCTCGAAGAAGGCGTGGACGCCGGCGTGATCGAGCAGCACGAGCACCAGATGGTGCGCAACGTGTTCCACCTGGACGACCGCCGCCTGTCGTCGCTCATGATCCCGCGCGCCGACATCGAATGGCTCGACGCCTCCAACACCGTGGCGCAGGCGCTGCAGAAGGTGGCGGACGCCGCGGCGCTCAACCTCGTGCACTCGTGGTACCCCGTGTGCCGCAACTCGCTGGACGACGTGGTCGGCGTGATCAGCGTGGCGCACCTGCTGCGCCTGGGTTCCGGCCACAAGGGCGTGCTCGGCCAGGAAGCCACGCCCGCCGTGTTCGTGCCCGAGACGCTCACCGGCATGGAGCTGCTCGAGCAGTTCCGCACGCGCGCCGGCCGGCTGGTGTTCGTGGTCGACGAGTACGGCGTGGTGCAGGGCCTCATGACCCCGCGCGACCTGCTCGAGGCCATCACGGGCGAGCTGCAGCCCGGCATGCAGGCCGACGCCTGGGCCCACCAGCGCGCCGACGGCATGTGGGAGCTCGACGGCCTCATGCCCGTGTCGGAACTGCGCGCGCGCCTGGGCATCCGCGAGCTGCCCGACGAAGAGCGTGGCCGCTACAACACCGTGGCCGGCCTGCTGATGTCCGTGTCGGGCCACCTGCCCGCCGTGGGCGAGCACATCGACTGCGCGGGCTGGTGCTTCGAGGTCGTGGCGCTCGAAGGGCGCCGCATCGACCGCGTGCTGGCGTCGCCGGACCCGGCCGCGCCGCAAGAAGACTGAAGAGGAGGGCGCGGCCATGCTGTCGCTGCTTGCACTGAGTTGCCCCCAATGCTCGGCCCCGCTGCCGCGCGCGGCGCGCTGGCGCACCGTCAACTGCGGCTACTGCGGCGCCACCATCACGCGCGGCACCGAGACCGTCGAGCGCGAGAGCTTTCGCGCCGCCTGGCGCCGCGCCAACGCGGCGCAGCTGTCGGACACCGGTCGGCTGCTGCAATGGCGCGGCGCGCACTACCGCGTGCTCGCGCCGCTGGGCCAGGGCGAGCACAGCGAGGTGCTGCTGGCCGAACGGCTGGGCGCCGTGCCCGAGCGCGTGACGATCAAGCTCGCGCGCGACGCGGCGGGCGACGCCGTGCTGGCGCGCGAGGCCGCCGTGCTGCAGGCGCTGCAAGCCCTGTCGGTGTCCGGCGCGGCCTACTTCACGCGGCGGTTGCCGCAGCCGCTGGGCCTGGGCGTGGCGCAGGGCCTCGGCGACGGCGAACGGCAGGCGCTCGTGCTGCGTCACCCGACCGGTTTCTGGGGCAGCCTGCAGGAAGTGCAGCAGGCCAATCCGCAAGGCATCGATGCGCGCCATGCCGTCTGGCTCTGGCGGCGCATGCTCGAAGTGCTGGCCTTCGTGCACGGCGCCGGCTGGACGCACCGCGCGCTCACGCCCGCGCATGCGCTCGTGCATCCGCGCGACCACGGCGTGCTGCTCATCGGCTGGTCGCAGGCCAGACAGGACGTGTCGGGCGGCGCCATCGGGCGCGACCTGATGGCGTCGGCGCGCAGCGTGCGCGCGCTGCTGTCCGATGGCGCCGCGCCCGCACCGATCGCCGCCTTGCTGCGCGAATGCAGCGACGACGCCGTCGCCTGCGAGCGCCTGGGCGCGCAGGGCATCGAGCAGGCGCTGTCGGTCGCCTCGCGCGAGGCCTTCGGGCCGCCGCGCTTCGTTCACTTCGACCCCGCGCCGGCCGGCTAGCCGCCAGCCTTTCACTTTTTCCCGCACGAAGGAGCACGTCCATGGGTTACGGAAATTACTCGCACGCCGCCCACGCGGCCATCGTGGCCGACCGCGCCGCCAAGTCCGGCAGCGAGGTCTTCACGCAGACCGCCACGCACGCGCTCATGAACCCGCAGGGGCTCAAGGTGCGCGAGTCGCGCGACAACGCCGACCATCCGAACTCGCTGGGCATCGCCTTCGCGCTCGACGTCACCGGCTCGATGGGCGACATCCCGCAGACCCTCGCACGCCGCGAGCTGCCCACCTTCATGAAGCTCCTGACCGACTGCGGCGTGGCAGACCCCCAACTGCTGTTCATGGCCATCGGCGACGCCACCTCCGACCAGGCGCCGCTGCAGGTGGGCCAGTTCGAGTCGACCGCCAATCTCATGGACCAGTGGCTCACCTGGAGCTACCTCGAAGGCGGCGGCGGGGGCAGCGGCGAAGAAAGCTACGAGCTGGCCTTCTACGTCATGGCGCAGCACACCGACATGGACTGCTGGGTGAAGCGCAAGAAGCGCGGCTACCTGTTCGTCACCGGCGACGAGCTGCCGTACCCGGCGGTGTCGCGCCACCAGGTCGAGGGGCTCATCGGCGAGAAGCTCGACGAGGACATTCCCATCGAGGAAGTCATCGCCGCCGCGGCCGAGACCACCCACCTGTTCTTTTTGATTCCCGACGCACAACGCCGTCGCCGCTGCGAGCCGCGCTGGCGCGAACTGCTCGGCGACCACGTGATCTGCATGGATTCGCCCGACGACGCCTGTGCCGTGGCGGCCGGCATCGTCGCGCTCACCGAGAAGGCCGTGCCCAGCCTCGACGCGCTGGCCGGCGTGATGGCCGCCACCGGCATGGCCAAGGAGCGCGTGGGCGGCGTGCTGCACGCGCTCGACGGCTACGCCGCGCTGCTCGATCCGAACGCACCGCGCCGCGCCACGCCGGCCGCCGGTCACGGGGCGCGCAGCTCGTGGTGGAAGCGGCTCTTCGGTTGACGGCCTGCCGTTGACTTCGACGCGTTACGTCTCGCTGCTCGGCCTCGGTTTCGGCGACTGCGGCAAGGGCCGCTTCACCGACTTCCTGTGTGGCGCCTGGGGCGCGCACACCGTGGTGCGCTTCAACGGCGGCGCGCAGGCCGGCCACAACGTGGTGCTGGCCGACGGCCGCCACCACACCTTCTCGCAGTTCGGCGCGGGCAGCTTCCATGCCGGCGTGGCGACGGTGCTCGCCAGCCCGGCGGTGGTGCACCCGACGGCGTTGCGCGTCGAGGCCGAGGTGCTGCAGCGCGCGGGTGTGCCCGACGCTTTTGCTCGCCTGTTCGTCGATGCACGCTGCCGCGTGACCACGCCGTTCCATCAGGCTGCTGGCCGCTTGCGCGAATGGGCACGCGGCGCGGCGGCGCATGGCAGCTGCGGCGTCGGCGTGGGCGAGACCGTGCGGCAAGCATTGGCAGCGCCCGAAACGACGCTGCACTACGGCGATCTGGTTCACCCTGCGCGCACGCTCGACACGCTCGAGGCTTTGCGCCTCGCGCTGCACCGCGAGTACGCGAACGCGCTGCCTTCGTCGGCCGAGGCCGCGCAAGAGCTGTCCGTGCTCGCCGATGCCTCACTCGCATCACGCTGGCTCGACGCCGTGCAGCCCTGCCTGCGCCAGTCGCCGCCCGCGAGCGCCGACACCATCGGCGAACGGCTGGCGCGCGCCGGCACCGTGCTGTTCGAAGGCGCGCAGGGCGTGCTGCTCGACGAGTGGCGCGGCTTTCATCCGCACACGACCTGGAGCACCGTCTCCACCGCCGCCGTCGAGGCGGTGCTGCGCGACGCGGGCATTGCCGCACCCGTGCAGCACCTGGGCGTGCTGCGCAGCCACCTCACGCGGCACGGCGCCGGCCCGCTGCCCACGCACGACCGCGCGCTCGATGCGCGGCTGGCCGAGCCGCACAACGCCGACGACGGCTGGCAGGGCGCGTTCCGCCGTGGCCACCCCGACGCGGTGCTGCTGCGCTACGCGCTCGCCGCCGCCGGGCCGCTCGACGGGCTGCTCGCCAGCCATCTCGATGCCGTCGCGCATGCGGACCTGCGCTGGTGCACCGGCTACCGCAGCGCCGACGGCCACACGCTGTCATCGCTGCCGCTCGGCGATGCGACCGACCTGGACCACCAGCACGCGCTCACCCGCCTGCTGGAAGGCGCCCAACCTTTGTACGAATCGCAACCCGTCGCCAGCGCCCCCGAGTGGGTGCGGCGCGTGGAAGCCCTCAGCGGCCTGCCCGTGCGCTTCGGCGCGTTCGGTCCAGTGCGCGAGGCCGTTCGCGCGCGCGACCTGCTGCTCTGATCTCATGAGAAAGCCTGCGTGACCCCCAACCTCTTCCTGATCGCCGGTGCCGTGCTGAGCGCCATCGCCGCGCTCTTGCACATCTGCGTCATCTTCGGCGGCCCGTCCTGGTACCGCTTCTTCGGTGCGGGCGAGCGCATGGCCGCGAGCGCAGAAGCCGGCCACCTGTACCCCGTGGCCGTCACGCTGGTCATCGCCGGCATGCTGGGCGTGTGGGCCGCCTACGCGCTGGCAGGCGCCGGCGTGTTGCAGCCGCTGCCCTTGCAGGCGCTGGTGCTGCCCGCCATCACCGCCGTGTACCTGCTGCGCGGCCTTGTCGCCGTCGCGGTGTGGCTGTTCGACCGGCGCCGCCTCAGTGCTTTCTGGGTGTGGAGCTCGCTCGTGTGCTTCGTGTACGGCGTGGTGCACCTCGTCGGGCTCGTGCAGGTCTGGGACACGCTCTGACGACCGGGCCGCTGCGGCACTCAAGCAGAATCAGAACCGAAAAACTTCTCTCCGTTTTCTTCCTCCCACGATCGATCCCATGACCACTCCCGAAGACATCTACACCGAACCCCCGGCCGACCCCGACACGCTCGCCAACCTCGGCCCGCTGCGGCCGATGGCGGGCATCTGGGAGGGCATGAAGGGCGTCGACGTCAAGCCGAAGAAAGAGGGCCCGAAGACGCAGGTGTATGTCGAGCACTACGAGCTGCAGCCCATCGACGCGCAGACCAACGGCCCGCAGCTGCTGTACGGCCTGCGCTACCACACCTACATCCACAAGCCCGGTCTCACCAAGATGTACCACGACCAGGTCGGCTACTGGCTGTGGGAGCCGGCCACCAGCACCGTGTTTCTCACGCTGGCCATTCCGCGCGGGCAGGTGGCCATGGCCAGCGGCCACGTGAAGCCCGGCGACACCGAGTTCACGCTCAGCGCCGAGCACGGCAGCCTGGTGAACGGCATCGTGTCGAACCCGTTCCTGGAGCGCGCCTTCACCACGGTGGCGTGGAACATCACGGTGAAGATCAACGCCGACGGCACCTGGTCGTACGACCAGGACACCGTGATGCAGATCCTGGGCCAGGCCGAGCCTTTCCATCACACCGACCGCAACACGCTCACGCGCGTCGGCGAGCCGGGGCTCAATCCGCTGGCGAAGACGGCGGCGGCCTGAAGCCGTTCAGTCGGCGGGCGGCTTCGGCGTGCGCAGGCGCCGCAGCCGCACGGTGAGCTCCTTCACCAGCTGAAGCTCCCCGCGCCGCTGCGCCACCTCCAGCGCCTGCGCGAACGAGGCTTCGGCCTTCGCGGCGTCGCCGAGCGCCAGCGCGAGCAGGCCCTGCAAGCGCCACGCGGCGGTGAACTCGGGGTCGAAGGCCAGCGCCTTCTCGACATGCATCAGCGCCGTGGGCGCGTCGTCGCGCCGGTGGTGCGCCAGCGCCAGGCTCATGCGCAGCAGGGCGCCGTCGCGGCCGGCGGCCAGCAGGCGCTCGAGCGCCTCGGGGGAGGGGCCGGGTGGGGTGGTGGCGTTGTTCATGGCATTGGTTCGACCTTCCTTGAGGGACTTTGAGCGCCGGCCGGCGGGCACGTAAATATCAAAGAATAATCTTTGATATTTAAAAACGCAGGCGCTCCGATGAATCTCCCTATCTCCGTCTGGCTGTTCCAGTCCCTCCACGCGCTGGGCATGGCGCTGTGGCTTTCGATTGCCGTGCGCAACAACTGGCGCGGCTTTGCGGGCTCAGCGTTCGCGGTCGGCGGCACGATGTCGATGGCGCCGTTGCGCGTCGACCCTGCCATCGACACGCCTTTGCTGACGCGCGCCATCCGCTCGGTGGCGCTGCACCGCGCGGCGCTGGGCGTGGTGTTGGCACTGCAGTTGGCGGCGGCGCTGGCGTTCTGGGCCGGCAGCGCGATGCTGGTGG
Source organism: Variovorax sp. GW823-FHT02B07 (assembly GCF_058797695.1). NCBI lineage: Bacteria > Pseudomonadati > Pseudomonadota > Betaproteobacteria > Burkholderiales > Comamonadaceae > Variovorax > Variovorax sp. GW823-FHT02B07. The sequence continues at coordinate 519,460 of NZ_JBXAJX010000001.1, forward strand.
TCGGTGGCGACCTGGCGGCCGCACGGCCATGGCTCAACCTGGGGCTGGCCGGCTTTGCCGCCTTCCTGTTTGCGATGCACCTGGGCGGCCTGTGGTTCGGCTACTGGATACGGCAAGAGGGCCTGCAGCTCACGCACCTCGTGCTGCTCCTGTGGGTGCTGGCGGCGTTCTTCCTGTTCAACCTGTCATGGCACTGATGCCGCCTTCGTCCTACGCGCGCGGTGAGGCCACGCCCACAGCCCGCGCGACGCGCTGCATCCACCATCGGTGCCCATGAACAGAGTGATTCTTGCGTTCCTGGGTGGGGTTGCCTGCGCTGCCGCCGTGGTAGCCATTGCTGAGCCCGTGAGAGTGCCCGTCGACAGCGACGACAAGGGCACGGCCTACATCGCGCCCAACGTGAACTCCACCGAAACCTCGGCCCGCACGAACGGTGCCACGGTCGGTGTGCAGCGCCCGGACGGCAGTGCTTTGGAAGCCGGTACCGACACGTCTGGCAAGCGGCCCACCTATTCGGTCGGTGCCAAGACCGGCGGCGACGTCTCCTTCTCGGGCGGTGCGCACTCGGACGGCAAGGCCAACACCGGCGTGAAGGCCGGCATCACCATCAAGTACTGATCGGTCAGACCATCGTCGCGTAGACGATGAAGCCCTCGTGCTTTGCCATCTTGTCGTAGAGCATCCGCCCCGCCGCATTGGTCGTGTGCGTCTGCCAGTACACGCGGTGTGCACCCGCGTGTCGCACCTGTTCGTACACGCCCTCGATCAACTGCCGGCCCACGCCCTGGCCGCGTTCGGACGATTGCGTGAACAGATCCTGCAGGTAGCAGTTGGGCTCGATGCGCGTCGTGCTGCGGTGGAACAGGTAGTGCACCAGCCCCACCAGCTGCCCCTCGCGTTCGGCCACCAGCGCATGCACCGGCTCGTACGGATCGAAGAAGCGCTGCCACGTGACCTGCGTGATCGCCTCGGGCAGGGCCGTGGGGCCCTCGCGGCCGTAGAAGGCGTTGTAGCCGTCCCAGAGCGGCTTCCAGGCGGCGAAGTCGTCGGGCGTGGGCGGGCGGATCAGGAGCGCGGGCGTGGTCATGGGGTCAGGAGGCCTTTCCGTTGGGAGCGAGTGTGCCGCGCGCCGCGATGGCGGCAGCGGCGGTGGTCGCGGCGTTGACAGGGCAGGACGGCAGCGCCACCGGCACCGCTGCGGGCATGGGCTCGGGCACCGGCCCCATCGACTTTTCGAGAAAGTCGAGCATTGCGCGCATCGCCGCGCTGTTGTGGCGGCGTTGCGAGTACGCGGCATACAGCCAGTGCTCGTGCGGCATGTGGTCGCGCAGCACCGGCACCAGCGCGCCGCGCTCCAGGTGCGACTGCGCCAGCGGCTCGGGCACGTAGGCCACGCCCACGCCGCGCAGCGCCAGCTCGATCAGCGCCACCGCGTCGTTGGCCTCCATGCGGCTGTGCACCGCCACGTCGTGCGGCTGGCCGTCGGTCTCGAACGGCAGGTGCGTGGTGGGCATCGGCGAATAGCTCAGCACGTCGTGGCGCGCCATGTCCTCGGGCACCTGCGGAATGCCGCGCTGCGCCCAGTAGGCGGGCGACGCGCACACCACCATGTCGAAGCGCACCAGCCGGCGCACGATCAGGTTCATGTCGTCGATGCGCCCGCCCGTCAGGTGGATGTCGATGCCTTCCTCGATCAGGTCGATGTCGTGGTTGGTGAAATTCAGGCTCACGTACACGTCGGGGTAGAGCTTGATGAACTCCGCGATCACGTCCGAAAGCCAGCCCGCGATGAGCCCGTGCGGCGCGCTCATGCGCAGGCGCCCGCGCGGGTGCGAGCCGTGCGCCTGCAGGTCGTTGAGCGTGTTCTCGGCCATCGTCACCAGCTCGGTGCTGCGCTCCAGCAGCACCTCGCCCGCGTCGGTGAGGCTCAGGGAGCGGGTCGAGCGGTTGAGCAGGCGCACGCCGCTGCGCGCTTCCAGCTCGGCCACATAGCGGCTGACCGTCGCCTTGGACATGCCCAGCGACAGGGCCGCGCGGGAGAAGCTGCGCCGGAACGCGACTTCGCGGAACGTTTTGATGAGATCGAGACCATCCATAGATCGGCGCATTGTTCCAGCATCGGGGGAGGGGGCACGGGTCGTAGGGGCATCCCGGTTTTGCGCTGCAAAGGGGGTGGGAATGCGTGGCTATACTGCCGCCCGTTGCGCCTGAGGAGGCGCGGCCGGGCTTGGTCTCCCGAAGCACCTCTGCGCTCACCTCTTGGAGGCCATGATGGCGCTCGTTCCCTTGCTCCCCGAATCCTCGGCGACTCTCTGCGCCGAATCGCTCGCCCTTCAGGCCTGCGACGACCTCGACAGCTTTCACATGGTGCGCCGCGCGTATGCGTGCATCGAGAAACTCATCGTGCCGCAACACGTGAACGACACCGATGACGTGTACCCGACGCGCACCGAACTCGGCGCGCTCGTGCGGCTGGTCAACGAAGAACTGCAGCGGCGCATCGAAAGGGCGGAGACCACGCTGCAGTCGCTGCGTGCTGCCGTGGGCGATGCCCAGCGGGGCTGACGGCTCAGGCGGGGCGCTCGCCGTTTTCCGCCGGTGGTTGCTGTTGTCGCTGCTGTAGCGTCGTTGAGATGCCGTAGAGCGCCAGCATGCCGAGCACGTGCCCGATGGCAACGCCCGGCTCACCCGACTCAATTCGCGCGATCGTCTGGACGTGAACGCCCAAGCGCGCGGCAGCGACGGCCTGGCCCTCGCCAGCCGTTGTGCGCGCCAGCTTGGCAGCAGCACCGAACGCCTTGATCGCTTCGATCGCGTCGTCTCCGATGTCGGAAGAAATTCGTTTTCCTTGGGCCATGGGGTGATTGTCACTGCTTGCCGGGGAGGCGTCCGGGGCGGGTAGGTACGATCAGGCTCATGTCTGCCATGAGAGCTTCCACGAGACCATCCCCAACGTCGCCTTTTCATCGGCTTCCCCAGACGCAGCGGACGTGGTCATCACCGATGGCTGGCCTCGAGGCACGGAGCAGTTGAGCCGTCCACTGTCCGTCGAAGATCTGACTCGGATGGGCAACCCCGTGCTGTTGCCGACGCCACCGTTCACTGTCGGTGGTGAACTTTCGGTGGACCCTCGTCGCTATCCGCACTTCGCCGGCTACGAGCAGAAGAAGCTCCTCTTGCCGGTGCAAAGAGCGGTGCTTCAATATCTGCTTGCAACCTGAATTGGCCGGGGCCTGTCAGTCGAGTACTGGACGGAATTAGAGTCGAAAAAACTGAATAGCCTATGAGCGAGGACTTCATCTCCATCAGTCGATCGCTTGTCGAGGACGCATGGAGCAACCCCGACAAGTGGGAAACGAATCTTGCCTCTGCGCAAGCGTTGCTCTCGAAGGCGCTCGTTGAATCCCCTGGCAATGTCCTTGCCCTGACGTGCTTGGGCGCCGTGCTTTCCGATCAAGGCAAGCACAAAGAGGCTGCATCCGCCCTGAAGCGTGCAGTCGAACTCGGCTCCACCGACCGGAACACTTTCTTCAACCTCGGCGTGGCAACGATGAACTTCGGCTCACGCGCGAAAGCCATGTCTGCATTCCGTGGAGCCGAAGGGCTCCAGGCTTCGCCGCTGTCGTGGCCGGCATACTTTGATGCGCAGGCCCATTGAGCACCCTCCCACCCCAAGCAAGGAGATCCGCATGAGAACGCTGAAAATCATGGAGCACATCTCGCTGGATGGCGTGATCCAGACCTCGGGCGAAGACGGCTTTCCCTACGCGGACTGGACCGCGCCCTACCGCAGCCCCGCCGGCCGGGATGAAGTGCTCGCCGCGCATGGCGGGCGCTTCGATCTGCTGCTCGGACGTCGCACCTACGACATGTGGTCGGACTACTGGCCCAAGGCACCGAGCGGTGCGATGGCGGATGGACTGAATGCAGCAACCAAGCATGTCGTGACCCACCGCCCCGAGAGCCTGGCATGGGGACCGTTCGAAAGCGTGGGGACGGACGTCGTCGAAGGCGTTCGCCGCCTCAAGTCGCAGGCGGGCCCGAATCTGATCCTCTGGGGCAGTTCCTCGCTGACATCGACGCTGCTGGAGCATGGCCTTGCCGATGAAGTGCTGCTGGTCGTCTATCCGGTGCTGCTGGGCGCAGGAAAGCGCTTCTTCGCGCAGGGCACGCCACCCCGCGCCTTCGAGCTCGTCACCACGAAAGCAATGCCGTCAGGCATCCTCCTCAGCGCCTACAAGGTCGTCGGTCCGTTGAAGGCCGGGTAGTCGAACCGCGAAACATCGCGAGCGAAATCACAAGGAACATCTTGATCCACCGCATCCGCACGGCCCTCGTGGCCTGCACCTTGGGCGCCGCGGCACTGGCCGTTTCCGCGCAGGTCAACATCGGCTTCATCGGCACGCTCTCCGGCCCCGGGGCCGCGCTCGGGCAGGAGCAGTACGACGGCTTCATGCTGGCGGTCGAGCAGCGCCAAGGCATGCTCGGCGGCGTTCCCGTGGCGGTCCTCAAGGAAGACGACCAGCACAACCCCGAGCGCGGGGCGCAGCTGGTGCAGAACCTGATCGAGAAGGACAAGGTCAGCTTCATCACCGGCGTGACCTTCTCCGACGTGATGATGGCCATGGCCAAGCCGATGGCCCGGGCGGGCATGCTGTTCGTCGGCTCGAATGCCGGCCCCGCGCCGATCGCCGGCAAGCAGTGCAACACCAGGTTCGTCTTCGCCTCGTACCAGGACGAGTACCAGGCCGGGATCGTGGGACGGTACGCGGTCGACAAGGGTTACTGGAAGACGCTGTTCATTGCGCCCGACAACGCGTCGGGCAAGGACCAGCTGCGCGGCTTCAAGCGCTACTACTCGGGTGAGGTGGTGAGCGAAATCAACGTCAAGCCCGACCAGACCGACTACGCGGCGGCGCTGGCGCAGATCCAGCGCGTGGCGCCCGATGCGGTGGTGGCCTTCCTGCCGGGCGACATGGGCGTGAACTTCATCCAGCAGATGAACCGCTCGGGCCTGCTGAGCAAGGTGCCCTTGCTGACCGTGGGCACGGTCGATGGCACGACGCTGCCGCTGCTCAAGGATGCTGCGCTCCATGTGCTGGCCGGCGCGGTCTGGGGCCCCGACCTGCCGAGCCCGACGAGCAAGGCTTTCGTTGCCGCCTTCGAAAAGAGGCACGGGCGCATCCCCTCGCAGTATGCGGCGCAAGGTTTCGATGCGGCGCTCCTGATCGACCGCGCGCTGAAGGAGACCAAGGGCTCCGTCGCCGATCGCGGTGCCTTGCGCAACGCGCTCAACGAGGCCGACTTTTCGTCGGTGCGCAGCGGCTTCAAGTTTCTGCGCAACGGTTTCCCGGTGCAGGACGGGCACGTCTTCGTGGTCGCGAAGGACGCGCAGGGCCGTGTGTCGCTCAAACGGGTCGCCACGCCGCTGGAGGCGAACCCGGATGGGTACTGGAACGAGTGCCGGTAGGCAGGGGCCGGCGGCATCAGGCCAAGCCCCCGACGTTCACAGCGCCTATGCTCGGCGTTCAAGAACAAACCCCGTCCGTCCCGGCCACCGCCGCGAGACCACAGCCTGACCATGCACCCGACCGGAACCCTGCGCGGCATCGCCGCGATGCTGTTGGCCTGCGCTTTCTTCGCCTGCATGGACGCGCTGCTCAAGACCCTGGCCGGGCACTACCCGCCGGTGCAGGTGATGGCGCTGCGCGGTCTCACGGCGCTGCCCCTGGTGTGCCTGTACATCGCTTGGCGGCGCGAGGCAGCCGGTGTTTTCAACCGTCGGCTGCGCTGGCGCCTGCACCTGCTGCGCACCGCGCTGAACATGACGATGCTGGTGCTCTTCGTCCACGGCCTGAAGACCCTGGGCCTGGCCGAGGCCTACACGCTCACGTTCATCGCGCCGCTGCTGATGGTGCTCATCGCCGTGCCGATGCTGGGCGAATCGGTGCAGCCGCGGCACTGGATCGCCATCGGGCTGGGCTTCGTCGGCGTGGTGGTGGCGCTGCGGCCCGAGCAGGGGGCCTTCCTTTCGACGGGCGCGCTGGCGATCCTGGTGGCCGCCGTCTGCTATGCGCTGTCGAACATGCTGGGCCGGCTCATCAGCCGCACCGAGCCGAGCGCCGCACTGGTCTTCTGGACCACGGCGGGCATGGCTGTCGGCGGCAGCCTGCTCGCGGCGCCGCAATGGGTGCCGCTGCAGGCCGGGCACGCGTGGGCGCTGGCGGGTCTGGCCCTCAGCGGCTTCCTGGGTCAGCTGGCCATCGCCGAGGCCTTCCGTCACGGCCAGGCCGCGGCCATCGCGCCCTTCGAATACAGCGCGCTCGCATGGGCGCTCGTGATGGACTGGGTGTTCTGGCAGGCCGCGCCCGATGCATGGACGCTGGGCGGCGGGGCGCTGATCGTTGCGAGCGGACTGTGGCTGGCGCGAAGCGAGGCGCCAAGGTCCGTACAGAAAAAGCAGAAGGCCGCCTGAGCCGCTAGAGTCGGCCAGAAGCAGCCACGCGCACAAGACTTCCAATGCCCCGAACCACTTCCGAGATCGCTCACGACATCGCCAACTTCGAACCGCCGGAGGATGGCAGCTGGCGCCACCTGGACTCGCTTCTGGATGAACTCTGGCGGGCAGGCAATCCGGAGCAAGCCATGCTCGAAATGCTGAGCGTCTTCGAGCGCTACCCCGAGGAAGACGGCTACGGGGTCATGTGGACCATCGTTCACGGATTGGAGAGCTTGCCGAACTACCAGCCTGAGCTTCTTCGCTCCCTCGCGCGACAGCCCAGCGAACTCGGCATCACGATGATCGGGCGCATCCTGAACGCCGGCACGACGGAGATCGGCGGCGTCTCATTGCTGCAGACGCTGCACGATCTGGCGAACACGGCGGCCTCTTCGTACATCAGGGAAGAAGCGCTCCGTGTGGCGTCGCGATCGCGCTGAACGTCCGCCGTGAGGAAAGCGCTCATTCGCATCGTGCTCCGCGGCCCCCTGGCTGCCCGGCATGGCGATCCAAGCCCATGACCACAGACCCTCTTCCAATCACCCGGCCCGCCATCCTCTGCGTCGCATGCGCCGCCGCGGCGGGGTTCTTCTGGTGGGCGTTCCATGAGCGGTATTACAGGCACAGGGACTGCATCGAAGCATCCGCCTCCAGCTGCATCGCGCCCGACGGAGCGAATCTGATCGGCGGGGGCGCCGTCTGGTCCGTGGTCGCAGGCCTCTTCACGTGCCTCTCCATCTACTACTTTGGGGTCGTGCTTCGCCGTCGTCGGGCGAATGGCCGCTGATGAGCCGCTGAAGCGAAAGTTCAGGCCCCGCCGTCTTGCCGGGCCAAGACAGGCGCCTCATGCCGCGAGGCCGGCTCCGGCTGGCCGTCGAGCGTGGCCCGCGCTCTGGCAAAGCAATCCACATCGGCCGGCAAGGCCACGCCGCTTTGGGCGGAGCGGGTCCAGATGTGGCTCGTGAGTTCGACCGCGTTGGGGTCGTCGTAGCACCCGCGCGAGATGGCGCGCACATCGGGCCAACGTTCGAAGGTCAGGCCCATCGTCGTGCCGCACGAGGGGCAGAAATGAACGAAGACCTGCTTGTGGCTGCCGTCCGATCGGTGCGCGTACTGCCGCAGTTCGCCGTCGTTGAACTGCACGGCGTCCATCGGAAAAAGCGACTCCGCATAGAAGGACGTGCCGGTCATGCGCTGGCAGAACGTGCAATGGCACGCGAACGTGCGCAGCGGCGGCTGGGTCGTGCTGAATCGGACCTTGCCGCAGAGGCAACCCCCTTCAAGTACAGCTGGCATACGGCACCCGGAAAAAGAGGGGATTCTGCCCCCTCGATCGACGGCGCTCGATGCAGCTGCGCGAACCGCGCTCAGGCCAGCCCCAGCTCCTTGGCCTCGGCTTCGTAGTGGGGGTACGACGCCTTCATCGTCGCGCCGTTGAGGATCATCTCGGCCACGAGCGTGCGCGACGGCATCTCGTAGACCTGGGTGCGCACCCACACGGACTCGGTGCGCGCGCTCTCGCTCAGCGCGATGATCTCGCGCTCCAGTTCGTAGTCCTGGTCGACGAAGAGCGGGCCCTTGATGAGGCGAATCTCCTGCCCGGCGAACAGGCCCACGGCCGGCTTGCGGCCGCCCAATTGCGCCTCGGCGCTGGTGGAGCCGAGCAGCACGCTGATCATCTCGGTCGGGATGATGGCCCGCCCCCACGGCGAGCGCTGGCCGCCTTCGGCCGTGTACCAGTCGCAGGGCTCGGTGATGACCTTGAGCTTGTCGGCGAGCGTGAAGGGGTAGTGGTCGCCCATGTGCTGGTCGAAGCCCATGCGGATTTTCTCGACGACCGCGCCGCGCTGGCCCACGCGCAGGTCGCGGTTGATGACCAGGCCCTGGGGCGGGCGCAGCTTGGCGATGCGCTGCGGCAGCTCGTGCGGGTGCTGGCCGGCATCGCCCACCGACGCGGTGCCGGTCAGCACCGGCGTGCCGTCGGCCTTCTCGGCGCGCAGGCGCACGAAGGTGGCGCCCGGCGCGGGCAGGTCGACAAAGGCGCGCACCGACTCGCCCTCGACCACCATGTTCTGGTAGTGGGCGCTGATGCAGCCGGTTTCGAACCAGGCCTGTCCGAACACATGGAACAGCAGGGGATCGAACTGGCTGAAGTGCGTCGGCCCTTCGATCGGCCCGGCGCGCAGGCCCAGCGTTTCGGCCGTCGCGTCGTCGTGGATCGACTTGTGGTCGTCGTAGGTCTGGTCGGCCAGCATCTGGCGCGGCTGGCGCAGCGGGCCGCACAGGCCCAGGGCGGTGGTGGTGAAAGGCGAGGTCATGGGGGAGGGCTCCGTGTAGCCGGCGGCGGGCGCCAGTCGAGTTCGCGATGATGGCAAAGTCTCCGCGCCGCGCCTGTCGCCTAGGGAACGCCTGATGCGGCCGGCCACACGGTCACTGGCGGTTGGCGCCCGGCAGATGCGTCGGTCGTCCTTGCATGACGGTCCGGGTGGTTGCCTGCCTCATTGCGCCTCGACGCCCAGCTCGCGCATCCGCCTGGTGATCACGTTGAACTCCTCCTTGTACGACGCCGCGAACTGCTCGGGCGTGCTGTTCATCACCTCGAAGCCCCGGCCCACGAACAGCTGGCTGACGTCGGGCGAGCCGACGATGGCGCGCACTTCACGGGCCAGCTTGTCGACGATGGGCTGTGGCGTCTTCGCCGGTGCCAGCAGCCCGATCCAGACGTTGGTGTCGTAGAGCGGGTCCTTGAAGCCCAGTTCGTTCATGGTCGGAACCTGCGGGAGCGTGGTGGAGCGCTGTCGTCCCAGCACGGCCAGCGGCACGACCTTGCCCGTTGGCACATGCTGCATCGCGCTGGGCACCGACGACAGGCCGACGTCGATGGTGCCCGACAGCAGGTCGGTCACCACGGGACCCTCACCGCGCTGCGGCACATGCACCATGCCTGCATTCAGGCCGCGGTTGAGGCTCTCGCCGGCCAGATGGCCCAGTCCGCCGACGCCCCAGGACCCGTAACTCAGCTTCGCGCCGCCCTTGGCCACCTTGGCCTTCAGGTCTTCGATGCTCTTGATGCCGGTGCCGGGGTGCGTGGAAATCAGCGCCGGGCTGCGCACCACCTGCGTGACGCCGACGAAGTCCTTCTGCGGGTCGTAGGCCAGGGTCTTGAACAGCGCCGTGTTGTTGATCTGCGAATCGGTGATGGTCATCAGCAGCGTGTAGCCGTCGGGCTTGGCGCGGCCGACTTCACCGGCGCCGATGGCGCCTGCCGCACCCGCCTTGTTGTCCACCACCACCGGCTGCCCCATCGATTTCGACAGGCGATCGCCCAGGGTGCGTGCCACGAAGTCGGTCGCGCCGCCGGCGGCGTAGGGCACGACGAGGCGGATCGGCCGCGAGGGGTAGCTCTCCTGCGCGGCGATGGGCAGCGCCAGCGTGATCGCTGCGCATGCGGCAGTCATTTTCTTGAACATGGTTGTCTCCAGTGGTGGGGTTGGGTGGTCTGCTTGTTGTTGGGGAACGTCAGAGATCGAGGACGAGCACGGCGCTGCGCGCGCGAGACACGCAGGGCAGGATGCAGGTGTGGCTGTCGCGTTCCTCGTCGCTGAGCACGAAGTCGCGGTGATCCGCCTCGCCCTCGAGCAGCGGCACCTCGCAGCTGCGGCACATGCCTTCGCGGCACGAGAAGGGAATGCTGATGTGGGCGCTTTCCAGTGCATCGAGCAGGCTCTGCCGCGGTGCGACCTCGATCCTCTGGCCACTGCGATGCAGCACCACGGTGAAGGTGCCGGCCGGCGCTGCGGGCGTGGCGGGTTCCGGCGGTGCGAAGCGTTCGAAATGGGTGGCCGCCTTGTCGATGCCGACAACGCCTGCGGCCGCGTCGACCGCGTTCATCAACCCTTCGGGGCCGCAGCAGTAGACGTGGGCGCCCGGGGCCGCACCGGCCAGCCAGCCCGCCAGGTCGGGTGGCGTGCCCGCCGCTTCCTGGTCCACGTGCAGCTGCACGCGGTCATGGTGGCGCGCCAATGTCCACGCATAGGCGGCACGGGCCCGCGTGCGCACGCAGTACAGCAGCTTCCAGGGCCTGGCGTGGGCCTCGCACCAGAGGATCATGCTCAGGATGGGCGTGATGCCGATGCCCCCGGCCACGAACACGTGCTCGGTGGCGGCCGGGTCGATGCCGAACAGGGCGCGCGGCGCGCCCACCTCGAGCACATCGCCCACGGCAAGACGCTGGTGAACGAAGGCCGAGCCGCCGCGCGAGGCTGGCGCCAGGCCCACACCGAGCACGTAGCGGTGGCGCTCCAGCGGCGAGTTGGCCAGCGAGTACTGGCGGCGGATGTCGCCGGGCAGCAGCAGGTCCACATGGGCGCCCGAGGTGAAGGGCGGCAGCGCGGTGCCGTCCTGCGCACGCAATTCCAAGCCGAGCACATCCTGCGCCTCTTGCGTGAGGCGGGTGACGAGGAGCTTCATGGCTCAGGCCTTGACGGGTTCGGGCGCTGCTGTGGCGGCAGGGCGGGCCGCGGCTTCCTCGAGCGCTTCTTCTTCCAGCCGGCGCGAGACCATCCAGCGGAACTGGTTCAGCGCGGCGTCGATGCCGAAGGCCATCATCTTGAAGTCGGGCGCCAGCGCCAGGCTCCTTTGCTGCGCGGTGATGATGTCGCGGTCTTCATCGAAGGCATCCACCACGGCCTGGTGGATCGAGTGCGTGACTTCGGGTTGGTCGATGGCGAAGTTGTGGGGATGCGCGAAGAAGTAGTGGGTGGAGTTTTCCGTCTCGGGCGTGATGGCCTGGCAGCCGCGAAATTCGATCGCACCTTCGCGGTTGCCTTCGGCAGCGCCCTGGCCGGTGGGCGCCATGCCGGAGTCCATCAGCAGGACGGCCGGGATGGTGAAGTTGTAGATGTTCCATCGATCGACCCTGCTGCCCCAGTCCTTGACCGCCTGGGCGAAAGGCGGCGGCTCGGTGTCGAGGGCCCACCGGGTGATGCGCACGCCGTTGTCGATGCGTTCGACCTTGGGCTGGGCGGCGGCGTAGTCCGCACTGCCTCCCAGCGTGGTCGGGTGCACGAAGGGCAGGTGGGAAAAGTCCAGCAGGTTGTCGCAGATCAGCAGGTAGTTGACGTCGTAGTGGATGTAGCCGTCCAGGCTGCGCCAGTGCGGGTCGTCCAGCCAGGGCGTGTCGGGGATCAGCGCAGGGTCGGCCTTGTCGGGAGCGCCCATCCAGATCCAGACCCAGCGGTGGCGTTGCACCACCGGGAAGGTGCGCACCCTGGCCTGGATGGGAATGCGCTTCTGGGCGGGCGCCTCGATGCACTGGCCCGAGGCGTCGAACTTCAGGCTGTGGTACATGCAGCGCACGCAGTCGCCTTCTCGCCGCCCCACCGACAGGGGCGCGCCGCGGTGGCAGCAGCGGTCTTCCATGGCGACGATCTCGCCGTCGTCCTTGCGGTACATGAGAACGGGCACGCCGATGATGGTGCGGGCGAACAGGCCCTGCGGCGTGAGCTCGTTGTCCCAGGCAGCCACGTACCAGGTGTTTTTGATGAACATGGGGCGTCTCCTTTGTTGTTCGCCGCGTCCGAGTCACGGCATGGGCAGAGCGTAGGACGAGGGTTCCCATGTATCAATGTCATTTCAGTCATTCCTAGAATGCGCGACATGCATGCTGAAAACCTCGACCTGAATTTGCTGGCGGTCTTCGACGCGATGTTTCGTGAGGCCAGTGTCACGAAGGCCTCGCAGGGCCTCGGACTGACGCAGAGTGCGATGAGCCATGCGCTCAACCGGCTGCGTGCTTTCTTCGACGACCCCTTGTTCGTCAAGGTCGGCAGCCGCATGGAGCCCACGCGCAAGGCCGAGGGCATGCGCGCTGCGGTGGTGGAGGTGATGACCACCGTGCGCCAGCAGATCCTGGCGGGCGCCCGGTTCGAGCCCGCACTGGCGCGACGCACCTTCACCCTGTGCATGACCGACATGGGCGAACTGGTGTTCCTGCCGCCGCTGCTCGAGCGCTTCAAGAAGGAGGCGCCCGGGTGTTCGCTGCGCACGCTGCAGGTGCCGCTCGAGCAGGTCGAAGGGCTGCTTGCGTCAGGCGAGGCCGACCTGGCGGTGGGGTCCATCCGTGCGGCGCCCGAGGGGCTGTTTCATCAGCGCCTGTTCCTGCACTCCTTCGTGACCATCGCCAGCGCGCGGAACAAGGACATCGGCGCCACCCTCACGCGCGAGCGCTTCGAGGCGATGCGGCACATCGTGGTCTCGCTCACCGGCCACTCGGCGGAGAGCTACGACAAGGTGCTGGAAGACCAGGGCATCCGCCGCACCGTGGCCGTGATGACGCCCCACTTCCTGATGGTTCCGCTCCTGATGGACCGGCACGCCGATCTGCTCGCGACGGTGCCGCGCGAACTGGCGGAGGTCTTCGCCCGCATGGGCACGGTGCGCATGTTCGAGCCGCCGGTGCCCGTGCCCCAGTTTCAACTCAACCAGCACTGGCATCCGCGCTTTCACCACGACCCTGCCGTGGTCTGGCTGCGCGATGTGATGAAACATACCTTCGAGCACTACCCGCGCATCACCACGCAGGCCGGTCCTCCGGCCAGGAAAGGGGCGCGAGCCAAGTCGCGTTGACGTGCCGGCCGGCATCGACTTTTCCTCTGCTGCGAGCCTCATCCCCCACCCGTTTCTGCGTGCCCGCTTGTTCGAGCGGCCGCGCACTGTTACAAAGGGCGTCTCCATGCGCTCGCCCACCATTCTTTTCGTTTCGCTGCTCTGGCTTGTCGTGGCCGCCCCGGCCGCGCAGGCGGAGGTGGTGCGTTGCACCGATGCCGACGGGCGCATCGTTTACACCGACGGCGCCTGCCCGCCGGGTACCAGGCAGTCGCGGCAGCTGCGCATCGACGAGCCGCCGCCTGCGCCGCCGCGTGCCTCCAGCGAGGAAGACACGCCGCGTCGTTCGGACTACGCGGCACCGTCCGCCCCCCCGCCGCAGCCCGCGCCTTCGGGGCCGGCCATCATTCCGCGTTACCCGGTGGGCGAGGCGCCTGCGGCCGACCCGGGGCCGACCTACATCTGGGGCGGCGATCCGTACTACGGCCCGCCGCGACCGGGGTATCACCCCCGGCCGCCGCGTCCGCCGCGCGATCCGGGGCCGCCGCCTGGCCAGCGGCCGTGCAATCTCGCGGGCATCAAGCGCAGCAACTGCTGAGCGCGTTCGTCCCTCTTCCTCTGCTTCCTGCTTCTTCATGACCGTTGCCGCGCCCGAGCGCCTTTCCCCGTGGGTCGTCCACTGCGACGGCAGCGCCATGCCGAACCCCGGGCGCATGGGCGTCGGCGTCGTCATCACCCAGCCCGACGGCACCCGCCACACCTTCTCGCAGGCCACGCACACCACGGGCTGCAACAACGAGGCCGAGCTGCGGGCGCTGACGCTCGCGCTGCGCGAGCTGCAGGCGCGCGGCGCTACGAGCGTGCAGGCCTTCAGCGACAACAGCACGCTGGTCGAACAGCTGAGCGGCGCTGCCGACGTGCGGCCGATCGTGCGCATGGCGCCGTTGTTCGAGGAGGCACGCATGCTGCTGCAGGGCTTTGACGAGGCGCGCGTGCAATGGATTCCGCGCCACCGCAACGCCGAGGCCGATGCGCTCGCGCGGGCCGCGCTGGGCTTCGGGCCGAAACCGCCGCCCAAGGCCTGGAAGAAGCGGCGCTAGCGGCGCCCGCAAAGGGGCATGCGGCAGGTTCTATCATTCGGGTCGATTCAGACACCCGTTTTCCCATGACCGAAGAAGCCACCTCCAAGCCCACGCTGCCCGACCATCTCTCGACCGATCCGCGCAGCCCGCACCACATCCCCGCCGTGTTCGAGCACCCGATCGGCATCCGCTTCAACGGCAAGGACCGCCTGGACGTCGAGGAATACTGCATCAGCGAAGGCTGGATCAAGGTGCCCGCCGGCCGCACGCTGGACCGCAAGGGCTATCCGCTGCTGATCAAGCTCAAGGGCGCTGTCGAGGTGTACTACCGCGACTGACGGCCCGGGGCACAAGCCCCCACCGTTCCTGTTTTTCTTTCAGCGCCACTGCAGCAGCAGCGACCACGGCTGCCGGCTCATGTGGCGATCGACGCATGCGCTGCCGCCCGCCGTGCAGCCTTCAGGCAGGTAGCTCGGGTCCAGCAGCCGCGTGCCGGGCGCAAAGGCCAGGCGCCGCAAGGTGACCGACTGCAGCACGTTGCCACCCACGGCATCGAAGCCCGCCCCGTCCACACCCACCACCACATCGCAGTGCATCGGCAACGGTGCGCCGCCCGTCGGGCGCCCAGTGAGCCACTCGCCGATCTTGCCGAAGCCGTCGAGCGCGGCACCGCGCGGGCCGCGTGCATGGCAGACGAGATCGCCCGGGCGCGGCGGCGTGCGCATCAGGTCGCAGGCGCGCAAGGCTTGCGGGGTCGCGCGGCCCGCCGCTTCATCGATGCCGGCCTGCCACGCGGCGCCCGCGTAGTCGACGTGGGCCTCGGAGAAGACGAACTCGTCGGCACCGAGCCCGGCCTCGCGCGCGACCCAGCTGATGAACGCGGCGGACCAGGGCGTGTCGATCACCGCGACGCGCTGCAGGGCCACTTCGAGGGCGCGCTGGTCCGACGCGTCCAGCCCCTGGCCGGGGCCGACACCCAGGCCTTGCAGGCGCGCGGCGCTCGCCTGGTTCAGCGCGTCGGTCAATCGCGTGCGGTCGGCCGCGTGCGGGGCGCCGAAGCGAACTAGCGAGGGCAACCGCTCGCTCGACGGATCGACCGCGCGCCAGTAGCGCAGCACGCGTTGCCATGCGGGCTGCGCGTCGATCGGATAGCGCGTGTCTTCTGCTTCCGAATAGCCAGACTCGGTGAGTCGGCCTTCGGCGTCCATGGTCTGGCTGCCGAAGGCAACGTGCTCTTGTCGGGCCAGCGCGGCCATTGCGAGGGCGCGTGGCGGCGGCGGAATGTAGGAGGCCGTGGCAAGGCAGCCGGAAGCGGCCGATGCGAAGGTCGGCGCCGCCGCGAACGCCAGGGCTGCGCACAGCGTGCGCGCGGCGTGGTGCAGCGGTTGTGTGAGCGCGGAGGAGGGTGCGATGACGGGCGGTGGCGACATGTGAGGCGAGCATAGCGGGGCACTGCCCGTGGCAAGCAGAATGCGGGGCGCTCCCTGAAGCGCCGGGCCGTCCGGTGCAGGCGCTCCACCGTGAAGCTCAAGACCATCCTGCTGCGAATCCTCGGTGTCATCGCCGGCCTCGTTGTCGTGGGCTATGCCGCGTTCCAGTGGAGCCCGTGGCCTTCGGTGCTGATGATTCGTTACGCCTTCGGCAAGGGCTCGGACGCTGCATCGCAGTCGCTGCAGAAGCACGTGCCGCCCGGTATCGCGGCGGTGCTCGACCAGCACTACGACGAGGCCGATCCGGATGCCTACCTCGACGTGTTCCGCCCGGCCTCGGCGGGCACTCGGCCCTTGCCCACCATCGTGTGGGTGCACGGCGGCGCCTGGGTCTCGGGCCACCGGCTCGACGTGGCGAACTACGCGCGCGTGTTGGCGGGGCAGGGCTTCACCGTGGTGGCCGTCGGTTATTCGATCGCGCCGGGCGAGGGCTATCCGGTGCCGGTGCGGCAGGTGAACACGGCGCTGGGTTATCTGGTGCGCGAGGCGGCACGGCTGGGCGTGGACCCCGCGCGGCTCGTGCTGGCCGGCGACTCGGCGGGCGCGCACATCGTCGCGCAGGTTGCGAACGCCGTGGCCGTGCCGGGCTACGCGAAAGCCGTCGGTCTCACGCCCGTCATCGCGCGCGAGCAGCTGCGCGGCATGCTGCTGCACTGCGGGGCCTACGACGCGGCGCAGGCCAAACTCGACGGTGCCTTCGGCGGCTTCCTGCGGACCGTGTTCTGGTCGTACAGCGGCAGCAAGGATTTCCAGAACGCGCCGGCCTTCGAGACTGCGTCGGTGCGCCGTTATGTGACCGGGGCCTTTCCGCCGTCGTTCATCACCGCGGGCAACGGCGATCCGCTCGAAGGGCAGTCGCGGTCGATGGCGCAGACGTTGACCGCGAAGGGCGTGCAGGTCGACAGCCTGTTCTTCCCCGCCGATCAAACGCCGGCGCTGCCGCACGAGTACCAGTTCAACCTCGACGATGCGCCGGGACGGCTGGCGCTGGAGCGCTCGCTGCAGTTCTTGCGGCGCGTCACGGCGCCGTAGCTAGGTCAGCCCTGGGGCTTGCTCGGCAGGTCGCCTTCGCGCAGCTTGCGGCCGACCCACATCAGGCCGGTTTCATAGTCGGCGCTGCCGACCTGCACGCCGCCCACGGTGCGCAGCGCACCGGTGCCGTCGTCGGTGGCCGGGCCTTCGCCCGTGAGGTCGCCGGGGACCAGCAGGCGGCCGTCCTTCAGGAAGTCGGCGATGCGCAGCTGGCGCATGCCGCGGCCCCAATGCCAGTGCTGCTTGAGGTCGAAGGATTTCGGCGATGGCGCGGGTTTGGATTTCTTCACGGGATGTCGGGGAGAGGCTTGCGAAGGGTCGCGTCGGCGCGATCAAACGTACAAGTGAACGCACCATGAAAAAAGCCTGCTACCTTGTGGGTAGCAGGCTTTCCAGCGTTGCCGCGATGTTGGTTGGTGGGCCCTGAGTGACTCGAACACTCGACCTACGGATTAAGAGTCCGCTGCTCTACCAACTGAGCTAAGAGCCCTTGCTTTGAAAACCGTTAGTGTTTTCTGGCAAGACCACGAGTATATACCAATCTTTTTGGGACTTCAAAAATTTTCTGCACATTTGTACGAGAGCGTTAGGATGCGCGACCGTCGGGGCCCCGCCCCACCCCCTATCCGAGGAGTTTTCGATGAGCGATGCAAGCAACACGCCCCATGTACTGATCACCGGCGCCGCGGGCGCGCTGGGCCGGGCCGTGGCCCAGCACTTTCTTGACCAGGGCGCGCGGCTCGCGCTGGTCGATCACCACGCCGGTCGCCTGGCCGAAGTCTTCCCGGGCCTGGACAACTCGCAGCACCTGCTGCTGGCTGGCGACGTGACCTCGGCGCCCGACATGGCCGCGCTCACCGGCCAGGTGCTGCAGGCCTTCGGCCGCGTCGACGCGCTGGTGCACATCGCCGGCGGCTTCGAGATGGGCGAGGCGACGCACGCACTCACGCGTGCGAGCTGGGACCGGATGATGAACCTCAACGCCTGGTCGTTCGTCGCCGTGACGCAGGCCGTGCTGCCCTCGATGATCGAGCGCCGCGCGGGCCGCATCGTCGCGGTGACGGCCAAGGTGGCGGCGCGCGGCCTGCCGGCGATGGCGGCGTACATCGCGTCGAAGAGCGCGCTGCAGCGCCTCGTGGAGTCGATGGCGGCCGAGGCCGCGCCGCACGGCGTGAACATCAACAGCGTGGCGCCCAGCGTGCTCGACACGCCGGCCAACCGCCAGGCGATGCCCGACGCGAACCCGGCCGAGTGGGTGTCGACCTCGGTTGCGGCGCAGACCATCGGCTTCCTGGCATCGCCGGGCGCCGCAGCATTGCACGGCCAGCACCTGACGCTCGACGCCTGACATTTCCCGGCCGCAGCGCACAGCTGCAAATGAAAAAGGCCTTGGCGATTGCCAAGGCCTTTTTGCTGGGTCGGTTGGTGGAGAGGAGGAGGATCGAACTCCCGACCTCCGCATTGCGAACGCGGCGCTCTCCCAGCTGAGCTACCCCCCCAACACAGCCCACATTTTATCCAGCCGCGCATTTCCATGCACGCGGCCGTGCCAAGATGCGCCCCGGAAAAACAAGGAGCAAGCACCGCATGGAAGCGCACGACCCCGCCTGGCTGGAAGGCATGTACAACAACCTGGCGCGGGTGAAGGAACACCCCGCGTACTTCGCGCGCTGGGGGCGCGATTCCGCCGCGGCGCGCGACACGCTGCCGTGCCGCATCGATGTGCCCTACGGCACCGGCCCGAACGAGACGCTCGACGTCTTTCCGGCGCCCGTGCCCGATGCGCCGGTGCTGGTCTTCATCCACGGCGGCTACTGGCGCGCGATGGACAAGAAGGACCACTCGTTCATCAGCCCCGCCTTCCACGACCGCGGCATCTGCGTGGTGCAGCCCAACTACGCGCTGTGCCCGGGCCCGGTCGACCAGCCGGTGACGGTGCCGGGCATCCTGCTGCAGATGGTGCGGGCGCTCGAATGGACGTGGCGCCATGTGGCAGCGCATGGCGGCGACCCTTCGCGCATCACCGTCGCGGGACATTCAGCCGGCGGCCACATGGCGGCGGCGCTGTTGGCCTGCGACTGGAAGGCCGTAGCGCCCGATCTGCCCGCGCAGCTGGTGCGCAATGCACTGTCGGTCTCGGGCCTGTTCGACCTGCGTCCGCTGCAGCGCACGCCCTTCCTCGAGCACACGCTGAAGCTCACCGATGCCGACGCGCGGCGTGCGAGCCCGGCGCTGTGGCCCGCGCCGGCGCGCGGCCAGCTCCATGCGGCGGTGGGGGGCAACGAGAGTGCGGAGTTCATCCGCCACAACGCGATGATCCGCGAGGCTTGGGGCCGCCACACCGTGCCGGTGTGCGAGGTGCTGCCGGGGCTTGACCACTTCGGCGTGGTCGATGCGCTGGCCGATCCGGCCCACGCGCTGCACCGCTACGCAGTGCAGCTGCTCGAGGCCTGAAAGAAAAGAGACGGGCGGAGGGCCGCCCGTCGCGCTCACATCAGCAGGTGTTCGCCGGCGTTGTCGCCGCCCAGCGTGACGTAGTTGACCTTGCGGATGTCCATCAGCGTGCAGCCGCCCGCGTAGCTGATCGAGCTCTGCACGTCCTGCTCCATCTCGACCAGCGTGTCGGCCAGCTTGCCCTTGATGGGCTCGAGGATGCGCTTGCCTTCGACGTGCTTGTACTCGCCCTTGTTGAAGTCGCTGGCCGAGCCGTAGTACTCCTTGAAGAGCGTGCCGTCGACGTCGACCGTCTTGCCCGGCGATTCTTCGTGGCCCGCGAACAGCGAGCCGATCATGACCATCGATGCGCCGAAGCGGATGCTCTTGGCGATGTCGCCGTGGTCGCGGATGCCGCCGTCGGCAATGATCGGCTTGGTGGCCACGCGCGCGCACCACTTGAGCGCCGACAGCTGCCAGCCGCCCGTGCCGAAACCGGTCTTGAGCTTGGTGATGCAGACCTTGCCCGGGCCGATGCCGACCTTGGTGGCGTCGGCGCCCCAGTTCTCCAGGTCGATCACCGCTTCGGGCGTGCCGACGTTGCCGGCGATCACGAACGACTTGGGCAGCTTGGCCTTGAGGTAGCCGATCATGTTCTTCACGCTGTCGGCATGGCCGTGCGCGATGTCGATGGTGATGTATTCGGGCACGAGGCCTTGGGCCACCATCTGGTCGACGGTGTCGTAGTCGGGCTTCTTCACGCCCAGCGAGATCGAGGCGAACACGCCCTTGCCCTGCATGTCTTTCACGAACTGGATGTTGTCCAGGTCGAAGCGGTGCATCACGTAGAAGTAGCCGTTCTGCGCGAGCCACAGGCAGATCGACTCGTCGACCACCGTTTTCATGTTGGCAGGCACCACCGGCAGGCGGAAGGTGCGTTCGCCCAGCGTGACGCTGGCGTCGCATTCCGAGCGGCTTTCCACGCGGCATTTGCGCGGCAGCAGAAGGATGTTGTCGTAATCGAAGATTTGCATGACCAGGCTCCTGAAAGGAATCGTTGAGTGGAACGAATGAGCGCTTGGTCCGGCCGGTTCTCGTGGTCGCGTCATGAAAATGACGGCCAAAAAAAACCGGACGCAAGAAACTTGGGCCCGGTGATTGATTTTACGGCCATGGCGATGATGCGCAAGTCGTCGAGGCGTATTGACCCTATGGGTTGCTGCGTATACCCGACGACCATGGTGCGGCTCTTCCTCAGAACCGGTAGCCGATGCCTACGCCGAACAGCCACGGGTCGACCTTCACGGTCGACAGCTGCACGCCATTCATGTTCACTGCGCTGCGGATGCGCAGCTTCTTCACGTCGAGGTTGAGGTAGGTGTTCTTCGCCACCTCGATGTCGACGCCGGCGCCCAGCGCGAGGCCGAAGCTTTCGTTCTGCAGCTGCAGGCGCCCGACCGTCGGCACCTGCAGGCTGACGCTGCTCAGGCGCGTGTAGTTCAGGCCCGCGCCGATGTAGGGCCGGATCTTCGCGGTCGGCATGAAGTGGTACTGCAGCATCAGCGAGGGCGGCAGGTGCTTGAAGGTGCCGATGTCCACCGGGCCGCCCAGCGCGCTCTGTTGCACGGTGACCGTCTGTTTCTGCGGCACCGTCAGCACCAGCTCGGCGGCGATGTTCGGCGTGAAGAAGTAGGTGACGTCGAGCTCGGGAATGGTCTTGCTGTTGACCGTGATGGCATCGGCCGGAATCGACAGGTCGGCCACCGGGGCCGAGTGGTTCGCCGGCTTCAGGTACACGGCGCGGGCGCGCACCAGCCAGTTGCCTTGTGCTTCCTGCGCGGCGGCCGGCAGGACGGCCATGGCGCCGAGCAGGGCGGCGAGGCAGGCGGGGGCGAGTTTCTTGGGCATGGGTTCTCCAGTGACGGCCGGCGCGCAGGGCCGGCAACTGGAAGGCAGTCTCCCGCCGGGCATGGCCGCCTCGCTTGATCTGTCGCAAGCGCGGCGGGCCCGCGCACGCCGGCGGGCCCGGCCTTGATCCAGGTCATGCCTGCAGGGGCAAGCGCGCTCGGCGAGGCCCTGGGCGGGGCAGCTTTCTACAATGGCACCCATGCTCCCTCACGACCTGTTTTCCGGCGCGTCCGCAGCCGATACGGGCGGCCCTGCCTCGCCGTTGCTGAACAACCTCAACGCCGAGCAGCTTGCTGCCGTCACGCTGCCCGCGGGCAATGCCCTCATCCTCGCCGGTGCCGGCTCCGGCAAGACGCGGGTGCTCACCACCCGCATCGCCTGGCTGCTGCAGACGGGGCAGGTGTCCGCCGGCGGCATCCTGGCCGTCACCTTCACCAACAAGGCCGCCAAGGAAATGATGACGCGGCTGACCGCGATGCTGCCGGTGAACGTGCGCGGCATGTGGATCGGCACCTTCCACGGCCTGTGCAACCGCCTGCTGCGCGCGCACTGGAAGCTGGCGAACCTGCCCTCGACCTTCCAGATCCTCGACACGCAAGACCAGCTCTCGGCCATCAAGCGCCTGATGAAGCAGTTCAACGTCGACGACGAGCGCTTTCCGGCCAAGCAGACGCAGTGGTTCATCGCCGGCGCCAAGGAAGACGGCCTGCGCCCCGGCGACATCGAGGCCCGCAGCGACGACGACCGCAAGAAGGTCGAGCTCTACCAGCTGTACGAAGAGCAGTGCCAGCGCGAAGGCGTGGTCGACTTCGGCGAGCTGATGCTGCGCAGCTACGAGCTGCTGCGCGACAACGAGCCCGTGCGCGAGCACTACCAGCGGCGCTTCCGCCACATCCTGGTCGACGAGTTCCAGGACACCAACCGCCTGCAGTACGCATGGCTGAAGATGCTCGCGGGCCACACGGCGATCGGCGGCCACTTCACGCCGGGCGAGCACAACAGCGTGATCGCCGTGGGCGACGACGACCAGAGCATCTACGCCTTCCGCGGCGCGCGCGTGGGCAACATGACCGACTTCGTGCGCGAGTTCGACGTGCGCCGCCAGATCGTCCTGGAGCAGAACTACCGCAGCTACAGCAACATCCTCGATTCGGCCAACGAGCTCATCAGCCACAACAAGAAGCGCCTGGGCAAGAACCTGCGCACCGATCAGGGGCCGGGCGAGCCTGTGCGCGTGTACGAATCGCCCACCGACCTCGCCGAAGCGCAGTGGATGGTCGAGGAAATGCGCCAGCTGGCGCGCGACGGCTTCGACCGCAAGGAAATGGCCGTGCTCTACCGCAGCAACGCGCAGAGCCGGGTGATCGAAACGGCGCTGTTCAATGCCTCGGTGCCGTACCGCGTGTACGGCGGCCTGCGCTTCTTCGAACGCGCCGAAATCAAGCATGCGCTGGCCTACCTGCGCCTGCTCGAGAACAAGGACGACGACACCAGCTTCCTGCGTGTCGTCAACTTCCCGCCGCGCGGCATCGGCGCGCGCACGCTCGAAAGCCTGCAGGACGCGGCGCGCGCCGCCGGGCGTTCGCTGCACGACGCGGTGAGCGCGGTCGGCGGCAAGGCCGGCTCGAACCTCACGGCCTTCGTCGCCAAGATCGACGTGCTGCGCGAGCAGACGCAAGGTGTGAGCCTGCGCGAGATCATCGAGCTGGTGCTCGACCACAGCGGCCTCGTCGAACACTACAAGGCCGATCGCGAAGGTGCCGACCGCCTGGAGAACTTGGACGAACTCGTGAACGCGGCTGAAAGCTTCGTCACGCAGGAAGGCTTCGGCCGCGACGCCGTGGCGCTGCCGGTCGACGAACTGCGCCAGTCGCCCGCCAGCCAGGGGCTCGACCCCAGCCGGCCGGTGCTCGACGAGCCGCTGGCACCCGATGCCGAAACCGGCGAAACGCTGAGCCCGCTCGCGGCCTTCCTGACGCACGCAGCGCTCGAGTCGGGCGACAACCAGGCGCAGGCCGGCCAGGACGCGGTGCAGCTCATGACCGTGCACGCCGCCAAGGGCCTGGAGTTCGACTGCGTGTTCATCACCGGCATGGAAGAGGGCCTGTTCCCGCACGAGAACTCGATGAGCGATTTCGAGAGCCTCGAGGAAGAACGCCGCCTGATGTACGTGGCCATCACGCGCGCCCGCAAGCGCCTGTACCTGAGCCACTCGCAGACGCGCATGCTGCACGGCCAGACCCGCTACAACGTCAAGAGCCGCTTCTTCGACGAGCTGCCGGAAAGCGCACTCAAGTGGCTCACGCCGAAGAACCAGGGCTTTGCGCCCTCGGCCTTCGGCTATGGCGGCGGCTACGGCAGCACGCGCGGCGGTGCCGGTGGCTACGGTGGTGGGGGTGGCGGCAATCGCTACAGCGGGGGCGGCAGCAGCGCCGGCAAGGACACCTTCGCCAGCCCGCCCGTGCCGCCGCAGAAGACCGCGCCGTCGCACGGCCTGCGCTCAGGCATGCAGGTGTTCCACAACAAGTTCGGCGAGGGCACGGTGACCGCGCTCGAAGGCACCGGCGACGATGCGCGGGCACAGGTGAAGTTCGCGCGCCACGGCGTGAAGTGGCTGGCGCTGTCGGTGGCGAAGCTCACGCCGGTCTGAGTCCGGCGGTCCCGCTTGCCCGAAAGGGCAGCGGGCGATGCCCGCTCAGTTCGCGTCGAAGCTGTCGCGGAACGTGAACCAGGTCGAGGCCAGCGACATCGCCGCCAGCACCAGCGCGGTGCCGATCATCAGGATGTTGCCGATCGCCAGGGCCGCGCCGTCGGAGCCCATGGCGCCGACGCCGATCAGCACGGTGGCGAGCAGGCCGATGGCGATGCCCGCGAGCATGAACACGCCGAACCACGCCAGGCCGAACAGCGCGTAGGCGCCGAAGTTGCGGAACAGCGCGACGATGCTGAAGAAGACGCTCTTCACCGGCTCCACGCGGTGCCAGTGCACCAGCGCCGGCGCATGCCACATGGCCAGCGACAGCGGCAGGTTCAGGCACATCAGCAGCGTGCGCGCCGTGAGGAACTCGCTGCTCTTCATGACTTCGGGCGTCACCGCTTCGTCGAACAGGTAGGCGCGCATGAGCTGGCCGCCGTCGACCAGCGCCGTCAGCGTGACGGCCAGCACGAAGTACACGGCCGAGATCACGCCCAGCACCACCAGCGAGCGCCATTCGGTGCGCATGGCGTCGAACACCGCGATGAACATGGCCGAGCCCGTGGGGCGGCCCAGGTCGCCCGCATTGCCCAGGCCGTCGGCGTTGTCGGTTGCGGCCACCGAGGTCGCGACCATCAGGCCGAGGGTCATGAAGGGCAGCAGGATCGGTGCGAGCACGCTGCCGAGCAGCGGCAGCATCGACACCGTCGAGATCATCGCCATCAGCAGGAAGAACAGCGAGATGAAGGCCAGCGGCTGGCGCCAGAAGGTCTTGAGTCCGAGGCGGACCCAGTCGAAGCCGGTGCGCGCCGGCACGAGGTGGAGTTTCATGTGGGGGTCAGAAGGTGTGAATGAATCCGGCGTGGCCGAGCAGGCCGCCCAGACGCGCCCAATCAAGGCGCAAAGCGCAGCCATAGCTTGGGCTATGGCGAGCATTTGCAACGCAGAGTGGGTGTGTCTGGGCGGGATGAGCGGGCATGGCGGGTTCGGTCACACCTTCTTTAGGCTGCCAGCGCCGGTTCGAGGACGTGGGCGATGGCGTGCGGGTGGGTGGCGCGCTCGCGCAGCACGCGCTCGAAGTGCGTCGGGTCGTGGGGCTTGAGCATGCTGGCCTCGCGTGGCAGGTGGAAGTCCCACAGGCGCGAGATCCAGAAGCGCAGCGCGGCGGCGCGAAGCATCGCGGGCAGCAGGGCGCGCTCGGAGGCGTTCAGCCTGCGCACGCTCTCATACGCGGCGAGCAAGGCGTCGGCGCGGGCGGCGTCGTGCCGGCCGCTGGCCAGGTCGATGGCCCAGTCGTTCAGGCACACGGCCAAGTCGAACAGCCAGGTGTCGGTGCCGGCGAAGTAGAAGTCGAACACGCCCGTGAGGCGCGGCGGCGCATCAGGCCCGCCGTCGGTCGCGAACATCACGTTGTCGCGGAACATGTCGGCATGCACCGGGCCGCGCGGCAGCGCCGCGTAGGCCGACGATTCGGCGACATGGTTCTGGTAGGCCAGCTCGGCGCGCAGCAGCGCCGACTGGGCCTCGTCCATGTGGGGCAGCACCACCGGGGCGGTCTCGTTCCACCAAGGCAGGCCGCGCAGGTTGGGCTGGATGCGCGGGTAGTCGCGCCCGGCCAGGTGCATGCGGGCCAGCATGGCGCCCAGTTCGGCGCAGTGGGCGGCCGTGGGGGCCAGCTCGCTGCGGCCCGAGAGCTTCTGCACCAGCGCCGCGGGCTTGCCGGCCACGCGGTGCAGCAGCTCGCAGGGCGCCTGCGCGGGGATCGACAGCGCATGGCCGGTCGGCGGCGCCACGGCCGGGTCGGCCACGGGCGCGGGCACAGGCAGGCCGGCACCGGCCAGGTGCTTCATGAGGCAAAGGTAGTACGGCAGCTGCTCGGCGCTCAGGCGCTCGAACAGCGTCAGCACGAATTCGCCCGACTCGGTGGTGGCGAAGTAGTTGGTGTTCTCGATGCCGCCCTCGATGCCGCGCAGCTCGCGCAGGGTGCCCATGCCAAGGCGCTGGACGAGCGCGTCTGCCTCGCCGAACTGGACTTCGGTAAAAACTGCCATGGCGATGCTCAGCGCCGGACGGCGGCTGCGGGAGAAAAGAGGGAGGGCGGGAAGGAGAACGACAGCGTCACGGTCAGAACTTCAGCACGTTCCAGACACGCGGGCCGTTGCCGCCGCTGTTCGCGTCGCCGGTCGTGCCGGGGCGGGCGCTGCCGCCGTCGTTGGGCAGCACTTCGTAACCGGGCATGTTCGACTTGGGCTTGACGTTGATGCTCTGCGTGCGGCCGCCGTAGCGCACCTCGTCGACCGAGGCGCCGCTGTCTTCCGTGTGGATGTGCTCGACCTTCTGGTTGCGCCGGCCGTCGGCCTGCTCCTGATTTTGTAGCGGTTCCGCCGGGGCCGGCTTGGCGGCGGGCGCGGCCGGCGCCTGCGCGAGGGCGGCAACGGGGGTGGCGAAAGCCAGCGCCAGCAGGATGCGGCGGGCGACCAGGAGTGGGGAGCTAGGCATGCACGGATTGTAGGCGTGCACCCGCTGGCGGCGTGTCGGCCGCCAGCCGACCCTGGTGTCGTTCCGGACGCCGGTCCGGGCACGGCAAAATGCCCCGATGACCGACAAGAAAACGCTGCTGCTCGTCGATGGCTCGAGCTACCTGTACCGGGCCTTCCACGCGATGCCCGATCTGCGCGCCGTGCCCGGCGACCCCAAGAGCCCGGCCACTGGGGCGATCCGGGGCATGATCAACATGATGACCGCGCTGCGCCGCGAGGTGCGCGCCGACTACGCGGCCTGCATCTTCGACGCCCCCGGCAAGACCTTCCGCGACGACTGGTACCCCGAGTACAAGGCCAACCGCTCGCCGATGCCCGACGACCTGCGCAGCCAGATCGACCCCATCCACGAAGTGGTCAAGCTGCTCGGCTGGCCGGTGCTCACGGTGCCCGATGTCGAGGCCGACGACGTGATCGGCACGCTCGCCAAGGTGGCGGCCGCGCAGGGCGTCGAAGTGATCGTGTCCAGCGGCGACAAGGACCTGAGCCAGCTGGTCGACGAGCACATCACCATCATCGACACGATGAACGGCAAGAAGCGCGACATCGCCGGCGTGACGGCCGAGTTCGGCGTGCCGCCCAGCCTCATGGTCGACTACCAGACGCTCATCGGCGACACGGTCGACAACGTGCCCGGCGTGCCCAAGGTCGGCCCCAAGACAGCGGCCAAATGGCTGCTCGAATACGGCTCGCTCGATGCGCTGGTCGAACGCGCCGCCGAAGTGAAGGGCGCCGCCGGCGAAAACCTGCGCCAGGCGCTCGACAAGCTGCCGCTGAGCAAACGCCTCGTCACCATCCGCACCGACTGCGACCTGAACGGCCATGTCGAAGGCCTGCCCTCGCTCGAAGGCCTGCCCGTTGGCGCGCCGCAGACGGCCGAGCTGAAGCCCTTCTACGAGAAGTTCGGTTTCAAGAGCCTGGTCAAGTCGCTCGAAGCGCAGGAAGTGCCGCCCGAGCTGATCGAAGAGAACGCCAAGAAGAAGGCCGCCGCCAAGGCCGACCGCGACCAGGGCGGCCTGTTCGACGAGCCCTCCGAGCTGGACGCCCAAGAGGCCGCCGCGCCCGCGAGCAACCTCAAGTACGACACGATCATGGAATGGGCGCAGTTCGACGCCTGGCTCGCCAAACTCGAGGCCGCCGAACTCACGGCCATCGACACCGAGACCACCTCGCTGGACGAAATGGTCGCGCAGATCGTGGGCATCAGCTTCAGCGTCACGCCGGGCGAAGCGGCCTACATTCCGCTCACGCACAACTACCCCGACGCGCCCGCGCAGCTGCCCATCGACGAGGTGCTCGCCAGGCTCAAGCCCTGGCTCGAGAACGCCGACAAGAAGAAGCTCGGCCAGCACATCAAGTACGACCGCCACGTGTTCGCCAACCACGGCATCGAGGTGCAGGGCTACGCCCACGACACCATGCTGCAAAGCTACGTGCTCGAAGTGAACAAGCCGCACGGCCTGTCGTCCCTGGCCGAGCGCCACCTGGGGCGCAGCGGCATCTCGTACGAAGACCTGTGCGGCAAGGGCGCGCACCAGATCCCGTTCAGCCAGGTCGACATCGCCAAGGCCGCCGAGTACTCGTGCGAAGACAGCGACCAGACGCTCGACGTGCACCACGCGCTGTGGCCCCTGCTGCAGAAGGAAGAAAAGCTGGCCTACATCTACCAGCTCGAAATGGATTCGAGCGAGGCGCTGTACCGCATCGAGCGCAACGGCGTGTTGATCGATGCGCCCACGCTGGCCGCGCAGAGCCACGACCTGGGCACGCGCATCATGGCGCTGGAGCAGGAGGCCTACGACATCGCGGGCCAGCCCTTCAACCTGGGTTCGCCCAAGCAGATCGGCGAGATCTTCTTCACCAAGCTGGGCTTGCCCGTGGTCAAGAAGACGCCGAGCGGCGCGCCCAGCACCGACGAAGAAGTGCTCGAGAAGCTGGCCGAAGACTATCCGCTGCCCGCCAAGATCCTCGAGCACCGCGGCCTCTCGAAGCTCAAGGGCACCTACACCGACAAGCTCGGCCAGCTGGCCAACCCGCGCACCGGCCGTGTGCACACGCACTACGCGCAGGCCGTGGCCGTCACGGGCCGCCTCAGCAGCAACGACCCCAACCTGCAGAACATCCCGATCCGCACGCCCGAAGGCCGGCGCGTGCGCGAGGCCTTCGTGGCACCGGCGGGCAGCGTGATCGCCAGTGCCGACTACTCGCAGATCGAGCTGCGCATCATGGCCCACATCAGCGGCGACGAGTCGCTGCTGCGCGCCTTCACCGACGGCGTCGACGTGCACCGCGCCACGGCCGCCGAGGTGTTCGGCACCACGCCCGACCAGGTGTCCAGCGAGCAGCGCCGCTACGCCAAGGTCATCAACTTCGGGCTCATCTACGGCATGAGCAGCTTCGGCCTGGCGAAGAACCTGGGCATCGAGACCAAGGCCGCGGCTTCGTACATCGATCGCTACTTTGCGCGCTACCCGGGCGTGAAGACCTACATGGACCAGATCGTGGAGTTCGCGCGCGACAAGGGCTATGTCGAGACCGTGTTCGGCCGGCGCCTCTACCTGAGCGAGATCAACGGCGGCAACGGCCCCCGCAAGAAGGCGGCCGAACGCCAGGCCATCAACGCGCCGATGCAGGGCACGGCGGCCGACCTCATCAAGCTCAGCATGGTCAAGGTACAGAACGTGCTTGACGAAGAAAAGCGCGCCACCAAGATGATCATGCAGGTGCACGACGAACTGGTGTTCGAAGTGCCCGAGGCCGAGGTCGAATGGGTGCGCACCGAAATCCCGCGCCTGATGGCCGGCGTGGCGGCGCTCAAGGTGCCGCTGCTCGCCGAGATCGGCGTCGGTCCCAACTGGGACAAGGCCCACTGATCCTCACTGATCCACGTTCGCACGATCCCCAAGAGACAAACGACAGAAAGAAGAAACACGCCCATGAAACTCCAGCCCCGCACCTTCCTGCTCGCCGCCGTCTGCGCGGCCTTCCTCGGCACCGCTTCCGCAGCCCCTGATGCCCGCATCGCCGCGCTGGCCGCCAAGGAAAAGCCCGCCCTGCTCGAGACGCTGAAGGAGCTGGTCTCCATCGAGTCGGGCAGCCGCGACATCGAAGGCCTCGAGAAAATCTCCGATCTCATCGCCGCCAAGTTCAAGGCACTGGGCGGCGAGGTCGAGCTCATCGACCCGAGCGCCGACGCCTACCGCATGGAAGACACGCCCGAAAAAATCGGCCGCGTGGTGCGCGCCACCTTCAAGGGCACGGGCACCAAGAAGATCATGCTCATCGCGCACATGGACACGGTCTACACCGTGGGCATGCTCAACAAGCAGCCGTTCCGCGTCGACGGCGACAAGGCCTACGGCCTGGGCATTGCCGACGACAAGCAGGGCGTGGCCGTCATCACGCACTTGGTGTCGATGCTGCAGGCGCTGAAGTTCAAGGACTACGGCACGCTCACCGTGCTGATCAACGGCGACGAGGAAATCAGCTCGCCCGGTTCGCGCGCCTTGCTCACCAAGCTGGGCGGCGAGCACGATGCCGTGCTGTCGTTCGAGGGCGCGTCCATCAAGGACGACAAGCTCTCGCTGGCCACCGCGGGCATCGCCTCGGTCACGCTGAACGTGGCGGGCAAGGCCTCGCACGCGGGCTCCGCACCCGAGCTGGGCGTGAACGCGCTGTACGAGCTGTCGCATCAAATCTTGCAGATGCGCGACCTGTCCGACCCGGCCACGGGCCTGAAGATGAACTGGACCATCTCCAAGTCGGGCACCAACCGCAACGTGATCCCGGCCAGCGCCACGGCGGGCGCCGACGTGCGCGTGCTCAAGGTGGCCGACTACGACCGCATCGAGCAGCAGGTGAACGAGCGCGTGAAGAAGCAGCTGGTGCCCGACGCCAAGGTCGAGCTGAAGTTCGAACGCCGCCGTCCGCCGCTCGAGGCCACTGACGCGTCGCGCGCGCTGGCCAAGCACGCGCAGGCCATCTACAAGGACGAGCTGGGCCGCCCGCTGGGCGCCGACGACAAGGCCGCCGGTGGCGGCACCGACGCGGCGTTTGCCTCGCTCAAGACCAAGGCGCCGGTCATCGAACGCTTCGGCCTGCAAGGCTTCGGCGCGCACACGGCCGACGCGGAGTACGTGCTGATCGACTCCATCGAGCCGCGTCTCTATCTGGGCGTGCGCATGGTGATGGACATCGCTACCGGCAAGACCACCGTCCGCTGACCGCCACCGACCGCTGTCGGCCATGCGGCTGCGCCACATCGAGGTCTTCAACGCGATCATGCTCGCGGGCAGCGTGAGCGCGGCCGCGCGGCTCATCAACATCACGCAGCCGGCCGTGAGCCGCACGCTGCAGCATGCCGAGCTGCAGCTGGGCTTTCCGCTGTTCCAGCGCGCCAAGGGGCGGCTCACGCCGACCACCGAGGCGCTCACGCTGTACCCGCACATCGAGCGGCTGTTCGCGCAGCTCGACGAGGTGCAGCGGCTGGCGGCGAACCTGCGCGCGGGCAACGACACGGGCGAGCTGCGCATCCTCAGCGTGCTCGCGTTGAGCTACGAAATCCTGCCGCGCGCGCTCAAGGCCTTCCGCGAGATGCACCCGGGCTACGCGATCACGGTCGAGTCGCTGCATTCGCCGCAGATCATGTCGGCGCTGCTCTTGCAAGAGGCCGACGTGGGCTTTGCCTTCAGCCCTGCGGTGCACCCCTCGCTCACGCAGGAGACGCTGGCCGACAGCCGCATGGTGTGCGTCGCGCCCAAGGGCATGCTGCCGCGCGCGCTGGTGCGCAACGGCTCGGTGGCGCTGCACGACCTCATCGACCGCCCGGTGATCGGCCTCGATGGCCGCGACCCGGTCGGCACCAGCCTGAGCCAGGCCTGCCGGCAGGCGGGTGTGGGCTTTCAGCAGGCCGTGGTCACGGTGCAGACCTACCACGCGGCGCTGGCCATGGCGCACCACGGGCTGGGCGTGGCGCTGGTCGACGGCTGCACGGCGCGCTCGGCCGACCGTGCCAAGGTCGACGTGCTCACGCTGGAGCCGCACATTCCCGTGCCGGTGCGCGCGCTGCGCTTCGCGGGCCGGCCCGACTCGGTGGCCGTGCGCGGCATCACGCGCTGCATGCGCGAAGCGATCGAGCAGACCGCCTGAGAAAGATGCGGGGCATTCGCCTCGCGCCATAATCCGCGCCCATGCACGTCCTTCGAACCTTCTGCGCAATGCACCGTCTGGTGCTGGCGTGGTTCATGGCGTCGCTGCTGATCGCGGGCGCGTCGCCGCTCGTGAACCCGCAGGCGATGGAACTCGTGTGTTCCGCCGCGGGCACCGTCAAGCTCATCGTGCAGGGCGACGACGGCGCCACCGAAGTCGGCATGGCGGCCATGGACTGCCCGCTGTGCATGGTCTCCGGGCCGCCGCCGGCCACCGTGCAGGTGACGCTGCCCACGCCGCTGCCGCTGGGCCGCGCGCTGCAATCGATTCCCGCTGCCCGCCTCGCGGCAGTCACGGCCTCGCCGCTGCCGGCGCGCGGGCCGCCCACGCATCTCTCCTGAGCTTCGTCGTTCCTGCACCTGACGCCGCCTGAACGGGCCGCGCGGTGCGTTCCCGGTCGTTGTGCGGCCGGCGCTGCGCTCCATTTGTTTTCGCCAGCGTCGTCGCAAGAGAGATGCCATGCCCACCCTTTCCCGTGCCCCCGCTTTGGGGCTGCTCGCCTTGTTCGGCGCCGTCAGCGCGCCTGTCCAAGCCCAGACCACCGTGTCTTCGCTGCCTTTGATCGAAGTGGCCGACGACGCCCCGCGCCCCAACGGCCGGCTCGACCTCGACACGCCCGCCGACACCGCGAGCCGCCTGGGCCTCACGCCGCGCGAGACGCCGGCCTCCGTCACGGTGGTGAACCGCGCGGTGCTCGATGCGCGTGGCGCGCAGAACACGCAGGAGGCGCTGCGCGCCGTGCCCGGTGTGACCGCGCACGACGCGCCCGGCAACGTCGGCGTGAGCTACCGGGGCTTCGGCAGCGGCTCGATCGCGCAGCTGTTCAACGGCATCAACCTGCAGTACTCGATCGCGGCGCGCCCGGTCGACAGCTGGATCTACGACCGCGTCGAGGCCATCGGCGGCCCGTCGAGCTTCCTGTTCGGTTCGGGTGCGCTGGGCGGCTCGATCAACTACATCACCAAGGCGCCCGAGCGCAGCGACTTCGCCGAAGCACAACTGCGCCTGGGCACGCAGAACCTGAAGGAGGCCTCCTTTGGCCTGAACCGCCGCATCGCCGGCGACGGCGGCGCGGGCAGCCACTACGCGCGCATCGACGTGAACCACCGCGACGCCCACGGCTGGACCGACGGCACCAAGAGCCAATCGACGCAGCTCGCGGCCTCGCTGCTGTCGGACTTCGGCGGCGGCCTGAAGCACACGCTGGCCTATGAATACCAGGACGAAGACGTCACGCGGCCCTACTGGGGCACGCCGGTGCTGAACCCGGCGGGCGGCGAGATGCGCATCGACCGCGGCACGCGCTTCAAGAACTACAACAGCGCCGACGGCCTCTATGCGCAGCGCGTGCAGTGGCTGCGCTCGGTCACCGAATGGCAGGCCAGCGACGCGCTGCAGTTCAAGAACACCTTCCATGCCTACGACGCGCTGCGCGACTACCGCAACGTCGAGAACTACCGCTACAACGCGCGCAACACGGCCGTCATCCGCTCGGGCGCCTTGCTGCAGCGGCACGACCAGGACGTGTGGGGCAACCGCGTCGAAGGCATCTACAAGGGCCAGCTCGGCGGGCTCAAGAGCGACTGGTCCTTCGGGCTGGACTTCAGCGTGAACCGGCAGACGCGTTTCCCCAACAGCCTGCCCGGCACCGTGAGCACGGTGAATCCGTACGTCTTCGCCACCGAGCGCTTCTTCGACGTGCCGGGCATGACGCCCAGTTTCCGTCCCGACCGCGACAACAAGGTGCGGACCACCGCGCTGTACCTGGAGAACCGCACCGCGCTGCAGCCGTCGCTGCACCTCGTGACGGCGCTGCGTCACGAGCGCATCGACCTCGACCTGGTCAACCGCCGCACCGTGGATGCGGCGAACCCGGCCACCTTCCATCGCGGCTACCGGCCCACCACCGGCCGCATCGGCCTGGTGTGGGACATCGCGCCCGGCGCCAACCTGTACGCGCAGTACGCCACGGCGGCCGACCCGCCGTCGGGCGTGCTCTCGACCGCCTCGTTCGCCGACGTGCGCAACAACAGCGAGCTCACCACGGGCCGGCAGGTCGAGGTCGGCACCAAGCTCGACTTCTGGCAGGGCAAGGGCACGGCCACGCTTGCGGCCTACAGCATCCGCCGCACCAACATCGCGACGCAGGACCCGGCCAACAGCGCGCTCACGGTGCTGGTCGGCGAGCAGTCGTCCAAGGGCGTGGAGCTGGCGCTCGGGCTGCAGCCCACGCCGCAGTGGTCGCTGCAGGGCAACCTCACCTACGTCGATGCGCGCTACGACCAGTTCCGCCAGGGCGGCGTGTCGCTCGCGGGCCGCACGCCGACCAACACGCCGGCGGTGGTCGCGAACCTCTGGGTGTCGTACGCCATCACGCCGCGCCTGCAGGCCACGGCGGGCGTGCGACATGTGGGCAAGGTGTACGCCGACGCGGCCAACACGATGCACTGGCCCGGCTACACGCTGATCGACCTCGGGCTGAGCTGGCAGGTGAA
The DNA here is from genome assembly GCF_058797695.1 of Variovorax sp. GW823-FHT02B07. Classification (NCBI taxonomy): domain Bacteria; kingdom Pseudomonadati; phylum Pseudomonadota; class Betaproteobacteria; order Burkholderiales; family Comamonadaceae; genus Variovorax; species Variovorax sp. GW823-FHT02B07. The sequence continues at coordinate 553,448 of NZ_JBXAJX010000001.1, forward strand.
CCGCAACGTCACGCTGGTGGGCCGCGTGCGCAACGCGACCGACCGCGTGTACGCCGCGAACGTCGGCGCCGGCTTCGCCTACCTCGGTGCGCCGCGCACGGCCGATGTGTCGGTACGCGTGAGCTTCTGAACCGAGGGAGCGCCGCCATGCATGCCAAACGCTGGTTGTTCCTGGTCCACCGCTGGCTCGGCGTGGTCGTCTGCGCCTTCTTCGCGATGTGGTTCGTCTCGGGCGTGGTGATGATGTACGTGGGCTACCCCAAGCTCACCGAGGCCGAGCGTTTGCAGCACCTGCCGCCGCTCGATGCGAAGGCACCCTTGCTGGGGCCGCGGCAGGCGCTCGATGCGGCCGGTATCGCGGGGCCGCTGCAGGACCTGCGGCTGGCCGTGGCCAGCGGCGGGCAGGCGGTGTACCTTGCGGTGCCGGCGCACGCGGCGGAACCCGGCGCGCGCCGATCACCGCCGGGGCGCGGCGTGGTCGTCGTCGATGCACAGACCGGCGCCGTGCTGCGCCAGGTCGACCGCGCCCGCGCACTCGTGAGCGCGCAGGCCTATGGGGGCGAGGGCGTGGTGCTCCAGTACCGGGGCACCATCGACGAAGACGCCTTCACCCATTCGCGCGGGCTCGACGCGCACCGCCCGCTGCATGTGGTCGACCTGGCCGATGCGCAGGCCACGCGGCTGTACATCTCGGGCCGCACCGGCGAGGTGGTGCGCGACGCGCCGCGCGCCGAGCGGCTGTGGAACTACGCCGGCGCGTGGATCCACTGGCTGTACCCGCTGCGCGGCACGGGCCTGGACCGCTACTGGGCCGACATCGTCAACTGGCTGTCGATCGTCGGCATCGCCGTCACGCTCACGGGCACGGTGGTGGGCGTGATGCGCTGGCGCTTCCGGCGCACCTACAAGAGCGGCTCGCACTCGCCGTACCAGGGCTTCATGATGCGCTGGCATCACATCAGCGGGCTGCTGTTCGCGCTCGTCACGCTGACGTGGATCTTCAGTGGGCTGATGTCGATGAACCCTTGGCGCGTGTTCGACAGCGGCGCACCGGCATTGCGCATGGCGGCGATGCAGGGCGGGCCGCTCGTGGTGGACGCTGGCGATGCGGCGCCCGCTGCACTGCTGGCTTCCACGCGCGGCGACATCCGCGAACTGCGCTGGGTGCGCGCGGCGGGGCAGACGCTGGTGCTGGCCAGCACCGCGAGTGGCCGCCCATTGGTGCGCGATGCGGCCAGCGCGCAGCCTCGGCAGATCGACCCGGAGGCGCTGCGCACCGCCGTCGCGCAGCTGCTGCCCGACCCGGTCGCGCGCATCGACGTGCTCACCGCCTACGACAGCCACTACTACACGCGCGAAGCGCACACCATGACCGGCGGCAGCGAGAAGCCGCTGCCCGTCTGGCGCGTGGTGTTCGCCGACGCGCACGCCACCTGGGTCCATGTCGATCCGCAGACCGGCGCCGTGCTCGGCCGCAGCGACAGCACGCGCCGCCTGAGCCGCTGGCTGTTCGCGATGCTGCACAGCTGGGACTGGCTGCCGCTGCTCGAACATCGCCCGCTGTGGGACGTGCTGCTGGTCGCACTGAGCGCGGGCGGTGCGCTGCTGAGCCTGACCGGCGTGGTGATCGGATGGCGGCGCCTGGGCCGCAAGCTCAAGAGTGCGACGGGGCCGCGTCCAGCGCCTGCGCGATCCGCTGCGCCGAGCCGAAGGCCAGCGTGAAACCCAACGCGCCGTGGCCGGTGTTGAACAGCATGTTCGACGGCGCATGCGGCAGCCGCCCGATGATCGGCAGGCCCTTCGGCGTGGCCGGGCGCATGCCGGTCCAGGGATGCAGCTCGGCCAGCCGGCTGGCGCGCGGGAACACGGCGCGCGTGGCGTCGGCCAGCGTCTCGATGCGCGTGGCGGGAATGCTCGCGTCGTGCCCCACGAGCTCGGCCATGCCGGCCACGCGCAGGCGCGAGCCGATGCGCGCGAAGACGACCTTGCGCGCGCTGTCGGTCACGTTCACGCGCGGCGCCGCGCCGGGCGCGGGGTCGACGTCGACCGTGATGCTGTAGCCCTTGAGCGGGTACACCGGCAGGTAGGCGCCGAGCGCGCGACCGAGCTTGTGCGACGCCGAGCCCAGCGCCATCACGAAGGCATCGGCTTCGATGTCGCCTTCACTGGTCTGCACGGCGGCGACACGGCCCTCGCTGCGCGCAAAGCCGTGCACGTCGGCACCGAGCATGAAGCGCACGCCGCGCGCGCTCAGTGCGCGCATCAGCTCGGCGCACACCTTGAGGCAGTCGGCCGCGCACTCGCTCGGCGTGTGGACCGCACCCGCCATCTGGCCGCGGTAGTCCGCGAGCGCGGGCTCGATGGCCACGCACTCATCGGGCGTGACGATGCGCTGCTCGCTGCCCAGCGTGCGTTGCAGTTCGACCTGCGCGCTCGCGCCGGCCAGCGAGGCGGCGCTCGCATAGAGCACCAGCTTGCCGGTGGCGGAGAAATCGCAGTCGGGCGCGAGGTCGGCCTGCATGGCCTCGAAGCCGGTGCGGCTCGCGGCCGCCAGCGCGAGCAGCTGCGCGGTGGTGTCGCGCGAGGTCGCGGCGTTGCACGCGGCCAGGAAGGCCAGGCCCCAGCGCCACTGCAGCGGATCGAGCTGCGGGCGCAGCTTCAGCGGCGAGGTGGGGGAGAACAGCAGCTTGGGCAGCTGCGTCCAGATCGACGGATCGGCCAGCGGCTGCACGTACGAGTAGCTCAGCTGCGCGCCGTTGCCGCCGCTGGCGCCCGCGCCGGGCGCCGCGCGGTCGATCACCGTGACCTGGTGGCCCTGGCGCTCGAGTTGCCAGGCGGTCGCCAGGCCCACGATGCCGGCGCCGAGCACGCACACATGCATGGAGGCAACTTTTCGGAAGTGAAGAAGAAAGGGAACAGAAGAGACAGCGTGCGACTGTAGAGGCCCCTCGCCGTGCCCGGAAATGCCAAAAGAACCCAGCCCATAACCTTTGGGCATGACCCCGGGGTTAATTGGAATTGTCCCGATGTGTCACTCCTTCTTACACTGGCTGTCTGTTCAATCCAACCGATGAAGGCTCGAATGAAACTCTCCGTTTTGATGGCGTCCCTGGCTGCCGCGGTCCTCTTCACTGCACCGGCCGCGCAGGCTGCCGACACGCTCGCCAAGATCGCCGAGTCCGGCAAGATCTCGCTCGCCTACCGCGAGTCGTCGGTGCCCTTCAGCTACCTGGACGGCCCCAACAAGCCGATCGGGTTCTCGGTGGAACTCTCCAACGCCGTGGTCGAGGCGGTGAAGAAGAAGTTGAACAAGCCCAACCTGCAGGTCTCGCTGATGGCGGTCACTTCGCAGAACCGCATCCCGCTGATCACCAACGGCACCATCGACCTGGAGTGCGGCTCCACCACCAACAACACCGCGCGCGGCAAGGACGTGGCCTTTGCGGTGAACCACTTCTACACGGGCACGCGCCTGTTGACGAAGAAGTCTTCCAAGATCAAGGACTACGCCGACCTGGCGAAGAAGACCGTGGCCAGCACCACCGGCACCACCAACGCGCTGGTCATGCGCAAGTACAACACCGAGAAGAACCTCGACATGAACATCGTGCTCGGCAAGGACCACGCCGACGCGTTCCTGCTGGTCGAGAGCGACCGCGCCGTGGCCTTCGCCATGGACGACATCCTGCTGTTCGGCCTCATCGCCAACTCGAAGAACCCGGCCGACTACGAAGTGGTGGGCGAGTCGCTGCAGGTCGAGCCCTACGCCTGCATGCTGCCCAAGGACGACCCGGCCTTCAAGAAGTTGGTGGACGACACCTTCACCGCGATGATGAAGAGCGGCGAGTTCGAGAAGCTCTACACCAAGTGGTTCATGCAGCCGATCCCGCCGAAGAACGTGCCGCTGAACCTGCCGATGAGCGACCAGCTCAAAGAAAACCTGAAGGCCTTCAGCGACAAGCCGGCAACTTGAGCTCGCCCCCAGGCTGCGCGCACTTCGTGTCGCTTCGCCAACCCCCTACCGGGGGCAATACCAGCGGCCCGGCAAAGCCGGTTCCGCGGTATTCCTGAAACAGAGAAAGACCATGGCTTCGACGAACGTAGTTGGCATCTTGGGGGGCATGGGCCCCGCGGCGGGCGCCGACTTCGTCCGGCTCTTCGTGCAGGCCTGCGCGCAGCAGATGCGTGCGCGCGGCGAGCCGGTGCGCGACCAGTCCTTTCCCGAGCACTGGCTGGCGCAGGTGCCGGTGCCCGACCGCACCGGCGCGCTGGCCTCCGACGCGCAGGGCGCGCACCAGCCGCTCGAACCGATGCTGCAGGCGCTGGGCCGGCTGGCCGCGCTGGGCAGCCGTGCCGTGGCCATCGCCTGCAACACCGCGCATGCGTGGCACGCCAACCTGCAGGAGCGCTTTCCGCAGGTCGAGCTGCTGCACATGGCGCGCGAGACCGCGCAGCACCTGGCCGCGCAGGGCGCGAGCGAGGTGGCGCTGATGGCCACCGAAGGCACCTACCGCGTGCGGCTGTACGAGCAGGCACTGGCCGAGGCCGGCCTGGGCTGCCATGTGCCGTCGGCCGACGAGCGCCAGACCATCATGCGCGGCATCTTCGACGGCGTGAAGGCCGGCAACCTGCCGCTGGCCGAACGCTGCTTCTCCGAGGTCGCGCTGCGGCTGGCCGAACGGCACGGCCCGGTCACGATCATCATGGGCTGCACCGAGGTGCCGCTGGGCCTGCAGGGCTCGGCCGCGGTGGCGGGGCTGCGCCTCGTCGATCCGGCCCAGGTGCTGGCCGAAGCGCTGGCACGGCGGGCCTACGGCACCTGACCGCAGCCCGAAGCGGCCCGGCTGCTTTACGGTCCGGTCACACGGCCCGGCCCGATTTCGCCTACATTGCGGCGTGCGTTTTTCTACGCCACACCCCCTTGTCAGACGATTCAACCGGAGCCCTTGCATGACCTCCTTCGACGACAACCGTTCCGAATTCGATTCGCTGCGCCCCGGCGACAGCACCGAGCAGGGGGCCACGCGCCGCACCGCGCTCAAGGCCGCCCTCGGTGTCGGCTACGCCGCCGCCGTGCTGCCGGTGGCCGCGCAGACGGCCATCACCACCCCGGCCGACGGCCTGAAGGCCGGCCCCATCAAGTACACCGTCAACGGCTTCGGGGTGCCTGCCTATGCCGCGGCGCCGGCCGGCAAGACGGGGCTGCCCGTGGTGCTGGTGATCCAGGAGATCTTCGGCGTGCACGAGTACATCGCCGACACCTGCCGCCGCTTCGCCGAGCTGGGCTACCTGGCCATCGCGCCCGAGCTGTACGCGCGCCAGGGCGATCCGCGTGGCTACACCGACATTCCCAAGCTGCAGGCCGACATCGTCACCAAGGTGCCCGACGCGCAGGTCATGGCCGACCTCGACGGCGCGCTGACCTGGGCCAAGGCCAACGGCGGCGACACGAGCAAGGCCGGCATCACCGGCTTCTGCTGGGGCGGGCGCATCGTGTGGCTGTATGCGGCCACGGGCAAGGTCAAGGCCGGCGTGGCCTGGTACGGCCGGCTGGTGGGGCAGGCCAGCGAACTGCAGCCCAAACACCCCGTCGACATCGCCGCCAGCCTGCAGGCGCCGGTGCTCGGCCTGTACGGCGGAAAAGACCAGGGCATCCCCCTTGACACGGTTGATAAGATGAAAGCTGCTCTGGCCGGTGGGACTCCGGCGGCCAAGGCATCGAGCTTCGTCGTGTACCCCGAAGCAGGCCACGCGTTCCACGCCGACTACCGCCCCAGCTACCTCAAGAGCGCCGCGGAAGACGGCTGGCAGCGTGCCACGGCCTGGTTCAAAGCCAATGGTGTCGCCTGACCGAAGACGGCGCCCGTAGCCACCTGCCGCCGAAGGCCGTCCGAAGTGACGGCCTTTCTCTTTTTATGAACGGAACAAGGTCATAACGGCCGTCCCTCTTGCGCAAGCAGCTATGAATTTGATAGTAATCCTCGTGGCGACCCTGGTCGCCGGCATCGGAAGCGTCTGGCTCGCGGCCCTGCTGCTGCGCGTGGGCGTGCGCAGCGGCGGCGGCGGCGTGAACCCGCAGCACCTGCTGAGCCTGGCGGCCGGCGCGCTGCTGGCCACCGCCTTCATGCACCTGCTGCCCGAGGCCTTCGAAAGCCGCATCGAGCCCGCGCTGCTGTTCGCGGTGCTGCTGTTCGGGCTGGTGTTCTTCTTTTTGCTCGACAAGGCCGAGCTGTGGCATCACGGGCATGAGCACCACCATGGCGATGCCGCACCGGCGAAAGAGGGCGCGCACGACCACCACGGCCACGATCATCACGGCCATTCGCACGCCCATCACCACCACGCACCGCCCACGGGCGGCGGCGGCTGGGCCGTGCTCACCGGCGACAGCGTGCACTGCTTCGGCGACGGCATCCTGATCGCCTCGGCCTTCGTGGCCGACATCCGCCTGGGCCTCGTGGCCGCGCTGGCCGTGCTCGCGCACGAAGTGCCGCACCACATCGGCGACCTCGTGGTGCTGCGCCAGAGCTCGGCCAATTCGCGCGCGGCGCTGGTGAAGGTGTCGCTCGCGGGCACGATGACGATGCTCGGCGGCATCGCGGGCTGGTGGCTGGTCGACCAGCTGCATGGCTGGCTGCCGTACTTCCTGGTGCTGGCGGGCAGCAGCTTCGTCTACGTGGCGCTGGCCGACCTGATCCCGCAGCTGCAAAAGCGCCTGCCCGCGCGCCAGACCGCGGCGCAGATCGCGTGGCTCGCGGCGGGCATCCTGCTGGTTACGCTCGTGAGCCGGCTCGCGCACGGCGAGCATGGCCACGAACACGGCCATGATGAAGGACACGGCGAGCACGGCCACGTCCACAAGGACTAGAAGGTGTGAACGAACCCGCCATGTCCGCTCATCGCGCCCAGACACGCCCCCTCGGCGTTGCAAATGCTCGCCATAGCCCGAGCTATGGCTGCGCTTTGCGCCTTGAGGGGACGCGCCTGGGCGGGCTGCTCGGCCACGCCGGATTCATTCACACCTTCTGAGCACGCGTGCGTGCGGCCTCGGGAGACGGGAAACTTTCCGACACCGACGTCAGCCCGTCGATCCACCGCAAGGGGCAAAACAGGCGCACCATAGAGGGCCGTTTACTCATCTGCCGAGGAATTCGATCATGACGCCCCAAGCCGATGCCACCGCGCGCTCCGCCTCGTCGTCCGAAGACGACGATGACGACAGCACGCCTGCCGACGACTTCGATGAACTCGAAGCCGATGCGTCCGACGACCTGTCGGACGAAACGGGCATCGACCTCACCGATGCCAGCGAGCTCGATGCCGACAACGTGCCGGCCGACGAAGAGTTCGACCGCGTGATGAACGCGCCGGACTGATTCGCCTGACCCAGCCCGGTCAGGCCGGTTCAGGCCAGCGCGCCTGTGCCGGACGCACCGATTCGTAGAAGCGCGCCATCTGCAGCACGCCCAGGTCGTCGAAGCGACGCCCCGCGATCTGCAGGCCGATCGGCAGGCCGTTCTTTGCATGGCCGCAGTTGATCGACGCGGCCGGTTGTTCCGACTGGTTGAACACCGACGTGAAGTGCGAGTCCTTCAGCAGGTTTTCCGAGCCGCTGTTGATGGCCTCCGCCGCGAAGGGCAGCACCGGCGACACCGGCGACAGCACGTAGTCGAAGGGCTGCGTGGCCGCCACGGTGGCCGCGCGCAAGGCCTGCATGCGCGTGAAGGCGCGGAAGGTGTCTTCGGGCGTGAGCGAGGCGGCGAACTCGGCCGCCTGGTGGATGTAGCCGGCCGCGAGCTTCGCGCGTTCGGGCGCCATCGCGGCCAGGTCGACGCGGCAGCGCATCGTGAAGAAGTGGGCCATGCCCATGCGCATGTCGAGCGTGGTCCAGTCGGCCAGCGGCTCGACGATGGCGCCGGCCTGCTCGAACAGGCGGGCCGCGGCCAGCACGGCCTCCTTCACTTCCGCATCGATCGGCCAGCCGCCCATGGTCTCGGTCCACAAACCGATGCGCAGGCCCTTCACGTTGCGCTCGAGCCGCTGCCACGCGAAGTCGTTCGGCGGCAGGCTCATGTAGTCGCGCGCGTCGGGGCGCGTCACCACCTGCATCAAGAGCGCGGCATCGGCCACGGTGCGCGTCATCGGGCCGATGACGCGCGCGGCGGCGGGCGGGTCGACCGGGATGCGGCCCTGGCTGGGCTTGAGGCCGAACACGCCGCAGAAGCTGGCCGGAATGCGCACCGAGCCACCGATGTCGGTGCCCAGGTGCAGCGGGCCGTAGCCCGCGGCAGCGGCGGCGCCGGCGCCCGAGCTCGAACCGCCGGTGTTGCGGCCCAGGTCCCACGGGTTGCGCGTGAGCGCGTGGAAGCTCGAGGGCGCCGCGCCGAGGAAGCCGAAGTCGGGCATCGTCGTCTTGGTCACGATCACCGCGCCCGCTTCGCGCAGGCGTGCGGCCGCGGGGGCGTCGGCGGCGGCGGGTGCCAGCACGGTGGCGGCGCTGCCGATCGGCGTGGGCGTGCCGCGCGTGGCGATGTTCTCCTTCAGCGTGACCGGCACGCCGTCGAGGTCGCCCTGCGGCTTGCCTTGCGCCCAGCGTGCCTCGGAGGCGCGCGCCGATGCGAGCGCGGCCTCGGCGTCCAGCCCGTAGGTGGCGTGGATGTGCGGCTCCCAGCGCTCGATGCGCGCAAGCACGGCCTGCGTCACCTCGACCGGCGACAAGGCGCGGTCACGGTAGCGTTCGAGCAACTGGAGGGCACTGAGTTCGTACAGGGGTGTGGTCATGTCTTCGTTTCTTCTTGGGGTGGTGGGATGAAGGTGGGTTGAAAGAGGGGGAAAGAGGACGGCGCTCAGCCGCCCCCGAACGCATAGCCCTGGCCCGGCGCCGCGGCCAGCAGCGTGCGCGTGTAGGCCTCGCGCGGCGACAGCAGCACGTCGTGCGCGCTGCCTTGCTCGACGATGCGGCCCTTGTGCATCACGATGAGGCGGTCGCAGATCTGGCTGGCCACGCGCAGGTCGTGGGTGATGAACAGGATGCCGATCGACAGCCGCTGCTGGATCTCCGCGAGCAGCTTCAATATCTGGTCCTGCACCGACACGTCGAGCGCCGACACGGCCTCGTCGGCGATCAGTACGCGCGGCTCGCAGGCCAGCGCGCGCGCAATGCACAGCCGCTGGCGCTGGCCGCCCGAGAACTCGCTCGGGTAGCGGTGCAGCACCTCGGGCTGCAGCCGCACCAGTGCCATCAGCTCCTCGGCGCGCTGCCAGGCCCGGGCGTGCGGCACGCCGAAGTTCACCGGCCCCTCGACGATCGACTGGCCCACCGTGCGGCGCGGGTTGAGCGAGCGGTTCGGGTCCTGGAACACGACCTGCACCATGCGCCGGAACGCCGAGCGCTGCGCGCCGCGCGAGCCCTCGATGCCGGGCACGCGGATGTCGCCGTCGGTCGGCTCGATCAGCCGCGCGATGCAGCGCGCCACGGTCGACTTGCCCGAGCCCGATTCGCCCACGATGCCGACCGTCTCGCCCGCATGCAGCTTCAGCGACACGTCGGCCGCCGCATGCACCGTGCGGCGCTTGCCGGGCCAGCTGCCCGTGCGGTAGACCTTGCCCACGCCGCGCGCATCGAGCAGCGGCGCCTGGGTGTCGATGGGCGCGCGCAGCACCGGGGCCAGCCGCGGTACCGCGTCGAGCAGCATGCGCGTGTAGGCCTCCTTCGGTCGGCGCAGCACCTCGTCCTTCGGGCCGCTCTCGACCTGCCGGCCCAGCTGCAGCACCACCACCTGGTCGGCGATGTCGGCGACCACGCCGAAGTCGTGCGTGATGAACAGCACGGCGGTGCCGTTCTCCTGCTGCATCTCGCGGATGAGCGCGAGGATCTCGGCCTGCGTGGTCACGTCGAGCGCGGTGGTGGGCTCGTCGCAGATCAGCAGGGCCGGGCGCAGGATCAGCGCGATGGCGATCACGATGCGCTGGCGCTGCCCGCCCGAGAGCTGGTGCGGGTAGGCGTCGTAGATGCGCTGGGGCTCGGGCAGCCGCACGCGCTCGAAGATGGCCAGCACGCGCGCGCGGCGCGCGGCGGCGCCCAGCGTCGTGTGCTCGGCCAGGATCTCGTCGACCTGCGCGCCGCAGCGCATCACCGGGTTGAGCGCGGTCATCGGCTCCTGGAACACCATCGCCATGCGCGCGCCGCGCAGCGCGCGCAGCCGCGCCGGGCTGGCCGCGAGCACGTCCTCGCCCTGCACCTCGATGCGCCCGGACGAGGGTCGCAGCGATGTGGGCAGCAGGCCCATCGCGGCCTGCGCGATGACCGACTTGCCGGAGCCCGATTCGCCCAGCAGGCACACGACCTGGCCGGGCATGACGTCGAACGATATGCCGTGCACCGCGTGCGCGCGGTCGGCGCCGGCGGGCAGGTCGATGGCGAGGTCGCGCACCACGAGGCAGGGCGCGGCGGACGTTGTGGAAGGGGTGGATGTCATGCTCAGCCTCCGCGTGCCTTGAACTTGGGATCGAGTGCGTCGCGCAGGCCGTCGCCGAGCATGTTCACGGCCAGCACCGTGAGCGCCAGGAAGAAGCCGGGCAGCAGCACGGTCGAGGGGTGCGAGGTGAAGTGCGTGCGGCCTTCGGACATGATGTTCCCCCAGGTCGGCACTTCGGACGGCAGGCCGATGCCCAGGAAGGACATCACGGCCTCCACCAGCATCGCCGCCGCGCAGATGAAGGTGCCCTGCACGATCAGCGGCGCCACCGTGTTGGGCAGGATGTGGCGCAGCATCAACTTCCAGGTCGGCGTGTCGAGCGCGACGGCCGCCTCCACGTACGGCTCCTCGCGCACCGACAGCACCACCGAGCGCACCAGCCGCGCCACGCGCGGCGTCTCGGGCACCACGATGGCCAGGATCACCGTGAGCAGGCTGGGTCGCCACACGGCCACCAGCACGATCGCGAACAGGATGCCGGGGATGGCCATCATCCCGTCCATCACCCGCATGATCACGCCGTCCAGGCGCCGGAAGTAGCCCGCCACCATGCCCACCACGAGGCCGAACGCGACCGAGCCCAGCGCCACCGCCACGCCCACCGACAGCGAGATGCGCGCGCCGTAGGCCGTGCGGCTCCACAGGTCGCGGCCCATGCTGTCGGTGCCCAGCGGGAAGAAGCGATCGAAGCTGTCGCCCGCCAGCGTGGTGAACTCGGCGCGCGCGCCGGGCGGCAGGTGCGAGTTCGCGGGGTCCATCGCGTTCGGGTCGATGGTGCCGAGCCAGGGCGCGGCCACCGCCAGCAGCAGCATCGCGGCCAGCAGGACGCCGCCGATGCGCACGCCGCCGTTGGCAAGCAGGCGGCGCAGCAGCGAGCGGGCCGGGGCCCGGGGTGCGGCGGGAGGAACCGCGGCAGAGGCAGGCGCGTCGTCGCGCAGGGAGATCGAAGTCATGGCGGGGCTTTCGAAGGAAGGTCAGTACCGGATGCGCGGATCGAGCAGCAGGTAGCTCAGGTCCACCAGCAGGTTGACCACCACGTACACGAGCGAGAAGAAGAGGGTGATCGCCTGGATCAGCGGGTAGTCGCGCGAGAGCACGGCGTCCACCGTGAGCTGGCCCAGGCCGGGGATCGCGTAGATCGTCTCGGTGACCACCACGCCGCCGATCAGGCCCGCCACGCTCAGGCCGATGACGGTGGCGATCGGCACGGCCGCGTTGGCCAGCGCGTGGCGCAGCAGCATGCGCCACTCGGCGATGCCCTTGGCGCGCGCGGTGCGCACGTAGTCTTCGGTGAGCGCCTCCGACACCGCCGCGCGCGTGACCCGCGCGATGAGCGCCGCGTACATCACGGCCAGCGTGACGCAGGGCAGCGCCAGGTGGCGCAGCCACGGGCCCACGCCGTCGCCGATGCGCTGGTAGCCCTGCGAGGGCAGCCAGCCGAGCTGCATCGAGAACAGCCAGATCATCACGTAGCCGGCCACGAACACCGGCACCGAGAAGCCGAGCACCGAGGCACCCATGATGAAGCGGTCGAGCCGGCCGCCGCGCTGCGAAGCCGCGAGCACGCCCAGCGGCACGGCGATCAGCACCGTGAGCACCACCGTCACCGCCGCCACCGAGAGCGTGGGTTCCAGGCGCTGGCCGATCAGGTCGGTCACGCGCATCCGGTAGAAGAACGAGTAGCCGAGGTCGCCGCGCAGCACCTGGCCGAGCCAGTGCACGAACTGCGTCACGATCGATGCGTCCAGGCCCAGCTGGGCGCGGATGCGCGCGATGTCCTGCGCGCTGGCCGCATCGCCCGCGATGGCCGCCGCGGGGTCGCCGGGCGTCATGCGCAGCAGCAGGAAGACGATGACGGCCACGATCAGGAGCACGGGCGCGGTGGCCAGTCCGCGGCGCAACAGGAAGTGGAGCATGTGAATCAGGTCCTTGACGAGGGGCCGGGCGTGTGGCGCGGGCAAAGGAAGTCCCGCCCGGCTGCCGCGCAAGGCGCAGCCGGTCAGGAGCTCGGGCACCACGGGCCAGCCGAAGTAGCCCTGGTCGCCGTTGCCGGTCAGCGGGCTGTAGCCGATGGGGCTGCTCGCGTCCACGCCGCCCCAGAAGGTGATGAAGGCGTTCCAGCCGCCGTTCTCGGGCAGGTCCTTCTTGGCGCGCCGGGTCACGAGCGTGGCCCAGTCGGTGGTCTGCACGTCGACGTTGAAGCCCACCTGCTTGAGCAGCTGGCCGTACACCGCGGGCAGCTTGTTCAGCGCGGGCGCATCGCCCGGCAGCAGGATCACCACGGGCTTGCCGTCGTAGCCCGATTCCTTGAGCAGCTTGCGTGCCTCTTCGAACTGCGGCTTGCCGGTGTAGAAGCCCGTCTTGTCGCTCGCGTAGAGCGAGCCGCACAGGTAGATCGACGCGCAGGGCTTGTAGAAGTCGCGGAAGGTGACCTGCGCGCGCAGCATCGCTTCCTGGTTGATGGCCAGCATCGCGGCCTTCAGCGCCTTGGGGCTGTTGAAGGGCGGCACCTTGTGGTTGTAGAGCACCGTGAAGGGGCCCGCCGGCATCACGTCGACCAGCTCGATCTTGTCGTTGGTGCGCATGCCGGTGTAGCCGGACGAGGGCACGGTCTCGAGCATGTCGACCTCGCCGTTGAGCAGTGCATTGGCCTGCGTCTGCGGGTCGCGCAGCATCACCCATTCGACGCGGTCGACGTGCACCACCTTGCCGCCGGCCAGGCCCGAGGCGGGTTCCTTGCGCGGCACGTAGGCGGTGTTCTTGCGGTAGATGACGCGGTCGCCCGGGCGGAAGTCTTCCTTGGCGAGCGTGAAGGGGCCGGAGCCCACCATCTCGTCGATCTGCTTGTCGGCGGGCGTGTCGGCCACGCGCTTGGGCATGATGAACGGCACCAGCGGGTTGGGCTTGCCGAGCGCGTCGAGCACCACGCCGAAGGGCTGCTTGAACGTCATGCGAAAGCCGTTGGGGCCGTCGGCGGCGATGCTGTCCATCGCCTCGTACATCTTCTGGCCCAGCGTGTCGCGCTTGGCCCAGCGCGCCAGCGAGGCGATCACGTCCTGCGAGGTGACCGGCGCGCCGTCGTGGAACTTCAGGCCCGGGCGCAGCGTGAAGCTCCACACCTTGTTGTCGGCGCTCGCGCTGTACTTGTCGACCATCTGCGGCTTGATGACGCCCTTCTCGTCCATCGCGAAGAGCGTGTCGTAGATCATCAGGCCGTGGTTGCGCGTGATGTTGGCGGTGGTCCAGATCGGGTCGACGATCTTCAGGTCCGACGAGGGCACGGTGCGAAGCACGGTCTGGGCGGACGCGGTGGCGGCGAAGCACAAAGCGAGCGCCGACAGGGAAGCCGCCGCGACGCGGCGCGGTGAAAGGTGGATTGCCATGGAGCCTTACTTCTTTCGGGAGGGAGCGGAAGACGAGGGAGAGGAAGACGGGGGCGATTCCTTGCTTTCGCGCAACTGCACCAGCAGGAATTCGAAGATGTCGCGCGAACCTTCTTCCGCGTCGATGAGCTTGTGCATGATGCGGCGCAGGTTCTCGATGTCGGCGACGCTCAGGCAGTCGAGAAAGCGCGCTTCCATCTCGTGCCCGATGGGCTCGGCGCGCAGCACCATGTCGATGCCGGTCTTGCTGAGGCACAGGCGGATCTGCCGCGCGTCCTCGGCGCCGATCTGGCGCTCGACCAGCTCGCGCTGCACCAGCGAACTCACCAGCTTGGAGACCAGCGTCTTCTCGATGGCGCAGGTCTGCACCAGCTGGCCCATGGTGATGCCAGGCGCGGCGCCGATCATGCGCAGCAGCCGCACGTCGCGGATCGACAGGCCGAGCTCGATCTCGTAGATGCGCGAGCCGCGGTCGCGCGTGCGCTGCGACGCCAGGTCGATCAGCACGTTGAGGTAGTCGTCTTTCAGGCGAAGCGGGGCGTGCATGGCGGGTTGGTAGAAGTCTTCAATAGTTGAAATGTTCAACTATGTGGGCAAACTACGCAAGCTCCGGGCCAGCTGTCGAGGGAAATCCCCTAGGGGCGCACTGCCAGAGGGGAAAAGCGCCAGGGAGAAAGAAAAACCGGGCCCATGAGGCCCGGCGTGTTCACCGATCCGGTGCTGCGCGTGCACCAGGATGCGAAGGCGGGCACCGTGCAGGCGCCGCCGGGGTGCGCGCTGTCAGGCCGCGTCCTGGCGCACGATCACCTGGCCGTTGCGCGCACCGCTGTGCACGCCGTGGCGCCAGGTGACGGCGCCGTTCACGATCACCGCGTCGATACCTTCGGCGGGCTCGGTCGGCGTTTCGTAGTTCGCGGTGTCGCGCACCGTCGCGGCATTGAAGACCACCACGTCGGCGTGGTGCCCGACCTTGAGCGCGCCGCGCTCGTGCAGGCCGAAGTTGCGCGCCGTGAGCCCCGTCATCTTCCACACCGCCGTCTCCAGCGGGAACAGCCCCACGTCGCGGCTGTAGTGCCCCAGCACGCGCGGGAAGGTGCCCCACAGGCGCGGGTGCGGCTTGTCGCCCAGCGGAATGCCGTCGGAGCCGATCATGGTCTCGTCGAAGGCGAGCACGCGCTGCACGTCGTCCTCGTCCATCATGAAATAGATGGCGCTGCCGGGCGACAGGCGCAGCGCGGCCTCTTCGCCCGACACGCCCCATTCGGCCGCGATGTCCTTCAGGTCGCGGCCCGCGCACTCGGGGTGCGGCACGCTCGAAGCGATGAGCACGCGCCCGTCCATCATCCCGCGGTCGGTGCGGATCATGGTGGAGCCGGCGGTGTACGGGTAGCAGTCGAGCCCGATGCACTGGTGCTTCATCGCTTCCTGGATGAAGGGCAGCGTGACCTTGGTCTTGCCGAAGTTCTGTGTGTTCTGCACCTTGTGGTGCGACACCACCACCGGGATGTCGAGCGCGCGGCCGATGTGGAAGGTTTCTTCCAGCGATTCCATCACGTGGTCGCTCTCGTCGCGCATGTGCGTCACGTACAGCGCCTTGCGCGCCGTGAGCGGGCGGCCGACCTCGATGATCTCCTCGGTCGTCGCCTTCACGGCCGGCGGGTAGAAGGTGCCGGTCGACAGACCGATGGCGCCGGCCTGCATGGCTTCCTCGACCAGCGCCTGCATGGCGGCGATCTCCTGCGCGGTGGCGGGGCGGTCGAGGTCGGACATGGTCACGGCGCGCAGGGTCGAGTGGCCGACCATCGCCGCCACGTTGACCGACGAGGGCGTGGCGCGCAGCGCGTCGAGGTAGGCCGCAAACGTTGTGAAGCGGTCTTCCGGCGGCGTCTCGAGCAGGCTCAGCGGCATCGGCAGGTCCATGTCGGCGCGCAGCGGCGCGGCGCTGATGCCGCAGTTGCCCGCCACCACCGTGGTCACGCCCTGCGACACCTTGAACGGCATCTGCGCATGCGACAGCACGGCCTGGTCGTCGTGCGTGTGCGAGTCGATGAAGCCCGGCGCGACGATGCGGCCGGTGGCGTCGAGCGTCTGGTCGGCCGTGTGGCCCGCGAGCTTGCCGATGGCGGCGATGCGGCCGCCGACGATGCCCACGTCGGCGTCGAAGCGCGGGGCCTTGGTGCCGTCGATCACGGTGCCGCCGTGGATCAAGAGGTCGTAGTGGGGTGTCTTGTCGGTCATGAGGGCAATGCTTTCAACGGAAGTGGCAGGCGACCCAGTGGCCGCCCTGGGAAGTCGAGGGGCGCTCGCTCAGTTCGGGCGTCTTCTCCTTGCACACGGCCTGCGCCATCGGGCAGCGCGTGTGAAAGCGGCAGCCCGAGGGCGGGTTGGCCGGGCTCGGCGGGTCGCCCTGCAGCAGCAGGCGGCGCGCCGGCGTGCGTGGGTTGGGCACGGGCACGGCCGACAGCAGGATCTCGGTGTACGGATGGCGCGGTGCCGAGAACAGCGTGTCGCGGTCGGCGATCTCCACGATGTGGCCGAGGTACATCACGGCCACGCGGTGGCTGATGTGGCGCACCACGGCGAGGTCGTGCGCGACGAACAGGTAGGCGATGCCGAACTCGGCCTGCAGGTCCATCAGCAGGTTGACCACCTGCGCCTGCACCGACACGTCGAGCGCCGACACGGGCTCGTCGCAGACGATCAGCTTGGGGTTGAGCGCCAGCGCGCGCGCAATGCCCAGGCGCTGGCGCTGGCCGCCCGAGAACTCGTGCGGAAACTTCTTCGCCGCCTCGGGCCGCAGGCCCACGCGCGAGAACAGCCACTGCACGCGCTCGCGCCGCTCGGCCACCGACACGTCGCCGAAGTTGCGCAGCGGCTCGGCCACGATGTCGCCGGCTGTGAGGCGCGGGTTCAGCGAGGCGTACGGGTCCTGGAAGATGATCTGCAGGTCGCGCCGGCGCTGGCGCATCGCGTTCGCGGGCAGGGTCAGCAGCTCTTCGCCGTTCAGGCGCACCGAGCCCGAGGTGGGCTCGACCAGCCGCATCACCGACTTGGCCGTGGTGGTCTTGCCGCAGCCCGACTCGCCGACCAGCGACAGCGTCTCGCCGTGCCCCACGGTGAACGACACGCCGTCGACCGCCTGGATGGCCGGCTTGGTCGGGCGCAGCCAGCGCCGCGGCGAGGTGTAGTGCTTGCGCAGCTCGCGCACCTGCAGCAGCGGCGCCTTGGCGGATGTTGTTGTGGTTATCGTTGTCGTCATGCGCTCACCTCGGCAGCCTCGTCGGTCCATTGTTCCTGCACCGCGAAGCAGGCGACCACGTGGCCGTCGCCCTGCGTGGACAGCGGCGGCGTTTCGCGGCGGCAGCGTTCGCGCGCCTGCGCGCAGCGCGCGGCAAAGGCGCAGCCGCGCCCGAGCTCGTGCGCGGCGGGCACCATGCCCGGAATCTCGTGCAGCCGCGCGCTCGACGTGCTCATGGCGGGCATCGAGGCCATCAGCGCGCGGGTGTAGGGGTGCAGCGGGCGGTCGAAGAGGTCGATCACGTCGGCCTCTTCCACCTTCTTGCCGGCGTACATGACGACCACGCGGTCGCAGCTCTCGGCCACCACGCCCAGGTCGTGCGTGATCATCACCACGCCCATGCCCAGCTCTTTCTGCAGCCGCTTGATGAGGTCGAGGATCTGCGCCTGGATGGTCACGTCGAGCGCGGTGGTGGGCTCGTCGGCGATCAGCACCTCGGGGTTGCAGGCCAGGGCCAGCGCGATCATCACGCGCTGGCGCATGCCGCCCGAGAGCTGGTGCGGGTACTCGTTCACGCGCCGCTCGGGCTCGGGGATCTGCACCAGGCGCAGCATTTCGACCGCGCGCTGCAGCGCCTCGGCGCGGCTGGCCTTCTGGTGCAGCTGCACCGTCTCGGCGATCTGCCGGCCCACGGTGAGCACCGGGTTCAGCGAGGTCATCGGCTCCTGGAAGATCATCGAGATGCGGTTGCCGCGGATCTGCCGCATCTCGCGTTCGCTCAGCTGCATCAGGTCGGTGCCGCGCAGGCGCACGGCGCCCATGTGGCGCCCGGGCGGCGTGGGCACCAGCCGCAGGATCGACAGCGCCGTCACGCTCTTGCCGCAGCCCGACTCGCCGACCACGCCGAGCGTGCGGCCCGCGCGCACGGTGTACGACACGCCGTCGACCGAGCGCACGGTGCCCGCGAGCGTGCTGAAGTAGGTGCGCAGGTTGTCGACCTCGAGCAAGGGCTCGCCGGGGGCGAGGGTGGCCTGGGACATGGGAGTGGTCATGGCGCGTTCCTCTTCACAGCTGCCGCGCCAGGCGCGGGTCGAGCGCATCGCGCAGGCCGTCGCCGAGCAGGTTGATGGCCAGCACCGTGGCCGCCAGCAGCAGGCCCGGGTACAGGATGATGTGGAACGCCACGGTCACGAAGTTGCGGCCCTCGGCCATCATGTTGCCCCAGCTCGGCGTCTGCGAAGGCACGCCCACGCCGAGGAAGGACAGCGCGGCCTCGGTGAGCACGGCGGCGGCGGCCACGAAGGTGGCCTGCACCACCAGCGGCGCCACGATGTTCGGCAGCACGTGCCGCACGAGGATCACCGGCAGCCGCGTGCCGACCGCATGCGCGGCCTCCACGAACAGCTGTTCGCGCAGCGTGAGCGCCAGCGAGCGCACCAGCCGCACCACGCGCGGAATCTCGGGCACGGTGATGGCGATGATCACCGTGGTGAGGCTGGCGCGCGTCACCGCCATGAGCGCGATCGCCAGCAGGATGCCGGGGATGGCCATGAGGCCGTCCATCACCCGCATGATCGGGCCGTCGGCCCAGCGCACGAAGCCCGAAACCAGGCCCAGCGCGATGCCGAAGAAGGTGGCGAGCACGGCCACCGAGGCGCCCACGATCATCGACACGCGACCGCCCCACACGGCGCGGCTGAACACGTCGCGGCCCAGCGCGTCGGTGCCGAACCAGTGCTCGGCCGAAGCCGGCTGCATGCGCGCCAGCGGGTCTATGTCCTGCGGGTCGTGGGTGGCGATCCAGGGGGCGGCGATGGAGAGCGCAGCCACCGCGATGAGCAGCAGCGCGCCGACGATCAGCGTCGGGTGCTTGCGCACCCAGCGCCAGCGCGGCGGTACGCAAGGAGGGTCTTCGGTGGCGTCGGCAACGGCGGCGGGAACCGGCGCATCGACCTCGCGCAAGGGCAGGGCAGTGGACATGGCGTCGTGGGGCTCGTTCGTTGTTCTAGTACTGGATGCGCGGATCGAACAGGCGGTAGCTCAAATCGATCAGGAGGTTGATCAGCACGTACACGCCCGCCGACAGCAGCAGCACGCTCTGGATCACCGGGTAGTCGTGGCGCTGCACCGAATCGATCACCAGCCGGCCCACGCCCGGAATGGCGAACACCGTCTCGGTGACCACCACGCCGCCGATCAGGAGCGCAATGCCCGCGCCGATGGTGGTGGCGATGGGAATGGCCGCGTTGCGCAGCGCATGGCCCAGCACCGGCAGCACGCCCAGGCCCTTGGCGCGCGCGGTGCGGATGTAGTCCTCGTGCAGCACCTCGAGCACGGTGGCGCGCGTCATGCGCGTCACCAGCGCGATGTACACCAGCGCCAGGTTCACGCAGGGCAGCACCAGCGCGCGCAGCCAGGCGCCGGGGCCTTCGGAGAAGTTCACGTAGCCCTGCACCGGGAACCACGGCAGCTGCACCGCGAAGGTGTAGACCAGCAGGTAGCCCACGAGGAACACCGGCACCGAGAACGCCAGCACGGCGAACAGCATCACGAGGCGGTCGATCCAGGTGCCCGCGCAGTAGGCCGCGAGCGTGCCCAGCGGCACGGCCGTCACCAGCGTGATGAGCATGGTCAGCGCCGCGATCGACACCGTGGGCTCCAGCCGCTGGCCGAGCAGCTGCGTCACGGGCACCTGCGTGAAGATCGAGGTGCCCAGGTCGCCGGTGAAGATCTTGCCGATCCACAGCCCGAACTGCTGCCACAGCGGCAGGTTCAGGCCGAGCGCGGCGCGCAGCTTGTCGATGTCCTCGGTGGTGGCGAGGTCGCCCGCGATGAGCGCGGCCGGGTCGCCGGGCGACAGGTGGATCAGCAGGAACACCACCACGGCCACCACCGCCATCACCGGCAGCGTGGAAAGAAAGCGTCGAACGATGTAGCCCATGGCGGTGCGCGTGGCTTACTTGTCGAGCACCCAGACGGTGGGCATGCCGGCCCACATCTTGTCCAGCCCCTTGATGCTGGCGCGCGCCGCGAACGCGGCCGAGTACTGGCCCGCGTTGATGTACGGCACGGCTTCGTAGGCGCGCGACTGGAAGGCGTCGAGCAGTTCCTTGCGCTTGGCCGGCACGGTTTCCTTCAGCCAGGCGGTGCGCAGCTCGTCGAGTTTCTTGTCGCAGGGCCAGCCGGGCAGCGTGTTGCCGCAGGCCGCGCCCAGGTAGGCGTTGCTGATGGGCGAGTTCACGTCGAACTCGCCGGCCACCGTGACGTACATGTTCCAGCCGCCGGCGTCGGACGCATCGCGCTTGGCGCGGCGCGCACCGATCGAGGCCCAGTCCATGGTCTGCGCATCGACGTTCAGGCCGATGCTCTTCATGGTCTGCGCGGCCATCAGCGCCTCGGCGTTGAGGTAGGGCACGTCGCTGGGCACCATCAGCACCACCTTCTCGCCCTTGTAGCCGGCGTCGGCGAGCATCTTCTTCGCCTTGGCGACGTCGGCCTTGCGGAAGGGCTCCGCACCGGCCGAGGTGTCGTTGGGGCTGCCGCAGATGAACCAGGTGGCGCAGTAGGCCATGCGCATGTCCAGTGGGAAGCCCATGGCCGCGACGAAGCGTTCCTGGTTCACGGCCTGCAGCAGCGCCTGGCGCACCTTCGGGTTGTCGAAGGGCGGGTGCAGCTGGTTCATCACCAGGAAGCCCTGGTAGGCGCCGCCGGAGCCGATCTTGATGTTGCTGTCGGTGCGCAGCGGTGCGATGTAGTCGGGCGGCAGTTGCTCGATGTAGTCGACCTCGCCGCGCTTGAGCGCCGAGATCGCGCTGTTGGCGTCGGGCAGGTAGAGCCATTCGACGCGGTCGAGGCTGGTCTTCTTGCTGCCGGCCAGGCCGCTCGGCGGCTCGCTGCGCGCCACGTAGTTCGGGTTGCGCACGAACACCGTCTTGTTGCCCGGCACCCATTCGTCACGCTTGAAGATGAAGGGCCCCGAGCCGACGACCTCGGTGAGGGGCGCGGTGGCCGGCAGCTTGGCGATGCGCTCGGGCAGGATCACAGGCGGAAAGCCCGAGGGCTTGGCCAGCGCGTCGAGCACCATGCCGAAGGGCTCGTTGAGCGTGAGCGTGAGCGTGAGGGTGCGCGCGTCGGTCGCCTTCCACTCGGCACCCACGGCCGTCATGGCGCGGCCCAGGCTGTCGCGCGCCGCCCAGCGCTGCAGCGAGGCCACGGCGTCGGCCGAGGTCACGGCGGCGCCGTCGGAGAACTTCAGGCCGGGGCGCAGCGTGAAGCTCCACTGCTTGCCGTCCTTGGAGGTCGTGTACTTCTCGACCATCTGCGGCTGCGGCTTGCCGGTGGCGTCCTGCGCGAACAGCGTGTCGTACACCATGTGGCCGAAGTTGCGCGAGATGTAGGCCGTGGTGAAGGTCGGGTCGAGGATCTTCAGGTCGGCATGCGCCACCACCTTGAGTGTCTTGGGCGGCGTCTGGGCGAGCGCGGGAAGGCTGGCGGCCGAAAGGGCCAGGGCAGCGAGGGCAGCAAGCGTTCGTCGGGTCATCGTCGGTTCTCCGGTCGGTGGGGCGAAACAAAAAAGAAGAAGAGGGAGTTCAGGCGGCGACGCCGATGGGCCACTTCGGCAGGCGAGCCTTGCGGTACGGCAGGGTGGTGAGGTCGAGCGTCACGGCGCCCGGTGCGCCGGCGTAGATCACGTGCTTGGCCACCTGCGAGTACGACGCGTAGAAGTGCTGCGACGACTTGACCACGACGATCTTCTTGGCCGCCAGGTCGCAGCCCAGCTGCGTGAACAGGTCGGTGCCCATGGCCTGGTTGCGCCGCGTGATCAGCACGATGTCGATGCCGTTCACCTCGACCAGCGCGCAGTCGCCCATGGCGGTGGGCGTGTTCGACAAGCCCGTCATCACCAGGTCTTCCTTCAGCGCCTTCACGGTGCATTCGAGGTCCAGCGGGTCGCCCGACAGCGGACTGATCTTGCCGCCGATGCGCATCTGCAGCCTGGCGCCCACGCCGGCGTCGAAGGCGATGCGCACGGCGATCGGGTCCCACATCGGGCCCAGCGCGGCGTTGGTGATGCCGCGCTCCAGCATGCGGCGCAGGATGAAGGTGGAGTCGCTCGCCGCGCCGCCGCCGGGGTTGTCGGCGCCGTCGGCCAGCACCACGGGGCCGCCGTCGAAGGCCAGGGCTTCGTCGAGCGAGTCGTCGATGCTGGGGTAGTTGACGGTGAGGCCGTCGCGCATGGCGATGACTTCGTCGGCGAGCTGGCGCGCCAGGGCATTCGCCTTGGCCTGGTCGCCGTCGGTGTAGACCAGCACCTTGGTACCCATCTCGGGCACGTCGCCCCACGAGAAGCCGTGCGTGAGCGAGACCGAGAGCACGCCGTCCTTGCCTTCGAGCGCCTGCATGCGCTGCACGAAGCTGCGCGCCGGTTCGCGCGAGGTGTGGACGGTGACGATGATGTCGCAGTCGACCATCGCGACCACCGGCTTGACCTTGCCTTCCACGGCCGCGGCGCAGATGTCGACCAGCTCCAGCCCGCGCTCAAGCACGTCGGTGTGCGGGTACTCCTTGAAGGAGACCATCACGTTGGCGTTGTCCACCATGGCGGGCGTGAGGTGGTTGTGCGGGTCGAGCTCGGCGCCGATCACCACATCAGGGCCGACGATCTGGCGCACGCGCGCCAGCATGTCGCCTTCGCAGTCGTCGTAGCCGTCGGCCACCATCGCGCCGTGCAGGCCGAGCAGCACCATGTCGACCGGCAGCGCGGCGCGCAGGTCGTTCAGCATTTCGTCGCGCAGGGTTTCGTAGGCGTGGCGCGTGGTGATGCCGCTGGGCTGCGCGCCCGCCACCATGCCTTCGAGCAGCGTCCAGCCCTTTTCCTTGCCGCGGATGCGCGCGGCCCACAGCGGGCCCGAGTAGATCGTCAGCGCATCGGGATGCTGGCCGGCGGGAAAGTAGCCGCGGTCCTTGAAGGAAGCGATGCCGGTCGGCATCGGGCCGAAGGTGTTGGTTTCGGTCGCGAGGGAGGCACTGAAGACACGCATGGTGATTTCTCGTGGGGAAGATTGGTGGGGGAGGGAACGGGGATCAGCCGGCCGTGCGCAGGCGCTGCGGGCCGAGCATCTCGGCCGTGAGCCCGAAGCCCGCGATGCGCTCGGGCAGCGGCAGGCCGCGTGCCAGCGCGGCGCAGGCTTCGCCCATGGCGGCCGAGGTCTGGATGCCGTAGCCGCCTTGTGCCGCGACCCAGAAGAAGCCGGGCGCGTCGGGCGCGAAGCCGCCCACCAGGTCGCCGTCGGCCACGAAGGAGCGCAGGCCGGCCCAGGTGCGCGTGGGGCGGCGGATGGCGAGCGTGGTCGCCTCCTCGATGCGGTGCATGGCGATGGCGATGTCCATCTCTTCGGGCTGCACGTCCTGCGGCTCGACCGGGTCGGCGTTGGCCGGCGAGCCCAGCAGCATGCCGGCGTCGGGCTTGATGTACCAGCCTTCGTCGGCGGCGAACACCATCGGCCAGTGCGCCACGCTCTGGCCCTCGGGCGGCGCGAAGATGAAGGCCGAGCGGCGGCGCGGCTCGATGCCCAGCGGGCGCACACCGGCCAGTTGCGCGATGGTGTCGACCCAGGCGCCCGCTGCGTTGAGCACCACGGGCGCTTCGTACACCGCGTCGCCGGCCGTCACGCGCCAGCGCTCGCCCACGCGTTCCATAGCCGTGACCTCGGCGTCGCACACCAGCTTGCCGCCGGCCTGGCGCATGCCGCGCAGGTAGCCCTGGTGGATGGCGTGCACGTCCATGTCGGAGGCGTCGGGTTCGTACACCGCGCCGGCCACCTGCTCGGGGCGCAGCGCCGGCACCATCTCGCGCGCCTGCTCGCCGTCGAGGCGCTGGGCGCCGACGTCCATGGCGCGCAGCAGTTCCCAGTGCGCCTCGAGTTCGTGCAGGTGCTCGGTGCCCGCGACCATCATCGCGCCGCGTGGCGTGAGCAGCGGGTGCTCGGCAAAGCCTTCGGGCGGGTGTTCGAGGAAGGCGCGGCTGGCCATGGTGAGGGCGCGCACCTGCGGCGTGCCGTAGCTCTCCATGAAGAGCGCGGCCGAACGGCCGGTGGAGTGGTAGCCCGGCTGGGCTTCGCGTTCGAGCAGGATCACGCGGGCATGCGGGGCGAGCCAGTGGGCCACCGAGGCCCCGGCGATGCCGCCGCCGATCACGAGGTAGTCGGCCACGACGGGAGTGGTTGTGTTTGTTGTCATCGCCGAAAAGTGTAGGTAGAAATTTGCGGATACGCAAATTGATTTGCGCCGACCAAGGGGAAACCATGGGTGCACCACCAAGGTGAAATTTGCGTACACGCAATTTGCGCATACGCAAAACGCATGCCGGGGCTGTCGCGCCGTGCGTGGCCGGCCGGGCGCGGGGCTGGCAGAATCGCCCGGCATACCTAGAGAAAGCCAAGCGTGACTCCACACACAGGGAACCGGGGCGGGGCGAAGCCGAAGGAAGAGCCGCCCACGCTGGACCGCACCACTTTCGGCCATCGCCTGCGCACCGCGCGCAAGCGTTTCGGCTGGACGCTGGCGCAACTGGCCGAGCGCTCCGGCGTGTCGATCACCACCATCTCGCGCGCCGAGCGCGGCCAGCTCGCGCTCGGCTACGAGAACTTCACCGCGCTGGGCCGCGCGCTCGAGATGGACATGAACGCCATGTTCGCGGGCGCCGGCGTCAAGCCCGAGCAGCTCGACGGCCCGGTCGTCACGCGCGCGGGCAAGGGCGTGGTCTACAAGGGGCTGGCCATCGCCTATGAGTTCCTGGGCACCACCGCCGCCGGCAAGCAGATGAGCCCCATCGTCGGCACCGTGCACGCGCGCCGAATCAACGGCCCCGAAGACTTCGTGCGCCACACGGGCGAAGAGTTCGCCTACGTGCTGTCGGGCGAGATCGACGTGTACTTCGACAACGGCGAGGTGGTGCGCCTGGCGCGCGGCGACTCGCTGTACTTCGACAGCCGCCTCGGCCACGCCTACGTGAGCGTGAGCCGCCAGCTCGCGAAGATCGTGGGCATGACCTCGGGGGAGAGCGGGCACATGAAGTCGGCGCGCGAGGCGCCTGCGATGAAGCCGGCGCGCAAGACTGTGGCGGTGAAGAAGACCGCAGGTGGCCGCAAGGGCTGAGCGCCCGCGTCAGCCTGCGGCCCGACTTGAAGGAGACATGACGATGTCCGAGCACAAGATTTTCGCGATGCCGTTCGCCAAGGTGTACCCGATGTACGTCCAGAAAGCGGAACGCAAGCAACGCACGAAAGACGAAGTCGATCAGCTCATCTGCTGGCTCACCGGCTACGACGCGGCGGGGCTGCAGCAGCAGATCGAACAGCAGAACGATTTCAGGACCTTCTTCGCGCAGGCCCCGGCGCTGCACCCGAACCGCGCGCTGATCAAGGGCGTGGTGTGCGGCGTGCGCGTCGAGGAAGTCGAAGACCCGCTGATGCAGAAGATCCGCTACATGGACAAGCTGGTCGACGAGCTGGCCAAGGGCAAGGCGATCGAGAAGATCCTGCGGACGTAGTGCCTTTCTAGCCCGTCGCCACGATGACGTGCGCCTGGATCTTCCCAGCCACCGGCCCCGCGCCATGCCGGCTGGCAATCGCCTCCTCCGCGCGGTCGGTCGCGAGCTGGAGCAGGCTCGCATCGCGCGCCTCGATCTCGTTGCGCAGCGGCGTGCCCTGGCAGTAGGCCACCGCCACCTCGCGTGCCGAGGGCGAGCGGCTCAGCTTCTCGTGCGTCTGGACCTCGATGTCGGTGAACCCCGCGCGGCGCAGGTCGTCGCGGATCTGTGCGACGTCGTGGTAGCCGTGCGGCGTGCGCGCGAGAAAGCGCGGCGGGTCGTCCGGGAACACGGTGGCGACGGCGCGGGTGACGTCGTCGGCGAAGGCGTTGTCTTCGATGCGGTCCCAGACGCTGAACACGAAGCGCCCGCCGGGCTTGAGCACGCGGCGCGCCTCGCTGTAGCCGGCGACACGGTCCGGGAAGAACATGGCGCCGAACTGGCACAGGACCACATCGAATGAGGCGTTCTCGAACGGCAGGGCGAGCGCGTCGGCCTGCCGCCATTCGATGCGGTTGTCCCTCGCCTGCCGCGTGACGGCGTAGTCGAGCATGGCGGGGTTGAGGTCGGTCACCACGTAGCGCGCACCGGCGCCGAGCTGGGGTGCCAGCATCCGCGTGACCGCGCCGCTGCCGGCCGCCGTTTCCAGCACCGCACCGGGCGAGAACGCAGCGACCAGGGCGGCCGCGTCGACGGCGTAGCCCTCGAAGATCAGGGGGACCATCAGCGTGTCGTAGAACGTCGGGATCGAACCCGCGAACACCTTGTCGCTTTCGTCGGCCATGGGAACTCCTTGAAAGCTCTGAACAGAGCGGGCCTGCTCCCTTGCTCCAACGAGTCCGTTGCCTGTTTGGGCATGCGTGACGGGGACGATGGGCCATGGTGGCCCTGCCAGGCATCGTCGTCAACGCCGTTGCGCGGGCGTCCTCCCCTGTAGTGGGTACCGGAGATGTTGCCGGGCGTTTCGGGCGCGCCGATCGGTCGACCCCCTAACGGCCGCGGTCCCCGTCGCGCACCGATTCGATGGTGCCGTTGTAGATGCGCACGATGCCGAAGAAGGTGCCCGGCCCGCGGTCGTAGGTCCACTCTTCCATCGGTACGCATTGATTGGCCAGCACCGCCTCGGGGCTGCCCGGCCGATAGGGCGTGAGCACCCAGCCCAGCTGCACCATCGGCACGCAGACCATCTGCCGGTAGACCGGCTCGCCGCAGGTCTGGAGCAAGGTCGCGGGCGACGCCCCTTTTCCGACGAGGTAGCCGTTGCAGGCGAGGGACTGTGCTGCCGCGGAACTGGCGATCAGCAAGGCGGCCGCTGCGATCGAAACCCCGGTGACCAGGCGTGCGAAACGAGTCGTGCCCTGCATCGTTGACCCTCTTGAGTGCTTCATGCGTTCATCACTAACTCATTCACGAACCAGCTGGGCATACCGCCAGAGGCCCCAGATTGCGCCGACGGTGATGCCGATGCCCACGCTCCAGCCCGCCGGCACATCGAATCCGATCGCCAGGATCAGCATCAAGCCGACGCTGATCAGCGCGATGAAAGTCAGCGTGACGAAATCGAAGCGCGCGACCTCGACGGTGTCTTCCGTCATGCTGCGGTGGCGCTGGCCGTGCTTGCGGCGCAGGCCGCGGAACAGCAGGACATCGAGAACGAAATCAAAGATGCCGACGACAAGGTCGGCCAGGATGCTCCACATCGGGACGCTCCATTTGCGGTGACACCCTGGGTTGTCGCTGTGCGTTCAAGGGTCCGACCCGGGTGGTGCGGCGGAGCCGGGCGAAATGTTAGCGTGCTTCCGGCAAGGCAGGCCATCGTCATCCGTGTTCGTCAGTCGTTCGTCGATCCGTTTCAACCCGGCATCTTCGGCGGCCAGTTGTGCGTCTCGCCACGGCCCTCGCTGCACCAGGCATAGAGCGCGTCGTACATCACGAGCCCGTGCTGCAGCATGGCGTGGTCATCGGCGAACACGCGCGACAGGCCCAGCGAGATCGCGTAGAGCCCTGCCGACTGCGGCGTGAGGTCGAGCCGCGAGGTGTCCGCCCCGCGCACGATGTCGGCCAGCTGGTGCAGCGCAGGCTCGGTGAGCCGGTACTTCGCGAGGAAGGCGTCGAAGCTGCAGCGCTCGCCGACGTGGCTCATCTCCACGCCCGGAATGTCGTAGGGCGTGGCGCCGGTGCTTTGCGCCATGGCCAGCACGTCCGCCGGCGGCACGTAGAGAAACTCGGCCTCGCGGTCGATGAAGCGCAGGATCAGCCACGGGCAGGCAATGCGGTCGATCTTCGGGCGTTCGCGGGTGATCCATTTCATGACGTGGCTCCTGGGTCGGCAGGCTTGGGCTGGAGCGGACGGCCGGCGGCCTGCCAGCCGTCGATGCCGCCGCGCAGATAACGGGCATCCAGGCCCGCGGCGCGCAGCCGCAGGGCCGTGCTGCGCCCCACCTCGTGGCCGTACACGCAGTAGACGACCAGCGCGCGGTCGGCCGGGAGTTCGGCGGCCCAGCGATCGACCGCGGCCGGGTCGCACCAGCGGGCGCCGGGGATCATCGACGCGGCCTGCGCGAACACGCCGGCACGGCGCACGTCGAGCAGCATCGAGCCGGCCACGTCGTCCTGCGCCGCGCCGAAGGGTTCGCTGGCGGCGTGCACCGCCTGCTGGTAGCGCGCGTACACCGGGGCCCAGTCGATGTTGGCCATGAAGGCATCGACGTACGCACCGGCGGCGGCGCCGTGGTCCAGGTGGTAGGCGTGCTCGTACATGTCCAGCGCCAGCAGCGGCATGCCGCCCGCCAGCGCATGGGTGTGGTCAGCAGCCCATTGGTTGACCAGCGTGCCCTCGCGCGGCTGGAAGGTGAGTAGCACCCAGCCCGAGCCGCCGCCAAGCGCCTTTCCCATCGCTGCGAATTCCTCGCGCCATCGATCGACGCTGCCGAAATTTGCCGCCAGGGCGAGCGCCATCGCGGGCTCCATCGACCGGCCGTCGCCGCCGAGCGATGCGAAGTACAGCTCGTGCAGCAGCATCGAGTTGCTGGCGATGAGCTCTTCGCGCTTGAGGCCGTTGAGCGCGAAGCCGGGCATGGCGGTGAACGATGCCGTGGCGAGCTGCGCGCGGATGGCGTTGAGGCGCTTGATGGCGCCGCCATAGTTGTTCTGGTGATGGCTGTTCAGAAGCTTCTGCGACAAGCCACGCAGCGTGGCGGGATCGAAGGGCAATGGTTGGGGCCGGGCGTCCATGGGAACTCCTTCAGCGCGGCAGGGCAGACAGCCACGTGAGCGCCAACCCGATGGCCGCGCAGGCACCGAGCAACGTCATCACGCCGACCTTGAAGCGGAACAGGGCGACGGCCGCGGCCACGGCCATCACCGCCGAGATCGCGTCGAAGCGGCCTGCGAAACCGTGCGGCCAGAGCACGTGGTACGCGAAGAACAGCGCCAGGTTCAGGATCACGCCCACCACCGCCGCGGTGATCGCCGACAGCGGCGCCGTGAAGCCCAGCCGGCCGTGCGTGGCCTCGATGGCCGGCCCGCCCGCCAGGATGAAGACGAACGAGGGCAGGAAGGTGAAGAAGGTGACGACCGTCGCTGCCAGCGCGCCGCCGAGGAACAGCGAGTCGGGCCCCAGCACCTGCGTCAGCCAGCCGCCGACAAAGCCGACGAAGGCCACCACCATGATGAGCGGACCCGGCGTGGTCTCT
This sequence comes from Variovorax sp. GW823-FHT02B07, assembly GCF_058797695.1. NCBI lineage: Bacteria > Pseudomonadati > Pseudomonadota > Betaproteobacteria > Burkholderiales > Comamonadaceae > Variovorax > Variovorax sp. GW823-FHT02B07. The sequence goes on from NZ_JBXAJX010000001.1 coordinate 582,832, forward strand.
CCCAGCGCCAGCCCGTCGATCATCTGCGCGCCTGAAAGCCAGTGGTACTGCTCGACGGCCCCCTGGTACACGTAGGGCAGCACGGCATAGGCGCCGCCGAAGGTCAGCAGCGCGGCCTTGGTGAAGAACCACCCCATCTGCGTGAGCGTGCCGTGCAGGCCCTGGGTCGCGACGAGCACGCCCACGGCCAGCAGCCACAGGCCCAGGCCGATGCCCAGAATTTTGAGCAGGTGCGCGCGTGAAAAGCGCGCGTGCGCCGGCGTGGGCGTGTCGTCGTCGATCAGCGCCGGGCCGTAGTGTTGTTGCGCGCTGCCATGGCCGCCGCCGAGTGCGAACACCTCGGGCGCCCGTCGCGCGCCGAAGTGGCCGATCAGGCCGGCCGCCAGCACGATCGCCGGAAACGGCGCATCGAACGCGAAGATGGCGACGAAGGCCGCGGCGGCGATGCCCCACATCCACCGGTTCTTCAGCGCGCGGCTGCCGATGCGGTGCGCCGCATGCAGCACCAGCGCGGTCACGGCCGGCTTGATGCCGTAGAAGATGCCGGCCACTACGGGCACGTTGCCGAAGCGCAGGTAGACCCACGACAGCGCGATGAGGATGAACAGCGAGGGCAGCACGAACAGGGCGCCGGCCACGAGGCCGCCGCGCGTGCGGTGCATGAGCCAGCCGATGTAGGTGGCCAGCTGCTGCGCTTCGGGGCCGGGCAGCAGCATGCAGAAGTTCAGCGCATGCAGGAAGCGCTTCTCGCTGATCCAGCGCCGCCGCTCGACCAGCTCCGCATGCATGATCGCGATCTGCCCGGCGGGCCCGCCGAAACTGATGAAGCCGAGCTTGAGCCAGAAGCGAAACGCTTCGGCAAAGGAAATGGGCGTGGGAGGCGCAGGAAGCGCAGAGGAGGCGTCAGGCAAGGCGGTGTCCACGGAAAACTCCGTTGAGGGTCACCAGCGCTTGGACGGGACACCGTCTTGCTTTGCAGCGCGGGAGGCTGTTTTCCCGCGGAAGGGCATCGTAGCAGTGGCAGTTCCTGCTGGCAACGTGAGGCCCTCAGACCCTCTTCACGTTGCTGGAAGGCGCCCGTGCGTCTTTTCGGTCAACGCGCCTTCGCGCACACGTGCTTGAACACGATCCCGCTCACCGTGGTCGGACCGCCCACGGCCTTCCACTCGCTGCGCCGGGCGAGGTCGATGTCGTGCACTTCCAGCGGCCCGTTGTGGCTGACGACGCGGCGCATCTTTTCACGCCGGCCCTTGCAGTCGTAGTCGTAGAGATAGCGCGAGGTGCGAAACGGGGTCTTGCCCACGTCGGTCTGCAGTTCGTCGTAGCGGTAGAGCGTCCATGCTTCCACGGCATCGCCATGCGGCTTGATCGAATCGCGCTGCAGCAGGACCTGCTTGCGCGGGGTGGTGGCGATCTCGGTCCAGGTGTCGGCGGCGTGTGTGGCAACTGCAGTCAGCAAGGTCGCCGCTGCGCAAGCGAATGCGACAAGGTGGCGTGCCAGCACGGCGCGGTGCTCGGGCAGACGAGGCTTCATTGGTTTCACTCCCTGTGAATCGGTGGCAAGCAGGCGAAGGATGCCATGCATCGCCGCGAGCGAGAACCTGCGCCTCAGGCCGCGATGAACGCCGAAGGCTTCTGCCCCAGCCGCTTGCGGAACATGGTGGAGAAGGCGCCCGGGCTGTCGTAGCCCAGCTGAAGCGCCACCGCGGTCACCGGCCGGCCCATCGCCAGCTGGGCCATGGCCGAGAGCAGGCAGGCCTGGCTGCGCCACTCGGCGAACGCCATCCCGGTGTGCTGGCGGAAGAACCGGCTGAAGGTGCGTTCGCTCTGGTGCAGCTGCTGCGCCCAGGCCAGGGGCGAGGTGCGCACGTCGGGCGCGTGTAGGAAGGCGATGCACAGCGCCGCCAGTCGCGGCTCGCCCGGCAGCGGCGCAAAGAAGGGCAGGGCCGCCGCGCGGCCGACTTCTTTCAGCACCAGCGACATCAACAGGCCGTCGCGGCCGCGTTCGTCGTACAGCGCCGGCACGTCGATGGCCTCGATCAACAGCTGCCGCAGCAGCGGCGACACGGCCAGCACCTCGCACTGCGGACCGCCGCGCGGCGCGGCGGCCGGCTCGATGTAGAGGCTGCGCGTGCTGACGCCCACCATCCGCACCCGGTGCGGCTTGCCGGCCGGAATCCAGACGCCGCTGTGCGGCGGCACGACCCAGGCGCCGTCGTCCGTGCCCACCTCCATCAGCCCGGTCGCGCCGTAGAGAAACTGGGCACGGCGGTGGCTGTGCATTTCGAGCAGGGTGCCCGGCGCGTAGTCGGTGCCGATGGCCAGCACGGCGCGGGGCGTGGGGTCGAGGGTGTCGAGGGACTGGTTGCGCACGGCAGCGGGTCGGTGGGTTGGCCGGAACGCAAATATTGTTGACCGAACATCGCAAGCGCGCCAGCCCCTCGAACTCTAGCCTCAAGGCTTCTTTCCGTGTCGATGGAGTGCCTTGTGTCGCTGTATGTGATGTTGGTGGTGTGCGGATGCCTGACGGGCGTCACCACCGTGCTGTTCGGTTTCGGCGGTGGATTCGTCGTGGTCCCGTTGCTCTACCAGCTGCTGTCCCAGCTGAACGCGGCCGACAGCGCCGTCGGGCAGTCGGCCATGCAGATCGCGGTGGCCACGTCCACCTGCGTGATGGTCTTCGGCGCGTTGCTGGCCACGTGGCGCCATCAGCGTGCAGGGACGCTGGACTGGTCGCACATCCGGCCGCTGCTGGGCGTCATCGGTGCCGGTGCGGTGCTGGGGGCGCTGGCCGCCACCGCGGTCCACGGGGAATGGCTGCGCTGGGCGTTTGCGGCGTACCTCGCGCTGACCATCGTGGACTGCTGGCTGCGCCCCGGCTTTCTTTCGCCGATCGTGGCGAGCAAGGCGGCGCCCTCTCTCGCGGCCACGACGCTGTCGGGCCTGGCGATCGGCTGGATTGCCGCGTTCCTCGGCGTCGGCGGCAGCGTGATGACGGTGCCGCTCATGCGCCGTCGCGGCATCGAGATGAGTCGCGCGACGGCCATGGCGAACCCGCTGTCCCTGCCGGTCGCGCTGGCGGGCACGGCCACCTACGTGGCCCTGTCCGCCACCTCGACGCCGGCGTTCGGGCCGTGGCATGTGGGGTATGTCGACGTGCGCGCGGCGGCGGCGCTCGTGGTGGGTTCGTGGATCGGCATCCGCGTCGCCGCACTGTGGATCGGGCGCATTCCGGACCGCATCCACGCCAAGGTCTACCTGGCCTTGTTGATCGTGGTGTTCGGGGCGATGGTGGTGCGCTGAGCGCGCGGCACCGTCCCGCTTCACGCCATCGATGCGCCCAGCAGGAAGTCCGTGACCTCGTCCGAGAACACGCTGCGCCGCGCACCGAGGAACACGCCGTTCGCGTCCTGCGGGTCGGGCCGCGCAGCAGGCATGCCGTGGGCCACCAGGGCCTGGGCGCAACCGACCCAGTCGCCGCCTTCGACGGGCTCGTTCAGCGAGGCCCACGACAAGGTGCCGCAGGCGTTGTCGCCGAAGCCGTGCGGCGCCTGCCAGTCGGCACCGTGTGCAAGCAGGAACCGGGTGAGCGCCGCATCGCCGCAGAACACGGCGTGGTTGAGCGCCGAGGCGTCCCAGTCGCCGCCACGGACTTCGAGGGGCCAGCCGAGCGTGACCATCGCCTTCACTGCATCGCTGCAGCCCTGGGCTGCGAGTTCCGGCAGCAGGCGAAGCTGTGTGGGGTCGAGCGCGCCGATGAGGCCAGGGTGCCGCGCCTGCAGCGCTCGCGCCGTGGCTTCGTCGCCTCGCGCGCAGGCTGCGATGAAGGCCTCGCTGGTGGGGAGTGGCGCCGGGTCGCCGCTCGCGGCCTGCAGCAGCTGTGCGACCTCGGTCAGCCCGAAGCGCAGGGCGATGGTGTGCGCGGGCGTGCCGTCTTGCGTGAACACGTCCGGTCGCGCGCCGGCGGCCAGCAAGGCCTCGATGTGTGCGGGCGAACGGCGGCGGCGAAGGGCCCACAGCAGCGGCGAACCCCAGTCCGAGATGGGTGGGCCCTGCGGCGGTTCGTTCGCGTCGCCGCCGTGTGCGAGCAGGAGGCGCAGCGTCTGGACGTCGTCCAGGTCGAGCACCCGGTACAGCGCGTTCGAACCTGTCACGCGCGCGCCGGCTTCCAGCAGCAGCTTCGTGCAGGCGGGCTGGTCCAGCGAGTGGTACAGCGATTCGCCGTCGTTCGGATCGGCGCCGGCGTCGAGCAGCAGCTTCGTCAGCTCAGCGTCGTGGTTCTGCCCGGCCGCGCCGTACAGCGCGGAAAGCCGCTCGGTGTCGGCGGGCGCTTCGAGCGATGCGGGAGGCCAGCGGTTGCCGGCGGACTGATCGGGAGAGGCGCCGGCGTCGAGCAGGAACTTCGCGCACGCGTGCAGGCGTTCGCGATGGCCGGGCAGTCGCATCAGGCCGGAGTGCGTGACGGCGACGAGCGGCGGCAGTTGCAGCGGGCCGCCCGCGCGATGGACCCATGCCGGGTCTTGCGCGGTGGCGTGGCGCAGCGCGGCTTCGTCGCCGATGGCGCAGGCCACCCACGGGTCGCCACCCGCCACCAGGGCGGCGTTCTCGTCGCGCATGCGCAAGGCCACCGCGGGCCGTGCGCGGTTCGTGCCGCCGGTGATGTCGCCTGCGTACACGAGGCGCAGCCAATGGAGCACTGCTTGGGCCGGGTCATCGGCCTGCGCCCTGCGGGCGAGGACAAAGCCCTGCAGGTCGGCCCACGACGCGAAGCCGTACTCGCGCGCCACGCACGACTGGGCATCGTGCAGGCGCAAGCCCTGGGCTGCCAAAGCGGCATCGGTCTTGCCCGACGCAGCCGGCAGAGCGCTACGAAATCGGTGAAAGGCCTCGGGGTCGTTGCTTCGGTAGAGGGCAAGCAGTTCCTTGGCTTGCTTCTTCAGGTGGCCGATGTCGGGCCGGGCGGGAATGCGCTTCATGGAAACCTCCGTGCATCAGGCGCCGATGACCCGCAAATCCGGCTGCACAAAAGGCTGTGGATCGTCATGAAGAAGGCAAGTGGGTTCAACCCTTCCCGCGGGCCCGGGCGCGGCTTGCACCGCGGCCCGGATGGTAGCGGATCGGGGCAGGGCGACGCCACGCGCCGAAGTGCAGGTCACCGCTTGCGCGCCACGATGAAGGGGCGGTTCTCGCCACCCTTCGTCGCGTGGTTCTCGCTGGCAAGCATCTCGAAGCCGGCCGCCTGCAGATGCGCCCCGAGTTCTGCCGCCCGGAACACGCCGGCATGCGGCGCCAGCCCGATCGCGCGCATCGCGGGCAGCAAGGCCAGCCGCAGCAGCGGGGTCATGTCGCCGAGGCAGGGCGTCTTGGAGACGAGCAGGCCCTGGGGTGCGAGCAGGGCGTGGATGCGGCGCAGCGTGCCGGGCAGGTCGCGCACCAGGTGGAGGTAGTTGAAGCCCAGCACGCCGTCGAAGGGGCCTTCGCCCGGAGCCAGCGTCTCGGCGGTCGCCACGCGGAACGCCAGGCCGGGCACAGGGGCGGCGGCGTGTTTCTCTTCGGCGATGGCGATCATGCCTTCGGCGATGTCCGTCGCCAGGTACGCGCGAACGTGGGCCGCGAGGCGCAGGGCCGTCGTGCCGGTGCCGCAGCCCAGTTCGAGCACGCGCGCGTCGGGCTTGAAGAGGGCGCGGGTCCGCTCGAGCGTGCGCGCGTAGCCGGCCTCGTCCGCGATGGCGCTCTTCGCGTAGCGGCGCGAGCTGCGGTCCCAGAATCTGGCGTCGTTCGCGAGGCTCATGGTCTTGGATCAGCGGCGTGTGGAAGGATGCGGCGCACTGTAAACCGCCACCCGGGCGCTGTCGCCGATTTGCACCGTTTCGCCCGCCATGTCGCTATGCTGGCGCCCGCCAATCACTCCAGGAAAAGAGACTCTCATGACCATGCGTACCTCGTCTTTCTTCTCCCTGCGTTCCGTCGCCCTGGCCTGCGGCCTGGCGCTCGGCGCCGTGGCCACCGCGCAGGCGGCGCCCGATGCGAAGCTCCTGGCCGCTGCCGAGAAGGCGCAGCCCGCCGTCATCGACAACCTGAAGGAGATGGTGTCCATCGAGTCGGGCAGCCTGAACGTCGAGGGCCTGATGAAGATGGCCGACGTGATCGAAGGGCGCCTGAAGGCGGCCGGCTTCAAGACGGAGCGCCGCAAGGCCTCGGCCGGCGCGGGCGCCGACATCGTCATCGGCACGATCAAGGGCACGGGCAAGCGCAAGATCATGCTGCAAGGCCACATGGACACGGTGTACGCGCCGGGCATCCTGAACAGCCAGCCCTACAAGGTGGACGGCAATCGCATCTACGGCCCCGGCATCGCCGACGACAAGGGTGGCCTCGCGGTGATGATGGCGTCGCTCAAGATCCTGGCCGACGCGGGCTGGCGCGACTACGACACGCTCACGGTGCTCGTGAACCCCGACGAAGAGGTGGGCTCGGTGGGCTCGGGCGAACTCATCGCCACCACGGCCGACCTGCACGACACGGTGCTGTCCTTCGAGCCGACGGCCGCCAAGGCGGTGGCCAAGGGCGAGTCGCTGCTGCTCGGCGCGGCCGGCATCGCGCAGGCCACGCTCGAGGTGAAGGGCCGCGCGGCGCACGCCGGCGCTGCGCCCGAGCTGGGCCGCAACGCGCTGTACGAGCTGTCGTACCAGATGCTGCAGACCAAGGACCTCGCCAAGGACATCCCCGGCGTGACGCTGAACTGGACCGTGGCGCGCGCCACCGGCCCGATCAACCAGATCACCGAGAAGGCGCAGGCGCTGGGCGACATCCGCATCACGCAACCTGGTGCCGAGAAGAAACTCACCGAGGCGCTGCAGGCCAAGATCGCCAGCGGCAAGCTGATTCCCGACACCGAGACCACGGTGAAGGTCGAGGTGGGCCGCCCGGCCTTCGTCGCGGGCGCCAAGGGCCGCGCGCTGGCCGAGAAGGCGCAGGCGATCTACAAGGAACTCGACCGCGAACTGGCGCTGACGCCGATGACCGGCGGCGGCACCGACGCGGGCTTCGCGGGCCGCTCGGGCAAGGCCACGGTGGTCGAGAGCTTCGGCCTCGCGGGCTTCGGCTACCACGCGCGCGACGAGTACATCGAGGTCGACTCGATCGTGCCGCGCCTGTACCTCGTGACGCGGCTGCTGACCGAGATCGGCAAGAACTGAGTCTGTAGCGCGCAGTGCGCCCAAGGCAGGGGCCGCGGGTTCACTGCGGTGCGTTGGGATCGCCCGGGCGGCGGCGATGGGCGGCAGCTGCCGCCGCTGCGGCCTGCGCCTGGGCCTGCTGCTGTTGCGCCTGCTGGCGTTGCATCTGTTCCTGTTGGTGCTGCTGGCGGGCCTGGTTCTGCGCCGCCTGCTGTTGTTGCTGCATCTGCTGGCGCTGCATCTGCTCCTGCTGCTGGCGTTGCTGGGCCTGGGCGGCTTGCTGCTGTTGCATCTGCATCTGGCGCGCCTGTTCCATCTGGGCCTGGCGTTGCTGTTGCGCCGCTTGCGCCTGTGCCTGTTGTTGCTGTTGCTGTTGCTGTTGCTGCTGCTGCTGCTGCTGCTGCTGCTGCTGGCGACGGGCCTGCTCCTGTTGAGCCTGTTGCTGCATCTGCTGCGCTCGCTGGGCCTGTTCCTGTTGAGCCTGCTGCTGCATCTGCTGCGCGCGCCGGGCCTGTTCCTGCTGCGCCTGCCGTTGCTGTTGCTGGGCGGCCTGGGCCTGCTGCTGTTCCTGCTGGCGACGTAGCTGTTCCTGTTGTGCCTGTTGCTGCTGCATCTGTTGGCGCCGGCCCTGCTCCTGCTGGTCCTGGCGTTGCTGGCGCAACGCCTGTTCCTGTTGCTGCGCTTGCTGCTGGCGACGCGCCTGCTCTTGCTGGGCCTGCTGTTGCTGCTGCATCTGCTGGCGACGGGCTTGGTCCTGCGGGTCCTGGCGTTGACGCAGGGCCTGCTCCTGTTGCGCTTGCTGCTGACGTCGTGCCTGTTCCTGCTGCGCCTGTTGTTGACGTTGCTGGTCTTGCGTGGCCTGCTGTTGCTGCATCTGTTGGCGACGGGCTTGCTCTTGCGGGTCTTGCCGCTGACGCAGTGCCTGTTCCTGCTGCGCTTGCTGCTGGCGCCGTGCCTGCTCCTGCTGGGCCTGTTGTCGACGCTGCGGGTCCTGCGTGGCCTGCTGTTGCTGCATCTGCTGGCGACGGGCTTGTTCCTGCTGATCCTGGCGTTGGCGCAGAGCCTGGTCCTGTTGCATCTGCTGCTGACGCCGTGCCTGCTCTTGCTGCGCCTGTTGTTGACGTTGCTGGTTCTGTGCCGCTTGTTGCTGCTGCATCTGCTGTCGACGGGCTTGCTCCTGCTGGTCCTGGCGCTGGCGCAAGGCCTGTTCCTGCTGCACCTGTTGCTGGCGCCGAGCCTGTTCCTGTTGCGCCTGCTGTTGCTCGCGCACCTGGTTCTGGGCTGCCTGCTGCTGCATCAGCGCTTGTTGTTGCTGCTGTTGGGCACGCGCCTGTTGTTGCAGCTGCTCTTGCTGCTGCGCCGCCTGCCATGCCGCCGCACCGGTCGGCGGGCCGCTGCGATCGCCTGCGTAGTTGTTGTTGTAGACGTTGCGCACGTTGTTGACCACCGTGGTCGAGCGCGACACATACGTGCTGTTGTTGTAGACCACCGCGGGCCGGTAGGGCGGGGGCGGCGGTGCCGCGCGGTCGCGCCAGCGCGGTGCGCCCCAGTTCATGTTCCAGGCGTTCCAGCCCCAGCCGTGGCGCTCCAGTGCGGAGCCGACGATCACGCCGCTGCCGAAGGCCAGCGCGCCCACCGCGGCCACCTGGCCGCGGCTGTAGCCGGGCTCGACCACCACCGGCGGCGGTGCATAGGCATAGCCGGGGTAGACGGCCACGGGCGTGTCGTACACGACCTGCGGGTCGTAGCGCGGCACGTACACCACGTCGGGCTGCACGGGCTCGATGGTGATGAGTTCCTCGGGCGGCTCGATCACCAGAGGGCCCGCGTACATCGGCTGCATGTCGGGCGCGGGCGTGTAGTTGGGCGGCGTTGCGGCGCGCGCCACGCGCAGCTTGTCGTTGTTCTTGAGGCGGCCGGCCTTCGACGCGCGCTGGCGCATCACCTGGATCGCGTTCATCACGTCGGCCGGGTCGTTGTAGTAGGCCTTGCCCAGCGAGGTGGTCCACGCGATGTTGCCGGCCATCTGGTCCATCACGGGCCGGAATGCGGTGAGCGACTTCACGCTCGGGTCCCACGGCTGCTGGTTGGCGGCGTCGGCGAGCGGGCCGGCCTTGAGCGTGGGGTTCTGCTGCAGCCAGCCGTGGGCCGCGGTGATCTGATCGGGGTAGGTGGCGCCGGCCAGGATCTGCGCGACGAGCTTGTCGGGGTACAGCGCAATCGGCGCGACCAGCTGGTAGAGCTGCTCGGCCGAAGGCGGCGTGTAGGCGGCGGGCACCGGCGCGGCGACGGGCGCGGGGGTTGGTGCCTGGGTGGCCGGTGCTTCAGCGGCGGGAGGCGGTGCTGCGGGCTTGTCGCAGCCCGCAACGAACAAGGCTGCGACGCACAGCGAAGCCATGAGGCGCCGCTGAAGGAGGGGGCGGTGGGGAGAGGGTGTCATCTGGCATGTCCTGAAGACGCCGGCAGGGTGCCCGGAACTCCTTCAACGGCGGGCCAGAGCAGGCGATGACACAGCCTGCGCCCCGGATGCAACGGTCTGTGTCGGCGGTGCGCCGCCTGTGCTGTCGGCGCAGGACCACGAGACCACCGGGCGACGTGGCGATCGCCCGGGGAAAGACCTCTAAGTCGTTACTTGGCGCCGCCCGAGTACTTGGTGACGCTGCTGGCCTTCACGTGGTACCCACTCACGCCCATCATCGAGTCGTTGCGCAGCGTCTGCAGCTTGCCGGTGACCCACACGGTGTCCATGGCGCGGAACTTGGCACCCTTCTGCGGAATGACGTGCAGGATCTGGTTGGCCGGCGGCGGTGGCGTGTGGATGCAGGCGCCGAAGTAGGGCACGAGCAGGAACTCGGTGACCTCGCCCTTGGCCTCTTCGAGCGGCACGATGAAGCCGGGGATCTTCACTTCCACGCCGTTGAGCGCGGGGTTGGTGGGCGCGTTGTTCGACACTTCTTGCATCTTCATCAGCAGCTCGTTGGCGCGCGGGTCGCCGTCGTCGAGCGTGCTCAGGTCGATGCCCTTGAAGGCCTTGGCCGGGTCCCAGTCCTTGGGCACCAGCTCTTCCCAGCTGATCTGGCGCGGCTGGCCCGCCGCGGCCTGCGGCGCGGCGGCGGCCGGCTTGCCGCCCAGCGGGTTGGTTGCCGTGGTGTCCTTCGGTGCGGGCTCGGCGGCCCAGGCGGCGGCTGCGAGGCAGGCGCCGGCCAGCAGCATCGACAGGGCGGTGAGCACGCGGGGTGTGGAGGTCTTCGTCATGGTCAGATTCTCGGAGAAAGGCCGTCGGCCAGCGACAGGCGGTAGGCCCGGATGCCGGGCAGCAGGCTCGCGAGCCAGCCGGCGACCAGCAGGCTCGCCGTCAGCAGCCATTCGTTCAGTGTAGGTTCGGACAGGCTCAGCGTCAGCCCGAACTGCGCCTGCAGCCATGGCGAGAGCAGGGCGATGCCGAGCACCGCCATCGTCACGCCCAGCAGCACGCCCAGCACGGTGACCAGTGCGCCTTCGAGCGCCAGCAGCGCCAGCACATGGCGCAGGCCCGCGCCCACGGCGCGCAGCACGGCGAGCTCGCGGCGGCGTTCGTTCAGGCCCGCCATCACCACCGACACCAACCCCGCCAGGCTCACGAGCGCGACCAGTGCCGACATCAGCAGCAGCGCGTTCTCGCCGATGCCGATCACGCTCCACAGCTCGTCGAGCGCCACGCCCGGCAGGATGGCCATCAGCGGTTCGCCGGTGTAGGTGGAAATCCAGCGCTGCACGCCGAACACGGCGGCGCGGTTCTTCAGGCCCACGAGCGCGGCCGTCACGTTCTTGGGCGTGAGGTCGAACTTGCGCACCTGCTCGGCCGGAATCTTCACGCCCGGCATCGGCGCGCCGCCCACCCATTCGAGGTGGATGGCTTCCATGGCCGCCAAGCCGATGTGCACCGTGCGGTCGACCGGCGTGCCAGTGCGCGCGAGCACGCCCACCACGGTGAAGGGCTTGTCGGCATGCTCGGCCACGTTGAGCTCGCCGCTGCCATGCGCCAGGGTGATCTTCTGGCCCACGTGGTAGCCCAGCTTGTCGGCCACCTCGGCGCCGACCACGGCATCGAACAGCGCATCGAAGGGCTTGCCTTCGCGCAGCTTCAAGGTCTGGCGGTCGCCGTAGCGGAAGTGCGTGAAGTACTCGGGCGTGGTCGCGAGCACCGAGAAACCGCGGTGCGAATCGCCCAGCGACAGCGGCACCACCCAGTCGACGCCGGGGTGCGCCTGCAGTGCCTGCACGCTCTTCCACGAGATGTTGTTGGTGGCCGCGCCGATGCGGAACACCGAGTACAGCAGGAGCTGCGTGGAGCCGGTGCGCGCGCCCACGATGAGGTCGGTGCCCGAGACCGACGAGGCGAAGTTCTCGCGCAGCTCGGTGCGGATGCGCTCCACGCCCAGCAGCAGGAAGGTCGACAGCGCGATCGAGAACACGGTGAGCGCGAGCGTGAAGCGGCGGTTCCAGGCGCTGCGCCACGCGATGGAGAAGAGAGCTCTCATGCGTCCACCGCCATCGCGTTGCTCGCCGCACGGTTGATCTCCGGCAGCAGCACATGCCGCGCGAAGCGTGGTGCGATGCGCTGGTCGTGGCTCACGAACACGAGCGCGCTGTGGTTCACGGCGCAGGCCGTGAGCAGCACGTCGAGGAAGGCTTCGCGCCGGTCTTCGTCGAGCGCGGAGGTGGGCTCGTCGGCGATGACGACCTCGGGCTGGCCGATGAGCGCGCGCGCCGCGGCCACGCGTTGCTGCTGGCCCACCGAGAGCTGCAGCGCCTGGCGCTTCCACAGCGCGCGGTCCAGGCCCATCTGGTCGAGCAGGTGCTCGGCTTCGTCGCGCGAGCTGCCGTTGCGCGCGGCCTGCGCCTCGCGCCGTGCCGAGAAGCGGCAGGGCAGCAGCACGTTGTCGAGCACGCTCAGGTAGGGCAGCAGGTTGAACTGCTGGAAGATGTAGCCCACGTGCGCCACGCGGGCGCGGTCGCGCTGCGTGCCCGAGAGCTTGGCCCAGTCGTGGCCCAGCAGCGTGACGCGGCCTTCGTCGGCCACCAGCACGCCGGCCAGCAGCGACAGCAGCGTGCTCTTGCCGCAGCCGCTCGGGCCGTGCAGGAACACGGATTCACCCGCCGTGATGCGCAGGGCCTCGATGTCGATGCAGGGTGTCTTCACGCCGGGCCAGGTGAAGCGCAGGGCTTCGGCGGCGAGCACGACGCGCAAGTGCGTGGTCTCGGCCTGCGGGAGGGTGCTCACGCTGTCACTTGCCCAGCGTCAGGCGGGAAGGCTGCGCCGCCTGCGCGCCGCTCGGGCGCTTCAGCTGGCGCTTGAACTGGCCTTGCGCACTGGCGATCTGCACGTCGATCTGGCGTGCGCCCTTGAAGGCCGAGAACAGGTTCAGGTCGATGAACTTCGCGGCAGCGGCCTGGGTGCAGTTGAAGGAGAAAGAGGCGTCGAGGTCGGCGTGCCCGCTCGATTCGGCGGGGTCGGGGTTGCCCAGGCCGAGCGCGCCGGAGCGCAGGTCGACGGGGCCGAGCTTGCAGTTGGCGGCGGGGTCGATGGAGAAGAGCTTGTCGGCCGCGCGCAGCTGGGCGATGGCGGCCTCGACGGTCTTCTTCTCGGCGTCGGTCTTGGGCGCGCGCTCGAAGCCGACGATGTTGTCCAGCGGCGATTCCATGGCGATCACGATGGTGGGCCCGTCGATGGCCACGTCGAGCTTGAGCTGGCCGTGCACATGCGCGTGCTGTTGCTGGGCCTGTGCGGGAAGGATGGCGGCCGCGAACAGCGCGGCGGCGGTCAGTGCGAAGCCGGAGGACGTGCGTCGAAGTCGGGTGTGCAGGGTGTGCATCATGGTTCTGCGCCTTGCCGGGTCGGCAGCCCCGGCGTGTTGCTCCATTCGCTCCAGCTGCCGGCATAGAGCGCGGTCGTCCCGAACCCCGCGATCTGCATCGCGAGCAGGTTGGGCACGGCGCTCACGCCGCTGCCGCACTGGTGGACGACGGTCGCCGCATCGCGCCCCGCGAGCAGCGCTTCGAACTCGGCGCGCAGTTGCGCGGCGGGCTTGAACTTGCCGTCGGGACCGATGTTGTCGGCGAAGGGCCGGTTCAGGGCCCCGGGGATGTGACCCGCGATCGGGTCCAGAGGTTCCACCTCGCCGCGGTAACGTGCACCGGCACGCGCGTCGATCAGCTGCTGGTCAGGTTGGCCGAGCCGGCGCACCACGGTGTCGGTGGTCACGAGTTTGGCGATCGGCTCGCCCTGTACGAAATTCGACTGGAAGCGCGCGGGCTCCTCGCGTTCGGTCACTTCGCCGCCCGCGGCCTGCCAGGCCTGCAGGCCGCCGTCGAGCACGGCCACGGCGTCGTGGCCCATCCACTTGAGCATCCACCACAGGCGCCCGCAGTAGTTGGCGCCGTTGCGGTCGTACACCACGGCCTGCATCGTGTTGGAGAAGCCCACGGACGAGAGCCAGGCCGCGAACTTCTCGCGGCTGGGCAGCGGATGGCGCCCGCCCGAGGCGGGCACGCCGTCGTCCTGCGCCACCACCACGTCGCCGCGCGCGCCGGGCAGGCCGTGCTTGGCGCTGAGGTCGGTGTCGAGGTTGGCGTACTGCGCGCCCGGGATGTGCGCGGCGGCGTACAGCTGTGCGCCGGCCTCGGGCTTCATGAGGTCGAAGCTGCAGTCGAACACCATGAGGGGCGAGTCGCCCTCGCGCAGCTGCCTGAGTTGTTCGACGGAGATGAGGGTGGTGTACATGGCGGGAGCTCCTTCGAAAAATGGTTCGGCGATGGGTGCCGTGGCTGCTGCGTTCAGTGTTCCTCGGCCGGCGCCTTCGGCACGGCCCGCTGGCGCAGCACGGTGGCCGCGATGCCGCTGGCGATGATCAGCGCCATGCCGGCCCAGCCGGCGGCGTCGATGCGGTCGTCGAACAGCACCACGCTGTAGAAGGCCGCGAACACGATGCCCGAATATTGCAGGTTCGCCACCACCAGTGTGCCGGCCTGGGTCTTGGCGGTGGCGTAGGCGCGGGTCATGCACAGCTGTCCGAGGGCAGCCAGGAGGCCGATCGGCAGCAGCCACAGCGCATGCTGCCACGTCCACGAACTGCCGCCCGAAAACCCGGTCGCGGCCGTGGCGAAGGCGCCGGCCACGGCCGAGCCGACCGCGAAATAGAAGACCGTGCGCAGCTCGGGCTCGCCGATGCGCGACAGCGCCACCACCTGCATGTAGGCAAAGGCGGCCGTGACGCCCGACAGCAGGCCCAGCATGCCCGCGAAGCCGTCACCACCGCCCACCGTGGGCTTGAGCATGAGCACCACGCCGGCAAAGCCCGCGAGCACCGTCATCACCAGCGGGCCCTGCAGCGGCGGGCGCTCGATGCGGCCGTCGCGCCCGGGCACCGGCACCCAGGCCAGCAGCGCGCCGCCGACCAGGAAGGCCGCGACCCACACGCTGCTCATGTAGTTGAGCGTGACGGCCGTGGCCAGCGGCATGTGGGCGATGGCGTAGAACCACGCGCCCAGCGACACCACGCCGATGGTGCTGCGCCAGGCGTGCATGCCGGGGTACTTGGTGGCCAGCGAGGTGCCGCGGTTGCGCGCCAGCAGCCAGAGAAACACGATGCCGATGAGGCCGCGCCCCAGGACCATCTCACCGCTGTTGAACCATTCGGAGGCCACCTTCACGACCACGCTCATGGTGGCGAACAGAAAGGCCCCGAGCACCATCCACAGCGCTTGCATCGATTGACATCCAGATCAGAAAAAAGAAAGCCCCGGCGGGTGCGGGGCGAGAGAGGCGAGGGTCAGACGGGTGGTTGCTGCATGGCGTTGCGGTACCACTCGTGGAACTGCTGCATGCCGTCTTCCATGGGGCTCTGGTAGGGGCCGGTTTCGTTGTCGCCGCGCAGCATGAGCGCGCGGCGGCCGGCGTCCATGCGCTCGGCGATCTCGTCGTCTTCCACGCAGGTCTCCATGTAGGCGGCCTGCTGGGCCTCGACGAATTCGCGCTCGAAGGCGACGATTTCCTCGGGGTAGAAGAACTCGACCATGTTGAGCGTCCTGGTCGGGCTCACCGGGTGCAGGGTCGACACGGTGAGCACGTGCGGGTACCACTCGATCATCACGTGCGGGTAGTAGGTGAGCCAGATCGCGCCGTACTTCGGCGGCTTGCCGTCGCGGTACTTGAGCAGCTGCTCCTGCCACTTCTGGTAGACCGGGCTGCCCGCGCGGCCCAGGCGGTTGGCCACGCCCACCGTCTGCACCGAGAACTCGGGCTTGAACTCCCAGCGCAGGTCGTCGCAGGTGACGAAGCTGCCCAGGCCGGGATGGAACGGGCCGACGTGGTAGTCCTCGAGGTAGACCTCGATGAAGGTCTTCCAGTTGTAGTTGCACTCGTGCAACTCGACGCGGTCGAGCGCGTAGCCCGAGAAGTCGAGGTCGGCCTGCGGGCCCAGGCCCGCCATGTCGGCCGCCACGTCACGGCCGCTGCCGTCGGCGTTCTTCTCGAACAGAAGACCGTTCCATTCGGTGAGCGGGTAGTTGTGCAGGTTCAGGCACGGGTCCTGGTCGAAATGCGGGGCGCCGATCAGCGTGCCGGTGGTGCGGGCGTCTTTCGCGGCGTAGGTCCAGCGGTGCAGCGGGCAGACGATGTTGCCGCCGGTCTGGGCGTCGAGCTGGCCCCGGCCCTGCAGGATCAGGGCCTGGCGGTGGCGGCAGACGTTCGAGATGAGTTCCACGCCCTTGGGCGTGTGGACCAGCGCGCGGCCCTGGTGTTCCTGCGGCAGGGTGTGGAAATCACCCGGCTCGGGCACGGCCAGTCGGTGCCCGACGTAGCGGGGCCCTCGCGCGAAAAGGTTCTGCATTTCGCGGGCGTACAAGGCCTCGTCGAAATACGCGGTAACTGGAAGTTGGCTCGCGGCCTGCTGCAGTTGAAGACTTAAATCAGACATGGAGGACCTGACCAAGCTCCCCACAGGGAGAAAAAAAGAAAAAAACGGAAGGCGCCGTCTGCAAGGGTGACGGCCCGAAGAGGTGTGCCGGTGCGACCGGCGGGGGAAGCGGGGATTGTACCCGGGGGGCATTTTTGCGCCCGCCGGGTTTTTGCCTCGCATGGCCGGGCGTCATACAGGGTGTTGCAAAGGGTCGCGCGCGCGTGCACAGGCTGCCCGGCGGTTCGTTGCGCCCCCGCCCTAAAATGTTCCGTTTCATCCACGATTCGTTGCATGCCCAAGGTGCCTTCTCCTTCCACGACCAGCCCGGCGGCGACGCCCGACACCGGGCCGCTGCCCGCCAGCTACGAAGCCGGGCTCCAGGAACTGGAACAACTGGTTGCAGAACTCGAATCGGGCCAGTTGCCGCTGGACCAGCTGCTGGGCAGCTACCAGCGCGGCGCCGCACTGCTCGGCTTCTGCCGCGACAAGCTGCAGGCGGTCGAGGACCAGATCAAGGTGCTCGACGCGGGCAGCCTCAAGCCCTGGACGGCCGAATGAGCGCCGTCCCGATGACCTCCGCTGCCCCCACCACCGCCACTCCCTGGGACGCGAAGACGCTGGCCGGCTGGGCCGAGCCCCACCTGGCCACGGTCGAAGCGGCGCTGTCGCGCTGGGTAGGCGTCGATGCGCCGGTGCTGCTGGGTGACGCCATGCGCTATGCCGTGCTCGACGGCGGCAAGCGGCTGCGGCCGCTGCTGGTGCTCGCGGCCAATGAAGCGGTCGGCGGCAACGCCCACGCCGCGCTGCGTGCGGCCTGCGCCACCGAACTCATCCACGCCTATTCGCTGGTGCACGACGACCTGCCGTGCATGGACAACGACGTGCTGCGCCGCGGCAAGCCCACCGTGCACGTGAAGTTCGGCGAAGCCGACGCGCTGCTCGCGGGCGACGCGCTGCAGGCGCTGGCCTTCGAGCTGCTCGCGCCCGAGGGCGACGAGGTGCCCGCGGCCATGCAGGCCCTGCTGTGCCGCCTGCTGGCGCGCGCCGCTGGCAGCCAGGGCATGGCCGGCGGCCAGGCCATCGACCTGGCCAGCGTCGGCATCGCACTGAACGAAACCCAGCTGCGCGAAATGCACCGCCTGAAGACCGGCGCGCTGCTGCAGGGCAGCGTCGAGATGGGCGCCGCCTGCGGCACCGTGTCGCCGGCCGCGCTGGCGGCGCTGCGCGACTACGGCGCCGCCATCGGCCTGGCGTTCCAGGTGGTCGACGACATCCTCGACGTCACCGCCGACTCGCAAACCCTGGGCAAGACCGCCGGCAAGGACGCCGCGGCCGACAAGCCCACCTACGTGTCGCTGCTCGGCCTGGACGGCGCGCGCGCGCAGGCGAGCCAGCTTCTTGCCGATGCCATCGCCGCGCTGAACAAGAGCGGCCTGGCCGACACTGCCGCACTGCGCGCCCTGGCCCACATGGTGGTCGACCGCGACCGCTGAGAAGAAAAAAGAACCCACCTCCATGGCTCCGCTGCTTCCCACTCTCCACGACCCTTCGCCGATCCGCCAGTACGACCGGGCCCAGCTCAAGCAGCTGTCCGACGAGGTGCGCGCCTGCGTGCTCGACAACGTCTCGCGCACCGGCGGCCACCTGAGCTCCAACCTCGGCACGGTCGAGCTGACGGTGGCGCTGCACCATGTGTTCAACACGCCGCACGACCGGCTGGTGTGGGACGTGGGCCACCAGACCTACCCGCACAAGATCCTCACGGGCCGGCGCGAGCGCATGCCCACGCTGCGCCAGCTCGGCGGCATCTCGGGCTTTCCGCAGCGCACCGAGAGCGAGTACGACACCTTCGGCACCGCCCACTCGTCGACCAGCATCTCGGCCGCGCTCGGCATGGCCATGGCCGCCAAGCAGAAGGGCGAGAAGCGCCATGCCGTGGCCATCATCGGCGACGGCGCGCTCACGGCCGGCATGGCCTTCGAGGCGCTCAACAACGCGGGCGTGTGCGACTGCAAGCTGCTGGTCATCCTGAACGACAACGACATGTCGATCAGCCCGCCGGTGGGCGCACTCAACCGCTACCTCGCGCAGCTCATGAGCGGCAACTTCTACGCCGCCGCCAAGAGCGTCGGCAAGAGCGTGCTGCGCAATGCGCCGCCGCTGTTCGAGTTGGCCAAGCGGCTGGAGCAGCATGCCAAGGGCATGGTCGTGCCGGCCACGCTGTTCGAGCAGTTCGGCTTCAACTACGTCGGCCCCATCGACGGCCACGACATCGACTCGCTGGTGCCCACGCTCGAGAACCTCAAGCACCTGGACGGCCCGCAGTTCCTGCACGTGGTCACGAAAAAAGGGCAGGGCTACAAGCTGGCCGAAGCCGACCCGGTGGCCTACCACGGCCCGGGCAAGTTCGATCCGCAGGTCGGGCTGGTCAAGTCGACCACGGCGGCCAAGCAGACCTTCACGCAGGTCTTCGGCCAGTGGCTGTGCGACACGGCCGCGCACGACGGCCGCCTCGTGGGCATCACGCCCGCGATGCGCGAAGGCTCGGGGCTCGTGGAGTTCGAGAAGCGCTTCCCCGACCGCTACTACGACGTCGGCATTGCCGAGCAGCATGCCGTCACCTTCGCGGCCGGCCTGGCCTGCGAGGGCCTGAAGCCCGTGGTGGCGATCTACTCGACCTTCCTGCAGCGCGCCTACGACCAGCTGATCCACGACGTGGCGATCCAGAACCTGCCCGTGGTGTTCGCGCTCGACCGCGCGGGCCTCGTGGGCGCCGACGGCGCCACGCACGCGGGTGCGTACGACATCCCGTTCCTGCGCTGCATTCCCAACATGAGCATCGCCTGCCCGGCCGACGAGCGCGAGTGCCGTCAGCTGCTGACGAGCGCCTACGAGCAGAACCATCCGGTGGCCGTGCGCTACCCGCGCGGCGCGGGCGCCGGCACCACGCCGCACCTCACGCTCGACGCGCTGCCCTTCGGCAAGGGCGAAGTCCGGCGCGAAGGCCAGCGCATCGCCATCCTCGCGTTCGGCACCTTGCTGTACCCGGCGCTCACGGCGGCCGAGTCGCTCGATGCCACCGTGGTCAATATGCGCTGGGCCAAGCCGCTCGACGTCGAGTTGCTGCTGCAGGTCGCGGGCACGCACGACGCGCTCGTCACGCTCGAAGAGGGCGCCATCATGGGCGGCGCGGGCAGTGCGGTGGTCGAGGCCCTGCAGGCCGCGGGTATCCAGAAGCCGGTGCTGCAATTGGGCCTGCCCGACCGCTTCATCGAGCACGGCGATCCGGCCAAGCTGCTCGCATCGATCGGCCTCGATGCCGACGGCATTGCCGCCGCGATCAAGAAACGCTTCGTTTGACAAGAGGTCGCAGGGTAAACCCCCGCCGGCCACCTGTAAGCGCGTTTTTACAATCAAAAGGACTCACAAAAGTCCCTGACGCGGTCACAAGCCGCGTTTTGTTTTTTCCAAAGCACTCGGAGTGAATTCAATGGATCGTCGTTCCCTCATCAAAAACGCCGGCATCGCGGGCGTTCTGGCTGCCGGCATCGCGCCCGCGGTTCACGCGCAAGCCACCGTTCGCTGGCGTCTCGCATCGAGCTTTCCCAAGTCGCTGGACACCATCTTCGGCACCGCCGAGGTGTTCTCGAAGAGCGTGAGCGACATGACGGGCGGCAAGTTCCAGATCTCCGTGCACGCGGGCGGCGAGCTGATGCCCGCCTTCGGCGTGGTCGACGGCATCCAGAGCGGCGCGGTCGAAATGGCGCACACGGCGCCTTACTACTTCTACGGCAAGGACCCGACCTTCTGCCTGGGTTGCGCCGTGCCCTTCGGCATGAACACCCGCCAGCAGAACGCCTGGATGTACGAAGGCAACGGCCTGAAGCTGATGCGCGCCTTCTACGCCAAGTACAACATCATCAACCTGCCGGGCGGCAACACGGGCGCGCAGATGGGCGGCTGGTTCCGCAAGGAAATCAAGTCGGTCGCCGACCTGAAGGGCCTGAAGTTCCGCACCAACCCGTTCGCCGGCAAGGTGCTCGAGCCCTTCGGCGTGATCCCGCAATCGATCCCCGGCGCCGACCTGTACCCCGCGCTCGAAAAGGGCACGCTCGACGGTCTCGAATGGGTCGGCCCGTACGACGACCAGAAGCTGGGCTTCAACAAGATCGCCCCGTTCTACTACTACCCCGGCTGGTGGGAAGGTGGCCCCGAGCTCGACTTCTACATCAACACCAAGGCATGGGAAAGCCTGTCGGCCGATTTCAAGGCCGTGGTCGAAGCGGCTGCCGCACACGCCAACATCACGATGACGGCCAAGTACGACGCCAAGAACCCGATCGCGCTCAAGCAGCTCGTGGGCTCGGGCACCAAGCTGCGTCCGTTCTCGCAGGACGTGATGAACGCCGCCTTCAAGTCGGCCCAGCAGATCTACTCGGACCTGAACAACAGCAACCCCGAGTGGAAGAAGATCTACAGCGACTGGTCCAAGTTCCTGGCCGACCAGAACGCCTGGTTCCGCTACACCGAAGGCACCTTCGACCGCTTCATGCAACAGCAGAAGCTGTAAGGCACGCGGCGCCGCAACCCGGCGCTTCGCACCTCACAAGAAAAAAAGCCCCGCCGGTTTCGGCGGGGCTTTTTTCATTTGGACGCGGGGTCGGGGTCGGGTTCGGGGGAGGGCGGTGGCGCGGACGGCAGCGTGCGCATCGCCACCTGTTCGCCGAACGCGATCAGCACCTGCGGGTCGTAGGCATGGAACCAGGTGATGCCGCCGAAGCGCCGGCGCACCAGCAGGCGCGGCGCGATCACGCGCTCGAGCATGCGGATGTGCACCAGCTTGAGCTGCGCCACGTCCTGCGCGCTCACGCGCTTGTTCCACAGCCAGGTCTGCGTCAGCACGTCGCCTTCGAGGCGGGTGCGGCTGTAGACGATCCAGTAGCCGACCCAGATCACGCACAGGCCCGCCACGCCGAAGACGAACAGGCTGGTGGCCGACCAGCTGGTGGTGCGCAGCGACGGCAGGCTCCACAGCGCGAAGGCGAAGAGATCGACCACCAGCACCACCGCCAGCGTACGCAGCAGCGGCGGGAAGGCGGCGCTTTCGAGCGGGCCGCCTTCGTTCGTTGCGGGGTGGTCGTTCGGGGCGTCGCCGGGGCGGGCGTCGCTCACGGCTTGGAAGCTTCGCCCGCCGCCGGGGCCGCCGGCGCCGGCGTTTCCTCGGGCGTCTTCTGGTTGCCGAACGGGTCTTCCATGTTCACGCCGTTGTCGGTGGCGGGCGGCGCGTTCGGGTCGACCGGCATGTCGAGGTTGACCTTCTCGATGTCGACGACCTTTTCCTTCTCGAGGAACACGGTCACCGTCTGCGGGAAGAAGATCACGATGGCCACCAGCAGCAGCTGCATCACGACCCACGGCACGGCGCCCAGGTAGATGTCGCGCGACTCCACCTTCTTGGGCAACGCCCCGTTCTTGAACAGGGTGTCGGCGATGCCCCGTAAATAGAACAGCGCGAAGCCGAAGGGCGGGTGCATGAACGAGGTCTGCATGTTCACGCACAGCAGCACGCCGAACCACACCATGTCGATGCCCAGCTTGTGGGCCACGGGGCCCAGCAGCGGCAGGATGATGAAGGCGATCTCGAAGAAGTCGAGGAAGAACGCCAGGAAGAACACGAAGATGTTGACCGCGATCAGGAAGCCGATCTGGCCGCCCGGCAGGCCCGAGAGCATGTGCTCGATCCACTTGGCGCCGTCCACGCCCTGGAACACCAGCGAGAACACGCGCGAGCCGATCAGGATGAACACCACCATCGCCGTGAGACGCATGGTGCCTTCCATCGCGTCCTTCATCAGCGCCCAGTTCAGGCGACGGTGAATGAGCGCCAGCACCAGCGCGCCCACCGCGCCCATGGCGCCGGCCTCGGTCGGCGTGGCGATGGCCTTGTCCATGAAGGGCAGGCCGCCCATCGAGCCGAGCACCGCGAAGATCAGGATGGCCGAGGGGATGATGCCGCGCAGGCACTTGCCCCACAGCGCCCAGCCGTGCAGCGTGCGCGCCGTGGCGGGCAGGCCTGGCACGTAGTGCGGACGGATGCGCGAGACCAGGAAGGTGTAGATCGCGAAGATCACCACCTGCAGGATCGACGGGCCCCAGGCGCCCTTGTACATCTGGCCGACGTCGGTGCCAAGCTGGTCGGCCATGACGATCAGCACCAGCGAGGGAGGCACCAGCTGCGTGATGGTTCCCGAGGCGGCGAGCACGCCGGTCGAGTAACGCATGTTGTAGCCGTAGCGCATCATGACCGGCAGCGAGATCATCGCCATCGCGATCACCTGGCCGGCCACCGTGCCGGTGATGGCGCCGAGGATGAAGCCCACGATGATCACCGAGTAGCCCAGGCCGCCGCGGATCGGGCCGAAGAGCTGGCCCATCGAGTCGAGCATGTCCTCGGCGAGCCCGCATTTCTCTAACACCGCCCCCATGAGCGTGAAGAACGGAATGGCCAGCAGCGTCTCGTTCGACAAAATGCCGAACACGTTGAGCGGCAGGTTGGCCATGAAGCCGGCCGGGAACCAGCCCATCTCGATGGCGAAGAAGCCGCAGATCAGGCCGAGGGCCGAGAGCGAAAACGCGACCGGAAACCCGATCAGCATGATCACCACGAGCCCCGCGAACATGATCGGGGCGAAATTTTCCATGTGCATGATGTCTACTTGTCCTGCGGTGCGGGCGGTGTCGGGGCGGTCTGGCGAAGCGCGACGAACGCCATCACTGCACCGGCTTCTCGTAGTGCGTGTTCATCTCGATCAGTCCGCGCAGGTAGGCGATGCGCTTGATGATCTCGGCGACACCTTGCAGGAACATCGTGCAGAAACCCACGGGCATCAGCAGCGCGGCGGGCCAGCGGATCAGCCCGCCGATGTTGCCCGACATCTCGCCCGACACCCAGGTGTTCCAGAAGAACGGCCAGGTGAGGTAGGTCAGCAGGCCCATCACCGGCAGCAGGAAGAAGGTCAGGCCGAACAGGTCGACATACACCGGTCCGTGGCCCTTGAGCTTGCCGTAGATGATGTCCACGCGCACGTGCTCGTTGAAGCGCAGCACCACCGGCGCACCGAGCATCACGGTGGCGGCGAACAGATACCACTGGATCTCGAGGAAGGCGTTGTTGCTGAAGTCGAAGCCGTACCGGACGAAGGCATTGGCGGCCGAGATGAGCGACGCGGCCAGAACGGCATAGCCGGCAAATTTGCCGAGTTTTTCGCTGACCCAGTCCATGACGGCCGCGAATTTGAGGAATACAGACAAGGGGTGTCTCCCGCGAAGCCCAAGGTGAAGCGCCGGCCCCTGGTGGGGGCTGCGCGCAAAGCCCGCAATGGTATCTCGGTGAACCTTAGTATTGCCTTGACACAAACTCGGGTTTACCCGGAATCCGCGTCGCCAGAGGGCCTGTCGGGCGGTCGCCATAATGCCCCATGTCTTCGAGCCCGCCGCCTTCGACGCCCTTCGGTGCGGCGAGCCCGCCCCTGTCGATCGACTCCCCCGACATGCGCCGCGCCGGCCGCGACCTGCTCTCGCTGGCCCTCATCGATGCGCGCAACCACACGCTGCACCTGCTGTCCCTGTTCGAACAGGCGTTGGGCGAAGCCATGCGCGTGCCGCCGCAGCCGGGCGTGGTGCCGCCGGTCTGGCTGGCGGGCCACATCGGCTGGTTCGCCGAATGGTGGATCGGGCGCAACACCCAGCGCGCCTTCGGCATCGACTGCCCCGTGCGCCCCACGCGGCTGGCCGCCATCGACCCCGACGCCGACGACTGGTGGAACCCGGCCCAGGGCGCGACCGATCGCTGCTGGTCGCCCGACCTGCCGGGCCTGGGCCAGACCAAGGCCTACCTGCTCGAAACCCTCGAAAGCACGCTCGAGCTGCTCGAGAACGCCGCCGAGACCGATGCCGGCCTGTACTTCTATCGACTGGCGCTGTTCCATGAAGACCTGCGCGGCGAACAGCTCGTGGTGCTGGCGCAGACGCTAGGCCTGCCGCTGAACATCGAGCAGCCGCCCACCGCCGTCACGCGCGAGCCGCTGCTGCTGCCGGCCACACGCTGGGAGCTCGGCCTGCCCGAGCACAGCGGCTTCCTGTTTGCGCAAGAGGGCGCGGCGCACCGCGTCGACGTGCCCGAGTTCGAGATCGACGCCCAGCCCGTCACCTGGGACCAGTACATCGAGTTCGTCGACGACGGCGGCTACGACCGCGAGGAACTGTGGCACAGCGACGGCTGGCGCTGGCTCGCCGCGCAGACCGAAGGCCGGCGCGGGCCGCGCCATGTGGAGCAGATCGGCGTGTCGCGCAACGGCACGGGTGGCTCGGTGCTGCAGCAGCGCTTCGGCGTCACCGTGCGCGCGGCCGGGCACCACAGCGCCGTGCACCTGAGCTGGTGGGAGGCCGACGCCTGGGCGCGCTGGGCCGGCCGGCGCATCGCGACCGAGGTCGAGTGGGAAATCGCGGCTCACACGGCGGCGCGGCGCGGCTTTCGCTGGGCCGACGTGCACGAGTGGACGGCAGGCACGCTGCAACCCTGGCCGGGCTTCCGGGCCGATCCGTGGAGCGCCGGTGGCGAGTTCGATCCGGTGGCCGCCTTCGGCCGTGCGCGCGTGCTGCGCGGCGCCTCGTTCGCGACCCGTGCGCGGCTGCGCTCGCCGCGCCGCCGTGGCTTCGCGCTGCCCGATGCCGACGACGGCTTCTTCGGCTTCCGCACCTGCGCGCTGTAGCCGTCTTCAGGGCCGCTCGCCGCCCGCTTCCGACGACAGCGGCGGCGCCACTTCTTCCAGCGGCTTGCGTTCCGCATCGGCCGCGTAGCGCAACGCCAGCAGCCCCGCGACGATGACCAGCACGGCACCGATCAGGTAGCCCACCATCACCGCGCCGCGGCTGCCGGTCTCGATCAGCATCCCGAACAGCACCGGCGCCGCGAAGCCGCCGGCGCCCATGCCGATGGCATAGAAGATCGCGATGGCCATGGCGCGCATCTCCAGCGGGAACACCTCGCTCACCGTCAGGTAGGCCGAGCTGGCCGCGGCCGACGCAAGAAAGAACACCGCCGACCAGCACAGCGCCTGGCTGCGCGCGTCGAGCCAGCCCTGCATGAAGGCCCAGCCCGTGAGCGCCAGGCCCACCCCGGCCAGCACATAGGTCAGCGCGATCATCCTGCGCCGCCCCACGCTGTCGAACAGCGGACCCAGCAGCAGTGGCCCGAGCACGTTGCCCAGCGCGAACGGAAAGATGTACAGCGCCACGCGGCCTTCGGCCACGCCGTAGAAGCGCGTGAGCACCAGCGCGTAGGTAAAAAAGATCGCGTTGTAGAAAAAGGCCTGCGACACCATCAGCGCCGTCGCCACCACGCTGCGCGCCGGGTAGCGCCGCAGCAGCACGCGCGCCACTTCGCGCATCGGCGGGCTGTTCTGGCGCGCGGCGGTGTACATCACGTGGCCGTGTGCGGCGGGCAGCGGCCCGTGCTGCACCGCCACCTCGGCCTCGATGCCCGCGACGATGCGCTCGGCTTCATCCGCGCGTCCGTGCGCGATGAGCCAGCGCGGGCTCTCGGGCACGTGGCGGCGCACCAGCAAGATGGCCACCGCCAGCACCGCGCCCAGCGCAAAGCCCGCGCGCCAGCCCCACACGGGGCCGATCACGCGCGCATCGAGCAGCACCAGGCTCAGCGCCGCGCCGAGCGCCGCACCGATCCAGAAGCTGCCATTGATCGCGAGGTTGACGCGCCCGCGCACGCGCGCCGGAATGAGCTCGTCGATGGCCGAGTTGATGGCCGCGTACTCGCCGCCGATGCCCAGCCCCGTGACGAAGCGGCACAGCGCGAAGAAGGCGAAGTTGGGGGAGAAGGCCGTGGCCAGCGTGCCGAGCGTGTAGACCACGAGCGTGAGCAGGAAGAGCTTCTTGCGCCCGAGCCGGTCGGTGAGCCGGCCGAACACCAGCGCGCCGATCACCGCGCCCGCAATGTAGATCGATCCCGACCAGCCGATTTCTCCCGCCGTGAGCCCGAGCGTGTCTGGCCGCTCCAGCACCGCGCCGATGGAGCCCACCAGCGTGACCTCGAGGCCGTCGAGGATCCAGGCCACGCCCAGCGCGATCACCACGCGCCAGTGCCAGCGCGACCACGGCAGGCGGTCCAGGCGGGCAGGGATGTCGCTGCGCAGAACCGTCATGCGGGGCATTATGCGAAGCGCATCACCCCCTCGCTGTAGGACCGGCGCTGCAATGCGCCGGTCCGCTCACAGGTGCTTCAGGCCGCGACGGCCGCCGTCACCTGCCGGATGCCCATGGCTTTCAGCGTGTCGGCAATGGCCGCCACCGCGCCCGGGATGCCCGCGTCGCCGAAGTGCCCCATGCAGCCCACGCGGAAGGTCTCGACCTGCGTCAGCTTGCCGGGGTAGAGGATGTAGCCGCGCTTCTTCACCTCCTGGTAGAAGGTCTTGAAGTCGTAGTTGGCATCGTCCGGCGCGTGGAAGGTGACGATGATCGGCGCCTGGATGGCCGGGTCGAGAAGGGGCCGGAAGCCCAGCGTGGCGAGGCCGTCGACCAGCGCCTTGCAGTTGCGCGTGTAGCGCCCGCCGCGCGCGGGCAGGCCGCCTTCCTCGATGTACTGCGCGATGGCGGTGTCGAGCGCGGCCACCACGTGCGTGGGCGGCGTGAAGCGCCACTGCGTGGTCTTTTCCATGTAGACCCATTGGTCGTACAGGTCCATGCTCAGCGAGTGGCAGTTGCCTTCGCACTTTTCGAGCGTGCTGCGCTTGATGACGACGAAGCCCATGCCCGGCACGCCTTCGAGGCACTTGCCCGAGGCGGCGACCACGGCGTCGAAGGGCGTCTTGCGCGCATCGATCTCCAGCGCGCCGAAGGAGCTCATCGCATCGATGATCAGGCCGCGCCCATGCTTGGCGACCACCAGCGCGATCTCGTGCAGCGGGTTGAGCACGCCCGCGCCGGTTTCGCAGTGCACCACCGCGACGTGCGTGATGCTCGGGTCGGCCGCGAGGGCGCGGTCGACGTCGGCGGGCGAGACCTGCTTCTCTTCGGTGTAGTCGATGGTGGTGAGCTTGCGGCCGAGCACCTTGCAGATCTTGGCCAGGCGCTGGCAGTAGGCGCCGTTGCTCGGCACCAGCACGTGGCCGTTGCGCGGCACGATCGTGCCGATGGCTGCTTCGACCGAGAAGGTGCCGCTGCCTTGCAGGGGCACGCATTCGTGGGTGCCCGTGCCGTGCACGATGTTCAGCACTTCCTTGCGGATGCGCGCCGTGATCTGGTTGAAGTCGGCGTCCCATGAACCCCAGTCGCGCAGCATCGCTTGGCGGGTGCGGTCCGAGGTGGTCAGGGGGCCGGGCGTGAGCAGGATGGGGTGGGCGGCTTGACTCATGGTGTCTCCAGGGAGGGAAAGGGAATGAGGGGCGAGAGGTGGGGTGTTCGTTCAGCCACGGGCGAGGTTGCGCCAGGCCTGCGTGCGTGCGAGCAGCACGCGCGTGAGCAGCGCATAGGCGATGCACACCAGCGTCGAGGTGACGACGATCAGGCTGGCCAGCGCGGCGGCCGGGCCGATGTCGCCTGCGTCGTCCAGGTGCATGATCGCGACCGACGCGAGGATGGTCTCCGGCGTGTACAGGAAGATGGCGCACGACAGGCTGGCCATCGACACCACGAAGAAGTAGCGCCCGATGTCCAGGATGGCCGGCAGGCACACCGGCACCGTCACGCGCAGGAAGGTCTTGAAGAACGGCACCTTCAGCGACGCCGACACGGCCTCGAACTCGTTGTCGATCTGCTTGAGCGCCGTCACCGCCGTGAGGTGGCTCGAGGTGTAGTAGTGCACCACCATCGAGATGACCAGGATCGCCATCGTCTGGTACAGGAAGTTCAGCGGGTTGGCCGGGTGGTTGAAGAACATCACGTAGCCCAGGCCCAGCACCAGGCCCGGCACCGCCATCGACAGCACCGCCATCAGGTGCATGCCCTTGCGCATGAGGCCCAGGTTGCGCGTCTTCTCGATCAGGTAGGCGCCCACGAACACGATGAGCGAGCCGGCCACCGCGGTGACCATGGCCACGAGCAGGCTGTTGCCGTAGGCGGCGGCCATGTCGCTTTCCACCAGCACGAAGTGGTAGTGCTTGAGCGTGAACGACAGGTCGTAGGGCCACAGCGAGATCGCCGAGGTGTAGATCGCCATGCCGATGGTCGCCAGCAGCAGGCTGCAGACCACGGTGCAGAACAGCGTGAGCAGCGCATCGGCCACCTTGCGCGGCTTGGGCGTGTAGGGCACCGAGCGCGCCGTGAGCTGCGCCTTCAGCTTGCGCCGCACCACGTAGTCGATCACGAAGGAAATGATCGACGGAACGAGCAGCAGCATGCCCACCACCGCGCCGATGGAGAAGTTGTGCTGGCCCACCACCTGCTTGAACACGTCGACCGACAGCACGTTGAAGTTGCCGCCGATCACCTTGGGCGCGCCGAAGTCGCTCACCACGTAGGTGAAGACCACCGTGGCCGCGCTGATCAGGCCGTACTTGCACGAGGGCAGGGTGATCGTCATGAACTGGCGCAGGGGCCGCGTGCGCAGCGCGGTGGCCGCCTCGTACAGCCGGCCGTCGGCCAGCGACAGCGCGGTGACCAGGATCATCAGCGCGTGCGGAAAGGTGTTGTAGACCTCGGCCAGGATGATCCCGGGCGCGCCGTAGATCGAGGCGCCGCCCAGCAGGAACTTGAGTGCGCCCTGGTTGCCGAACCACTGCACGAACGAGATGGCCGACAGCAGCGAGGGCGCGAGCAGCGGAATGAGCGCGATGAGGCGGAACACCGCCTTCAGCGGCGCCGGCATGCGGCTGCGCGTGAGCGCGTAGGCGAACACGAAGGCCGTGGGCACCGAGATCATCACCACTGCGGCCGACACCCACACCGAGTTCCAGGCCGCGCGCAGCAGGCTCGGCGTCTGGAAGTAGGTGATGAAGTGGGCCAGGCCGACGAAGCGGCCGTTCTTGTCCTGCACCGCGTGGGCCAGGATGGTCAAGAGCGGCGCGATGAGGAACACGAACAGCATCGCCATCACCACGAACAGGATGGCGCGCGCGATGGTCTCGTCGCGGCTCCAGCGCAGGGCGGGGCGCGCGGCCAACGCCGGGCGGGGGTGTGCCAGCGTGTTCATGGCTTCGACGTGCGCGCGGCAAAGGCGCGGATGCGGTTGGCGCGCAAGGCGATGTCGATCGTGTT
Organism: Variovorax sp. GW823-FHT02B07; assembly: GCF_058797695.1. NCBI lineage: Bacteria > Pseudomonadati > Pseudomonadota > Betaproteobacteria > Burkholderiales > Comamonadaceae > Variovorax > Variovorax sp. GW823-FHT02B07. The sequence goes on from NZ_JBXAJX010000001.1 coordinate 612,218, forward strand.
GCCCTCGCGGATGTCCAGGTCGTGCAGCTGGTTCAGCGAGAAGTGCAGGCCCAGCGTCTGGCCGTGCAGCGCGTCGGCCGTCACTTCGGCAATGCACAGGCCGCCCAGGAACTCGACCTTCGTGACCTTGGCCTGCAGGCGGTTGGGCGTGTCCTCGCGCAGGTGTTCCACCGCGCGGTCTTCGGGCCGCAGGTACAGGTTGACCGCGTCGCCGGGCTCGAAGGCGCCGTCGCAGGCGTCGCACTGCAGTTCCATGTCGCCGACCTGGAAGCGCTGGTTGCCCAACGCCATCGCGCGCAGCACATTGACCTTGCCCACGAAGTCGGCCACGAAGGGCGTGGCCGGCTGCTCGTAGATTTCCATCGGCGTGCCGACCTGCTCGATCACGCCGTGGTTCATCACCACGATGCGGTCGGCCATCGAGAGCGCTTCTTCCTGGTCGTGCGTGACCATGATGGTCGTAATGCCGACCTGCTTCTGCAGCCGGCGGATCTCGCCGCGCAGGCGGATGCGCTCCAGCGCGTCGAGCGCCGACAGCGGCTCGTCCAGCAGCAGCAGGCCGGGCCGCGTGGCCAGCGCGCGGGCCAGGGCCACGCGCTGTTGCTGGCCGCCCGAGAGCTGGCTCGGGTACTTGGCGCCCGAGGTCGGCAGGCCGACCAGCTTCAGCAGCTCGTCGACGCGCGCCTTGATTTCGCCCCGCTTCGCACGGCTGTTGACGAGGCCGTAGCCCACGTTCTCCGCGATCGACAGGTTGGGAAAGAGCGCATACGACTGGAACACGATGCCGTAGTCGCGCTTGTCTGGCGAGAGCCACGAGACGTCCTTGCCGTTTTGCAGGATCTGCCCGGCGGTCTGCGTCTCCAGGCCCGCGATGATGCGCAGCAGCGTGGTCTTGCCGCAGCCCGAGGGGCCGAGAAAGCACAGCATCTCGCCCGGGTTCACGCGCAGGTGCACGTCGCGCAGCGCGCTGAAGGTCTCGAAGTCCTTGCGAACACCGACGATCTCGAGGGCCGCGGGCGGGGCCGAGGTGGGAGTCAACTGGCTGGCGATGAAGCGGGTGTCGGTCATGTCCATTTTTCGCACTCGTCGTTGGAGGGCGTCACCAGCTGCGGCGGCACCCTTGAATTGAAAACCGGGGGATGCCGTCGGGCTTACTTGGGTTCGGCCTTGCCTTCGTAGCGCTTGCTCCATTCAGCGAGGATGCGTTCGCGGTTTTTCGCAGCCCAATTCAGGTCGTTCTTGGCCAGCAGCTTCTCGTAGTTGTCCGGAATGCCTTCCAGCTTGGAGACCACGCCCGGGTAAGCCACCACGGCCCACCAGCGCGCGCTGATCTGGTTGGCCTCCTTGCTCGCCATCCAGTCGGCAAAGCGCTTGCCTTGCGCCAGCTTCGTGCTGGTCTTCATGAGGCTGGTGGCCTCGATGTCCCAGCCCAGGCCTTCCTTCGGAAAGATCAGGTCGACCGGCGCGCCCGACTTCTTCACCTGGTGCGCGCGGAACTCGAACGAGATGCCGATGGGGAACTCGCCCGCGCCCGCCTGCTTGCAGGGCTTGGAGCCCGAGTGCACGTACTGCGCGATGTTCTGGTGCAGCGCGTCCATGTACTTCCAGCCTTCGGCGTCGCCCATGTTCTGCAGCCAGTACGACACATCGAGGTAGCCGGTGCCGCTGGAGGCGGGGTGCGGCATCGAGATCGTGCCCTTGTAGATGGGCTTGGTCAGGTCCTTCCAGCTCTCGGGCTTGGGCAGGCCGAGCTTCTTGGCCTCGACCGTGTTGAAGCAGATGGTGGCGGCCCACACGTCCATGCCGACCCAGGCGGGCGGGCGGGCGGCGTCGGAGTACGCGGGGTTCAGCTCCTTGAAGCCCTTGGGCTCATAAGGAAGCAGCATGCCTTCCTGCTGCAGCAGCGCCAGGCTGCTGGCGGCCAGGCCGGCCACCACGTCGGCCTGCGGGTTGGCTTTTTCGGCCAGCAGCTTGGCGGTGACGATGCCGGTGGAGTCGCGCACCCACTTCACCTCGATGTCGGGGTTGGCCTTCTCGAACGCGTCCTTGTAGAGCTTCATGGCGTCGGTCTCGAGCGCCGTGTAGACCAGGAGCGGCGTCTTTTGCGCCCACGCACTGCCGGACATGAGGCCGAGGGCCGCAACACACAGGGCGGCCGTGAGACGGCGCGTGCTTTGTTTCATCGTCATCTGTTTCTCCTGAAAGGCTGGCTGTCACTGAAGAAGGGTGAGGGCTGGCGCCGGCGCGAGGGTGGGCAACGCCATCCGGTGTTTGCAATGTAGGTTGCTGATTGATGACTGTCAATAAAAAATTGTTGACAGTTGACGATCCTTCGGGAAAATACGCCCCATGGTCACCAGCAATCACTCCGCCGCCCTCGCGTTCCTCCAGTCCAGCTCGCTGCCGATGCTGATGCAGGAAGAAATCGAGCGTTTGATCATGACGGGCGAGCTCCCCGTGGGCAGCCGCATCAACGAGAGCGAGCTCTCGCAGCGCTTCAACACCAGCCGCGGGCCGATCCGCGAGGCGCTGCGCGCGCTGGAAGAAGCCGGCCTCGTGCGCAACGAGAAGAACCGCGGTGTCTTCGTGCGCGAGATCGCGTTCGAGGAGGCCGACGAGATCTACGAACTGCGCGAGGCGCTGGAAGAAATCATCGGCCGGCGCGTGGCCCTGGCCATCCAGCCCGACGCGGTGGAGCGCCTGCGCGCCATGGTCGACGCCATGCGCTCGGCGGCCCAGGCGCAGGACGTGGAGCAGTACGCGCAACTCAACCTGCAGTTCCACGAGATCCTGCTCGATACCGCCGGCAGCAAGAAGCTCACCGAGACCTACAAGCGGCTCGTCAAGGAGCTGCACCTTTTCAGAATGCGCGCGCTCGACAGCGGCGGCGGCCTGCGGGTCTCGGCCGACGAGCACAGCCACATCGTCGACGCCATTGCCAGCGGCAACCCCGACACGGCAGGGCGCGCGCTGCGCGAACACGTGGCCGGCAGCCGCGCACGCATGCACAAGGCCTTCGGCCGCATCGACGCCGATGCGGCCACTTCCAGCAACACCACCGCTACCCCGAACCACCCACCCCAAAAGGAAGTCTGAAATGACACCGGAGACACTTGAAGTCAATGCCAGGAGCTATCGCTGGATGGCGCGTCCGATCGTGGTCGTGTGCGTGGACGGCTGCGAGCCGGCCTACCTCGACGCGGCCATCGAAGCCGGCGTGGCGCCCTACATCGCCCGCATGCGCAAGGACGGTGCCGATCTGCTCGCCGACTGCGTCGTGCCCTCGTTCACCAACCCCAACAACCTGTCGATCGTGACCGGCGCACCGCCCGCGGTGCACGGCATCTGCGGCAACTACTTCTTCGACCGCGAGCTGGGCCAGGAAGTGATGATGAACGACCCCAAGTACCTGCGCGCCGGCACCGTGCTCGCGGCCTTTGCCGACGCGGGCGCCAAGCTGGCGGTGGTCACGGCCAAGGACAAGCTGCGCAAGCTGCTCGGCCACAAGATGAAGGGCATCTGCTTCTCGTCCGAGAAATCGGACCAGGTGACGATGGAAGAGAACGGCATCGACAACGTGCTCGACATGGTCGGCATGCCGGTGCCTTCGGTCTACAGCGCCGAACTCTCGGAGTTCGTGTTCGCCGCCGGCGTGAAGCTCATGGAATCGCAGCGTCCTGACCTCATGTACCTGTCGACCACCGACTACGTGCAGCACAAGGCCGCGCCGGGCAGCCCCGCAGCGAATGCCTTCTACCAAATGATGGACGGCTACCTGGCGCAGCTCGACGCGCTGGGCGCCACCATCGTGCTCACGGCCGACCACGGCATGAACGACAAGCACGGTGCGGACGGTTCGCCCAACGTGATCTACCTGCAGGACGTGCTCGACGGCTGGTACGGCGCTGAAAAGGCCCGCGTGATCCTGCCGATCACCGATCCGTACGTGGTGCATCACGGCGCGCTCGGTTCCTTCGCCACTGTGTACGCACCCGATGAAGCCAGCGTGCCGGGCTGGATCGAACGCATCAAGGGCATTCCGGGCATGGAGCTCGTGCTCTCGCGCGCCGAAGCCGCCAAGCGCTTCGAGCTGCCGCCGGACCGCATCGGCGACATCGTGGTGGTGAGCGAGCAGAGCACCGTCATCGGTACCGCTGCCAGCCGCCACGACCTGTCGGCGCTCGAAGTGCCGCTGCGTTCGCACGGTGGGGTCTCGGAGCAGAAGGTGCCGCTGATCTGCAACCGCCCGGTCGAAGGCATTGCCCCCGGGCGCCGGCTGCGCAACTTCGATGCGCTCGACCTCGCCCTGAACCACGCACGCTGACACCGCACGGAGCACTCATGAGCCAAGCCATCCTGAAGCCAGGCACCGTCCACCGCGAAGCGCTGCGCATCGCCGGCGAAAAAGTCCACCGCGAGCGCACCATCGAGGTCACCTACCCGTACACCGGCGAGGTGATCGCCACCGTGCCCAAGGCCACACTGGACGACGTGCGCAACGCCCTGCGCATCGCCCGCGACTACAAGCCCACGCTCACGCGCTACGAGCGCTACAAGATCCTCATGCGCGCCGGCGAGATCATCGCCTCGCGCCTGGATGAAATGTCGCGCACCATCACGCTCGAATCGGGCCTGTCGCGCAAGGACTCGCTGTACGAAGTGGGCCGCGCCTCCGACGTGCTGCTGTTCGCCGCCAACCAGGCGCTGGTGGATGACGGCCAGGTGTTCTCCTGCGACCTGACGCACCACGGCAAGAGCCGCAAGGTCTACACGATGCGCGAGCCGCTCTTGGGCGCCATCACCGCCATCACGCCGTTCAACCATCCGCTGAACCAGGTGATCCACAAGGTGGCGCCGGCCATTGCGACCAACAACCGCATCGTGCTCAAGCCCAGCGAGAAGACGCCGCTCACGGCCTTCCTGCTGGCCGACATCCTGTACGAGGCGGGCCTGCCACCGCAGATGCTGTCGGTGCTCACGGGTGACCCCAAGGAGATCGCCGACGAGCTGCTGACCAATGCCGACGTCGACCTCGTCACCTTCACGGGTGGCGTGCCCATCGGCAAGTACATCGCGGGCAAGGCCACCTACAAGCGCCAGATCCTGGAGCTGGGTGGCAACGACCCGATCATCGTGATGGAAGACGCGGACATCGAGGAGGCGGCGACGCTGGCCGCCAATGGGTCTTACAAGAACTCGGGGCAGCGGTGCACGGCGGTGAAGCGCATGCTGGTGCACGAAGCCGTGGCCGATCGCTTCGTCGAGCTGCTGGTGCAGAAGACCAAGGCGCTGAAGTACGGCGACCCGATGGACCCCGACACCGACATGGGCACCGTGATCGACGAAGCGGCTGCGAAGCAGTTCGAAGCCGTGGTCAACGAAGCCATCGCCGCCGGCGCCAAGCTCCTGTACGGCAACGAACGCCGCGGCGCGCTGTATTCGCCCACCGTGCTCGACCACGTCGACCCCGAGATGACCGTGGCCAAGCACGAGACCTTCGGCCCCGTGTCGCCGGTCATCCGCTTCAAGAACATCGACGAGGCGATCCGCATCTCCAACGGCACGGCCTACGGCCTGTCGTCGTCGATCTGCACCAACCGGCTGGACTACATCACGCGCTTCATCCGCGAGCTGAACGTGGGCAGCGTGAACGTGCGCGAAGTGCCCGGCTACCGCCTGGAGCTCACGCCTTTCGGCGGCATCAAGGACTCGGGCCTGGGCTACAAGGAAGGCGTGCTCGAAGCGATGAAGAGCTTCACCAACACCAAGACCTACTCGCTGCCCTGGTAACCATGAGCCTCAGCATCCCCGACATCGTCGGCCTCTTCGAGACCAAGGGCCATGCGCAGTACGACGGCGAGCCGGTCACGCAGCTGGAGCATGCGCTGCAGTCGGCGCACCTGGCCGAGCAGGAGGGGGCGGACAGCGCGCTGATCGCCGCCGCCCTGCTGCACGACCTGGGCCACCTGCTGCACGACTTCGGCGGCACGCCGACGCAGCAGGGCCTGGACGACCTGCACCAGTACCGCTGCCTGCCGTTCCTGCGTGCGCTGTTCGGCCCGGCCACGCTGGAGCCGATCCGGCTGCATGTGGACGCCAAGCGCTTCCTGTGCGCGCGCGTGCCGGGCTACCTGGAGGCGCTGTCGCCCGACTCGAAGCGCAGCCTGCAACTGCAGGGCGGCGTGTTCGACGAGGCGCAGGCCAACGCCTTCGAGACGCTGCCGTATGCAATGGACGCAGTGCGCCTGCGGCAGTGGGACGACACGGCCAAGCTGGCCGATGCCGACATGCCCGGCCTCGCGCACTTCGTGCGCCACCTCGAGATCAGTTCCGCCGAACACCGGCAAGCCCTCACCACTGCTTAAGGCACACGGATGCGCCCCTTCTGGATCGAACAAGCGCTCTTCAATGATGGCGATCTGGCCCCGGCGCTGCAAGGTGAAACCAGCGCCGACGTCTGCATCGTCGGCGGCGGCTTCACCGGCCTGTGGACGGCCATCCAGGCCAAGCTGCAGGCGCCCACGCTCGACATCGTCATTCTCGAAAGCGACCTGTGCGGCGCCGGCGCGAGCGGGCGCAACGGCGGTTGCCTGCTCACCTGGTCGGCCAAGTTCCTGACCCTGCGGCGGCTGTTCGGCGAAGACGAGGCGGTGCGCCTCGTGAAGGCGTCGGAAGCGGCGGTGGGGCACATCGCCGACTTCTGCGCGGCGCACGGCATCGACGCCGAGCTGCGGCGCGACGGCACGCTCTACACCGCGACCTCGCAGGCGCAGATCGGCACGCTCGATCCGATGATGCAGGCGCTGGAGGCGCGCGGCATCCATTCGTACCACGCGCTGCCGCCCGACGAGGTGGCGCGGCGCTCGGGCTCGGCGCGCAACCTGGCCGGCGTGTACTCGCCGATCGCCGCCACCGTGCATCCGGGCAAGCTGGTGCGCGGGCTGCGGCGCGTGGCGCTGGCCATGGGCATCCGCATCCACGAGCGCACGCCGATGCTCGACTTCAGCACCGACCAGCCCGTGCTGGTGCACACCCCCACCGGTCGCGTGCGTGCGAAGAAACTGGTGCTCGCGATGAACGCGTGGATGGCCAGCCGCTTCCCGCAGTTCGAGCGGACCATCGCCATCGTCTCGAGCGACATGATCATCACCGAGCGCTGCCCCGAGCTGCTGCAGCAGATCGGCCTGACCGACGGCGTGTCGGTGCTCGACTCGCGCACCTTCGTGTACTACTACCGCAGCACGGTCGACGGTCGCATCATGCTGGGCAAGGGCGGCAACACCTTCGCGTGGGGCGGTCGCATGGCCAAGGTGTTCGACGAGCGCTCGCCCTACGAGGGCGAGCTCACGCAGGCGCTGCATTCCTTCTTTCCCGCGCTGAGCAACACGCCGATCACCGCCAGTTGGAACGGCCCGTCCGACCGCTCGGTGACGGGCTTTCCGTTCTTCGGCAAGCTCGATGGGGCGCCGCACATCTACTACGGCTTCGGCTACTCGGGCAACGGGGTGGGGCCGACCTACATGGGCGGGCAGATCCTGTCGTCGCTGGTGCTCGACCAGGACAACGCATGGACGCGCAGCCCGATCACGGGCGGGCCGCTGGGCTACTTTCCGCCGGAGCCGATGCGCTATGTGGGCTCGATCGTCGTGCGCAACGCGATCCGCCGCAAGGAACGCGCTGAGGATGAGGACCGCCAGCCATGGCTGGTGGACCGCATGCTCAGCAAGCTCGCGAACGCCGCGGGAAAAGCCGACAAGGCCTGACCCGCGGCTACCGCATCAACGGTTCGAGGGGAACGAGAACATCGTGCCCTCGCGCACGCCGGCCGAGGGCCAGCGCTGCGTGACGGTCTTGCGCTTGGTGTAGAAGCGCACGGCGTCGGGGCCGTAGGCGTGCAGGTCGCCGAACAGCGAACGCTTCCAGCCGCCGAACGAGTGGTAGGCCACGGGCACCGGCAGCGGCACGTTGATGCCGACCATGCCGACCTGGATGTTGTCGCTGAACCAGCGCGCGGCCTCGCCGTCGCGCGTGAAGATGCAGGTGCCGTTGCCGTACTCGTGCGCGTCGATCAGGTCCATGGCTTCCTGCAGCGTCTTCACGCGCACCACGCCGAGCACCGGGCCGAAGATCTCTTCCTGGTAGATCGTCATGCCGGGCTTCACGTGGTCGAACAGGCAGGCGCCCAGGTAGTAGCCGCCCTCGTGGCCTTCGACCTGGATGCCGCGGCCGTCGACCACCAGCTTGGCGCCGGCGGCCACGCCCGCGTCGACGAAGGCCTTGACCTTCTCGAAGTGCGGCTGGGTCACCAGCGGGCCCATGTCGTTGCCGTTGTCGGTGCCGGGGCCGACCTTCATCTTGGCGATCTCGACCTTCAGGCCCTCGACCACCGCGTCGGCCGTGGCGTCGCCCACGGCCACCACCAGTGGGATCGCCATGCAGCGCTCGCCGCACGAGCCGTAGGCCGCGCCCATGAGCGCGCTCACCGCGTTGCCGATGTCGGCGTCGGGCATCACCACCGCGTGGTTCTTGGCGCCGCCGAGCGCCTGCACGCGCTTGCCGTGGGCCGTGCCCGTGGTGTAGATGTATTCGGCGATGGGCGTGGAGCCCACGAAGCTCACGGCCTTCACGCGGCGGTCGGTCAGCAGCGTGTCGACGGCTTCCTTGTCGCCGTTGACCACATTCAGCACGCCCGGCGGCAGGCCGGCCTGCAGCGCGAGTTCGGCCATGAACAGCGTGGAGGAGGGCGTGCGCTCCGAGGGCTTCAGCACGAAGGTGTTGCCGCAGGCCACGGCCATCGGCCACATCCACAGCGGCACCATGACGGGGAAGTTGAACGGCGTGATGCCGGCCGCCACGCCCATGGCCTGGAACTCGCTCCACGAGTCGATCGACGGGCCCACGTTCTTGCTGTGCTCGCCCTTGAGCAGCTCGGGCACGTAGCTGGCGTACTCGACGTTCTCGATGCCGCGCTGCAGCTCGCCGTGCGCGTCGGCCAGCACCTTGCCGTGCTCGGCGGTGATCAGCGCGGCGATGGTGTCGGCGTTTTCTTCGAGCAGCGTCTTCAGGCGGCTCATCACGCGGGCGCGCTTGAGCGGCGGCGTGTTGCGCCAGGCCGGGAAGGCGGCCTGCGCCGAGGCGATGGCCTGCTCGACCGTGAGCTTGTCGGCGAGCGCGACGCTCTTGGCCGACAGGCCGGTGGCGGGGTCGAACACCGGCTGCACGCGGCTGCCGCCGCCGACGTGCTTGCCGTCGATGAAGTGGCCGATGGTGGCGGTGACGTTCTTGTCGTGTTGCATGACTGGGTATCTCGAAAGGGATCAGTTGGTTTCGGCGAGTGCGTCGGAAAGGGCGTTGACCATGCGGTCGATCTCTGCCTTCTCGGCGATGAAAGGCGGTGCGAGCTGGATCGTGTCGCCGCCGTAGCGCACGTAGAAGCCCTTCTTCCAGCAGTTCATCGCGATCTCGTAGGGGCGGCGCGCGGGCTCGCCCGGCAGCGCGGCGATGGTGATGCCGGCGGCCAGGCCGTAGTTGCGGATGTCGGTGACGTGCTTGCTGCCCTTCAGGCTGTGCACGGCGTTCTCGAAGTGCGGGGCCAGCGTCTGCACGCGGCCGATCATGTCTTCCTTCTGCAGCACGTCGAGCGCGGCGATGCCGGCGGCGCAGGCCACGGGGTGCGCGCCGTAGGTGTAGCCGTGCGGGAACTCGAGCATGTACTCGGGGCCGCCGGCGGCCATGAAGGTGTCGTAGATGTCCTTGCTGGCCACCACGGCGCCCAGCGGCTGCGCGCCGTTGGTGACCTGCTTGGCGATGTTCATGATGTCGGGCGTGACGCCGAAGGCATCGGCGCCCGTGAGCGCGCCGCAGCGGCCGAACCCGGTGATCACTTCGTCAAAAATCAGCAGGATGTTGTTGGCCGTGCAGATGTCGCGCAGGCGCTTCAGGTAGCCCTTGGGCGGAATCACCACGCCGGCCGAACCCGCGAAGGGCTCCACGATCACGGCCGCGATGGTCGAGGCGTCGTGCAGCGCGATCAGGTCGAGCAGGCGGTCGGCCAGCTCGGCGCCGCTTTCGGGCATGCCGCGCGAGAAGGCGTTGCTGGCCAGCTGCGTGTGCGGCAGGTGGTCGGCCTCGACGCCCTGGCCGAACAGCTTGCGGTTGGCCGCGATGCCGCCCACCGAGATGCCGCCGTAGTTCACGCCGTGGTAGCCCTTCTCGCGGCCGATCAGGCGCGTCTTGCCGGCCTGGCCCTTGGTGCGCCAGTAGGCACGCGCCATCTTCAGCGAGGTGTCGGCGGCTTCGGAGCCCGAGCCGGTGAAGAACACGTAGTCCAGGCCGGCGGGCGTCAGTTCCTTGATCTTGTTGGCCAGCTCGAAGGAGAGCGGGTGGCCGAACTGGAAGGCGGGCGAGTAGTCGAGCTTGGCGATCTGGCGGCTCACCGCCTCGGTGATCTCGGGGCGGCCGTGGCCCAGGCCCGAGCACCACAGGCCCGACAGGCCGTCGAAGATCTTGCGGCCGTCGTTGTCGGTGAAGTAGGCGCCCTTGGCCTCCACGATGATCCGCGGATCGGCCTTGAAGTTGCGGTTGCCGGTGTAGGGCATCCAGTGCGCCTCGAGCCAGGCGGCGTCGGTGCGCGCGGTGGGCGTGGGTTCGATGGCGGGTGTGGCGAGGGTCATGGCGCATCCCGCGCAAGGCGGGCTCCGGGGGTGAAGGGATGCGCCGATTGTTCGCAACGCCTTCAGTGTGGAGAATGGCGCAATATCAATGTTCACTTGACGATCCATGCAAGTAAAGGCCAAGGCCTCGCCCGCCGACGAAACCGCTGCCCAGGGCACCCGCAACCGCGCCGTGCTGGGGCAGCTCAGCGACATGGACCTGCGCCTGCTCAAGGTGTTCAAGAGCGTGGTCGACTGCGGCGGCATGGCGGCGGCCGAGCTGGAGCTGAACATCGGCACCTCCACCGTGAGCCGCCATGTGAAAGACCTGGAGACGCGCCTGGGCCTCGTGCTGTGCCGGCGCGGCCGGGCGGGCTTTGCGCTCACGGCCGAGGGCCAGCGCGTGTACGACGAGACGCTGCGCCTGCTGGCCTCGGTCGACGCCTTTCGCGGCAGCATCGACGACATCCACAACCGCATGGGCGGGCAGCTCGACGTGGCGCTGTTCGACAAGACCGCGACCAACCCGAAGGCGCGCATCGGCGAGGCCATTGCGCGCTTCACCGAGATCGCGCCCGAGGTGAACCTGGCGGTGCACGTGGGCTCCATCAACGCCATCGAGCAGGGCGTGCTGGAGGGCAACTTCCAGATCGGCATCATCCCGGCGCACCGCAGCTCGAAGAGCCTGGTGTATGCCGACCTGTTCGACGAAACCATGCTGCTGTACTGCGGCCAGGGGCATCCGCTGTTCGACAGCCCGCACGGCAAGCTCACCTGGTCGAAACTGGGCGAGCACCATTTTGCGGGGCTGGGGTATCACTCGCCGAACATGGAACTGAGTCACCGGGCAAGGCTGTCGCGCAAGGCGACGGGGTTCGACCAGGAGGCGATTGCGACGCTGATCCTGTCGGGGCGCTTCCTGGGCTTTCTGCCCGACCACTACGCGCAGGTGTTCGAGCAGCGCGGGCTGATGAAGGCGGTGCTGCCGGCGCGCTTCAACTATGCGTGCCGGTTCGTGAGCCTGCTGCGGCGGTCGCCGAAGCCTTCACGGGCGGTGCTGGCGTTTCAGACGTGCCTGGAGCAGGCGCATGGCGGTGCGAAGCAGATCTGATGGCACTGAAACTACCCCAAATGACCGAAACACCACTGCGTATTCGCCCTGCACTTGCGTCGGAACACCGGGCACTCGAAGACTTGCAGCGGCGCGCATCGCTCGCGAACCCTGGCGATCGCGAGGCGATTCAGTCCGATCCGGACGCCATCGAACTGCCTCTGGCCCAGATCGTCGATGGCCGGGTGTTCGTGGCAGAGATCCATGGCGCGGTGGCGGGATTCGCTGTCGTGCTGCCCAACGATGACGGTAGCGCCGAGCTCGATGGATTGTTCGTCGAGCCCGAGGCATGGCGTCGCGGCATCGGCAAGGCATTGGTCGCGCACTGTGTCGAGCTTTCCCGGCGCCAGGGTGCGTCGGCACTCCACGTCACCGGCAATCCGCACGCCGGGTCGTTCTACCTTCGATGCGGATTCGAGGCGAACGGCACTGTCGCCGTGCGCTTCGGCAGGGCCGAGCGGTTCCGCAAGGTCTTCTAGACCTTTGTGGTGCTATCGCTGTCCGCTGGGCAGCAACAAATGCTTCGCCCCGATGTGCGCTTCCATCTCATGCATGTGGTGCTCCGCATCCACCATGTGCTCCACCATCAACCGCCGCACCTCGTCCGCATCTTCCTTGCGGTAGGCCGCCAGCAGCTGCGTGTGGTAGTCCACATTGGTCTCGCCGAAGTGGTGGTGGTCCAGCGCCTTCTTGTAGACGACGAGGTCGCGCAGCAGGTCGTTGAGAAAGCGGCACATGAAGGACAGCACCGGGTTGGGGCAGGCCTCGGCCAGCATCGTGTGAAAGGCCAGCTCGGCCTCGCGCTGGGTGCGCAATTCGTCCTCGTTGGTCGGCTCGACGGTGCACAGGCGCACGTTGTCTTCGAGCCGCGCGAACTGCTCGGGCGTGAGCCGCCCGACCACGCTCACGGCCAGTTCGGGCTCCAGCGCCTTGCGCAGCTGGTAGATGTGGTGGCCGTCCAGGTGATGAAAGTGCAGGAAGTTGCGCAGCGGCTCCGACGCATGGTCGACCGACACCTGCTGCAGGTACGCGCCGCCGCCTGGGCCGGTGCGGATCGAGATCAGCCCGCGCACCTCGAGCGCCTTCAGCGCCTCGCGCACCGTGCTCTTCGAATAGCCGAAGAGCTCGATCAGTTCCTTCTCGTTCGGTAGCCGGTCGCCGGGCTGCTTGCGCTCGGCAACGATCCATCGCTTGACGTCTTCGACGATGACGTCCGAGAGCTTCTGCCGCTTCGGAGGGTTGTGCCCCACTCTCATCAAAACGCTCCATCCATGCACATCGGGAGATGCGCGGGATGCGCAACAGCGCGCGATCTTAACGGCGTCATCGGCAGGGTCGGGTTGGGTTTGGGCACGGGGCTTGCTAACGGGTTTTTACCAACATATTAATCCTATTTATCCGCTTAAATTGCCGGCGATCGCAGGCACTGTGTTTTCTTCCCCACTTCCCACACCACGACCGGAGAACCCCATGCAACGCAGACAACTCCTTCAGCTGGCCGCCCTGTCGGCCGCCCCGGCTTCGCTCCTGATGAGCCGCTCGGTCTTCGCCCAGGCCACCGACGCGATCCGATTCGGTGCGCCGGTGCCCATGTCGGGTGCCTTCGCGGCCAACGGCAAGTTCGCCGACCTGGGCACCAAGCTGGCGATCGAGCAGTACGGCAAGGTGCTGAACCGGCCGCTGGCCTACACGGTGCTCGACACCGAGGGCAAGCCGGCCACGGCCGTGCGCAAGGTGCAGGAGGCCTCGCAGCAGCAGGGCGCCAAGTTCTTCGTCGGCGGCATCCTGTCGTCCGAGGCGCTGGCCATGGGCAAGGAGGCCGAGAAGGCCGGCGGCCTGTTCATCACCACCGCGGGCGCCGACGAGATCACCGGCAAGGACTGCAACCCCGCCACCTTCCGCTGGTCGGTGCCCACCTTCGGTGCGATCGAGCAGACGGTGCGCCCGCTGATCGCGTCCATGCCCAAGGCCAAGCGCTGGTACACGATCACGCCGCAGTATGTGTTCGGCGACGGCCTCTTGAGCGCGGCCAAGACCATCTTCCAGGAGAAGGGCATCGAGCACGTGGGCAACAGCTACCACTCGCTCAACGACAAGGAGTTCAGCGGCTACCTCACCAACGCCATGGCCGCCAAGCCCGACGTGCTGCTGCTGCTGAACTTCGGCGCGCAGTCGTCGGCCGCGCTGCGCCAGGCGGTGAGCTTCGGCATGCACAAGAACATGACGATCCTCATGGCCTGGGCCTCGGGCCTGGAGCAGTTCGACGAGCTGGGCGCCGACCTGTGCGACGGCGTCTACTTCGGTGCGCAGTACTGGCACACGGTCGACACGCCGCTCAACAAGGACCTGGTGAAGCGCACCGCCGACAAGCTCAAGATCGTGCCCAACTACAGCCTGGCCGGCTCGTACATCTGCACCAAGATCCTCATCGACGGCATCGTGAAGGCCGGCACGGTCGATCCGAAGGCGGTGGTCGCGGCGCTCGAAGGCATGAAGTTCGACGGCCTCACGGGCGTGGAAGAAATCCGCAAGGCCGACCACCAGGTCATCAAGGACTACTACCTGCTCAAGGGCAAGGCGAAGTCGAAGATGGTGAATCCGGCCGACTACGTGGACGTGGTGAGCTCGGGCAAGTCCTTCCTGCCCGTCGACAAGACCGGCTGCAAGCTGGCCTGACGCCGCCCGGCTTCGCGCCGCGCCCGCGCCGTTTTTGGGCGCGGGCAGGGCGCGTGCCGCCTGCACGTTTGCCACCCCCACGACACCTATGTCCGTCTACCTGCTCCAGACCATCAACGGAATCGGCATCGGCATGCTGTATTTCCTGCTGGCCGTTGGCTTGTCCATCGTGTTCGGCCTGCTGCGCTTCGTGAACTTCGCGCACGGCGCTTTCTACCTGCTGGGCGCCTACCTGTGCTTCCAGGCCATGCAATGGGGGCTCAACTTCTGGGCCGCGCTCGTGCTGGTGCCGCTGTTCGTCGGCGCGCTCGGCTGGCTGGCCGAGAAGCTGCTGCTGCGCCGCGTGTATGCCAAGGCGCACGAGTTCCACATCCTCGTGACCGTGGGCCTGGCGCTCGCGGTGCAGGAGATCGTCATCGTGTTCTGGGGCCCGCTGGGCAACAGCGTGCCCACGCCCGACCTGCTGCAGGGCGTGGTGATGTGGGGCAGCTTCATCTACCCGAAGTACCGCCTCTTCGTGATCGGCTTCACCGCCGTGCTCGCGGTGGGGTTGTGGTGGGTGCTCGAAGGCACGCGCCTGGGCAGCGCGGTGCGCGCGGGCAGCGAATCGACCGAGATGGTCTCGCTGCTGGGCATCAACGTGTTCCGCGTGTTCAGCCTGGTGTTCGCGCTCGGCGCGGCCACGGCGGCGCTGGCGGGCGTGCTGGCCGCGCCGATCCGCGGGGCCGAGCCCTTCATGGGCGTCGAGGCGCTGGGCGTGGCCTTCGTGGTCGTGGTGATCGGCGGGCTCGGCAGCTTCAGCGGGGCGCTGGTCGGCGGCGTGCTGATCGGCATCGTGCAAAGCCTCATGAGCACCATCTGGCCGCCGGGGGCGAGCCTGATGATCTACATCGCGATGGGCGCCGTGCTGCTGCTGCGCCCGCATGGCCTGCTCGGCCGCAGAGGATGAACGCGCCATGCCAAAGAAATACACCTTCCTGCTGGCGCTGATCGTCGCGCTCGCGCTGCCGCTGTTCATGCGCTCGGGCTCGCTCGCGAGCGAAGTGCTCATCTACGCGCTCGCCGCGCTGGGCTGCAACCTGCTGCTGGGCTACACGGGGCTGCTCTCGTTCGGCCAGGGCATCTTCTTCGGGCTGGGCAGCTACACCATCGCGATCCTGCTCACGCGGCTGCAACTGCCGATGCCGCTCGCCTTGCTCGCCGCCATCGGCATGGGCGCACTGGGCGCGGCGGTGGTCGGCTGGGTCGCCATTCGCCAGCGCGGCACCTACTTCGTGATGCTCACGCTGGCCTTTGCGCAGATGTTCTATTTCATCGCCTACACGGCCTCGGGGCTCACGGGCGGCGACAACGGCCTGCTCGACGTGCCGCGCCCGGCCTTCATGGATACGCCGTGGAAGTACTACGCCTTCGTGGCGGTGATCTTCCTGGCCGCGTTCGCGCTGCTGCTCAAGGTGACCGACTCGGTCTTCGGCCGCACGCTGCTCGCCATCCGCGACAACGAGGACCGCGCCGCTGCCGTGGGCTACGACCTGAAGCGCTTCAAGCTGCTGGCCTTCGTGATCTCGGGCGCCGTCACCGGCCTGGCCGGCGGCCTGCACGCCATGATGACCGGCATCGCGCCGCTGTCCAACGCCGAGTACCACACGAGCGAAATGATCCTGGTCATCACCGTGATCGGCGGCACCGGCAACCTCTTCGCCTCGGTGCTGGGCTCGGCCTTCTACGTGCTGCTGGCCGACTGGCTCTCCACGCTGTGGCCGCGCTGGCTGCTGCTGCTGGGCCTGCTGCTGATCGGCGTGAGCATCGGCATGCAACGCGGCCTCTGGGGCCTGGGCGAAAGCGCCTGGCGCCGGGTGTTCCGCAAGACGGCGGCCGAGGCCAAGGCGCCGGCCGTGCAAGGAGAACAAGCATGAGCGACATCCTCATCGAAGCCATCGGCGTCACCAAGCACTACGGCAAGTTCGCCGCGCTCGGCGGCGTCGACCTGAAGATCAGGCGCAACACCGTGCACTCGGTGATCGGGCCCAACGGCGCGGGCAAGACCACGCTGTTCCACATGCTCACGGGCACCGGAACGACCACCGGCGGGCGCATCCTGTTCGACGGCCACGACGTGACGCGCGAGCCCGACCATCAACGCGTGCAGCGCGGCATGGCGCGCTCGTTCCAGGTCACGAGCCTGTTCCCCAGCCTGTCGGTGCGCGAGAACCTGCGCGTGGCGGCGCAGGGCGTTGCGCCGCGCCAGGCCATGAACTGCTGGCGCGCGCCCATCGGCGAGCGCGCCTGCGCCGACACGGTGGCCGAGGTGCTCGCGCGCGTCGGCCTCGAACGGCTGGCCGACACGCCCGCCAGCGTGCTCTCGCACGGCCAGCAGCGCCGCCTCGAAGTGGGCATGGCGCTGGCCGCGAAGCCCAAGGCCATCTTCCTGGACGAGCCGACCTCGGGCATGGGCATCGACGACCTCGACGACATGAAGCATCTCATCCGTGGCCTGCGCGACGCGCACACCGTGGTGCTGATCGAGCACAACATGAACATCGTGATGGACATCTCCGACACCGTGACCGTCATGCAGCTGGGCCGCGTGCTGGCCGAGGGGCTGCCGGGCGACATCCGGTCCGATGCGCGCGTGCGCACGGCCTACCTGGGCAACATGATCACCGGAGGCAAGGCATGAGCGCCGCGAAGAGCATCCTCGAAGTCGAAGGCCTGCACGCGCACTACGGCAAGAGCCATGTGCTGCAGGGCGTGTCGCTCACGGTGGGCGAGGCCGAACTGGTCACGCTGCTGGGCCGCAACGGCGCGGGCAAGTCGACCACGCTCAAGAGCATTGCCGGCGCCGTCACGCCCACGAAAGGGCGCGTGCGCTTCCAGGGCGCGGACATCGCGGGCCAGCCGCCGCACCGCATCGCCACGCGCGGCGTGTGCCTCGTGCCCGAGCACCGCGGCATCTTCAAGCTGCTCACGGTGGAAGAGAACCTGCTGCTCGGCCTGCGGCGCGATTCGCCCTGGCAGCTGGCCGACATCTACCGCATCTTTCCGCGCCTGAAGGAGCGCCGGCGCAACGGCGGCGGGCAGCTGTCGGGCGGCGAGCAGCAGATGCTGGCCATCGGCCGCGCGCTCATGAACCACCCGCGCCTGCTGATCCTCGACGAGCCCGTGGAAGGCCTGGCGCCGGTGATCGTGGAAGAGATCGTCGCGCAGCTCAAGACCATCAAGGCCGCGGGCGTGGCCATCCTGCTGGTCGAGCAGAACCTCGAGGTCTGCGTGCAGTTGGCCGACCGCCACTACATCGTGGAGCAGGGCGTGATCGTGCACGAGGCCGGCAATGCCGCCTTCATGGCCGACCACGACGTGAAAGACAGATACCTCGGCGTCGGGCTCGCCTGACCCCGCCATCCATTCGTCGCAAAAACCATGAACACAACGAACGAACTTTCCGCCGCCACGGACGTGCGCGCCCTGCGCGTGAACGGCCAGCGCCTCTGGGACTCGCTGATGCAGCTCGCGCAGCTCGGCGCCACCGAGAAGGGCGGCGTGTGCCGCATCGCGCTCACCGACCTCGATCGCCAGGGCCGCGACCTCTTCACGCGCTGGGCGCGCGAGGCCGGCTGCGAGGTGCGCGTGGACGCCATCGGCAACATCTTCGCGCGCCGCGCGGGCCGCAACAACGCGCTGCCACCCGTCACGACCGGCAGCCACATCGACACGCAGCCCACGGGCGGCAAGTTCGACGGCAACTACGGCGTGCTCGCGGGGCTCGAGGTGGTGCGCGCGCTGAACGAGGCGGGCATCGAAACAGAAGCACCGCTCGAAGTGGCGGTGTGGACCAACGAGGAAGGCTCGCGCTTCGTGCCCGTGATGATGGGCTCGGGCGTGTTCGCCGGCGCCTTCACGCTGGAGCACGCGCTCGCGCAGCGCGACACCGAAGGCGTGAGCGTGGCCGATGCGCTCTCGGCCATCGGCTATGCCGGCGCCGTGCCCGCCTCGGCGGCGGCGTCGCCGGTCGGCGCCTACTTCGAGGCGCACATCGAACAGGGCCCGGTGCTCGAAGCCAACGAGCGCGTCATCGGCGTGGTCGAGGGCGCGCTGGGCCAGCGCTGGTACGACGTGGTGGTGCAAGGCATGGAAGCCCATGCCGGCCCCACGCCGATGGAACTGCGAAAAGACGCGCTGCTGGCCGCCGCCGAACTCGTGGTCGAGGTGAACCGCATCGCGCTGGCCCATGCGCCGCACGGGCGCGGCACGGTCGGCTGGATCGACAACTACCCGAACTCGCGCAACGTGATCCCGGGCCGCGTGAAGCTCAGCGTCGACCTGCGCGCGGCCGACGACGTGGTGCTGTCGGCCATGGACGCGGCACTGAAAGAAGCCGTGCAGCGCATCGCCACCAAAGGCAAGGTCGAGGCGACGGCCGAGCAGGTCGTGTACTTCCCGCCGCAGCCGTTCACGCCCGCGCTGGTGTCGGCTGTGCGCGAGGCCGCGCAGGACCAGGGCATGACGTGGATGAACGTGATCAGCGGCGCCGGCCACGACGCGGTGTACCTCGCGCGCGTGTGCCCCGCGGCGATGATCTTCGTGCCCTGCCTGGACGGCATCAGCCACAACGAGATCGAGGACGCGCAGCCCGACCACCTCGAGGCCGGCTGCAACGTGCTGCTGCAGGCGATGCTGCAGAGCGCGGGAGTGGCCGCATGAAAGCGGCGCTTCGCCGCATCGGCCTTCACTGCGTCCTGGCGATGGGCATGGTCGCGGCGTCGACGGCGGCCCTGGCGGCTGGAGAGCCGATCCTGGTCGGCCAGTCCGCGGTGCTCACCGGCCCGTTCACGCCGAACAGCCTCGCGTTCATGGAAGGCCAGACGCTGTTCCTCGACCAGTTGAACAAGGCGGGCGGCGTCGGTGGCCGGCCCGTCAAGATGATCACCTACGACGACGCCTACATCCCCGAGAAGGCCGCGGCCAATGCCGAGAAGCTGCTCGGCACGGACCGCGTCGTCTGCTTGTTCGGAACCATGGGCACGGGCATCGGCGCGGCCATGGTGCCGGTGGCGGCGAAGTACGACAGCTTCATCTTCGGCGGGCTGACCGGCGCGGCGGTGCTGCGCGGGCCGAAGGTGCCGATCTTCCACGTGCGGGAGTCGTATGCCGACGAGGTCTCGCGTGTGATGAACCACCTGACGACCGTGGGCCTGACGCGCATCGCCATCGTCTCCAGCGACGACGCCTACGGCAAGGGGATCGAGAAGGATGCGTTGGCCGCGCTTGAGAAAAGCAAGCAGCCTGCGCTGCTGTCGCTGCGCTTCGATCCGAAGGAAAAGGACCATCCCGCCATCGCGCAGCAGGTCATCGCGAGCGGGGCGCAGGCGGTGTACGTCATCGCGGCCGGCACGCCGGCGATCAACATCATCCGCTCGCTGGTGGCTGCGCCCATCCATCCGCAGATCTACACGAACTCGGTGGCGAGCTCGTTCCTTCTGTACAAGGAGCTCGGCGACAAGAGCCGCGGCATCGTGCTGTCGCAGGTGGTGCCGCCGTTCTGGAAGACACGCTTTCCCATCGTCGACGAATACCAGCGTGCGAGGAAGGCTGCGGGAAGCGAAGGCGAAGGCTCCTACCTGGGGCTGGAGGGCTACATCACGGCCAAGGCCTTTGCGGAATCGCTGCAGCGCGTGAAGGGGCCGATCACCACCGAATCGCTGCGCCGCAGCATCGAGAACTCGCCGCCCATGAACCTGAATGGCTTCACGGTCGCGTTCCGTCCCGACAACCGCAACGGCTCCAGCTTTGGCGACATCACCATGCTGGGCAGCGCCGGAAAGTTTGCCCAATGAAAGTCCTGATCGCCCGTCTCAACCACGAGACCAACACCTTCTCGCCCGTGCCCACGCCGCTCGCGGCCTTCGGGCCCGACGGTCCGACCTTCGGTGCGCAGGCCTACACCGACAACAAGGGCATGCGCACCGCGATGTCGGCCTTCATCGACCTGGCCGAGGCGGCGGGCGCGCAGCTCGTCACGCCGGTGTCGGCTTCGGCCAACCCGAGCGGGCCGGTCGATGCGCAGGCCTACACCACGCTCACGCAATGCATCGTCGATGCGGCGCCGGGCTGCGACGCGATCCTGCTCGACTTGCACGGCGCGATGGTGGCGCAGAACAGCACCGACGGCGAAGGCGACCTGCTGGTGCGCCTGCGCGCCGCGGCGCCCGGCGTGCCGATCGGCGTGGCACTGGACCTGCATGCCAACGTGACGCCCGAGATGGTGGAGAACGCCGACGTGATCGTCGGCTTCAAGACCTACCCGCACGTCGACATGTACGAGACCGGTGAACACGCCGGCCGCCTGCTGTTCGACCTGCTGGCCGGGCGCAGCCAGCCGCACATGCGCTGGCGCCAGCTGCCGCTCATGGCGCACACGCTGCGCAGCGCTTCGTTCACCGGTGCGATGCAGCGGGCCATCGAGGCGGCGCGCGCGGCGGAGGAATCCGAGTCGCTGGCGGTGTCGATCCTGGCGGGCTTCTCGCTGTCGGACATCACGGCGCCGTGCATGAGCGTGATCGTGGTCGATGCCCAATCGCCCGCACGCGCGCAGGCCACGGCCGACCGCATCGCGGCGCAGATGTGGGCCGAGCGCGAAGCCTTCATCTATCGCAGCGAGCCGCTGGCCGCATCGGTCGCGCGCGCGAAACTCATCGCCGGTGGTGCGACTCGACCGGTGCTGCTGCTCGACCACGGCGACAACTGCATGTCGGGCGGCAGCTGCGACACCATGGACGTGCTGCAGGAAGCGCTGGCGCAGGGCCTGGACGGCATCGGCGTCGGGCCGCTGTGCGACCCCGAGGCGGTGGCCGCGCTGGTCGCGGCGGGCGAGGGCGCCGAAGTGACGGTGGCGCTGGGCAACAAGGTGTCGCTGGAAGGCATCGGCCTCGCGAAGACGCCGGTGCGGCTGACCGGCATGGTGCGAACCATCAGCGACGGCGAGTACGTGATCACCGGCCCCACCTACACCGGCCAGCGCAGCAGCATGGGGCGCACCGTGCTGTTCGACATCGGCGCGGCGCGCATCGTCGTCACCGAGCGCACGCAGGAGCCGTGGGACATCGGCGTGTTCGAGTGCGCCGGGCTCGACCCGCGCACCGAGCGCTTCCTGCTGCTGAAGTCGCGCATGTACTGCCGGCCGGTGTTCGAGCCGCTGTCGGCGGCGCTGGTGGAGTGCGACAGCCCGGGCGTGACGAGCTCGGACTACAGCCTGTTCCCGTTCAGCCAGGTGCGCCGGCCGGTGTTTCCGCTCGACGCGAACGCGGCGATGGACGCGCCCGCATAACCTGCCACGTCATCGACGCGCGGCGCGTGCCCCGCGACCATTCCTTCACCCCGCGCTGTTGCGGGTCGAACCCTCGAAAGGAACAGTCGCCATGAACACCGCCGCCCACGACGCCCATGCCATCGCCACGGGCTACATCGCCGTCTGGAACGAGACCGACGCCGCGCGCCGCGCCGCGCTCATCGACGCCGGCTGGACCGCCGACGCCCGCTATGTCGACCCGATGGCGCAGGCCAGCGGCCGCGAGCAGATCAGCGCGCTGGTCGGCGCGGTGCACCAGCGCTACCCGGGCTTTCGCTTCCACCTGCTGGGCAAGGCCGAGGCGCACGGCGACAACCTGCGCTTCTCGTGGACCCTGGGCCCGAGCGGCGCCGACGACCTGATCCAGGGCACCGACTTCGCCCAGCTCGACGCAGGCAAGCTGCGCGCGGTGACGGGTTTTCTCGACCGCGTGCCCGCGGGCGCGTGATGAAGCAGGCGGGTCAGTCGCCCGCCGGCCGGCCGCGCCAGAGTTTGCGGTAGACCGTGGCGCGGCTGATGCCCAGCGTGCGCGCCGCCTCGGCCACATTGCCGCGTGCGTCGCTCACCGCCTTGCGGATCAGCGCGGTTTCCACGTCGCGCAGGCGGGGGCGGCCATCGGTGGCGTCGCCCGGCACGCCGCCATGCTCGCTGCCGCCGCGCTGGGCCCGCACCTGCACCCGCAGGCCCGACCACAGCGGCACCTCGAGCATGGCGTCGCCGCGCCGGGCGGCGTCGAACATCATGTGCAGTGGCAGCGCGAACAGGTCGTTGAAATGCAGGCCGCCGGCATGGCAGACCAGCGGCTGGTGCAGCATCTGCCGCGCCGCCGCGTTGGCGCCGGTGACATGGCCCGCGGCGTCGATGCACAGCAGGCCCTCGGTGGTCTCGCTGCTCGGGCAGCCGGGCCAGAGCAGGCGCAGCAGCAGCTCGCAGGGCTCGCGCTGCACCAGCAGGTTCTCGATGCTGCGCGCCGACAGCGTGGCCAGGTGGCGCAGCTCGGGCCGCTCGACCACCTGCACGCCCGTGAGGTCGAGCATGCCGATGCAGTCGCCCCGGGGCCCGAAGAGCGGGGCGCCGGCGCAGCTGTACACACTGGTGTCGTCAAAGAAGTGCTCACCCCGGTGCAGCCACACCGATTCCTGCTCGGCCAGCGCCGTGCCGATGGCGCTGGTGCCGATGGCGCTTTCGGACAGGTCGACGCCGATGCGCCCGATGTCGCGTGCATAGCGGGCGGCGGGGTCGGTGCCGTCGGGCAAGGTACCCACGTCGACCACGATGCCGCGGGCGTCGGTCAGGATGGCGAAATAGCGGGTGTCGGCGATGGCGCGCGAGAGCCGTTCGATCACCGGACGCGCCGCCGTGACCAGGGCCCGGTTGCATTCCGTGACCTCGCGGCTGGCGGTGCGGCTCACGGGCTCGAAGCTCACGCGCTGCTGGGGCCGGCGGCCGGCCTCCAGGCAGCGCTGCCAGGAGCGGGTGATGCCCGGGTCGACCCGCACGCTGCCGCGCGGGCGGGGGCCGTCGCCGTCGATCAGCTCGCGGCGCGCCTGCGCAATGGCCAGCGAGCGCTCAGCAGGAGGGGGGACGGCGGAAGCGGACATCATCGTGAAAGTTCTTCTTCGCGCGGGGAGGGCTGCTTTTGCGGGCCGGCCGGTTGGCAAGCTGTTTCATTTTGAGAATTTCCCGCGCTCTGTGCAAGTGTCAAGGGTTTTTGCCTAGGATAGTGCGAAAGGGCGGCATCCAAGATGCCTCGCTGAACCAGCCATCACCTTTCACGGAGACAGCCACATGCAGGTCGCTTTCAAGGTCAACGGCCGGCCGGTCACGGTCGACGCCCCACCCAACACCTTCCTTGTGCACGCGATCCGCGAGCACCTCCACCTCACCGGCACCCACGTCGGCTGCGACACCGCCCAGTGCGGCGCCTGCACGGTCCACCTGAACGGCCGCGCGGTCAAGTCGTGCAACATCCTGGTCGCGCAGGCGGCCGGCGCCGACGTCACCACCATCGAGGGCGTGGCCGCCGCCGACGGCACCATGCACCCCATGCAGGCGGCCTTCAAGGAATGCCACGGCCTGCAGTGCGGTTTCTGCACCCCGGGCATGGTCATGAGCGCCATCGACCTGTGCACCCACCACCCCAAATCGAGCGAATCGGAAATCCGCGAGCTGCTCGAGGGCAACCTGTGCCGGTGCACGGGCTACCAGAACATCGTCAAGGCCGTGAAGATGGGCGGCGAGGCCATGGCATCGGGCAATCCGGTGCCGACCCAGCAAACCACGGTCACGGCCTGAGGAGAGCGACATGGGCGCTTCCGACTTCTCCAACCTGCCGCACATCGGCGAGGCATTGCGGCGCAAGGAAGACTATCGCTTCCTGACCGGCGCGGGCAACTACACCGACGACATCACGCTGGCCAACCAGAGCCACGCCGTTTTCGTGCGTTCGCCGCACGCGCATGCCGTCATCAAGTCCATCGACATCGCCGAAGCCTCGAAGATGCCCGGCGTGGTCGGCATCTTCAGCGGCAAGGACATCGAAGGCAAGATGGGCGGACTGCCCTGCGGCTGGCTCATCAACAACCCCGACGGCACCCCGATGAAGGAGCCGATGCACCCGATCCTGGCGATCAACAAGGTGCGCTACGTGGGCGACCACGTCGCCATGGTGGTGGCCGAGACGGTCGAGCAGGCCAAGAACGCGGCCGAGGCCGTGGTGGTCGACTACGACGTGCTGCCGGCCCTGGTGAGCGTGGCCGACGCCGCCAGGAAGGCCAGCGGCGTCACCCTGCACGACGAGGCGCCCGACAACCAGTGCTACAAGTGGGCGCTGGGCGACAAGGCGGCGGTCGATGCGGTGTTTGCCACCGCCGCGCACGTCACCAAGCTCGACCTGGTCAACAACCGGCTCGTGCCCAACCCGATCGAGCCGCGCGTGGCCATCGGCAGCTACGCCCGCGGCACCGACGACTACACGCTCTACGTGTCGAACCAGAACCCGCACGTCGAGCGGCTGCTGATGACGGCCTTCGTGCTGGGCCTGCCCGAGCACAAGGTGCGCGTGATTGCGCCCGACGTGGGCGGCGGCTTCGGCTCCAAGATCTTCCTTTACGCCGAAGACGTGTGCCTGACCTGGGCCGCCAAGCAGCTCAATCGCAACATCAAGTGGACGGCGGAACGCTCGGAGTGCTTCCTGTCCGACGCGCACGGCCGCGACCATGTGAGCCACGCCGAAATGGCGATGGACAAGGACGGCAAGTTCCTGGCCATGCGCGTGCACACCGACGCCAACCTGGGCGCCTACCTGTCGACCTTCTCGACCGCGGTGCCGACCATCCTGTACGCCACGCTGCTGGCGGGCCAGTACACGACGCCGCAGATCTACGTCGAGGTCGACGCCTGGTTCACCAACACCTCGCCGGTCGATGCGTACCGCGGGGCCGGGCGGCCCGAAGCCACCTACCTGCTGGAACGCCTCGTGTCGCGCTGCGCCTGGGAAATGAACCTGGGCCAGGACGAGATCCGCAAGCGCAACTTCATCACCAGCTTCCCGTACCAGACGCCCGTGGCGCTGCAGTACGACACCGGCGACTTCCATGCCTGCATGGACAAGGCGCGGGTGCTGGCCGAGGTCGACGGTTATGCCGCGCGCAAGGCGGCCACCGAAGCCAAGGGCAAGCTGCGCGGCATGGGTTATTCGAGCTACATCGAGGCCTGCGGCATCGCGCCGTCGAACATCGCGGGGGCACTCGGTGCGCGCGCGGGCCTGTTCGAGTGCGGCGAGATCCGCGTGCACCCGACCGGCAGCGTGACGGTGTTCACCGGCTCGCACAGCCACGGCCAGGGCCATGAAACCACCTTCGCGCAGGTCGTGGCCGCGCGCCTGGGCATTCCGGTCGAGAACGTCGACGTGGTGCACGGCGACACCGGCCGCGTGCCCTTCGGCATGGGCACCTACGGCTCGCGCTCCATTTCGGTGGGCGGCGCGGCCATCATGAAGGCGCTCGACAAGATCGAGACCAAGGCCAAGAAGATCGCCGCGCACCTCATGGAGGCGAGCGACGCCGACATCGAGTTCGCCAACGGCGAGTTCACGGTCAAGGGCACCGACAAGAAGATCCCGTTCGGCCAGGTGGCGCTCACGGCCTACGTGCCGCACAACTACCCGCTCGACAAGCTCGAGCCGGGCCTGAACGAAACCGCCTTCTACGACCCGACCAACTTCACCTTCCCGGGCGGCACCTACATCTGCGAGGTCGAGATCGACAAAGAGACCGGCGAAGTGAAGGTCGACCGCTTCACCGCGGTGGACGACTTCGGCACCATCATCAACCCGATGATCGTCGAGGGCCAGGTGCACGGCGGGCTGGTGCAGGGCATCGGCCAGGCGCTGCTCGAGAACTGCGTCTACGACAACGAAACCGGCCAGCTGCTCACCGGTAGCTTCATGGACTACGCCATGCCGCGCGCCGGCGACTTCCCGCAGTTCAAGCTCGACACCGTCTGCACCCCCTGCACCCACAACCCGCTGGGCACCAAGGGCTGCGGCGAGGCGGGCGCCATCGGGTCGCCGCCGGCGGTCATCAACGCCGTGCTCGACGCGCTGGCGCCGCTGGGCGTCAAGGATTTCGACATGCCCGCTTCGTCCAGCCGCGTCTGGGAAGCGATGCAGGCCGCCGCCAAGCCCTGAACGACACAAGAAATAACAGAGAAGGAATCACCCCATGTATGCCTTCACACTCGAACGGCCCGCCAGCGTGGCGGACGCGGCCCGGCTCATCGCCGCGGGCGGCAAGCCACTGGCCGGCGGACAGACCCTGCTGGCCTCGATGAAGCTGCGGCTGTCGGCACCCGAGCAGCTCGTCGACCTCGGCGGCATCAAGGAACTCACCGGCATCAAGAAGGACGGCGGCGCGATCACCATCGGCGCCATGTCGCGCCACCTCGACGTGGCGAACAACGCCGACGTGAAGGCCGCGTACCCCGCGCTGGCCGATCTCGCGTCGCGCATCGGCGACCGGCAGGTGCGCGCGATGGGCACGGTCGGCGGCTCGGTGGCCAACAACGACCCGGCGGCGTGCTACCCGAGCGCGGTGCTGGCCTCGGGCGCGACCATCGTCACCTCGAAGCGCGAAATTGCGGCCGACGACTTCTTCCAGGGCCTGTTCACCACGGCACTCGAAGAAGACGAGCTGATCGTCGCCATCCGCTTCCCGATTCCGAAGCGTGCGGTGTACGAGAAGCTGCGCCAGAAGGCCTCGAACTTCCCGCTGGTCGGCATCTTCCTGGCGCAGTACGACAGCGGCGTGCGCGTGGCCGTCACCGGCGCGGGCAACGGCGTGTTCCGCCATGCCGGGCTCGAGGATGCGCTCAACAAGAGCTTCACCGCCGCGGCAGCTGCCGCCGTGAAGATCGACGCGAGCGACCTCAACAGCGACCTGCATGCCTCGGCCGCCTACCGCGCGAACCTGATCAGCGTGCTGACCCAGCGCGCCGTGACCAAAGCACTCGGCTGAAGCAGCCCTGCGCCGCCGCCCACCGGAAGGCGCGACACCCTCGCGTCTTCCGCTACGCTTGCCCATGATCTTCCCGACCATCGACGCCCTTTCCGACGGCTTGCGGCAGGCCGGCTACTTTGCCGACCGCCGCCTGGCCACTGCGGTGTTCCTCGCGCTCAAGCTGCAGCGCCCGCTGCTGCTCGAAGGCGAGCCCGGCGTCGGCAAGACCGAGCTGGCCAAGGCGCTGTCGACGGCCCTGAACCGCGAGCTGCTGCGCCTGCAGTGCTACGACGGCATGGAGCAGCGCGAGGCGCTCTATGAATGGAACTACGCCGCGCAGCTGCTGCACATGCGCGCGGCCGAAGCCACCGGGGCGGCACGCGACGTGGAGGCCGAGGTCTACCAGCCGCACTACCTGATCCGCCGCCCGCTGCTGCAGGCACTGCAGACGCCGGCGCCCGGCTCGGTGCTGCTGATCGACGAGGTCGACCGCGCCGACGAGCCCTTCGAAGCCTTCCTGCTCGAGTACCTGGGCGAGTACCAGGTCAGCATTCCCGAGCTGGGCACCGTGCGCGCCGTGGTGCCGCCCGTCACCTTGCTCACCAGCAACCGCACGCGCGAGCTCAACGACGCCGTGAAACGGCGCTGCCTCTACCACTGGCTCGACTACCCCGAGCGCGAGCGCGAACTCGCCATCGTGCGTGCGCAGGTGCCGCAGGCCGGCGAGGTGCTGTCGGCGCAGGTGGCGGCCTTCGTCGCGCGGCTGCGCTCGGCGCCGTTCGTCAACGCCTTCCAGCGCGCGCCCGGCATCGCCGAAAGCGTGGAGTGGGCGCGGGCGCTCATCGCGCTCGACACCGTCGAACTCGACCCCGAGGTGGTCGTCGACACCGCCGGCATCCTGTTCAAGCAGCGCGACGACGTGGCGGCGCTGACGCACGAGCTGGCCTCCGACCTGCTGAGGCCCGAGGAACCGCTCGCGAGCTGAGCGAGGCCGAGGCACCTACATGGCCGGCATCCAGCAACTCGGCGACGTCCGCAGCGGCAAGCTGGCAGGCAACATCGCCGCCTTCGGCCGCGCACTGCGCCGCGCCGGCGTGCGCACCGACGCCATGCGCATCGCACTCGCGACCGAGGCGGTCACCCTGGTCGGTGTCGAAGACAAGCTCGACCTGGGCGCCGCCATGGAAGCCGTGATGGTCAGCCGCGAGCAGGACCGGCTGGTGTTCCGCGAACTCTTCGACGCGTGGTTTCGCGACCCCGAACTGGCCAACAAGCTGCTCGCCCAGATGCTGCCCAGCGCCGAAGGCAAGGCCGAGCCCTCCAAACGCCGCCCGCGCGTGCGCGAGGCGCTGAGCCCGCCGCGCGATGCCGTGAAGCCCGCGACACCGACGAAGCCCGACGAGGAGATCAAGTTCGACGCCGCCATGACGGCCAGCGATCGCCAGCGGCTGCAGCATGCCGACTTCAACGCGCTGGGCGCGGCCGAGTACCGGCTGGTCGAGCGGCTGGCGCGCGACATCACGCTGCCGGTGCCCCGGCTGCCCACGCGCCGCCTGCGCCCGGCCGGCGATGCGGGCAGCGCGCACGCCCGCATGCACTGGCCCGGTGTGCTGCACGAGGCGGCCCGCACGGGTGGCGAGATCCTGCGCCTGCCCCGGCTGTCGCGGCGCGAGCAGCCCTTGCCGCTCCTGGTGCTGGTCGACGTGTCGGGCTCGATGGAGCGCTACGCGCGCCTGCTGCTGGCCTTCCTGCATGCCGCCACGCGGCGCGCCGGCCGGCGCGACGTGTTCGCCTTCGGCACGCGGCTGACCGACCTCACGCCCGCCTTCCGGCTGGCCGACACCGACGCCATGCTGGGGGCCGCCAGCCTGGCCATCGACGACTTCGCGGGCGGCACGCGGCTGGGCGGCTCGCTGGCCGAGCTGCGCCAGTCGCATGCGCGCCGGCTCATCGGCCGTCGCACGCTGGTGCTGGTGATCAGCGACGGCCTCGACACGGGCGAGCCCGCGCAGCTCGAGACCGAACTGCAGTGGCTCAAGCGCCATTCGCGCCGGCTGCTGTGGCTCAACCCGCTGCTGCGCTTCGAGGGCTACGCCCCTCTGGCGCGTGGGGCCGCCGTGCTGCACCGCCATGCGGACGCGATGCTGGCGGTCCACAATCTGAATGCACTCGAACAGCTGGCCGCCAGCCTGGCTGCGCTGATGCGCGCCAGTCGCTAGGACCGGACTCAGGAAGGAACAAAGGAAACCCACCATGGAAATGCTCGGAAACCGCCGCCTCGGCGTCACCCAACAACAGGCCTGGGACGCGCTCAACGACCCCGAGACGCTCAAGAAGTGCATCCCCGGCTGCGACAAGTTCGAACTCACGGGCGACAACACCTACAGCGTGGCGCTGGCCGTGAAGATCGGCCCGGTGTCGGCCAAGTTCAGCGGCAAGGTGATGCTGTCGGACATCGTCGCGCCCGACGGCTACAAGCTCACCTTCGAGGGGCAGGGCGGCGTGGCGGGGTTCGCCAAGGGCTCGTCGAGCGTGTCGCTCAAGCCGGTGGCCGTGGCCGACAGCGCACCCATCGCAGAGGGCGCACCTGCTGCCGAAGCCGCCCCCGTGGCTGCGGCGCCCGCCGGCTGCGAACTCGACTACACCGTGCAGGCCCAGGTCGGCGGCAAGATCGCCCAGCTCGGCCAGCGCCTGATCGACGGCGCGGCCAAGTCCACCGCCGACGATTTCTTCAAACGCTTCGAGGCCGAGATGCAAAGCCGCTACGGCCCGCCGCCCGCACCGCCCGCGGAAGCGGCGGCCGAGGCGCCCGCCGAGAAGGCCGGCGTGATGTCGGGCCTCATGAAGAAGATGGGCTTCGGCAAGAAGGACGGCGAGGACGCCAAGGACGCATCCACCCCGGGCGACGCCGCCTGACGCACAAGGTCCTGCCATGGAAAACCTCGACGTCATGGTGCTGCGCACGCTGCGCGACTGGCGGCGTGCCGGCAAGCGCGCGCTGCTGACCACCGTGGTGCGCACCTGGGGCTCGTCGCCGCGGCCCGTGGGCTCGATCATGGCGCTGGCCGAGGACGGCGCCGTGGTCGGCTCGGTCTCGGGCGGCTGCATCGAGGACGACCTCATCGCGCGCTACAGCCACGCCCACGGCAAGGGCGAAGACGTGCCGCTGGGCGCGCCACCCGCGCTCGTCAAGTACGGCATCACGGCCGACGAGGCACACCGCTTCGGGCTGCCCTGCGGCGGCACGCTCGAGCTGCTGCTCGAATACGCGCCCGACGCCGACGCGCTCGACACGCTGGTCGCCGAACTCGAGCGCGGCAAGCTCATGCGCCGCACGGTGACGCTGGCCACCGGCGCGGTGCGGCTGGCCGAGGCGACCGCGCCCGACGAGCTCACGGTGAACGACACCGAACTCACCAACACCTTCGGTCCCGAGTACCGCATGCTGCTGATCGGCGCCGGCCAGCTCGCCGAATACCTCGCGACCATGGCCAAGTTCAGCGGCTTCGCCGTGACGCTGTGCGACCCGCGCGCCGAGTACCGCACCGCGTGGACGCTGTCCGGCGTGACGATCACCACCGAGATGCCCGACGACGCCGTGCTGGCCTTCAAGCCCGATCGCCGCAGCTGCGTGGTCGCGCTCACGCACGATCCCAAGCTGGACGACCTCGCGCTGCTCGAAGCGTTGCAGAGCGAGGCTTTCTACGTGGGCGCCATCGGCTCGCGCCGCAACGCCGACGCGCGGCGCGACCGCATGATCGAGCACTTCGATCAGACGGCCGAGTCGCTCGCGCGCCTGCGCGGGCCCATCGGCATCTTCATCGGCAGCAAGACGCCGCCCGAGATCGCGGTGAGCGTGATGGCGGAAATTTTGGCGGTGAAGAACGCGGTGACCTTGCCGCGCGAAGTGGAAGTGGCGCGCGCCAAGGAAATCCAGCAGCTGCAACCGAGCTGAACCGAACTGCTGCGCGGCGCTCAGTCCACGCCCAGCAGGTCGTAGATGCGGCGCACGTACTCGCCGAACTCCGGACTGGTTTTCACGTGCAGCTTGCGCGGCTCGGGCAGCTCGATGCGGAAGAAGTCGGCCATGCGCGCCGGCCCGGCCGTGAGCACGGCGCAATGCGAGCCCAGGAACACCGCCTCCTGGATGCTGTGCGTGACCACGATGAAGGTCTTGCGGCTGCGCTCCCAGATGCGCAGCATCTCCAGGTTCATCTTCTCGCGCGTGAGCGCATCGAGCGCGCCGAAAGGCTCGTCCATGAGCACCAGCTTCGGGTCGTGGATGAGCGCGCGTGCAATGGCGGCGCGCTGCTGCATGCCGCCCGAGAGTTCGTAGGGCAGCTTGTCGGCGAAGCCCGTGAGGCCGACCATGTCGAGCAGCTCGTGCGCGCGCGCCTTGGCGGCCTTGCGGTCCAGCCCGAGGATGTCGGCGGGCAGCAGCACGTTCTCGAGGATGGTGCGCCACTTCAGCAGCAGCGGCTGCTGGAACACCATGCCGACGTCGCGGCCTGGGTTGAAGCCCGTGCCGCCAGGGCCGCCGATCTCGAGCGTGCCGCCGTCGTGGCCGTGCAAGCCCGACAGAATCTTCAGCAGCGTCGACTTGCCGCAGCCCGAGGGACCGACCAGCGAGATCATGTCGCCCGCATGCACGTCCATCGTGACGTCGGACACCGCGAGGAATTCTTCGTTGCGCTTGCGGTAGACCTTGCGCAGCTGCCGCATGCGGATCAGCGGCGCATCTTGTACGGGCGCGAGCACGGCGCTCATGCCAGCCACCGTGCCAGGTTGTCGCGCACGAAGGCGTCGTCGGACAGGTCGCCGTGCTGGCGGTAGACGCGGTCGATCTCCGCCGACTGGCCCTGGCCCAAACCTTCTTCGGGATCGAGGCACCAGATGCCTTCGAGCAGACCCTGGCGCCGCAGCACCTCGTGGCAGCCCGCGATGCAGCCGTGGAAGTTGTTCGCCACGTCGAAGAAGGCGGCGTTGCAGTCGGTCACGCGCGAGTCGAGCGCGAGCAGGGCGGGGCTCAGCGCGCCGCCGCTGGCGGCCAGCTCGGCCTTGATCTGCTGCAGCTGGTGCACCGCGCTCGACGTCCACACCGACCAGTGGCCCAGCAGGCCGCCGCGAAAGCGCACCTGCACGGGCGCGCCGTCGCGCATCGCGGCAAAGGGCAGCGCCAGGTCGAGCACGATGTGGTCGTCGTTGCCGGTGTAGAGGAACACGCGCTCTTCGGCGCGCGCATCGACCAGCCCGCGCACCACGTCGATGCTGCGGTAGCGGTTGAAGGGCGCGACCTTGATCGCCAGCGCGTTGGGAATGAGCGCGAAACGGCGCCAGAAGTCGCTCGACAGGATCGGGCCGCCGACCACGGTCTGCAGGTAGAAGCCGATCAGCGGGATCTCTTGCGCCACCGCCTCGCAATGGGCGATGAGCGCGTCTTCCGACGAGCCGGCCAGCGCCGCGAGGCTCAGCAGTCCTGCGTGATAGCCCAGGGAGACGGCGGTGCGCGCCTCGGCCTGCGCCTGCGCGGTCGGGCCGCACAGGCCGGCGATCATCGCCATCGGGCGATCGTTCCAGGCCAGGCGGTCCTGCATCGCAGCCTCGAGCACGGTGGCGTAGAGGCCGCGCTCGCGGATCGCGAACTGCGTGGTGTGCACGCCCACCGCGAGGCCGCCGACGCCCGCATCGACGTAGTAGCGCGTGAGCGCGCGCTGGCGCTGGCGGTCGAACTGGCGGTCGGCGTCGAGCGCGAGCGGGTGCGCCGGGATGACGGTGCCTTGCGACAGCAGCGCAAGCACGTCGGCGGGAAGGTCGGAGCGGTTCAGTGGCATGGGCGAAGGTCCTCAGGCGAACTCGGGGCCGGCGATGGCGTGGATGAAGGCGGGGTGTCCGGTGGGCGGCTGCGTGCCCTCGCGCGTGGCCAGCGCCATGCGTGCGAAGCTGCGCTGCGGTGTGAAGCCGGCGGCGCGTAGCGCGGCGGTCATGGTCTTGCGGTCGTCGGGCACGTCGACGTAGATGCGGCCGTCGAGGCCGCGTGCCGTCTGTGTCAGCAGCGCGGCGGCGACGGCTTCGTCGGACGACAGCAGCGGCCCGATGTGGTGTGCGGTGCGGCCCGCGCGCACGAGACCGAAGCCCAGGCCGTTACGCACGCAGCGGCTGTCCTCGCGCCCGAGCAGGTCGGCGAGCACGGCGGGGCGCGCGAAGCCCAGCGCCTGCGCGTCGAGCGCCGCCAGGTTGTCGAGGGCGGGCTTGTCCGCGGCGAGCGATGCGGTGGCGGGCGTGGCCTCGCGCTGCCAGCGCGTGAGCCGCCACAGCGGCGTGAAGCCGAAGCTCGCATAGAGCGGCTCGCCCTGCGGCGTGGCGTCGAGCATGGCGACGAGGCCGGCGGCCTTCACCTGCTCAAGGCAGCGCGCGAACACCGCGCGGCCCAGGCCTTGTCCGCGCGCGGCAGGCATCACGAGGATCATGCTGATCCAGGCAACGCCTTCCATCGGCAGCACCGCGCCGCTGGCGATGAGCTGGCCCGCCTCGTCACGCACGCCATGCAGCGTGCCTAGCCGCTCGAACAGCCGCCAGTCGAGCGCGGTCTGGTTCCAGCCGCTCGCGGCGACCAGCGCGTCGAGCATCGGGGCGATGCCGGGCGTGATCGACGACAGGGCTTCGACGGCGGGCATGGTCATGGGCTCAGTACTTGCCGTCGCGCGATTCGAATTTGGTCGGCTTGCCGTACTGGCGCTGCTCGCGCGAGATCCAGTCAGCCACCCATCGGATCTGCTGCGCCAGCGGTACGCGCGGGTAGCCGAACAGGCGCTCGGCTTCGCCGGTGTTCATCAGCCACGCGGTCGGGGCCTCTTGCCCGCTGATCGTCACGGGCTTGTCGAACTGGCGCGCGAACTCTTCCGCGAGCCAGCGGATCGACGTCGTCTCGGGCCCGCTCACGTTCAGCGGCGAGGTCGGCACGGTGGCCGCCGCGAGGCAGCGCAGCGCCTGTGCGTTCGCGTCGCCCTGCCAGATCACGTTGACGTGGCCCATGGTCACGTCGACCGGCTCGCCGCGCCACACCTTGAGCGCCACGTCGGCCAGCACGCCGTAGCGCAGGTCGATGGCGTAGCTCAGGCGGAACAGGCGCCCCGGCGTGCCGTGGCGCTGCGAGAAGTACTCGAACATGCGCTCGCGGCCCACGCACGAGTTGGCGTATTCGCCGGGCGGGTTGGGTGCGTCGCTCTCGCTCGCGCCCTGGCTGGTCACGGGCACGAAGGGGTACACGCAGGCGGTCGAGAAGGCGACGATGCGCGAGGCGTGGAAGTGCTCGGCCACCAGCGCCGGCACGTGCGCGTTCATGGCCCAGGTCAGCGGGTTGTCGGCGTCGGCGCCGAACTTGCGCCCGGCCATGAAGACCACGTTGGCGCACGGCGGCAGCGCGGCGATGGCGGCGCGGTCGAGCAGGTCGCAGGCGATGGTCTCGATGCCGTGCGCCTCGAGCGCTTCGCGCACGCCGGCTTCGCTGAAGCGGGCGACGGCGATCACGCGGCGACCGGGCATGGCGTTCTTGGCGAGGCGGGCCAGCGTCGGGCCCATCTTGCCGCCCACGCCGAGGATCATCAGGTCGCCGTCGAGGCGGGCCATGTCGCGCACGAGGTCGCGCGAAGGCGTGGCCAGGTAGTCTTCAAGCGCGGCTTCGCTCTCGAAGCGCTCGGGAAAGGGCAGGTCGTCGAGGACAGGCGTGGAGGTCATTGGATTCTTGCGTCCTGGGTGATGAAGAGGCGCTCCAGCAGAAGCACCAGCAGATAGAGCAGCACGCCCAGGCCCGTGATGAGCAGCACGGCCATGAAGACCGCGGGCGTGTCCAGCGAGGCCTGGACCTGGATCATCAGATAGCCCAGGCCGCGTTCCGAGGCGATGAACTCGCCGACCACCGCGCCCGCCACGGCGAGGATGGTGGCGACCTTCATGCCCGAGAACACGTACGGCAGCGAGCCCGGCAGCTGGATGTAGCGAAACAGCTGCCAGCGCGAGCCCTTGAGCGCGCGCACCAGGTCGAGCAGCTCGGGCTCGGTCTCGTTCAGGCCGCGGATGGTGGTCAGCAGGATCGGGAAGAAGCACAGGCTGAACGTGATGAGGATGTTCGGCCCGATGCCGTAGCTGAACCACACGATCACCAGCGGCCCCATCGCCACCTTGGGAATCATGTTGAGCGTGACCAGCAGCGGGAACACCAGCAGCATCAGCCGCTTGCTGGTGATGAAGAGCAGCGCGCAAAGAATGCCGAGCACCAGCCCCAGCGCGTAGCCGCCGAACACTTCGAGCGCGGTGACGCCGGTGTTCTTGAGCCAGCTGTAGTTCGGGTTGGCCAGCGTGGCCAGCACTTTCGAGGGCGCCGGCAGGATGAAGGGCTGGATCGCGAAGACCCGCACCGCGAGCTCCCACAGCGCGATGCCCGCCAGATGCACCGCGACCACGAGGGCCCAGCGCTGCCATTCGGGGCGCTCGCCCGACAAGGGCGCAAGAGCGGGGGGCGCCAGAGCGCCATCAGGTGCCGTCATCTCAATTCCTGGGTCTAGGAAGCAATGCGGCGAATCATAGGAGTCGCCACGACCCGAGTCAACCAACTAGTTGATAATTTTCATGCGGCGGCCTTGTCGGGGCGCAGGGCGTTGAGCGCGAACTCGATCACGTGCCGGCGCCGCTGCAGCAGCGCGCCGCGCGCATCCAGCGGCTTGCCGAAGATGGCCGACAGCGTGTGGTTGTTGGAGAAGAAGAAATACGAGATGCCGGCGATCGAGATGTAGAGGTTGATCGCGTCGAAGTCGGGCCGGAACACGCCGGCTGCCACGCCGCGCTCGAGCGTGGCCTCCAGCATCTCGATGAAGGGCGAGTGCATCTTCTGCAGCCGCTCCGACTCGCGCAGGTGCGCGCCGTGGTTGCGGTTCTCGTCGGCCAGCAGCGCGATGAACTCGGGGTGCTCGGCCAGGTAGTCGAACGAGAAGGCCACCAGCTGCTTCATGGCTTCGAGCGGCTCGAGCGCGTCGAGCGTGAGCTTCTGTTCCTTCTCGCGGATCTCGGCATAGACCGATTCGAGTGCGACCAGGTACAGCCCCTGCTTGCTGTCGAAGTAGTGGTACACGAGCTGCTTGTTGACCCCGGCGTTGGCGGCGATCTCGTCGACGCGCGCGCCTGCGAAGCCCTTGGTGGCGAACTCGGCCACCGCGGCAGATATGAGTGCCTGCTTGGCGGCGACGGGGTCGCGCTCGCGTTTCGTGGAAACGGTGCTGCGGGCGGTGCGGGTAGGGCTGGTGGCGGTCATGGTGTTTTTGATTCTCCCGGCAGTGGCAACGCAGTCTGGATGATCTGGATTGCCTGTCAACCAAACAGTTGGTAATATGAATTTCAGGATCTGTTTTTACCTTCTTTTGGAGTGTTCCGCATGAAAAAGCTGTTGTCGGCCGCCGGCGCCACCGCCTTGCTCATGGCCTCGGCCCCTGCCGCGTTCGCGGCCGATGCCATGAGCCTGATGCTCAACTGGACACCCACGGCCGATCATGCGCCGATCTATTTCGCGAAGGCCAAGGGCTGGTACACCGAGGCGGGCATCGACCTGAACATCGAGGCCGGCAAGGGTTCGGCCGTGTCGGCGCAGCGCGTGGGCACCGGCGGCAGCGACCTCGGGATTTCCGACCTGCCCACCACGATCCAGGCCAAGGGCAAGGGCGCCGACGTGAAGGCCGTGATGGTCATCTACGCCAACAGCCCGCAGGGCTTCTACTGGCTCAAGTCGTCGGGCATCAATGGCCCGAAGGACTTCGCGGGCCGAAAGATCGGCAACCCGCCCGGCGACGCCGCGCGCCTCATGTGGCCGGCCTTCGCCAAGAAGGTGGGGCTCGACCCGGCCAGCGTGACCTTCGTCAACGTGAGCCCGCAGGCCAAGGTGGCGGCGCTGAAGAGCAAGTCGGTCGACATCATCAGCGACTTCTACAACGAGCACGACCTGAAGGCGCGCGAGTTCGGCGCTGACCTGGGCTTCCAGCCGTGGCGCGACGCGGGCGTGAACGTGTACGGCAACTCGCTGATCGTGAACGGCCCGTACCTCGCGAAGAACCCCGGCCAGGTGAAGAAGTTCGTGGCCGTGACGCAGCGTGCCTACGACGCCTGCGTGAAGAGCTTCGAGCCCTGCCTGCAGGCGCTGCAGGCCAGCGTGAGCGGCCTCACGCCCGACAACCAGCGCGACCAGTGGAATCGCATCAAGCAGCTGATGCGCGACGACACCACCACCAAGGTGGCGCTCGGCGCCTTCGACGGTGCGCGCGTGAAGGCCGACTACGAGCTCGTGTCTTCGCTGATCGGCATCGACAAGGCCTACGACCCGGCGACGCTGTTCACCAACGAGTTCCTCGACAAGGGCGTGCGGATGGCGCCCAACTGATGGGAAGAAGCCGCTTCAGCGCGACTCGGAGGAGGGCGGCACCTTCGTGTTGCCCTTCTGCCGTTCGCGGAAGAGGGCGGCGCGCATCAGGAAGATGGTGGTGATCGGCGCCGTCAGCACGATGAACAGCACGATCAGCACCGCGTGCAGGAACAGGCTGAAGCCCTGCACCGAGAAGTAGGCGATGGTGGCCACCGTCAGGCACCAGGCGCCCACCGTGGCGCCCAGCGTGGGCGCATGGATGCGGCGGAAGAAGGTGGGCATGCGCACCAGGCCGAAGGAGCCGATGGCCGCGAAGGCCGCGCCCAGCACCGCGAACACGGCGGTGATTATCTCGGCCCAAAGAGGAAGTGCCGTGGCGCTCATTCGATCACCTCCCCGCGCAGCAAGAACTTGGCGATCGAGGTCGACCCCACGAAGCCGAACAGCGCCACCAGCATCGCCGCCTCGAAGTACACGCTGCTCGCGTAGTTGATGCCCAGCACCAGCATCATCAGCATGCCGTTGATGTAGAGGCAGTCGAGCGCCATCACGCGGTCCTGTGCGGACGGGCCGGCCAGCAGGCGAAAGAGCGCGCACAGCATCGCCACGGCCAGCAGGAAGAGCGCGGCCTTCAGGGCCCAGAAGAGAACAGGCGTCATGATTCGAAAATCTCCATCAGCGGACGTTCGTAGCGGGTCTTGATCAGGGCGATGAAGGCCGCCTCGTCCTCGAGGTCGAACACGTGGATCAGCAGCGTGGTGCGGTCGAACGACACCTCGCCCCAGGCCGTGCCGGGCGTGAGGCACATGATCATCGCGAGCACGGCGAGGCCGTTGGGGTCGCGCATGTCCAGCGGAATCTGCACGAAGCGCGCCGAGATGTCGGCGGTGCGGCGCGTGAGCAGCAGCCGCGCCACGTCGTACGCCGACTTCAGCATGTCGAAGGTGACGAGGAACGACAGCCGCAGCGCCACGCCGGGCCGGCGCATGCGCACGGTGGCGGGGCGCAGGCCCTTGGTGATCAGCGGCACGGCAATGGCGAGCAGCGCGGCCGACAGCAGCGTGGCCGCTTCGAGCGACTGGTTGAGCAGCAGCCAGATGACGAACAGCGCGAACGACAGCGGTGGGGAAGGCATCAAGCGCTTCATGGCTTGGCCTCCTCTTTCTTTGCGGGCACCGGGTTGGGCTTCTGCTTCGCGCCGAGCACGGCCTCGCGGTACGCGGTGGGCGTGCGCAGGCCGCCGGCGGTGGCTTGCGCGTGCTGCATCACGGGCTCGGCCCAGACGGTGAGCGCCACGCAGGCCGCGAGCAGGGCGGCCACCGGCAGCACCTCCAGCGCGGGCAGCGAGGGCATGGTGGCGTGGGGCTGCGTCCAGAAATGGCGGATGCCGGTGCGGCTCAGGGCGATCAGCGAGAGAAAGCCCGAGACGATCAGCAGGCCCAGGAAGGTCCAGCCGGCCGAGGCCACGGTCCTGCCGTCGAGCAGGCCCGAGAGCATCGCGAACTTGCCGACAAAGCCCGACAGCGGCGGCAGGCCCGCCAGCAGCAGCGTGCACAGCATGAAGCTCAGGCCCAGGAAGGCCACGCCCGCCGGGATGGCGCGGCCGTAGAGCGCCTGGGCGTCGTCGTCGAGGTTCACGTCGTCGAGCGCGCGCAGGTCTTCGGCCAGGAAGGGCGCGTTGCCCGCCGCCTCGTGCGGCGCGACGCTCATGCCCGCGTTGCGCCAGCGCTCGATCATGTCGATCAGCAGGAAGAAGGCCGCCACTGCGAGCGTCGAGCTCAGCATGTAGTACAGCGCGCCCGCCCACACGGCCGGATCGCCCAGCCCGACGGCGGCCAGCAACGTGCCCGCCGACACCAGCACGCTGAAGCCCGCGAGGTTCGACAGCCGCTGCGTGCCGACGATGCCGATGGCGCCGACGAACAGCGTCGCCAGCCCCACGCCCACCAGCGCGGCCTGCCCGAAGGCGGCCGAGGCGCCGGTGTCGGGCGCGAACAGCACGGTCCACAGGCGCAGCACGGTGTACACGCCGAGCTTGGTCAGGAGCGCAAACACCGCGCCCACCGGCGACACGGCCGCGCTGTAGGCCGGCACCAGCCAGAAGTTGAGCGGCCACGCGCCCGCTTTGGCGAAGAACGCGGTGGCCAGGATGGCTGCAGCCGCGTGCACCAGGCCGCGGTCGCCCGGTGCGAGTTCGGCGATGCGCGCGCCCAGGTCGGCCATGTTGAGCGTGCCGGTCACGCCGTACAGGATGGCCGCGCCGATCAGGAACAGCGACGAGGCCGCGAGGTTGATCGCGATGTAGTGCAGCCCGGCGCGCACGCGCAGCCGGCCCGAGCCGTGCAGCAGCAGGCCGTACGAGGCCGCCAGCATCACCTCGAAGAACACGAACAGGTTGAACAGGTCGCCCGTGAGGAAGGCGCCGTTCAGGCCCATGAGCTGCAGCTGCAGCAGTGGATGAAAGTGCACGCCCGCGCGGTCCCAGCGCGAGGTGGAATAGATCGAGGCCGCGAAGGCCACCACGCCCGTGAGCGCGACCATCATGGTCGAGAGCCGGTCGGCCACCAGCGTGATGCCGAAGGGCGCGCGCCAGTTGCCCGGCAGGTACACGCCGATGGAGCCCGGGCCGCCGCCGGTGTCGGCCGCGTTCACCCAGCGCAGCAGCGCGAGCGCGGCCAGCAGGCCGACCAGGCCCGAGACCACGCTGAGGAAGGACTTGGTGCGCCTGTGGTTCTCGTTCATCAGCAGCATCAGCGCCGCCGTGAGCATGGGCACGAGGATGGGCACTGCCACCAGGTGCGGCATGCTGAACTCGAGGAAGCGGTCGAGCAGGTGCAAGAGGTCGTTCATTCGACGGCCTCCCGCTCTTCACCGTCCACGTGGTCGGTGCCCGACAGGCCGCGCGAGGCGAGCATCACGACGAGGAACAGGGCGGTCATCGCGAAGCCGATCACGATGGCCGTGAGCACCAGCGCCTGCGGCATCGGGTCGGCCGTGTTGGCCAGCGTGGCCTTGAAGCCTTCGACCAGCACCGGCTCGCTGTCGACCTTGAGCCGGCCCATGCTGAAGATGAACAGGTTGACCGCGTACGAGATGAGCGTCAGGCCCATGATGACCTGGAAGGTGCGCGGGCGCAGCAGCAGGTACACGCCCGAGCCGGTGAGCACGCCGATGGCGATGGCCAGCACGATTTCCATCAGCGGGCTCCTCCGGTGGCGGTGGCAGCCTCTTCGGCTTCGGCGGCCGCGCGGGCCTGCGCTTCTTTCTCTTCTTGTTCGTCGGCCCAGCGGTGGCTTCGGATGGACTGGTGGGCCAGCGCGGTCAGGATCAGCATGGTGGCGCCGAGCACCAGCGCGAACACGCCGATGTCGAAGAAGAGGGCACTGGGCACGTGCATGTCGCCCAGCAGCGGCACGTGCACGTGCGCGGTGTGCGTGGTGAGGAACGGGTAGCCGAACACGATCGCGCCGCCGCCGGTGGCCAGCGCGAACAGCAGGCCGATGGCGATCCAGCGGCGCGGGTAGATGCGCAGGTGCTCTTCCACCCACTCGGTGCCCGAGACGATGAACTGCAGCACCAGCGCGACCGACATCACCAGCCCCGCGACGAAGCCGCCGCCCGGTGCGTTGTGGCCGCGCATGAAGAAGTACACCGACACCAGCACGGCCACCGGCAGCACCAGGCGCACCAGCACGGCCGGCACCATCAGGTAGCCGATGGCGGAGTCGGTGGCGCGGCGCGGGTTCAGCAGGTCGCTGCTGCCGTCGTCGACCTGCAGGCGTTGCTGGATCGGCAGCGCCATCGATTCGATGGCCGGGCGGAAGCGCCGCAGCAGCGCATACACGGTGAGCGCCACGATGCCCAGCACGGTGATCTCGCCGAAGGTGTCGAAGCCGCGGAAGTCGACCAGCATCACGTTGACCACGTTGGTGCCGCCGCCTTCGGTGAGCGCGCGTTCGAGGAAGAAGGGCGAGATGCTCTGCGGGAAGGTGCGCGTCATCATCGCCCAGGCCAGCGCCGCCATGCCGCAGCCGGCGATGGTAGCCACCAGCAGGTCGCGCCCGCGGCGGCCCCAGGGGCGCAGCCGCATGCGCGCGGGCTGCACCACGTCCTTGCTGCGCATCGGCAGCCAGCGCAGGCCCAGCAGGATGAGCACGGTGGTCACGGCCTCGACCACCAGCTGCGTGAGCGCCAGGTCGGGGGCCGAGAACCAGATGTAGGTGACGCACGAGACCAGCCCGGCGCCCGCGGCCAGCATCAGCGCTGCGAGCCGGTGGAACTTGGCCTGCCAGGCGGCGGCCACGGCGCAGGTGCAGCCGATGAGCCAGGTCATCGCGAACATCGGCGAGAACGGCAGCAGCTCGCGCGTGCCGCGCTCGGCCGGCGTGGTCCACAACGAGGCCGCGGCGCCGGCCACGGCCACCACCACCAGCCACAGCAGCTGCCATTGCAGGCGGCGCGTGCCGAAGAGGCGGCGGCTGCGCCGGCCGGCTTCGCTCAGCAGCGCGATCAGGTGTTCGAAGATGAGCTGCCCGTCGAAGCGGTGCAGCAGCGGCGTGTGCTCCAGGCGCCCGCTGCCCAGCGGACGGCGCAGCAGCAGGTAGAGCACGGCGCCACCTGCCAGCGCGACAAAGCTCATCATCAGCGGCAGGTTGAAGCCGTGCCACACGGCCAGGCTGTACACGGGCAGCGTGCCGCCGACCACCGGCGTGGCCGCGGCCGCGAGCATCGGGCCGACCGACCAGGCCGGCGCCACGCCCACCACCAGGCACACCAGCACCAGCAGCTCGACCGGCACGCGCATCCAGTGCGGCGGCTCGTGCGGGGGCTTGGGCACGTCGGGGCCGCAGGGCGGGCCGAAGAACACGTCGAACACGAAGCGCGCCGAGTACGCCACGCTGAAGATGCCCGCGAGCGTGGCGATGATTGGCAGGCTGAGGTCGATCCAGGGCGTGGCCTGGATGAAGACGGTCTCGGCGAAGAACATTTCCTTCGAGAGAAAGCCGTTGAGCAGCGGCACGCCGGCCATCGAGGCGCTGGCGATGATGGCCAGCGTGCCCGTGATGGGCATGAGGCGCATCAGGCCGCTGAGTTTGCGGATGTCGCGCGTGCCGGTCTCGTGGTCGATGATGCCGGCCGCCATGAACAGCGAGGCCTTGAAGGTCGCGTGGTTCATGACATGGAACACTGCCGCGACCGCCGCCAGCGGGCTGTTCAGGCCCAGCAGCAGCGTGATGAGGCCCAGGTGCGAGATGGTCGAGTAGGCCAGCAGCGCCTTCAGGTCGCGCTGGAACATGGCCGCGAAACCGCCCAGCAGCAGCGTGATCGCGCCCGCGCCGCCCACCATCCAGAACCACTGCTCGGTGCCCGAGAGCACGGGCCACAGCCGCGCCATCAGGAACACGCCCAGCTTCACCATGGTGGCCGAGTGCAGATAGGCCGACACCGGCGTGGGCGCGGCCATGGCGCGCGGCAGCCAGAAGTGGAACGGGAACTGCGCGCTCTTGGTGAACGCGCCGAGCAGGATCAGCACCAGCGCCACCGGGTACAGCGCGTGCGCGCGGATGATGTCGCCCGAGGCCAGCACGATGTCGAGCTCGTAGCTGCCGACGATGCGGCCCAGCACCAGCACGCCGGCCAAGAGGCACAGCCCGCCCGCGCCGGTGACGGTGAGCGCCATGCGCGCACCGCGCCGCGCGTCGCGCCGGTGGTGCCAATAGCCGATGAGCAGGAAGGAGAACAGGC
Organism: Variovorax sp. GW823-FHT02B07; assembly: GCF_058797695.1. Classification (NCBI taxonomy): domain Bacteria; kingdom Pseudomonadati; phylum Pseudomonadota; class Betaproteobacteria; order Burkholderiales; family Comamonadaceae; genus Variovorax; species Variovorax sp. GW823-FHT02B07. Next base: position 655,647 of record NZ_JBXAJX010000001.1, read on the forward strand.
TGGTGAGCTCCCAGAACAGCACCATCTGGATCAGGTTGCCCGAGAGCACCACGCCCATCATCGCGCCCATGAACGCGAGGAAGAACGAGAAGAAGCGCGGCACCGGGTCGGAGGCCGACATGTAGTAGCGCGCATAGAGCACCACCAGCGCGCCGATGCCCAGCACCAGCATGCAGAACAGCCACGCGAAGCCGTCGAGGCGGAACACGAGATTCAGGCCGAGGGCCGGCAGCCACTCGATCTCCTGGCGCAGCACGTTGCCGTGCGCGATCTGCGGAAAGAGCCATGCGACCTGGATCGCGCAGCCCAATGCGACGAGCCCTGCAAGGGTCGACTCCCGGTTGCGCGCGTTGGACGGCATCAACGCGGCCAGCACGCTGGCAAGAAAGGGGAGTGCGACGAGAAGGGCGAGGGGCATCGGGGGTCGATTCTATCGACCGACCCTCTGGAGAGCCCCTGTCTATAACCGCAGGAGCACGGGCAGTTTTTTCGCTGTCACGAAGCCAGCACGAGTTGCACGCTGCGAATGCCCAGCCAGGTCAGCACCAGCGAGCCGCACAGGTGCAGCAGGCCGGTGCCCAGCGCCAGCAGCGGCCGTCCGCCGAGCAGCAGTGCGACCACTTCGGCCGAGAAGCTCGAGAAGGTCGTGAGCCCGCCGAGGAAGCCGGTGATGAGCAGCAGCCGCCACACCGGGTCGAGCTGCGGCAGCGCCTGGAAGACGGCCACCGCCACGCCGACGAGGTAGCCGCCGACGAGGTTGGCGGCCAGCGTGCCGTAGGGCACGGGGCCGCCGGTGTTGAGCCACAGGCCCAGGCCCCAGCGGGCGAGGGCGCCGCACGAGGCGCCCACGCAGATCGCTAGAACCGGCAATAGAGGAGGCATCCGTTCCCTTGTCGTCGTCGCACTGTCATTTCTCCTTGCCCATCACCAGGTCGGGCAGGATCGTGACGATACCCGGGAACAGCGTGATCAGCGCGATGCACAGCACGAGGCAGAAGAAGAACGGAATGGCCGCCCTGGCGATCACGTTGCTGTCTTTTCCGGTCATGTTCTGCAGCACGAACAGGTTGAAGCCCACGGGCGGCGTGACCTCGGCGATCTCGACCAGCAGCACCACGAAGATGCCGAACCAGACCAGGTCGAAGCCCGCCTTCTGGATCATCGGCAGCACCACGGCGCTGGTCAGCACGATCATCGAGATGCCGTCCAGCGCCGTGCCCAGCACCAGGTACACCACCACCAGCGCACCGATGAGCGCATAGGGCGACAGGTGCATGCTGTCGACCCACTCGGCCAGCTCGCGCGGGATGCCGGTGAAGGCCATGGTCTTGGTCAGGAACGCGGCCCCGGCCAGGATGAACATGATCATGCAGCTGGTGCGCGTGGCGCCCATGATCCCGTCCTTGAAGTTCTGCCAGGTGAGGCTGCGCCCGTAGGCCGCGATGGCCAGCGAGCCCAGCACCCCGAAGGCCGCGCACTCGGTGGCCGTGGCCCAGCCGGCCACCAGCACCCAGACGATGAACACGATCAGCAGCGCACAGGGAATGAGGTTGCCCGACAGCCGGATCTTCTCCATGAAGGTGGTCGGCGGATCGGCCGGCGGCACCTGGTCAGGGTGGCGCAGGCTCCACCAGCCGATGTAGCCCGAGAACAGCAGCATCAGCAAAAAGCCCGGTAGGAAGCCCGCCAGGAAGATGCGGATGATTGACGCGTCGGCAGCCACCGCGTAGACCACCATGGTGATCGAGGGCGGGATCAGGATGCCCAGCGTGCCGGCCGTGGCCAGCGAGCCGATGGCCAGCTTCTCGTTGTAGCCGCGGCGCTTGAGCTCGGGCAGTGCCACCTTGGCGATGGTGGCGCAGGTGGCGGCCGACGAGCCCGAGACCGAGCCGAACACGCCGCAGCCGAGGATGGTGGTGTGCATGAGCCGGCCGGGCACGCGGTTGAGCCACGGCCGCAGGCCTTCGAACATCTCCTCGCTGAGCTTGGTGCGGAACAGGATCTCGCCCATCCAGATGAACAGCGGCAGCGCCGCCAGCTCCCAGCTCGCGTTGCTTTCCCAGAAGGCCGAGAACAGGTTCTTGCCGGGCAGGGTGTTGGTGAAGAAGGCCTGGCCGACCCAGCCGACGATGGCCAGGGTCATGGCGATCCAGACGCCGCCGGCGAGCAGCAACAGCATGATGCCGAGCAGCAGCGCGCCCATCAGAAGGGTTTCGAGCATCGGGTGTCTTTGTTGTTGTCGTTCAGACGTCGGAGGAGAAGTCGCCCGCAGCATGGCGCTCTTCGACGGCGCGCTGATAGCTGGGTTTTTCGCCGCGCACCACGCCGACGAGTTCGTCGACCATGGCGATCAAGAGCAGCCAGCAGCCGATCGCGAAGCTCGATTGCGGAATCCAGATCGGGATCACGAGCAGGCCCGTGGCCATTTCCTTGAACTCGTAGCTCTCGTACGTGAAGCTGGTGGCCCAGTAGGTCAGGTAGGCCACCGACACGGCGGCGATCAGCAGGCAGGCCACGTCGAGCACGCGGCGCACCTTGGGCGGCACGGCATCGAGCAGCAGCGTGACGCGCACGAAGTCGCCGTGGCGAAAGGCATGCGCCATCGCGAAGAAGGCCGCCGCCGCGCACAGCCAGGCCACCGCGTCGTTGAGCCCGCTCACGTGCCAGTTCATCTGCCGGCCCACGCCCGCCACGATCATCAGCACGAAGATCAGGAACACGCAGAAAGCGCCCAGCGCGCCTGCACCGTCGTACAGGCGGTCGAGGAAGCGGCGCACGGCTTACTTCTTCTTGTAGGTGTCGACGATGGATGCGCCGTCCGCACCGGCGGCCTTGAGCCAGTCGGCCTGCATGATGCCGCCGACCTGGCGCATGTCGGTGTCCAGCTTGGGCGAGGGCTTGTGGATCTTCATGCCGCGCTCGGCCAGCAGGCGCTTGTACTCGTCGTTCTTCTCCTGCGCGACCTTCCAGCCGCGCGCCTCGGCGTCGGCCGCGGCCTTGGTGACGGCGGCCTTGCCGGCGGCGTCGAGTGCATCGAAGGCCTTGGCGTTCACGAGGATCGCGTTCTTCGGAATCCAGGCCTGCGTGTCGTAGAAGTTCTTGATGTGCTCGAAGGTCTTGGTGTCGTAGCCGGTGGAGCCCGAGCTCATGTAGCTCTCGATCACGCCGGTGGCCATCGCTGCGCTCAGTTCGGCCTGCTGGATCTGCACGGGCTGCGCGCCGATGAGTTCAGCGATCTTGGCGGTGGCCGGGCTGTAGGCGCGCCACTTGATGCCGCGCAGGTCGGCCACCGAGCCGATCTCCTTCTTGGTGTAGATGCCCTGCGGCGCCCACGGCACCACGAACAGCACCTTGATGCCCTGGGCGGCGAGCAGCTTGTCCATCGCGGGCTTGGAGGCGTCGTAGAGCTTGCGGGCCTCGGGATACGTGGTGGCCAGGAAGGGCACGCCGTCCAGTGCGTAGATCGGGTTCTCGTTGGCGTAGTTGGCCAGCAGGATCTCGCCGGCCTGGGCCTGGCCGCTTTGCACGGCGCGCTTGATCTCGGGTGCCTTGAACAGCGACGCGTTGGCATGCACCGTGATCTTCAGCTTGCCGCCGGTGGCCGCGTCCACGTCTTTGGCGAACTGCGTGATGTTCTCGGTGTGGTAGTTGGTCGCGGGGTAGGCGGTGGGCAGGTCCCACTTGGTTTGCGCGAAGGCGGCGGCGCCAAGGGTGAGGCCCGCCAGGGCAATGCCGAACTTGTGATTCATGGACGCGCTCCGGAATGTAGTCAAAGCTGAATGAAAGAAAAGCATACGTGCAAATTCCGGGCCATTCGCTGAGGCATTTCCCTGCCATGTGGTGTCGATGCGGCACCAGGTGCGGGCGTAAAAAAACCGCCTCGGGGGCGGTTTCTTCGTGTCAGGGCAGTGTCACTGCTTGGCGGGTTTCGCCTCGGCCACCTTGGCGGCCTTGCTTGCCTTGGCCGGGGCCGCCGCGCCGTTGAAGCTCTGGCCGTTGACCGTCAGGCCCTCGGCCGACAGCTTGGCCGCGCTCTTCTCCTTCACGCCCTTCACGCGCTGCATGAGGTCGGGCCAGTCCTTGAACTCGCCTTCCTTGCGCGCGTCGAGGATGCGCTTGGACAGCGACGGGCCGACGCCCTTGAGGCCATCGAGGTCGGCGGCGCTGCCCTTGTTGGCGTCGACGGCGGCGAACGAGACGGCCGCGAAGCACATGGCGAGCGTGGCGATGACTTTCTTGAACATGGTGAAAACTCCCTCTTCAATCGTTGGTATGGCTATGCCGACAGGAATATCGGCTTCGGCTCAACGAGAGGGCGCGCGCGGCAGTTGACGTGAAAACGGGGCCAGAGGCCCCGTGTGACGATTGTTCTGAACCGTGGTCAGAGTTCTTCCACGCGACGCGGCGGGTAACTGTCCCAGGCCTGGCAGCCGGGGCAGTGCCAGAAGTACTGGTGCGCCTCGAAGCCGCAGGCCGCGCAGCGGTAGCGCATGAGCGGACGGGTCGCCTGGTCGAGCGCGCGTTGCACCTGCGGGTGGAACTGCTCGTGCTCGAAGCGCTCGCCAGCGAGCCAGCGCGAGGCGGCGACCAGCGAGGGCTGGTGCGCGAGGTGTGCGATGTAGCTGTCGCGCGGCGTGGGGGCTTCGGTGGGCGTGTCCGATGGCGTGGCGTCGGGTGTGCCGCCGAGCGCGATCATCGCTTCGAGCACGTCGATCGACGGCGACTCGGCATAGCGTCGTTGCAGCAGCGCCAGCGCCTCGCCTTCGCGCTGCGCGGCCACGGCGGCCTTCTGCAGCGACGCGGCGTACAGCGGCAGCGCCAGCGGCGCCGTGTCGCTGAGCCCTTCGAGCGTGTCGAAGGCCGCGGCGGCTTCGCCGTTGCGCAGTTGCAAGGTGGCGGTGTCGATGGCCGGGCGCGGTGCCTGCGGCGCCAGGGCGCGGGCCTGCGTGAGCAGGTCGCCGGCGCCCTGCAGGTCGCCGGCCGCGACGCGTTCGTTGGCCTGCTCGCACAGGTGGTGGGCGCGGCGCGTGCTGTAGCTGGCCTGGTCGGACTCGTCGAGCTTCTGCGCCACGTCGGCGGCCTGCGCCCATTCGCGCGAGCGTTCGTAGATGGCCAGCAACGCGAGGCGGGCCTCGTTCTCGTAGCGCGTGCCTTCGAGCTTTTGAAGCGCCGCTTCGGCGCGATCGAGCAGCCCGGCGCGCAGGAAGTCTTGCGCCAGCGCGTGCTGTGCGCGCTCGCGGTCGGCACGGCTCAGGTCGCCGCGACCCAGCAGGTGCTCGTGCACGCGCACAGCGCGCTGGTACTCGCCGCGGCGGCGAAACAGGTTGCCGAGCGCGAAGTGCAGCTCCTGCGTGTCGGGGTCGTTCTGCACGGCCTCGATGAAGGCGTCGATGGCCTGGTCCTGCTGCTCGTTGAGCAGGAAGTTCAGGCCGCGAAAGTAGGCCTTGGGCGCCTGCCGGTTCTCGAGCTTGAGCTGGCGGATGTCGAAGCGCGATGCGAGCCAGCCCAGCACGAAGGCGACGGGCAGGCCGATCAGCAGCCAGCTGGGATCAAAGTCCATGTTGACGTACGGCGGGAAGGTCGGTGGCGGAGATGGACGGCGTTGCCGCGGAGGCGGTCGCAGTGGCCAGCGGTGCGGGCGAGGGGGCTTCGGAAACCGCAGGCACCTGGGCCGCGGCGGCGCGGTGTTTCCACCAGCCCGGCAGCATGCCCAGCGCGCCGACCACGAGCCCGCCGGCAAAGGCCGCGAGCACGACGAGCACCAGCGGCGCGCGCCAGTGGGTTCCGAAGAAGAAGTAGACGGTCGCGTCGTGCTGGTTGTTCAGCGCGAAGGCGAAGAGCGTAAAAAAAATGGCTGCCTTGAGCAGCCACAGGAGGTACTTCATAGCTGTTCCCGTTGCCGGGAGCATTCTACGTTTGCATTCATTTGCATCAGGCCTTGCGGCCGGCGGCTTCCTTGCCTGCATCGAGCTCGGCGGTCTTCGCGTCGACGGCTTCGCGCAGTGCCTTGCCCGGCTTGAAGTGCGGCACGCGCTTCTCGGGAATCTGCACGCTCTCGCCCGAACGCGGGTTGCGGCCGATGCGCGGCGGACGGCGGTTGACCGAGAAGCTGCCGAAGCCACGGATCTCGATGCGGTGGCCGCGCACCAGCGCGTCGCTCATCGCGTCCAGGATGGTCTTGACGGCGTATTCGGCATCGCGGTGCGTGAGCTGCGCGAAACGGGCTGCGAGTTCTTCGACGAGGTCTGAGCGGGTCATAGGCCAAACATAAACGAAAAACGTGGACGAAAAAAAAGACAGAGCGGCCCCGGGGGCCTGCCTCTGTCTTCGGACTCAGCTTACTTGTTGTCGCTGTTGTCGAGCTTGGCGCGCAGCAGGGCGCCCAGGCTGGTCGTGCCCGCGTTTTCGCGTGCCGACTGCTGGCTCAGGCTGGCCATGGCGCCTTGTTCGTCGACCATGTCCTTCTGCTTGATCGACAGCTGGATGTTGCGGGTCTTGCGATCCACATTCACCACGATGGCCGTGACTTCGTCGCCTTCCTTGAGCACGTTGCGGGCATCTTCGACGCGGTCGCGCGAGATTTCCGAAGCACGCAGGTAGCCGATGATGTCTTCGCCGAGGTCGATTTCAGCGCCGCGGGCGTCCACGGTCTTGACCTTGCCGGTCACGATCTGGCCCTTGTCGTTCACGGTGGTGAACGTGGTGAACGGATCGCTGTCGAGCTGCTTGATGCCCAGCGAGATGCGTTCGCGGTCGACGTCGACAGCCAGCACGATCGCTTCGACTTCCTGGCCCTTCTTGTAGTTGCGAACGGCGGTTTCGCCGGTTTCGTTCCACGAGAGGTCCGAGAGGTGCACCAGGCCGTCGATGCCGGCAGCCAGACCCACGAACACGCCGAAGTCGGTGATCGACTTGATCGGGCCCTTGACGCGGTCGCCACGCTTCGTGTTCTGAGCGAACTCTTGCCACGGGTTGGCCTTGCACTGCTTCATGCCCAGGCTGATGCGGCGCTTGTCTTCGTCGATTTCCAGGACCATGACTTCGACTTCGTCGCCCAGAGAGACGATCTTGTTCGGAGCGATGTTCTTGTTGGTCCAGTCCATTTCGGAGACGTGCACCAGGCCTTCGATGCCGGGTTCGAGTTCGACGAACGCGCCGTAGTCGGCAATGTTCGTGACCTTGCCGAACAGGCGGGTCGATTGCGGGTAGCGGCGCGAAACGCCCATCCACGGGTCGTCACCCATTTGCTTGAGACCCAGCGAGACACGGTTCTTCTCGGTGTCGAACTTGAGGATCTTGGCGGTGATTTCCTGGCCGGCCTGAACGACTTCGCTCGGGTGGCGGACACGGCGCCATGCCATGTCGGTGATGTGCAGCAGGCCGTCGATGCCGCCGAGGTCCACGAACGCACCGTATTCGGTGATGTTCTTGACCACGCCGCGGACCACTGCGCCTTCCTTCAGGGTTTCCATCAGCTTGGCGCGTTCTTCGCCCATGCTGGCTTCGACCACGGCACGGCGCGACAGCACGACGTTGTTGCGCTTGCGATCGAGCTTGATGACCTTGAATTCGAGGGTCTTGTTTTCGTACGGGGTCAGGTCCTTGATCGGACGCGTGTCGATCAGCGAACCCGGCAGGAACGCGCGGATGCCGTTGACCAGGACGGTGAGACCGCCCTTGACCTTGCCGCTGGTGGTGCCGGTGACGAAGTCGCCCGATTCCAGGGCCTTCTCGAGGGCGAGCCACGAAGCCAGACGCTTGGCGGTGTCGCGCGAGAGGATGGTGTCGCCGTAGCCGTTTTCAACGCTGCCGATGGCAACGGAAACGAAATCGCCGGCCTGGACTTCGAGTTCGCCCTTGTCGTTCTTGAACTCTTCGATCGGCACATACGCTTCGGACTTCAGACCGGCGTTGACGACGACGTGGTTGTGTTCGACACGCACGACTTCGGCGGTGATGACCTCGCCGCTGCGCATTTCGGAACGCTTCAGGGACTCTTCGAATAGGTCGGCAAAAGATTCAGACATTTATGGTTCCTTCCGTCAGGCAGGGTTGGCAGGCGCTCTTGCGAAATTGCGTGCGGCTGCTGTGGGTCTGTAGACGGCGGTTAGGTTGTGGGCGTGAGCCCGGTTGGTTGAACAACCAGCAGGCCGGTGCGCTGTCGCGCGGAAGGAGCCTGCTGGAGCGGTAGGCGCCACCCGGAACACCCGGGAGACGCAAGCCTTTCAAGCGGACTTGAAAGGCTGCACTTCAATCCGCTCAAGCGGACTTGAACGGTTGAATTTCTTGCCACCAGTTCAACACCGTGTCGATCGAGCGTTCGATGGACAGCTGGGAGTTGTCGAGGTGGCGAGCGTCCTGCGCCGGCTTCAGAGGTGCAACGCTGCGGGAAGAGTCCCGGGCGTCACGTGCTTCCAAGTCGGAGCGAAGACTGTCGAGTGTAGTCGAAATACCCTTTGAAATCAACTGCTTATGCCGCCGTTCGGCGCGCTGGGCGGCTCCCGCCGTGAGGAACACCTTGAGCGCCGCGTCGGGGAAGATCACGGTGCCCATGTCGCGCCCGTCGGCCACCAGGCCGGGCAGGCGGCGAAAGCGGTGCTGCAGGTCTTGCAGCGCCTCGCGCACGGCGGGCAGCGCGGAGACGCGGGAGGCGTCCATGCCGGCGGCTTCGGTGCGGATGTCGTCGCTCACGTCTTCGCCGGCCAGCAGCACCTTGCCCTCGGTGAACTGCAGGGGCAGGGCGGCGGCGAGCGCGGCGATCTGCGCTTCGTTCGCGGCGTTGGCCTCCAGGCCGGCGCGGCGGGCGGCGAGCCCGGTCACGCGGTAGAGCGATCCCGAATCGAGGTAGTGGTAGCCCAGCAGGCGCCCCACCTCGGCGGCCAGCGTGCCCTTGCCCGAGGCGGTCGGGCCGTCGATGCAGATCACGGGCACTTCGGCGGCCTCGGCCACGGAGAACAGGGTCTCGAAGTAGTCGGGGAAGGTCTTGGCGACGCAGTGCGGCTCGAGGATGCGCACCGGCACGCCGGCCGGATTGAAGGCCGCGAGCGAAAAGCACATGGCGACCCGGTGGTCGTCGTAGGTGCGGATGCTGGCGGGCCGCCAGCCGGCGGCGGGCAGCGGGTGGACGCGGATGAAATCGGGCCCGGCCTCGACCGTGGCGCCGAGCTTTTGCAGCTCGTTCGCCATGGCGTCGATGCGGTCGGTTTCCTTCACGCGCCAGCTCGCGATGTTGCGCAGCGTGCTGGGGCCGTCGGCGTACAGCGCCATGACGGCCAGCGTCATGGCGGCGTCGGGGATGTGGTTCGCGTCGAGATCGATGGCCTTGAGCGGCCAGGCGCCGCGGCGGATTTCGAGCCAGTTCGGGCCGCTGTCGACCAGCGCGCCCATCTGTTGGGCGGCGTCGATGAAGCGGATGTCGCCCTGGATTGAGGCCGCGCCGACGCCTTCAATGCGGATGCCGTTCTGGCCCGAGACGCCCGTCGCAATGGCGCCGAGCGCTATGAAATAGCTAGCAGAGGAAGCATCCGCCTCGACGTGGATCTCGCCCGGCGAGCTGTAGCGGCTGCCGGCGGGGATGGTGAAGCGCTCCCAGCCGTCGCGTTGCACCGTGATACCGAAGCGCGCCAGCAGGTTCAGCGTGATCTCGATGTAGGGCTTGGAGATCAGCTCGCCGACCACCTCGATCACGATGTCGTCGGCCGCCGCGAGCGGCAGCGCCAGCAGCAGGGCGGTCAGGAACTGGCTGGACACATCGCCGCGCACGCGGATCGGTGCGCCCAGCGCCAGCTCGTCGTGCGACACCGGGTGGATGCGTAGCGGCGGGTAGCCGGGGTTGCCGAGGTAGTCGATGCGGCAGCCGAGTTGCGTGAGGGCGTCGACCAGGTCGCCGATCGGCCGCTCGTGCATGCGCGGCACGCCGCTGAGCTCGAATTCGCCGCCGAGCAGCGACAGCGCCGCCGTCAGCGGACGCATGGCGGTGCCGGCATTGCCCAGGAACAGCGGCAGCAGCGTCGCGCCCAGCGACGGCGGCAGCTGGCCGCCCAGGCCCGTAATGCGCAGCGAGGCGCCGGCCGGCTCGATGCCGCAGCCCAGCGCGCGCAGGGCGTCGAGCATCACGCGCGTGTCGTCGGAATCGAGCAGGTCGTGGATCGTGGTGGTGCCGCTGGCGAGCGCCGCCAGCAGCAGCACGCGGTTGGAGATGCTCTTGGAGCCCGGCAGCCGGACCGTGCCGGCGGCGCCCGCGAGGGGCGGGAGGTCGAGGAAGGCGGTCGAGAACATGTCAGCTGTCCTGCTGGGCCAGAGCGTCGGTGCTCGAATTCGGCCGCCAGGCGGCGCGTGCCTTGCTGGCGGCGGCGATGGATTGCTCCAGGCCCTGCAGGTCGCCGGCGGTCATCAGCGTCTCGAGGTCTTCCAGCGCCTTGCGGAAGGCCTGCGACTGCTGCAGCACCTGCTCGCGGTTGGCGAGCAGCACGTCGCGCCACATGACGGGGTCGCTGGCGGCGATGCGCGAGAAGTCGCGAAAGCCCGGTCCCGCGAGGCTCAGGAAGCGGTCGCCCTGCGGCTGGCCGATGAGCGCGTTGGTGTAAGCAAAGGCCAGCAGGTGCGGCAGGTGGCTCACGGCGGCGAAGGCGGCGTCGTGCTCCTCGTGCGTCATGGTGACGACGTTGGCGCCGATGCCACTCCACACCTGCGAGGCGCGCTGCACGTTGGAGCGCAGCGTGGTCTTGACGGGGGTCAGCACGACCTGGCGGCCGGTGAAAAGCGAGGCTTCGGCATGCTCGATGCCGGAGACTTCCTTGCCGGCGATCGGATGCGCCGGCACGAAGCTGGCGAACTGCTTTTGCAGGCCGTTGCGCGCGGCCTCGATCACGTCGCCCTTGGTCGAGCCCACGTCCATCACCAGCGTGTCGGCCGAGATGCCGTGGCGGATGGCCTTGAAGGTGGCTTCCGACGCGGCCACCGGCACGGCCAGCAGCACGATGTCGGCGCCCGACACCGCCAGCAGCGCCGAGGGCGCCGCCACGTCGATCACGCCGAGCTGGCGCGCCCGCTCGGTGGTGGAGGGCGACTTGCTGTAGCCCACCACGCGTTTCACCAGCTTCGCGCGCTTGAGCGCGAGCGCAAAGGAGCCGCCCATGAGGCCGCAGCCGATCAATCCCAGTTGCTCGAACATCGCGTCGGTCCGTTCGGCTCAGGCTTTGATCGGGTAGGCGCCGAGCACCTTGTAGAAGGCGCAGAGGCCGCGCAGTTCGGCCAGCGCCGCCGCCACGTTGGGCTGCGAGGGGTGGCCGTCGAGGTCGATGTAGAAGTAGTACTCCCACTGGCCGGTGCGTGCGGGGCGCGACTCGAAGCGCGTCATCGACACGTTGTTGGCCTTCAGGGGCACCAGCAGGTCGTGCACCGCGCCGGGGCGGTTGGGCACCGAGACGATCAGGCTCGTGCAGTCCTTGCCCGAGGCCGGCGGCATGGCCAGCGTCTGCGGCAGGCAGATCACGGAGAAGCGGGTGCGGTTGTAGGAGTCGTCCTGGATGGCGTGCGCCACGATGTGCAGGCCGAAGCGGGTGGCGGCGCGTTCGCCGGCCAGCGCGGCCCAGGCCGGGTTGGTGGCCGCGAGGCGCGCGCCTTCGGCGTTGCTCGACACGGCGCGCCGCTCGGCGTTGGGCAGGTGCTTGGACAGCCAGGTCTGGCACTGCGCCAGTGCCTGCGGATGGGCCAGTACGGCCTCGACACCTTCGAGCGAATTGCTGCTGCGCATCAGGTGATGGCGCACCAGCAGGCTGACTTCGCCGACGACATGAGTGGGCGAGTGCAGGAACAGGTCGAGCGAGCGCGTGACCACGCCTTCGGTCGAGTTCTCGACGCCGACCACGCCGTACTGGGCGCTGCCCGCGGCGGTGGCGTGGAACACCTCGTCGAAGCTGGCGCAGTAGATCAGGTCGGCGGCGCCGCCGAAGTACTCGATGGCGGCCTGTTCGCAGAAGGTGCCCTCGGGGCCGAGCACGGCCACGCGTTGGGGCGATTCGAGTGCCAGGCAGGCCGACATGATCTCGCGCCAGATGGCCGCGACATGGAGGTCCTTGAGCGGACCGCCATTGCTTTTCTGCATCTTGTCGATGACTGCGGCGACGCGGTCGGGGCGGAAGAAGGGCGTGCCTTCGCGCTTCTTGACCTCGCCGACCAGCTCGGCCACATGGGCGCGCTCATTGAGCAGGCTCAGCAGCCGTTGATCGAGGGAGTCGATCTGCACGCGCAGACCGGCCAAGCTTTCGGAATTGTCGGGGGTGGTGGGTGGTGTGGGGGCAGAGGCGGTCATCGGTGCGAGCAACAGGGCATGCGCCTACGCATGCGATCGCTCGAATTCTCTCATGTAGGCCACCAAGGCCTGCACCCCTGCCAACGGCATGGCGTTGTAGATGCTCGCGCGCATGCCGCCGACCGACTTGTGGCCCTTGAGCTGCAGCAGCCCGGCTTCGCGCGCGCCGGCCAGGAAGGCCTCGTTGCGCCCCTCGTCGGCCAGGAAGAACGGCACGTTCATGCGCGAACGGCAGTTGGCGTCGATGCGGTTGGCGTAGAAGTCGGAGTCGTCGATGAAGTCGTAAAGCAGCTTCGCCTTCTCGACATTGCGCTGCTCCATGGCGGCAACGCCGGTGAGCGCGCCCTCGGTCTGCAGCAGCAGCCACTGGAACGTGAGCCCCGCCATGTAGATGCCCCAGGTCGGCGGGGTGTTGTACATGGAGTGGTTGTCGGCCACGGTCTTGTAGTTGAACGCGCTCGGGCAGATCTCGAGCGCGTGCCCCAGCAGGTCGTCGCGCACGACCACGATGGTCAGGCCGGCGGGGCCGAGGTTCTTCTGGGCGCCGCCGAAGGCCAGGCCGACGCGGCTCCAGTCGACGCTGCGCGAGGCGACGTGGGAAGAAAAATCGATGACCAGCGGTGCCTTGCTGCCGAGCGCGGCCAGGTCGGGCAGTTGCTGGAACTCGATGCCGTTGATGGTCTCGTTGCTGCACACGTGCACATACGAGGCTTCGGCGGACAGCTGCCAGCTGGCGGGATCGGGCAGCTGCGTGTGCTGGTTGTCGGCGTTGCTGGCCGCCACGCGGGCGGTGCAGTAGCGCTGCGCTTCCTTGTGCGACTTGGCGCTCCAGCTGCCGGTGACGACGAAGTCGGCAACACCGCCGCGCGACAGGTTCAGCGGCACGATGGCGTTCTCGCCGAGGCCGCCACCCTGCATGAACAGGATGTGAAAGTGCGAGGGGATGGCCAGCAGCGTGCGGATGTCGGCTTCGGCCTGGGTGCAGATGGCACCGAATTCCTTGCCGCGATGGCTCATCTCCATCACGCTCATGCCGCTGCCCTGCCAATCGAGCATCTCGGAAGCGGCGCGTTGCAGCACCGCCTCCGGCATGGCAGCCGGACCGGCCGAAAAGTTGTAGGGGCGCTTGCCGGCCGGCGTCTGCTGCTGGGTCACGTTGCTTTACTTCTTGGCGGGAGCCTTGGCGGCGGGCGCCTTGGCGGGAGCTGCTGCACCGTCGGTCGGAGCACCGAGGGCCTTGGCGACGTTGGTGTCGAGTGCGCGCATCTTGGGTTCGATGGTGGCGCGGGTTTCGGTCACCAGCTTTTCCGTCAGAGCGGTCTGCATCTTCGGGTTCAGTTCCTGGTACTTCTTGCTCAGGGGCGAGTTGATCCAGGCCAGCAACTGCTTGAGTTCGTCTTCGCTGAAGTTCTGCTCGAGGATGGGCGTGAGGGCGCCAGGGGCGATCTGCACGGCCTTGTCGCGCACCAGCGGGTAGGCCTCGTCGAAGTACTTCTTCAGCTCGGCGTCGGCGGCCTTGGCGGCGGACTCGCGCTTGGCTTCGGGCACCTGGGTCTGCAGGTACTGCGAACCGGCTTGCGCGATGGGGGCGCTCGATTGCTCGATCAGGCCGCGTGCCAGCGACTCGATGCCGGGGCGCTGGATCTCGATGAACTGCTTGATCAGCGTGGCCTTGTCCTGGGCCATGGCGGCCATGGACGAGCCGGCGAGGGCAGCGGTCAGGAGTGCGAGCTTGAGTTGTTTTTTCACTGAGGATTCTCCGTTGAAGATGTGGAAGTGTCGTCTGCGTCCGGCTCACCTTCGCCGTTCGCGTCGTTTTCGACGATGCGTTGAAGCCCGCTGAGTTTGGCGCCTTCGTCGAGCCCGATCAGCGTGACGCCTTGCGTCGCCCGACCCAGTTCGCGAATCTCGGCCACACGGGTGCGCACGAGCACACCCTTGTCGGTGATGAGCATGATCTCATCGTCCGCATGAACGAGCGTGGCGGCAACGACCTTGCCGTTGCGCTCACTCTGTTGAATCGCGATCATGCCTTTGGTTCCTCGGCCATGACGCGTGTATTCGGTAATGCTTGTGCGTTTTCCGTAACCATTTTCGGTGGCGGTGAGCACGCTCTGCTGTTCGTCTTCGGCCACCAACATGGCGATCACGCCCTGGCCCGGCTCCAGTGACATGCCGCGCACGCCGCGGGCGTTGCGGCCCAGCGGGCGGACGTCTTCCTCGTCGAAGCGCACGGCCTTGCCGTTGTCGCTGAAGAGCATCACGTCGTGCTTGCCGTCGGTCAGCGCCGCGCCGATGAGGTAGTCGCCTTCATCGAGGTTCACGGCAATGATGCCGCCCTTGCGCGGGTTGCTGAATTCGTCGAGCGCCGTCTTCTTGACCGTGCCCATCGAGGTTGCCATGAACACGTACTGGTCGGCCGGGAAGTTGCGCTTCTCGCCGGTGAGGGCGAGGGCGACGTTGATCTTCTCGCCTTCCTGCAGCGGGAACATGTTGACGATGGGGCGCCCGCGCGAACCGCGCGAACCCGCCGGCACTTCCCACACCTTGAGCCAGTACAGCCGGCCGCGGTTGGAGAAGCACAGGATGTAGTCGTGCGTGTTGGCGATGAAGAGCTGATCGATCCAGTCGTCGTCCTTGGTGGACGTGGCCTGCTTGCCGCGCCCGCCGCGCTTTTGCGCGCGGTACTCGCCCAGCGGCTGGCTCTTGATGTAGCCGCTGTGCGAGAGCGTGACCACCATGTCGGTCGGCGTGATCAGGTCTTCGGTCGAGAGGTCGTAGGCACTGTGCTCGACCAGACTGCGGCGGGCGCCGATCTTCGACTGGCCGAACTCCTGCTTGATCTCGCCCAGCTCGTCGCCAATGATGATCGAGACGCGCTCGGGCTTGGCCAGGATGTCGAGCAGGTCGTCGATCTCGGCCATGACGTCCTTGTACTCGGCGACGATCTTGTCCTGCTCGAGGCCGGTCAGGCGCTGCAGACGCATCTGCAGGATTTCCTGCGCTTGCGTTTCCGACAGGCGGTACAGGCCGTCGCCGCCCATGCCGTACTCGCGCTCGAGGCCTTCAGGGCGGTAGTCGTCGGCATTGATCACGCCGCCGTCGGCGCGCGAACGCGTGAGCATTTCGCGCACCAGCTTGCTGTCCCAGCTGCGGGTCATGAGCTCGGCCTTGGCGACCGGTGGGGTGGGCGACTCGCGGATGATGCGGATGAACTCGTCGATGTTGGCCAGCGCCACCGCCAGGCCTTCGAGCACGTGGCCGCGTTCGCGGGCCTTGCGCAGCGTGAAGACGGTGCGGCGCGTGACCACTTCGCGGCGGTGCTGCAGGAAGACCTCGATCAGGTCCTTCAGGTTGCACAGCTTGGGCTGGCCGTCGACCAGCGCCACCATGTTGATGCCGAAGGTGTCCTGCAGCTGGGTCTGCTTGTAGAGGTTGTTGAGTACCACCTCGGGCACTTCGCCGCGCTTGAGTTCGATCACCAGGCGCATGCCCGACTTGTCGGATTCGTCCTGGATGTGGCTGATGCCTTCGATCTTCTTCTCGTGCACCAGCTCGGCCATGCGCTCCTGCAGCGTCTTCTTGTTGACCTGGTAGGGGAGCTCGTCGACGATGATCGCCTGGCGCTGGCCGCGGTCGATGTCCTCGAAGTGGCACTTGGCGCGCATCACGACCTTGCCGCGGCCGGTGCGGTAGCCGTCCTTCACGCCGTTGATGCCGTAGATGATGCCGGCGGTGGGGAAGTCGGGCGCCGGCACGATTTCCATCAGTTCGTCGATGCTCGCCTGCGGATTGCGCAGCAGATACAGGCAGGCATCCACCACTTCATTCAGGTTGTGCGGCGGGATATTGGTGGCCATGCCGACCGCAATACCGCCGGAGCCATTGACCAGCAAATTCGGCAGCTGGCTGGGCAAAACTTTCGGTTCTTTTTCGGAGCCGTCGTAATTGTCCTGAAAGTCGACAGTTTCCTTGTCGATATCGGCCAGCATTTCGTGCGCAATTTTGGCCAGCCGGATTTCCGTATAACGCATTGCGGCGGCGTTGTCGCCGTCGACCGACCCGAAGTTGCCCTGGCCGTCGACCAGCATGTGGCGCATCGAGAAGTCCTGGGCCAGCCGGACGATGGTGTCGTAGACCGACTGGTCGCCGTGCGGGTGGTACTTACCGATCACGTCGCCGACGATACGGGCCGACTTCTTGTACGGCCGGTTCCAGTCGTTGTTGAGCTCGTGCATCGCGTACAGCACGCGCCGGTGCACCGGCTTGAGGCCGTCGCGGGCGTCGGGAAGCGCCCGGCCGACGATCACGCTCATGGCGTAATCGAGGTAGCTGCTGCGCATTTCCTCTTCGAGACTGATGGGCAGGGTTTCTTTGGCGAAGGAGGTCATGAGCAAGAGGCTGGCGGCAGGAAGGCGAAATTTTACGCTGTGAGGGGTGTCGCACCGCCGCAACACAAGGGCTCTATTCCGCCTCCGTCCTACGCTTCAGGGGCGTCCAGCGGCCTGTTTGCCAAAGACCCTATGGCACAATCGTCTCAACGTTTTGGGTGGTGGTCACTTAAAGCGTCCTTGATTCGCAGCGCGGCTGCGGCTTTTTCCCCAAGAGGAGAACCATGAAGAAACTGAATAAAGTGGCGATGATGTTTGCAGTCGCTGCGCTCGCCACTGCCGCCGGCGCGCAGACCCGTGTCACCGCTGCGAACGGCGGTCCTACGATCGACAACTGGCAAAACGGCACCGGCGAACTGGTCTGGAAGAACGGCACGAACGAACTGTGCTGGCGCGATGCCAACTGGACGCCCGCAACGGCTGCCGCCGGTTGCGACGGCGCTCTGGTTCCGGCTGCTCCGGCTGCTGTGGCTCCCACGCCTGGCGCTCCGGTCGCTCCGCCTGCCGCACAAGTCGCTGCTTCGAAGGTCACCTTCGCTGCTGACGCCTTCTTCGACTTCGACAAGTCGGTGCTGAAGCCCGAAGGTCGCGCCAAGCTGACCGACCTGGTCGAGAAGATTCGTGGCGTGAACCTCGAAGTCATCATCGCTGTGGGTCACACCGACTCCATCGGTACCGACGCCTACAACCAGCGTCTGTCGGTGCGTCGCGCCGAAGCCGTCAAGGCCTTCCTGGTCTCGAAGGGCATCGAACGCAACCGCGTCTACACCGAAGGCAAGGGCGAGAAGCAGCCTGTGGCTGACAACCGCACCAAGGAAGGCCGCGCCAAGAACCGTCGCGTGGAAATCGAAGTGGTTGGCACCCGCGCCAACTGATCGATCGATTACATCGACGAATGAAAACCCCGCCTCGGCGGGGTTTTTTTATGCCTGCCGTATTTGCGGCCGTGCCCGATGCAAGCCCATTGCGTTCGAGCCGGGCTTGGCTCGCTTCATAATTGCCCCATGACAGAAAACGTGAATGCAGACCCGGCCGAACTGGCCAAGTTTTCGGAACTCGCACACCGGTGGTGGGATTTGGAGAGCGAATTCCGCCCGCTGCACGAAATCAATCCATTGCGGCTGGAATGGATTGACGGTATTGCGCCTATTGCGGGCCAGCGCGTGGTCGATATCGGCTGCGGCGGCGGCATCCTGGCCGATTCGATGGCGCGCAAGGGCGCCGATGTGCTGGGCGTCGACCTCGCGACCAAGGCGCTCAAGGTCGCCCAACTGCACGCCCTCGAAGCCGGGACGCGCGGCGTCAAGTACCGCGAAATCAGTGCCGAGGCGCTGGCGGCCGAGCAGCCCGGCAGCTTCGATGTGGTCACCTGCATGGAAATGCTGGAGCACGTGCCCGATCCGGCGTCGGTGATCCAGGCCTGCGCCACCCTGGTGAAGCCGGGCGGCTGGGTGTTCTTCTCGACCATCAACCGCAACCTGAAGTCCTTCATGCTGGCGATCGTGGGCGCCGAGTACGTCCTGGGCATGCTGCCGCGCGGCACGCACGAGTACCCCAAGCTGATCCGCCCCAGCGAACTGGCCGGCTACTGCCGCGCTGCCCGCCTGGACCTGCGCCACACCCGCGGCATGGAGCACAACCCGCTGACCCGCCGCTACTGGCTCAGCGCCGACACCAGCGTCAACTACCTCTTCGCGACCCAGAAGCCGGCGCTGCCGGAGGCGCAGGGATGATGAAGATCGGGAGCACGACCACACAGGCCATCCTGTTCGACCTCGACGGCACGCTGATCGACAGCGCGCCCGACCTGGGCGCGGCGGCCGACAAGATGCGCACCGACCGAGGCCTGGCGCCTTACCCGCTGGAGCGCTACCGCCCGATGGCCGGTGCCGGCGCGCGCGGCATGCTCGGCATCGCCTTCGGCATCACGCCCGATGCGCCGGAGTTCGACGCGCTGCGCGAGGAGTTCTACGTCGGCTACGAACGCCGCATGCTGCTCAACACCCTGGTGTTCGACGGCGTGGCGCCGCTGATCGAGGCGATCCGCGAGCGCGGCCTGCGCTGGGGCGTGGTCACCAACAAGTCGGCCCGCTTCACCGAACCGCTGACCGCCGCGATGCCGCTCTTCGCGAGCGCCGGCGCGATCGTGAGCGGCGACACCACGCCGTTCGCCAAGCCGCACCCCGAGCCGTTGCACGAGGCGGCGCGTCGCCTCGGCGTGGCGCCCGAGGCCTGCATCTACGTGGGAGACGACGAGCGCGACATCATCGCGGGCCGCGCCGCAGGCATGGGAACCGTGGCGGCCACCTACGGCTACATGGGTTCTCAGGCCGATGCGGCGCTGTGGAAAGCCGATGCCTCAATCTCTTCGCCCCTGGAGCTCTTGAAGTTACTCAATAGCGCCTAAAATGAGTCGCTTGGGGCTGCACTGGTTTCGACGTGGGTTCGGAGTCGCAGCGGGGCATGTCGAGCTGAATGCGCTCGTAAAACAGATTCAAACAAACTAACTGCAAACGACGAACGTTTCGCACTCGCTGCTTAATTGCCAGTGAGCCTTGCAACAGTTGGCCGATGGGCTGGGCAAGGGGGTCTGGAGCAATCCTGACCTCCCGGCTGCAAGGATAATTACATGGGCTGGCTCCGATCCGGGTACCTTGGGTCGGGGCGAGAAAATAGGGTGCTGGCGTCCGGTTTAGCGTGTGACTGCGCGACTCCGGAAGCGAGACTTAAATCAGATCACTACACATGTAGAACTGCGCGATGAAGGCTTGCGGACGGGGGTTCAAATCCCCCCAGCTCCACCATCACACTGTCCAAAGGCGTCCATCGGCATCCGATGGACGCCTTTTTTCTTTGGAAAATCAACGACTTACTGTCCAGGTGAGTGTGATGCAGTCCGACTGCATCCAGAGCGAAGTGGGGGTGCGGATGGGGGTATGGCGAGGCAAAAACCGTAGAATTTCCTCTCTGTACCCCCTTAAATTGCCTCAATCCCCTGCTGGGGGCACGATTGGCCCACTGGTTCCCAGTCCGTCCCCCGCTTGTCCCGGAGTTCTGTACCCCATGTTGACCGATGTCCGATGCCGCAACGCCACGTGTCCGCCTGATCGTAAACAGGCGCGCTTTGCCGATGCGGGCGGGCTGTACCTCCAAGTTAGCCCGCAAGGCTCAAAGCGCTGGTTTCTGAAGTACCGGGTCGATGGGAAGGAAAAGCAGCTGGCGCTCGGCAGTTATCCGACTGTCACACTGACGGCTGCCCGTCAAGCCCGAGATGCGGCCAAGATGCAGAGGGCTGCTGGTGTGGATCCCATCCAGGCTCGCAAACTCGAGAAGCTCAAGGGGTGGCGTGAAGGAGGGGACACGTTCAAGGCCGTCGCTCTGGAATGGCACGACAAGCAGGTTGGCAATTGGAGTCCGGGCCACGCTGAGCGGATGAAGCGACAGCTTGAGCGAGACCTCTTTCCCTGGCTGGGGGACCGGCGCATGGATGAGATCGAGTCCATGGAACTGCTGGCCGTATTGCAGAAGATCGAGGAGCGGGGTGCCAACGAGACGGCCGACCGCGCGCTGATGTTGGCGCGGCAGGTATACGCGTACTGGTTGCCCACTGCTGACAAACGGCAGCGCAATATCACCGAAGGGCTCCAAAAGCGCCTCACGCCGTACCGCGGCACGCACTTTCCGGCCATTGTGGAGCCGCAGCGATTCGGTGAACTACTACGCGGCATGCACGCCTACAAGGGCGGGCCGGTGGTGCGCACGGCCCTATTGTTAGCACCGATTCTGTATCAGCGTCCCATTAACCTGCGCACGATGGAATGGGCTGAACTGGACATGGACACGGCACTATGGACTATCCCCAGCGCCAAGATGAAGCGCGGGGTGAAGGAGAAAGAGCAAGGCGAGCCCCACATCGTGCCCATGCCCAAACAGGCTGTTGATCTGTTGCGTCAACTCCAGCCATTGACCGGGCGCGGCCGCTACGTTTTTCCGGGCCAGCGCGACCATGACCGACCCATGTCCGACAACTCGGTACGCACGGCTCTCTATGCCCTGGGCGTCGGTAAGGAGCAGAGTTGGCACGGCTTCAGAGCCAGCGCCCGAACCATGATGGTTGATCAGCTCGACCTGGATCCTCTGGCGATTGAAGCGAACCTCGCGCACGCCGTAAAGGATTCCAATGGTCGTAGCTACAACCGCACGCAATACTTGGCGAAGCGGTTCCAGCAAATTCAACACTGGGCTGACTACCTGGACGGCTTGCGCGACGGAGCTGTCGTGGTGCCCTTCAAATCGCGTGCTGCCTGAATACTGGCATGGGCGAGTTCTCAAGAGCCCTGCAATGCAGGGGCCTGCGGCCGGGTGTGCAGGAGGCCCTTTGTCGCGACCGCTAACTCAGCTCACCAACTGCCAGTCGTCCCCAACCTGATAGGTGGAGATCGTCGATTTGGATCGCGGGCTAACGGTGCAGTAGTGCCACGGCTACGTCAGTCCGATAGAGTTCGAGAAAGCTAAAAAAGCTTGGGTCGATGTCTATGAGACCGGCAGCAGCCCACTGACTTCGCCCGACGCATACGCCTGATCAACAGAGACACAGATTTGATGATGCAGTTGAGCGGCACATCGTGTCGCCCCCAATGCAGTGATGGCAAGATGGATCCCCCAACTCGAAAAATCAGAGGATTCGACTTTCGAGGTGGCAGATGTTCCCGGGCTTCGATCGAACTTGTATTAGGGACGCATGACGCAAGAGATCCGTGTTTCCATCTACGTCCAGGGCGAAGACAGGACCCGGCAAATCAGTGACTGGGAGATCCGATGGAATGAACAGCGTGCGGCCTTAACGCTGACCTGCCACTTCCACTCCGGCAAATCATTCTCCAGACCACTCAGCGACTGCCGCGTTACGCCCAGCCGGGAGCAGGAAAAGATTTTGCTGATGAGAAAGGGCAGTGCGGTTGTCACGCCCATCGACAAGGTGGTGATCTACGGCGAGAAGTACGCCGTCGTCCACTCGCCCGGAAATTCCAAGCCCTATGTCAGGAAGCTGGGCGATATCGACTTTGTTCCTCAGACCACGATGAAGGACGAAGCGATCTTCCACTACTTCGTTGCCGTGGCAAACGCACGGGAGCAGCGAGCCACCTCAGCGGTGCAGAAGCAGATCGCCGCCAATGTGGTGCGCCAGCTGGGGAGGTTGCCGGCCTACTCGGGCACCGTCTTGAATGGCTACTGCACGAGGCAGCTCGCCCGACAGGCGCTGGTGACCCCCCTGATCTATCCGTTCGGCGTGAACGCAAGCCAGCTCGTGGCGGTCGAGGAGGCTTTCACTTCGCAAGTCAGCTTGATCGAAGGTCCGCCGGGCACAGGCAAGACGCAGACGATCCTGAACATCATCGCCAATGTCGTGGTGCGCGGGAAAACGGTCGCGGTTCTGTCCAACAACAACGCGGCTGTAGAGAACGTGTATGAAAAGCTGGGCAAAGCTGGGTTGGATTACCTTGTCGCTCGGCTCGGGAGCAAAGAGCATCGAGAGAGATTCTTCGCCTGTATGCCGACCGTGCCGCCGGATGTTCCTGAACCTCCTCCCACGATGGCGCGCATACAAGCAATCCTGGCACAGTTGAAAGACCTTCTGCACGCGCACAACACGGCCGCGCAACTGCAGGCCGAAGTGGACGAACTGGTCATCGAACGGCGCTATCTGTTGCAGTGGCAGCGCGAGAACGGGGTGCAGGCCTCGCCATCTCTGGGCAAGTACGGGCTGTCTCCACGCAAAACAACAGACCTGATGGCCTACCTGTCCCATCTTGCTGAGCAGCGAATCAGGCTTCAGGACAGGATCGCGCTGCTGCTCAACTTCAGGATCTTCCGAACCGAGCCTTTCGGCAATGGGGACAGGCGCCAATCCGTCATCCATGCCTTGCAGCTTCACTACTACGATCAAGCCTTGCGGGAGAAAGAGGCGACCCTGGCTGCTTGCCGGGCATCGTTGGAACGTGGCGAATTCAAGGCTCTGTTGGATGAACTGACAGCGGGTTCGATGCGATATTTGAAGAGCCATCTTCATGCGCATATTCAGGACTCCCAAACTTTCGAAGTAGGGAATTACCATCGAAATTTCGATGCGTTCCTAAAGCGCTTTCCGATCTTTGGCAGCAGCACACACTCCATCGTCAACTCGATCAAAGAGGGAGCGATCTTCGACTACGTCATCATTGACGAGGCCTCGCAGCAGGACATCGTTCCGGGCATCTTGGCACTGGGGTGCGCGAAGAACCTGGTGGTCGTCGGCGACGGCAGGCAGTTGGCGCACATTCCTGTGACGTTGGGCTTAGCGGCGCCCGCTGATGACTGGGATTGCGAGAAGCACAGTCTGCTCGACTCGTGCCTCCGGGTCTTCAAAGAGGCGCTGCCCAAGACACTGCTGAAGGAGCACTATCGATGCCACCCCAGAATCATCCAGTTTTGCAACCAGCAGTTCTATGACAACGCCCTGATTCCGATGACGCAGGACGACGGCCAGCAGGCTTTGCGCCTGGTGATCACGTCCAAGGGCAATCACACCCGCAAGAACACGAATCTGCGAGAACTGGACTCGCTGCTCAAAGCACTCGACGATGCAGGGGAAAGTCTTTGGCAGGGCGAGGATGGCAGGGGTTTCATCGCGCCCTTTCGCGCCCAAGTCGCGCTCTCAAGCACGCACCTGCCAGCGGATTTCATCAAAGAGACCGTGCACAAGTTTCAGGGCCGAGAGTGCGATGAGATCGTCTTCTCTACCGTGTTGGATAAGAAGCGCAGCAGCCAGGCTCGGCTGGATTTCGTGGATGATCCGCGCATGGTCAACGTGGCGGTGTCCAGGGCAAAAAACCGGTTCACCCTGGTGACGGGCGACGACGTTTTTTCCGTCAGCAACGGGTCGATCGCCGCTTTGATACGGTACGTCACCTACTATGCGGATGATGGGCAGGTGCGTCGCGCTCCCGTGGTTTCTGCCTTTGACCTACTGTACAAAGAATACGACCAATCCCTGGCATCGCTCAATGCCAAGCTGCGGCCTGCTGATTCACGCTACAAGTCCGAGCAGATCTTGGCGCAACTGTTACGGGAGGCGATGTCGGAAGCATCCGGCCAGGGGCTGACCTTCCACTCCCAGATCGCTCTAAACAAGGTGGCCTTATCCAGCAATCCCGCCTTGACGGATCGAGAGCGGGCGTTCATGGCGCACCGCGCCAGTTGTGATTTTGTGCTGTATTTCAAGGTAGGAAAGATGCCGTTGGGCGTGATCGAAGTCGATGGCGCATCCCATGACAGACTGGATCAGGCCGAGCGAGATGCCTTGAAGAACAGCATCTTGGAAAAGAGCGGCATTCCCTTGCTTCGCTTGCGAACTGTCGAGAGTCACATCAGAGAAAGGGTCGCCGCATTTCTGGCCCAGTGGACAGGCAACGTTTCAAGCGCGTGAAGAACCTTGTGGCTACCTGTTCCCCATGTGTCCAGCCGGCTGCCGGCGAAAGTGGTATTGCCTTTTAGGGGCATGAGGCATGTATGACTCCGACCCCATCGCATCTTTTCCCCTCGAGGCCCATTGCACCACTGAGTAGTCCATTCCTTTTTAGAGGACCCGAGGTGGAAAAAAGCCGGGCGCAGAACGCCCGGCCCGAACCCGTGGAGAAACTTGCGATCAACTCTGCGGGAAACTCTCTCTGGTTGTGTTTCGGGACCTGGACCCCGTGAGGGCGGGGCAGGTTTGCGCTCAGAACGCGTGCCGAATGCCGAAGTCGAAGCCGGTTGCGCTGCGCGGCCGGTAGCCCGTCACACCGTTGCCGGTGGAAAGATACTGCGCCGAGCCGAGCGCGGTCGCACCCATGATCGCGGGATTGTTCTCGCCATTCTTCACGCGGATGCGGGCAGCCGTCGCATATAGCGCAGTACGCTTGCTCAGGTTGTGTACGTAGCTGATGGCGATCTTGTTCGCCGAAGCATCCCGGCTGGATGCGAAAGGCGTTGGCGGTGTCAGGCCCGGGTCATTCTTGAACTTGACACGCTGGTACGCGAGACGGATGAGCCCGGGACCCACTGGCACCGTGGCACCGATCAGGCCGCCCGTGTACTTGTCCTTTTCAGTTGTTGTGAACGGCTGGCCCGCGAAGGGCACACTGGACTTGAGCTCATCGCGTGCCACCGATACTTCGCCGAACAGTTTCACTACGCCGAAGTCATAGGACGCACCCAGGTTAGCGCTCTTGATCTTGTTTTCGAAGCCCGCACCGGTGGGCAGGCCTGCAGGCGTAACCGCGGTGAAGTCGCCTGCCGTGCTTTCGCCATACGCTACTGCGACGTTCAAAGGCCCGCTTTCATAACCCAGGCGTCCGCCGAAGTAGCGCCCCTTCTTGCTCGGAGTGCCCGCTACGTTGCTCTGATCGACGTTCTCGTGCAGCGCGTACTGCACCTGGCCGTAGACACCGCCGAGGTTGGGCGGCAGGAAGTAGCCGATCGAGTTGCTGGTGCGCACGTAGGAGTCAGAACCACCCAAGCTGATGACGCCCGGATTGGCCGTGGTCGCGGCTCCGCGCACGGAAGCAAGGTTGGTGAAAACTGTATTGATCAGGCTGATACCGGTTCCCACGCCGCCGAGTGGATCGAACACGGTGTCATTCCAGAAAGAAGGCGTGTAGTCGCGACCGAGCCTCAGCTCCCCGAGAGTGCTTGAAGACAAGCTGACGGTGGAGCGGCGATTGAAGTTCTGGGGGCCGCGCGATCCGTCGTCCGGATTGATCTGGCCTTCAAGCCAAAAGCCGGCAGCCAGGCCGCCGCCGAGATCCTCGGTGCCGCGAAAGCCCAGGCGACTAGTGGCCAGGTTGCCCTGCGACATGGCCGTCTGGCTTCGCTTGACGCTCGCCGGCTGGCCGGGCGGTGGAAGCAGGAAGGGGTTGGCGGTGTTGTTGTACCACTCGCTCTTAACGCTGTAGCGGCTGACGGCAACGTCGACGACGCCGAACATGGTCACGGATGATTGGGCCGACGCCGATGCGGCGACAGCCAGCGTTGCCAGTGTGATTAGTGATTTCTGCATGAGTTTGTTTCCTAGTGGGGGTTCGCAGCGCCGGAATACTAGGTTCCACATTCATCGCATCGCTCAGGGTTCCTGCTAGCCTTCGGCAAACTCGAAAGCCTGTGGCTTCGCTCGAACCCGATGGAGCCTTCCTCCATGAGGATGACTGCAGTCGCATGCAGCACGCCGAGCACGGTGAGCCATGACCCTGTGATACCGAATGGCAGCGGCCTGCGGCAGCCCCAAAGCACTGCTCGATGAGTTCTTCCGCCGCGGCTTCGTCGTGGCGCTCTGATTGCGGGCCGATCAAGAAAGCACTTTCAATGCAAGTTCCGATAGTCGAAACAAGTGCCAATATTGTTTCAATGGGTGTATTGTTCCTAGCCTGTTCCTAATCGGAGACTTGCATGGACTTGGAGATGCTTGGGCATCGGGCGTGCATCCAGGACGTCATTGCGCGCTACTTCCGAGGCATCGACAGCGGAAGCAAGGCGTTGGTGCGCAGCTGTTTTTCCGAAGATGCTCAGGTTCTGTACGACGGGCGGGCGCCGGAGAAGGGCATCGATGCTGTCATCGGTTCTCTCAAGACGTTCAAGCGCATTGCCGCTGGTGAAATGCAATTGACCATGCATTTCATGGGCAACTTCAACCTGATACGTCTGGACGGTGACCTTGCGGATACCGAGACCTACGCCATCGCGTTCATGATTCCACCGAAAAACATCTCTGGACAGATGGCTGTGCGAGGCTTGCGATACATCGATCAGTTGCGCCAGGACAGTGGGGAATGGCGCATTGCACAGCGTCGCCACACACTCGATTGGAGCTTTGAAGCGGAGCCAACCTTCGCATCCAGTCTCGCTCAACGAGTGATGGCAACAGGTGCGTCAGCCTGATCGGGGCTCCGGCGGCGTCGCACGGGACGGCCGTGAGGCACGCGACAGTCGCGAAATGATGCGACTTGCGTTCCTGCGGTACTTTACTGTCCTTGCACAGGAGTTGCACTTCGGCCGTGCAGCCGCGAAGCTCGCGATCACACAGCCGACCTTGAGCGGTGCGATCAAGTCGCTCGAAGAGGAGCTAGGTGTGTTGCTCTTTGACAGGGACAAGACGAAGGTGGAACTGACACCCGCCGGCGCGGCGTTCCTCGTCGAAGCGCGACATGTATTCGATGCCGTCTCACGGGCCCGGAATGTTGCGGTGGCAGTGGACCGCGGCATGGCCGGGCGGCTCGACATCGGCTTCGCCGGAACGCTCATTCTGCGAGGTATCCCTCGTATCCTCAACGAATTCCAACGTCGAGCGCCCGACATTGAGGTGGCGCTGCATGAGATTCCATCGAACGAGCAGATCGATCGCTTGCGTCGTGCGCGTCTGAACGCCGGATTCATGTACGCAGCGCCATCGCACCCGGACTTAGATGCAATAGCGATGGAGCCGGATTCCTTCGTGCTCTGCATGCCCGTGCAGCATCCACTGGCTCAGCTTCCCATCATTGAGTTGCATGAGGTAAGGGGCGAGACTTTTCTCATGTTCAACCGTGACGTCAACCCGATGAGTCACGACGCCGTAGTGGGCCTCTTTCACAACGCAGGCATCTACCCGAGGTTCGTCCACTCGATTCGCAACTGGCTCACGATGGTGGCGATGGTCTCGGAGGGCCGCGGCTTGGCGGTGGTTTCCGGCTCCCTTGCTCGCCTGGGGTGGTCTGGTGTTCGCTTCGCACCGATCAGCGGCGAGCCGCTTGACGCTCCTGCATCGCTCGTCTGGAATGCGTCGTCCATGTCGCCCGCACTTCGACAGTTTCTTGATTGCGCAAGGGACGTGATCAGAGCGTTATAGGCGCGAACGTTCAGCTCACTGGAAAAATCGATTGGACCGAAGTGCCGGGCCCATCGAACATGCGATCAGGTCGGCGTGGTCGGCCACCAGAGGAGATACCGAGCGCATGGAGAGTTGGGATTACATAGTTGCTGGCGCGGGTTCCGCGGGCTGTATTGTGGCCAGACGTCTTTCGGACGATCCCACGGTGCGCGTACTACTGATCGAGGCGGGGGAACGCCCCGATCACTTTTGGATCCGCACGCCAGCTGGAATGGCCAAGGTGATCGGTGCCGAGCGCTTCGACTGGCGCTACATGACCGAGCCAAATCCTGAACTCGATGGCCGGCTCATCCCGTCGCCGCGAGGCAAGGCACTCGGAGGGAGCAGCGCGATCAACGGCATGGTGTACACGCGCGGCAACCGTCGCGACTACGACCACTGGGCGTCGCTGGGCAATCGCGGCTGGGCCTGGGACGATGTGCTGCCGTACTTCAAAGGCTTGGAAGACAACGCTCGCGGGGCCAGCGAGTTCCGCGGCGTGGGCGGTCCGATGAGGGTTGGTGACGTGGCGCCAATGTCGCGTGCTGTGCTGGCTTTCATAGAAGCTGCTGCCGAGTGCGGTATCACGCCCCAAGAGGAGCTCAGCGTGGCCGGCGAAGAAGGTGTCGGAAGGCTTCAGGCCACCATCCACCGCGGCCTGAGGCAGACCGCTTACGAAGCATTCATCGGGCCGGTGCGCTCTCGTCCCAACCTCACTGTGTGGAGCAGTGTGCATGTGAGGCGCGTGTTGTTTGAGAACCGGGAGGCCCGAGGCGTCGAGATACTGCAAGGCGGCATGGTGCGCCACGTGTCCGCCACGCGCGAGATCATCCTCTCTGCTGGAGCCCTCAATACGCCCCAACTCCTCATGCTCTCGGGCATTGGAAACGGTGATCATCTCTCGCGCATGGGCATCGCGGCCCAGGTGCACGCACCCGGCGTGGGGCAGAACCTGCAGGACCATTGCAGCGTGCACGTGAAGGTCAGCGCCCGCAGGGGCTGGTCGTATAACCCCGACCTGAGTGGCTGGCGTAAATACTGGGAAGGCTTCAAGTACGTTGCGGTGCGCAAGGGCTATCTCACCGCGAGTTCCACGCCAGCGGCGGCTTTTACGCGCAGCAGCAGCGAGATTGCCTATGCGGACCTAGAGATCGGCTTTCGGCCCATCACCTTCACTTATGCGCCCAGTGGGCTTGTGATGGTCGATCCCACGCCAGCAGTGAGCGCGAACGTGTACCGTGTGCGCCCCTCGTCGCGAGGTGAGATTCTCCTGAAATCCCCCGACGCGATGCAGGCTCCTGAGGTGCACACGAACTTCATGTCCGCGCCCGACGACATGCGTGCCACCATCGCGGGCATTCGCCAGATCAGGCAGATCTTCGCCGCAGCGCCGCTCGCAGGTGCTGTCGAGGCTGAAATCTCCCCTGGCCCGTCGCTTCGCACGGACGATGCGTTAGCGGGGTTCATCCGAAAAAACGGAAAGTCGGCTTACCACCCCGTGGGTACATGCCGCATGGGAAATGATGGGAATGCGGTGGTCGACGATCGCCTGCGCGTGCGTGGCGTCGGGCGCTTGCGCGTGATCGACGCGTCGATCATGCCGACCCTGACCTCGGGCAACACGGCGGCGCCCTCGATGATGATCGGCGAAAAAGGGGCCGCCCTGCTCGCCGAGGACGCCAGGCTTTAACGAGATCGATTCAGCCTCAGACAGACAAGGAGAGGAAATGCGTTCAGACAGAAGAAGGATGGTCAAGGCGGCTTGCGCGCTGCCGTTGTTCGTAGCGGGAGCAACGAGGGCCCAGGCCTTTCCGTCTCGGCCGATCAAGATCATCGTAGCCGCATCCGCGGGAACCGGCATCGATGTGGTGACTCGCGCGCTGGCCGATGCGTTGGCGAAGCAGTTGAACACCGCAGTCGTGGTCGAGAACCGCAGTGGTGCAGGGGGGTTGATCGGCTATGCCTCGGTGGCCAAGTCGCCAGCCGATGGCTACACGCTGATCATGGCGGGCATTCCGCTGTACCTCACGGCGCTGCTGTCCGAGGCGCAGCCGCCTCCGTTCGATGCGTTGACTGACTTCAGTCCCATCGCACGTGTGGCCCGCGTCTCCCAGGCGATTGTCGTGAGCGCGGACTCACCCTACCGCACATTCAAGGACCTACTGAGGGCGATGGAGATGCAGCCCGACCTCATTACGTATTCGTCGCAGGGCGTGGGCAGCACCGCCCACATCTGCATGGTCGCGCTGAATGATTCGAGTACTACGAAGGCACGTCATGTCGGCTATCGCGAAACCACGACAGCGGTGACCGATGTGGCAGGTGGCCGCGTGGACCTCACGTGCCAGGGGCCGGCCTCCGTTCTCTCGCTGGTGCAGGCTGGGAGACTGCGCGCTCTGGCGGTGACGGGAGCGCGACGTCTGGAAGCTCTTCCGAACGTCCCTACAGTGGCTGAGGCCGGCGTGCCCGGCTTCGAGATTTCGTCTTTCATCACGTTGATGGCACCGGCACGCATCCCTGCTGCAGTGCAGCACCGACTGTCCGATGAAGTGACGCGCATCGCGCAGACCCCACACTTCCTCGAGCACCTCAAGGGGCCTCTGATGTATTCCGACGTGGCCGACTACAGGAAGATCGTCGCGGAAGCACCTGCGGAAGCGGCCCGCTGGAAGCGAATGGTGGACCTGATCCGCAATGCGCCGGCTGCGGCTTCAGCATCCCGCTGACGACGGGCTCTGCGTCCATGGAGCCCATTCCCTCGCGGTCCTGACTGGCGCAACGTCGCTTGCAGCGGCAATGCTCCGCCGAGCCTCGCGAATCAGGCACACCGGACGGCGGGATCTGCCCCCGCTCGTGCGCGTCCATTGCAGTTGCCATTGATCGCCGTATGCCTCGCAGCAGAGGAGCGGCCGGAACGGCTGCTGTACTGGATCGCATCCTTGATTCTCATCCGACCCTAACGGTCCTCGACCACGAGGCGGGCAGGTTCGGCTTCGGGTTTGAACGGTGCCGACACCTTGCATCATCTCTTCGTTGCATGAATCCGGACCCGGCGCACATGGGCCGGATGCTCGGCCGAGATAGCGCTCCTCTCTTTGGAGTGAGAGTGCAGGTCCTCTGGGCCGCATGCCTGTGATCAATCCTTCGGAAGCTGTAGGTCGCTGACCAGCTTTTCCATCTTCACCACTTCACCGGCTACGAAGTTGTGGAAGTCGCGCGAGCTCATCAGGAGCGGCTCGTCGCCGCCGCTGCGGATGCGGTCGGCCACCTCCTTTTTTGCCAGCACGCGACGCAGGGCTTCGTCGAGCTTTTGTACCGCTTCCTTCGGCGTGCCCGTCGGTGCGAAGATTCCATTCCACACCACGTAGTTGTAGCCGGGTACGCCTTGCTCGGCAACCGTTGGGAGATCGGGCGCCGCATCCATGCGCGAAGCCGTGCTGGCACCCAGCATGCGTAAGCGGCCGGCCTTGACGTGCGGCAGGGCGACGCCGTATTGCTCGAAGAGAAGGTCCACGCGACCGCCAAGGAGGTCGGCCATGGCGGCACCGTTCCCGTTGTACGGCACGTGCGTCGCCTCCTGACCGGCATCCTTGAACAGCTTCGCCACGGCCAGGTGCGTGGTTGATCCCTGCCCTGCGGAGGCGAAGTTGATCTTGCCGGGGGACGTCTTCGCTGCAGCGAGCATGTCTTGCACCCCCTTGTACGGAAGATTCGCCGGAGCGACCAGGACAAAAGGCATGCGCACCATGGACCCGATGGGGATGAAATCCTTCAGCGGATCGTAGCCAGGATCTTTCCGGATCGATGGCAGGATGGTGATCGTGGACGATACAGCGAGCAGCGTGTAGCCGTCCGGCGGCGCTGATTTCGCCGTCCGGATGCCCAGTAGGCCGCCGCCGCCCGGCTTGTTCTCGACGAAAACGCTCTGCTTGAGTTCCTCGGACAGGTGCTGAGCGACCAGGCGCGTGGTCGCATCCACCGCGCCGCCGGGCGCAGTGTTCACCAGGATGCGAATCGGTTTTGTGGGGTAGCCTTGCGCACGGACCGGGCCCACGTTCACCAGGGCTAGCGCGAATGCTGCCCCGGCCAGCCAGGTAAGTTTCTTTGTGGACGAATACATGGGAGCCTTCTAAACATGCGGTGGGAATTGCTTGAGCAGGGCTGCACCCTTTTCGCCGATCATGATCGTGGGGGCATTGGTGTTGCCCGAGGTCACGGTGGGCATGATGGAAGCGTCGATAACGCGTAGGCGGTTGATGCCGCGCACGCGCAACTGCGGGTCTACCACGGCCATCGAGTCGCAGCCCATCCGGCAGGTGCCTGACACGTGGAAGGACGTCTTGCCCGTATTGCGGATGAATTCCGTGAGTTGCTCGTCGCTGGTGACCTGCGGTCCGGGTAGCAGTTCGGCCTCGATCGAGGCGGCGATGGGTTGTATTCGCAGCAGCTCGCGAATCTGTCGGATACCCGCGAGCATGGCCTTTAGGTCAACCGGATCGTCGAGGTAGTTGGGAAGGAGTACGGGCGGCTGCAGCGGATCAGACGATGCGAGCCTCACCTCGCCGCGCGATGCCGGACGACATGCGAAAACGGCTACGCTAACCGCATCGATGTCATCCACCGTCACTTGCCCTGAAGGCGAGTAGCTGAAGCTGATCGGCCTGAAGCCCAGTTCCAGGTCCGCGTAGTCGGCCCCGGCATGGCTGCGTGTGAAGGCCGCAGCGAGCGTCGCGCCGCACGCAAGGTAGCCGTTCTTCGCCAGCAGGTAGCGAACGCCCTCGCGGTACTTGCGCCAGCCGTTCAGATGCCGGTTGTGTGAGACACCTGGGCCCGTGCGCACCTTCACGTTCACCGAGAGATGATCTTGCAGGTTTTTGCCCACGCCGGGCAGGTGCAATGCGACGGGAATGCCATGCGAGCGAAGCTGATCGCCATCGCCGATGCCGGAGTGCATCAGCAACTGCGGTGAATTGAGCGCACCTGCGCACAGCACAACCTCCCGGGCCGCATGGATGGTGCGCAACTGGCCGCCGTCCATCACTTCTACACCAGTGGCGATGCGATCAGCCAGCACGACGCGTGATACATGCGACACCGTGCGAATCACGAGGTTACCGCGCTCGCGTACCTGCTCAAGGTACGCGTCGTAGGTGGACTGCCGCCTACCGTTGTGGATCGACGCCTGCAGGATGCCGACGCCTTCTACACCCCGAACGCTGAGGTCCTCCACCAGGTGAACGCCTAGCCGTTGCGCCGCGAGGATGAACTGATCGACCACCGGTGAGCGAAGTGCAGGGTCGCTGATCCTGAGTGGCCCGCCCGCGCCCCTCACGTCGTTGCCACCGCGCTGATTGTCTTCGAGCACCTTAAAGTAGGGAAGAACTTCGTCCCATGACCAGCCGGCATTGCCAGCGCGGGCCCAGTTGTCGTAGTCCTGCCGGTTGCCGCGCGTGAACACCATGCCGTTGATCGCACTGCTGCCTCCCAGCGTTTTTCCGCGTGGCCAGAAAAGCGAGCGACCGTTCAGGCCCGGGACTGGCTCGGTGGTATAGCCCCAATTGAACGGGTTCGCGCTGAACATCTTTCCCATGCCTGCGGGGACGCGCGTCCAGAATCCGCGAGCCTGTGCGCCCGCTTCGAGCAGAAGAACGCGCACAGTGGGATCGTCGGACAGGCGTCGCGCCACGACGCAGCCGGCGGACCCCGCGCCCACGACGACGTAGTCGAACGTTTCCATCAGGCTTTCCGCAGTTCACGCATCAGTTCGCTGACTTGACGCGATTCCAATGTGCGCACGATGTCGATCGCACCTGACAAGTCCTTGACTATCCCCGAGAGGCGCGCCAGTTTCCTGAACTTTCCGATCTGCTCATCCACACTGCACGGGTCAGCGGGCGTGCCATGAGGATCGAGCGTGCTACGTGACAACGTGCGGCCGTCTTTCAAGCGCACTTCCACGCGGCTCGCAAATTGGCGTGGATATACCTGGTCGGCTATCGGGTCTACCTGTAGCTCCACGTCTTGCGCAATTCCCTGTCGCACAGCGTCGAAGATGTGGGGTGTCGCGAACTCTTCGGGGTTCATCGGGTCGCCTACTAGCGCCACAGCGACGCAATAGGGGATGCTGTACTGCGCGTCCATGGTGTCGCGCACGTCGACGTTCGCGTTGTTTTTCACTGCGAATGAACTGGTGGCGACGACGACGTTCTCCACGTCGGCTGCAGTGAAGCCGCATCCCGAGCGCATCGCGCTCAGGATCTGCACCACGCCCTGGATCCAGCCGCAGATGGGATACACCTTGACCCACACGTCGTCAACGGCCCATTTCTCGCCCCAGGCGGCGTCCAGCCGCTGCGGCTGCGCCTGATTGCCGCTGAAGGCGTCGAGCAGGCCGTAGGAGCCATCGATGGCCGCTGGCGGTGCGGTGAAGCCGCGCTGGGCGAGCAGCGTCATGCGCACGGCGGCTTCAGCGGCGCGGCCCGCGTGCATGCGCTTGACCATACCGGCAGAACCCGTCGCGAAATTCTTGACACCGCTGCCGCAGGAACACGCCAAACCTACGGCGTTCACCATCTGCTCGAGAGAAAGCTTCATCGTCACGCTGGCTGCGATCGCACCGGCCACCGGGCCCACCACGCTGGTCTTGTGAAAGCCCCGTTGCGAGGCTTCCATGCCCAGCGCCATGCTGATGCGAGCGGTCGCTTCGTAGCCGGCGACGATGCCGCGCAGCAGTTGCTCGCCCGAAGCATCGCAGGTCTGCGCCGCAGCGAGCGCGGCCGGAATGATCACCGCTCCCGGATGGATTACCGCCTCGGACAACAGGTCATCGAGCTCGAAGCCGTGGATCGCCGTGCCATTGCATAGCGCTGCCTGTGCCGGTGCAGTGGTGTGAGTCGTACCGAGAATGCTGCACGCGCCATGCGCGCCATCTGCCAGCACCTCAGTCGTCATGATGACTCCCCAGGGCTGGTGAGCCCCAAGCAGGCCGCAGCCCAGCGCGTCGAGCAAGCACCAGCGCGCTTTCTCCATGGGCGCCACGGGCGCATCGTTGCCAAGGGCATGCAACAGCTCGAGCAGACGGCGGGCGTGGCCCTGGGGTCGGTTGGGGTCGACTGCGACGGGTGCGGCCATGATTCTCAGGTGCCCGGCTTGATGTTGGCGGCCTGGACGACTTGTTTCCAGCGCTTGAAGTCGCGAGCGAGGAAGGCGGCCATTTCGACGCCATCCGAACCCACCGGCTCGGAGGCCTCGGCAAGGAAGCGTTCGCGCACGTCGGGCATCTTGACGATCTTGACGACCTCGGATGACAGCATGTCGGCAATCTCTTTGGGCATACCCGGCGGTGCAACCAGGCCGTACCAACCGCCCATGTCGTAGCCAGGTACACCCGCCTCAGCCATGGTGGGTACTTCGGGCAGCAACGGTGATCGCTTCGCGCCGGTCACCGCGATGGCTTTGAGCTTACCGGTGCGTACCTGAAGCAAGGCAGTGGGAATCGTTGGAAAAGAGATGTCCACGTGGCCTCCGATCAGATCGGTCATGGCCGGGCCCGAGCCGCGGTAGGGGACGTGGTCGAGACGAATCTGTGTCATGACCTGCAGCAGGGCTGCTGAGAGGTGTCCCGGCGACCCGTTGCCCGCTGATGCCTGAGTCAGAGGCTGCTTGCGTGTGCGAGCGAGTGCAAGCAGTTCCTTCAGGTTGTTCGCCGGCACACTCGGGCCTGCTACCAGCACGTTAGGGACCATCGCCAGCAGTGAAATCGGCGTGAAGCCTTTGACTGGATCGTAGGTGGCGCGCTCCTGCAGCAGGGGGTTCGTAGTGAGGCCTAGAGACGACATGAAGAGCGTATAGCCATCCGGCGGCGATTTCGCCGTAGCGTCGCTCGCAATCAGGCCATTGGCACCGGGGCGGTTTTCTACCACCACAGGTTGTCCCAGCGAATCGGCGAGCTTCTGGCCGATCAAGCGCGCGGCCACATCAGTGAAACCGCCCGGTGCGAACCCGACGAGGATCTTGATTGGCCTGTTCGGATAGTCGCTCCGCGCAAAGGCGCCGGGTAGGTATAGCGCTGTAGCCGCCAGAGGCAGGGACAACACAGCTCGCCGCGTGGGGTGCTTTTTCATGCGGTCGCTCCATTCAGTGTGGGCCGGCCTTTTCGCACATTTCACGCAGCCGCTCGACCACGCGCTTGTTCACCAGGATTCCCTGCTTGCGCCGGATCTCACGTTCCCGGAATCCACGCTCGGAAGGAATCCGGATTTCGGAGACGCCCGGTTGGCGCGGCAAGCCCCTGATCTTTTCGAGCAGCTCCTGAAACTCAGAGATGAATTGCTCGGCGGGCATGAGAAGCCCAGGATCGAACGCAATTAGAAGGTAGCCGAAGTCGCTGACTTCACCATTGCGCATACGTGCGCCCGCCATCAGGCCGAGGGCCTGGACGGCAAGCGACAGGCCATAGCCTTTGTGGCCGCCGAAGGGAAGGACGCCGCCTTCGAGTAGTTCACGCGCGTCGCTGGTCGGGTTGCCGTCCTTGTCCACCCCAACGACGTGTGGAAATCGCTCGCCAAGGAATGCCTTCATCAACACTTCACCCGACATGACTGAGGCCGTACCCATGTCGAAGACGAAGGGGTTGTCTTTGCCCGGCAGCGCAATCGCCATCGGGTTGGTTCCCAGTGCTTTCTGAACTGCGCCTTGAGGCACCACCGTCGGCGTGCTGCTGCCGAAGTACACGGCCGCGTAGCCTGCGCGAGCCACCTTCTCGAGGTAGTACGCATTTCGCCCTGCGAACCAGCTGTTGCGCAGCCCCACCACTGCGACGCCTGCCGTTCGAACCTTCTCGATCGCGATGTCCGTTGCCCGATTGAGCGAGAGATAGCCCACCTGGTTGCCGCCGTCGAGCAATGCGGAGACCGCCGTTTCCTTGACGACAGTGACGGGGGTCACCGGCTTCTTCAGTTCCGCGCGGTTCGCGATGACCAGAATGCGGGGCAAGCCCGCGAATTCATAGCCCCATGTGGAAGCATCCACCAGGTGCGTAGCGATGGCAGCTGCATCGTCTGGTGAAAAGCCCAGGGTGCCAAGCGCTTCTTCGCCGAGCGCACGCGCCTCGGCCACGCTCATGCGCACGGAATCGTCGTTGTCGCTGTCCAGCAGGTTTTCAGTCATGGCGTGGTTCATTCGATTTGCACTTTGGCCCTCTTGAGGACGGGTTTCCATTTCTCCAGCTCGACCGCAACGAAGCTGGAAAACTTCACCGGCTCGCCGCCGATGATTTCGTAGCCGTTCTCGATCAGCTGCTTGCGAACTTCGGGGTCCCCAAGCACCTTGTTGAAGGCTGCGTTAAGTCTTGCGATCACTTCGGGTGGTGTTCCCGTAGGTACGTGGACCCCGTTCCACGAGCTCACGTCGAAGCCCGGGACTCCTTGCTCCGCGATGGTGGGAACATCGGGAAGCACGCCGGTGCGCATCGCGGTCGTGACACCGATCGCGCGCAGTTTTCCCGCCTTGATCTGCGGCGCGAGCACGACAGGCACGCCGAACAAGGCGTCCACTTCGCCCGAGAGCACGGCGGCCAAGGCCGGGCCACCGCCCTTGTAGGGAACGTGCAGCATATTGATGCCGGTAAGCGAAGCGAATAGCTCGCCACCGAGGTGGCCAATGGACCCCTGTCCTGCAGATGCAAAAGCCATCTGCCGCTTCCTTGCAAGTGCTAGCCACTCCTGTACGTTGCGCGCCGGCGACGAAGCATTGACGACAAGGACTTGCGGCACCAGCGAGATGAAGATCACTGGAGCGAAGTCGCTCTCCTTGAAGGGCATCTTCGGATAGACGTGCGGATTGATCGAGTGGGTTGCCGAGTAGGCGAACGTCATCGTGTAGCCATCGGGTGCGGCCTTGGCACCGGCGGATGCGCCGATGTTGCCGCCAGCGCCGCCGCGGTTGTCGATCACGACCGGCTGACCCAGCACTTGGCCCAGCTTCACGTTCAGCATACGGGCGAGCATGTCGGCGCCCCCACCGGGCGGCCAGGGCACGATCCAGCGGATCGGTCGGTCGGGAAAGTTCGTCGCCTGCGCATACCCAACACCGGAATGAAACCCGAAAGCGCACAGCGTCATCGCCGCAGCCATGATGCGAGCGATGACACGTCGCCCAGTATGAAGGGACGTCATGTGCGTGCCTTTCTCATTGCTTCGGCAAACCCAATTCGGTTACGGTTGCCTGCGCCTGGGTCACTTCGCGCGAGAGAAATTGATTGAATTCATCCGGCGTGAGGTTCATCGCCTCCATACCGTCATCGCGGAAGCGGTCTTTGACGGTCTTTGTGCTGGTCGCACTGCGAAGAGCTTCGGAAAGCTTCGCTACGACGTCCTTGGGCGTGCCGGCCGGAGCGACGACGCACAGCCACGTGTAGTAGCTGTAGCCCGGCGCGCCGGACTCCGCAAAGGTGGGCACGTTCGGCAAGGCGCTGATGCGGGACGTGCTTGTGACGCCTAGCGCGCGCAACTGTCCGCCTTTAAGCTTTCCACTGCTGCTGCCGTAGGCTTCGAGAATCATGTCAACGCGACCCGCCATCACGTCGGGCATCGCCGCGCCATTACCCTTGTAGGGCACATGCATCAGCTTGATTCCGAGCTGGTGCATCCACCGCTCGGTGGCAAGGTGAACTGCCGTGCCGACGCCAGCAGACGCGTAGGTGACCTTTCCCGGGTTCGCCTTGGCGGCGGCGACGTATTCGCCCAACGTTTTGTACGGCGCGGTTGGGGCTACGACCATGAGGTAGGGCGAACGGCCCATGAGCCCTACGCCAGTGAAGTCCTTCACCAAGTCGTAACCCGGGTCCTCGCGCACCGCCATCTGCAACGCAATGGTCCCTGCGGTGGCAAGCAGCGTGTAGCCATCGGCGGGCGCGGACTTCACGGCACGGATGCCGATGAGCCCGTCGCCGCCGGCACGGTTATCCACGATGACGGGCTGCTTGAGTGCCTCGCCCATGTGCTGCGCGACCAGTCGCGTGGTGATGTCGGTCAGCCCGCCCGGGGCCGTGTTGACGACGATTCGCACGGGGCGTGTGGGGAACGCATCGGCGGCGAGCGCCGCATGAGAGGTCGCCGCCACCGAGATGAGTGCGACAAGCGCGCGCAGCAGATTGAAAGTCTTCATGGTTTAGTCTCCGAAAAATTGGATTGCGGTGCCGTGGTATGCCGACTCGGCTACGCCGCGCACGGCGCAGGAAATCGGCATAGGTGCGCCGACGCGCAGGCCCAACTCCGCGGCGGTTGCCAAGCTCGCGGTCATGAGTCCGAATTGCTCCCTCGAAACCTTGGTGCCGGCGTTCAATTGCGCGAACACCTCGCGCGACTCGTGGCTCCAGCCCGAGGTCCCGTGAAGGATGCGCGCCATGTCAGGCAGTGCAAGGCCGTGTCTAGAACCCGCGGCCACGCATTCGTAGGTAACGAGCTGTCCGAGTGCCGCCACAGCGGAATCGATCGTCAGCAGGGTGTCAGCGGCATCCTCTTCAGGCGCAGCTCCCAGGGGCGAGTCCACGAAGCGAGTTGCCGCCATAGCCTCGGTGAGGCCGACCATGTCTTCCAGTTTTGCCTGCGGACCGAGCGTGTTCAAGCCGATCTGTAGCAGGCTGCGCACGATGCCGGTAATCGGCATCGGCACGCTCTGTTCCATGCCCAGAGCAGTGGCCTGGTTCACGTCCTTGAGCATCAGCGCCAGCGCGAAGTTAGTCGATGCCTCGCCGCGTGCGATCGCTGGCAGCATCTTCTCGGTGGTCTGGTTGCATCCGCGTCCGGTGTTGAGTGTCTCGGTCATCGCGGCCAGCGACAGCCCCGCCTTCCGGCCCATTGCCACGACTTCGAGCGTACCGAGCCTGCAGGCCGCGTTCATGGCGTTGTTGACGATCTTCATGGCTTGGCCGTCGCCGACCCGCGTGCCGCAGCGATGAATTTTTTCAGTGATCGCACGCAGCACCGGCAGGGCGCGTTCGTACACGTCGTCGGGCGCGGCCGCCATGAGGGTGGTTGCACCTTGCGCGACCACGTGAGGGCTCGCAGATACAGCCGCATCCATCATCGCTACACCGAGCGTTGCGAGGCGGGCCGCCGTCTCGGCGGTCTCCTTCGGCACACCGCTGGTCTGGTCGATGACGAGTTGCCCTGGGGAGAGACCTTCGGCGAGGCCGCCGGAGCCGAAAATGAGGTCGCGCACATCGGCGCTGCGCGGCAGGCATAACAGGATGACGTCCGACTGCTTTGCGAGCTCCGCCGCTGAAGGCGCCACACGTGCGCCGGCCCGCGCGAGCGGTGCCGCCGCGCGGTTGTTGAGATCCCACACCGTCAGCTCATGGCCTGCGACGAAGCGGCGGGCGAGCTCACTGCCGAGGGCGCCCAGTCCGATATATCCGATTCTCATGGGAATCCTTGTCTCCTATTGTTGTCGCGCTTCTGGATTCAACTGGAACCAGTTCCATCTATTGAAAAAATCACGAAAGCGCAGAACCGCACTGAAATGCCGATGTTCAACTCGCGGGCGGGTTTTGGTCGCGAGCGGTGGACGCCGTCGCTCAACGACCGCTGAACACCGCCTTGCGCTTTTCCTTGAAGGCCTGGATGGCTTCCTTGTAGTCGGCCGTCGATTGCACGACCGCCATGTGCGTCGTCACCGCCTCTAGGCTCGTGCGCAAGTCTGTGCGCAGGCCCTGATACATGAGCTTCTTGATATCGCGTTGCTGTAGCGGCGGACCTTCGGCTAGGCGCTTCGCGAAGGCAAGCGTTTCAGGCATCAGTTTGTCGTCCGCAGTCACGCGGTTCACCAAGCCAATACGCAACGCCTCTTGTGCGTCGACGTGGTCGCCTGTCCAGAGCAACTCGAGCGCGCGCGCCGTTCCGACGAGCCGTGGAAGGAACCAGCAGCCGCCGTTTCCAGGGATAAGCCCCACCTTGATGTAGCCCTCGGAAAAGCGCGCGGACGCTGCGGCGAAGCGGATGTCGCACATGAGTGAGAGGTCCATGCCCGCACCGACCGCAGGACCATTGACGGCGGCGATCAAGGGCTTTTCGAACTGCTCGATGGCGAGAGCAAGTCGCTGGGTATAGGCCAACTGGTTCTTGCGTTCGAGCGGCGTCGGATCTCCCATCTCCTTCGAACGACGGCCGAGGTCGCCACCCGAACAGAAAGCGTCGCCTGCGCCAGTGAGCACGAAGCAGCGGATCGTCTCGTCGTCGTTGGCCTGCTTCAGCGCTGTCTGCAGCGCCTCAAGCATCTCTTTGCTGGTGGCATTTTTCTTGTCGGGACGATTGAGTGTCGCGACCATTACGCCGTCGTGCGTTCCGAGTTCCAGATCTGCCACGTGTGTCTCCTTGTGCGTTGCTGATTGCAGGTTACTTCGCGGTGGCTTTCGCTCGATGCCGCGCGTGCTCGGCACGTGCTTCGACCAGAGCCGCTTTCAAGCCGCGGTTGATCCAGTGCTTATTGGCCGCGAACGCCTGCGCGTCCTTTGCCGCAAGCAAATCGGCCGTGGCTTGAGCCGCGCCTTCAAGTTCGGATCGCGCAGCGACGGTGCGAACGAGCCCGCGGGTGAGTGCTTCGCCCGAGGGCATCTTGCGGCCGTTCTGGATCAGGTCCAGTGCCAGAGCGCGGCCGCCGATTACGGTGAGGATGTTGGCGCCCGAGAAGCTCGCGATGCCGATGTCGATCTCGGGCAGGCCGATGCTCGCGCTGTCTACAGCGACGCACGCATCCGCCATAAGCGCGATCATCGCGCCCGCGCCGGTGGCTGTGCCGTTCAGTGATACGACAACTGGCTTGGGGACGTCGGTGACAGCATCCTGCAAGGCTGCCAGCGCGTGCGAGCGGCGCTCGCGCTGCGCGGCAATGTCGCCGTCGGCGGGTTTCTCGCGTACATCGACGCCGGCGCAGAACACCCGTTCGCCATTGGCCGTGAGGACGATGGCGCGAATGCCCGCGTCATTTGCTGCCTGTGTGATCTGAGCCGTGAGCGTCTCGACCATCGCCACAGTCATCGCGTTCGCCTTGTCTGCGCGGTTTAGCGTAAGCACGAGGTGTGCACCACGTCGCGCGATGAGAACCAGTTCGTCTTGCGGGGCGTTCATCATGGCCCTTCAGTGCGCGGCGATGGATGCCGCGTTGCGCGGAACGATCAAGGCGTCTACCGCCACGGCGCCTTGCGGCAGCACGAAGATCGGGTTGACATCGACTTCCTGCACCACGTCGCGCGCGGCCCATGCGAATTGCGAGAGCGCCGCGAGCGACTTCGCCACAGCTGCGACGTCCAGCGCGGGGCCACCGCGAACGCCGTCAAGGATGCGGCGGCAATTCAACTCGTCCAGCATTTCGCGCGCGGTTGATTCGCCGAAGGGCGCGATGCGGCAAGACGTGTCCCGCAGGATTTCGGTGTAGATGCCACCGGCGCCCACGACAACGACTGGGCCGAAGACCTCATCGTTCACGACGCCGGCGATTAGCTCGAAGCCGCCGCGCACCATTTCCGACACCAGCACGCCTTCGATGGAGGCACCCGGTGCGCGCGCTTTCGCGTTAGCCAGCACTTCTGCGATCGCCTCTTCCAGCTCGGCGCGCGTTTGGATGCCAATCTTGACGCCGCCGATTTCTGTCTTGTGAGGTATGTCCTTCGAGACGATCTTCACCACCAGCGGCGCTTTCATGTGGTCGAAGACGGAGCCATCCACGCCTTGGACCACGACGTCCTTCGACACCGAAACACCCGCTCTGGAAAGGATGGACTTGGACTGAGTTTCCGACAGCGCTCCCTGCGTCGCGAGCTGCTCCAGCGTGCTGATCAATTCGAACGAAGCGACGTCGATGGCGGGATCGGCTGCGCTCAGCTTTGCACGCGCCTGCCGAAAGTCCGCCAGTACGCCCAGGGCGCGTGCAGCACGCGAGGGGGAGGGCAGGACCGGGATGCCGGCTTGCGCAAAATGCGCCATTGCCTCGCCAACTTCACTGGCCGGTGCCGACGAGAAGACGACGATCGGCTTGTCGGTTTCCTTCGCCACACGACCAAGCACTTCGGCTGCGGCGAGGCTACCGGCTTTGCCGGTCGTCGCGAGATTCACGCACAGTGAATCGGCGTCTGGGTCTGCGAGGACGGCGCGCACGGCTTCGGCGAGCTTCTCCTGGTTGGCAGCCGAGAAGTAGCCGGCGGTAAGGTCGATCGGGTTGTGCACGGCGCCGATGTTCGGCACGACCTTGGCCAGGCGTTCCTGCGTAGGCGGCGCCAGGTCGCACATGGTCACGCCGACACGCTCGCCCGCGTCGGCGAAGACGATGGCGGAGCCGCCCGATACTCCCATCACTGCCGCGCCACGACCTGCCGGGTACTTGCCGGGCACCAGGGCCTTGAGGTAGTCCACCGTTTCGTGCAGTTCCTGGATCTCGATGATGCCGGTCTGCTTGAACAGTGCTTTGTAGAAATCGTAGGTCCCGGTCATGCTGGCCGTATGCGATGCAGCTGCACGCGCGCCCTGTTCGGTCACGCCGCCTTTCCAGAGCAGTACGGGTTTGCCCGCGATGAGGGCGCGACGCCCGACTTCCAACAGCTTGCGCCCGTCGCGCGAGCCTTCGATATACGCGACGATGCAACCAGTGGCTTCATCGTCGATCAGCGCGTCAATGAGTTCGACGGTGTCCACATCCGTTTCATTGCCGGTCGCAATGACGTGGCGGAAACCGATGCCCGCTTCGGCGCAGGCGAGGGCAATGGAATAGCCGAAACCGCCGCTTTGCGTGACCAGTGAGACTGAGCCCTTCTGCAGTTTGGGGGCGCGCGTGATGCTGCCAAATGCAGCGTAGACGTTGGAGTGGATGTTGGCGAAGCCCAGGCAGTTCGGGCCCACGATGCGGATGCCCGCTGCACGCGCTATTTCCATCATTCGGTGTTCGCGCTCGATGCCTTCAGGACCGCTTTCGCGGAAGCCACCGCTTAGCACCACCACGTAAGGCACCTTCTTCGCAGCGCACTGTTCCAACACGGGTAGGACGCCCTGCGCGGGAACACCGATGACGACCAGATCAACCGTAT
Organism: Variovorax sp. GW823-FHT02B07; assembly: GCF_058797695.1. Taxonomy (NCBI): domain Bacteria; kingdom Pseudomonadati; phylum Pseudomonadota; class Betaproteobacteria; order Burkholderiales; family Comamonadaceae; genus Variovorax; species Variovorax sp. GW823-FHT02B07. Next base: position 699,344 of record NZ_JBXAJX010000001.1, read on the forward strand.
CGGGAATGTCAGCCACCGCGGCATAGCACTTGAGCCCTTCGAACACGGGGTACTTCGGGTTTACGGGGTAGATGGTGCCGGCGTAACCGTTATTGATGAGGGCGCGCACGGCCTGTGAACCGGGGCGGACGGCGTCGTCCGACACGCCAACGACGGCGATGGAACGAGGCTCGAAGAGGTGCTGGAAGTTTTTCATGGGAAAGCAGAAAGGGGCGGGGAGGAGCGTCGACGGGACTGTACTGCGGTCGGCCGAGTACGTCAATAAATTTGGAATCAATTCCGATGGGTGGAACTTAGGATGGTCACGAATGCCGGGGCGCGAAGCGCAGGCGTCTGCCGAGCGTGCTGCCAGCAAGAGTCACCATGCCCATTACCCAGAAGACGCCCGCTGGACCGCTGATTGCAGTCACCGCTCCGAGCACAATCGGGATGGTCACGGCAGAGGCGTTCACCGTCATCATTCGGATTGCCAAGGCCTCGCCTTGCCGGTCGGCTGGCGTGATCTGGTGCAGCATGCTCAGTACCATGGGCTGCACGCAACCCAGGGTCATGCCGATTAGCGCGGAGCCAACGCACATCACGAGCGTCGACGGCGCGAAGGGATACGCAATGATGAGAACGCCCGCAAACGCCACCGCGAGCGTGATCAGTAGCCACTCGGCCAGATGAGCGGCGAACAGTGGGACTGCAATCCGCACTACGGCGACACCTGTGGCGCAGCAGGCCAGGATCGTGCCGATCTGCGAGGCATGCAGTCCGCGCTCATGGCCGAGCACCGGCACCATGAAGGCGTGTAGCTCCCATGAAATTGACATGAACAGGTTCATGAGCAGTAGGACGCTCATATACGGGGCACGTAGCAAGTCCCATGTGGTGCCCGCAGGCTTCGCGGGAGTGCCCTCTGTCGTGCTCTCGGTCGCCATCCTCGACAGCAGCCATGCCGCGATCGGCCATGGCGCCATGATGAGAAACGCGGCACGAAACCCTGCGTGGTCGATGATGAAACCTGCCGCTGCCGGGCCGATGACGATCGCCATCGCTGGGGCCGTTGCGACCCACGTGAAAACCGTACGACGCTGTGCAGGGGGTTGGGCAAGTCGGCCCACGTGTCGCTGCAGCGCGATGGCCGCCGCGCCGGTCGCTCCGCCGCATAGCAGCGCGCACAGACACAAGACGGGATAGATGGGCCAAGTGGCGGCCAAGCACAGGCCCGTGATCGCTGCGATGGTGCTGTAGGTGAGCGGCCGCTTGAGCCCGTTCCGGTCGGCGAATCTGCCCGCTGGCAACGCCAGGAACACCTGCATGAGCGCAAATTGCGCCACAAGCGCACCCACGGCCGCCTTGCTATAGCCCTGCGAGAGCGCGAGGAGCGCTGTCGTGAGCCGAGCGCCAGCCATCGCTGCATGCAGGCAGATCTGGCCGGCGATGCTTCGCGCGATCTCCCAGCCCAGGCGGAGGGCAGGGGGGTCTGCGCGACCCGCTGGCATCAGATGCGATTCAGAATGCGGCCGCCGTCAACGAGGAGCGAAACCCCGGTCACGAAAGAAGATTCATCGCAGGCGAGGAAGAGGGCTGCATTGGCCACATCCCAGGCCGAACCCTGGCGGCCCAGAGGCACCTTGGCGGCCCGTTCCTCCTCGATCTGCTCGCGTGACATCTTCCAAACCTTCGAGCGTGTCTCCACCGCCATTGGCGTGCCGATGAGCCCGGGCAGGATGCTGTTGGCGCGGATGTTGAAGGGAGCCTGCTGAAGGGCCAGTTGTTCCGTGAATGCAATCACACCAGCCTTGGAGGCCTTGTAAGCGGCATAAGGGTACTTGCCAGGCCCTGCGGCCGACGCTACGTTCACGATGGCACCGGAGCCTTGCTCCCGCATGATTGCGACCGCGTGCTTGCACGCGAAAACGGTGCCGCGCAAGTTGATGCGCACGACATTGTCAAAATTCTCTTCGGTGATCTCGAGCAAGTCTGCGTCGCCGCCGCCCAGGCTCACGCCCACGTTGTTGTGCAGGATGTCGAGCGAGCCCCAACGCCCTTGCGCTTCGGCCATGACCTCGGCGAGGTCTTTCTCGCGCGCCACATCCACTTCGAACGCTATGGCCTCGAAACCCTCTCCGCGGATGAGTGACGCGGTCTCTTCGGCGGAATCGAGTCGGCGGTCCGCGCACAGCACGCGCGCACCTTCACGCGCGAAACGCATGGCGGCGGCGCGGCCGTTACCGATGCCTTCGCCCGGACTCTGGCCCGCGCCGATGACCACGGCAGTCTTGCCCTGCAGGCGCTGGGCGGGCGTCCAACCCTCGCCTTGTCTTGATGTTGGTTTCATGGGTATTCCTCAGGTCGTAGTGGTGCGCGCTGTGCGCGTCATGCTGTAGGCATTCGTATGGGTTGATGATAACATCGGTTCTGATTGGCAGCATAAGTTCCATTCAGTGAAACTGCATACATCCATCCTCGCAAGGAGAAAAAATGAACTCTCAGACCAGCCTTCTGATTGGCGGTGATTGCGGGCCCACGCACGGCCCTGCACAAGGTTTCCCCATCGAGGGCTATACCGATCTTGTGAAGCCCGCGCTTGATGCCGTGGACCTGCGCTTTGTGAATTGCATGCGCACCTACTCGACGCGCGGTGTGAAGATGGACCATGCGCCGCAGGTCGGTCAGCCCATCGAGATGGCTGACATCTATACCAACGGCAGGTTTGATGCCGTCACCATGGCCAACAATCACAGCTACGACAGCGGCCCGGATGCATTGGTGGACACGCGAGAGCTGCTGAACTCGCGCGGCATCCAGGTGACGGGCGCGGGGCGCAACCTTGCAGAGGCGCGCCGTGCCGCTGTCTTCGAGCGCAACGGCGTGAGGATCGCTTACCTCGGCTACACGTCCGTCGGCCCGGCCGGCAGCGAAGCGGGACCGGACAAGCCCGGCATCGCGCCGATCCGCGTCAAGACTATGTACGAGACGCGCGGCCCGCACCAGCCGGTGCGTGTGCGAACCGAGCCCGACGCGAAGGACCTGGCCAATCTAGTAGAAGATATCGCCAAGCTGCGGCGTGAAGTGGACTTCATTGTGCTGGCCTTTCACGCAGGGGTGATCCGCCTGCCGCGCGTTATCTCTGACTACCAAGTCGCAGTGGCGCACGCGGCGATCGATGCGGGCGCCGACATGGTGGTGGGCCATGCGCCGCACCTGCCAAAGGCGGTCGAGATGTACAAAGGCAAAGCGATCTTCTACAGTATCGGCGTGTTCGCGATGACCAAGTCGTTCCCCGCTCCTTCGTGGAAGGAGCCGGCGTGGATGCACGGTGCCGTTCGAAATCACGCGGATTTGGATCCGGCGTACCCCTTCATGCCCTACGGCAAGGACTGCACGATCAGCCTCCTCGCCAAGGCTGTGGTGGTCAAGGATGGCAGCGCGCGCTATTCGTTCCTACCGGTGATGTTTGACGAGAAGTACCGTCCCGAAGTGCTGCGCCGTGGTGACCCCCGTTTTGAGCAGGTAGTCGACTATATGAAGTGGGCGTCCGAAGACATGCCGCACAGCTTCACCGTCGAGGGCGACGAAGTCGTCGTGTCGGAGTAAGCCATGGACCTCGGTATCAAGGGCAAGGTCGCACTGGTCACGGCATCGAGCGCGGGCATGGGAAAGAATATCTCTAACGCGCTTGCGGCCGAGGGCGTCAACGTTGTGCTGTTCGCTCGTACCGCTGAGAAACTCGAAGCAGTGGCTGCTGAAATCCGTGAAAAGCACGGTGTGAAGGTATTGCCGGTGGCCGGTGACATGCTGGCGCAAACCGATGTTGATCGCTTGGGCGCGGCGGTTCGCCATGAGTTCGGCGGCCTCGACATCCTCGTCCTGAATACGGGCCGCGCGCCCAATCCCCTTCGTGCCACGCTCGAGGAGACTGAGCAGCAGCGCTGGGACGAGGCGTACCAAAATCAGCTGTGGGGTGTCATCCAGGTGGCCAACGGGGTTTTGCCGCTGATGCTTGACCGGGGCTGGGGCCGCATCATTGCGATCACCTCGTCATCGGTCAAGCAACCAATGCCGCATCACAGCCTGTCCACAGTGTTTCGCGCTGGCGTTACGGCCTACATGAAGCACCTGGCCAACGAGGTGGGCGCCCGAGGCATTACGGTGAACTGCGTCGCACCTGCGTTGATCGACACGTCACACCGCACTGGTGGCGCGGCTTACACGCAGGCTCAGGCGGAAGCTCGCAGGAAGCTCACGCCGCTTGGGCGTATGGGCAAGCAGGAAGAGGTATGCGGCGTGGTGACGTTCCTCGCGTCGATGCAGGCCGGTTTCGTCACCGGCTCCAGCATCAACGTCGAAGGCGGGATGGTCGGCGCGATGATCTGACGGCGTCGCCAGCAGCCCCTCAGGGCATCTGCGCGCCGAACTGCAGCGAGATTTCGGCTGCGGCATCCACCGCGAGCTTCACGAATTCCTTCTCGTGCATCTGCATGCGGACACTGGGCCCGCCGATGGACAGGCAGTAGTGGACCTGACCTTCCACGTCCTTGATGGGTGCAGAAATCGCCGACACGCCAAGCAGGCGCTCGCCGTGTGACACGGCAAAGCCCTGCTCGCGCACGGCGGCGATCTCGGCCATCACTTGGGCTTGAGTTTTCTTCATCGCCTTGGCGATCGACGCGGCGATGGGCGTCAGCTCTTTCTTTTCCAGGTAGGCGATCAACACCTTGGTGGCTGAGCCCGCCAGCAGTGGCACCTGCTCGCCGGGCTGGATCACGCTGCGCAGCGCCGACGACGTGGACATCGCATCGATGCACACCCGGTTGCGCCCGACCACGGTGTGGATGGACACGGTCTCTTTGGACTTGTCGGCCAGCTCGGTAATCACTGGCCGGGCGATTTCGCGGATGCCGAGCGTGCTCTTGACGAGGCCCGCGAGGCGCGTGAAGCGGAAGGACAGGCAGTATTGCTGGTCTTCGAGGCGAACGAGGTAGCCTGCTTTCTCCAGGCTCTGCACAATCCGGAAGGACGTGGACTTCGGAAGATCGATGCGGTCGGCGATTTCCTGAAGAGTGAGGGTGTTTCTCTCGGTAGTGAAACTCTCGAATACGGCGAGTATTCGCTGCACGGAACGCATCATGATCGGAGGGGTGGGCAAGAATTCTGTGAAGACTCTAGTAGATCACAGTATCTCACCCACCGGAACCCGAATCACATTGCGTCAGCCACCTCGAACCCGATCATGGCCTTGACCTCGAGGTATTCCTCAAGCCCGTACACACCGACCTCGCGGCCGTTGCCCGATTGACCGTAGCCGCCCATGGGGGCAACCAGGTTGCTGGGGGCACCGTTATAGAAGATGCGGCCTGCGCGTAGACGCTTGCCGACTTCCTTGCCTTCGGCCAGGTCGCCGGCGTAGACGTAGCCGCCGAGGCCGTAGGGCGTGGCGTTGGCGATCGCGATGGCTTCGTCCACGGTCGAGTAGGCCATCACCGAAAGTACCGGTCCGAAAATCTCTTCTCGGGCAATGGTCATTTCTGGGCTGACGTCGGCGAACACCGTGGGGCGGATGTAGTAGCCCTTGTCCAGCCCTTCAGGCCGGCCAGGGCCGCCGCACACCAGACGCGCCCCCTCGTCGATGGCGCTTTGAATGTACTTCTGGATCTTCTCGAACTGCGAGCCGTTCGCGACCGGGCCCATGGTGGTTGCGCTGTCCTGCGGATCGCCGACCTTCAGCTTGGCCACCTCTTGCGTGAGCAACTCCAGCACCTGCTCTACCTGATCCTTGTGCACCAGCATGCGGCTCGGTGAGTGGCAGGATTGCGCGCTGTTGGAGAACCCACGCACGATGTTGAAGCGTGCGGCGCTCGCTAGGTCAGCGTCGGGCAGGATGATGTGCGCCGACTTGCCGCCTAGTTCCTGGCACACGCGCTTGACGGTGTGGGCCGCCGCCTCGGCGACCAGGATGCCGGCTCGCGTGGAGCCCGTGAACGACACCATGTCGACGTCGGGGTGCCTGCAGATGGCGGCACCCACGGTGGGGCCGTCGCCGTTGACGAGGTTGAAAACCCCGGCCGGCACGCCCGCTTCATGGAGCACTTCGGTAAGCAGAATCGCGCTTACCGGCGTGACCTCGCTGGGCTTGACAACCACTGCGCAGCCGGCCGCGATGGACGCCGCGAGCTTGGTCACCAGTGTCTGCAGCGGCCAGTTCCAGGGAGTGATAAGGCCGCACACACCAATCGGCTCGCGGCGGATGATGTTATTGCCCAGACGCGATTCAAACTCGTAGTCTCGCAGGACGGTGACGGCCTGGCGGAACGCCGCCACGGCCGAACCGGTTTGTCCCTTCAATGTTCGGGGCGCCCCCAACTCTGTGGTGATTGCCTCCATGATTTCGTTTTCACGCGCTTCGAGCTTGCGCACGATTTGCTCGAGAAGCTCAATGCGGCTGGACTTGCTCGATTCGCTGAATGACACGAACGCCTTGCGCGCAGCGGCAACAGCGCGGTCCACGTCCTGCGAGCTACCGAGACTCACCGTGGCAAACACCGTTTCGGTCGCGGGATTGATGAGTTCCTGCGTACGGGCCTGCAGGGGCTGGACCCATTCGCCGTCGATGTAGAAGTTGCCGTAGTGTTTCATGATGAGCCTATTGGGTGTGGGAGGGGAATGGGGCGATGGTCACGCGGTCGCGTGGTCCGTATGGGATGCCAATATGAGGTCGGCGGCTTTCTCGCCGATCATGATGCAGGTCGCATTGATGTTGCCCGACGTGATGCGCGGCATGATGGACGCGTCGGCGATGCGCAGGCCCTTCACGCCGCGCACGCGCAGCGCCGGGTCGACTACTGCATTGGGGTCGCCGCCCATGCGGCAGGTGCCGCACGGGTGGTAGATCGTGTTCGACCGGTTGCGCACGTAGTCCAGAATCTGCTCATCGGTCGTCACGGCCTTGCCCGGCAGATACTCCTCAGCGACGACACGATCCATAGGTGACGTGGCGAGCACCTCCCGCACCTTGCGCATTGCGCGAACGAAGAACTGCCGGTCTTCTTCGGTGGCGAGGTGATTCGGATGGATCGCCGGTGGCGTGCGTGGATCCCCGTCGCGCAGCTCGACGCGACCGCGGCTGCTCGGCCACGACTGCGTGACCGACACGGTAAATGCTGAGAACGGATCCGGATACTGGCCGATGCCTGGCACGCTGAACGGCATGAGAAAGGCCTGCGCGTCCACCCTTGGTTCGCTCTCGCGTGTCCGGAAGAACATGCCGGCGTGCGCCGACGCGAAAGTGAGCGGTCCTTGCCGCTGAAACACAAAGCGAGCGCCCATCAGCAAGCGCTTTCTCCAACTGCGCAGATCGTCATTCACTGTGATCGGATCGCGAGTCTTGCACACGACGCGAATCGCAAGATGGTCCTGCAAGTTGCGTCCCACTTCCTCGCGTTGCGCGACCACAGGGATGCGGTGCGCTTGCAACTGCGCCGCCGGTCCCACGCCCGACAGCATGAGCAGTTTGGGCGTATTGAGCGCGCCCGAGCACAGGACCACTTCGCGCGACGCGCGGGCATGCTGAGAGTTGCCGCGCGAGTCCCGGTACGTGACGCCGACGGCTGTGCGGCCATCGAACAGGATGCGCTCGACTTGTGCACGGGTTTCGATGCGCAGGTTGGGGCGGCGCTTGGCTTCGCGTAATGCGCCGATGGCGGAGTTGGAGCGCAGGCCGCGCCGCACTGTGTGGTCATAGACGCCGATGCCGTCTTGCTTCTCGCCGTTGAAGTCGTCGTTGCGCTCGAGTCCGGCGTTGATGCCGGCCGCGATGAAGTGGTCGCAAAGCGCCGACGGTGTACGCGACTTCGTGACACTCACCGGGCCGCCCTTGCCGTGCAGCGGGGTATCGCCCAGGTAGTGGTCCTCCGATTTTCGGAAGTAGGGCAGAACATCGCTCCAGCCCCAGCCGTCGCAGCCGGCTTCTTGCCAGCCATTGAAGTCCTCGGGCTGGCCTCGCACGTGCACCATGCCGTTGATCGCACCCGAGCCGCCCACGACCTTGCCGCAGGCCAGGTACACGCTGCGGTCGCCCAAATGGGGGACCGGTTCGGTCTGAAAAGCCCAGTTCACCTTCTTGTTGGTGATGGTCTTGCCTACCCCGAGCGGAATGTGAATCCAAGGGTTGAGGTCCCAGCCACCTGCTTCCAGCAGAAGAACGGAGTACTTGCCGTCCTCGCTCAGGCGGCTGGCCACGATGGCGCCGGCGCTGCCTGCGCCGACAACGATGAAGTCATGAAGCAAGTCGGCCTGCATGGTGGGCATTTCAGAAATTGCCCACCTTCACCGTCTTGCCGATCTCCTTCCACTTGGCCAGCTCCTTTTCGATGAGCTGGCGAAACTCGGCGGGGGTGCTTGTGGCAGGACGGAATTGCGCACCTTCGAGCCGCTGCACTACATCAGGCATGACGGCCGCCTTATTCATCGCGTCGTTGAGCTTGGCGACGATGGGTTGTGGCAGGTTGGCCGGACCGACCAGGCCATAGAAGAGGTAGTTACCCAAGTCCTTGAGTTCTTGTGCGCCGCTTTCGTCGAGGGTGGGAACATTGGGTAGAGCGGCGACGCGTTGCGCACCTGTGACGCCGATCGCGCGGATCTTGTTGTCCTTGATAAACGGCACCGTGAACGTCGTGATCGCGATGGCGAAATCCAGTGTGCCGGCCGCCATCTCGCGTGCCACCTCCGCGTCGCTCTTATAGGGGATGTGCACCAGCTCCGTCTTCGTGAGCATCTTCATCTGCTCGGTCAGGAGGTGGTTGGATGACCCAATGCCAGCGGAGCCGTAGTTCAGCTTCTTGGGGTTTGCTCGGGCATAGGCCAAAAGCTCAGGCACTGTCTGGATCGGCAGATCGTTCCTGACCACGTACATCGCCTCGACCGTCGCGGGCTTGGCGATGAAGGTCATCTGCTTGAGGGGGTCGTAAGGCAAGTCGGTGCGCACGCCAGGACCTCGCACCATGCTGCTGGCACTCGTCATCATGAGCGTATAGCCGTCCGGCTGCGCGTTCACAAGTGGTGTGATCGCCTGCAACTCGGATGCCCCCGGCTTGTTCTCCACGATGATGGGTGCGCCTAAGATCTCCTGCAGCTTGTGCGCGTAGATACGTGCGATCGTGTCAACACCGCCGCCCGCGGCAAAGCCCACCAGGATCTTGATAGGGCGCGATGGGTATTGCTGCGCTTGCACAGCGCCCGAAGCGAATGCGAAGGTGCAAGCGGTCGCGATGATCCGCGTAAAAGATATCAATGGCACGTCTGTCTCCTGATGCTAGTTATTAATCCGAGCCGAGTTGCAGGCGATTCGGCTGTCGCTTCTCGACTGCGTGACGAAGCAGCGCCGCGCTGCGAAAGATGCCGTGGGCAAACTTTCCATAAGGCAGAGTTGCGAAGAGCGCCATCACTGCGCCGAGGTGAAGGCATAGCAACAGCGCGAGCGCCGGCGTGCCACGTCCGATCCATAGCGCCAGTCCGCTCGCGCTGGTGAGGAAAAGCAAGGCAATGAAGCCGAGGTCCATCGGCTTTTGCGCAGCATCGGACTGCAGGGTATGGCGCCGGCGATTGAGGTGCCAGAGTCCCCCGGTGCCGATCATCAGGCTCACGCCTCCCACCGCTCCGAGCAGTTTGGGAAGGCTCGGCAACTCGTAGGGCGCATGCCACCCGAGGACGTAGTGATAGAGCGTCGCGACGGAGGTCGCCGCGAAGCACAAAAGGAAGCCGTAGAAGGTAAAGTGGTGGAAGCGACGCCGACGCAACGTGTACGCATCGTCCTCGTCGTGACAGCCCTTGCCGTGGCCGCCGTCGAGGTACTTGAGGCTCAGCACCGCTTGAGTCGCTTCCGCCGCCGCCGGCGCGCTCACGGGTGCGCCGCTGGTCGCGGGCTTCAGCTCGCGCCAGAAACGTGTCACGCCCATTCCTAGCGCGAAGACCACAAACAAAAATACTGGCCCAAAAAGGCTGACTAGCAGGTTGTGCGGAAACAGGTTGTAGAAGTTTCCTTGCAGCGGGGCTCCCCATAGCGTTCCCTTGAACGCCATTGCCAGCATCAGAAACAACGCCAGTCCCGCCGCCAGCGCAAGCGACAGGGTCAATCCGTTGCGTTGATATAACTTGCCCAGCGCTGGTGGCCAGGCGTAGTCGGCGTAGGTCTGGCCCCGCACCTCTGCCATCGCGCGCGGCACGTTCACCGCGAACTCGTGCGGCGGCGCGTACTGGCAGGCATGCAAGCACGCGCCGCAGTTGTGGCAGAGATTGGCGAGATAGTGGATGTCGGCGCGGCCGAACTCCAGCCTCCGCGTCATTGCTGGGAAGACCGCGCAGAAACCTTCGCAATAGCGACAGGCATTGCAGATTTGCATCTGGCGCCCGACCTCGGCCTCGCGTTCGCTCAGGATCGGGATTACAGCGCGCCCGCCGCTACTTGCGAGCGAGGCGGCTTCACGCGTCAGAGCATCAAGCGATTGCATGCCGTGCTTCCTTCAGAGTATTCGCAGCCTTGGCGGCCTGCGTGCCTGCGATGCGACCGAAGGCCGTGCCGATGGCCATCCCGACGCCCGCGGTGTAGCCCTTGCCGAGTACATTGCCGGCCATCATTTCGCCTGCGACGAAGAGGTTGGGGCTTGGACGACCGTCGAAATGCACGGCTGATTCATCATTCACTCGCAAACCCAGATAGGTAAAGGTGACGCCGGGACGGAGCGCATAGCCGTAGTACGGCGGGGTGTCGATCGGTCGCGCCCAATGCGTCTTGGCGGGCGCCAACCCTTCGGTGTGGCAATCGTCGAGTGCGGTGTGATCGAAGGTGCCGACACGGCAGGCCTCGTTGTAGGCGCTGACGGTTTCGACGAAGGCCGCTTCAGGCAGGCCCAGCTTGCGCGCGAGTTCCGGTAGGCTGTCGGCCACCGTTCCCGGAAATACCGGCGGCATGAAGCGACCGATGGCCTTGCGGTCGATGATCGAATAGCCGATCTGTCCCGGCTGCTGCGCTACCAGCCGGCCCCAGATCGCGTAGCGCTTGGGCCAGAAGTCCTCACCCTCGTCGTAGAAGCGTTTCGCCTCACGGTTGACCACCACGCCGAGCGACACGCAGTCGATGCGTGTGCAGATGCCACCGTCGTACAGCGGCGCACGGGCGTCGATTGCGACCATGTGTGCCTGCGTCGGATCGCCGATCGAATCGGCACCAGCCTTGATCATCGCCTTGAGTAGCACGCCTTCGTTGAAGCGGGTGCCGCGGATCAGAAAGTTCTCCACTGGGCGCTCGCCACGCTCGTTCACGCCCCAGGCTTCGCTGAGCCACTCGCGGTTGGACTCGAAGCCGCCAGCGGCCAACACGCAACTGCGCGCCTCGATGCGCTCGCCCTTGGCCGTCAGCGCTGCGACAAAGCGGTCGCCATCCAGCTCGACCGAGACGATGGGCGTGTCGTATCGGATCTGTATTCCCAGCTTTTCGGCGCTGCGGAAATAGGCATTGACGAGTGCCTTGCCTCCACCCATGAAGAAGGCGTTGGTGCGCGCCACGTGCAGTGCGCCGGACAGTGGCGGCTGGAAGTGAACGCCGTGGCTGCGCATCCAGTCGCGGCAGGTCGACGATGCACGGATCGCGATCCGCGCGAGGTGCTCGTCAGTGAGTCCACCGGTGACCTTCAGAAGGTCCTGCCAGTACTCTTCCTCAGGATAGGCATCGACAAGCACATCCTGCGGTGCATCGTGCATGCAGCGCAGGTTACGGGTGTGTTGGGAGTTTCCGCCGCGCCATTCGCGCGGCGAGGACTCGACCAGCAGCACGCTGGCGCCGGCCTCGCGCGCCATAAGGGCGGCGCACAGGGCAGCGTTGCCGCCGCCGATGACCAGAACATCGATCATGCTGGATTTGCCTTACGTTGTCAGATTTCGATCATTTCGAAGTCGGCCTTGGTTGCCGAGCACTCGGGGCAGATCCAGTTCTGGGGCACGTCGGCCCAGCGCGTGCCGGGCGCAATGCCGTCCTGTGGCATGCCGGCGGCTTCCTCATAGACGAAGCCGCACAGGATGCACTGCCAGACTTTGAAAGGGGTGTCGTTCATGCTGTCTCCAGTTGCGTGTGGCTTGTGCGTGCGGCGATGTTATCATGAGTTCTAACAGTCAACACTAATTCCAATCAGTGGAACTGTTGGGCAAGAAGAATTCTCAATCCAACACGGGTAACCTGCAACCATGACGATCAAGGGCAAGGCTTACATCATTGGGGCGTACGAGCATCCACTGCGCAAGGCGCCGGATCATTCGCTCGCTCAGCTGCACGCCGAAGTCGCTAAAGGCGCGATCGAGGACGCGGGACTGTCCCGCACTGACATCGACGGCTTTTTCTGCGCAGCCGACGCGCCCGGCGCCAACGCCTGGTCGCTGGCAAGCCATCTCAACCTGGAAAAGCTGCGCCACATCGATTCGACTGACATGGGGGGGTGCTCGTACCTCATGCATGTCGCGCACGCGGCGCAGGCGATTGCGGCGGGCAAGTGCAACGTTGCGCTCATCACGCTGGCGGGCCGACCCAATTCCGAAGGCAGCTCCGGCACCACCGTGCGTGTCCGCGGAACCAACCTGCCGGAATCGCCCTATGAGTTTCCGTACTCGCCGGTCAACCTCAATCTCTATGCAATGAGTGCGAAACGGCACATGCACGAATTCGGGACCACCTCCGAGCAGCTCGCTTGGATCAAGGTCGCAGCGTCGCACCACGCGCAGCACAACCCCCATGCCATGCTGCGCGACTTGGTGACGGTGGAAGACGTGCTCGCCTCGCCCGTCATCTCCGATCCGCTGCACCGGCTCGACTCCTGCGTGGTGAGCGATGGCGGTGGCGCCATCATCGTCGCGCGGCCTGAGATCGCGAAGTCACTCAACCGGCCACGCGTGAAGCTGATTGGTGCCGGCGAGACGACTAAGCACCAGTCAGGCGGCAAGATCGACCTCACCTACACCGGTGTGGCATGGAGCGGACCGCGCGCCTTTGAGGAAGCGGGCGTGACACCCGCCGATATCCAGTACGCCTCCATCTACGATAGCTTCACCATCACCGTGCTGTTGCAGCTCGAGGACCTCGGGTTCTGCAAAAAGGGCGATGGCGGAAGGTTCGTTATGGATGGGAACCTGATCTCCGGAGTGGGAAAGCTGCCCTTCAACACGGATGGCGGTGGCCTATGCAACAACCATCCCGCCAACCGCGGTGGCATGACGAAGATCATCGAGGCGGTGCGCCAGCTGCGCGGCGAAGCCAATCCCAAGGTGCAGGTGCCCAATTGCCAGCTGGCGCTGGCTACCGGCATCGGGGGGGCCATCGGCCACCGCCACGGCGCCGCCACTGTCATTCTGGAAAGGGAATAAGCCATGCCCACCTTCAACGAAGACCGCAAGATCGCCGATCCACCGCTCAATCCTGGCGATGGACCATTTTTCGACGCGGCCGCGGAGGGGCGCCTCGTGCTCAAGGCGTGCCACGCCTGTGGCCAAGCGCATCACTATCCGCGCACGATATGCCCGTTCTGCTGGAGTTCGGATGTGCACTGGGAGGATGCGAAGGGCCAAGGCGAGATCTACACCTTCAGCGTCGCGCGCCGTGGCCCGGGTGCGCCGTACTGCATTGCCTACGTCACGCTCGACGAGGGCCCCACGATGATGACCAATATCGTTGGCACGGACCTGGACACAGTGCGCATCGGCCAACGCGTACAGGTCGTATTCCGCCATTCGGAGAACGGCACGGCTGTGCCGATGTTCACGCCGATTGCGCCATGAGCGGCACATATCTCTACAGCGCTGTGGATGAGGTGCTGTTCTGCTGGGCCGTGGATGTGGATGGTGCCGCACTCGCCAAGCGCTCGTCTGTCGCACTACCGGCGAAGGTGCAATACGCGTGGAGGCACCCGTCGCTGCCCGTGTTCTACGTCAGCAGCAGCAACGGCGGCCCCCGCGTCGCGTCTGACTGCAACTACCTGAGCGCGTTTCGCATCGGGTCGGATGGCGCGCTTGGGGCCCTCGGCGAGCCAGTGGCGCTGCGCAAGCGCGCGGTCCACATGTGCGTGGATGCCAATGGCCGGTTCGCGATCAATGCGCACAACTTTGGCAAAGGCGACTTGTCGGTGCACCGGCTGGACACGGATGGCCGTGTGTTGGATGAAATCCCGCAGGATGGGGGGGTGGACTTCGGGATCTACCCGCACCAGGTGATGGTGTTCCCGTCTGGTCGCACGGTGCTGATCGTGGACCGTGGCAATCACGCACAGGCGAGCAAGCCCGAGGATCCGGGGGCCCTGCGCGCGTTCGACTTGGGCAATGGCACAGCAGGTCCGGTTCAGGTAGTAGCTCCTGGTGGTGGCTTCGGCTTCGGGCCGCGTCATGTGGATTTCCACCCTTCCATGCCGTGGCTCTATGTGGCCGACGAGAGGACCAGCCGGCTCTACATGTTCCGCCATGACAACGACCGCCTGGAAGGCGATCCCGCGTTCACGCGCGACATGCTGCGCGAGCCCGACACGGCGCGGCCGCGCCAGCTGGGCGGGGCGATCCATGTGCATCCGAACGGAAAGTTCGTGTACGCGGCCAACCGCTGTGATCAATCGATTGAAACGCCGCAGGGCAAGGTCTTCACGGGGGGGGAGAACAGCATCGCCGTGTATGCGATTGATGCGCGGTCCGGAGAGCCGATGCTGCTGCAGCACGCGGACACGCATTCTTTTCACGTGCGCACGTTTTCGATTGACCCAACCGGCCGCCTGCTTATCACGGCGAGCATCAAAGCGCTTTGTCGGCGAACTGGAGGCGTCGTGGAGCCAGTGCCGGCGACCTTGTCGGTGTTCCGCATCTCGGACGACGGTCGCCTGAACTTTGTGCGCACGATCGATGTGGAGACGCCAGGCTCCAGCATGCAGTACTGGATGGGGATGGTGAGCGCGGGCTGAACCCTTCCCGTGCACAGCGCAGTGCGCTAACTTGCAATGCACACTTGAAGATCTTTCAAGTTCATGTCCCGTCCCGTTCGTGGCTGGTGCCTACCATGCGGCCACTACAAGGAGAGCAGTTCATGGCAACGAAGGAACCGGTGCAGATCGCCGTCGGCTATATTGGACTCGGCGCTATGGGCGGCATGTTGGCCCGTCGCCTCCTCCCGGCTGCACGGCTGCATATCTGGGACCTCAATGCCTCCGCCGTGAGCACCCTCGAACGCGAAGGCGCTATCGCCATGGAGGACGCTGCGGCGTTGGCACAACGATGCGACATCGTCTTCCTGTCCCTGCCGCGCACCGCAGACGTCGAGCAGGTGATCCAAGGTGCGAGAGGGTTGTTGCAGGGGCTGAAGCCTGGCGCGCTAGTGGTGGATCAGACAAGCGGCACGCCGGCGGATACGCGCCTCATCGCGGCGCGACTGCGCAAAGCAGGTGTGTCGATGATCGACGCGCCGGTGTCCGGCACCACAGCCGCAGCAGCTGCAGGCGAATGCACCGTCTTGTACTCCGGCGGCGCCGAGGACGTGGCGCGTGCCATGCCCTGGTTGCATGCAATCAGCCAGAAGGTACTGAATTGCGGTGCGCATGTGGGTGATGCGCAGGCGACCAAGCTGGTCAACAACACCATCAACACCGGTTGCCGGCTCGCGATGTTGGAGATGGCGGCACTGGGCCGAAAATGCGGACTGTCGCTTGCCGCCATTGCGGACGCGCTGAACTCCGGAGCAGGCAGGAGCAGGCCCTCTCAGCTGATGCTCACCGCACTGGTGGAAGGGCGTGTATCCACCAATTTCGCGCTGAAGCATATGCTCAAGGACATCAATCAATCGGTTCAGATGGGAATGGACGCGCGCGCGCTCATGCCCATTACCGGCATTGTTCGCGGCCTGCTGCAGATCGGCTGCAACACGTTGGGTGACTCGGCGCAACTCGAAGATGTCGTGAGGCTGGTCGAATCTATGAGTGGCACGCGCATCGTAGGAGCCGCGGCCGATGAATTGTCATCCGCGCACCAGAAACGTCTGCTGAGCGTTATCGACAAGGCGACTGCCATCTGCAATCGATGGGTCACTCAGGAGGCGCTGACAATGGGCGTGAAGCAGGGACTGGAGCCGGGGCGCCTCGTGGCAGCCGTGCAGGCTAGCTCGGGCTGGAGCCAGGTCCTCGAGAAGCTCGGTGCCGCTGCTGTCTCACTGCCCGATGTAAGCGACCTGGATCTCGTCGCCAGTCATCTGCGCGAAGTGGCCGAGCTTGCGATCCGCGAAGGCGCGTCGATCCTGGTGGTCAACGAGGTTCGCAGCAGGATCGAGTCGACTGCGGGCGAGGCAGGCTGAATCGCTTACTTGGCGTCCGAATGAGAGAGCTCGATCGCCTCCACCTGCGCCTGGGCTCGTAGTGCTTCAAGGAAATGGCTCACGAGTCCTGAATCCCGTTCATCCTCCCAGATTGCGCCGATGTCAGGCGAGGGGATCTCTGGAAAGAGGCGCAGATTGTCCAGGACGCCCTGCGAGCGGTAGAGCATCACTTCCGAAGCGGACAGGATAGACAAGTAGTTGCGCTCTTCGTGAAGAAGTTGGACGCGCACCGATGAGTTCGCTTCGACGCAAGGTATAGGCGGAGCCAGGTGCTGGGCGGCGAACGCAGCGTCGAGCGCACCGCGCATCACGGCGCCTACTGGAGGCAGGATCCATGGGTACTGCAGCGTGCTTTCCCAGGTCGCGGGTTGCTGGAGGCACGGGTGCTGCCGGCGTGCGACGACTTGCACGCTGTCGACGAGCAGCGGTTCGACGGCAAAGCCCGATGCACGCGCCTGCGCAGCGAGGGCGCCGATGATCATGTCGATTTCGCGTTTGGCGAGCATCTCGAGCAGCTGGGGCAGAGGCGCTTCCGAGACCGAAACAAAAATCCCGGGCCGTGATTCGTGCAGCCGGGCGATCGCACGCGGCAACAGCACACGCGGCAACCCCGTTCCGACATGCAATCGCCCCTGCAAGCCGGCGCGCACGGCCTTCAAATCGGCATCGGTGCGTTCCACATCGCCCAGCATCCTTGCCGCGTGGGCGCGGAATACCTCTCCGTCAGGGGTCAAGGTGAGTCGGCGAAGTCGCAAAAAGAGCGGTCGGCCCACCGCTTCTTCGGCGTCCGAGAGCCAGTGCGAAAGGGCTGGCTGGGTCATGTGCAGGCGCACGGCCGCTGAGGTAAGGCTGCCGGTTTCGTGCACCGCCAGGAACACCTCGAGGTGCCGCAGCTTCAGCCGCCGCGCCCACGGAATTTCATCGAGTTTGCTCGGCATGTGCTTTTGCTTATGGACTCCTTCATTCTATTCATTTGCAAGGGGAATAGTCGAACAGTGACAATGGTTCTGATCAGTGAAACCAAGCAACAAGACCAGGAGACAACATGACGCCCCTCAAATTCACCAGAAGAACCATCGCGGCAGTCGCCTTCGCCCTCGCCGCAACGGCAGGCACGTGCGCCGCGGCGGAGCCCTGGCCAACACGGCCCATCCGCATCGTGGTGTGCACGGCTCCGGGCGGCGCGACGGATGCGACGACACGCCTCGTCGCGCAGAAGATGAGCGAGAAGCTGGGACAGCCGGTCATCATCGACAACCGTCCAGGTGCCGATACGCTTATCGGCATCCTTCACGTGCGTGAACAACCGGCGGACGGCTATACGCTCCTCGCGCAGTCACTCAATTTCTCGACACTGCCTTACATCAAGAACAATCCCGGTTACTCGCCCAAGGATTTCACGGGCGTCGGCATGATGTCTCGTATTCCGTTCATCATGCTGGTGGGTGGGAATGAGCCCGTGCGCAGCATCGCCGACTACGTCGCCTTGGCACGCCGGGAGGGCGACAAGCTCAGTTACGGGCACGGCGGAGTGGCCGGTGCGCCGCATATTGCCGGTGAACTGTTCAAGCGAGCGTACAACCTGAATCAAGTGCTTGCTGTGCCATACAAGGGAAATGGTGCCGTGATGCCTGATGTCATGGCAGGCCGCGTATCGTTCTTCTTCGACGCATACGTCAGCAGCGGCGGTCAGATCTCGGGAGGGCGGATGAAGGCGCTCGCCGTGACTTCACAGACCCGTCTGCCCGCGCTGCCCAATGTGCCGACATTTCGAGAATTGGGCACGGACTTTACTTACAGCGTCTGGTTGGGATTGCTCGCCAAGTCGGGTACGCCGCCCGAGGTGGTTAACAAGCTGTCTGAAGCGATCCGGTACGCCCTCGAAAGCAAGGAGGTGGGAGACCGCATTCGCGCGGACGGCTCGGACACGAGTTTCATGACGCCCAGGGACTTTTCCGAGTACCTCGCGCGCGAGTACACCGACATGGCGAAGGTTGCGGTCGAACTGAAGTTCACCAAGGACTGAGATGCTGGTCGCCCCGCTCCCCACTTCGTGCGTTTCGTTCCTTCTCGAGGGGGCCTCCGTCTCCTTGATGTGGCTCCCTGGACTTTAGGACGCCATGCGTCGCACCATGTACCAATCAACAGAAACGTACGACTACATTGTCATTGGCGCTGGATCCGCTGGTTGCGTGCTCGCGCGGCGGCTTTCCGAGGACCCGGGTTCACGCGTCCTGCTGCTTGAGGCCGGACCCGAAGCTGACCAGTTCTGGGTGAAGGCGCCAGCGGGCATGGCCCGGCTGTATTTCCACGAGGAGATGAACTGGAACTACTTCACTGAGCCGATGCCGCAGTTGCATGACCGGCGGATGTACTGGCCGCGAGGCAAAGCGCTGGGGGGCAGCAGCGCCATCAATGGCATGGTCTTCATCCGCGGCCATCGAAGCGACTTCGACACCTGGAAGAACCTTGGCAACCCGGGTTGGGGCTTCGAGGACGTGCTTCCTTACTTCAAGCGCATGGAGCACAACGAGCGAGGCCCGGATGCTTATCGGGGCGTAGGCGGCCCGTTGTGGATCAGCGACCCCGTGATCCGCCACCCCGCTTCGGCCG
Organism: Variovorax sp. GW823-FHT02B07; assembly: GCF_058797695.1. Taxonomy (NCBI): domain Bacteria; kingdom Pseudomonadati; phylum Pseudomonadota; class Betaproteobacteria; order Burkholderiales; family Comamonadaceae; genus Variovorax; species Variovorax sp. GW823-FHT02B07. Next base: position 718,323 of record NZ_JBXAJX010000001.1, read on the forward strand.
ACTTCATCGAGGCGGCTGCCCGGCTCGGGATTCCGCGTACCGAAGACCTGAATGGAGAGTTGCACGACGGGGTCGGCTTCATGCAGCACAACATCCGCCATGGCAAGCGTCACTCGGCCTACATGGCTTACGTCGAGCCCGTGCGCACGCGCCCGAATCTCACCATCCGCACCGGGGCGTTTGTCAGGCGCATTCTGTTCGAGGGCACTGAAGCCGTCGGCGTCGAGTTGCTAGAGGGCGGCGAGTTGCGCCAAGTTGCGGCCGCGCGCGAAATCATCCTATCGGCGGGCGCGCTGAATTCACCACAGATTCTCATGCTGTCGGGCGTCGGCCCTCCGCAGGAGCTGCAGCGCCACGGGATTGCACAGGTTCTGGCCAGCCCCGGCGTCGGTCAGAACCTCCAAGATCACTTCTACGTGCATACCAGCTATGAGGCGACGCGCAAGAGCTCCTACAACCACGAGATCACGGGATTGCGGAAGTATTGGCAGGGCCTGCGTTACCTGCTCAATGGAAAGGGCTATCTCGCGCTGGGATCTTCGCAGGCCGCCGCGTTTGTAAAAAGTCGCCCAGAGGAGCCATACGCGGACTTGCAAATCAGCTTTCGCCCCATGTCGTTCACCTACCACGGCGATGGCGTGGTGGAAGTGGACGACCGGCCTTCGATTGCTGCTTCGGTGTACCGTCTGCGTCCGGCCGGTACGGGGACAGTAACGCTCCGCTCCGCGGATCCGCGCGAGGCCCCCGCGTTCCAGCCGAATTTCCTCTCACACCCCGACGATGTGCGTGCGGTAATTCAGGGCATCAAGACGATCCGTCAGATTCTGGGCACCGAGCCTCTCGCTTCGCGCGTGATCGAGGAGCGGATGCCGGGGCCGCGAGCGCGTACTGATGACGAGATCCTCGAATACATGCGCACGCACGGCAACTCCGCCCACCATCCAGCTGGCACTTGCAAGATGGGCCTCGATGAGCTGGCAGTTGTCGATGAGCGCCTGCGCGTGAGAGGGGCTCGCCGCCTGCGCGTCGTCGACGCATCGATCATGCCGCAGGTCACATCGGGGAACACCAACGCACCGACCATGATGATCGGGGAGAAGGGCGCCGCCATGATCCTACAGGACGCTATCGCGCGCCGGGCCTGAGCAGTATTCGAGTCATTGGAGATAAAAATGTCAGGAAATGAAAATATCGAGAAGGCCGAAAGATCTGGCCAGCAACAAGCACTCGAGTGGATCGGGGCGGGCAAGAAGCGACTCCTGGTCGATGGTCGCTGGATCGAGAGCGCATCCGGAAAAACCTTCGAGACGATCAACCCCGCGACGGAGGCGTGCCTGGCCGAGGTGGCTCAGGCCGACGAGCGAGACGTCAATGCTGCAGTCACTGCGGCCCGGCGTGCATTCGACAGGCCGTCCTGGTCCGGCATCTCGCCCCATGCGCGCGGGCGCTACCTAGAAAGGATCGCCGATGCGATCGAGGTGCATGCCGAGGAACTCGCCGCGCTCGAATCGCTGGACATCGGCGCGCCGTTGAGCTTCGCCCGAACACAGGTGGCGGGCACTGCGGAGCGTTTCCGCTACTACGCGGGATGGACGAGCAAGATCTACGGGACTACGAATGCCAGCGACGATTCACGTTTCATCTACATGGTGCGTGAGCCAATGGGGGTGTGCGCGCTCATCAACGCTTGGAACTTTCCGCTCGTGATGGCTGCGAGCAAGCTCGCGCCCGCACTGGCCTGCGGAAATACCGCCGTGCTGAAACCTGCAGAACAATCGCCATTGACGACCTTGCGGCTCGCCGAGCTCATCCAGGAAGCGGGGGTTCCCGACGGGGTCGTCAACATAGTCCAGGGTGATGGTGCGGTGGTCGGCGCCGCCATGGCGGCGCATCCCGACGTAGACAAGATCGCCTTCACGGGGTCCACAGCCGTAGGCCGCAGCATCCTGCAGGCCTCGGCCGGCAACATGAAGAAGGCGACGCTGGAGTTGGGTGGAAAGTCACCCAACATCATCTTTCCAGATGCCGACCTTGACCGAGCGATCGAGGCGTCGGCACTGGCGTTCTGTAGGAATTCCGGTCAGGTTTGCTCTGCAGGGACGCGGCTGCTCGTTCATGAAAGCGTATACGACGAGGTGGTCGCGCGTGTCGCGGCGGTTGCGTCCCGCTACAAGGTGGGCTCGCCCTTTTCGGGCGATACGGATTTGGGACCGCTCATCTCGGCGAAGCAGATGGAGCGGGTGCTTTCCTATGTCGAGGCCGGTCGGCGAGAGGGGGCGAAGCTGGTCTTGGGCGGGTCGCGCATCGGCACTGCAGGCTATTTCGTCGAGCCGACCATCTTCGCCGGTGTGACAAATGACATGACAATCGCGAGGGAAGAGATCTTCGGACCGGTGCTTTCCGTCATTGCGTTCAAGGATGAGATGGACGCCGTCGCCAAAGCCAATGACACTCCGTACGGGCTGGCGGCCGCTGTGTGGACGCGTGACATCGGGCGGGCGCACCGGATGATGCGCGCTATCAAGTCCGGGCGCGTCTGGATCAATACCTACGCTGAATCCGATCCCGTCATGGCCATCGGTGGCTATAAGCAATCCGGGTTCGGGCGCGAGATGGGCGCAGAGTCGATCGACGCATATACGCAAACCAAGTCGGTACTGATGCGCGTGTAGGACGCCCAGATTTCGACCCGCGTGGTAGCACTGGACGCAAAGCCCCGCCGTGGTGGCGCGAAGAATCTGTGGCGGCTTGCCATCAGCGCCAGTGGCATGAACTTTTCCTTCACGCGAAAGGGGGCTAGCCCGGCGCAGCAATGCAATCGGTTGTCTCGGCGCCCGAGATGGCGCCGCGCCAACAGGCACGCTGACCACCCATTCGCCGTGCAAGAGCGTGAATCCCTTGTCGTGGATGACGATGAGTTAAATCTGCGCTAGGACTTGCACACGCTTTTCCTTCGTGACCGGTCGGGCAAGAAGCCGCAATGCTTTCTTGGTCGGCAGATGTGAGCCTGGCACCCGAAAAATTTGGGGACCTGCTTACCAAGCTGAGCAACGGACATGCGGTTGCAACCTCGCCGATGCACATGCGTCCTTCTGTGTTGGCTATCTGAGACGCCACGGCATCACCCCATCATCTTCGTTCGCCTGGGCATCACTAGACGCACCACTTTGTGAATGCTCAGTGCTCCGGGTCAGCCAGAGGCGTAAAGCGGAAAATGGGGGGCGGTGCTGCTGTTCGTCTACCTGCGCTAGGTAGTGCTCTTATCTGCAGGTTCTGGGCTATGCGCAACAGGGCAGAGCTTGGTAGTCTGATGCGCTCGGACATCAGGCGCAGTCAGAGGCCGATTTCCTGCCACGTCAAGTTCTCGAAGACGGGGGCATTTGCTGGTCCGGGGCTCTTCATTAGGAGCCGTAACAGCATGCTGAGGGCACCGCGCATTGGGGCGGACCGAGGCCTGCGCATAACCGACGCAGGACTTGCCAGGCAAGCTGGCAAGCCCTGGGCCGATTAGGACTCTTCGCGTGGGTACTGCAGTACCAAGGCTTCGAGGCCTTGGTCGCCTGCTCGAATTTCGAACTCCTGTTCGTTGTTCTCGACCACGACCATTGACCATTTTGGTAGCGTTTCACCGTTGTGCACGATGCTGCCGTTGCCCACGAAGATGTAATAGCCGCCCGCCACCTTCGGGTCGGGACCTTGCACCTTCATGCCCGCGCCGAGGCGCACGACCTGTGCATGCATGCCGTCATCGGCTTCCAGCAAGGTTTCCCATGCCACTTCAGTACGGTGCTGCATGACCGGCTCGATGGAGAAGTGAACCTGCGGAGACGTGAGGTTGCGGCGCTTGCTGGGCTTTAGTCGGTCGCGATAGCCTGGCTCGGAGAGGTAGACCGGCTCAGAGTTGCCCGTGTACATGCGCAATGCCACGAAGCATAGACCCTGAGGCCCAGCGACGATGGGGCCGTAGGCGGTGTGGTGGTCCTTGAACTGCACCGTCAGCGGCTTCAGTTCCTTGCCTTGGTTGCCGATAGTGCCGTAGCCGGCAATAAACAACTGGAACATCGAAACGCCGTGGAAGTGCGGCACGACCGACTCGTTGGCCTGCAGCTCGGACATGGTGGCCTGAGGGCCCGTCGCTTCTTTGTTGGAGCTTCGAGGACCGAAGTACGTGGTGCCCCAATGCTTGTTGCCAGTGCCAGGCGAGACGATGTCGATGCGCTTAGACAGTGCGTCTGCTCCGCTTCGTGTATAGATCATGAGAACACTCCGATGGTTAAGTTTAGTTTAGCACAGGTTTTGTTTGTCAATACCGGTTCCAATGGTCGGAACTTTTATTGATCGGGAAGGACCACGTGGCGTGCGAATCCACGCCATTTCGCCAGGTCGCGTTGGATGTATTCGCGGAAGGCTTGGGGGCTGCCCGCTGCGGGCTCGGCATAGAGTCGCTGCTGCACGTGGCCGACGACGTCGGGTTTGCGCGACACTTGGTTGATGGCGTTGTTGAGCTTCGCCACGATTTCGGGCGGCATCCCGGCAGGGCCAAGCAGGCCGTAGTAGCTGTACGGGTCCACGCCGTCGAGCCCCTTGAAGTCGGATTCGGTCAAACTGGGGACGTCTGGCAATGCAGCCATGCGGCGCGTGCCTGTCACGGCCAGTGCGCGGACTTTGCCGCTCGTGATGGAGCCCCGTGCCCCCTGGATCGGCGCGATGCCCATCTGCACTGTTCCGGCCGATATCTCGCGCATGATGTCCGCATCGGCCTTGAATGGGATGTGCTCCATCCGGATGCCAGTGAGGTTGAGTAGGTACTCCGTTTGCAGATGGCTTGAGGCCCCGACGCCTGATGAGCCGTAGTTGAACTTGCCTTCCTTCGCGCTCGCAAGATTCGCCAGTTCGCGCAGGTTGCGTACTGGCAACTGAGGGCTGACGACGAGGACGCCGGGCGCGCTGGCGACCAGCCCGATGATGCTGAAGTCTTTCAGGGGGTCGTACGGCATGGACTTGCGCAAGCCAGGGGACTGCGACAGGGCGCTGGCGGTTCCCATGTAGATGGTGTACCCATCCGGCGCCGCGCCAAGGGTCGACCGGATAGCGAGCATCTGGCCCGCACCGGGTTTGTTGTCCACCACGATGGATGCGCCGAGTTCCTCGCCGATTTTCTGCGCATAGAAGCGCGCGATGGCGTCGGTAGTGCCGCCGGCCGCAAACCCGACAATCATCTTTATCGGGCGCGCAGGGTAGGTGTCGGCAAGGGCCGGCAGTGCGCAGGCGGAAACAGCCGCTGCGGCGATGAGATTGCGGATCGGCTTCATGACGGGGTGTGGCCTCAGGTTCGAGGGCGGTTGGAGCGGATCACTTGTTCACCGCCGGGGTCGCACCCGGCAGGAAGGCGTCGGCATAGAACTCGGTCGAAGGCAAGCCACGAAGCGATGTGAAGTCGCGTCGAGCCGACTCCACGACGATGGGTGCGCCGCATGCGTAGACCTGATGGCTTGCCAGGCTCGACAAGTCCTGCAGCACAGCCTGGTGCACAAAACCGACGCGGCCGGTCCACGCGTCTTCGGGCAGTGCTTCCGAAACGACTGGGACATAGTCGATGCCGTGATCGGCGGCCCAAGCGCGGGCCAGTTCATGGTGATACAGGTCTGCTGGGCGACGGCCTCCCCAGTAGAGTGACATCGGCCGGGCGCGACCTTTGCGAAGCTGGTCTTCGATCATTGCCTTGACTGGCGCGAAACCTGTGCCACTGGCGACGAAGACGATGGGCTTTTCGCTATCGGTCCGCACAAAAAAAGTGCCGAGCGGCCCTTCGACCCGGATCAGGTCGCCCACCTTCATTGTGTTGAACACGTGGGTGCTGAACGGCCCGCCGTAGTTGCGCAGGTGCAGCTCCATGTACCCGTCTTCGTTGGGTGAGTTCGCGATTGACAGGCTACGACGTATCGCCGGGCTCATCACGATGTCAATGTATTGGCCGGGGTAGAAGGCGAAGTTTCCGTTGACTGGCATCTTGAGGCGGATGCGCATCACATCGGGTGCCAACTTATCGAGCGACTGCACGCGTGTGACCAGGCGCCGCATCGGCGTGGCGGCATCGACGCTGATTGGGCTGCATTCGAGTGCGACGGCCGTGCGCGCCCTGGCTTGGCACGGCAGGGCATAGCCGGACGCGGCGTCCTCGGGGGTGAGGGCGATGGGGTGTACCTGGTAGTTGACTTGGCCTTCCACCAGTCGGGTCTTGCAGGTGCCGCAGGCGCCGTTGCGGCAGCTGTGGGCCAGCAGCAACCCCTGGCGAAGCGCGGCGTCGAGGATGGTTTCCTCCGAGGTGGCCTCGAAAGTACGCCCACCTGGTAGGCAGGTCACGGTCAGTGTGCAGGCTGCAGGGGGCGAAGCGGGAAGCGTGTCGTTCATGGAACGCAAATTTATGCGGAGCCGCGCATCATGTCAACAAAATGAAATCAGTTCCGATGAATGGAACCAAAAACGTAACTCGATCTGGAGTATTATGGTTTCATCCAGTGGAATCGGTGCTTGTTGTCGGAACAGTGATACGATCCGTTCTTACGCCGCAACGTGGCGCGGACGTGATGTTGAAGGAGACATATGAGCGAAGTGCAGACCGTTAAGTACGCAGTTGAAGATGGGGTCGGCGTGATCGCCATCGACAATCCGCCTGTCAATGCCCTAGGCTCGGGCGTCCGCGAAGGCATCATGGATGCGCTTGCCATCGGCAATGCGGACCCGGCCGTACAGGCGTTCGTTCTCATTGGTGTCGGCCGAAATTTCATGGCGGGCGCCGACATCCGCCAGTTCGGCGGAGCACGCCCCGTTTCCACGCGAACGAGTGCAGCCGCCATCGCGGGGAGCGGCAAGCCTGTCGTCGCGGCGATCCATGGTTACGCGCTCGGCGGCGGCCTTGAACATGCGCTGGCGTGTCACTATCGCATTGCCGCTCCGGGCGCCAGGGTCGGCCTTCCGGAGGTGTCGCTTGGCATCGTGCCGGCCGGCGGCGGCACGCAGCGTCTTACGCGCCTCATTGGCCCGAAGGCTGCGCTCGACATGATCGTGAGCGGCCGCCATGTGGAGGCGGCCGAAGCCCTGCGTCTCGGCATCTTCGATGAAATCGTGGACGAGCCCGCCCTGCGTTCGGCAGCAGTCAGGTACGCCCTGCGCATCGCGTCGGCACGTCCGCTGCCCGGTACGCAGGCCGAGGTGCGGAGACCCTTGCCTGCCGATGAACTCGCCGCGCTGTTCGAAGACGCACGCAAATCGCTTTCTCGCAAGTCACGCCATCTGAAGGCGCCAGAGCGGGCTCTGGCGCTGGTCGAGGCAGCTACTTCCAGTACTTTCGATCAGGGCTTGGCCTTGGAGCACGAATTCCTCAAGGAGCTGGAGAACTCTGATGAGGCCAAAGCGCTTCGCTACGCGTTCTTTGCCGAGCGGGAGGCTGCCAAGATCCCTGGGTCGTCGCCACTCGTTCCCCCGTCGCCGGTGCGCTCGGCCGCCGTCGTCGGTGGCGGGACCATGGGGGGGGGCATCGCGATGGCGTTCGCTGACGTGGGGGTCGAAGTGAAAGTGCTCGACATGAGTCAGGAGGCGTTGGATCGCGGCATCAAGAGAATTCGGGAAAACTACGGGGTGAGTGTGAAGCGCGGCAGCATCACTCAGGCGCAGATGGACGAGCGTCTCGCCAAGATTCGTGGCGTCACCGACTATGCGGACATCGGCGACTGTGACGCAGTGATCGAGGCTGTCTTCGAGCGGGTCGATCTGAAGCAGGAGGTGTTCTCCAGGCTCGACGAGGTGATGAAACCAGGCGCGTTGCTTCTTACCAATTCATCGGCCATCGACATCGACATCATGGCCAACGCGACGAAGCGCCCGCAGGCCGTCGCTGGTGCACACTTCTTTGCGCCTGCCAACGTGATGAGGTTGTGCGAAGTCGTTCGCGGCAGCGCAACGCCGATCGAGACGATCGCGCGCACCATGAAGATGGCGCGCGATCTCGGAAAGGTGGGGGCAGTGGCCGGTTCCTGCGACGGATTTGCGGCGAACCGCAGTCGCACGCCCATGATGACCGAGATGATGTTGATGCTCGAGGAAGGCGCGCTGCCAGAGCAGATCGACCGCGTCATGGTCGCATTCGGCTACCCGATGGGGCCGTTCGCGGTGAACGATATGTCGGGCCTGGATGTGAGCTACGAAGGCCGCAAGCGCCGCGCGGCGGCCGATCCGGAGTATCGCAAGCTCCATATTCCTGATCGCATGGTCGAAATGGGCCGCAAGGGGCAGAAGACTGGTGCGGGTTGGTATCGCTACGCCGAAGGCGACCGTACCCCGCATCCTGACGAGGCGGTCAAGCGGGTGATTGCCGAGGTGGCGAAGGAGCTCGGCATCGTGCAGCGCACCTTCAGCGACGAGGAAATCTTGCAGCGTGCGCTGTTCGCATCGATCAACGAAGCCTGCCGCATTCTCGATGAGGGTAAGGCCTATCGGGCCAGCGATATTGATGTGATGTGGCTCTATGGCTTTGGCTTTCCACGTCACCGCGGCGGTCTGATGTTCTGGGCAGATTCGGTCGGTGCACCCGCGATCCTTGTGCAGACGCGCGAGTGGCACAGGCTCTACGGCAAGCGCTGGAAACCCAGCGCGCTGCTCGAGCGCGTCGCCGCATCCGGCGGTCAGCTACGCGATGCGACGGCGCCACAGTGAGCGGAACAAGCAACCGATAGGAGTGGACGGAAATGAATTGGAAAAAACTGGTGCGTCGCGAACTGCGGGTACTGGCTGCTACGCTCTCGGCGGCGCTGGTGGTCACCGCGGTGTCGGCACAGCAGCCCAGCACCTTCCCTTTGCGTCCGGTGCGGCTCGTCGTGCCGTTCCCGCCGGGTGGCGGCTCGGACATGCAGGCGCGTCTTCTGGCCGACAAGCTGCGGCAGGTGTGGATGCAGCCAGTGGTGGTGGAAAACATCGCTGGCGCAGGCGGCGGCGTGGCCTCGTCGGCGGTGGCGCGCGCGAAGCCTGACGGCCATACCATCCTCTTCGCGACGCATCCCATGATCGCGATCAACCCGCTGATCTACAAGAAGCTGCCCTATGAAGCGAAGGATTTCACGCCGGTCGTGAAGCTAATGGATGCGCCCTTGGTACTGCTCGTGCCGGCAGGGAGCCCATTCAGGACGCTCTCCGACCTCATCAAGGCTGCAAAGGAAAAGCCGGGAGCCATCAACTACGGATCCGGCGGGCTAGGCACGACTCAGCACCTTACGGGCGAAATGCTCAAGGTCAAGGCGGGGATCGATCTCACGCTGATTCCGTACAAGGGCAACGCGCAGACCAACACAGCACTCATTGCCAACGAAATCCAACTGTTCTTCGACAGTGCGCCCTCGGCAGCGGCGCAGGTCAAGGGTGGCCGTGTGCGCGCGATCGCGGTGACGGGCCGCAAGCGTCTGGCGCTGCTGCCGAATGTCGCCACGGTCGCGGAAACTCTGCCAGGATTCGAGTCGTCGCTCGCCTATGGCCTGCTCGTGCCGGACGGCACGCCCGCGTCTACCGTGGGAACGATCAATCGCGACGTGAACCGCGTTCTGCAATCAGCGGAATATGGCGCGCAGCTCAAGAACGAAGGCACTACGGTCGAAGGCGGAACGCCTGAACAATTCGCGAACTTCCTGACCCGGGAGCGCGACCGCTGGAGTGAGTTGGTCGAGCGCCTGAACCTCAAGCTGGACTGAACTTCTTCAACGAAGCCCACAACAAAGAGAATCGAGGAAAACGACATGGAAGATCCCAACAACCAGTACCGCACGCTCCATTTCCTGGTGAAGCGCGGCGACCTTGTTGCCAATGGCATTGCTCTCGCCGTACTGCTGCTCGGCCCCATCGTCTGGTTCATCTCAGGCTCACTGTGGGCCGTGCCGGTCGCCATCGGGGCGGCGGCCTTCCTACTGTTAATCCTGCGCAGCTACGTCGAGATGGTGCGCGTGATTGTGGACATGCTCCTTCCGAAGTAGCAATGCCTAGCGTATTGCGATTTTTCTCCATCTTTGACTATATCGTCGTGGAGGCGGTTCTGCGGGATGCGTGATAGCTAGCTGCCTCAGAGAGGCTCCTGCCGTCCTGGTGCTGCGGCTGGAAGCCGGCCCAGCCGCCGGCGGCTTTTCCGTTCAGATGTGGGCCCCAGCCGGATGGTCATGCTGTTCCATTCCAGGCGCGTGAACTGGCGTGACGAAACCGGGCCAATGCCACTCTCATTCGTACCGGCGTCTCTGCCGGCATCGCGACAGAGATCTCGGCGGCACCCGTACCATCAACGCAATGGTCTTCAGCCGAGATGTGCGGAGTCGTGACTATTGCGGCGGGTTGCGCCAGGGAATTCCGGATTGGGTTCTCGCGGCGATGTTCGCGAGAGCTTGGGGCTACCGAACGGGTCGCGTGGCAGGATGCTGCACATCGCCGGAGTCACGAACGTGAATTCCGGTCACCGGAATCCACAGAGCGGAGACAGCGGGTACGGTAGAGGTGAATATCTGTGCGCTAGCGGCGGTTGTCGAAAAGGTGCGGATGCGAATTGATTTCTACGTTCACGCTGAAACCTGGAGGAAGTGTTCTGCCGCCCGCAGGCCGGTGACACTCGATTTCACGAGTCCGCCCACGTATCCACATTTCTCACCGCCTTCCAGCCCTCCGGCAGCGCATCCCACCGCGTACAAGCCGGGGATCGGCGAGTCGTCGACCGCGAGTGCCTGTGCCGCTGCATTGATCGCGATGCCGCCCATGGTGTACGTGATACCGACGCACGCGGGTATCGCGTAGAACGGTGCCGTTTCGATCGGCACTGGTTTCTGCTTGCCCGCCGAGCGCGGAGGGGAGAGTTCCAGGCCCCTGGTTGCTTTCAGTGCGGCGTTGTAGGCGTCAATCATCGCGACCAGACTTACGGGGTCGAGCCCGCACAAGGTTGCGAGTTCGGCGATGGAGTTCGCTCGGTGCAGCGTGCCGCCGTTGTTGACCAGGGTGGGGTTTGGAGACAGCAAGCGTTGCGTGCCGCTTTCATTCCAGATGCGAGAGTCGGCGATCACGATGTTGCCCGACGGATCTTCGCCAGCCCCCATCGCATTGGCGACTGCGACGCCGCCACGGCCTTCGTCGGTGAATCGTCTGCCGTGGCGGTTGACGATGAGTCCCGCGCCGATCACGTAGTCGAGGTACGGATAGGGCCAGAGCTTGTCGTTGTTGAACACGTCGGCTGAAAGCACGTGGCCGTAAAAGCCGCGCAAATCGGTGATCTGCGCGCCGGCGTTGCGGGCCATCGCAAGACCGTCCCCCATGCCGGTACGCGCATTGCGCTGGAAGATCGCCTCGGGGTGAGGCGTCACGGCACCTTGCAACAGCTGGGTGTTAGCTTGGAAGCCACCGTCGGCAATGACGACCGCACTCGCTTGCACACTGAAGGAGGCGCCCGCTTCCGTCTTGCCGGAGAGGCCTTGAATTGTTTCGCCGCTGCCGTCGAGCCGTGTCGCCCGGTGGCCACGCAGGATACGGCCGCCGAGCTTCGCAAGCTCCGCTTCGAGCGTGCGCAGCATCACGTCGCCGCCTCGGCCTTCCCATTGCCTACCCTGCGCGGTCAGAGCAGGAGGCGACAGAACGAAGCTCTGGTAGTCGAACGGGCCCTTCATGAAGCGCACGCCAGCCTTCTGCATCCAGCGAACCGAACGCACGCCGTCGTTGGCCACAGCCCGCGCCAGATCGAGGCGGGCGTAGTTGCCAGTGACTTCCATGATGCGTGCCTCGAGCTTCTCCGGCTCGCTCAGGAGGTCCATCGCGCAGCAATGCCATACGCCTGTGGTCAGGCGCGAGTTGCAGACATAGCGATCTTCGCTAAGCTTTTCCAGGACTAGCACGCGCCGACCGCCCTGCGCTGCCCGTAGCGCCGCCACAAGGCCGGAGATGCCGGCCCCGACCACTACCAGATCGCACTCCATGGGTCAGCTTCCCCCATCGGTCTTGATGGATTTCCCGATTTCTCGCCACTTGGCGAGTTCCTTGTCGACGTGCTGCTTGTACGTTGCGGGCGTGCTGGTCGCAGGCTCGGCCGAAAATCCTTCGCGCATCTTCTCGGTCACGAGGGGCATGACCGAGATCTTGTTGATCGCAGCGTTGATCTTTAAGACGATATCGTTCGGCATTTTTGCCGGGCCGACGAGGCCATAGAACGTGTAGCCGCTCATCCCCTTGAGATCACCCGTGGCGGCCTCAGCCATGGTCGGCACGTTGGGCAGGGCGTTGAGGCGCGTCGTACTGGTCACTGCGATCGGGCGAACCTTACCGTCTGAGGCCAGCACAACCACCGACTGCGCAGGCGCAAGGCCCACGTGCACCAATCCGCCTGCCACCGCCTGAACCGACTCGTTGGCCGCCTTGTACGGGATATGCGTCATTGAGATGCCCGCCGCCTTCAGCATGTACTCCATCTGCAGGTGACTGGAGGAGCCCACGCCGGCCGAGCCGTAGTTCAGCTTGCCTGGGTTGCCTTTCGTGTAAGCGATCAGCTCTGCCATGGTGCGCACCGGCACGGATGGGTGGACGAAGAACACACCGGGCGCCGTGGCGATCAAGCCGATCTGCGTGAAGTCCTTCGCCGGGTCATACGGCAGGTCATTGCGGACTGCAGGGCCCATCGTGAGCGAACTGCCGGCCGCAAGCCACAGCGTGTAGCCATCGGGCGGTGAGGACATGAGCGTTCGGATGGCCATGAGCTCGGATGCGCCGGCCTTGTTCTCCACGATCACAGTTGCGTTCAGCGCTTCCTTGAGCTGCTGCGCGTAGAGGCGTGCGATCAGGTCGGTCGCGCCGCCAGGCGCGAAGCCCACGAGTATGCGGATCGGCCGCGAGGGGTACGACTGAGCCTGCAGTGCGGTGGCGCTCAGTGCCAGGGAGAGAAAGAGAAGTGCAGGGCGCACAAGACGGTTGAATTGCATTCGGATTCCTGCATTCTGGAAATCTATGTCGTTCAATCTTAATGCCAGTTAGTTCCATTGATTGGAATTGGTAGCAATAAACGAAACTGATGCTATTATCTTTTCCATCAAAGTTCAAGTGGGGTGCCCATGACGACTCATCCCGCAGCCGTACGCGACGCCATCGGGTTCATCGGCCTCGGCGCGATGGGCGCACCTATGGCTAGGCGCCTTGCGTCGCTCGGGCACAGCGTGCTTGTGCACGACGTGAACACGCGGGCCGTGGAATCGGTCATCGCGGCCGGCGGCCGGGGCGCCGCGTCCGCCCGCGTCATTGCCTCCGAAGCGAAGCTGGTCATGACTTGCCTGCCGTCGCTGGACGTCCTGCGCCGTGTAGTCCTGGGCAAGGACGGCCTGCTCGAGGGTGGCGCGATTGGCACCCTCGTCGATTTCTCCACCACCGGTGCACACTTCGCGCAAGAGCTGGCGGGCGAGTTGCGACAGCGCGGCATCATGATGCTGGACGCGCCCATCACTGGGAATGTGGTCACGGCCGGCAATGGCGGACTGGGAATCATGTGTTCGGGGCCGCTGCCCGCCTTCGAGCAGGCAGAAGCCGTGATGCGCGAGTTGGCCTCGGCCGAGGTGCTGTATCTAGGCGAGCGCAACGGCAAGGCCCAGACGCTCAAGCTATTGAACAACCTGCTCTCCGCGACGGGCATGGCGGCGTCGTGCGAGGCATTCATCTTGGGAGCCAAGGGCGGGCTTGATCCGCAGGTACTGCTGGAGATCATCAATGCCGGCGAGGCGAGCAGCAGTGCTACGCGCAACAAGTTCCCGAGTTCGGTGCTTCCCCGCCGCTTTGACTTCGGCGCTCGCATGGCGATTACGGCCAAGGACACGTCGCTCACCATAAAGGAATCGGAAGAGCTCGGCGTTCCCATGTGGATCGGCCAGCAGGTGCGCCAGGTGTGGAACTTTGCTGTCTCGCAGGGCGGCGCCGATCGCGACGGCACCTCGCTCATCACCTACTTGGAACCGCTCGCCGATGTCGAGGTGTGCCTTCGCCCCAAATCGGAATCCTTTCCAGTCGATGACGCCGCCCCGGATTTGCCGTTCGAGGACCACGTGCTCGTATGCACCGTGCGCCGTGCCCCTGTGCTTGCGCGGCGGCTGCGCGCCGTCGGCTGGCGCGTCGTCATCGCTGGAGAGTTGCATCCTGCGCCGCCAGTGGGCGGCAGGCTTTGCACGGTCGTATGCGTAGAACGAGACATGGATTGCGGCACCGTCATCCAGGCACTGCCTCGCGCTGAAAGCCGGCGGGTGGTAGTCAATACCTGCCTGCTGCAGCCTGCGCATGCTCTCGCGCTTGCGCAGGGCCGTGGCGAAAACGACGTCTACCTCGACGCGCCTATCGCGGGTACTCCGCAGGACATCGAGTCAGGCACAGCAGCAGTGATTGTCTCGGGGCCGGCCGGCGCGCTGGAAAGCGCCGCCCCCTTGTTGGAGGCGCTTGCGGGGTGCGTGTTTCGCGTTTCGAGCCGGGGCGGCGATGCGCAACTCGCGCAGCAGATCAATGGCGCGCTGTCCGCCACATTGTTCGCGGTGACCTGCGAGGTGTTCGTGGCCGGTGCGAAGGCGGGGCTGGACCCGCTCACGATGACGCGCATTCTCGGCATCGAGACTGGTAAAAATGCTGCCAGCGCACGGATCATTCCGCAGCAGGTGGCGACGCGGCGATTCAATCATGGTTTGCTGCTCGGCGAGGCGCTGCGCGAATTGGAGCTCGCAAGTGATGCGGCACGGGAGCTCGGTGTTACGGCCTGGATTCTCGAGAAGTCGCGGCTCCTCTATGGCCTGGCCGCTCGCCTTGGGGATCCGCAAGACGACATCACGCGGCTCATCACGCACTACGAGCGCTGGGCCGGCGTGCAGGTCAGGGCGGGCGGTGTGTGAGCAAAAGTTGCCGGCCCGACAAGCTCGCGCGGAAGCCGCGCCAGGCAGGCGCGCTCATGGTGGGACGATTACGAGGTCGCGCGGAACCAGCAATTCGGGCCAAGGTGGCTGACTCGCCCGATGCCTGAGAAATGCTAGGCGGCCTCGTGGACAGCGCCCATCATCGTCAGCTGTGAGGGCGCCAGGGTCGTTGGTAGTTCGTGCAGGATGGCGAGCAGCGCACGAGCGCGTTGCTCGCCGAGCACGGGAGACGTGAGCTCCATGAACTTCGCGTCGTGTGCGTCTTCCTTCATGGGGTTGTCGGGTGTGCCGAGAGAGTTCTCGACGAAGTGAGTCTCGGTTGCGCCGTCGAGGAAGGTGACAGTCGCTTCCGTCACGAATTTGCCAGGGTACAGCTTGTCCATTTCGGGCGCTTCCACCAGCTTGACCTTCCGCGCGGCGCTGCGCACTTGGTCCATGTCAAGCTTGCCGTCGAGATAGTCCATGTGCGACTGGTAGCCGTTGCCGAGGCCAAGTAGCGCGAAGGCGGCCTGAACCGGCAGACTGAATTGCACCTGCTCGATGTTCCCTGGTGTGTACGCGTTGCTATTGACCGACCCGACCATGGTGTTGGCAAGCTTTGGGATGCGTAGCGACACACTCTCGATGTCCGCGAGGCGACCCGCATAAGCCGAAAGGATGTCGATCGCCGCGTGGTTGGCACCGCAGCAGCAGTAGCGCTTGTAGCCGCCGCGCAGGATCTCGAATTTTGCTGAGAAGCTGAAGCGGTCTGCCGCGTCAGTGGCCGGCGCGCGTTGCAGGAACGCGTTGTAGAAGCCCTTGACCCCACTGAGGAATGCGCGCGGACCGGTGATGCCGGCATGGGCGAGCGCAGCGGACATCATGCCGCCACGCACGCCGATGCCGGGATGCACTCGCTTGATCGAGCCACCCGTAGAACTGTATTCAGCCGCGCCCGATGCGTGACTCAGCGCGATGGAAAGCGCATGCAGTGTCGTCTCGGCATCAAATTTTCGCAGTTTCGCCGTGACTGCGGCCGCGCCGAAGCTTGCGAGCATGGCGGCTGGGTGGAAGCCGCGCTGCATCAAGTCTGGTGCGCCCAGCACGCCGATGCGCGCATAGATCTCATACCCCATGAGGATGGCGGCAATCACTTCGTCCAATGTGGCGCCCACTTCTTCGCCCACAGCGATGGCGGTCGCGACGGCGCAACTGCCCGGATGGCTGTTGCTGGGCCGATGGCCCTCATCGTATTCGAAGCCATGTGCGTACGTTGCATTGATGAAGGCCGCGTCCTGCGCGCTCATTGTGCGTTCGCTCGTGATCACGCGGCTCGCACCGGGCACGTGGTGCGCATCGACCATCGCACGCACTTGACGCGACCAGGGCAACCGTGAATTGCCAACCTGCGAGCTAAATTGGTCACGCATCACGCGGCTGACCAGTACCCGGAGTTGGGGGGTGACATGGGAAATGTCGAATTCCTGGATGAAGCGGACTACTGCGGTTTCCAGGGGGGGGCAATCGGCCGGCGCGGTGGCCGGATAAACCGAGGAGGAGAGTGTCGGCATGGTTAGAAGTCCTTCATTCTTCGGCTTTGATGTTGGCCGCCTTGATCAGTTCGCCCCAGTTCTTGAAATCACGTGCAACGAACGAAGACATTTCGATTGGGTTCAGGAATATCGGATCGGCGCCATTGGCGACGAACCGCTCGCGTACCTGGGGGTTCGCCATGATCTTCTGGCACTCTGAGCTCAGGAGCTCGACGACGTCTTTGGGCACGCCTGCCGGCCCGATGAGCGCATACCACCCAGAGCCCGTGGATAGCTCCCTCAGGCCTGCTTCTGCAATGGTCGGCACGTCCGGCAGCATGGCTGAACGCTTGGAGCCGGTGACGGCAATCGCACGTAGCTTGCCGTTTTGGATGAACGGCGCGGCCGCCACGACCGTGGGCAGCGACATATCGACATGGCCCGCCATGATGTCGGTGAGTGCTGGCCCCGACCCCTTGTACGCGACATATTCGAACTTCACCTTCGCGGCGCGCTGCAGCAGTTCGCTTGCGAGGTGGCCAGGCGCCGCATTGCCTGTGGTGGCGAGCGTGAGGGGGGCGGTGGTGCTTCGCGAGCGGGCCAGTGCGAGGAGATCTTTCAGGTCCTTGGCCGGCAGCGATGGGTTGACCACGATCACGTTGGGAACGCTCGCGAGCATGGCGATTGAGGTGAAGTCTTTCACCGGGTCACGCGGCGTCCTCTTGTACAAATACGGATTGGTCGTCATGCCCATAGAGGTGAGCAAGAGCGTGTAGCCATCTGGGGCAGCGGCGGCTACGGCGTTGGCCGCGAGCAGGCCGTTTGCGCCGCCCTTGTTTTCCACCACGACTGACTGGCCGAGTACCTCGGTCAGCTTTTGTGCCAGCAAGCGGCCGATGAAGTCCGTGGAGCCGCCCGGCGGAAAACCCACAAGCAGCGTGACCGGTTTGGTCGGGTAGCGCCCCTGCGCCAGGGCCGGGCCGCCCAAGGTGGCGATAGCCAAGGCGGCTGGCACAGAAAGGACGAACCGGCGGGTGATTCCGGCGGCGGAGGGGGGGCGTGTCTGCATTGTGTCTCCTAGACCTGAAAAAAGCACCCGACAGGGCGGTTGCTTTCGGATTGGTTCTGATTGTCAGTATAGGTTTCGATTGGTGAAACCTAGAGCTTGATTGTCAATCTGGCGTTGAAACTCAGTCAATCCGCTTTCGTTCAAGCGAGGCGGCTGTGCCCCTAGGCTCGGAAGGGCATGACCTCGGACGGGTCGATCACCATCCAGGAAAAAGAGCACATGGACCTGACCACACAGCGGCTTGCGCGCTACTCCCACGCCTTCAAGCTCGGATCCCTTGACGCGCATAGCCTGCACGAATGCCGGCTGCGGCTGGTAGATGCGGCGGCCAGCGCGATCGCGGCGTACCGTGAGCCTTTCTGCGAGCACATCCGCGGCTTCGCGAGTCGCTTTACGGGCCCGCGGAACGCGCGGCTATGGGGTAGCGGCCAGTGCGCGTCGCTCGAGATGGCGGCCTTTGCAAACGGCACGACCCTGCGCTACCTCGACTTCAGCGACACATACATGAGCCGCAACGCCGGTCACCCGAGCGACATGATTGGTGCGCTGGTCGCGACGGCTGAGGCCATGGACCGCAGTGGTGAGGCGCTGACCGCGGCGCTAGTGGTGGCCTACGAGCTGTATTGCGGCCTGTGCGACGCAGTGGCTTTGCGCGATCATGGCGTAGACCAGGCGACGTGTGCGGCGGTGGGCACCGCGGCCGGAGTCGGTCGCTTGCTGGGGCTGAGCGAGGAACGGATCGGCGAAGCCATCGCCCTCGCGCTCGCACCGAACGTGCATCTGTACAACGTGCGCAAGGGCACGCTGTCGGAGTGGAAGGGCTGCGCGGGTCCGAACGGTGCGCGAAACGGAGTGTTCGCTGCGATGCTGGCTGCCGAAGGCGTGGCTGGCCCCACAGCAGTGGTCGAAGGTGAAGGCGGCCTCTTTGAAGTCGTCGGCCGCTTCGACTGGACGGTTGGCGAGCGCGCGGCACCGCGCATTGTCGAGACGCACCTAAAGCTGCATCCAGTGTGCTACCACGGGCAAGCAGCGATCGACTCGATCCTTGCGCTCCGCGCACAGTTGAAGCCGGAGGACGTCGAATCCATCGACGTGGAAACGTACGACGCTGCGTTCCACATGGTGGCAGGTGATGCGCAGCGCTGGGCGCCGACCACGCGCGAGACAGCCGATCACAGCCTGCCGTTCACGGTGGCGGCGGCCTTGATGGACGGACGACTGTCGGCGGCTACGTACGCGCCTGACCGGTTGGTCGACCCGGTCACGCTCGCCCTCGCGCGTAAGGTGCGCGTCGTGCGTTCATCGGAGCTCACGGCGCAGTTCCCTGAAAAACTGGCGATCCGCTTCACCGTGCGCTCGCGCGATGGAAGCGTCCTCAGACGCGCACAGGACTGGCCTAAGGGACACGCGATGAACCGCGCATCCGATGGAGAAGTGGAAGCAAAGTTCATCATGGCTTACGAGGAATGGCGAGGTGCGGTGGCTGCTAGGGATGCGCTGAAAGTACTGCGCGCGGCTGATCGTCTACCGAAGGCAGCGATGCTGGTTGACATGCTCTGCGAAGACCAGTGACTGCCCGAATACGCGGCGCGAGAAGCGCGCGTATGCTGCATTCGTCGCCATTCCTACTGAACTTTCCAGGCCATCCATGCAGAACGTCCGTGGGATCACCACCTTCATCCGTATCGTGCAGACGGGCAACTTCAGCCGCGCCGCGCGCGAACTCGGCATCACGCCGCAGGGCGCGAGCATCCAGGTCAAGCAACTGGAAGAGTGGACCGGCGTGCGTCTGTTCAATCGGAGCACGCGCAGGATCAGCTTGACCGAGGAAGGAAAGAGCTTCTACGAGACCTGTGTGACAGCGATCAGCTCGATCGATGCAGAGGTAGAACGCATGCGCGACTCGTCGCAGGAAGTGGTCGGCACGGTGAGGCTCGCGGCACCTGTAGGCATGGGGTCGCGCTTCATCGCGCCCTCGATCGGACGCTTCCTCGAAAAATACCCGCGCGTGTCGGTGGACCTGTTGGTGCAGAACCGTATTCCCGATATCGTGGGCGAGGGCATCGACCTAGGCATCTTGCCGCATCCGCTGCCGCACACGAACCTCGTGGCCCGCCGTGTTGTGACTTCGCCTTTCGTGCTCGTAGCTTCACCAGCATATCTTCAGCGGTATGGCAGGCCGCTGGCCGTCGAGGATCTGGCGCGACACCGGCGGATTGACCTACGCAGCTGGATCACCAATACCGTGCGGCCGTGGCGCTTGCTGCGCGGCGACGAAGTCGTGGTGAGCGACGTGCGTGCGAGTCTAGTCACCAACGACGGCGACAGTCTCATCGAAGCGATCCTGAGCGGCGCTGGCATTGGCCTCATCACGATGTACCGCGTCGCGCCGTACCTGCGCTCGGGACGGCTCGAGACTGTCCTCGATGGATTGGTCGAGGGAGATCTGAGCTGGTCGATCTACATGCAGCAACGCAAGCACGTACCGCAGAAGATTCGAGTGCTATCGGACTACATCCACCACGTTCTCAGCACACACCCAGACCTGCAAGGGCGCGCGCCCGCATAGGGCACGCTACATTCGGTCAGTGCGGCCGCCGTCGACGCGAATCGTTTCGCCTGTGATGAAGCTCGACTCGTCCGAGGCGAGGAACAGCACCGCGTTCGCCAGTTCTTCGAGCTTTCCCGGCCGTTTGAGTACCGCCGCTTCGGTGCGCACGCGGATGTGCTCTTCTACCTCCTGCGGGGTGCGCGCAGCGCCAGTGAGCGGTGTGAGGAAGAAGCCCGGCGCCACGCAATTGACGTTAATGCCGCTCGGCCCCAGTTCGCGGGCAAGGATCTGAGTGAGCTGGATCACCGCCGCCTTGGCAGAAGCGTAAGGCGCGGCGGCGCCGGCGCTCAGCGATCCCACGTGCGGCGTGGTGCCGGTGCCCAAGCTGGAAGAGATATTCACGATCTTGCCGTATTGCTGGCGCAGCATGTAAGTGGATGCAGCTTGCGCGCAGAAGAACACTGCTTTCAGATCCAAGCCAAGCACGGCGTCCCAGTCTTCGGGGCCCACAGCGCCAAAAGCACGGTAGCGAGTGATGCCAGCGTTATTGACCAGGATGTCGATACGGCCGTGCGTGTCGACGAGTTCCTCCATGAAGTCGCGCAGCGCGCGCTGGTCTGTCACATCAACGCGGTAGCCCTGCGCCTTACCGCCACGAGCTTCGATCTCGGCGACGGCCGTCGTCAGGCTTTGCTCGTTCAGATCCACGATGATGGCGGTGGCCCCCTCGTCGGCGAAACGCGTCGCGATGGATTTTCCGAGCCCGGAACCCGAACCCGTCACCACCGCTATCTTGTTCTTCAATCGCACTTTGCTGCTCCTTGTATTGATTATTGAACCGTGACCCGAAGGATAGGAGTCGACGGCTGCAATTGCGCGCCGCATTCACAAGCTGTAGTTGAAAGTGCTTCAAGGGTCCGGTCGCACCGGAAAGGGGGCTGCCTCCCTAGCATTGCCCCTCAATAGAAAAACGGGAAACTTATGAACAGGATCGAAACGGATGCAGTGGTAGTCGGCGCCGGGATCGCCGGGCTGGTCAGCGCACTGCGGCTGGCCGAGCAGGGGGTGAAAGCCGTTGTGCTGGAGCAGGGCTCGCAGGACAAGTACCCCTGCAATACGCGCATCGCGGGCGGCGCCTTCCACGTGGCGCACCAGGACGTTGCGGACGACCCTAAGATCATCCGAGACGCAATCGTGAAGCGCATGGGCGACGCCGCGCGCGACGACGTGGTGAACGCGCTGTCCGGTGACATCGGTGAGGCTGCGCAATGGCTGAAAAAAAAGGGTGTGCGCTTCATCAAGGTTGGCCACGAGTCGTACCGCAAGCACACGCTTGCACCGCCCATCTCAACCAAGGGCCGCAACTACTGGGAGGGTCGCGGCGGTGATGTGATGCTGCGCACCCTTGCTGGTGAGTTGGAGAAGGCGGGCGGAAAGATCCTCCGCGGCACGCGCGCGAAGCAACTCGTGATGCAGGACGGCAAGTGTGTTGGTCTTCGGGCTGAGCAGGCATCGAGCTTGATCGAGATCGCGGCAGGTGCGGTGGTGATCTGTGACGGGGGCTTCCACTCCAACCTGGACCTCCTGCGCGAATTCATCAGCCCCGCCCCTGAGAAGCTCATGCAGCGCAACGCTCGCACCGGCAACGGCGATGGCTTGTGCATGGCGCGCGAAGCCGGCGCGCAACTCACGGGCCTTGACCGCTTCTACGGGCATGTGCTCGCTCAGGAGGCGATGACAAACGACGACCTGTGGCCGTTCCCGATGATGGACTTGGTGTGCGCGGCAGGCGTGGTGGTCGACGTCACTGCTCAACGATTTCTCGATGAAGGCCTAGGCGGCGTGACGATGGCGAACGCCATCGCCCGCCAGATCGATCCGCTGGGCACAACGGTGATCTTCGACTCCGCGATCTGGAACGGCCCGGGCCGCGAGTACTTGATTTCCGCCAACCCAACGCTAGTTACAAATGGAGGGACTCTGCACACGGCGCCGGACCTGCGCGGCCTGGCTGCGAAGGTGGGCTTGCCGGCCGAGATGTTGGAGCGGACCGTATCGAACTACAACGCGGCGGTGGATGCCGCCGCCACAGAATCACTCGTGCCTCGGCGCAGTGCCGGTAGCCACCAACCGTGGCCGATCCGTCAAGCACCTTTCTATGCTGTAAAGCTGTGTGCCGGCATCACGTACACCATGGGCGGCATCGCCGTCGATGCAGAGGGACGCGTTTTGAATCCGTCGAACGAGCCCATAACTGGCTTGTATGCGGCTGGCTGTGCGGCTGGCGGCGTGGAGGGCGGCGTTTTGGAGCAGGTGGCCTACGTGGGGGGGCTCACTCGTTCCACCGTATTCGCGCTGCGGGCGGCTGACGACATCCTGCACAACCTCGTGACAGGCTAGTCAAATCGCAAGCGCTGCACCTCCTTACCGACCGCCCTGGTCGGCAATGTCGATCTCGGTTCGTGGTTTCAAACAGTGGAACTGGTACTTTTGTTCGAAACTTGGCGTAGAATATTTTTTATCGGCGCACGGCGCTTCGCCGCATGGAGCATCAGATGGCTTTTCTGCGTACCTGCCTTCTAGAGGTCAGAAAACGGCATGGGCAGGATCTCCCGCCTCCGCTAGTTCCAGGCTGTTCAGGCCCGGCTGGCAGATGCGCAACCGATGACCTCGACCGCGCATGGGGTGCCCCGAGGCTCGCCATTTGTAACGCCCCTCCCGTGAGCGCTGCAGCCGTGCGCATTCAGAAACCACGAGCGTTCCCGATGGGCATGGGCAGGCCAGGCGCTCTCGAATCTGGCCTGCCACGGCATGCAATTCAATCTCGCGAAAATTGACCTGGTGTCACTGCGGCTGGCGGTGCTGTGCTCGGAGACCGGTTCGCTCTCCGCCGCCTCGAGACGGGCGCACTGCTCCATTTCAGCAGCGAGTGAAAGGCTCAGCGCGCTCGAGGATGCGCTGGGCCAGCGCTTGTTTGTGCGGGACCATCGGGGGCTGCGCATCACGGCTGCGGGGGAACTGCTGGTGTGCCACGGAGCGCTGATCTTGGAAAGACTACAGCTGTTGCACGGGCAGCTCGCGGCCCCCGAACTCGCCACGGCCGCGTTGGACGCAAGGGAAAATGTGGAATGAATTCTGTTGGCGTGGTGCT
The DNA here is from genome assembly GCF_058797695.1 of Variovorax sp. GW823-FHT02B07. Taxonomy (NCBI): domain Bacteria; kingdom Pseudomonadati; phylum Pseudomonadota; class Betaproteobacteria; order Burkholderiales; family Comamonadaceae; genus Variovorax; species Variovorax sp. GW823-FHT02B07. Next base: position 741,541 of record NZ_JBXAJX010000001.1, read on the forward strand.
GCGCGGCCCCATGGTCCTTGAGAGGTCACGGGCCTATTTTTTTTGACTTGCGTGCTGGCTTTTCCCGGCGATAGCGCAATGCTTCGATCACCAGTGCCAGCGCTGGTGCGAGCTGGCGCCGATTGGCGTAGTACAGGTGATAGCCGGGAAACAGAGGCCACCAATCTTGCAAAACTGGCACAAGCCGGCCGGCCGCAATATGCGGCTGCATCAGATCCAAGGGAACGTAAGCGAGTCCCATACCGTCTAATGCTGCTTGGAGCATCAGAAATGTGTTGTTGAACATGGTCTGACCATCCACCCGCACGTTAAGTTCTTGTCCATCCTTTTCGAAATCCCAGGCATACAGGCTGCCGTGAGTGGGAAGACGAAGATTGATGCAGCGATGACTGATCAGATCATGGGGCGTAGTGGGAATCGGTTTGCCGGCCAGGTACTCAGGCGACCCGGCCACAGCCATGCGCAGATCTGGCGCGATGCGCACGGCAACCATGTCCTTGTCAACGCGGTTGCCAATGCGTACGCCGGCATCAAAGCGATGCGCCGCGATATCGGTGAGCGCGTAGTCCACGCTGAATTCGAGCCTGACATCGGGGTATCCATGCAGCATGGGCAGCAACCGAGGCCAGAGCACGGTGGCGATGGCGTGGTCGTGTGCAGTGATGCGTACCGTGCCGGCAGGCTTGTCACGCATGGCACTGAGCGCGCCCAACTCCAGTTCGATTTCATCGAGCCGAGGTGCAACGGTATCCAACAGCCGCGCTCCGGCTTCCGTTGTCGAGACACTGCGAGTCGTGCGTGTCAACAGCCGCACGCCCAAGCGGCGTTCCAGCGCCAGCATGGCGTGGCTCAGCGCCGAGCGGGACAGCCCCAGTTGCGCGGCCGCGCGGGTGAAGCTGCGTTCACGGGCCACGGTCACGAAGGCTTGCAGGTCGTGAAGGTTCTCTTTTGCCATTGGTGAATTACCTGCACAACCGTATCTCAATTTCACCGTCTTCTCAACCAATGATGCGCGCCATACAGTTTCATATGGGCGTGTGGCTTGGTTGAGAGCGTGAATTTCGAACGTCCTTCCAGTGGGCAACTGCCCATGAGGACGGGTAGGAATTTTCAGAACTTTTCGGCGCAGACCATTGTTGATATCAAGAGGAAACAGATGTGATCCGCCCATTGCGCATCAGCTATCGGCAACTTCGAGGCAAGGAACTGGTCCTATGAATATCCATTTAACGATCAACGGTCAGGTGCTCTCGGCGACCCTGGAGGAGAGTGCCGCTGCTCGCGAATTTCTTTCTCAGTTGCCGCTGACGTTGGACCTCGAAGACTACGCCTCCACCGAGAAGATCGCGCAGTTGTCCAAGAAAATTTCTACGGCCGGAGCACCAGCAGGCGTGACGCCTTCGTCTGGCGATATTGCCTACTACGCCCCCTGGGGAAATCTAGCCATCTTCTATCGAGATTTCGGGTACTCCGCTGGCCTCATCAGGCTCGGTCACATCGATGGCGACCTTCAGGCATTGAGAGCTCATGGCTCTCTCAGCGCGCACATCGAAGTCGCCGGGGAAAGGCTGACGCGCTAGACCTTGTCCACCCTCAGTATTGAAAGAACTCACTATGGAACTCAAACGCGCTGGAACTGAACCCTCCATCAAAGGGCCCGCCGAGTGGTTCACCGGCACGGTCCGTATCGACCCCTTGAACAACCCGCCCGCGCCGGCACGTGTCTCATGCGCCTCCGTCACCTTCGAACCAGGCGCACGCACGGCTTGGCACACCCATCCGCAAGGGCAAACGCTGATCGTCACCGCTGGCTGTGGCTGGACGCAGTGCGAAGGCGAATCCATCGTCGAGATCCGTGCGGGCGACGTCATCTGGTGCCCACCTGGCCATCGGCATTGGCATGGGGCTTCGCCCACCACCGCCATGACCCACATTGCGATCCAGGAAGCATTGGACGGCAAGAACGTCGAGTGGATGGAGCACGTCATCGACGCGCAATACCTCGCAGGCCCTGCGCGCGGCTGAGCCGCTTTGCATCACCATCAAGAAAGAATCTTCATGCACTCTCTCTTCAGAATAGCTCTGTGCGCTGCCGCCTTGCAGGCGGTCGTGGCCATGGCCGCCGAGCCTCAGGCGACCACAACTGCAGGCGCCCAACTGATCACCCGCGCGGGTGATCAATCTTCGGTCGTCGGGCCAGCGGACTACTTTACCGGTCGTGCGCGGGTCGATCCGGTCTGGCCTGCCGACAAGAACATCAATGCCTCTGGCGGTCTCGTCACCTTCGAGCCCGGCGCGCGATCAGCCTGGCATACCCACCCCGCAGGGCAGCGCCTCGTGGTGGTTTCGGGTGTAGGCCTGACGCAAGAATGGGGAAGACCCATCCAAGAAATTCGTCCTGGCGACGTGGTGTGGTGTCCGCCTGGGATCAAGCATTGGCACGGAGCCGCCCCCGCGGTCGCTATGACCCACTTGGCTGTCACAGGAACGATGGATGGCAAGAACGTTACATGGATGGAGAAAGTCACCGATGAGCAATACAACGCCCGTTGAACGTCGTAGGACGCCTTTTTTTTCCGGCGTGCTTGCCTTGGTCCTGGGATTGGCCTCGGCGGCGAGTCTGGCCGCCGATACGCAGGAGATCAAACAGATGAATCAGATGCCAGCCAGCGCATCCAACGCTTCCGAAACCCTCACCGCCCGCCAACAGGCCATCGTGCCCATCGCGGCCTTTGGCGCGGCGGGCGACATCGCCAAGCTGAATGCCGCATTGAACAATGGGCTGGATGCCGGTATGACGGTCAGCGACGCCCGCGAAATCTTGGTGCAACTCTATGCCTATGCTGGCTTTCCGCGCAGCCTCAATGCGCTGGGCGAGTTGATGAAGGTGCTTGAGACGCGCAAGCAGCGCGGTATGGAGGATGCGCCAGGCAACGCGCCCAGCCGTCCGATCCCGAAGGGTGACGCACTGTTGGCCGCCGGGATGGCCAATCAGACCAAGCTGTCTGGCGGTCCGGTCGAAGGACCGTTGTTCGACTTCGCGCCCACGGCGAACGAATATCTCCGCACGCACCTGTTCGGCGACATCTTCGAGCGCGACAACCTCGATTGGAAAAGCCGCGAGCTGGCCACAGTGGGAATGCTGTCGGCGCTGAGCGGTGCCGAGTCGCAATTGCAGGCGCACATGCGCATCAGCATGAACGTGGGCCTCACAGCGGGCCAACTGCGTCAGCTCACCCAGGTGCTGGCCGCGCGCACGGACGCGCAAACAGCTCGCCGCGCGAGCGAAGCGTTGGCGCGGCATCTGGCAACCCTTCCTGCCGGGAAGAAGCAAGAGCCCGCTTCATGATGCGGTCGGGTTTGCCCGCCAGAAAGTCAATGCGAGTGACCGTCACCCAATTTCCGGATTCGCCTATCGATCGCACTCTGCTGTCCTTGATGGCGTGCGTGTTCGCGGTATTTCTCGTCACGGGTGCGGCACTGCCCGCCTTGCCGCTGCATATCCACGGAGATCTTGGTTTCAGCGCATTCACGGTGGGCCTCGTTTCGGGTGCGCAGTTCGCTGTGGCGCTGCTTTGTCGGCTGTGGTCTGGGACGATTTCAGACCTGCGGGGCCCCAAGTTTGCTGTAGTGGTGGGCGTCGCATTGGCAGCACTCGCTGGATTGCTTTACCTTGCATCGACGCTAGTCTCTGGCGCCCCCATCTTGTCGATCGCGATCCTGATCGTAGGCCGCGTGCTGTTCGGTGGCGCCGAAAGCTTCATCATGATTGGCGCGCAAAGTTGGTGCCTGTCGCTCGCGGGCTCCGGCAGCGTGGGCAAGATGATCGCGTGGATCGGCACGGCCATGTTCGTCGGCTTGGCCCTGGGCGCACCCCTGGGGGGTTTTCTGTATACGACCTTCGGTTTTGTGTCGATCGGATGGGCAACACTTGCCGGCGCTGCAGCAACCTGGTTGTTGGTCGTCTCTATTCCCGCTGCTCGACCCGAACCGCAAAGCCGCAAGGCCATCAAGCAGGTTCTGAAAGCGGTTTGGATACCTGGAGTGGCGATGGCTTTTTCCAGCCTGGGTTACGGCATCATCACGGCGTTTGGTGTGCTGTTGTTTGTCCAGCACGGTTGGCAACCGGCTTGGTTGTCCTTCACCGCATTTGCCGTCGCCCTGATGGTCGCGCGTGTTTTCTTCGGTCCGTTGCCGGATCGCCTCGGCGGCGCGCGTACCGCGATGATTTTCATCGCCATCCACAGCGCGGGACTCGCCCTCATCTGGCTTTCACCCTATGCGTGGCTCGCTTTTCTCGGGTCTGCTATGGCGGGCTTCGGCTACGCGCTGGTGTATCCGGGCCTCGGCATGGAGGCCGTCGCTCGGGCACCGGTAGAGGCGCGAGGACTCGCAATGGGCGTTTACACGGCCTTCATCGACTTGGCGCTCGGCCTGTTCGCGCCGCTGCTGGGGCTGCTTGCCAATGTGATCGGGCTAGCGCAGGTTTTTCTCGTCACCGCGTTGCTCACGCTTTGCGCCGTACCGATCGCGGCATGGCTAGGTGCTCATCCGGTCCGTAGGATCGTGCCAGACCCCGTATTGCGCTCCGGTCAGCAATAGCCATTGGGGACAGGTATCTCGGCTTGGGCAGCCCAAGATGAGATATGGCACAAGACCACGAGTTGCTGGATGTCAAGCTGCGTGTTCAGCCAGCGCGTCCAGCGGCACATGCAATGTGCTGTTCGCTGAAAATGCTTCGAGTAGGTAGTCCACCACGACTCGCACGCGAGGAGCGATCAGGGCGCGATGCGGGTACTGGATCACCATTTCATAGCTACCCGGATGATGTTGCCGATGCAGGACAACCTTCAACCGGCCGGCTACCAAGTGCTCCCAGGCGAGATGGACGGCGACCTGGGCCACGCCGATGCCATCGCATGCGGCTTCGACGAGGGTTTCCGGCGCGGAGAGCGTCAAGACCGTCGAGTCCGTCGGATCAAGCGTGGTGATGCTGCCATCGTCGGCTTGGAAACTCCAGGGATCTACCGCGCCGCCCAGGAAGCGCCGGGCGACCAGTCGGTGTTGTTGCAAGTCCTCGACCGTGCGCGGCACGCCTCGGCGAGCGAGGTAGTCGGTCGATGCGGCGAGCATCGTGTAGAGGCGGCATACCGGACGCGATACCAGGGCAGAGTCCCGGATGTGACCACCCCGGAGGCCCAGGTCATAGCCGTCACGGACGAGATCCACCAAGCGGTCATCGAAATCCACCGCGATAGACAGCCCCGGGTGACGTGACAGGAGTGCGGGGAGGACGGGCATCAACTGTTCCCTCCCAAATGCGGTGCTGGTCGAGATGCGCACACGTCCATTCGGTTCGGCGCGCTGGGCGGCAACAGCATCGACGGCCGCATCGAGCGCTTCGAGGGCTACCCGTGCCTGCCGAAGAAACACAGTGCCTTCATCCGTGAGGTTGAGAGTTCGGGTCGTGCGATTCAGCAGACGAACCCCCAGTGCAGTCTCCAGGCTAGCGACGTTCTTGCTCACGGCAGCGGATGTCACCCCCAGCACGCGCGCGGCCGCCGCAAAACTGCCGGTATCCACTGCCTGGATGAAGGAAAGGATGGCTCGCACCCGATGTGATGAATCCATGTGCTCCTCCTGGGGGCAGCCGTCGCGAAAAGCGGTAGGCCCCACTCACTCCCAACTTAATGTTGAAAGTCAAACAACCCATCATCTACTTCTAGTTGATTGTAATGGCGAGCACCATGCGAACAAGACTTGAAAAGGGGTTATCCGATGTCTGTTTGCATCATCTACGACAGTGGCACCGGCCACACCAAGAAGCAGGCCGAGGCCATCGCCGAGGGCGTTCGCAGCGTTCCCAGGGCCGAGGCCCAATTGGTTGCCGTGGCCGATGGCCCGATCGACTGGGAGGCGCTCGCTGCCAGCGACGCCATCATCTTCGGATCGCCCACATATAACGGCGCGATCAGCGCCCGGTTCAAGAAGTTCATGGAGGACTCGACCCGGATCGCATGGGTGCCGCAGACCTGGCGCAACAAGATCGCCGCTGGATTCACCAACTCTGGCTCCATGCACGGCGACAAACTCAATTCGCTGGTCACCCTGGCGCTGTTCGCGGCCCAACACGGCATGGTGTGGGTCGGCCTGGACTTGTTCCCGGGCAAGAGTGATGGCGAGCTGAATCGAGTCGGCGGCTGGCTGGGCGCGATGGCGTTCTCCAAAGACGAGTCGCCGGAACTGTCGCCGATCAAGAGCGATCTGGACACGGCTCAGCACCTCGGCAAACGCGTTGCAGAGCTGACCCAGCAGTTCGTCGCTGGACGCGGCTAATGCAGCGAGAGAGCTTCACCATGGAAACCTTGGGATACGCCGCGCCTTCTGCGACGGACGCTCTGGCCCCGTTCCAGTTCAAGCGGCGCGAACCGCGCCCTGACGACGTCGTTCTGAACGTTCTTTACTGCGGCGTGTGCCACACCGACCTGCACATCGCCCGCAACCACGGTGGTTTCACGCGCTATCCGGTCGTGCCTGGGCACGAGATCATCGGCCGGGTCACACAGGTCGGTAGCGGCGTTACCCGCTTCAAGGTAGGAGACACCATCGGCGTCGGCTGCATGGTCGACTCCTGCCAGCACTGCAACCCTTGCCTTCAAGGCTACGAGCAGCACTGCGCGGAAGGCGCAGTATTCACCTATAACGGCACCGACCGGCACGATCACCTGCCGACCTTCGGCGGCTACTCGAACCAGATGGCCGTATCCGAGAAGTTCGTCCTGCGCATTCCGGACGGGCTCGACCTGGCCGGCGCGGCGCCATTGCTATGCGCTGGCATTACCACTTGGGAACCTCTTCAGCAGTGGAAGGCCGGTCCGGGCCGCCGGGTAGCTGTGGTCGGCCTCGGCGGGCTGGGCCACATGGCACTGAAGCTGGCAAAGGGGCTTGGCGCCGAGGTCACGCTGTTCACCCGTTCGCTCGGCAAGGAAGCCGATGCTCGCCGCCTTGGGGCCGATCACGTCGTGCTGTCGAGCGATGCGGAGCAAATGGCGGCCGTCGCCGGCCGGTTCGACTTGATCGTCGATACCGTGCCCTACGAGCATGACGTCAATCCTTACGTGCCGACGCTGACCTTCAACGGCACGCTGGTGCTGGTCGGCTACATGGGACCGCTGAACGAGCCGGTGGCGGCCGGGGCGCTGGTGTTCGGCCGCAAGGCCATCGCCGGTTCCTTCATTGGCGGTGTCGCGGCGACCCAAGAGATGCTCGATTTCTGCGGCAAGCACAGCGTCGTCTCGGACGTCGAGGTGATTTCAATCCAGCAGATCAATGAAGCCTACGAGCGCATGCTCAGGAGCGATGTGAAGTATCGATTCGTCATCGACATGGCATCGCTCAAGCCGGATGCGCCATGAGCGCGCGCGAGTGAGCACAACTGCTCACGCATCAAGCGCTTGAAGAGATCCGTCGCGGCGTTTCTCGATTCAGAAACCCCTTCTCAAGGAGGACACCATGTCCAAGGAAGCAAACATCGCCCTCGCTCGCCGACTCTATGATTCCGGAGCCGCCCCCGAAGTCACGCGTGAGGTCCTCGCGGCTGACATCGTCTGGGACATCACGCCGGGCTTCCCCCACGGGGGCATCTACCAAGGCTACGACAGCACCATGAAGGACTTCTTCGGACAGTTCGTACCGCTGTTCGCGTCTTGGGGAACCGAAGCGCTAGAGTACTACGGCGACGACGAGAACCATGTCTTCGTGTTCGGCCAGTACCACGGCGTCACCAAGGATGGGAAGAAGGCCGACGTTCGCTTCATTCACTTGTGGACTGTGCGTGACGGAAATCTCGCTGCGCTCAAGCAAGCTGCAGACAGCTACGTCGTCCAGCACGCTTTAGGCAATTGAGGGTCATCGAACCGGAGCAACCCTGGATGCTCCGGTCGCCTTGATGCTCGAGTCATTTTTTCCCGTTGATGGCGAACTTCCCACTCCACCCATGGCGCGGACTGGCTTCGCCGCCGCCAGTCGATTCGGCTTAGCGCCGCTTCGGGCTTCGCGGGTGTGTTACGCGCAGCGCGTTAACCACCAGCGAAAACGCGGGGGAGGGCTGTCGGCGGGTCGCGTAGTACAGGTAGTAGCCCGAGAACGGCGGGCACCAGTCGTCTAGCACGCGCACCAGTCGACCCTCCTCAAGGTGCGGTGCGAATTCGTCTTCGGGCAAGAATGCGATGCCCAGTCCTGCCACCGCCGCATCCACCATGCTGGGCGACGTGTTGAAGATGAGTTGCCCGTCCACCCGCACATTCAGCGGCTGGCCGCGGCGCTCGAAGTCCCAGATGTAGAGGCCACCTGCAGTCTGCATACGCATGTTGATGCAATTGTGATTCATCAGGTCGCTCGGCCTCTTGGGCGTGGGGTTCGCAGCGAAATACGCAGGTGAGGCGGCAACCGCCATGCGCAGCTGCGGCCCGATCGGCACTGCAATCATGTCCTTGTCTATGGTGCCGCCCATACGCACGCCCGCATCAAAGCGGTCGGCCACGATGTCCCTGAATCCGTAATTGATGTCGAACTCGACTTTGATGTCGGGGTATTCAAGCAGCAAGGGCGTGAGCTTGGGCAGGAGGGTCGTCCGAAGGATGTGCTCCCCACAGGTGATGCGCACTGTGCCGGCCGGCTTGTCCCGCATCTCTGTCAGTTCATCCAGTTCCGCATCGATCTCGTCGAAGCGGTGGCCGATGGCATTGAGCAAACGCTCGCCGGCAGCGGTGGGCGACACGCTGCGCGTGGTGCGCGTGAGCAGCCGAATCTCGAGCCGTGCCTCCAGGCCGCTGATGGCCTGGCTGAGGGCCGATTGTGTGACGCCCAGCAGCGAGGCAGCGCGCGTGAAACTGCCTTCCCGCGCCACCGTCACGAAAGAAAGGAGATCGTTGAGGTTGCGTTTGAGCATGACGGCAGTTTTACTGGGTTGATTGATTAGTTGAGCTGATATGCCCTAGAAGTTTGCATTAGCTAGTCAAGCTGACTTCCAGCCCGCAGCATCTTAGGCATGAAGTCGATACCGATGCCCCTGGGCTGGCCAAGATGCAAGCCCTGCCGGTCTCGTGACGCAACCGATGAACGCGGAGAGAAGAATGGCAAATGTCGACCGAATACGAATCCATGGGGATGAAACCGTATCGCGCGGGCGCCGGAGCGTGATCCGTGGCGTTGCGGCGCTGGCGGCAGCACCGCTGGCTTTGCTGCTGCCGGTCCTGCCGGCGTTCGCGCATCACGGGTGGCCTGGCTTCAACACCGACCACCTCATCTACATCGCGGGAACGGTCTCTTCGGATGGTGTCTGGGGTAATCCGCACTCGCTCTTCGATGTAACCCTGGACAGCAACCTGCCTGCCCGCACCCCCAGGCTGACGATTCCAAAGGAGTTGCAAGATCCCGAGGACAGTATCCGGGTCAGTGCCGCTCTCTCGTACAAAGGCCCCCACAAGGAGCTGGAGATCATCATTGCGCCGCCGGCCTGGTCGGGCAGGTGGGGTCTGGGCCGTGCGCTGAAGATAGGGGAGCGTTTCCAGGCGGTCGGCTACATCAATCGGACAGACGACAGTCTGTTTCGGCCGGTTGTGTTCTGGTACGGGCATGACGCAGTGTCTGTGAACCAGGTGCTCGGTAACGCGCTCCCGGTACGAGCGCCACTGCCGAGATAAGGCTGTCTGCGACAGATGCAACCAGCAGGCCAGAAGCCGCAGTGCAAGACTCCGGAGATTGGGTGATGTGGGCCGTTTTCGGGATCATCGTCGCCGCAGTAAATGCGGGTGGGTTACGCCGCCTGCGCCATTGCACCGAGCGGAATTGAAAGGACTATGCCCGATTTGCTCAACTCGTTGCTGAAGCTGTTGCAAGGCTCTGTGCTCGGAGAGGCGGTGCGGAGCGCCGAATACCTCTATCCCGTGCTCGAAGCCAGCCATATTCTTGGGATCGCTCTCCTTGTCGGCCCGGCTTTCACCTTCGACCTCCGATTGCTGGGAGTCGGACGCCGCGTAGTGTCCGTAACCACAGCCGCGCGCAATCTGCTGCCCGTCTCCCACATCGGATTTGCCATCGTCATCATCACGGGCATCGCACTGCTCAGCGCGCAGGCGACCGTGGTTGCTGGCACCGGAGCTGCGCCGTGGAAGTTCGGCCTCTTGATCCTCGCTTGCCTCAACGTGCTGGTGTTCCACTGCGGCATCTACCGCCGCGTCAATGAATGGACGGATGCCGTTGCGACCCCGCTCGCCGCCCGCGTTGGGGCACGCGTGTCACTGATCGCATGGACAGGCGTGATCTTCGCTGGCCGGCTCCTCGCCTACACCTGATCCTCCGAGCGTCGGGGTCGGCTGCAAAACTCTATCCGTTGTTTGACCATAACGGCAGCCCTACAAGATCGATTGATTAGTAGGCCTAATATGACATAGAAGGTGGCATTAGCTAGTAAAGCTGACTTCCAAGCCCCAACATTCAGGGAATGAAGTAGGCCATGCCGATGCCCCTCGGTTGGCCAAGACGCCGAGCTCTGACCTTCATAGCCCGCGTCGACTCCGTCGCTGCGCGCAACCCCGTGCTCGCTGGCAGGGCAGCGTTTTCCCCAGAAATCCGGGCACAGAACGAAGAATTTCATGACGATTCAAGCAGGTAAGACCCATGCAGTTACCTTTTCTGCCCAACACGGCGCCGAAGCTAAGCCCGCCAACTGGAGTGGTGTGTTTGCGATGTCGCTGTGCGTCTTCGCACTGATTGCATCCGAGTTCATGCCGGTTAGTCTGCTGACGCCGATCGCTACAGATCTCCACGTTACTGAGGGGATGGCCGGCCAGGGCATTGCGATCTCTGGCGCATTCGCGGTGCTGACCAGTCTGTCGATCTCCGCGCTGGCCGGCAGCATGAACCGAAAGACGCTGCTGCTGGCGTTGACGGCGCTGATGGCTGTGTCCGGCGCCGTGGTGGCGATGGCGCCGAATTACCTGATCTACATGGTTGGTCGTGCGCTCATCGGCATAGTCATCGGCGGCTTTTGGGCCATGTCTGCGGCGACGGCCATGCGCTTGGTGCCTGTCAGCCAGGTGCCGCGTGCGCTGGCAATTTTTAATGGCGGCAACGCGCTGGCGACGGTGATTGCCGCTCCGCTGGGCAGCTACCTCGGCTCCGTCATGGGCTGGCGTGGCGCTTTCTTCTGCCTGGTGCCGGTGGCGGCGGTTGCTCTGGCCTGGCAGTGGATCAGCCTGCCAGCCATGCGGACGCAGCAGCGCCCGCCGGGTTCTGGCAACGTGTTCAAGGTGCTGGGCAGTCGCCCCGTTGCCTTGGGCATGGCCGCCTGCGGCGCCTTCTTCATGGGGCAGTTCGCCTTATTCACCTACGTGCGCCCGTTCCTCGAAACAGTGACGCACGTGAGCGTGTCCACGCTGTCGCTCATCCTGCTGGTGATTGGCGTGGCCGGTTTCGTCGGCACGGCGCTGATTGGCTCCATCCTTAAGCGTGGCCTGTACAGCACGCTGATCGTCATTCCAATCCTGATGGCACTTATCGCCCTGGCGTTGATTCCCACGGGAGTCCGGGTCGCGGCTGTCGTGGTGCTGCTGGGGCTGTGGGGCCTGATGGCGACTTCGGCCCCGGTAGGCTGGTGGAGCTGGATTGCTGAAGCCATGCCGCACAACGCGGAGGCCGGAGGTGGCCTGATGGTGGCGGTGATCCAGTTGGCGATTGCCCTGGGCTCGACCGTAGGCGGCCTGCTGTTCGACTCGACGGGCTACCGCAGCACTTTTATGGCGAGTGCCGCCGTACTGCTGTTCGCGGCTCTCCTCGCCTTCCTGACCTCGCGTTCGCAAGTCCGGCAAGCGGTCTAAGCCGCACGTCACACCAGGAGAACCTATGGCCACGAGCCCCAGTACCCCTCGCAACGTCAGCCACCAAACGGCGATTGAGCATCGCCCCACGCGCAGCTTGAAGGCCATACGACCGCTGAGCCTGCTGTGCGGTCTATTCGTCCTCGGCGGGTGTGACGCTGCCCAGCCTGGAGCGTCAGGCCTTTCCACCGCCGCCACCACGGCGGCCACTGTCCAACCGGAGGAATCTCGCATGTGGATGACCGTCGGCGAACGTCGCTTCGCCATCACCCTGGCCGACACCGAAGCAGCCCGTGCCTTTGCCGCCATGCTGCCGCTCACGATCGACATGCCCGATCTCAACGACAACGAGAAGCACGCGGAGTTGCCGAAGCCGCTGCCGACCAATGCCAGCAGGCCAGGCACGATCGCCACCGGCGATCTGATGTTGTATGGGGCGCGAACCCTGGTCGTCTTCTATCTGACCTTCAACTCGTCCTACTCGTACACCCGCCTTGGCCGTTTGGACGACCCCGCTGGCCTAGCACAGGCACTCGGCAGAGGCACTGCGCGGATAACGTTCTCCAAGAACTAACGCTCAATGCCTGGGGCAAGTGGATGGTTGGCCCGTATGTCCCATCAACCTGAAGGCGGCGGAAGTCGCCGCGCAGTCGGGACTGACCTATGCCGTTCTGCACCCATTGTGGCTGAACGACAAGCCGACCGAAGAGTTCCAGTTGACCCGCAAAGGCGAGGCCTACAAGGGCACGGAAACCTCACGCGCGAGCATTGGCTGGCTCATCGCCGAGATCGTGAAAACCCGCAGCTTCATGCCAACCAGAACTCGGGCATCAGCCAGCCCAAAACCGACGGCGACAGGCCAGCAGCGTACCCCTGAGCGAACGCTACTGACCCTGCCGGCCTATTCACCAAGCACACAACGGAGAAAGTCATGAACGAAGCGACCCTGAAAATCACGAATATCAGACGGCGCACGGCCCTAGAGGGCTTCGCCCAAGGTGCCATCTTTGCTGGCCTGACCGCGACCCTCGGGAGCCAGACGGCGTTGGCGCAAACGCCTTCGCCCACGAACGCGGCGAGCGGCCTGCGGCTGACGCAGGAATGGGACAAGGTCTTCCCCAAGAGCGAGAAGGTCGATCACCAGAAGGTCGCCTTCAAGAACCGCTACGGCATCACCCTCGCGGCTGACCTGTACCTGCCGAAGAACCGGCAGAACCAGCGGCTGGCGGCAATCGTCGTCGGCGGCCCGTTCGGCGCGGTGAAGGAGCAGTCCTCGGGCCTGTACGCGCAGATCATGGCCGAGCAAGGCTTCGCCACGCTGGCTTTCGACGGCTCCTATACCGGGGAAAGCGGCGGCGAGCCGCGCAACGTCGCCTCGCCGGACATCAATACCGAGGATTTCATGGCGGCGGTCGATTTCATCGGCCTCCAACGTTACGTCGATCGCGAGCGCATCGGCGTCATTGGGATCTGCGGTTGGGGCGGTTTCGCATTGAACGCTGTGGCTGCGGATAAGCGCGTCAAGGCCGTCGTCGCCAGCACCATGTACGACATGACGCGCGTCATGTCCAAGGGCTACAACGACAGCGTGACTTCCGAGCGGCGCGCGCAGACGCTGGAGCAGCTGAGCCGGCAGCGTTGGGAGGACGCTGCGAACGAGAAGCCGGCGTACCAGCCGCCTTACAACAAGGAACTGAAGGGCGGCGAAGCGCAGTTCATGGTCGACTACCACGACTACTACATGACGCCACGCGGCTACCACCCGCGGGCGGTCAACTCCGGCAACGCCTGGACGATCACCACGCCGCTGTCGTTCATGAACATGCCGATCCTGAACTACATCAAGGAAATTTCGCCGCGCCCCATTCTGTTCGTGCACGGAGAGAAAGCCCACTCGCTCTATTTCGCCCAAACCGCCTATGCGGCCGCCGCGCAGCCGAAGGAACTTCTGATCGTCAAGGGCGCCAGCCACGTCGATCTGTACGACCGCGTGGACAAGATTCCCTTCGATGCAATGACCAGGTTCTTCAACAAGTACCTGCACCGCTGATCAGCTTCGGGGAATGCACATGAACATTTCCTACGACTTTAAAGGACAGGTCGCGCTGGTCACCGGCGCGGCCTCCGGCATGGGCCTCCATACGGCGCGCGCATTCGCCAAGGCTGGAGCAGCCGTCACGTTGTCGGATGTGAGCGAAGCTGCCTTGCAGCAGGCCGTGGACCAGATCACCGCGGAGGGCGGCAAGGCAATCGGCGTGATGTGCGACGTCGCCGACGAGGCGCAGGTCGCCGCCATGGTGGAGCGCACCGTCGCCGCTTTCGGGGGTCTGGACGCCGCGTTCAACAACGCAGGCATCCAGATTCCCGCTTCGGAGATCGCGGATCAGTCCATCGAGGACTACGACCGCATCAGCGCCATCAACCTGCGCGGCGTATGGGCCTGCATGAAGCACGAGTTGGCGCAGATGCGCAAGCAAGGCAGCGGTGCGATCGTCAACTGCTCGTCCATCGGCGGGCTCACCGGCAGGGCACTGATCGCCGCCTACCACGGCACCAAGCACGGCGTGATCGGGCTGACCCGCAGCGCGGCGCTCGAATACGCCACGCGTGGCGTGCGCGTCAATGCCGTATGCCCGGGAACGATCGACACGCCGATGGTCTCGTCCATGTTGGACAAGGGGATGCTGTCAATGGATGACCTGCTGCGCGACCTGCCGATGAAGCGCCTGGGGCGCGGCGAGGAAATCGCCGATGCAGTGCTCTGGCTGTGCAGCTCGGGCTCGACCTTCGTCACCGGCCAGGCCCTGGCTGTGGACGGCGGATTCACCGTGTACTGATGGCCACGCCGGCAACCGTTGCTTGCACACAGAGAAAGAGAAGGAAGAACACAACATGATCAAAGAAAAAGTCATCATCATCACCGGCGCCTCGTCCGGCATCGGCGAGGCCACGGCCAAGCTGCTTGCAAGCCAAGGCGCCAAGGTCGTGCTCGGCGCGCGACGGGCAGACAACCTGAAGCGAATCGCCGACGAGATCAAACAGCACGGCGGCCAGGCCGTGTATCAGGAGCTGGACGTCACCAAGCAGTCCGAGAACGATGCCATCGTCAAGCTGGCTAAGGAAAAGTTCGGCCGCGTGGATGTCATGTTTCTCAACGCCGGCCTGATGCCGAACTCGCCGCTGTCCGCGCTCAAGACCGACGAGTGGCACCAGATGGTCGATGTCAACGTTAAGGGTGTGCTCAATGGGGTGGCGGCCGTGCTGCCCGAGTTCCTGGCGCAGAAGTCCGGCCACGTCATCGCCACCTCTTCAGTAGCAGGTCTCAAGGCCTATCCGGGCGGCGCCGTCTATGGCGGCACCAAGTGGTTCGTGCGCGACTTCATGGAAGTCCTGCGCATGGAGTCCGCCATGGAGGGCTCCAACATTCGCACCGCGACGATCTACCCCGCAGCCATCAATACCGAGTTGCTGAAGACCTTCACCGACAAGACGTCTCTCGACCAGATGCAGGGCGTCTATGACAAGTTCGGCATTTCGCCGGATCGGATCGCCAACGTCGTGGCCTTTGCGATCGACCAGCCTGAGGACACGACGATCAATGAGTTCACGGTCGGGCCAGCAAATCAACCTTGGTAAGGGGTGCTCCATGACTCCAGCATCTTTCCGCGACGTAGGCCGCCAGCGCGGCGGTCTGCCGGGCGCCAAAATACGTCCAGCCTTCATCGCCACCTTCTTGGTCCTGGGCATGGGCCTCGTGGCGGGAGCGTCGGCGCAGCAGGACAACGTCGCCGGGTTGGCCTACGACGCGCAGACGCGCAGCGCGGTGCCTATCCCTGCATCCGAGCGCGCCTTGCAGGCGGCCGTGGCCGAGCCCTGGTTCAAGGTGTCCAACGAGGGCTTGATCCTCGAAGGGGCGATCTTCGACCGCAGTGGGAATTTGCTTTTCTGCGACGTGAGCGGGCGCCGCGTGTTGCGTCTGACGCCGAACAAGCGGTTGTCCACCGTCGTCACGCTGGACGCGCTCTCGCCGGGCGGCCTGTCCCTCCATCCGAACGGGCGTCTTTTCATCGCGGCACTGGACATTCCGAACAACCGCGGCGCGATCTTCGCGGTGAACCCGGATGGCTCGGACCTGCAGGCGGTCGTACCACCCCTGGCCGGGTACATGCCCAATGATCTGGTGTTCGATGCACGCGGCGGCTTCTACTTCACCGATTTCAAGGGCAATGCGACCGAACCCAAGGGCGGCGTGTACTACGCCGCGCCGGACCTGAGCACGATCAAGCCCGTGCTGCCTCATCTCGCGATGGCAAATGGCCTGGCGCTCAGTCCCGACGGCAAGACGCTGTGGGCCACCGAGTTCGGCCGTAACCTGCTGCATCGGATCGAACTGGCGGACGCGACCAATATCGCGCCCATCGGCTCGGCCATCGCCTACCACTTCACTGGCCCCGCGCCGGACTCGATGCGGGCGGACGCCGACGGCAATGTGTACGTGGCGATCTACGGACAGGGTCGCGTGCTGGCTTTCAATCGCAACGGCATCCCCATCGGCCAGGTCCTGCTGCCCGGACGTGATGGCGGCCACAACCTGGCTTCCACCAGCCTGGCCATCCACCCCAGTAGGAACGATCTCTACGCCGTCACCAGCGACTTGGACAAGGGCCAAGGCGCGACGGTGTTCCATGCCAAGGCGTTCAGCAGAGGGCTGCCGCCGGTTTCAACCCAATGATCCGCTTCAACAACGCGGCGCCGCAGCGGGCCACTCGGCCGCCCGCGGCCTGAACGGAGGGCTCGTCCATGGACCGTCGAACATTTATCACCGGAGGCGCCAGGGTGGCCTCGGGTGTGGTGCCGACCGCGGCGACATCCTGGGAGCAGACACCGCCGAGCTCCCAAAAGGGAGACACCTGAATAGGGCGGGCCCATTGGACCAACCCAGCAGGAGGACCCCATCCATGCGCATCTGATTCTGACAACTCACAAGACGCGGAAGTAGCTGACACCGCATTGGTCGCTGCCACCCCTGGCCATGCCAAACGCCAACGCCTTTGAGCGTTACAGAAAGGATTCCACGATGAAACACCCCATCGAGACCGAACCTCCGGTCGAACTGAGCGCCGACGAAGCGGCGCTCCTGAGCGAGATGCCTGAGTTGGATGGCGTCGGCCAGTCGCGGCGCACCTTCATGATCAATTCCGCCGTGGGCGGCGTGGGCGTGTTCGCGGCGAACCTGCTGGCCCAGGAGGCCGCATTGGCGCAGATGCCGCTAGCCGAAGGGGCGTCCGTTGCACCGATCAAGGCACAGAACGTCGTCCAAGTGGCCTTCCAGGTCAACGGCGTGCAGCAGACGCTGCAACTCGACTCGCGCGTTGTGCTGCTGGACGCGCTGCGCGAACGACTAGCGTTGACGGGGTCCAAGAAGGGTTGCGATCAAGGACAGTGCGGCGCTTGCACGGTGCTGGTGGACGGGCAGCGTGTCCTTTCCTGCCTCACCCTGGCTGCGACCCTCGAAGGGCGTGAAGTCACCACAGTTGAAGGGCTGGCTCAGGGCGACCAACTTCATCCGGTGCAGGCCGCTTTCATCAAGCACGACGGCTTCCAGTGCGGCTACTGCACGCCGGGACAGATTTGCTCGGCCGTGGGCCTGCTCGGCGAGGCCCGTCGCGGCGACGTCAGCCACGTTACCGCAGACGTCGGAAAGACAACGACACGCCTGACGGACGACGAAATCCGCGAGCGCATGAGCGGCAACATCTGCCGCTGCGGCGCCTATCCCGGCATCGTTGCCGCAGTGAAGGAGGCGCACTCAGGTCGCCAGACCGCCCAGACCTGGGCATTCGCCACTGAGATGCAATTGGCGTCGGTACGTAAGGAGGATGGCCATGAGACCGTTTGAGTATGTAAGAGCGGCCGACGTCGCATCCGGTGCTGCCGCGGTGGCGGGCGTTCCTGGCGCGAAATTTCTCGCGGGTGGGTCCAACCTCGTGGACCTGATGAAGGAAGATGTCGAGCGGCCCACGCGCTTGGTG
This sequence comes from Variovorax sp. GW823-FHT02B07, assembly GCF_058797695.1. Classification (NCBI taxonomy): domain Bacteria; kingdom Pseudomonadati; phylum Pseudomonadota; class Betaproteobacteria; order Burkholderiales; family Comamonadaceae; genus Variovorax; species Variovorax sp. GW823-FHT02B07. The sequence continues at coordinate 759,452 of NZ_JBXAJX010000001.1, forward strand.
GATATCCGCCAGTTGCCGCTGCGGCAGATCCAGCGCACCCGCGTCGGCCTGTCCGTGGGTGCGCTAGCGACCAACACCGAGACCGCCAATCATCCGCTGATCCGCGAGAACTACCCGCTGCTGACTCAAGCCATCGTCGCTGGTGCCTCGGGGCAGTTGCGCAATATGGCGACCAACGGCGGCAACCTCCTGCAACGCACCCGCTGCAACTACTTCTACGACACCGCTACGCCGTGCAACAAGCGCGAGGCCGGAAGCGGCTGCGGCGCGCGCGAGGGGCTGAACAAGATCCACGCCGTGCTCGGCTGGAGCGAAGCCTGTGTGGCGACCTACCCGGGCGACATGGCCAACGCGCTGTACGCACTGGATGCCAACGTGCGCATACGAGCGACGGACGGACGCGAGCGACTAATCCCCATCGCCGACTTTCATCGCCTGCCGGGCGATACGCCGCAGCGGGACAACAACCTCGAACACGGGGAGCTGATCCTCGCCATCGAGTTACCGGTCTCGGCCGCGGAGTTCGCACGCAACTCCCACTACCTCAAGGTGCGCGACCGGACCTCCTACGCCTTCGCCATGGTCGCCGTTGCCGCTGCCCTGCAGCTCGACGGCAGCACCATCCGCCAGGCGCGTGTGGTGCTGGGAAGCGTCGCCCACAAGCCCTGGCGCAGTGCCGAGGCCGAGGCCGCGCTGGTTGGCCAGCGCGCGAACGAGGACACGTTCCGCCAGGCTGCCCAGGCGGCACTGAGCGGTGCCCGTCCGCTGGCCCACAACGCCTACAAGGTGGAGCTGGGCCAACGATCCGTCGTGCGTGCGCTGATGCGCGCCGCGAGACTGACCTGAGCGTAAGGAGAATCGTCATGGCACGCTATCTCGGAAAAGAAACGACCCGGGTGGACGGGATCGCCAAAGTCACGGGCAAGGCCAAGTACACGGCTGAGTTCCAGGTTCCGCATGTCGCTTACGGCTTCATAGTGCTGAGCACGGTGGCCAAGGGCCGGATTACCGCGATCAATACCCGCGAAGCTGAACAGGCTGCAGGCGTGGTGCGCGTCTTCACCCATCTCAATGCTGGCCGTCTGGGCAAGGCGCCGGCCGCCGATGCGCCGTCGCAATGGGCCTGGCCGCTGCAGTCGGATCGGGTGTTCTTCAACGGCCAGCCGATCGCGCTGGTGGTCGCCGAAAGCTACGAGCAGGCACGCCATGCGGCGCGCTTGGTGAAGGCTACCTACCAAGCCGAGGCGCATGTGACCGATTTGCACGCGGTAATTGATCGGGCGCAGCCGGATCCGGACACGGCCAAGGGCAAGCCGCGGGGCAACCCGACTGCTGCGCTCGAGGCCGCAGCGGTCAAGATCGAGTCGGAGTACCGCATCCCGATCAACCACCACAATCCCATTGAGCCCCACGCGGCGATTGCCTTCTGGGAAGGCGAACAGCTCACGATCTTCGACAAGACCCAGAACGTCTATGGCGTCCAGAAGCACCTGGCCGAAGGCTTGGGCGTGCCCGCCGAGAAGATCCGGGTGATATCGCCCTTCGTCGGTGGCGCCTTCGGCTCCTCGCTCAAACCGAACTACTACCCGTCGCTCACAGCCATGGCCGCGCGCGAGCTTAAGCGCCCGGTCAAGGTGGTCCTCACGCGCGCGCAGATGTTCACAGGGCACGGTTATCGGCCGCAGACGATCCAGAAGGTCACCCTCGGCGCGGACCCAAGTGGCAAGCTGCAGGCCATCGTCCACGAGGCCTTCCACAACACCTCCTCCTTCGAACCGTTTTCGGACAACACCACCAGCTTTCTCAAACAGGTCTATGCATGCCCCAACCTGCATGCGCCGCTCAAGGTCGCTGCCACCGACCTCGCGACGCCGACCTGGATGCGCGCCCCGGGGGCGGTCAGCGGCATGTTCGCGCTGGAGAGTGCGATGGACGAGCTGGCCTACGCCCTGAAGATCGACCCGCTGCAGCTTCGCCTGATCAACTATGCCGAGGTCGACCCGGAAAGCGGCAAGCCGTTCTCCAGCAAGGCCCTGCGCGAGTGCTACCGCTTGGGCGCGGAGAAGTTCGGCTGGAAGAGCCGCAACCCCGAGCCGCGCTCGATGCGCGATGGCAAGCTGCTGGTCGGCTGGGGCATGGCGTCGAGCGTGTGGGGCGCCATGCAGATGCCCGCGAGCGCGCGCGTCATCTACCGCGCCGACGGCACCGCCAGCGTGACCAGCGCGACCAGCGACATCGGCCCGGGCACGTACACGGTGATGACCATGATCGCCGCTGAATTCCTCGGGCTTCGGCTGGACCAGGTGAAGTTCGAGCTGGGTGACACGCGACAACCCCAGGCGCCGGCCCAGGGTGGCTCGTGGACGACCTCCAGCGTCGGCTCCGCGGTGCGCGGCGCAGCGCTGACCATTACCGCGAAGTTGCTGGACCTGGCGAACCGGGAGGCCGCTTCGCCCCTGCGCGGCATCGCAGCCACCGACGTGGAGATGCTCGACGGCCGTTTGCGCGCCAAGGGCGATCCGTCACGCTCCGTCGATATCGCCGAGGTCATGCGGCGCACGGGCACCAGCGAGATCAACGAGGTTCACAACTCCACGCCGTCACCCGAACGCGCGAAATATGCCTCGCTGGCCCATGGCGCCCAGTTCGTCGAGGTGAAGGTCGATCCCGACCTGGGCACGATCCGGGTGACCCGCGTGATTGAGATCACCGCCTGCGGAAAGATCCTCAACCCGCTGGCCTCGCACAGCCAGGAGATCGGTGGCGTGGTCTGGGGCATCGGCATGGCGCTGGAAGAGGCAACCGAAGTGGACTACCGCACCGGCCGCATCGTGAACGCGAGCCTACAGCACTACCACGTGCCGGTGAACGCCGACATCCACGCCATCGAGACCATCTTCGTCGAGGAAGACGACACCATCGTCAACCCGCTGGGCGTCAAAGGCATGGGCGAGTTGGGCATGGTCGGCATCCCGGCGGCCATCGCCAACGCCGTGTACCACGCCACCGGCAAGCGCATTCGTGACCTGCCCATCACTCCGGAAAAACTGCTATGAATCCACCCAGCACGGCAACAAGGTCCACGGGGCGCCTCAGCCCCGGAAGCCCGACTCCGGACGTGCCGAGGTCCTGGTCCCGGCGGGTCGCCGCGCTCATTCTGTTTGCATTCGGTATGGTGCTCGCTGCGGGTGGCGCGGTCCTGGCTGCCAATGGTGGCTCGCTCTACTACGTGATCACCGGTTTGGCCTATATCCTCAGCAGCGTCTTGCTCTGGCGAGGTGATGCGCGCGGGGTATGGTTCTACGGTGCGATGCTCGTCTGGACCGTGGCTTGGAGCCTCTGGGAAGTCGGCTTCTCGGGCTGGCAACTCGCCCCCCGTCTGATCGCCCCCTTCGTCCTCGCCGCCTTGTTGCTGATGCCGTCTATCAGGCGGTTGCCGTCGCCGTGGCGGGTACGTGGCGGGGTCACCTTCGCTGGCGGCCTGGTCGCCGCAGTGGTGGTGGGCAGCGTTGCTCATAGCTTGGGCGCGGACACTGCGGTGCCCTCGCTGCGGCGCGGCGTCCAGGCGCAGGCGCCGGGACCACTGCCGCAACCGTTGGCGACGATCGAGCGCGACGACTGGCAGGCCTACGGCAACGACCGGGGCGGCACGCGCTTCAGTCCGCTGGACCAGATCAACACTTCGAACGTCTCCGGCCTGACCAAGGTCTGGCAAGCCGAGATGACAGCAACAGTGCCCGGCGAAATGAATGCGCTGCAGACGACACCCATCATGGTGGGCGGTACTTTGTACGCCTGCGACGGCAACAACGGCGTGCACGCCTTCGACGCCGAAAACGGGAAGGTGCGCTGGCGGCGCAACGTCTCTGGCGGCCAGGAACCGTCCGGCAAGCCCTGCCGCGGTGTGGCCTACTACAAGGTGCCGGATGCCCCGGCGGGGAGCATGTGCGCCGAGCGCATCTTCGCGCCCAGCCACAACCCGACCCTGGCGGCCATCGATGCACGCACGGGTGAACTCTGCCCTGGCTTCGGCAACAAGGGTCTGGTGGATCTCCAACAGGGCATCGAACCCTATCCGCATGGCCTGTTCTACGTCAGCTCGGCCCCGCAGGTGATCCGCGGCAAGGTCGTGGTCGGCGGCGGTATCCCGGATGGCCAGTACTGGGGCGGCCCCTCGGGTGTCATCCGGGCATTCGACGCCGTCACGGGCGAACTGGCCTGGGCGTTCGACGCCGGTGTCCCTGATCGAATCGGTGCGCCACCGGAAGGGCGGGTCTATACGCCATCGCTGCCCAACAGTTGGGCGCCAATCAGTGCCGATGAGCAACTCGGCCTTGTTTACATGCCGATGGGCGGGGCGACGCCCGATGCGTTCGGCGGCATGCGCCGCCCATTCGATGACGACATTGGCAGCGCCGTAATCGCACTTGACGCCGAGACAGGCCGGATGCGCTGGCGCTTTCAGACCACCCACCACGACATCTGGGACTATGACGTCGCGTCGCAGCCGACCTTGGCCAACCTGCCCACGCCGCAGGGCGTTCGCCCGGCGCTGATCCAGCCGACCAAGCGCGGCGAAATCTTCGTGCTCGACCGTGAGACCGGCGAGCCGATCAAGACGGTGCGGGAGTTGCCCGCGCCGCAAGGCGGCATCGCCGAAGGCGAGCGCCTGTCCCCAACCCAGCCTGAATCCAGCGACCTGCCTGCGTTCCGCGAACCCGACTTGCGCGAGAAGGACATGTGGGGCATGACACCGCTGGACCAATTGTTCTGCCGCATCGAGTTCAAGCGTTCGCGCTACGAGGGCATGTTCACCCCGGTCACGCTCAACAAGACCATCGTGATCGCTCCTGGCTCCATGGGCGGCGTCAACTGGAACGGCATCTCTCTCGACGCAGACCGCGGCATCATGATCGTCAACTGGACTCAGGTGCCCGACCGGCTCGAACTGATCACGCGCGAGGAGTCCACGCGCCGCAACTTCCAGATCGCGCCGGGCCTGGATGCGGGCGGGCAGACCGACCAGCCGATGCTGAACACGCCCTATGGCGCTTACCGCACCCAGTTCCTCTCGCCGCTGGGTTCACCCTGCACTGCGCCGCCATGGGGGCTGATCGCCGGCGTTGATCTGGTGAGCGGCAAACTGCTTTGGTCCAAGCCGTTCGGCACCGGGCGCGACATCGGCCCGCTGAAGCTGGGTGTGAAGACGATGCTCCCCATCACCATCGGCACGCCCACCGCTGGCGGTGCGGTAACGACGCGCGGCGGGCTGGTGTTCATCGGCGGCGCCGCCGAGCACACCTTCCGCGCGTTGGATGCCGCCACCGGCCGGGAACTGTGGAGCAGCCGTCTGGCCACCAGCGCCAATGCGACGCCAATGACCTACCGAAGCTCGGTCAGCGGTCGGCAGTTCGTGGTGGTCGCCGAAGGCGGTCGACCTGCCTACGGCACCAAGCCTGGAACGAAGCTGGTGGCCTTCGCGCTGCCTGCGGCCCAGCAGTGAGGGCTCCGCCGATGCGTATCGCCGCGATAGCTTTGGTCACGCTGACGGCACTCGGCCTGAGTGCCTGTGCGTATCTACACAAGCCATTGGGACAACTGCCCCAAGGTGAGCGGCTCAGCGCCGTGCAGGCCTCGCCGCAGTACCGCGATGGTGCCTTCCGCAACGAAGTACCGTCCCCACCGCGCCCCAATGGTTTGGCCTTCGCATGGAGGGTGATACAAGGCCAATTTGCGGCCAAGGAGCGGCCCAGGCCCCCAGCACCCCTGCCAGCTATCAAAACTGACCTGGCAGCCCTGCCGCTCGATCAGGACATCGTGGTCTGGCTCGGGCACTCGTCGTACTTCGTGCAAGTGGGTGGCAGGCGCCTCCTGGTTGATCCGGTGTTCAGCAGCTACGCAGCGCCGCTGCCTTGGATGGTGAAGGCGTTTGATGGCACGAGCATCTACAGCGTCGAAGACATTCCGGAGGTCGATGCCGTGCTGATCTCGCACGACCACTACGACCACCTCGACTACGCCAGCATGAAGGGTCTGCTGTCTAAGACCCGTGTGGTCATCGCCGGGGTGGGCAACGGCGCGCATCTAGCGCATTGGGGCTATCCGCCAGAGAAGATCCGCGAGATGAATTGGCATCAGACGGTGGAGCTTGCGCCCGATCTGAAGATCCACGTGCTGCCGGCACAGCATTACTCGGGCCGCTTCATGGATCGCAATCAGGCATTGTGGGCCAGCTTTGCGGTCGAGACGCCACAGCGGCGCCTGTACTTCAGCGGTGACACCGGCTTCGGTCCGCATTTCGAGAGCATTGCCAAGCGCTTCGAGAGCTTCGACCTGGTGGCGCTGGACGCAGGTCAGTACAACGAGCGCTGGGCCGATATTCACATGAATCCGGAAGAGGCGTCGCGCGCTGCCGAAATCCTGCGTGCACGCGCCTTGCTGACGGCTCATGCCGGCCGATTCACCCTGGCCCGCCATGCCTGGGACGAGCCTTTCCAGCGCGCTGCCGCTGCGAGTGTGGGCAAGTCCTATCGACTCCTGACGCCGCGCATCGGGGAAGCGATCCACCTGAGCGACGCTGGCCAGCAATTCCAGACATGGTGGTCTGGCATCGAATAGGCGCTTCAGTTTTCAAGACGGGAGCAACCGACGCAGCTACTCGGAATCGATAGGCGGCACCAAGCCCCCCAACTGCGCCCAGGCGCCGGCTCAAAGGAGCAGGCGATGCCCCTCGTTGACGATCAGCGAGCCGGCATCACTTCGGTCTGCCACATTGTCGATGGGTGCACCCCGGCCGAGCTTCAGCTCGTGACGGGGCTGATGAACGGCGGCTCGCTCAAGGCCGTGGCGGGTCGGCAGGGAACGTCCTACGAGACGGTGCGCACGCACCTGCGAAGGGTTTTTGAGAAGGCGCGAACGACCGCCAGGCGGCGCTGGTCCGCTTCGTGCACAGCCTCCGATAGGGTTCATCAGCAACTGCACGTTGATTTGCGCTGGTGTCAGCATCGAACGCTAACACTCGGCCAGTGCATGGCGACGACACCATAGCCGTTCCACCAGCTCGGGACTTCACGGCACACCGTGCCCTCGGACTAAGAGTCTGTGGCTGGGGTCATTTGGTGCGCGACGTAGGTCGCCCCGTCTTCCAACAGCTGCCTCAGCTACTAGAACTAGCTAAAGCGCTCTCTGTAGCCGCCAACAATTCGGCGCTGCTCACGCCCAGCGCCCTCGCAATTTTGAGTATCAACCACAGAGAGGGTTGATTGGTTCCGCGCTCAATGCTGCTGAAGTGGGTGCGTTCGATGTCGGCCATATGCGCCAAAGCCTCTTGGGACAGGCCGACTTGTTTGCGGAACCCGCGGACAACTATTCCAAAGGCCTTCGCACTTTCCTCATTGAAGGACACCCTGCCTCGAGGCCGGCCGCCGCGAGAGAGCATTGGTGTTGACATGCTCCAAGCGTTTCAAAGTGTATGCCTATAATCCACGGGTTAATAACCACATTTTGAGGTTTGGCTTCTCTCATGCGCCACGGATCGAGTGACCTAAATGGGTTTCTGGGGCCTGTTGGTCAGCAGGAGCCTGACGGCTGATCGCCGACAGTGGTCCGAAGAGGTGGCGTTGACGTGCGGATCCGCGATTCGCGATTCAAAAAAACTTGAGCCACATATGACTTATGTGACCAGGGAGGCGGCTGCGTCTTCTGTTCGGTCGTCATAGCACATGCGTTGGCTAACTATCAGCGCAGGCGGCCTTGGCCCTTCGAGAACAACCCTAGGAGAGATCAGCATGACCAACTTCGTCCACTGCCGCGGCTGCGGCCACCAGATCCACGAAACCGCCCCGACGTGCCCCAAATGCGGCGCGCCTCAAGCTGTCGCAGAGCAGCTCGCATCCACCACTCATGCGCCATTGGCTGGAGCTCCTGGCCCCTACGGCGCCATCCCCTGGTTCCGCCAGCGCTGGGCCTTGGTCTGCATGTTCCTGGTCTTCGCTCCGGCAGCCGTGGTCGTCGCCTGGAGCGGCGAGATCTACTACGTGGCGGGCACAGCCATCAAGACCTTCCCGAAGAGCGCCAAGATCATCATGACGGTGATCACCGCAGTGCTGCTGATCGCCCTGGCGGGCGATGACGAGGCCTTCCAAGGCTTCGCCGGCATGACCCTCATCGGCGGCGCTATCGGCTTGTCGATCCGCAAATGAGCCAAGCGGTCGACCACTTCCTTCCTCTCCGTACACCATGAAAACCATCATCAAGGCGCTTCTCGCGCTATGCATGGCTGCGGCCGTTGCATTCCTGCTGGCAGCCTGCGGCCCCTCGACCATGGAGTTCCGCAACGCGGAGATCGTCCAAGGCAAGTTCTACCGCCAAGGCGCCGACAAGCCTTTCAGCGGCAAGATTGACAACGTGCCTAGCCACACGATCCTCATCCGCAAGGAGTTCGACGTCGTCAGCGCGCTTCCCACAAATGTGCTGGACAAGGCGGCGCCGGGCATTCAGCACAACGCCATGGGCCAAGTCTGCGAAGTCCGGGTCGACGAAGGTGTCCTGGATGGCGCCACGACCTGCACCACGGGCGCAGGGAAATTCAAGGCCTACGAAATGACGTTCGATCAAGGCGTGCTCACGGGCGAGTTCAAGTTCTACTTCCCAGGGACGAACAAGCCCAAGGCAGTGGTCCGCACCGACCACGGTGTACTTGATGGTCGCTCTGTCGTCTACGGTCCTGAAAGCGGGCGGGAGGTGCTCAATGTGACCTTCAAGCAAGGCAAGCTTGCCCAGAGCGAAGAAATCTTCGATGACCAGTCTGGCAAGCTCGTGCGCCGCACCCCGGTCGAAGACGGGGCCATCACGGGCGAGATCGTCGAGTACGTCAAGCATGGCTCCCAACTGTTCTACCGATCGCATGTGCAGATGGGGGTAAAGCACGGGCTCGAAGAGCAGTATGTCCATGAGAGCGGAATCCTCGAATATCGCCAGAACTGGGTGATGGGCCAGCTGGACGGCGAGGTGCTGCGTTCAAAGCGCGATCCCAAGACCGAACGGACGGTGAACGAGCAGTACGTCGCTCAGCGCTACGCAAACGGCAAGGTGATCTACGCGGCAGATCCCAGCGATGGATATCTCCCCGATCTGGAGAGGATTGCTGAAGACGCGCGCCGGGAGAAGGTCCGGGCTTGCGTCAAGGAGCGCCGCGACAAACTGGCTCAGGAGGGGCGAGATTTCCTCAACGATTCAGCGATCGATCAACTCAACGCCGAGTGTTACCACGCGGTGGTAGCCGCCACCTCGAGTACATCAGTCGCGGCACCCACGCCAGCCAAACTCCAGGGCTGCGTGGATGCCCGCATCGTCGCCTTTCGGATTCAGCACGGGAACGACGAGGTGATCACCGCCGACCAGCTCTCCGAATGGGAGACCGAATGCCGTGAAGGCAAACGCTCCTGACGCCACAAGAGGAGCTCTCTCGCTCCAAGAGAGCCATCTCTACGCTCACCACAAGCCGCCCTCGGGCGGCTTTTTCGTTTCCGTCTTCCGAAGCGCCCGGCGCGGCCACCGCCCGCGTCGGGCTCTATGCCGCCGCATCGCCACAGCTCCCTTGATTTGTCCCTTGCTTCCTTTCCATCCCAACCCCTCAACCTCAACAAAAGGACCCATTCACCTTGTCTTATCTTCAATGCCCCAACTGCGGCTCTGACCGTATCGAGACCCGCGACATCGCCCAGCGAACCGGCGGCACGCTCGGTGGCCTGGCCGGTGCCGCCGGCGGCGTCGCCGGTGCGCTTCGCGGCGCGCGTGCCGGCTTCGCGATCGGCATGGCTGCCGGCCCGGCCGGCGGAACGCTCGGCACTGTCATCGGTGTCGTGCTTGGAGGTCTGGGCGGTGGTGCCCTCGGCACCGAGGTCGGCGCCATCTTCGGCCGCGTCGTCGACGACCGGGTCCTGAACAACTGCAGGTGCGCCACCTGCGGTCACACATTCAGCGGTCGACGGGGCGCGTCTGAGGGGCCGTGGTCATCTCCGGACTCGGCGCCAGCGTCGTCATCGTTCCGGCCAGCGGGGCCGTCCCCAACTAGCGCCCCGTACTACGACGACCCCGAAGACCCGGACCTGGACTGACGTAGCACTCGCGGCCCCGGTTCTTCTTTTCTCCATTTCCTTCCCCATCCCGAATGGCACATCTCATCGAACAAATGGCCTTTGTAGGCGACACCCCCTGGCATCGCCTGGGTCACCGTCTTCCGCCCAAGCAACCCCTCGAAGTCTGGGCCCAACAAGCCGGCATGGACTGGACCATCCAGGAGACCCCTGTGCGCTACATGGCCGAAGGCCCAGCCGACGTCGAGCCCCTTCAGATCCTGGAATCCTTCGCCGAGCAGAAGGTGCTCTACCGCAGCGACACCCGGACCGCACTGTCGGTCGTCAGCAGCCGCTACCAGGTCGTGCAGCCACGCGAAGTTCTGGAGTTCTATCGGGACCTCACCGAGATCGGCGGCTACGAGATGGAGACGGCTGGCGTCCTCAAGGGCGGACGCAAGGTCTGGGCGCTGGCGCGCACTGGCAAGCAGGCCGTGCTCAAGGGCAGCGACACCGTCAACGGCTATCTGCTGCTGGCGACCTCCTGCGATGGAACGCTGGCCACCAGCGTCACACCGACGACCGTGCGAGTCGTGTGCAACAACACCCTGGCCATCGCGCTGGGCAGCACCAGCAACGTCATCCGCGTGCCCCACAGCACCAGCTTCGATGCTGATGTCGTCAAGCGCCAACTCGGCATCGCCATCGGGCAGTGGGACGACTTCATGTACCGCATGAAAGTCCTGGCCGAACGCAAGGTCAAGAGCGCGGAAGTCGAGACCTACATCCAGCAGGTGCTCTATGGGCCAGGCAAATCTGACGAAATCTCAACGCCCGACGCCGGCACTCAACCCATGCCGCGCGCCTGGGCGGCCCGCAAGGTCCTGGAGCTGTACGAGGGCAAGGGCCGCGGCGCCGAGCTCGCTGCGGCGCGGGGCACGACCTGGGGCCTGCTCAGCGCGATGACCGAGTTCGTCGACCACGAGCGCCGGGCTCGCAACCGCGAGTACCGCCTGGACAGCGCTTGGTTCGGTCAAGGCGCTGCACTGAAGCAGCGAGCGCTGGCGCATGCGCTGCAGCTCGCGGCTTGATGGAGTCGGATCTGCAACCTCCCAGACTCCTGCATCCGAACTTTCCACATCCGGTCCCTCCGCCAAAGCCCCGCCTCTCCACTGAGAGAGCGGGGCTTTTTGCTGGATGGGGGTCGATTTCAACCCTTTCATGGAGAGAACTCATGATGGATCCAAACACCGAGACCACGCGACGCACTCTGACAGCGCGTGTCCGGCCCCGCGGCCCTGCGTTGCAACTGGTTCAGAGCGCCCATCCGCAGGCGCCGACGCCCGAGCGCTGGCCGAACATGCGCGAAGCCGGTCTCGGACACCTCGACGCCGCTGCAGCCGTTGGCCGTGATCCCTTCAAGACGCCAGTCCGGCTCTGGATGGAGAAGACTGAGCGGCATGATCTGTTGCAGCCTGCCCAGCAGCATGATCTGCAGCTCAGCGATAGCGCTTCATACTGGAATCGACTGCTCGATCCCATCGTTGCGGCGCACTACACCTTGCGCACTGGACGCAAGGTGCAGCGCACGAGCACCTTGCTGCGGCACTCTCAGCACCCATGGATGTTCGCCCACCCCGGTCGCGAGGTTGTCGGCGCTGCCGACGTCCAACTCCTGGAGTGCCGATGCGTCGGGATGGATGCTGCAGCCTTGTGGGCTGAAGGCCTTCCCGGCTACGTGCGGATTCAAGTCCTGCATCAACTGGCCGTTGCCGGTGTCCAGGCCATCGACGTCGTCGCCCTGATCTGTGGGCAGGATCTGCGCATCTATCGTGTCGAGCGGGACGAAGTCGAGATATCCCGGCTCATAGAGGCCGAGCGCGAGTTCTGGCACTGCGTGGAGATCGATCAGGCACCACTCGACCAAGGCGAGACGGTCGCACCGTGATCTCTGAGCCCTGAAAGCTCCCGTCGGTCAACCGACCCGCCAGAACCGCCACCACCGACGCTGCGTTGCGGTCCGCAGTTCCAGAGGGCGCAGGTCCAGGGTGTCGTAGTTGGTGAACGGCGAGCCGGCGCGGCGGCGCATTTCTGTCTCGAACTCATGAGCGGTGCCGCGCGCGTAAAGGTCTCCCTGCAGCGCCTTCTTGCGCCACTCGCTCGCCAGTACGCCTAGCTCCTCGTCGGACAGCCTCTCCTTCGTCGTCATGCGCGCAATTGTGCCGTGCCAGGCGCCGGCGGATGAGCGCGCACGCGACAACTTGCCCTGGGACTGGCTGCGGCCATGCCCGGAATTTCTCTTCCCTCCCTACAGCCCGCCTTGCGCGGGCTTTCTTCATCAGTCACATGCCACACAACACCTTTCTCGCGGGGGGCGGCGTGCCCGTCGCGCTCGTCCCCACATTCCACCCGCCTTGCGCATGCGTTGCCACGCTCGGCTCATCCACTCGGAGCAACTGACATGGGGAGCATCGTCTACCGGGCTACCAAGGACCAAGCCGTCCATGACGAGCTGCAGAACGTGGGGGCTTTCGCCGCGGTGCTCGCGCATCGCGCGATCGGCAACCGGCTGTGGTTCCTGGCGCAGACCCGCTCGGGGAAGCATGTCGGACGGATCTGGATCGGTCTGACCCTCATCGACTGCAGGGGCGGCCAGGCGGCCGTCAAGAGCATGGACGAGAGCTGCGGCCCGTGCTATTTCGACTGTCCATTGGCCTTTCTGGATCGCGCAGATCCTCCGACTGGCCCCTACGCAGGACCTTGGCGCGAGAAGGTGCGCGAGTTCCATGCAAACCGAATGGCCAAGCGAGCAGCCATTCGGCAGGGGCTGCGCGTCTCGTACGACGGGCGTACCTACGAACTGCGCCACAGCCTGGGCCGGCGTGGTTGGGAGGTACTGCGCGAGGACGGGGTGATCTTCCGCATGAAGGCAAGGCAGCTGCAGCAAGCGACGGTGCTGCCTGCGCCAGAGGCGAGGGCGCGCGCATGAACCCATCTCAACCTCAGACCAACGTCGAGTTCGTGGTGGACCTGATGGAGTTCAGCGCCCATGGGGCATTGATCCAGGCCTTCGTACTGCAGGCATTGACGTACTACGCGCAGAAGGTGGCCGCAGCTGAGCCTGAGGCACTGGATACCGGAATGGTCAGCGGCCATGCCTGGCGCGGCTGCGCCCTGGAGATCCAACGAAAGCTCAAGCAGCGCCTCGATAGCTAGGCCCCGCCTTCCTCCCCTCTTTCCTTCTCGGGCTGCGCGAGCCCGAACCATCCCTTCCATCCCGCAGGCCCGGACTTCTTCTCGAGCCCATGCAGTGGGCAGGCGAGGGCGGTGCGCTGCGGCATTGATTCTCAAAGGAGAACACCTTGGTCACCACGATCTCACGAGGTGGTCTGGCGCTGCGCGCTGCGTCGACTGCACCCGCCGAACCATTCACTTATCACTTCACCCGCATCAGCCGCAATGCGAAGACCGGGCCCATGGCGGTCACGACGACGAGCGCGAACACATGTCCTCCGAACTGTGGCCTGCGGCGCAACGGCTGCTATGCCGAGAGCGGGCCGTTGGCGATTCACTGGAAAGCCGTCTCGGAAGGCTCACGCGGCTCGACTTTCGACGAACTGCTGCAAGAGATCAGCACGCTGCGTCGTCGCGCGCTGTGGCGCCACAATCAGGCTGGGGACCTGACGCCATCGTCGCCCGGCGTGATCGATGCGGGGTTACTGGTCAGGCTCGCGAGGGCGAACAGGGGACGACGCGGGTTCACCTACACCCACTACCCGCCTTCGCCAGCGAACGGCGCAGCCATTCAGCAGGCGAATCAACTCGGCTTCACGGTCAACCTGAGTGCACAGACGCTGGCTCAGGCCGACAGCCATGCCAGCCTGGGGATCGCACCCGTCGTCGTGATTCTGCCGCAGGGCGCCACCAAGCCGGTGCGGACGCCAGCAGGCCGTCGGGTCGTTGTGTGCCCAGCAAGCCTGGGCAACATTGACTGCCTGAATTGCGGCATCTGTCAGCAGCGTGATCGCGCTGTCATCGTGGGCTTTCCTGCTCATGGAGTAGGGGCCAAGCGCGTCGCTGCGATCTTCCTCAGGGAGACGCCCCGGTGAGGCACGTCGATGAGACGAGAGCCTCAAGTGCACAGGCGCGAGAAGCGGAGATATTGTTCGACGAAGAATTCCTCAACCAAGTGGACCGTGCAATGCTTGCACGCAAGAAATCTGATCCCTCCCGCTTGGAAGAGGTGCGGCGGGCCGTGGAGGCTGAGAGTCAGATGGCCAACTTGACGAACGCATACGGGTTTGATCGGCGAAGCGATCGTGGCCGTAAGGAAATCGGTTGAAAGAAAGTCTGGGCACTCCTTCACGAACTCGTTTCGTGAAGGAGTGCCCAGACGGTCAGCTACGACCTCTTTTTTTGACAGTTCTCGTATTGTCTTACAGCGGAAGGTCTCATCGCTCAGAAGGCGTTCGAAGCTGCCATCTTGGACAAGCTTCCAACTAACCAGAAAACGGCACAATGCGCTCATGCCAAATATCGCCTCGATTCTCAAAGCTGAAATTTCCCGCGTAGCTCGCAAAGAAGTGCGCGCCGAGATTGAAACGCTGAAGAAAGCATCGGTCGCACATCGTTCGTCCATTGCTGACCTCCGCCGTCAAGTGAGTGCGCTAGAAAAGGAGCTGCGCCGCGTCGCGAAGGGCGCGGTACGTTCTTCCACGGCTCCGGATTCGGGTGGTGATGCAGGCGAGGTGACGAAGCGCCGCTTCAGTGCTTCCAGGTTGGCGGCACATCGCGCAAAGTTGGGACTATCTGCTGCGAGCTACGGACAGCTGGTTGGTGTGTCCGGACAGACGATCTACCACTGGGAGCAAGGCAAGGCGCGTCCACGGGCCGCGCAACTCGAGAGTCTTGCGGCAGTGCGAGAACTCGGTGCACGCGAGATTGCGGAACGTCTCACCACTCGATAGCACAGAGCTTCTGCAAGCGCGGGGCTACGTTCTGAACATGAACATGGATACTCGCCGGGCGGCGATCCTCCTGTTGGTACTTGCAGTCATAGCAGGATTGCCATGGCTTGTCGGGTATCTAAGACGCGACTTTCCCACGCCGCAACAGGCCTGTATTCAGAAGTGCTCAGAGATCAAGAGAGATGGCTACCTCGTTTACCGAGGGCCCGCGACCCCAAAGGATAAGACGGCCGACCTCGAGTGTGAGTGCCGATGATGAGGTAAGGAGCGCACCAGACGGCACTACTTACAAGATCGGCTCAGTTTCCGGTCGGCGCCAGTACGTTGAGAGGGATCTACGAAGGATCCACTCTCCAAAGTACAACCGCGTCTGGGCCTCTCGGCGCAAGCGCGTGCCCGGTCCCAAGGGGTGGGTGGTGGCCGCGTGCTGAGTCAATCGCGTGGCAGCGTGGAGGGTGGACGTCCCGCGAGGCGACGGCTTTCGCGCGCCAGGTGCGGTTGATCGGCGTAGCCGGCTTCGGCGGCCAGTTGGGCCAACGGTGTCGATGGCTCTGCGCGCGCCAACTGCAGGAAGCGCTGGTAGCGCAGCAGGCGTGCCAGTGTTTGCGGGCCGTAGCCGAAGTGCTGCACGAAACGGCGACGCAGCGTGCGCTCGGGCTGCTGCAAGCGCTCGCAGAGCCAGCGCAGCGGCGAGTCTGCGGGGGCCATACCGGCCTGCAGCAGGCAAAAGGCTTCGGCCATTGCGGCATCGGGCGTGAGGTCCGCGACTGGCCGCGCGGCCACCCTGTGTACGAATTCTGTGGACGAATCGGCGGCGAGACATGCCGCACGCGAACCCCACAGATCGTCCAGTGCAACGCGGCAATCCGTCAGCGCATCCATGTCGATGCCCAGCCATGCGGCCGCCGCACCGGGATGGAAGCGCAGGCCCAGCACCTGCGCGCCGGGCCGTAGCGCTTCGGCGTGCGGTTGCCGGTCGGGGCCGGCCACGCGCACCACGCCATCGATCCACTGCAGGTCGATCGAGCCGTCGGGCACCACCAGCAGCGGCGTGCCGTCGGCATCAGTAGGCAGCACATGCATCCACTGACAGGCAAAGATGCCACGCAAGGGCGGCGGCACCGGGATTTCGGCGTAGTGACCCACCTCCTGGGCGAGCGGTGTGGCCGTTTTGTTCAAGTCGGCGGGCATGACGTGCTGCAAGCTGGAGGCTTCGATTGGACAGCAAACCAGGAGCCCCACACATGAAAGCCCGTATTTCCGTTCTCACCCTCTGCGTCGACGACCTGGAGCGCGCGCTGCGCTTCTATCGCGACGGCCTGGGCCTGGCGACGCCGGGCGTCATCGGCCAAGAATTTGAACACGGCGCGGTTGCCTTCTTCGACCTGCAGCCCGGCCTGAAGCTGGCGCTGTGGCCGCGCGAGAGCCTGGCGCACGACAGCGGCATCGCGCGCCGCGGCAGCGCCTCGCCCGACTTCACTATTGGCCACAACCTGCGCAGCGAAGCCGAGGTGCTGGCCACGATGGCGCAGGCCGAGGCGGCCGGCGCGACCATCGTGAAGCCGGCGAAGAAGACTTTCTGGGGTGGCTTCGCGGGCTACTTCCAGGACCTGGACGGGCACCTGTGGGAGGTGGTCTACAACCAGGCGTTTCTGCCGGAGGACTGACGCGGACATGGCGCCAGCACCTCGTGCCGGACGGGCCACGTACAGCGATTCAATGACACTTCTTCACCTCGACAAGAAAATCTTGTTCGGCGAGCGTCCTGCCATGACTGTCAGTGCCACTTGTGGATTCAGCACGCCCGACACCGCATCGATGGAGTAGACCGACACGTTGTTGTCAGTGTTGTCCGCCACATACGCGAACTTCCCGTTCGGTTCTATCGCAATCGAGGCAGGACGATTTCCTGTGGGAATGGTTGGCGTCACTGCGGGTGCCAGCGCACCGGTCGAGGCGTCCAGGGTATAGGCCGACACGTCATGGCTGTCTAGGTTCGCCACGTAGGCAAAGCGTCCCTTCGGGTCCACGGTGATGCTGAATGGAGCGCGACCTGTCGCAGGCGGTGTTGTTGCGAGCGGCGCCAGTGCCCCCGACACGGGATCGATGGAGTAAGCCAAGATGTTCCTGTCGCCCTGATTCAACACGTAGGCGAAGCGGCCGGAGGGATCCACGGCAATATCGCGGGCTCCGGCCCCGGCCGCCACGGTGGGGATCGCCATGGGACTCAGCGCACCGGACGTGGCATCGATGTTGAATGCCGACACGGTGGCGTCGCTGATGTTCGCCACATAGGCGAAGCGGCCCGTGGGGTCGATGGCAATACCGTAAGGCGCTCTGCCGGTCGCCACGGACGGCACCGCCATCGCGCTCAGCGCACCCGTCTCGGGGTCGATGTTGAAAGCCCGCACGCTGTTGCCCACCAAATTCACGAAGTAGGCGAAGCGACCAGTGGGATCCACCGCCATCCCCGCTGAGATTCCCCCCGCCGCCACAGTTGGGGCGGCGATGGGGTGCAGGTCGCCCGTCGTGCGATCGATCGCGTACGCCGACACGCCGTTGCCCAAAGCGCTCGACACGTAGACGAATCGGCCCGAGGGCTCGATGGTCAACGCGTACGGACTTGGCACCGACAGCGTTGCTGCCGGGCGCAGGGTGCCGGTCGTCGCATCGACGGCGTAGGCCGACACGCTGTCGCTGTTGCCGTTCGACACGTAGGCAAAGCGTGAAGGAGGCTCGGCGCAGACGACCTGGATGTCGCTCACCGTGGCCGCCGCGATCGTTCCGCTGCCGTTGCTTACGGTACACACGCGCGTCAGGATCTTCGACTGGGATTTGATCGACACAGCGTAGCTCGCACCATCGGCAAGCGGTGTCACAAAACTGAAGTGGCCATCGGTGGCGATGGGCAGGTCGTCACCTGCGTTGTTCTGCAGCACAAGCCCCGCGCCGAGCAGCCCCGTGACCTTGCCGCCGATCGTATAGGTCGGTGCGGGGGGAGTTGGGGCTGGGGGCGCTGGGGCAGGAGAGGGCGCGGGGGCGGGGGGCGGCACCGAGATCGGGGAAAAGCCGCCACCTCCACCCCCGCCGCACCCTGAAACGACTAGCGCCACCAGCGCGCCTGCGACGCGGAGAAGAATTTCGCTTGAGTGGAGCCGAGGCTCCGATCCGTGCCATCTCATGTTCTCGCAAGGCCCTGCCATTTGTTACGGCCGGCGATGTTAGTGAGCAACAGCGCAAACGGCCATACCCGAGAACTGGTAGACGCACCCTCACAGATTGCCCCTCAGGTCGGGGACGGCGGCGCCACGCCAAGGCGATCGACTGCAGCCTGAGGCGCCGGCCGCCGCCGAGATGTCGTAGTGCTGCCGTGCAACACCACGAGCCCTCGTACGACAGCGGCTGAGGGCGGGTGTCGGACAACCTTTAACCGTTGCAGCCGGTCGGCCCATCCGAAGCCTTGATACATTGCTGCAGTTCCTCATTCACCAGCCGCACCAACGTCCCCAACTGAACGTTCCCCGGAGGGCGGATTGATGACACACCATGGGAAGCATCGATGTCGAAATACACGCGGCGGGGAGCTGCCTACTTATCGCTGAGTGACGCTTTTCGCCCCATGCTTCAGGGGGGCAGAAGCTGCGGCATTGAGGTCAACTGGACGTACGAAATGCGTCGAAATTGCCTGAGGCAAGCCCGCCCGGAGTACTGAAGAATTTGCCAAGCTTGAATGCGCCGCGGGCGTCCCCAGTCCGGGGGAGCGATGTGCGACAAGTCCGCGAGCCGGATCATCTCGCCACGATAGATGGCTTGCCCGATCAATTGTTCCAGATGCAGCGCGTCATACTGGGCTCGGGTTTGCGGCGACGTCTCCGTGATCAAGCGCACGAATTGGCGTGAATGCCACTGGACGATGCATTCAGCATGGGCGAGTGTTTCCGCATTGATGAAGCCCGGAAAATCGTTGAACATGTGGATGATGCATGCATAACGGGCTACGCGCTCCGCAAGCTTGGCCGCGTAGCCTCCGAGGTGTTGAAGAGCCCCTCCAGGTGCAGACATCGAGACGGTGCGTTGACGCAGGTCGCGGAAATATGCGGCCCCATCCCTCGTGAATGGGATTGCACGCCGTGGCTTGTTTCCTGCCCTACGGGTGCGGATGCGTTCCTCCAACAAGTAGATGGTGCGCGATTGGTACGCCGGAACGGCGATGTGCCTCTTCGGTCCCGAATACGGGGGGTGATCGTTTGCTCTTTTAGGCAGTAGGTATGCCCATTCCACCCGTGCAGAAAAACCTGTGTCTAGCGCTTCTTCGCCGCGACGCTTGAAGTACCGAAGCGTGGGCAACGGCTGCACGAAGCACAGAACCGAAAGGCGAGGGCCATAAATGGTGAAGGAGTGCTCGGCGGTTGCAGACCGGTTCGTGTCGCCATCCCACGTGGAATCCATGAAATCGAAGTCCTTGCCCATTGCTCCATTGAGCATCTGGCCTGCATCCATGGAGACGATGAACCCGGAGGGCCAGGCTGCAAGGCCACGTCGCAAACCGGTTGGGGTCGGGTTTTGGTAGAGCAGCTGGATTCGCGGCGGCGCCTTTGGCTCATTGCGCAGGTGCGCGACGATGGCTGCTTGCGCCTGCGCGGTCGACTTCTCTTCGGCGAGAAGGCGCCGCACCTCGGAACGCTTGTGGGCCAATTCCTCCTTCCACACAAGCCGCGAGGCTTCGAGTTCATGGAGATCCTGTGCTTGCTCGTCGAACTGCATCTGCACGCGCTCGTGGGGCTCCAGGAACACTTTGGCTCCCGTGCTCTTGCCTTCACCCGATTGGGCGCAAATGAAGGAGAGCATGGCGATGGGCGACGGCGCCAGATCCGGGCGCTGGACATCAAAGTGATCCTGGACAGCCGCAGCAGAGGAAGTCATTGCAGCGATGGCCGGAATGGCTTGTGCAGTGTCGGTGTTGTGGCTGTGCTCGATGGCTGCGCTGGAGATCAGCGGCCCGCTCGAAAGCACCGGGTAGGGGTCATCGGGGAGATACATCAATACATTCCGAGGTCGATTACAGATACACCAAGCCGCATTCGCGATACGGGCCGCGTTGTCATGTGGCACCTCGAGAAATTTAGATGAATGCACCTCCTCGTTCTAGTTGCTTCAGCTGAATTGACGTGTGCTCGTTCAGCACCTTCCCCTTTTTTTCGAAGCTTCGATTCGAGAGGGCAATCGATGCGTGAGGCGAGACTCGCAAGGGGATGACTGTCTTGCATCTACCGACCAGGAACTAGATCAACAAGAAGCTCCTTTTTTTCTTGTCGATCGGCCGCTACCTAACCTTCTCGGAGGGGGATCTGCTCAAAACATATAAGCAGGTTGAGCTGTAGCCTCTATCTACTCCAAGTTGGCTCGTCCATGATTCATGTTCTGCGCTGTTGATCGGCCCGTGTGCAGGGTCGATGAACAGCATGTTCTGGTGAGCCCATCGGTGACCAAGTCAACGACGAGAGGAAGGAGAGGAAGTGCACGTCTGGCCGGAGAAATTTGATGCCCATGCTGATTGCGATCGCGCATGTGTAAAGGCCGAGATCCGGTATCTATGTTATTGCTCCAGAAGGAGGTGTAGAGACTTATCGACTGCCGTTTTGCAGTCGACATTTGAAGGCGATCGAAGTGAGCAAATGCTCTTGAAAGAGCCTGAGTTCAGGATCATGAAGATCCATACCCGTCAACCAATCGGACCTTCCTAGGGGTATCAAGAGAAGGTCTTGTTAGAGGCACTGCCATTAAGCAGTGCAGCAGTTTTCCCAAAGAGGAGATGAAATCGTCGAGAGACGAAAGAATCCATGCACACATCAAGGACCATGAACCCTTGAATTTGAAATGCCCGCACGAGGTGGAGCACGACGCTACTCGCCATTTTTCTTTTGGGTGAGGCAGCACTTTCAGTCCTTGAGGAAAGCTCATGGCCTGATGCGATAGGAGAACAACGATGATTTCGAAAGGCTACGAGCGCAAGCTCTTCAACCGTCACGCGCCTGAGCGTCACGTGTATATCAACGGACTTAACAAGCACGGGGAACGCGCCCAGACGACCGTCCTGGGAAAGGAGCACGAGTACGCCTCGGACGTCAAGCATGCCGCGCTGATGACATACGTCATCGCTCGCTCGGAGGGACCAGTCTTCTGGCTGGAAAAGGAGAGCGGCGGAACCTGCTTGGTGATCCGCGCAAGCCACGACGGCAAGCGCTTGCTGGGGGCGATGCAGTTGCCCTTTGCAGACATCCAGGGGGCACTGGCGCACAACTACATGAACCCGCTGTACGAGCTCTTGCGACGCGGCGTCGAAGAGCACATCTCAGACCCCATGGCGCTCAGCTTCTGGGAGGGGCATGCCGGCGAAGCGGCACGTGTATTACTGGCCTCGTTGGAGGCAGTAGTGCAAGATATTCGCCAGGGCTGGGTATCCGGGGGAGTGCGTAAGGCGCTGGACACGGCGCGGCGCCGCTCAGACAAGCGCGCAAAGTCGATGAAGAAGGCCGTGGACGAAGCATTCCAGGATTGCGCTGACAACTTGACCATTCGCCTGGACTTGCATTTCCACTCGCCGCTGGAAGGCTACCCCTACGCGCCGGCTGTGTCGGAAGGCGAGGCCTACCGCTATATCGTGAAGTTTGAGCGCTACTTGCGCGAGCACTACCCGCTGGTGCGCTACATGCGCAACATGGAGTACGGGACGGAGACGGGGTTCCACTTCCACCTGCTGGTGTTCCTGAACGGGCACATCGCCCAGGATGGCGCGGGGATCGCCAAGAAGATGGGCGAGCATTGGGAGTGGGGGATCACCGAAGGGGAGGGGCGCTACTTCAACTGCAACGCTCAGCACTACGTGAAGCCCGTCTTGGGGCGCATCCACTACTCCAACCTGGTGGTACGCCAGGCTTTGCTGGAGTTGGCGGCTTCTTACCTGACCAAGACGGACTTCTGGATGCGCTACAAGACTTCCGGAAAGGCGTTTGTGATCAGCCGCCGCTACAAGCAACCCTCGCCGGGGGGCGCCAAGCGAAAGCAGTAGCCCGACGTGGAGAGTTGGTCGGATGCATTGTCATACGAGCGCCGCCGAAAACGTGCTGTCGGCGGAGGTGGCGGAAGCTAACCTGCAGCAAGACCAGCTAGGGCTTGCGACGATGACGTTCAAAGGCGGCTTTTGCTTCCGGGTTCTTGCGCATGTACTTGAGTACGGTCTCCTTCCATGTGGCTGGGCTTCTAGAGACGCTGAAGTGCTTGTCGCGACCCTGCTTGCACAGATATGCGCCAACCTCTTCAGCCGCACGGTTCTTGCTCATCCAGCCCGGATCAGCTACCAAGCTGCCCAGAAGATTGGGCGTTTGGGTGAGCAGGCTGCGGTGGTTCTGGTGGCGCCGCCAGCCGCCATAGGCGCGTCCCTCGCGCGTGGTCGTATCGGCATCGGCATGCTTCTGCAAGATGCTATCGTGCGCCTTGATGTGCACCAAAGCATGGTCCGGTGCACCGATCACAGGCGCCAGCATGGGAAGCTGGGCTGTCATGCAGTGGAGCAGGGCACGCTCTAAAGGCTCCATGAGCTCCTTGATGCGCTTGGCCTTCTTCTTGGTGATCTCCTGTGCCAATCCGGGGGCAACGTAAACGCTGTAGAAGGACGGGACATGCAGCGTCAATTGTCCGAGCAAGGAGGCACTCGAATCGATGCGCGCGTCGCCGGGCGCGCCATTCAAGACAGCGGCCGCCATCCGTGTGACATGGGCTTGGAAGTCTGCGTACATCGCAGGAGCACAGAGGTGTTCATAGCGGCTGCGTATCATCTGCAGGAGCGCCTGGAGCGGGGGAGGAGATTCTGCGTTCATTGGACGCCATCCTTTCGAGGCCCGACGCTGTCGTGACCTCGTTATCGGCGGAAGCCGTAGTTGATAAGGATGGAGTTTTTATGGCTGCAATAGGGGTTGCAGGCAAGCTGCAACGGGGTTGCGGGTGGACCATTCGGGAGTTGCAAGGCCCGTTAGACTGAAAACGACTAGGTGCGACTGCCTATGGGGAGACAGGTTTCGGCCTTGCTAGGGTCCGAGTTGCAGATGTGGCTCTACTCGTCGACCGAAGACCCATTCGTCTAGGTAGGGAAGAGGGACTGCCTCGTCGGAGGTGAATGTGCCTCTGGGGATTTCGTTTTTCGACTTCTATCCAGTAGCACCCGAATCCGTGCGCTACTGACGCCGGTGTGTGCCGCGATCTGGCGAGAGCTAAGGCCCTTGGCATCAAGGGCCCGAAGCTCTTCAATCTGCTCAAGCGTCCAGATCTCACCGGGCTTGCGATTGGCGATCGCTGATGTTGCCAGTGCCTGTGCCGGTCCTGAGCCTGAGCCTGAGCTCTCGATTCGAGTTGGCTCACCGCTTGGTCCCGGCGGCAGTGTAGGCAACCCGGGGAGGGGAGGAGAGACTTCATGGGGTCTGCCCATGAAATCGGCGAGCTGATCTGTGCTGCTCTTTGTCAGAGTGCGGTCATCAGGTTTGACGCTGTTTTTTGGGGAGGGGATGTGCGCCTTGGCCTTGGGCTGTGCCCGCAACTCAGAACTCCTCGAAGGTCTGGATGCGATCCAAACATCGAGCTCGTCCTCTCGGTAACCCATAGCACTTCTCCCAAGCTGCACAGGGCTTGGGAAGTCGGCGTCAAAATAGTGACTCCTTGGATTCTGCCGCTCGTAGAAACTTGAGCGCGAAAGGCCAGTGCGGGTGATGGCTTCCTTGGGGCGCAACAGCCGCGTGCTTGGCTTCGCGGCGACCGATGGAACGACGATTCCCGAACCGGCATTCGTTTCCGGCTTGCGATGCACTTTCGGTGCCGGGGGGCTTCCCTCATGCGAACTCGGCTCTGCGACTGTTGGTGCCGTCGGTGCGTTCTCCGATGCCTGACTCTCGGCGACCGCGCGCTCCCTGATCTCGAAACCGGACTCCAGGCAATACCGGACGGCATCCTCTCGACGCAGATAAGTTCCCGGCGCTGGGGATAGGGCTTTCGTCCGGGATGCGGTGAAGATCTGAAGTTTCTCGCGGGTCACCCAGGCCTGAAGGTCGTACAGGCGGTGCGCGCATGCATCCAGCCACCGCTCCCTTTCTGGCGAAATCAACGGCTGCAGAATTTCACCCGAGAGCGTTGCCTCTTGCTCTTGCCTGCGTCGCTTGATCAGTTGGCGCGCAGAGTATGAGCGTGGGTACAGGGGGCTGGAAGTGAGTGCATCCACCCAGGTGGCACGCGTATCAGAAGAAGGCGGCATCGCCTCGAGTCGGCCGACCTCCGCGTCGGCGATCACGAACGTCAACTCAGTGCAGGTGAGAAAGCCCTTGTCGGGCAACTCAACAAATTGAGCCCGAAGTTCGCGGGGATCAGACGCGGCTGATTGTGGGTCAAGGGGATTCGACAAGCCGAGGTCGTTCATTGTGCGAGGATGTACACCACTCATTCGCATGCCTTGCGATGCAAAAGATTCTATGGGCAACCGCGACGCTCAATGCCAGTTGGCGCAGGCGTCGGGCCTGCTCCTCTTGGTGGAAAGGCCGGAGGGATTGCCCCAGGATTTGGCGCCCCTCGTGCAACGGATGAATCGAAGTCTCCTGAAGACTGATCGCGGTCATTCGAGCTCCAATCAGCCGACGGCTCCTTTTCGGCTGGCACGGGCTCGCGAAGGCCCCGATGCACTTGCTGGGGTGCCGACTTCAGGAATTCTGTGTTTGCAGGTCGCAAAGTGGCCGGTGCAACAATCGCACCATGGACCGCGCCCCCTTCAGTAAACCCTTTACCGTCGACAACTTGCCTGCTTGGAAATGTCCGCGATGCTCAGCGGGGCATCTCATGCTTCACAAGGGCGCTGTTGCATAACCCGAATTCAGGGCGAGCCTCCCCTTACCCCAGACGCAGCTATGCCACGCGCACAGTCTCAGGCGTTCCCAGACTGGTGAACCTGTTGAGGATCGATGCCCGTACCTGTAGCTCGGTCACCTGCCTCTGGAAGTCCCGTGCCATCACGCGCTCGCCCAGTCTCTTGAAGCACCCCATCTTGGTCTCCACCAGGCTGCGGCGGTGATAGCCGCTCCACTTCTTCCAGATTGAACGACCAAGCTTGCGTGTCGCCCTCAGGATTTCGTTTCTTGCCTGCGCCCCAGCTTTGCCATCCGCCCAAGGCTTGGCGTTCTTGCGTGTGGGGATGATCGCCGCGGCCTGCCGGCTGGCAATGGCCTCGTGGCACGCTTTGGTGTCATAAGCACCATCGGCGCTCACCGAATGCAGTTGTTCGCCCGCAGGAATCTGCGCCAGCAACTCCGGCAGCATCGGCGCATCGCCAATGGCGTTGTCCGTGATTTCGATGGCGCGGATCTCCAGCGTCTGCGCATCGATGCCCAGGTGCACCTTGCGCCACTGCCGGCGGTAGTCGGCACCGTGCTTCTTCGTCTTCCATTCGCCTTCGCCCAGCATCTTCACGCCGGTGCTGTCGATCAGCAGGTGTAGGCCCGCGCTGCTGCGGCGCGTGGCAATGGCCACACTCAATGTCTTCTGACGCCGCGACAAGGTGCTGTAGTCGGGCACGGCCCAGTCCAAGTGGGCCAACTTGATCAGGCTCTCGGCCAGGCCCGTCGCCTGGCGCAGGCCCAGCCCGAACATGCACTTCAAGGTCAGGCAGAACTGGATCGCAGCATCGCTGAACACAGCGGGCCGGCCTGAGCGACCACTGGCAGGAGCCAGCCATTGAAGGTTGGCATCGAGCCAAACCATCAAGGATCCCCTGCGCTTGAGCGCCGCGTTGTACTCACTCCAGTTCGTCGTGCGGTACTTCGCCCGCGGTGGCTTGCTCATCTGTCTAGCCTAGCCTAACCACGATCGGGGACCACTCCCGCGGGGTTATGCAACAACGCCTTGCAGATCTGCTTGTTGGCAGCTGCCTTAACTTCCCTAGACGGCGGCCCGGGTACAGTTGCTTTGTGGCGTCACACATTGCGTAGCTTCATAGGAGGACTGAGTTGAACAACGATTTTGTTTTTTGGACATTTAGTGCGGCTTCACAGAGCATTTCCGCTTTTGTTGCCTTTCTTCTCACTGGTTATGCCCTCGTCCATACGCTCATGGAGTCAGCACGTGAAAGAGACGACTCGCTGGAGGAGGTGCTCAATCGACTCAAGATTGCCCACCACAGATGGCTTACAGGGTTGGCCTGCTTAACCGGCGCAGCGATCGTTCTAAGTCTCGTGGTGGTATACATGAACCGATCGAACGCTGCAGTCTCCGTATGGCTGCAAGGAGTTGTTGCAATAGTTGACCTGGCGGCGGTCGCCGGAGGACTCTGGTTTGTCGTGTCGATCGTGGACCCGCGCAAGTACGAGAAGGCGGCAGAGAAGGAACTCAAAAGAGAACTGGATGCGTCTGCTGTCTTAGAGCCACAAATTTCATCCGCTGAATTCTTCGCAGAGTTTCTCCACTTGGAACGCTTAGTCCGCGAGTATCTGCAAAGTCGAGATCTCTACATCCCAAGCAGGGGAGGGCCCCGAATGTCATATTCCTTCAGGCAGATGATCGAGGCGTTACTAAAGAACGAGAAGATTGAGCAGGGCTTCTTTGCAGAACTCATGGAAATCAACAAGTACCGCAATCTTGTTTTCCATGGCCATGTCAATTCCGCCAGCGTGAGCATGGTGCACCGAGTACGTGAAGCAAGCAAGCAAGTCGAACGGATGCATTGATGCCGAGCTTGGAGTTTCGAGCGCGCATAGACCCTCGCAGCATTCGAGATCCGGAACGTGGCGGTGTCCGAACTTCGATGGACGACTGGCTGTAAGTCCGCTAACGCTGCATCGAAGTCGACGACGCCCTCGAAATTTCTGGGCAGACCGAGATCTGAGGGGCTCTGACAGGTCGGTGCCGTCGGTTAGGGCCTGAGAGGCAAACGTCGCGTTGTATCAACGAGGTCGGCGGCATACTTCAGCTCCATCAAGTCAGCTGCCAAGGGCGCAAGCACGGCGCGTCAAGAACATCGACGAGCACTATTAAATCGGCAATCGTCTTCATGGTGCTAGCCGCCGTTCGCTGTTGACCAGCCGGCGGGTACGGGGGGAGGAAGCCCGCAACTGAATGCGAGTGCCCGAGTTTGCTGGCCACGCCCCCCGCGAACCTTCGGTCTCAACGCCCGGTGCGCAGTCTGACAAGACCACCCATCTATGGGGCGCAGTATTATTCAGTTACATCACCACAAAGTCGGGAGGCTGTAGATGGAAGAGTTTCTGATGAGGTTCCTCGATATCGGGGCGTTCAGCCTCAACAGCGATGACACCAAGCTGGAGAAGTTGCGTACAGCTGTCAAGGACTTGGCCGGTGCGCTGCAAAAGACGCCCGCCAAGACCGCTAGCTTCACAATGGTGGCGGCAGATCCGTCAGTGCCGTCGTCAGACCCTGTGCTGGACGACGCAATGGCGGTCGTTCGAAAGCGCTGGGAGACGGTATCAAACGCGTTCACCGGCCGGCCCGTGGCCGTGCTGCGAGCGGTACTGTTGGATGCGATCGTCCAGGCTGCTCGTCAGGACGACGCCATAGCGGTCGCCTTCGTAAACGCGGCGCGAAATGCGCTGGCTCACGCCGAGACAGGCGACGAAGCTCTGATATGGCGCGATGCAATCAGCGAAATTGAGACCAAGGTCGACGCGCGTGCAGAGGCTGAGTGGGCGACCCCGGAGATGATTTTGGTCGAGCCGCTCAAATACACCCCGCCGGCTCCAGGCAAGGTTGAGTTTGAGCCACCTGTTGTTGATCGACCTACCCTGAAAGGGAGAATTCATTCCGCTGCCGGCCCATGGGGTGCGAACAACCCGAACCCTCACTACGTCCAGAACAACCCTCAGGCTTGGTCGCAGGAGTTTGCGAGCAAGATGAGCGTAGCCATTGCCGAAACAATGGATGCAATGGCTGAAGAGCTTGCACCCGCCCCGGTCGATTTGTCGGCGCCGTTGACCTCGCTCGCCAAGTCAGTCACTGCTCACGTCGACGCAGCGCTAGCGAGCTTCAGCAGCGCCACCGCCGGCCTGCAGCGTCGCACCTACCTGCTGTGGTGGAAAGAGGCACTGTACTCGCCGAGTGTTCACGAAAGCTATCTTGAGATGCCTGCCTTCCAGGCCTCAGCATTGATGGCGTTGGATCTTCATGAGCAGGTGCCCACGTTTTCGCCTGCAAGCGTGTCGGCGTTCTTGAAGGAAGCGATTCGCTGCTTACCGGTGGAGCCCGACGGCGAAGGTGGCGGAAGGCGCGATGTCGCATCGCTGGTTCGCGAGGCCAAAACCGCTGTGTTCATGCAGCCGTTCCGGGCGCTGGCTGCGCAGTACGTGCCGGCACCGGTTGGACGCGGCCCGCTTCTAGCTCTGATTGGCCACGGCCAGGATGACGCAACCATTGAAGCGGCAACCCTGCGCGCCCTCGGCGGCGTGGATGCCTCATCGACAATGACTCCTGGTGAATGGGGAACGTTCTTGTTCCGCGAGCTTCAGGCGGCCCGCGCAACGAGCCCCAACATCGGCAAGCGGGCAAAGAGGCGGTGAGTAACGAATGGATAAGTGCCCGCACCAAGATTGCTTCGCCGACGACAACACCACGTGCACACTCGGCCACCTCGATCGGGGAAAGTGCCCAGAGTGGCAGCGCGTCGGTAGCCCGACGGCTACAGCGGAGTCTGTCTCGGACGAGATGCTCCTTCCGTGGAGCGGCCTGGCGATGGGGGAGTCAGACCTTAACTTCGTCAGCGGCCGGGTTAAACCAATAACGGTAGGCATCGTTGGTCCGGAGAGCGCCGGCAAAACGACCATCCTCGGGGCTTTCTATCTCCTGCTCGGTCGAGGTGCACTGACGACCGAGGACAACGTCTTCAGCAACTCGTATACCTTGACGGGTTGGGAGGCGGTCGCAGCATCCATGCGCTGGAAGCCAGGCCCACTGCCACCCCGCTTTCCGCCGCACACGCCCAGTGGAAAGGCGCGCGCGCCGGGCATGCTGCACCTCGCGTTTCGCCGCAAGGACGGAACGCTCCGCGACCTGCTGTTTGCCGATGCGCCAGGGGAGTGGTTCAGGAAATGGGCCATCAACCAGGAAACACCTGACGCAGAAGGTGCTCGCTGGATCGCTAAGCATGCTGACGTGACCCTGCTCATTGCGGACCGGCAAGCACTCTCCGGCTCTAGGCTGGGAACAGCGCGTAACGACTTCCAGTTGCTCGCACAGCGCGCCATTTCCGAAGCGCGTGGTCGCCCTTTGGCGCTGGTCTGGACTAAGGGGGATGTCGAGGTGGCTGCAGCAATGGAGGCCCAGATTCGACGAGCAGTCTCCTCCGTGTCGCCGTCCGCCCCTGAGTTCACCGTGAGCGTGGCTCAGCGCGAGCAAATCGACCCTGCAGACGGCTTCCAAAAGCTGTTCGATTGGATCGTGAGCGCGAGGCGACCCGGCGTGGTGGTTCCCTCCACGCCGCCGTCCGGACATGATCCCCTTTTCCGTTTCAGCAGGAAGTAGACCGTGGCTGAACAACACACCATCTTGCTGGTCGGCGAGTCCAACGTCGGCAAAACCCACTACGGCGCTCAGTTCCTGAAGCGGCTCATGGTCAAGGCCTGTGCCCTGCAGATGCACGGCGCGCCAACGAACCTTGAAGCGTTCACAACCGCGCTTGGCTGCCTGACCGAAGGCAAGGCGACCGACCACACGCCAGCCAGCAGCTACATGGAGAGCGTTTGGCCAATTCGAGATGACTCGGGCCGGTCGGCGGAGCTGGTCTGGCCGGACTATGGTGGTGAACAGGTCCGTAATTTGGTGACCGAACGCCGCATCCCACCAACCTGGCGCGAGCGGGTTGTGGAAGCCACAGACTGGGTCGTCCTTATCCGGCTGCACTCACTTCGGTCTGAAGAAGACCTGTTTTCGCGACCGTTACAGTCCTTCGCTGCGGTAGCAATCCAGGACGAGCGTGCTGCGTTTGAGCCATCAGACCAAGCGCGAATGATTGAGCTTCTTCAGATGCTGCTGTATCTCGCGCAGTTTTCCCTCGACAGGCCGCTACACAAGCCACGCCTGACCATCCTTCTCAGCTGCTGGGACGAACTCAAAACCGCCGAGTTGCCGCCTGACTTGTTGGCGGCCAGGTTGCCGATGTTCTGGGCCTTCGTGCGCAGCAACTGGTCCTCGCCCAGTGTCATCGGTCTGTCAGCCCTCGAGAAACCGCTAAGCAAAAAGGACCCCGATGCGGACTACGCCATTCGAGGCCCCGAGGAGTTCGGCTACGTAATCCTGCCGGACGGCGAGAGAAGCAACGACATCACACTGCCAATCAAGCGACTGATGGCTGAAACGGCCTGAGATGCGCGTCGAGCAAGCGCTGTACGGAGAGGTCGAAGGGCGTGGGCACGGCCTCAAAGGCTCAAGCACCGAGTCGTCGGTCGCCGTGAGTGTCGCCGCCAGGCTGGATCTCCCCGACGGCGTTCCGCCGGATGTCTTGGCGTGGTCGCCGTTTGTTCGAGGTTTCCCTTTTGATGGGCATTACGTCCTGGCGCGGACATTTTTTGACTCTGGCTCGTCGCGCGGCGGCATGGTGCTGACTCACGCACTGATCGTCCGCTTGGACGCCATGTGCCAGGCCGATGACCTAGCTGCGCTGTTTGAACGATTGGCCAAGTCCCCTGATTCCTTCCCCGTCGAACTCACCGCCCTAGACATCGAGGTCGAAGCCGGGGCTCAGAGTCCCCCGTTGGACCTAGTCGGTGCCGCCAATGCTTTGGCGGAACAGCAAGGCCCGGTGATTTGGTTGGGCGTAGCTGGCTTTGAAAGGCTGGTGGCTGCGCTGTGGCGGCACCTATGGCCGTCCATGAGGCAGACTTTCGCCTTCCGGCTGAGCTTTGGCCCCAAGGATTTAGAGGCCCAGCCTGGGCCGGTGATTGTGTGCACACCAGAGCAGTTGCAGGCGCGTTGGATAAGGCATCGTGTCGTCAATCCGGCCGACCAGGCCCCTCAATCGCCGTCTGCGGCGGTTTTGTGTGGTCAGCAGGACGCGAGGCCGTACGTCGACTTGGCTCGGAAGCTTGGACTTGAGGCCATCGCCATCAAAGACTTGGCCAGGCTCGAAAGGCTTCACAGCCTGATCGCTAACGTCGACAGCTTTGACGATCTACTCAAAGCCGTGCGACTGGTCGACGGCCTGTCCAATAGGTCTAATCTCGGCGGAGAGCTGAAGGCGAATCTGATCGCGCTACTCGCGGCGCTGGTCCCCGCCGCCAGTTGCAAGCAGCTGATGCTGATGAGGAATCTAGAGCTGCCGAGCTTCGACAATGCGATGGCGCTCTGGTCCGCCGTAGGCCTTCTGGTCAGCAAGCTCGACTTTGCGCAGACCGAGGATGCGGATCTGATCGCGCTTGTCGAAGCATCTGCCAACAGCGACCTTGCTCTCCCCGCTTGGCGCGAAGCAGTGACGAGCGGGCTATTCATTGCGGGGCGTACAACGGGATCGGGCCTTTGGGAGGCCATCTGGCGATGGGCCGAGTTGAGCCATGCGGCTTTCGCCATCGCGACGGAGATTCTGCCATCTGACGCCTCTTCTGAAGCGTTGTTGGTGCGAGCTGCGCCTCGGAAGCTCAGCGCCACTAAGGCACCTGCAGCACCCTCGCTCTTGCTAAAAAAGGGATGGCTGACGGCCCATGGCACGGCTCTGGCAGCCCTCATGTCCCCTCGCGCAGCTGCGGAGCAACAGCTCAAGGTCGACAGGAAACCTGATAACAAAGCTGGCTTGCAAGCAGCACTCCGGCATGCGACATCCGCTGAGATGTTGCAGACCACGCTCGATCTGAAGGACGACCGCCTGGTAGAAATGTGCGGTGATCTCTCGGTTACGCATCCGAAGATGCTTTCGGGCATCCGTTGCGCAGACCTGATGGAGCAGAAGGTGTGGGCTGGAGCCATTGGGAAGAACAATTCTTTGTGGAGTGCGCCGAGCAACCCTGTCGATGCCCGAGACAACGTCCTCGCTCAGCTCAGCAGCGGCAACGCCCCATTTGCTGGGCTTATTGAAGCGCTGGCACGGACACCACTCGCCGACTTGACCACGGCACCGGATCGGGAGCGGCTTTGGTCGCTACTGCCTGCCTCTCACCGCGACTTGTACTTGAAAGCGACCGCCAATGGATGGTTGAACGCCGCGGTTAGCGGCAACGCCATGACAACACCGGAGTCCGAGCTCGAAGGCGCAGTGTTGGCGAGCTCCGATTTTCAGTTGGTGCTTCAGGGAGCGGCAGTTCCACCGAAAACAAGCCTGGCAATCGTGAGTGCCTTACCCGCGTTCCGCGAGGACGCATTCATGGGCTTCTTAAACCATCTGTTGCGCGTCAATCGCTCCCTGCCCCACGCAGATTCCATCCAGCTTGGTGTCCTTGTGGCCGCCAGACGCTGGGACCGTGCGATCCACCATCTCTGCGACCGTCTCGCTGGCGGCCGGCACGATTTAACGCCAGCGCTGCAGCAATGCGCAAATTCTCTATCCTATTTCCAGCGATGGAGGCTTGGAATCTCGAAGCCCAGCATCGAGGACAAGTGGCGGGCCTTTGAAGAGATTGCGTGCGACTTTTATCCCACCGGACCGGATCACGACCAGCTCTGGTCCCGCGCGGGGGGCAAGAATTCCGACCTCCCAGGGCAGTCGCAGAACGGTCGGACGCGGTGGCACTCCGCGCTCAAGTCTCTTCGCTACGGCGGCCGCCCGCTTGTCCGCGACCTGCTGGGAGTGATGTGCAACGATTTCAGCGCGAGCGACAAGCTTAGCCTTTTCGCGAGCGACACCGACATCGTCGGATGGCGTTGACGCGACCAGAAAGCCTTTGACCTATGAATCCCCCCAGCTATCCACAAGGTCACGCCCTGCTCATCGGCGTGGCGAACTACCAGCAAGTCTCGGACTTGCCTGCCGCCATCTTGAACGATGCTCGAGACGTCGCAGCCACCCTGACGTCGACAGCCTACTGCGGC
Source organism: Variovorax sp. GW823-FHT02B07 (assembly GCF_058797695.1). Taxonomy (NCBI): domain Bacteria; kingdom Pseudomonadati; phylum Pseudomonadota; class Betaproteobacteria; order Burkholderiales; family Comamonadaceae; genus Variovorax; species Variovorax sp. GW823-FHT02B07. Next base: position 792,543 of record NZ_JBXAJX010000001.1, read on the forward strand.
TACAACCCCGCGAACGTAACCACGCTACTGGACAGCCAAGCCACGCGGGCGGCGATTCTGACTAGCCTGGCGGAGTTGGCCGTCCGCGCTGGCACCGATGACACGGTTTGCGTATTTTTCTCGGGTCACGGCGCAGTCGTTGGCATCCCTGGAGATGAAGACAGCGTTTTGGTCACGGTAGACACCGATCTCTCTGATATAGAGGGGACATCCATCAGTTCTGAGGAGTTCGGCAAGGCGCTGTCAAGAATCAAGGCCAAGCGAGTGCTTGTCTTCATCGATGCCTGCCATGCGGGCGGCGCAGCTGTCTCGAAGTCACTGACGGACGGCAAAGGCCACGCGTTCAAGTCAGGCTACTCGCCGAACACATTCGCAAAGCTAGCCACAGGCAGCGGTCGTGCGCTCATGGCGTCGTGCCGTGCTGACGAAGTTTCCGCGGTGTTCCCAGGCGCCCGAAATAGCGTCTTCACCTCAGCACTATTGGCAGGTCTTCGGGGCGCTGCCGACAAAGCTGGTAGCGGCTTCATCAGGCTTTTCGACCTCTTTAACTACGTCGCAGAAGAAGTCCCGAAGCAGATCCCGGATGACCAGCATCCAATCTTCAAAGCAGACGATCTCGAGCTGAACTTCGCAGTCGCCTTGAGCTTAGGTGGCAAGAAGGGTGCTGTGCTTGGCGGTTTGGTGGAGGTGGGATCCGCAGTGCCGACTCAGGAACCGTGGACGGTTCTTGAATCGGCGCTAGTAACCCTGTACCCGCTCGGGCCTCGGGACCAGGAAATTTGGAGTCGAGCGGGCGGCGACCTGTCTCGCTTGGAATTCCAATCCACAGGTCAAGCTGCATGGCATTCCGCACTTCGGAAGCTGAGGCAAGGAGGCGGTGGACGCTCGATTACCTTCGCAACGCTTCTCAATACATCGCTTGAAGACTTTGCCGCTCATCCAACGCTGATGGCACTGCAGGCGCCCTGAGCGATGTGTTGTTGACTGAGTTCACAGCCGGCTTTAAGTGTCACACCGTGAACTCCCTGGTGAGCGGCGACTGACCGTTCCCGTTGCACAGCCGCCAGTCATACTAGGTTTCAGATTGGCTGGTGATTTCGTCGCTCTTTCTTTGGGAGCCACTGGGTGATTCTTGGTGCATGAGCACCGATCCGAAAGTGGGGGTACAAACGGGGGTATAGAGACCCTGCAAGTCGATCTACTATCTAGAATTCATGCCGGATAGGCCAGAACTTTCAATAGACCCCAGCCCCACACAACGACCTAGGGCGTTCACTGAAATTCAGTGAACGCCCTTTTTCATTGGCCAGGCGGCTGTTGACTGTGCTTCGCCGTCTCACTCGGGATGTCTGCGTCTGGATGACGACCCCTGCAGTCCCGTCGATGGGGTTCACTCCACACGCTAGCTAGTCGATCGCGATCTTGTTCTTCTTCACAAGGTCTGCCCAGCGCCGCATGTCGGTGTGGATGTAGTCGGCGGTCTGCTTCGCGCTGTGGGATTCGGGAAACATGCCGACGTTCTCGAAGCCTTTCATGACCTCCGGGTCCTTCAGGGCTTGTGCCACCGCTTCGTTGAGGCGATCGCTTCGGTCTGCCGGGAGGCCCGTGCGCGCAGCGAGGACGAACCACTGACTCGCTTCGAAGTTGGTGATGCCGGCTTCCCTGAGTGTCGGCACCTCGGGCAAGGAGGCAGAACGGGTCGCCGTGGAGACCCCGTACGCCTTGAGCTTGCCGGACTTGATGTGCGGCAGCACGGGCGTGATGCCCAGCACGGCCAGGGGGATCTGTCCACCGATCACGTCGGTCACCGCCTGGTTGCCGCCTTTGTAGGGCACATGCGTCATCGTCACGCCTGTCAGTGCCTGGATGAGTTCCCCGGTCAGGTGCTGGCCGGTGCCGTTGCCGGAAGAGCCGTAGCTGTACTTGTCCGGGTGGGCGGACGCGTCTGCGAGCAGGGCCTTGAGGTCCTTGGGCGCATCGGGCCGTGCCGGTCCCACGAGGACCGTGGAGCCTTTGGCGAGCATGGCGATGGCGCTCATCTCCTTGCCGATCTGCGGCATCGGGATGCTCGTGAGCACCGGGCCGGGAACCGTCACCAGGGTGTAGCCGTCGGCCGGCTGGGTTGCCACATACCGCAGCGCGAGCGAGCCCGTGGCACCGGGCTTGTTGTCGACCACGATGGGTTGGCCGAGCGTCGCCTCCAGCTTGCGGGCGACAAGGCGCGTGACGACATCGACGCTGCCCCCGGGTGGGTAGCCGACGACCCAGGTGATCGCTCGAGAGGGGTACTTCTCTTGCGCGAGCGTTGGAGAAGAAGCCAGCGCCGTGAGTGCACTGAAGATCAGAAAGAGGCCTCGGCGGCCGCCTGGATGCTTGGACATGGGTGAGCCTTCTGGGACGGTGGAGAGATGCGCGAGCGCGTCGAGAGCCCGCGGCCTCAGTCGGGCGCTCCCGGCGCCGTGTGAGGATGTGCTGTCGCACTCTGATGAAAAGCACGGACCAGCCGCTGGATCGGCCCCAGGACCCACGTGTTGTAGACGAGCACATCGGACTCCTCCTTGGGGTCGCGCGTGATGTTGAAGAGATAGGGCGATTCGAGCTTGCCCTTGCCTTCGTTCACCTCGGGCTCCCAGTAGAAGTGCAGCTTCCAGTCACGCCACTTCACTGCGCGCAACTCGTTCTTGATATGGAAGAGAAAGCCCTCGCGCAAGGACTTCTGTTCGCCGAGGAAAAAGGGCATCTGGTCCATGCCATCGATCGGCCTGTCCTCGGGAATGCGGGCGCCGCCCGCGCGTGCCAGCGTGGAGAAGAGGTCGGTGACGTGCACGATCTCGTTGCTCACCCGGCCCGCGGCGATCTTGCCCGGCCAGCGCACGATGCACGGCACGCGAAGGCTGCCTTCCATGGCCGTGTGATAGGTGCCGCGCCAGGGACCGGCCGTGCCGCGGTAAGGGGCACGGAACTCGGGGCCGTTGTCGCTCGCGAAGATGAAGAGGGTGTCTTCTGAAATGCCGAGGCGCTCGATCTCGTCGATGACCTGGCCCACGCGGTGGTCCATCTCGACCATGGAATCGGCGAAATCGCCATGGCCGGTGCGGCCCGCGAAATCGCGGTGAGGCAGGGTGGGGAAATGCAGGTGCGTGAGCGGCAGGTAAAGGAAGAACGGCTTCTGTGCCGCGTGGTTGCGCTGGATGAATTCCAAGGACCGGCTCGTCAGCGTCTCGTCGATGCGTCGGCGCGAATCCAGGTTGTATTCCTCCACGTTCTGCGAAGGCGCACCCGCACGGCCCTGCATGATGTACGGGATGTCCGCCACGCTCGGGTCGTAGCCGACACTGGCCGTGAACTGGCTCTCGTCCGTGGTGCGCGGAATGCCGTACCACTCGTCGAATCCCCGGTCGCTCGGGAAACGGCCTTGAACATCGCCCAGGTGCCATTTGCCGTAGTGCGCAGTCGCATAACCCTGCGCCGAGAGCAACTGCGCCAGGGTGATCTCGCGGCGTGCCAGGCCCTGGGGCAGGCCGGGCGGCACCGACTGCAGGCAGCCCGTGCGGATCGGATGCCGCCCGCTCATCAGCGCGGAGCGCGTCGGCACGCAATCGCTCTCGACATTGAAGTTCTGCAGCAGAAGGCCTTGGCTGGCGAGCGCGTCGATGCGTGGCGTAGGCGCGCCCCGCAGCGCTCCGCCGCCGTAGCAGCCGAGCTCGCCCCAGCCGAGGTTGTCGGCCAGGATGAGAACAATGTTGGGTGGGTTCATGGAGGGACTCATTGCGACTGCAGTCTAGGAACGGCTAGGATTCGAGTGTTTCCAATTGGGAAATCTTCATTAACTTTTATTCATGTCATTCTCGGCACGCGACCTCGACTACTTCCTGGAAGTGGCGCGCCATGGGCAGCTGGCCCGTGCGGCAACCAGCCTGACGGTGACGGCCGCGGCGCTTTCCAAGGCGATCCGTCGGCTGGAGGACGAGATGGGGCTCGGTCTCTTCGAGCGCTCGGGCCACGGCATGACGCTCACGCCGTTCGGCGTCGCGTTCCGCGAACGTGCGCAACGCATGAAGTCCGAGCACGACGAGGCGCTTCGTCATGCGGGCGACGTCCGCGCGGGACGTGCCGGGCTCATCCGTGTGGGCGCGACGCTGGCGGTTCTGGATGCCGTGCTTTCACCGGCGCTTGCGGCGCTGCAGCCCCGTCGCCCGGGCATGCATGTGCGCCTGGAAGTGGCGTCTTCGGACGAGTTGATCGACTGGACGCGCCAGGGCCTGCTCGATGTCGCCGTGATTCCGACCTATGAATCCATGCCGCACGGCCTGGTGCATGAGGATCTGCTGACCGATGCGCTCGTCGCCGTGGCGCGCGTGGGGCATCCGGTCTTTGCGCGTCGCCGTCTCACGATGGGCGATCTGTCGAAATTTTCCTGGGTGCTGCCGTCCGTTCATTCGGCCGCGCGCGCGAAGCTGGACGAGGTATTTCGCTCCGCGGGCGCGACGCCGCCGCAAGGCGCGATCGAGGTGCACTTCAGTGCGTCCTGGTCGCTGCCGGTGCTTGCAGCGACCGATCTGATGGGCATCGTCCCGGTCTCCGTGCTCGCACTGCCCCAGGCGCGTGGTGTCAAGGTGATTCCCGTTGACGCGCTGTCGATTCCAAGGCGTATCTCGCTTTTCTCACGTCCGAATACCTACCGCTCCCCACTCCTCGAGGAGTTCGTGCAGGCGCTCAAGGCACTGGCGCCGGCGCAGCGAAGCAGCGCGGCGCGCAAGGGCTGACGGGCGCTCGCTGAGGCCGTCTTCAGTTCGCGGTCGTCGCCTTCACCGGCCAGTCGCGCAGCTTGCCCGGGTTCAGCAAGCCCATCGGATCGAAGCGCTTCTTCACCTCGATGACTTCCGGCGGCAGCGGCCCGCCGGCCTTGCCGTCTTCCACGATGTTCACGTGCGGGTTGTTGATGTGCACCTGGTGCGCACGGTGGATGTCGATGATCTCGTTCAGGCGATCCTCGGTACTGAAGCGCACGAGTTGTAGCCCGCTGCAGGTGAGGAGCCCCGCCGCGTTGCGCAGGAACTCGACGTGCATCATGACCTCGCCGCCCAGCAGTTTTTCCATCTCGATGACCTGCTCGACATGCTTGCCGGGAATGAACCCGCTTTGCAGGTAGGTCAGCGTCGGGTCGATCTTCAGCGCGTGCAGCGTCGTGTGGTTCCAGGTGAACTCCATCAGCGTGCGGTTGCTCTTCTGCACTTCGGCGGCCGTCTTGCGGTAGCTCACGGTGCCACCGTGCGCCTGCACCAAAAGCATCATGGCCGGCTCGCTCTGCTCGGCCACCAGCGACAGCACCGTGTGGCAGCCCTTCGGCAGGTGCGCTGCCAGTTGCGCGAGGTGGTCGGCGATGGGCGCCGCGAAGAAGGTGACGCCGCGCTTCACGATGCCCGGTGCATGAGCGAGCTTGTCCGCGAAGTTCAGCGCGTTCTCGAAGTCGTCGAAGGTCACCAGCGTCTCGAGCCACGGATGCGCAGGTGCCAGCGCGATCTCCAGCTCCAGCACGAGGCCGTTGGTGCCCCACAGGTGGTGCATGCGCATCGCCTCGGCGCCGCGCAGCTCGACCACCTGCGGCTCGGCCTCGATGGTCATCGCGCGAATGCCCAGCACATTCCCGGGGGCGCCCAGCGGCCCGTAGTTGATCGAGCCCACGCCGCCGAAGCCGCCACCGAACAGGCCGCCCAGCGTCGCGCTGCGGTAGGTCGAGGGCACGCAGCGCATCTCCTGGCCGGTGGGCTTCGTCTGCTTCTCGAGTTCGCCCAGGCGGATGCCGGCCTGCGCGCGCGCCACGCCGGGCTGCACCCACAGGCAGGCGTTGTAGCCGGTCATGTCGAGCACCACGCCGCCGGCGAGCGGCGTGGTCTGGCCGTAGTTGCCGGTGCCGCTGCCGCGGATCGTGATGGGCACGCCGCGGCGTGCGCAGGCGCCGACCACCGCGCGGATGTCTTCTTCGGTGCGCGGGCGCACCACCACGTCGGCGCGCTTGTCCTTCAGCTGGCGCGTGAGCACCGGGCTGAACCAGGAGAAGTCCTGCGAGAGGCGCGTGACGCGGCCTTCGTCGGTGATCCAGTCGAGGTCGGGGAGTTCGAGCAGCAGTTGTTCGATGGCGGAAGCGGGAGCGTTCATGGTCGATTTCAATCCTGGGAAAGTTCGCTCGCATGCCACGAGCCCAGCGCCACCTTGGTGAGCCAGGCCATCAGCACGAAGAGCGCGACGCCGGTGAGGGAGATGAGCAGCAGGGCCGCGAACATGCGCGGAATGTTCAGCTGAAAGCCCGCCTGCAGGATCTGGTAGGCCAGCCCCGCGCCGGAGCCGCCCGTGCCGGCCACGAACTCCGCCACCACCGCGCCGATCAGCGCCAGGCCGCTGGAGATGCGCAGCCCGCCGAAGAAGTAGGGCAGCGCGCTCGGAATGCGCAGGCGCACCAGCTGCTGCCAGCGCGTGGCGCGGTTCAGCTTGAAGTAGCTCTGCAGGTCGGGGTCGATGCTGCGCAGGCCCAGCGTGGTGTTGCTGATGATGGGAAACAGCGCCACCAGCGCCGCGCACACCGTCATGGCCGCGACCGGGTTCTTCACCCAGATGATGATCAGCGGCGCCACGGCCACGATGGGCGTGACCTGCAGCAGCACCGCGTACGGAAAGAGCGCGGTCTCGATGCGCTTGCTCTGCACGAACAGGAACGAGATCAGCACGCCCGCCACCGTGGCCAGCGCGAAAGACAGCACCGTGATCTTCAGCGTGACCAGGAGCGCGCTGCCCAGCGGCGCCCAGTCGGTCACCAGCGTCTGCACCATCAGCCAGGGCGAGGGCACGAGGTAGGGCGGCAGTTCCATGGCCACCACCATCCACTGCCACAGTGCGACCAGCACCACGCCGATGAGCACGGGGTAGAGCACGCGCTGCACGCGCGGCTGGCTCAGCAGGGGCGCCGCGGGTTTCGTCGCTGCCTTCATGGCGCGGCCTCCTCTTCTTCTGTGGTGCTGGCGCGCAGCAGGCTGTCCTGCAATTGCTTCGCGTGGCGCGCGAACTCGGGCGTGACCATGAAGTCGGCCTGGCGCGGGTAGGGCTCGTCGATCTGGAACTGCTCGACCACGCGACCCGGCCGCGCGGCCATCATCACCACGCGGCTCGAGAGGAACACCGCCTCGTGGATCGAGTGCGTCACGAAGATCACCGTGAGCTTCTTCTTGCGCCACAGCTCGAGCAGGTCGGCGTCGAGCTTGTGGCGCGTGATCTCGTCGAGCGCGCCGAAGGGCTCGTCCATCAGCAGCAGGTCGGGCTGCGTGACCAGGCCGCGCGCGATCGACACGCGCATCTGCATGCCGCCCGACAGCGCACGCGGCAGCGCACTGGCGAACTTCTCCAGCCCCACGAGCGCGAGCGATTCCGTCACCCGCGCATCGGCCTCCTTGCGGGGCACGCCGGCCAGGTCCAGCGGCAGCCGCACATTGGTCTGCACGCTGGCCCACGGCATCAGCGTGGGCGACTGGAACACGAACGACATCTTGTGCGAGCAGTCGTGCAACTGCGCCACGGGCTTGCGCCACACCAGCAGGCGCCCATCGCTGGGCTCCAGCATGCCCGCCACCATCTTCAGCAGCGTGCTCTTGCCGCAGCCCGAGGGGCCCAGCAGCGTGACGAACTCGCCTTCGGCGATCGACAGGTCCACCGGCAGCAGCGCCTGCGTGCCGTTGGGGTAGGTCTTCTCGGCCGAGAGGATTTCGACAGCGGGCACGGCGGGCGCCACCGGCGGCGCGAGGGTGTGGGGTTCGATGCGGTTCATGGCGCGGCGAGGTTCAGGGCAAGACCTTGGCGTCCTTCACGAACTCGGTCGTGTAGGTTTTGGCCAAGTCGACCTTGGCCGGATCGAGCAGCTTGGAGGCCACGAGAAAGTCGTAGCTCGCCTTGGCGCGCGCATCGGTGATCACGCCGATGCCGAGCTTGGCCGCGTCGCCGCCGGTGACCATGCCCATCTCCTTGAGCTTGGCCACGCTGTAGGCGAGCTGGTCGTCGGTCATGTTGGGGTTGTCCTTCTTGATCAGCGCGTTGGCCGGTGCCGGGTCGGCCAGATAGCTCTTCCAGCCCTCGGCCGAGGCCTTCACGAAGGCGGCGACCTGCTTGCTGCGCTCCTTCACCGTCTTGTCCATGCACGACACGGTGACCGCGTAGGAGGGGTAGCCGTGGTCGCTGAACATCAGCACCGTGCTCTTCACGCCGGCCTTCTGGATGGCGTAGGGCTCGGAGGTCAGGTAGCCCTGCTGCGCGGTGTTCGGGTCGGCCACGAAGGGCTGGATGTTGAAGGTGTAGGGGCGCGTCTGTTCGTCCTTCAGGCCGAAGCGGGCCTTGAGCCAGGGCCAGTAGCCGCGGTTGGCCTGCGCGCCGATCAGGAGCGTCTTGCCCTTGAGGTCCTCGAACTTCTTGACGTCGTCGTGCGCGATCAGCACCTGCGGGTCCTTCTGGAAGAAGGCCGCCACGTTGACCACGGGCACGCCGCCTTCGCGCACCTGCATCATCTGGATGTCGCTCGATCCCATGATGCAGTCGGCCTGGCCCGCGGCCATCATCTGCGTGATGTTGACCTGCGGGCCGCCCATGCGGATGGTCACGTCCAGGCCGTGCTTCTTGTAGATGCCCTGCGCCACCGCCTGGTAGAAGCCGCCGTGCTCGGCCTGCGCATACCAGTTGGTCATGTAGGTGAACTTGTCCTGGGCCTGTGCGGGTGCGACGGCCGTGAGGAGCGAGAGCGCGGCGGCGCCGGCCAGGGAAAGAGCGAAGGAACGCATGGTGGGGACCTCTCGAAGGCGGGATGAAAAAGAAGAACGAAGCCGTTGCAAGGCGCGCGCCTCAGGCCGGCACGAACGACTGCTGGATGAAGCCCTGCTGGTGGCCGCGCTCCCAGGTGGCTTCCTCGCGCACGACCCAGCGCAGCGCATGAAGCTCCGTCAGCGCCTGGGCCCAGCTGTCCGAGAGCGTGTCCAGGATTTCGAGGCCCTGTTCGCGCGTGGCGCTGGTCGGGTCGCCGATCACGCCGCTGGGGCCGAAGTCGCGCGCGGTCCAGGCGCAGGCCGGGCGGCCGTCGGCCGACAACAGCTTGATCGGGAAGGGCGGCGGAAAGTTGGCCACCGCGCGTTCCATGTGCACGGTGTCGGGCGCCAGCGCGAGCATCAGCGCGGTCTCGGAGTGGCCCGCGTGCATCGCGAGCTTCTTCTCCTGCTCGCTCACCTGCCGGCTCGCCGCGCTGGGCAGGCGCGACACGCCATGCGGCACGATCACGAAGTCGCCATGGCGCAGGCGCAGTTCGCGCGCCGCCATCTCCAGCACCTGCGGCTGGCCGCCGTGCCCGTTGGCGAACAGCAGCTTGCGAAAGCCCGAGCGATACACCGATTCGCCGATTTCGATCACGGTCGACAGCAGCGTGGTGCCCGTGAGCGTCACCGTGCCGGGAAAGTGCAGGTGCTCTTCCGACTTGCCGTAGGTGATCGGCGGCAGGGCAAAGGCGCGCACCTCGGCCGGCAGCTTCTCCAGCGCCTTGCCCATCACGCCCGAGGCGATCACGCTGTCGACCGAGCACGGCAGGTGCGGGCCGCGCTGCTCGATCGCGCCGCACGGCAGCACGATGACGGTGTTCTCGCGGTCGGGCAGGGCGGCGATTTCGGTCCAGCTCAGGTAGGGCAGGAAGCGGTGGGGCGGGATGTAGCCGTGGAGCATGGGGGTCCTTGCTTGTTCTTTATTCAGGGAAGAAAGGCGATGCGTCGCCGTGCGTCACGCGGCCGTCGCGCAGCACCACGCGGGTGGCGCTGCGCGACGGCCAGCCGTGGCGGTCGGCCTGCGTGAACAGCACCAGGTCGGCTTTGGCGCCGACCAGCGTGGGCGCCGTCGTGGCGGGCGTGCGTTCCAGCCAGTCGCTGCGGCACAGCGCCTGCGACCAGGTGTCGAAGGGGTCGTCGAGCTGTGCCACCAGCGCAGCCGTGCCCAGTGCCTCGACCGGATCGAAGCTGCCGAGGCGGCAGAACGGGTCCTGCACGTTGTCGCTGGCGAACAGCAATGGAATGCCGCGCGCATGCGCCTCCTTGACCAGCGTGATGCCGCGCTGGCGCGGCGTGCGCCCGGTGACGGCGTCCTGCAGCAGCAGGTTGGTGGCGGGCAGCGACACCACGGTGATCGGCGCGCGTGCCACGGCGTCCAGCGTGGCGAAGGCCTGCGCCTCGGGCTGGGCCGCCAGCGCGCAGAGGTGGCCGCAGACCACGCGGCCTTCGTAGCCGATCTCGCGCAGCAGGCGCGCGGTGGTCTGCAGGCCCACGGCCGAGACGTCGAGTTCCTCGTCCACGTGCAGGTCGATGTCGAGCTCGCAGGCCTGCGCCGCCAGCAGCAGGTTGCGCAGCGCGTTCTCGCTCCAATTGGTGGAGTGCACGAAGCCGCCGAGCAGCGCGTGCGGTCCGGTGGCCTTCACCAGCCGCGCCAGGCGCAGCGCCTGCGAAGCGTCTTCGAACAGGGGCAGCTTGATGAGGGCGACCTGCTCCAGCCGCACCCGGCCGGCCCATTCCTGCGCCAGCTCGGCCATGACGGGCCAGGCCGTGGGCAGCGCGTCGGGCTCCCACCAGTCGACGTGCGTGCGCACATGGGCGGTGCCGCATGCCCAGGCCCACTGCAGGCCGCGCGATGCGCGCTCGCGCACGTCGGCGGGCGTCCAGTGCACGCGGTCGGCCAGCATCGCGTCGATCGCGCCGAGCAGGCCGGGCTGCACCTTTTGCATGCGCGCCAGCGTGAATGCCTTGTCCAGGTGCGTGTGCGCGTCGACGAAGGCGGGGAGGGCGAGCGTGCCGGCGAGGTCCCAGCCGGCGCCCGGCGTGATGTCCCTCGCGGGCCGCACCGAGCGGACGTGGCCGGCCTCGATGGCGATGCGTGCGAGTTCGGGCACCCCGTGGCGCTGCGGCCAGTCGGCGGGCAGCAGCCAGCGCGGCAGCCGTGCGTTGTCCAGCAGCGCGGGCGCGGTCATGCGAAACGCGCCTCCGCCGGGCCTGCGGGGGCGCTGGTTTCCATCGACAGACAGCAGGCAACGCGGACGTGCATGAATTTGACCAATCAATCAGAGCAACTGGTCAGGTTATGCAAGCGACGTGCCAGTCCGGGTGCACCGGACTGGGGAGGCGGGCGTCAGCCCGCGACTGATGCGACTACGTTGCCTGGCGCGGCCAGAGCCGCACCGCCAGCGCGGCGGTGGCCGTGGTGGTCGCCAGCGCCGTCACGCCGGCCCAGCCCCAAGAAGCGAGCACCAGCGCGCCCAGCGCCGAGCCGGTCGCCATGCCGATGAACATGCTGGTGAACAGCACGGCGTTGAGCCGGCTGCGCGCACCGGGCTCGATGCCGTAGACGATCGTCTGGTGGGCGATCAGCGCCGCCTGCATGCCCAGGTCGAAGCCGATCGCGGCCAGTGCCAGCAGCCACAGCTGCGCATGCGGCGTCATCAGCGGTGTCAGCCCCATGGCCGCGAACGACACCAGCGCCAGCCCTGCGCCCAGGCGCGTCACCAGCTCCGGTCCGCGCCGGTCGGCCAGCCGCCCCGCCAGCGGCGCCGCCAGCGCGCCCGCCGCGCCGGCCAGGCCGAAGGCGCCTGCCGCCGCGCTGCCCAGGTGGAAGGGCGCGCCGTGCAGCATCACGGCCAGCGTCGACCAGAAGGCGCTGAATCCCACGGCCAGCAGCGCCTGGGCCAGCGCCGCGCGGCGCAGCGTGCCGTGGCGCGACCACAGCGTGCCCAGCGAGCCGAGCAGGGCGCCGTAGGCCAGGTGCGTGGTCGGCCGAAAACGCGGCAGCCCGCGCCAGGCCGCGGCGCCGATGAGCGCGATGCTGGCCGCGGCCGCGATGAACATGGCGCGCCAGCCGAAGTGCTCGGCCACGAAGCCGCTCACCACGCGCGACAGCAGGATGCCCAGCAGCAGCCCCGTCATCACCGTGCCGACCGTCTTGCCGCGCGTGGCGTCGGGCGCCAGCGTGGCGGCGGCGGGCACGAGGTCCTGCGCCATCGTGGCCGCCAGCCCGATCGCGAGGCTGGCCGCGAGCAGCACGCCGATCGACGGTGCCGCGCCGGCCACGAGCAGTGCGGCGCACAGCGCCCCTGCCTTGATCAGCACGATGCGGCGCCGGTCGAAGCGGTCGCCCAGCGGCGCCAGCAGCAGGATGCCCAGCGCATAGCCCAGCTGCGTGAGCGTGGGAATGAAGCCCACCGCGCGGGTGGAGGCGCCGATGTCGGCGCCCAGCACCCCGAGCATCGGCTGGGCGTAGTAGAGCGAGGCCACCGACAGGCCCGCGCCGGCGGCCAGCAGCAGGATCAGCGAGGCCGGCAGGCCGTGCCCCGGCGCGGTGGCCGGTGCATGCGTGGTTTGAATGGAAGACATGGTGTTAACCCTCGATTATCGAAGCAAGGGTTGGAATGTGCCCGTTGGGGGCTTGGCTTGGTAGTCCCGCGGATCGCACAATGCCCATACGCCAAACGCATGAACAAGTCCATGTCAACTTCACCTGCCGTCGACCGCATCGAGCTGATGCAGACCTTTCTTCACATCGTCGAGGCCGGCAGCCTGTCGGCCGCCGCGCTCCAGATGGGCGCGACCCAGCCCACCGTGAGCCGTCGCCTGCAGGCGCTGGAGCGCTCGCTGGGCGTGCGGCTGCTGCGCCGCTCCACGCACGCCATGAAGCTCACGGAGGATGGCGAGCGTTGCTACGAGCGGGCCAGGGAGCTGATCGCCGACTGGCACGCCTTCGAAGCCGACCTGCGCGGCGTCGGCGACGAGCCCGAGGGCACGCTGCGGGTGGTCGCGCCGCATGCGCTGGGCCAGCTGCTGCTGGTCGGTCCGCTGGCCGAGTACCTGCGCGCCTATCCGCGCGTGTCCGTCGAATGGCTGCTGAACGACCGCCGGCCCGACTTCATCGCCGAAGGCGTCGACTGCGCGATCCAGGTCGGCGAGATGACCGACGCGATGGCCGTGGCGGTCAAGGTCTCGGAGGTTCCGCGCGTGGTGGTCGCCGCGCCTTCGCTGCTGGAGGGGCGTTCACCGCCCGCGCACGCGACGGAACTGGCCGAGCTGCCGTGGCTCGCGCTGCGCACCTTCTATCGCAACGAGGTGCTGCTCACGCACCGGCCGACCGGCGAGATCGCGCGCGTGCCGATCCGTCCGCGCATGAGCACCGACAGCCTCTATGCGCTGCAAAGCGCGGCGCGCATGGGCCTGGGCGCCTGCCTGGGCTCGGCCTGGCTGCTGAACGAGGACATCGCCGCCGGACGGCTGGTGCAGCTCGTGCCGCAATGGCATGTGGCGCCGCTGCCGGTCTACCTGACCTACCCGCACGCGCGCTTCCAGCCGGCGCGCCTGCGCCGCTTCATCGAGATGATGCGGCTTGCGCTGGCCGACCCGACGGGCCAGGTCTGGGAGGCGCGCGTGGGCTGAGCGAGGGCGGTGCGGAACTCAGGCCTTGATGCCGCAGCCGCCCAGGACGAATGCCACCAGTTCCCGCGCGATCGGTTCGCGGTCGATCGGCGCCTCGGGCGGCAGGCCGAGCATCACGCGCGTCTGGATCGCGTAGTCGGCGTAGCTCTGGGTCATGGCCCAGATGTGCATCAGCAGCAGGCGCGCGTCGAGCGGGCGCATCTGCCCGCGCGCGATCCAGCCGTTGATGATGTCGACCTTCTTCTGCGTCCACGCCTGCGCGTTGGGCCAGTAGCGGTCGAGGTTGCGTCCGCCGTCGAGCACCTCGCGCGTGAAGATGCGCGAGATCTCCGGGTTGTCGAACGCGTGGTCGAGCTTCTTGCGGATGTAGTCGCCCAGCACCGTGGCCGGGTCGCTGGCGTCCTCGAACGAGAACACCACCTTCCAGGCATGCAGCACCTGCATCAGCAGCTCTTCGTAGAGCTCTTCCTTGCCGGCGATGTAGTAGTGCAGCTGGGGCTTGGTGAGGCCGGCGCGCGCGGCGATGGCCTGGGTGGAGGTGCCCTTCAGGCCGTGCAGGCTGAACTCGGTCACCGCCGCCGTGCGGATGGCCGCCATGATGCGTTCGCGCCCCGGCCTCGCGCGCGACAGCGGGCCGTCGGGGGCGGGCATTTCTTGGGCGATGGCAGGGGGCACGGGGGCGGTGGCGACGGTCATGGGCGTGGGAGGCGCGGCGTGCGCCCGGCCGATGGTAATCCTTGGCCCGTGGCCCTTTCTTGCGATGAGTGCGCCTGCGCCTTTCTCGATGGACGATGAAAGGTGACAGCGGTCGGCATCGAGGCGTTTCCCTGAGCTACTTTTTTTCTTCCCCTTGCCTCTACCAGCGCCGAACCGCTGTCGAAAAGTAGTGTGCGCAACGCAGGTGAAGTCAGAGTGAAGTCTGTGCAGGCCTTGCGTGAACGGATCAGAGGCCGTCCAGTTCGCCCTTGACGTGCGTGCGCGTGTCGCCACCGACCCAGACCTGGCCGGCGTCGTCGCGGGTCAGGTGGATGCGGCCCTGCCGGCCAAGGCGTGTCCCTTGCGCGGCGACGTAGTCGTCTTGTGCCACGCCCGTGGCGAAGAGCCACTGCGCGAGCGAGGCATTGAGGCTTCCCGTGACGGGGTCTTCGACGATGGCGCCCAGATGGTCGGTGAAGAAGGCGCGCACTTCGAAGGCCGCATCGCTGCCCTCGGCATGAGGGCCGACCACGCCGACGTCGATGCGCGTGGGCCAGCGCCGGGCCGGCTCCAGAGACAGCACCTTGTCTGCCGACGCCAGCCGGATTCCCAACCAGCCGGGACCGTTGTCGATCCAGGCCGCGTCCTCGATGTCGTCGGCTTCGATGCCCAGCAGCCGCCGCGTGTCGTCGAGTTCGGCCGCGGTCGGCGCGCCCGAGCGGATCAGCGGTGGCGCGGCGAACGCGAGCCGTCCCTGGTCGCGCCGGATCTGGACCAGCCCCGCGCCGCACTCCTGCGTGATCACCGTGGCGTGTTGCCTGGGCGCGCCCTGGCCCGACAGCCAGGCGTGGCAGCTGCCGAGCGTGGGGTGCCCTGCAAAGGGCATCTCCCGGTCGAGGGTGAAGATCCTCACGCGGTAGTCCGCCTCCGGATGCGTGGGTGCGAAGACAAATGCGGTTTCCGAAAGGTTGAACCAGCGCGTCAGCTGCTGCATGTCGTGCGTGGCGAAGGCATCGGCGCCGGTGACGACCGCCAGCGGATTGCCCGAGAGCGGGCCGGCGCCGAAGACGTCGACCATGTGGACGGTGATGCTCATGCGTTCGGTCTTTCGAAGGGATTCATTGGATTCAGTTCTGCGAGACCAGCAGCTTGAGCCCCGCGGCCGCGAACACCGCCGAGAGCACGCCTTCGATCCAGCGCCGCAGCCGCGCATACAGCGCAATCATCGATGCGGTGGAAAAGACGATCGCGTAGCCGCCGAACACCATGATGCCGAGAAGTACGCAGCCGCCCACGATGGCCGGCAACCCACCGGCGGGTGTGTCCTGGCGCACGCCGAGCGAGATGATCGCGATCCACGACATGATGGCCTTCGGGTTGCCGATGTGCATGAGCACGCCCTGGCGGTAGAGGGTGCGGTAGCGCAATGCGCCGCGTTCCGCGCTGTTCTTCACCGCGTCGGCGCCAGGTCGCATGGCGGACCGGCCCGCGCGAAAAGCCAGGTACAGCAGGTAGAGGCCGCCGGCGATCTTGAGCACGACAAGCGCCTGCGCATACGCGGTCAAGACCGCGGAAACACCGGTCGCCGCCAGGATCGCCCAGAAGAGCGAGCCCGTGACAACGCCGGCCGCAAGCGCGAGCGCAGGGCGGCGGCCGTCACGCATCGCGGTGCCCATGATGGCCATGTTGCTCGGCCCCGGGCTGGCGGTGGCGATGAGGTACGTCCCGTAGACGAGTGCGATCTGGCTGACGGCCATGCGGGTGCTCCAAAACCAAGGGGTGTCTTCAGCGGCCTTCAGCGCGATGGAGGCCGTGCAGTGAAAGTTACACTATTGAGATATTCAAAAAGTGTCACGTGACACTTTTATTTGCGAGGCCGCGCACGTGCTCCTTCGATCCTCCTGGACGCCCCGTCTGGCAAGCAACGGCACGAATGCCACCGAGCGGGTGGTGCTGGCCCTGGCCGACGACATCGTCGAGGGGCGGCTCGCGGGCGGCGATCGCCTGCCTGCCCATCGGGATCTGGCGAAGACGCTGCAGATCGGCCTGGGCACCGTGACCAAGGCCTACGCCATCCTGGAGCGCAGGGGCCTCACGCGCAGCGTCAAGGGCCGGGGAACCTTCGTGGCGATCCACCAGGCGCACGGCGACCGGGAGATCGATCTGTCGTCGAATGCGCCGCCGGCCGCGCTCGGTGCGCGCGTGCTGGCGCGCACGTTGACGGGCATCGCGCGCAAGATCGACGCGGATCACTTCAACCTGTACGCGCCGCCCGGCGGGCACCTGGAACATCGCCGCGTTCTCGCCCGCTGGCTTGAAACGATCGGCCTGGGCGTCGATCCGTCGCAGCTGGTGCTGACCAGCAGCGCACGCCAGGCGCTGTCGCTGGCCTTCGATCTGGTGTGCGGGCGCCAAGGCGTGCTGCTCACCGAACGGATCACCTACCCCGGTGCCCTCGCGCTGGCCCGGCGCAAGGGGTGTCGCATCCAGGGTGTCGAGATGGACGCGGAAGGGATGGTGCCGCAGGCGCTCGCACAGGCGCTCGACGGCGTGGCGCCCGCCGGTGGCACGGCGGTCTATCTCACCCCGACGCTGCACAACCCGACGACGGCCACGATGAGCGCGAAGCGACGGCGGGCCATCGTGGCGGTGTGCCGCCGCGCGGGTGCCTGGATCATCGAAGACGGCGTGTACGCGGCGGCCTCCGACGGCTTGCCCCAGCTGGCCACATTGGCGCCCGACATCACGTTGCATGTGAACGGGCTCTCCAAGTCGCTCGGTCCGGGATTGCAGGTCGGCGTGCTGGCATTGCCGCCCGAACTGTGCGGCCTCGCGCAGGAGCTGCTTCAGGACGTGCCCATGGCGCCGTCGGCGTTCTCGTGCGCGGTGGTCGATGAATGGCTGGCCACCGGCGTGGTCGCCTCGGTCCAGCGCGATCTGCGCCACGAGGCCCGGCGGCGTTCCAGGCTGGCCGTCTCGCTGCTCTCTGCCGGCGAGCTGGTCTGGCATCCCGATGCCTACAACGTCTGGCTGCCGATGCGACGCGATGCCGCCGAGGGTGTCGTGGCCGCGGCGGCGCAAGCCGGCGTGAAGCTCACCCCGCCGCAGACCCTGATGGTGAACCCGAAGGACAAGGCGAGCGGCCTGCGGATCTGCCTGGGCGGCCCCGGCTTCGACGAGCTGACCGGGGCCCTGGCCCTCCTGGCGACCTTGCTGAAGCGAAGCGCCTGACGCGGCGCGGACCTCAGACCACCGGTGCCGGGGCGCCGTCGGTGGGCACGCTGGCGTGCCGGTCGTCGGGCGGTGCGGTCACGATCGAGTCGAGGGCGGGCTCGGCCTTGCGAAGGCGTGCGAGATCGGGCCGCGGCCGGCGCAGCCGCGGGTCGGGCGCGAAGGCCTGTTCCATCGCCTGCGCGGCCGACAGCAGCGCGAGGTCGCCGCGAAAGCGCCCCACCACCTGCAGGCCGAAGGGCATGCCGCGCTCATCGGTGCCGCACGGCAGGCTGATCGCAGGGTGGGTGGTCAGCGTCACGACGTAGGTCAGTGCGAGCCAGCGGTAGTAGTTCTCCTGCGGGCGGCCGTCGATCTGCAGCGCATGCGACTGCGTCCAGGCAAAGGGCGAGACCGGTGTCGTGGGCGAGAGCACCAGGTCGTAGTTTTCGAACACCTTCTGGAAGCGCTGGAGGATGCGCGTCTGTTCCGTCTGCGCCCAGGCCGCGTCCGGCAGGCTCATGCGCGCACCCATCTCGTAGTTGCTGCGCGGGTTCGGGCCCAGGCTCTCGGGGGCGCGTTCGTAGGCCTCGCGCATGCCGGCGACGAAGGCCTCCGCGCGCAGCACGTCGAAGCAACGGTGCACCTCGCCCAGGTCGAAGCGCACCTCGTCGCAATTCGCAAAGAGCCCGCGCATGGTGGCCATGCGGTCGTGCATCGTTCGGCGGATCGACGGGTCGACATCGCACAGGCCGAAGTCGGTGGTCCAGGCCACGCGCAGGCGCGACAGGTCCAGCGGCGCCGGCCGCGCGAAGGCCGCCGCCTCCAGCGGATAGCTCAAGGGATCGCCCGGATGCGGGCCCGCCGTGGCCGCGAGCTGGAGGCAGGCGTCGGCCACATCGCGTCCCATCGGACCGACCACCGAGATCGGCGACCAGCCCAGGCTTTTGCGCACGCTGGGCACGATGCCCGGCGACGGCCGCAGGCCTACCACGCCGCACTTGGCGGCCGGGATGCGCAGCGAGCCGCCGGTGTCGGAGCCGGTGCACACCGGCAGCATGTCCAGCGCCAGCGCCGCGGCCGAACCGCCCGACGAACCGCCGGCGTTGAGGTTGGGGTCGAAGGGATTGCCCGTGGCCCCCCAGACCGGATTGCGGCTGTTGGCGCCGGCGCCCATCTCGGGCACGTTGGTCTTGCCCACCACGATCGCACCGGCGGCACGCAGGCGGCGCACCAGCTCGATGTCGTTCGACGGCACATGGTTGCGCAAGGCGGGCGTACCCATGGTGGACAGCAGTCCCGCCGTCGGCTCGAGGTCCTTCACGCCCAGCGGCAGGCCGTGCAACAGGCCCAGCGGCTCGCCGCTCTTCACGGCCCGCTCCGCGGCGCAGGCTTCGGCGCGGGCGCGCTCGTAGCAGGTGGCGGTCACGGCGTTGACGAAGGGGTTGAGCTGTTCGATGCGCGCGATGCAGGCCTCGAGCAGCTCGACCGGCGAAAGGGCGCGCGTGCCGATCAGCCGTCGCAGCTCCACGGCGGAGAGTTCGACGAGCTCGGAGGAGGAAGAAGAGGAAGCTTGGGTCATGGCTTTCGGAATGTGCCGCACTCAGTCGGCCTGGATGTTGGCGCGCCGGGCGACGGCGCGCATGAGCGGCAGTTCGCGTTCGATCTGCGCGAGCGAGGCGGCGGCGCCGGCGAAGGCAGGCTCCGCGCCCTGGGCCTGCAGGGCCGCCTGGGCCTGGGGCGTGGCGACGATCTTGGCGAGCGTCTTCTCCAGCCGCTCGCGCACCGGCGCGGGGGTGCCCTTGGGCGCCACGACCATGATCCAGGTGTCGGCATCGACCTCGGGGTAGCCCGCCTCGGCGAAGGTCGGGACCTGCGGCAGCTGCGAGGAGCGCTGCCGGGTGGTCACGGCGATCGCCTTGACCTTGCCGCCCTTGAGCTGCGGAATGGCGGCGGTGACGGTGTCCACCGAGAACGGCACCTGGCCGCCGATCAGGTCCGTCATGGCCGGTGCGCTGCCCCGGTAGGGCACGTGCATGATCTTCGCGCCCACCGCCTGCAGGATGATCTCGCCGGTGAAGTGCGAGGACGTGCCCGTGCCGAAGGACGCGTACGAGTACTTGTCGGGCGCCGCGCGCACCGCGCTGGCGAACTCCTTGACGTTGCCGATGGGCACGTTCTTGTTGGCCAGCAGGATCAGCGGAATGCGCGCGACGATCGCGACCGGCTCGAAGCTGCCGAGGGCGTCGTAGGGCAGGTTCGGGCGGATGGCCGGGTTCATGGTGAGGGTCGAGCCCGAGCCGAGCAGCAGCGTGTAGCCGTCGGGCGATGCCTTGGCCACGAACGCGGCGCCGACCGCCGTGCCGGCACCGGGGCGGTTGTCGATGAGCACCGGCTGCCCCAGTTCCTCCGACAGGCGCTGGCCGACCAGGCGTCCCACCGTGTCCGCACTGCCGCCGGGCGGGTACGGCACCACCAGCGTGACGGGGCGCGTCGGGTAGGCCGACTGCGCCATCGCGGGCAGGGCCATGCCGAGGCAGGCGGCCAGGCCCGCGAGGACGGCACAGCACCAGCGCCGCTGCGGCGCTTGCGAACGGGGAGCGTTCATTGACAGGGTCCTTCCGTAGAGCGAAGAGAAGAGGGGGAGGGGAAATGCTGGGGCACGCCCTGCGGTGTAGCAAGCACAATGATTGGAAGGTTGCGTTGCTGCTGGCGCAACGCAGACCACGCCGATGAAATCTCCCACTTCCAAGTCTCCCGCCCCGGCTCGCACCGGGGCGCGCACCGAACGCCCGATCAACCAGCGCGTGCTCCAGGAGGAGTCGATGCGCTACTTCCTGGAGGTGGCACGCGTTGGCTCGGTCACCGAGGCGGCCGTGCGGCTGAACGTGGCGCCGTCGGCCGTGAGCCGCCAGATCGGCCGCATCGAACGCGAGCTCGACACCCTCCTGTTCGAGCGCCGCGCCCGCGGCATGGCGCTCAACTCAGCCGGCGAGCTGCTGGCGGCGCACGCGCGCCGGGCCTGGCTCGACATCGAGCGCGTGACCGACGACATCCTCGCGCTGCGCGGCCTGCGCAAGGGCGAGGTGCGCGTGGCCGCGACCGAGGGCTTCGCCTACGAGTTCCTGCCGGCCCTGGTGGCGGCGTTCCAGGCGCGCTGTCCCGGCATCCGTTTCTCGCTCGACATGTGCGTGCAGCGCGAAGTGGCGCGCCGCGTGCGCGAAGGCCTGGTCGACCTCGGCGTGACGGTGAGCCTGGGCTCGGAGCACGGCCTGAACGTCGAGATCCGGCACCCCTCGCCCGTGTGCGCGGTCATGGCGCCTTCGCATCCGCTGGCCGAGCGGCGGCAGGTGTCGCTGGCGCAGGTGGTCCATTACCCGCTCGCGCTGCCGGCGCCCACGTCGACGCTGCGCCAGCTGCTCAACATCAGCTGCGCCCGCCAGCGCCTGCCGCTCGAGGCGGCATTGACCAGCGACCACCTCTACCCATTGGTGCACTACGCGGCGCACGGCCAGGCCGTGACCTTCTGCGGCGAACTCGCGCTGCGCCAGCAGCTCGAGAACGGCACGATCGTGGCGCGTGCCTTGCGCGACCGCGAGATGAACGAGCGGCATTTCGAGGTACAGAGCATGGCCGGCCGGCGCCTGCCCGATGCGGCGCGCGCTTTCGTCGAACACCTGCGCGAAGTGCTCAGCGCCTGATGCGCGGCGCGGGGCCGAAGCTCAGTCGGCCGTGATGTTGTTCGCCTTCACGACGGCGCCCCACATCTTGTACTGGTCGCGGGTCATCGCGCCGAGCTGCTCGGGCGAGCCGCCACCGGGCTCGTCCCCGCGATCGACGATGCTCTTGACGACGGTCGGCTCCTTCAGTGCCGCGTTCATCGCGCTGTTGGCCTTCTTCACGACCTCGGGGCTCAACCCGGGCGGTCCGTACAGGCCGATGAAGGAGATGATGCTGAAGTCCTTGATGCCGCTTTCCGCGGCGGTGGGCACGTTCGGCAGCATCGGCGAACGCTTGTCGCTGGTCACCAGCAGGGGCCGCAACTGCCCCGACTTCACGAACGGCGCGACGACGGAGGTGGCGTCGAACATGGCGTCGAGGCGACCGGCCATCAGGTCGACCATCGCCGGGCTGCTGCCCTTGTAGGGAACATGGTTCATCGCCGGGTTGCCCAGGCGCTCGCGCAGCAGTTCCATCGTGACGTGGATCAGCGAGCCTGCGCCCCCCGTTCCGTAGTCGATGCCCTTGCCGCTCTTGGCACGCGACTTCACCTCTTCGGCGAACTGCGCGTAGGTCTTGATCGGCGACGTGGCGGGCACCACCAGGACCAGCGGCGACTGCAGCATGATGCCGATGGGCGTCATCTTTTGCGGATCGACGATGCCGAGCTTGGTGTACACGTGCGGCATGATCGTCATCGAGCCGTTGCCCACCAGCAGCTTGTGGCCGTCCGGTGGCGCCTTCATGAGTTCGACGGACGCGATGTTGCCGTTCACGCCGGCCTTGTTGTCGATGACCACGGGCTGGCCGAGCACGCCCTGCATGCCGTTCGTCAACACGCGGCCGGCGAAGTCGGTCTGCCCGCCGGGCGGGAAGCCGATCAGCAGCGTGATCGATTTGCTGGGCCAGGCCGTCTGTGCCCACGCGGGGCTTGCCCCGAAGGCGCCCAGGCCGAGTGCCGCGGCACCCAGGCAAAGAAGCAGGCGCCGCGGCGCTGCACGAAGGGGCTGGGTGGCTTGGATCATGAAGTCCTCCGATGGGTCGTCTGTGGCACATCGCAGCGCGCCCGCCCGTGGATCGACACACGGGCCGGGGCGCCGCCCTGCGGGCTCAGTTCACGGCGAAGCAGTACATCAGGCCGGCACTGCCGCTTTGCTTGAGCTGGTCGACGCTGCAGCCCCGCGTGCCGTGCGACGCGTTCCACGAGGCGTTGGCGACCGGGTCGGGGTTGGTGCCCTTCTTGTCGTGGTGGCCGACGATGGCCGAGCCGTCGACGCTGCGCGTCCAGTTGCCGCAGGTGGTGTCCTTGCCGGCGGCGGCCGGTGCGAGCGTGCCGTCGGGGCGCGAGCCGGTGAGGATGTCGTGCCGGTTGACCGGGTCGCCGAAGCCCGAGACCACCTCGCCCTTTTCGGTCAGCGAGGTGTCCTTGCCGAGCTTTGCGTTCGGGCTGTGCAGGTCGGCCACGCTGGTGGCCACGACCACGCCCTTGGCATTGCGCCACGGCCCGGCGCCGATGCGGTCGCGTGCGTTGACGGCCGGCTGGCCGCCCGCTTCGGTGGCGCTCAGGTAGGCGCGCCAGGTCTTGCCGCCCGCACCGGCGCTCGCGGCCAGCGCCTGGCACTGGCGGTCCGCGCCGGCCAGGCCGCCGAGGTCACCGCCCTTGCCGGGATTGGCACTCGTGATGAAGAAGCTCATCGGGTTGGCGTCCTTGCCCGAAGACATGGCGCCGCATGCAGCGAGGAGCGCGACCGCCGAGGCCGCGGCACCCCATGACAGAACGGAACGATGGCGCATGCGAGGTCTCCTTGGAGTGGTTGGAGTTGGCGAGGCTACCCGCTTCGCACACGCAGCGTTCCCCTCGACAACCCGCAGACACGCTGGCCGTGGGCGAGGTGGTCGAGGGGGTGCGGCGCGTGCTCAGGGCGTCAGCGCCGCGGAACCCGCGATCGCATTCGCCTCGGCCGCGCAGTCGGCCGCGGGCGGAGCGCTGTCCGGGCGGCTGCGTGCCTGCGCGATCTCGTTCTTCGCCGCGCTCATCTGCGCCGTGAACACCGGGTTGGCGTGCAGCCGGCCCACGGTGGCCGCGCCGATCAGGCGTCCCGCTTCGATGTCGCTGCGCCAGTGCACGCCACAGATGCCGCGGCTTTGCGCGAAGGCGCGGCCACGCTGCAGCAGCGCGTCCGCGCGCTCCGGCGCGAGCTCCGTCAGCACCAGGGCCCAGGCCCAGCCCAGCGCCGAGTGCCCGGAGGGGTAGGAGCCGTCCTTGGCCAGGTGCGCCTCTTCCTTCGGCGTGCAGCTGGCGGCCTTCAGCGCCACGAAGGGCCGCGTGCGCTGGTACTTCTCCTTGGCCTTGTAGGTGGCGCCGCCGGCATCGGCCAGCGTGCGCCGCAGCAGCATGTTCAGGTGCGGCGTCTGCTGCTCCGAAATGCGCACGCCCAGCGCGCAGGAGAAGGTGGAGGCCGCCTCCGGAAAGCGCAGGTTGGCATCGCGCACCGCGAGCGCGCCGCGCGGCGAACCCTGCAGCGCGGTGAGGCTGCGGAACGCGGCGACGTCGGCCGCCAGCGCGGCCGAGTTGGCCTCGGGCGGCGGTGGCAGCAGCGCCAGGCTGTCGGGCATCTCGGCCGAGGCCAGGTAGCCCTTGAGATAGCCCGACCCCGGGCGTGTTTCGCCGACGTCGGCCGCCGAGGTGGTCGGCGCGGGCGATGTGGCGCATCCGCCCGCGAGCAGCGCCGCGATGAGCAGCGGCGACAGGTGTTTCAAAGCCATGGGTACCTCCTTTCGCATGCGCTCAGAACGCGTGGCGGATGCCGAAGTCGTAGCCCATCGACGAGCGCGGCGCCCAGCCCGCGGCCTGCGCGGTGCCGCCCGTGAGGTAGGCGGCCGAACCGCCGGTGATGGCGCCCATCACGCCGGGGTTGTTCCAGCCGTCCTTGATGCGGATGCGCGACACCGAGGCGTACAGCGCGGTGCGCTTGGACAGGTTGTGCACGTAGCCCAGCGAGATCTGGTTGGCCGTGGTGTCGCGGTTGCCGTTCAGGCCCCACAGCAGGCTGTTCAGGTCGGTCGCGGCCGGTGCGCCGTTCTTGTACTTCACCGAGGCGTACGACGCGCGGATGAGGCCCGGGCCCACGGGCACGGTCACGCCGAGCATGTAGCCGTTGTACTTGTCCTTGCGCGTCGCGGTGTTCATGAACGGGACCGCCAGGCCCGGCAGGTTCTGCAGCGTGCCGGTCTCGTTCTTGTCCTGCACGCGCGAGACCTCGGCGAACAGCTTGGCGGGGCCGAAGTTGTACGACGCGCCCAGGTTCAGCGCGTTGATCTTGCGCTCCTGCGTGGCGGTCGCGATGCCCAGCGCGTTGAGCGTGGTGCTGTCGGCGGCCGTGCTCTGGCCGTAGGCGATGGCCAGGTCGAGCGGCCCGCTGGCATAGCCCAGGCGGCCGCCCACGTAGCGGCCCTTGGCCGACGGCGTGCCGGGTTGGTCGCTGCGCTGGGTGTTCTCGTGCAGCGTGTACTGCAGCTGGCCGTAGACGCCGCCCAGGTTCGGCGGCAGGAAGTAGCCGATCGAGTTGCCGGTGCGGATGTAGTTGTCGGTCGCGGCCACGACGGAGCCGGGGCCGGCGATGGCGGCGATGCGGCTGTTGATGTTGGCGATGAGGTTGGTGCCCACGCCGTTGGTGCCGAAGGGATCGAAGACGGTGTCGTTCCAGAAGGTCGCGGCGTAGTCGCGGCCCAGGCGCAGTTCGCCGAACGGACCCGACAGGCTCATCGTCGAGCGGCGGTTGAAGTTGGTGATGCCCTTGGCGCCGTCGTCGTTGGTGATGCCCGACTCCAGCCAGAAGCTCGCCGCCAGGCCGCCACCGAGGTCTTCCGTGCCGCGAAAGCCGACACGGCTGCCCGCATAGCCCGAGTTCGACAGCGCGGTCTGGCTGGTCTTCGCACTGCCGCCCGCGGCGTTCGCCGGTGGCAGCACGAAGGGGTTGGGGCTGTGGTACGTGCTCTTGGACGTGTAGCGGCTGATGCCGACGTCGACGATGCCGAACACCGTGACGGACGATTGCGCCGACGCGGTACCGGCGGCGGTGAGGAGAGCCAATGCGGCCAGGGAGTGATGTTTCATGGCAGGTCTTGCTTTGCTTGCTTCTTCAGGGATGAACGAGTCCGCTGGTGCGCATCGCTGCGTTCCAGGGCTCGGGTGTTCCGAAGGGCGGATGCCCTTCGGGGACTTCGGGAAAAGGGGTGCGGCCTCTAGCCGCGCGCGCAGGGCGTGTGGCCGTGCATCACGGCATTCGCATCGCGTCGCGCGAGCCGCGCATGCTGCGCAGGGGTCTCGTCGTTCGCGCATCGCGTCGCATGGGCGACGCAAGAAGCCGGATCAACGAACGCGCCGCGGTGCTGCGAAACAGCGTCAGGCGTGCAGGCAGGGAACGTGCATGTCTCACTTAGGGAGTTCCTCGTTGTTCTTTGATTGGCCAGTCCTATGATAGGAATCGCTGCTCTTCGAATCCGTCAACCAGGCAACAGTTTTTGCTGAGTCATCCCATGGAATACCCGCAACCCGTATCGCAGAGCACAAGGGAAGAGATCGAGCACGGGCTGAGCACGTGCGCGGTGTTTCTCGATTGGCCGAAAGACCGGCTGCGCGAGTTGGCGAACGCCGCGCGCGCCAGGCACTACCGGCGCCGCACGCCGCTCGTGAGTCGCGGCAATCACCAGCGGGAGGTGTTCGTGATCGTGTCGGGATCGATCGAGATCGCGGCCACCAACGCGGCCGGCGACAAGTACATCCTCTCGGTGCTCGGGGCCGGCCAGATCACGCGCATGGTGCATCTCATCGACGACATGCAGCCCATCTTCGCCTTCGATGCGCGCGCCGATTCGCACATCATCCACATCCCCGGTGCCGCCATGCGGCGCATCCTCGATGCGGAGCCGGTGCTGTGGCGCAGCATCGCCCAGACCATGCTGCGGCGCTATCGCATGAGCGCCGAGATCCTGCAGGACCAGGTGCTGGGCTCGGTGCGCCGGCGCACGGCGATCACGCTGCTCAACATGGTGTATCGCTACGGGGACGCGAGCGGCGCGCCGTGCGACACCGAGCTGCGCGTGTCGCAGACCGACCTGGCGAACATGCTGGGCGTGTCGCGCCAGACCGTCGGCAAGGAACTGGCGCAGTTCAAGGACGAGGGCGTGCTCGGCTGCAACGAGGGCTACCGCCTGGTCACCGTGGTCGACCTGCCCCGGCTGCACCGCATCGCCGCGGAAGACTGAGCTGAAGCCTCAGCACGGCGCGCACGTCAGGCGGTAGGCGTGCGGGCTGGTGCCGGTCCAGCGCACGAAGGCATGCCTGAAGTTGGCGGCCTCGCTGTAGCCCAGGCGCTCCGCGATCTCCTCGGTGGTCATGCGGGTCTTGCGCAGGTACTCGATGGCCAGCCGCAGGCGCACCTCGTTGAGGATCGACCGGTACGTGGTGCCATGCGTGGCGAGCCGCCGCCGCAGCGTGCGGGGCTCCAGCGCGAGCGTGCGGGCCATCGACTCGATGCTCGGAAAACGCCACGGCATCTGCTCCACCAACTTGCGCCGCACCGCCGCAGCGATGCCGCCGGCATGCGCCAGCCCGGCCACGAACTGCTGGCAGCTCTCGCTGGCCATGGCATGCGTGAGCGGATCGTGCAGGCGCGGCGCGCGCGTGCACCAGGCCTGGTCGAACTGCAGCGCGTTGTCGGGCTGGTCGAACTGCACGGGGCACTGGAACCATGCCTCCCAGACGCCCGCGCCGTGCTCGGGCGCGGGGCAGGCCAGGCGCAGGCCCGTGAAGCCGAAGCCATCGCCGTACAGGTCGCGCGCCAGCGTCAGGTGGGCCGCGAAGGTGAAGGCCAGCGCAAAGCGGTAGAGCGGATCGCGCGGGTCGGGCGACACCAGCACCTCGAAGCTGCAGGTGCCGGGCGCGCGCGCGGGGTCGTGGTGCATGTCGGCCAGCGGCCCGATGGCGCGGCGGTAGGTGATGGCGAACTCGATCAGCGCGCTGAAGGTGGGGCTGCTCTGCAGCGCGTAGCCCCACATGCCGTAGGCCGTGAGGTGCATGCGCGCGCCGGCACGCAGCGCCACCGTGGGGTTGCGTGCCAGCGCGAGCGCATTGCGCAGCACGGTGACCGTCTGCGCATACGACACGCGCGTGCCGGGCGCGCGCAGCGCGGCCTCGTCGAGGTCGCTGCCGGCCAGGGCCTGTGCGACGGGGATGCCGTCCGAGGCCAGCGTGGCGACGACCGCGGCGATGCGCTGCGGGGTGTACACCGGGGGTTCGAAATCGGGAGGCGGGTGATGCACGGTTCTCGGCCGGCGGCGCAATCAGTCCAGCGTGACGCCCGTGGCCCGCGTGAGCTTCAGCGACACGGGCAGGAACGCCTTGTACGCCGCCGAGGCTTCGGCCGGCGTGTTGCCGATGGGCTCGGCGCCCATGTCCTCGATGCGGCGCTGCACCTCGGGCTGCTTCACCACGGCTGCGACTTCGCGGCTCAGCTTCTCGACGATGGCGTCAGGCGTCTTGGCCGGCACCAGCAGCGACGTCGGCGCCATGAGCATGAACATGTCGTCCTTGTAGCCCTGCTCGGCGAAGGTCGGCACTGTGGGCGCGGCCTTGGCGCGCTGCGCGCCCGGCACGGCGATGGCGCGCAGCTTGCCGGCCGCGACGTAGGGCTGGAAGGTGCTGATGGAGCCCACGGTCATCTGGATCACGCCGCTGAGCAGGTCGACCGCCATCGGACTTTCGCCCTTGTAGGCCGCATGCAGCGTCTGGGTGCCGTAGGTCTTGTCCATGAAGACCTGCATCTGGTGCGGCTGCACGCCGGGGCCCCAGGAGCCCATCGCGTACTTGCCGGGCGCCTTGCGCACGGCCTCGACGAGGCTTTTGAAATCCTGCGCCGGTACCGAGGGGTGCACGACCATGATGGTGCGCGTGCTCGCGATGTCCGACACGTGGCGCAGGTCGGTGCGCGGGTCGTAGGGCAGCTTCTTGTACAGCGCCAGGTTCGCGGCGATCGGGCCCGGCACCGACAGCAGCACGGTGTAGCCGTCGGGTGCGCTCTTGGCCACGTAGTCGGTGCCGATGATGCCGCCCGCGCCGCTGCGGTTCTCCACCAGCACGGGCTGCTTCAGCCGCTTGGCGAGCCCGTCGCCCACCAGCCGCGCGAGTGCGTCGGCCGAGCCGCCGGCCTGGTACTGGACGATGATGCGGATCGGCTTGCTCGGGTAGTCGGCCTGCGCCAGGGCGGCACCGGCCGCCAGGTGGAGCCCGACGATGCACAGGCCGGGCGCGCGCAGCGCGCGGAAGCTGAAACGGGTCATGAAGTGAGTGCCTTTCGGGTGGGAGACGATGCGGTCGATACGATCAGGGCAGGCGCTTCAGCGCGGGCGGTGCCCAGCGCCCGTCGAGCACCGGTGCCTGCGGCACGTACAGGCGCAGGTTCATGCTGAAGGGCCCGGCGGGCGCGGGCAGCCAGTTCGGGGCCTTGGCCGGGCCCGGCGACGCGTGCTGGATGTACAGGTCCAGCGAACCGTCGGCGTTGAAGGCGAGCGCGTCGCGGTCGCCGATGGCGTAGCGGTTGAGCGCGTTGTCGACGAAGAACTGGTCGGGACCGTACAGCGTCAGCGACCAGAACGCATCGGCCGGCGGCAGCTCGTGCGCGTCGAAGTGCAGCACATAGCGCGAAGTGCCCGACAGCGGCTGGCCCTCGCTGTCGCAGACCGAGCGCGGGTACATCGCCTCTTCGCGCGGCAGGGCACCCAGCCCGGCGTAGGCGACGAAGGCGCGCGCCAGGTAGTCGTTGCCGTAGACGCCCACGTTGCTGCCGAGGCTCCAGCCGTTGCGCACCATGCGCATCGCTGGCGCACGCTCGAGCATGCGCCGGTAGGCATCGGGCGCGGCGCGCGTCAGGGCGCGTTGCACGGCCTCGGGGGCTTCGGCCAGTGCGAAGCCGCGGCCGGGGACCAGGCCGATGCGCTCCATGCGCAGCAGCAGCGCACCGTCGGTGGCATGCGGCGGGTTGCGCTGGAGCAGTTCGGCGAAGAGCGCGAAGAAGGCGCCAGCACCGAGCGCGGCCACCTGCTCGACGGGCGGGCGCATGTCCAGCGCTGCATCGACGTGGCCGGCCGGTGGGTCATGGGGCTGGCCCCAGGCCGACAGCGGCACGGCCTCGAAGCCGGCCTGCAGCGTGTGCACGTGGGCGTAGTCGGCCGCGCCGTTGGTCTGGATGCGCCCGACGATCCAGCCCACGTCCGTGGGGCTCACGATGGCGCGCACGCCCTCGGGCAGCGTGCCTTTCCAGCGCGGGCCGACGAGCGCGAAGTGGCCGCCGCCGTTGCCGTTGGTGCGCGTGCCCAGCGTGGCGAACACGTCGGTCCACAGGTCGTAGAACGGAATGACGTGGTAGCGATCGCCCATGTCCGGCAGCGTCAGCACCAGCGGCTCTTCGCCGACGTCGTACCAGATGTTGGAGTACAGCGTGTCGGCATTGGGACGCACCACGTCCTTGAAGCCGGCGTCGGGGTAGGTGGGCACATGCACGAAGCGGTTCATCGGCCCGCGCACGCGCGCGCCGTCGGGCTGCGCGACGTTGGTGGCGACGCGGCGCGTCAGCTCCATCACCACCATCGGATAGGCATAGGTGTAGGCCTCGATGCCGATGGCGTAGGCGTCTGCTTCAGTGATCAACGTGCTCACGACTGGACCTCCGCATAGCGCAGCCAGACGTCGTGAATCTGCCCGTCGAAGCCGAACGGCGCTCGGTCGAAGTACTCGGCCGCCACCGGCGAGCCCAGGTCGCAGCCGACGTCGAAGGTCTCGCAGGCCGAGAAGATGGCCGTCACCGTGACGCCGATGTCGCACGCCGCCACCTGCGCGCCATCGACGCGCAGCACGGCGCGCGCGGGCCGCTGGGGCGCCGTGCCGTCGCTCATCGTGAACTCGACGTCGATCGCATGGCGTCCGGCGGCGATGCGCGCGGGCGAGCGTGCCTTGAAGCGGTACATGCCGAGCATGTTGTATTCGTAGGCCAGGTGGCCGTCGTCCAGGTACAGGCAGATGCCGCCATTGAAGCCGCCCAGCGCGAACAGCACGCCGCTCGCGCGCTCGCCCAGCGTGGCATCGACGGTGGCGGTGTGGCTGCGCGTCTTGATGTTGGGCGCGCAGTTCTCCGGAATGCGCGTGATGTCGCCGCTGAAATGCCACGAGGTATGCCGGGGCGCGATGCGGTGCTGCGGCTTGAGCGTCAGGTGGTAGATCGCGCCCAGCGGATAGACGTGGTTGATGCCTGCCTGCACCGCGAACATCTCCTTCATCTGCGCCAGCTTCGCCGGCTGCGCCTGCGCCAGGTCGTGCGCCTGGGCGTAGTCCTTCGCGACGTGGTACAGCTCCCAGACGTCGTTGTCCGGGTCCCAGGTGGCCAGCCCGGGCGCGGCGCCCGCGACCCAGGGAATGCGCGGGCCGAACACGCCCGCGGTCCAGCCGTCGTGGTGCACCATGCGGCTGCCCGCCACCTCGAAGTACTGCACGCCCTTGCGGCCCTCGGCCTGCGGATGGGCGAAGGTGTAGGCCATCGAGATGCCGTCCAGCGAATCCTGCCGCACGCCGTTGAGCTCGATGGGCGGCGTGATGCCCAAGATGTCGTAGAGCGTGGGCGCGATGTCGTTGACGTGGTGGAACTGCGAGCGCGGCGTGGTGTCGGGCCGGATGCCGCGCGGCCACGACACGACCAGCGGCGTGCGCGTGCCGCCGAAGTGCGCGGCGATCAGCTTGGTGCTCTGGAACGGCGTGGAGCCGGCCCAGGCCCAGCCGGCGTGGTACATGTTGTCGGTCTTGCGCCCGCCCAGTGCGTCGAGGCCGCCCAGGCCTTCCAGCAGTTCGAGGTGCTGCGAGATCTTGGTGGAGATGCGGTTCTGCGCCAGCAGCTCGACCACGGTGCCGTTCTGTCCTTCGGCGCTGCCGCCGTTGTCGCTGAACACGAAGAACACCAGCGTGTTGTCGCGCAGCCCGAGCTGCTCCAGCTCGTCGACGACCTTGCCGATCTGCGCATCGGTGTGCTCCAGGAAGCCGGCGTAGACCTCCATCAGCCGGCGCTGGAACGGGCGCTCGGCCTCGGGAATGCTGTCCCAGCTGGCGAGCGTCTCGGGCCTTGGCGTGAGCTCGGCAGTCTCGGGAATCCAGCCCATTTCCTTCTGGCGCGCGAAGGCGCGTTCGCGGTAGGCGTCCCAGCCGTCGTCGAACTTGCCCTTGTACTTGTCGGTCCATTCCTTGAAGACGTGGTGCGGGCCGTGCACCGCGCCGGGCGCCCAGTACATCAGGAAGGGCTTGTCGGGCGTGATGGCGCGGTGGCGGCGCAGCCAGCCGCAGGCCTTGTCGGCCATGTCCTCGCTCAGGTGGTAGCCCTCGTCGCGCGGCGGCTCGATGAGCGTGGTGTTCTCGACCAGGCGCGGCTCGTACTGCGAGCTCTCGCCGCCCAGGAAGCCGTAGAAGTGGTTGAAGCCGTGGCCGGTGGGCCAGCGGTCGAAGGGGCCCATCTGCGTGGTCAGGTTGGCCGGCGTGTTGTGCCACTTGCCGAACGCGGCCGTGTTGTAGCCCCAGGCCCCGAGCACCTCGGCCAGGGTGCCGGCGCTCTTGGGAATGACGCCCACGTAGCCGTCCCAGTCGGTGGCGTATTCGGAGATGTGGCCGTAGCCCACGCGGTGCGCGTTGCGCCCCGTCAGCAGCGACGCGCGCGTGGGCGAGCACACGCCGCAGTTGTGGAAGGCGTTGTAGGTGATGCCGCTGCCGGCCAGCCGCGTCAGCGTGGGCGTGTGGATCTCGCCGCCGAAGGTGTCGGGGTGCGCGAAGCCGGCGTCGTCGAGCATCACGATCAGCACGTTCGGTGCGTCGTCGCGCAGGTGCGGCACCGCCTTGCGCCGCTCGTGCGTGGACTCCGACAGCTTGCGCCCCGCGATGCTGGCGCTGGGCGGTGCATCGAAGGGCAGGTGGCTGCCCTGGCCGGGCAGGGTGTTGAAGCCGCCGAGGGGGGCGGACGGGTTGGATTTTTCTTGTGTCATGGGGGTCTCCGGAACGCGCGAAGGCAGAGCCCCGGCGTCGTGGTGGATCGGGCGTCAGTCCAGCGTGACGCCGATGGACTTGACCAGGGCGCTCCAGTCCTGCAGGTCCTGGCGCAGGACCTCCTTGAACTGTTCCGGCGTGGGGCGCGGCAGGTCGGTGAAGTTGAGTTCGCGCAGGCGCTGGGTCACGGCCGGGTCCTGCAGGGCGCGATAGATCTCTTCGTTCAGGCGCTTGACGACGGCGGGCGGTGTCTTGGCCGGCACGAAGAAGCCGTACCAGGTGTAGTTCTTGAACGGGAACCCGGCCTGCGTCATCGTGGGCACGTCGGGCAGCATCGGCAGGCGGTCGGGGCCGCTGTAGGCCAGGGCCTTGGCCCGGCCGGCCTTCACCACCTCGATGGTGGAGGAGATGTCGGCGAAGCCGGCGTCCACCTGGCCGCCCATGAGGTCCTGCACGCAGGGGCTGCTGCCCTTGTAGGGCACGTGCAGCAGCGAGATGCCGGCCTGCTTCTTCAGGCTTTCCATCGTGAGGTGGCCGCCCGAGCCATTGCCCCACGAGCAGTAGTTCAGCTTGTCGGGGTGGGCCTTGGCATGGGCGACGAAGTCCTTGAGCGTGTTCGGCGGCAGGTCCTTGCGCACCAGCAGCAGGTTGCCGCCACGGCCGACCTGAGCGACGGGGGCGAAGTCCTTGAGCGGCTCGTAGGGCAGCTTCTTGTAGAGCGCCGGGTTGATCACCATCGTGGCGGCGTAGGTGAACAGCACGCGCGTGCCGTCGGCCGGCCCCTTGGCGACGAAGTCGACGCCCAGGATGCCATTGGCGCCGGCGCGGTTGTCGACGATCACGCTCTGCTTGAAGGCCTTGCCCAGCACGTCGGCGAACAGCCGCGCGATGAGGTCGGTGCCGCCGGCGGGCGGCGTGGGCACGACGATGGTCACCGTCTTGCCCGGGTAGGCGGCGCCGTCTTGCGCCGTGGCCGTGCCGGCGAGGGCGAGAAGAGCCAGCGCGGTGAGTGCCGGCCGCAGCAATGTCCTGTTCACGGAAATGTCTCCTTGGGAATGGGTCGCGCAGGCCCCGCGCCTCTGGGCGCGTCCCCCATGGCTATGGGGGCGGGACTGCGTCTCCATGCTAGGAAACAGCGGTCATCGATTCCGTCAACCAGCCGACAGATTCGCCGACACCGGCTCGGGGAATACCCTCTGGCTCAGCCGGATGCGGGCCGTATGTCGGCCGGCGAGGGCGCGTTGTCGTTCCGTGGTCGCGCGCACCCTCGACGGGGTGCTTTCATGCGCCCAGCTTGCGCGCAATCAGGTCCTTCATGATCTCGCTGGTGCCGCCGTAGATGCGCTGCACGCGCGCATCGGCATACATCCGCGCGATCGGGTACTCGACCATGTAGCCGTAGCCGCCGAACAGCTGCAGGCATTCGTCCAGGACCTTGCCCTGTTGCTCGGTGCACCACAGCTTGGCCATGTAGGCGGCCTCCTGGTCGAGCGTGCCGTCGACCATGCGCTGGATGCAGTCGTTGACGAAGGTGCGCACGACGTGCGCGATGGTCGCGCACTCCGCGAGCTTGAAGCGCGTGTTCTGGAAATCGAACACGGCCTGCCCGAAGGCCTTGCGCTGCTGCGTGTATTCCACCGTGAGTTCCACCGCGCGTTCGATCACCGCGGCGGCCGGCACGCACAGGAACAGGCGCTCATAGGAAAGCTGGCTCATGAGCTGCACGAAGCCGTCGCCTTCCTTGCCGCCCAGCAGGTGGTCGGCCGGAACGCGCACGCCGTCGAAGAAGAGCTCGGCGGTGTCCGACGCATGCTGGCCCAGTTTCTCGAGCCGTCGCCCCACGCGAAAGCCCGGCAGGCCCTCCGTCTCTAGCACGACCAGCGACACGCCGCGGCTGCCCGCCTCGCCGGTGCGCACCGCCACCACCAGCAGGTTGCCCGTGAAGCCGTTAGTGATGAAGGTCTTGGCGCCGTCGATCACGTAGTGGTCGCCGTCGCGCCGCGCGCGCGTGCGCAGCGCCTTCAGGTCCGAACCGCAGCCGGGCTCGGTGAGCGCGATGCCGGCCAGCAGCTCGCCGCTGGCGAGCTTCGGCAGCCAGCGCTGCTTCTGCGCCTCGGTGCCGTAGTCGAGGATGTAGTGCGCCGCCAGGTTGTGCACGCCCGTGTTCGCGGGAAACTCGGCCTTGGCCAGCTCGTCCTGCACCACCATCTGGCAGGCCAGCGAGGCGCCGGCGCCGCCGTAGGCTTCGTCGAGTTCGGGCAGGAGGAAGCCCATCTGTCCGAACGGGCGCCAGGCCTCGCGCGGAATGAAGCCCTGGCGGCGCCAGCCGTCCAGGTGCGGCGAGAGCTCGCTCGCGATATAGCGGCGCACCTGTTCGCGGAACGCGTCGGTGTCTTCGTCCATCCAGCGATGGCGGTACAGCTGTGGAAGCATGGTGTTCTTCGAGGTCGGTCAGTCAGTGGGTCGATCGATCGGCCTTGGCGCGGGCCAGGAAGCGCGCGCAGGCGTCGTTGAAAAATTCACCGGCCACGTGCCGGCGCTGGGCCGTGCATTCGTCGCTCAGTTGCTGCGCGAGCGTGGTGTCGCTCGCCGCGTCGATCAGCTGCCGCGTATCGCGCAAGGCGGCGGCCGATGCATGGCCCAGTCGCTTGGCGATCGCGCGGGCTTCCTCGAGCAGCACGGCATCGTCGACGCAGCGCCAGACAAGGCCCCATTGCTCGGCCTTCGCCGCGTCGATGCGTTCGCCGAGCAGCGCCATGCCGAGCGCGCGGCTGCGCCCGAGCAGGCGGGGCAGCGACCAGGTGGCGCCCAGGTCGGGCACGGCCCCCAGTTGCGGCACCTGGGGCACCAAAAAGTAGGCCGAGCGCGCCGCGAGCACGACGTCGGCCGCCAGCGCAATGCCCACGCCCGCGCCCACGCAGGGGCCGTTGACGGCGGCCACCACCGGCACGGCGCAGTCGGCAATGGCCTGCGTGATGGGGTTGCCCACCTCCTGCATGCCGCGCCCGATTTCTTCCTGCGCATGGGCCGGCCCGCCGGCGAGCACGTCGCCGAAGTAGCCGATGTCGCCCCCGCCGGAAAAGGCGCGGCCCGCGCCCGTCAGCACGATGGCGCGCACGCGGTTGTCGGCCGCGCTGTCGCGCAGCGCCGCCAGCAGGGCTTCGAGCAACGGCGGCGCCAGGGCGTTGAGGGCATCGGGCCGGTCGAGCGTGAGCGTCGCGATGCCCTCATGCACCTCGCGCCGGACAGCGGCGGTCATCGCTCAGAACCCCGTGAGGCCGCCGCTGCACACCAGCGTCTGGCCGCTCACGTAGTCGGACTCGGGAATGCACAGCAGGTACACCGCGCCCGCCGCTTCTTCGGGCGTGCCGCCACGGCCCAGCGGAATGCCGCGTTCCATCGCGGCCATCAGGTCGGGGTTCACGCCCACCTTGATGTCGCGCCCGTCGATGTTGGCGGTGCCGCCATCGGCGGCGTTGCCGGTCAGGCGGGTCTTGATGAGACCGTAGGCCACGCAGTTGACCGTGACGTTCATGCGGCCCCATTCCTTGGCCAGTGTCTGCGTCATGCCGGTGATGCCGGCCTTGGCCGCCGCGTAGTTGGTCTGGCCCGGGTTGCCGAACAGGCCCGCCATCGACGAGATGTTGACGACCTTGCGCACCACGCGCTGCCCGGCTTCGGTCTCTGCCTTGCCGAGCGCGCGGATCACCGGCTGCGCCGCGCGCAGGATGCGAAACGGCGCCGTCAGGTGGCAGTCGAGCATCGCGTACCACTGCTCGTCGGTCATCTTCTGGATCACGTTGTCCCAGGTGTAGCCGGCGTTGTTGACGACGATGTCCAGGCCCTTGAATTCGCTCACCGCCGTGCCGACGAAGCGCTCGGCGAAGTCGGTCGCGTTGACGTTGCCGACGCAGGCCACGGCCTGGCCGCCGGCCTCGCGGATGGCCTGCACGGCCTCTTGTGCGGGTTCGGCGTCGAGGTCGTTGACGACGATGCGTGCGCCTTCGCTGGCGAGCTTGAGCGCGATGGAGCGGCCGATGCCGCGGCCCGAACCGGTGATGAGGGCGACCTTGCCTTCGAGTTTGTTTGTCATGGTGTTCTTTCCGGGATGTTGGGTGGTCAGGGCAGCGCGACGAAGGCTTCGCCGACGATCTTGGTCTGGCCGAACTGGTTGGTGCTCTGCAGTTCGATGCGCACGCCGCGTTCGCCGTTGCGCTCGGTCTTCTGCGCGATGCGGCCGCTGCAGCGCATGGCGTTGCCCAGGTGCGTGATGCCCTGGAAGCGCGCCTCGAAGTGGCGCAGCCGGCTCTGCGGCGCCCACTGCGTGAGCACGCGGCCCAGCCAGGCCATGCCCAGCATGCCCTGCGCGAACACGTCGGGCATGCCCGAGCGGCGTGCCATGTCGGTGTCGATGTGGATCGGGTTGTGGTCGCCCGAGGCGCCCGTGAAGAGCGCGAGCGCGGTGCGGTTCACGGCCGGCAACTGCACGGCCGGAAGTTCGTCGCCGACCTGCACGGAGTCGAAGGTGGGGGAGGTCATGGGGTGTTCCTTCAGTGGCGGCAGACGATGACCGTGCGCAGCTCGGCCACGAGTTCGTCGCGCTGGTTGGTGGCGCGCGAGGTCTTCACGACGAATTCGAGCGCGCCGTTCTTCTTGTTGTAGATGTCGCTGACGGTGGAGCGCACCGTCACCGTGTCGCCCACGCAGGCCGGGCGGTGGTAGCTGAAGCTCTGCTCGCCGTGCAGCAGCTTGGCCAATGGAATCTGCAGGTCGGTGAGCAGTTGGTCCGAGGCGCCCGAGTCCAGTTCGGCGGCGAAAAGGAAGGTGGGCGGCGCGGGCAAGTCGGGGTAGCCGGCATCGCGCGCGGCGGCGGCATCGGTGTAGACCGGGTCGGTCTCGCCGATGGCCTTGGCAAAGAACTGCAGCCGGCTGCGCTCGATGGGAAGCACCGACGGGGGCAGCGCGTGGCCGATCCATTTCTTGTCGATCATGAGAGGGTCTCCTTGGGTTGTCGTGGGGTTCAGACGCGTTCGTAGAGCGTGACCACGCAGGCGCCACCGAGGCCCAGGTTGTGCTGGAGCGCGAGCCGCGCACCCTCGACCTGGCGCTTGTCGGCTGTGCCGCGCAGCTGCTGGACCAGCTCGGTGGATTGCGCGAGCCCCGTCGCGCCCAGCGGGTGGCCCTTCGACAGCAGGCCGCCCGAGGGGTTGGTCACCACCTTGCCGCCGTAGGTGTTGTCGCCATCGATCACGAACTTTTCCGCGCCGCCGACCGGGCACAGGCCCAGCGCCTCGTAGCTGATGAGTTCGTTGTGCGCGAAGCAGTCGTGTAGCTCGACCACGTCGATGTCCTGCGGGCCGACGCCTGCAGCGTCGTACACCTTCTGCGCGGCCTCCTGTGCCATGCTGAAGCCCACCACCTCGCGCATGTCGCGCGCCTCGAAGGTGATGGGTCGGTCGGTGGTCATGGCCTGGGCCTTGATGCGCACGCTGCGATCGAGGCCGTGGCGCTGCGCGAACGCGTCCGAGCAGACGATGGCGGCCGCCGCGCCGCAGGTGGGCGGGCAGGCCATCAGCCGCGTCATCACGCCGGGCCACATGACGGGCGTGGCCAGC
Organism: Variovorax sp. GW823-FHT02B07; assembly: GCF_058797695.1. NCBI lineage: Bacteria > Pseudomonadati > Pseudomonadota > Betaproteobacteria > Burkholderiales > Comamonadaceae > Variovorax > Variovorax sp. GW823-FHT02B07. Next base: position 830,333 of record NZ_JBXAJX010000001.1, read on the forward strand.
ACTTCGTCTTCGGTGACGACGTTGCGGAACAGCGCGACCGGGTTGTTGGCGGCATGGCGGCTGGCCTTGGCGCGGATCTTCGCGAAGGTTGACAGCTGCGTGCCGTACTGCTGCATGTGCGCGAGGCCGGCTCCACCGAAGTAGCGCAGCGCCAGAGGAATGTCGATTCCGCTGACAAGTTCATCGGTGGCCTTGTCGAAGCGCGCGAAGGGGCTGGGCTTGTCGCTGAACGCCGAGCCCAGCGCGCCGGGGCTCATCTGTTCGAAGCCGAGCGCCAGCACGCAGTCGGCCGCACCGCTGGCCACGGCCTGGCGCGCCAGGAACAGCGCGGTCGATCCGGTGGAGCAGTTGTTGTTGACGTTGACCACGGGGATGCCGGTCATGCCCACTTCATACAGCGCGCTCTGGCCGGCGGTCGAGTCGGCGTACACGTAGCCGACGTAGGCCTGCTGCACCAGCTCGTAGCCGATGCCGGCATCGGCCAGCGCACGGCGCGTGGCGTCGGCGGCCATGGCCTGGTAGGGCGCGCTGGCGCCCGGTTTGGTGAAGGGGATCATGCCGACCCCGGTGACGAAGACATCGCGGCTCATGGGAGTTTCCTGAGGGTTGAGAAAAAAGGGGAAGGCGACGCGCTCATGCGACGTTGCGCTGGCGGCCCTGCCAGAAGGGCTCGCGCAGCTGGGTCTTGAGCACCTTGCCGGCGCCCGACATCGGCAGCGTGTCGACGAAGGCCACGCTGCGCGGGCACTTGTAGCCGGCGATCAGCGTCTTGCAGTGGGCGACGATGTCCGCGGCTTCGGCGCGCTGTCCCGGCTTGAGGACCAGCACCGCGTGCACGCTCTCGCCCCATTCGTCGCTGGGGATGCCGATCACCGCGCAGGCTGCGACGGCGGGGTGCTGGGTGACGGCGTTCTCGACCTCGGCCGAGTAGACGTTCTCGCCGCCGCTGATGATCATGTCCTTGATGCGGTCGACCACGAAGATGTAGCCGCCGTCGTCCATCCAGGCGCCGTCGCCGGTGTGCATCCAGCCGTCGCGCACGGCGGCGGCCGTCTGTTCCGGCTTGCCCCAGTAGCCCTGCATCACGTTGGGGCCGCGCACCGTGACTTCGCCCACCGTGCCGCGCGGCACCTCGAGGCCGGCGGGGTCGACGATGCGCACTTCCATGCAGATGCTCGCGCGCCCCGCGGAGCGGTGCCGCCCCAGGCGGTGGCCCTCGGCCGTGTACGAGCTGGGCGGGTTGATCGTGGCCAGCGGCGCCAGCTCGGTCATGCCGTAGCCCTGAACGAAGTCCACGTGGGGCAGGGCGGCCATCGCGCGTTCCAGCACGGCTTCCTGCATCGGCGAGGCGCCGTAGAAGATGCACTGCAGGCTGGCGAGGTCGCGCGGCTCTTTCATCGCGGGGTGGTCGACCAGCATCTGGATCATGGTGGGCACCAGCAGCGTGTTGGTCACGCGGTCGCGCTCGATGGCATCGAGCACGCCCTGCGGCGTGAACATCGGGATGATCGTGTGCGTGTTGCCGGCGGGCCAGTGCGGCATGGCCAGGCCCATGTCGCCCAGGTGGAACATCGGGGCGGCATGCAGGTAGTTGCCGCCGCTCGGCGCCAGGCCCTCGGCCTGCATCGCCATGGCCGAGCTGCACAGGTTGGCGTGGCTGAGCATCACGCCCTTGGGAAAGCCCGTGGTGCCGCCGGTGTAGAAGATGCCGGCCAGGTCTTCGTCGCGGCGAACTGCGTCGGGAACGGGCGAGGCCGCGGCCAGGAGCGCCTCGTAGCCGTGCATGCCGGGCGGCAGCTCGCCGTCGTGCTCGCCGCTGCTGCAATAGATCACTTCGCGCAAGCTCCTGGATTCACCGCGCATCTTCTCGACCATCGGGCGGAAGGCCTCGTCGACCAGCAGCAGGGTCGAGCCCGAGTCTTCGAGCGAATAGAGAATCTCGGCGGCCGACCAGCGGATGTTGCAGGGGTTGAGCACGCCGCCGCCCCAGGGCACGGCCATCTGGTATTCGAGGTAGCGGTCGGAGTTGAGCGCCAGCATCGCCACGCGGTCGCCCGGCTTCATGCCCAGCTGCTGCAGGGCGCCCGCGAGGCGGGCGACGCGCTCCACGAACGCGCGGAAGGTGCGTGTGCGGCCGGCAAAACGCACGGCCACCTTGTCGGGACTCTGCTGCAGGGCGCGGTGCAGCGACTGGGTCATGTACATGGCGTTGTCTCTCGTTTGGTTCTTGGTCTGGGTTTCGCAGACCCTGGCCTGCGTGGCCCATGTTAGGAACCGATCGCCCTCGGCACGATGCCGTTTTGCGTTGTTCGGATGGCAGAACATCGCAATCTGCGCGGCGCGCGATCGGGCCACGCGGCGCTTGCATGACAGGCACGCGCCGGTGCACAGTCGGCCCGGCAACATCCACGCGACGCGGCCCGCCTTCGATGCTTCATCCTCCCCAAACGGTTTCCATCAGCTTCGTGCACGGCATCCTGTCCGGGGTGCGTGCGCGCGGCCAGCCGCTCGAGCCTTTCCTGGTCGAGGCCGGCATCGCGCCCGGCCTGCTCGGGCAGTCGGACGCGCGCGTGACGACGCAGCAGTACGCGAGGTTGTTCCGCGTGCTGACCGAGCGACTGGACGACGACTTCATCGGGCTGCTGAGCCGCCCGTTGCGGCGCGGGAGCTTCGCGTTGATCGCGCGTTCGGCCCTCGGCGCGCCCACGCTGCAGGTGGCGCTTCGCCGTGCGGCGCGCACCTTTCGCCTGCTGCAGGACGACGTGGTGCTGGAGCTGGTGTGCCGGGCCGACCTGGCCGGCGTCGTGGTGCGCTTCACCGAACCCGCTGCCACGCCGACGGTCTTCCTGCAGGAGGTGCTGCTGCGCACCGCGTGGCGCCTCATGGCGTGGATCGTGGGCGGCCAGTTGCCCGTGGTGCGCTTCGACTTCGCGTTCGGGCCGCCCGCGCATGCCGGCGGCTACGGCAAGATTTTTCCGGCGCCGCAGCGGTTCGACTGCGAGCTGTCGGCGTTCTGGTTCGACGCGGCACGCCTGAAGGACGTGGTGCGCCGCGACGAGGCCGCGCTGCATGTCTTCCTGGCCGATGCGCAGGCCCACATGATCGTGCCCAGGCGCACCGACGAAGGAATCGGCGCGCGCGTGCGCAGCCACCTGCAGCACGCGCAGCCCGCATGGCCGGACCTCGTGGCGACGGCCGCCGCGCTGCATGTCACGGTCTCCACGCTGCAGCGGCGGCTGGCGCTGGAGGGCACCTCGTTCCAGGCGCTGAAGGACGAGCTGCGCCGCGACACGGCCATCCAGCGGCTGAGCACGAGCGCCGTGCCATTGGCCGAACTGGCCGACGAGCTCGGGTTTGCCAACAGCTCGGCCTTCCAGCGCGCGTTCAAGTGCTGGACGGGCAGCGCGCCCGGGAGCTACCGCCGAAGCGGCGGCTTGTGATCGACGTCGCGGATGTCAGCCATCCGACACCGACACCGACGACGGCCGCCGTCCAGGCTGGGAGATGAAGCCGGCCGCCGGGACGGGCGACCCGCCGCACAGGCTAGGCCGCCAATGCCACCGAGTGCTGCTGCCAGTCCCCACGCTCCAGCAAGGCGGTCATCGCGGAGACCGGCGCGTGCTCGCGCACGGCGGGAATGACCTCGTCCGCCTCGTCCGGCGATCCGACCAGCACCGCGCCGACAAGCCGGCCCTCGGCGACCACCAGCTTGCGATAGATGCCCTGCGCAGGCTCGGACTGCGTCAACTCGAATTCGCCGGGCCGCGCGGCGTGCACGGAGCCCGCGGAGCGGACGTCGATGCCCGAGACCTTCAGCGCGGTCACGGGCACATGGCCGCGATAGACGCGCTTGCCCCCCAGCGCATTGACGGCCGCGATCTCTCCCTGCTCGGCCGCCACGGCCCACAGGGGGATCGAGTGGCCCTCGAACTCGGCCACATCGCCCGCGGCGTAGACATGGGGGGCGCTGGTGCGCATCTGCGCGTCGACGATGATGCCGCGGCCGAGCGCCAGGCCGGCCGACTGCGCGATGTCGACGTTGGCGCGCACGCCGGTGCACACCACGACCACGTCGGCGGGGAGCTGGCGTCCGTCCTTCAGCACGAGCCGCGCCACGCGGCCCTCGCTGCCCGGCTCCAGCCGCGCGGCGTCGGCACCGGTCATGACATGGATGCCCTGGGTTGCCAGGTGCGCTTCCAGCAAGGCGCTGGCCGGGGTGTCGATCTGCCGGTCGAGGATCTGGCCGCTGTTCGACAGCACCTGGACCTGCGCCCCGAGCTGCGCCAGCGCCTGCGCCGCTTCCAGGCCGAGCAAGCCGGCGCCCAGCACGACCGCGCAGGTGCCGTGGAAGCGCTGCATGTAGTCGCGGATCGCCATCGCGTCGTCGGCATCGCGCAGCACAAAGCTGCCCTCGATGCCGTAGCCGTCGAGCGGCGGGACCCACGCCGAACTGCCCGAGCACAGGATGAGCCTGTCGTAGCCCAGCGTCTCGCGGGTCGCCAGCGTGAGCTCGCGACGCTGCGTGTCGACGCCCGACACATGCGTGTTGAGCCACGCGGTGACACGGTGCTCGGCATACCACTGCTCGGGCAGCAGGTGCAGGCCCTGGACACCCGTCGGCATGCTGATCAGCTTGGCAATGGCCATCCGGTTGTAGGCGTTGTGGTTCTCGCGGCCGATGAGATGGATCTCGCAGTCGGGGTGGCGACGCCGCACATGGTCGGCCGCGGTCAGGCCGGCCACGCCGTTGCCCACGATCACGACGCGGCGGATCGACGCATCGAAGGGCACGACCTCGGGCTTGCGTGTTTCGCGTGCCGCCGGGGTCGCCTCCCGCTTCAGGTCGATGCGGATGGGCCCGGCATTGCGGATGCGCGCCATGCAGGCCAGGCGCGTGCCGTCGGCGCAGCCGAGCCGGGCCAGCGTCGCCCGCTCGTCGCTGCCGATGGGGGCGAGCCGCTCGCCGCCCGCCACGACGGCGATCGGGTCGGCGCCGCACACGCCGGAACGACAGCCGGCGTTGATGGGGGCGCCGCAGTCCTCGAGCGCCTCGAGCAGGGTCTGGCCCTTGCGGATGGGGGTCTTCATGCCGGTGGGGTCGATGCGGAGTTCGGCAGGCTGCGGGGACGCATCCGCCGGCGCGGCCGCAGCGGCCTCGTTCTCCGGCGGGGCTGCAACCGGCGCCTTGCGCGCGGCGTCGTTCGGGCCGCGGTGCAGCCGCATCGTCTCGATGACGATCGGCGCCAGCCGGGAACCGTCCCGGACACCCTTGCGCAGTTCACGGCGAAGGAACAGGCGCTCGACATGCAGCGACCGCGCGATCCACGTCAGGCTCGCGATGATCGTCAGGCCGCGCAGCGTGGCGACGACTTCGGGGGCGATGGCCATGCCGCTCAGGCTGCTCAAGGTGCTCACGACCAGCGGGGCGGTGAACCAGTAGTACAGCGAGAACGCGGCCGCCGCGAAGAGCACCGGCGACAGGTTGCGCGTCTTGCTGCCCAGCAATTCGATCAGGTTGAAGAGCGTCAGGCTGGCGGCCATGTAGACCAGCATCTGCATGACCGTGGAGACGGGGCCGATCTCGGCGGGCGAAGGCACGAGGTAGTAGCCGAGGATCAGGCCCGGAAAGACCCCCGCGAAGAAGCTGCGGAAGTTGCGGTAGGCCGGGTTCGGGTCGTACTGGTCGGCCAGGTAGGCCGCGCCGGGGTTGAGGTCGTAGCAGTTCTTGGCGCAGCCCACGCACGGTTCGCAGTGCGTGTTGGCGATGCGGATGAACGGCGTCTGGCCGTACAGCCGCTGCACCGGCAGCAGGGGGCAGATGCTGCTGCACCAGCCGCTCTTGCCCTTGAACAGCAGGCCGCCGATGAGCGCCGCCCCCATGGCTGCCGCCAGCAGGCCGGCGGTGGCCATGCCGTTGCCGTTGAACAGCAGCTTGCGCGCGACGACCGCGCAGATCAGCAGGCCGATGCCGATCGGAAATGCCGCACCCTGCGACAGGCGGCGGCTCGTGAGGGCGCGCGTGATGCCGAGCCTGCGGGGGATCTGGTTGATGGCGGCCAGCGGGCAGACGTTGCGCCACAGCCCGGGTGCCAGCATGAACACGAGCGGGAGCGACGGCACGATCAGCCCCCAGAACAGCGGCATCGCGGTGGCGGGCCGCAGCGCCAGCATGACGGCCAGGGCCAGGGCCGAGGCGATGCTCACCACGCGCAGCGCGCGCCACACCGCCTTCGGCACGATGGTCGGCAGCTGCATGAAATTGGCGAAAACGAGAGCGGGAGAGGGCTTGAACATGGTTCGGTGGTACCTGCGTGAGAAGGTGTCGCCATTCATGCCCCGGGGGGACGCTGCGACAGTGGTGGCGCCATCGGTGAGTGATGGGGCTCTGCGAGTGGTGCGATTCTGGCCAGTCGCACGTCTTAAGGTTGCTATCTTGTGTGCGGCACGCTTACGAGTCTGAAGACGACGGGCTCAGGTATTCAGGCGGTAGCCGACCCCGCGAATCGTGCGGATGATCTGCCGCCCGAGCTTGCGCCGCACGTTGGACAGATGCACTTCCAGGGCGTTGCTCGTGGGGGCGCCGTGAATCCCCTGCACCAGCAGTTCCACCTGGGCCTTGGGGACCGTGTGATCGAAGCGCAGCGCGAGCGCTTCCACCAGGTTCCATTCCCGCTCGGTCAGCGCGACAGGCATGCCGCAGCGGACCGTCGTCCGGCTGCCCAGGTCGAACTCGACGTCGCCGCACCGCACGCGCGGCGTTGCCAGGCCCGCGGCCCGGCAACGCAGTGCCCGCACCCGCTCGGCCACCAGCTCGGGGCGGCACGGCATCACCACGAAGTCGTCCGCGCCTGCGTCGAGGACCTCGGCCTGCGCGATCGGGCCGGGCGCTCCCACCATCAGCATCAGGACCGGCGTGGTGATGTGCTGCACCCGCAACAACCGGACCCAGTCGAGCCCCGATCCGTCGGGCAACTGCGAGCTGACGAGCAGCACGTCGTAGGACTCGTTCTCCAGCACGTCGATGTCGCCGAGCCGCTCGACGCTGTCGATCAGGAACCCGTTCTTGCGCAAGTGCGTGAACAGGCCGTCGTCGACCCGCGCGCGATCCTGAAGCAGAAGCAGTCGCATGGCGTCACCTGCATGTTCAGCGCCGTCATGGCCGCGAGCAGTCGCTGGTGCTGTCGGTACGTGCCATGGCATGCCTCGTCATTGGCGAGCCGGCGTTCTCCTGGACACGGAGACGGGCGCCGCGCTGTCGACCGGGGTGCGGCCGTGGGTTGCAAGCGCGGCATCGATGGCGTTCAGGTCCTCGGGCACCAGCGTGCCGTTGGCCTGCCGCAGCTTGAGATTGCCGAGCAGTACCGAATAGCGCGCCACCGCCAGGTCGCGCTTGGTCTGGAACAGCTGGCTCTGCGCGTTGAGCACGTCGATGTTGATGCGCACGCCCACCTGGTAGCCCATGCGATTGGCCTCCAGCGCGATCTGGCTGGAGACCTCGGCGGCTTCGAGCGCCTTCACCTGGCCGGCGGCCGACACCAGCCCCAGGTAGGTGGCGCGGGTGGCCTGCGCGACGCCGCGGCGCGTGGCCTCGAGCAGCGAGCGCGACTGGTCTTCGAGCGCCAGCGTTTCCCTGACGCGGTTCTCGATCGCGTAGCCGGCAAACAAGGGCAGATTGAGGGAGACGCCCACGGTGAGGGCCTTGACCCGCGAGCGGCCCGGCGTGGTGTTGGTGCCCTGGGGGTTGTTCGTGACGTTGTAGCCCAGGGTCGCATCGAGCGTGGGCAGGTGGCCGGCCTGCGCCTTCTGCACCTCGAGCCCGGCCACGTCCAGGCCCAGCCGGGCCTGCTGGATCGCAGGGTGCCCGGCATCCGCGTGCGAGGTCCAGACCTCGATGTCGGCGGGCGCGAGCGGAGGCAGCACCACGGGCGCCGCCAGCGGCACGGGCACGCTGCCGGTGCTGCCGACGAGCTGGTCGAGCACGATCTTCTTCACCTGCAGGTCGTTCTCGGCGGCGATCTCCTGGGCGATCACCAGGTCGTAGCGGGCCTGCGCTTCGCGCGCGTCGGTGATGGTGGTGGTGCCGACTTCGAAGTTGCGCTTGGCCGAGGCCAGCTGCTCGGCCACGGCCACCTTCTGCGCGCGCACCAGGGCCAGGCTGTCCTGGCTGGCGAGCACGTCGAAGTAGGCCTGGCTCACGCGCACGATGAGGTCCTGCTCGGCGATGGTGAGCACCATCTGCGCCACCTCGGCCTGGCGCTGGCCCTGCTCGTAGGCGGCCCAGTTGGCGGGGCGGTACAGCGGCTGCGTGGCGTTGATGCCGACACTCTGGGTGTTGAACCCGCGCGTCGTCGCGCTGCCTTCCGTCGAGAGGTCCTGCCGGGTGTGCGAGGCGCCGGCCGACAGGCCGACGGTGGGCAGGATGCCGGCCCTGGACTGCGCCGCCCGCGCCAGCGTGGCCTCGTACTGGGCCCGCGCGCCCTGGTAGGTGGCGTCGTAGCCGCGCGCCGATGTGTAGATCTCGACCAGGCTCTGGCCATGGACGGGCCACGCGAAGCTCGCTGCGAGCACAGCGCCCCATGCCGGGACGAGACGCTTCCCGGTGGCGGGGGCCCGTGAGCCCTGTCCACCGGGTGGGGGTCGGCGCAGGCGCTGGTTCAGACCGTGCTCCGAGGGTCGGCCTGCAAGATGGCGCCGCCCGCGCGGCGAACCGCGGCCGGGCTGCGATCGACATGCAGGATGGCGGCCACGATCTGCTCGGGCGCCGCCAGCGCCGGCGCCATCGACCAGCGGTCATAGACGTCGTTGCCGATGCGCACCATGCCGGTGTGGCGATTGATCTCCTTGTCGACCTTCGGGTCCGGGTCGTAGAAGCCCAGGGCAAAGCGCACGAGGTCGATGTTGCTCCGGCTCCCGGTCAGGAAAAGCCAGCCCGGGTTCACGCTGTGCATCTCGGCGTAGTCGGCCAGGTGCTCCACGGTGTCGATCTCCGGGCGGATGGTGATCGAGTACATGAAGATGTCCCGGCCCACCCGAGAGGCCAGACGCTCCTGCACGCGCAGGAGGTTGTTGGTCATGAGCGGACAGATGCCTTCGCAGTCCGCATACATCATGTTGATGGCGACGATCTTTCCACGGACCAGGTCGTCGTAGAAGTTCACCTTCGCCCCGGTGTGGGTCTTCAGTTCGACGTTCGGCATGCGACGCCCCGGGCGTGCAGCCGTTGCCGGCGCCTCGGCGGAGGCGGGCAGGCCGAACGCGTACAAGGACGCGACGCCCAGTCCGGCGATCAAGTGTCTGCGGTGGTTCATGAGAATCTCCTGAAAGTCATCGGCGTTCTTCACACGATGTCGAAGCGAACCATCATTGCGTGGTCCTCGTGGGTGAGGTTGTGGCAGTGCATCAGGTACTTGCCCGAGAAATCGCGGAAGCGCACGAGCACCCTCACGGTCATGAGTTCGCCGACGACGAAGACGTCCTTGCGTCCGCGCTCGTTCACGGGAATGGTCAGGCTCACGCCGTTGACGCTCTTGCTGAGAATCCGTCCTTCTTCGAAGTGCACGTGGATCGGGTGCTGCCAGCCGTTGTCGGGATTGATGAACTCCCAGATCTCGGCGGTGCCCCGGGTGATCCTGGCTCTGGCCGTGAGCGAATCGAAGAACAGCCCGTTGACGTTCCACATGCCGCTGTTGCGCGCGAACACCCAGGTGCGAACCGGCAGGGCCGCGAGTTCACTGGCACTGGGCAGGTCGCGCAGCGGGCGCAGCACGCTCGGCACCACGCTCAGGTCGGGCGTCGGGGGCTGGCGATCGACGATGAACTTGAGCACGCGCGTGCCCGGCGACTGCACCACGCCGGGTTTGCGGGTGTCGACCTGCGTGAGCTGGTTGACGAGGTACAGCGTGGTGTTCAGCGGGAATCGCGAGAAGTCCACCACGATGTCCGCGCGCTCGGCCGGTGCGATCCGCACCCTCAGCTGGTTCACGATCGGTGCCGGCAGCAGGTTGCCGTCGCTGGCGATCTGGGTGTACGGGTACACGATGGTGCCGCCCGTGTTCTGCAGCACGAACTCGTAGAAGCGCGACGGGCCGACGTTCAGCAGCCGCAGCCGGTACTTGCGGCGTGCGACGCGCAGCACCGGCTCGATCTTGCCGTTGACCACGATCTTGTCGCCCAGCACGCCCTCGGGGTTGAGCTCGTCGAAGGTCAGCCGGCCGCCCGAGTCGAACCGCTTGTCCGAGAAGCTCAGGGGGTAGTCGTACGCGCCGCTGGGCAGCCGCAGCCCCGTGGTCTCGTCGCCGGTGTCGAGCGTGTCGAAGACCATGTAGCGCCCGAACATGCCCTTGAGCACGTTCGGCGCCGTCACGCCTTCCGTGTGGTCGTGATAGAAGAGCGAGCCCAGGGCTTCGCGCGAATCGCCGAGGCCGCCGAACTCGTCGAAGCCGGCGTAGAGGTTGGGGTAGAAGTGGTCGTTGAAGGTCCCCGGCGCGGTCAGCGTCACGCCGCCCTGGACGGCGCTGTAGAAGTCGCTCGCGAAGCCGTCGCTCTCCGACGGCGTGTGCATGTTGTGCAGGTGCGTGCTGATCTCGGGCGAGCCGAATCCCGTGTGGTTCTGCGGCAGCTGGTTGCGGATGCGGCAGATGACCGACTGCCCGTAGCGCGCGTGGATCGTGGGGCCCGGCGTGGTCACCCCCGGCGTGTTGCCTTCGTAGCCCCAGATGGGCTGCGGGGGGTAGTAGGGGTTGTTGCCGTTGAACAGCCAGGCCGGGTTCTCCTTGGCCGTCAGCTGGTACAGCAGCGGCGTGCCGGCCTTGCCGGGCACGGTCAGTTCCGCGTAGCGCTGGTGCGGTGCACGCCCGCACTCGCCGCCTGCGATGTTCGCGTTGAGGGTCGGGGCCGGGGTCAGCGTGGCCAGCGGTGTGAGCGGCGTGACCTGGTTGGGCAGGTCCTCGACCCACGGCGTCGTCGGCGGGCTGGGCGGCAGGGGCGTGGGTTGTGCGCGGGTCTTGCCCGGTGTCAGGACCAGGGGGGCGGCCGTGGCTGCCAGCGAGGCCTTCAGGAACGTGCGTCTCTTGCTGTGGGCGACAGGCGTCACGGGGTCGTGGTGGTTGGAATCCTTGCGCATGATGTATTCCCCTCGTTGACAGAGAACAGCCCCGCTACATCTGCCGTCCCGATCGGCGGATGGTGGAGGTGATGGGCTCGATGACGTACTGCAGCGCGGTCTGCGAGACGCCCGCGATGTAGACCTCGGCGGGCATGCCCGCCTGGAGCTTGAAGTCGCCGATGGCCCTGAGCGACTCGGCGTCGGCCAGGATCATCACGCTGTAGTAGGGCAGGTTGGTCTGGCGCTCGATCAACCGGTCGCCGGCGACATAGGTCACCTTGCCCGTGACCATCGAGGTGTTGCGGTACTTGAAGGCGGTGAACTTCACCCGCGCGCGCTGGTTGAGGTGCACGTTGCTGATGTCTTCCGGACGGATGCGCGCCTCGATCATCAGCTGGGCGTCGCTGGGCACGATGTCCGCGATCGCTTCTCCGGGCCCGACCACCGCGCCGGGCGAGGTGAACTTCAGGTCGATCACTTCGCCGCTGGCCGGGGCCACGACGACCTGCCGCTGCGCCGCGTCGTTCGACTTGCGCTGCTCCTGCTCGATCTCGCCCAGGCGCTGGGTGGTGGCCTTGAGCTGGTCGCTCGCGGCCTTCACGTAGTCGTTGCGGATCGACTGGATCTTCAGGTCGATCTCCACCAGGCGCTGGGCGGCGCGCGCCAGTTCCGTGCGCCGCTCTTCGAGCTTGGCCGCGTACTCCATCACCACCGACTCGAGCTGGGAAATCCGGCTCGACGAAATGAAGCCTTCCTGGATCAGGCCGCGGTTGGCCTCCAGGTCCTGCCGCTGCAGGACGAGCGAGTTCTGCGCCTGCGCGATCTGCGCGTGCACGGCGACGATTTCCTGCTGCACGCGATCGCGCTGCGTTCTCATGAGCGAGGCCGCGCTGTCCAGCGAATGGCGCTGGGCCTGGAACAGCGCCGTCTCCTTGAGCAGGGCCTGGCCGATGCGATCGTCCTGCCGGGCCGCGCGCAGCAGGTCTTCGGGGAAGGCGAGCGTCTTGGCGACGGCCTGCTCGGCCTCCAGGCGCACCAGCATGGCGCGCTCCAGATGGACGCGGTAGCTCAGGCGGTTGCGGTCGGCGTCCACGCGCACGTCGCCCAGGACCAGGATCGGATCGCCGGCGTTCACATGCTGGCCGTCGCGCACCATGACTTCGCGCACGGTGCCGCCTTCCAGGTGCTGCACCGGACGGCGGTTGAGGTCCACCTTGACGAACGCGGGGGCCACCACCGCCATCGAGAGCGGGGCGAGGCCCATCCACAGGCCCAGGGGCAGGATCGCGCCGAGGATGACCCAGCATCCGCTTCGCGCGAGGCGTCGTGCGTGCTCCCGGCTGCTGCGTGGGGCGGCAACGGGAGGCATCGGGAGTGTGGCGGTGCTCATGGTGCGGGGTCCTTGTTCGCAACGGCGGCGCGGCGCTCAGGCGGCCTTCTGGTCCACGATCGCCTGGGCCTGGCGCTGCATGTCGCGCATCACCTCGCTCGCCGGGCCGAACTGCTGGATGCGGCCTGCGGCGAGCACCAGGATCTTGTCGACGTGGGCGATCAGCGACGGGCGGTGGGTGACGACGACCGAGGTCACGCCCGCTTGGCGCAGGCCGCTCATCGCCTGGGCGAGTGCGACTTCTCCTGCGCCGTCGAGGTTGGAGTTCGGCTCGTCCAGGATCACCAGCTGCGGGTTGCCGTACAGCGCACGGGCGAGCGCGATGCGCTGGCGCTGGCCCGGAGACAACCGCGAGCCGTGTTCGCCCACCGGCGTGTCGTAGCCTTTCGGGAGGGTCAGGATCATGTCGTGCGCATTGGCGCGCACGGCGGCGGCAACCACCGCTTCGGAGTCCACCTTGTCCAGGCGCGCGATGTTGTCCGCCACGCTGCCGTCGAAGAGCTCGACGTCCTGGGGCACGTAGCCGATGTAGGGGCCCAGCTCTTCGCGCGGCCAGTACGACACGTCGGCACCGTCGAGGCGGACCTTGCCGCTGCTGGGGCGCCACACGCCCGTGAGCACGCGCGCGAGGGTCGACTTGCCGGCCGCGCTCGGGCCGACGATGGCCAGGGCCTCGCCCGGCGCCAGCGCGAAGACGATGTTCGAGAGCACCAGGGTCTCCGAGCCGGCCGCGCGGTACGAGATGTTCTCCGCGCTCAGGCGTCCTTCGGGGCGCGGCATGGCGACATGCGGCTCGGTGCGCTCGAAGTCCTTCGACAGTTCCTGCAGGCGCCCGTAGGCCGCCCGCGCCTCGATCAGCGTGCGCCAGCTGCCCACGAGCTGCTCCACCGGCTGCACCGCGCGGCCCAGCAGGATGCTGGTGGCGATCATCACGCCGGCGGAGGCCTGCTGGCTCAGCACCAGGTATGCGCCCAGGGCCAGCATGAGAATCTGGATGGCCTGGCGCGCGGCCTTGGTCCCGGCGGTGAACGCCACGGTGCTGCGGCTGGCGCTGGTCTGCATGGTCGCGATCTGGTCCTGCAGCGCCCGCCAGCGCACCAGCAGGCGCTGTGTCATTCCCAGGGCCTGCAGCACTTCGGCGTTGCGCAAGGAACTCTCGACGTATTGCGCGGCGCGTCGCCCTTCGTTCTGCAGGGTTTCGAGCGACCGGCGGCTGATGCGGTCGTTGAGCCAGGCCAGGCCGAGCATGAGGAGCGCGGAGAACGCAGCGCCCACGCCGAGCGCGGGGTGGAACATCCAGATCACGAACACGTACACGAACACCCAGGGCGCATCGAACACCGCGATCAGGCCATTGGCGGAAAACACGGCGCGAAGCGCGGCCACGTCGCGGATTCCTTCTGTCCTCACGCCGCTCGGGGCGCGTGCGGCGCGCTCCACGATGGCGTTCACCACCGGTGGGGAGAGTCGCTCGTCCACCATGATGCCCACCACGTTCTGCAGCCGGGTTCGCAGGTAGTCCAGCAGCAGCAGGATGAACAGCGCCACGCCGGTCCCGGCGAGCAGCACCAGCAGCGTTTCATGGCTGCTGGTCGAGATGACCCGGTCGAACACCTGCAGGGTGAAGAACGCGGGCACCAGGAACAGCAGGTTGATGAAGAAGGAGAACGCCGCGATGTACAGCAGCAGCGGTCGCAGTTCCATCCACAGGGTTTTCATGTGCGTCTCCTGTGGTTCTGTGGGGCGTTGCTCAGTTGACCTGCTGGTCTTGGGCCGCGGCCTGCGCCGCGGCTTCCAGCGACTTCACCCGCCGCACCAGCCGGTCGATGGTCACCATCTGCGCCGAGTAGGCGCGCGACAGCTGTTGGGTCGCGTCGCACAGGCCCTGGATGGCGACGCTCAGCTCGTCCTTCTTCGCGTTGACCATGCCGATGCGCGACATGATCAACGTCGCCACCTCGCGCGGGTCGGAGATGGAACGAGGGGCCTGCTGCGGGCTTGCGTTGTTTTTCTCGTCCATGTCTTTCTCCGTGGTCAAGGTCGTTGAAACGTTGGCGGTGCTCATGTCGACAGCACGAAATCGGCCTGCGTGATGGTGTTCGTTCCCACCCCGTTCACGCCCATCAGCAGGATGCTTTCCAGGCCGTCGAACTCGACCAGCGTGTCGGCGCCCAGGTCGGTGATGGACACGTTGGCGGCAAAGTTGCCGGCGTTGATCCCCATCGCGGAGATGTTCAGCCGGTCCTGCCCGTTGAGCAGGTTCCCGCTGGCATCGAAGCCGAGGATCGTGTCGTTGCCGAACCCCGGCGCGAACACGAAGACGTCGTCTCCCGTTCCACCGTCCATGGTGTCGTTGCCCGTGCCGCCGGTCAGCCGGTCCGCGCCCGCCCCGGTGCTGAGGGTGTCGTTGCCGCCACCGCCATCCACCACGTTCGCGGCATTCAGGAGAGCCACGGGCGCGAAGCTGATGTTGTCGTTGCCCTGGCTGCCGATCACGTTCTCCACCGAGCTCAGCGTGTCGGTGCCGATCTCGGCGCTGGTGGCGGAGGTCGGCGTGACCGTGGCACCGGCCGAGGTGGCGGACAGGTCGTAGGTGTCGTTGCCGATGCCGCCGGCGTAGCTGTCGTTGCCGTCGCCCACCGTGGCGATGAAGGTGTCTGCGCCCGCATCGCCGTCCACCGTGTCGCTGTCCAGCCCGCCGGTGAGCCTGTCGTCGCCCGCCTGGCCGTTGATGGTGTCGTTGCCCGAGCCACCCAGCACGATGTCGTCGCCGGCACCGGCACTGATGGTGTCGTTGCCGCCCTGGCCGTCGATGAAGTTCGCGCCGCCATTGACGACGATGATGTCGTTGCCCTGGCTGCCGATGATGTTCTCCATCGTGTTGAGCGTGTCGGTGCCGATCTGCGCGCTGGTCGCGAGGTTGACCGTCACCGTCGCGCCGGCCGTGGTGGCCGACAGGTCGTAGGTGTCCACGCCGGCCCCGCCGACATAGCTGTCGTTGCCGTCGCCGATCGTCGCGACGAAGCGGTCGTCGCCGCCGCCGCCGTTCAGTGCGTTGGTACCGGTGTTGCCGGTCAGCGTGTCGTTGCCGGCGCCACCGGTCACGTTCTCGATGTTCGCCACCGATTCGAAGCCCGTGGCCGTGCCGGTGGCCAGGTTCACCGTGACGGCCGTGGTCGTGGCACCGTAGCTCAGGGTGTCGACGCCGCCCTGGAGGTCGGCCGTGACCGCCTCGATGCCGGTGACGGTGCCGCCCGCCAGGGACGCGATCGCCGTTCCCGTCAGCACCACCGCGAGCGTCTGGCCCAGCGCCGTGCCGGCGATGTTCAGCCGGTCGTTGGCACCCGCGCCGCCGTTGATCGTGTCGGCGCCGTCGCCGACGAGGTAGTGGAAGAGGTCGTCTCCCGCGCCGCCGTCGACCGTGTCGTTGCCGGCGCCGCCGGTGAGCGTGTCGTTGCCCTCGCCACCCGTCACGGTGTCGTTGCCGCCGCCGGCGTCGATGACGTCGTTGCCGCCCTGGCCGTCGATCACGTTCGCGCCGCCATTGACGACGATGCTGTCAGCGCCCTGGCTGCCGATGAAGTTCTCGATGGCAGAGAGCGCATCGGTGCCCGTCTGCGCGCCCGTGGCGGTCGTCGGGGTGATCGTCACGCCCGCGGAAACCGCGGACAGGTCCAGCGTATCGGTGCCGCCGCCGCCGGTGTAGCTGTCGTTGCCGTCGTTCACCGTCGCGACGAAGCGGTCGTTGCCGCCGCCGCCGTTGAGCACGTTGGCCAGCGCATTGCCCACGAGCACGTCGGCGCCATCGCCTGTCGTCACGTTCTCGATGCCGGCGATCGAGGTGAAGCCCGAGGCCGTTCCGGCCGTGAGGTTCACCGAGATGGCCGCGGCGCTGGTGTAGGTCAGCGTGTCCACGCCGGCCAGCAGGTCGGCCGTGACCGATTCGACATTGCTCACCGTGCCGCCGGCCACCACCGTGAGCGCGGTGCCGTTGTAGCTCACCGCGAGCGCGTCGGCCGCCGCCGTTCCGATGACGTTCAGGGTGTCCAGCCCCGCGCCGCCGTCGACGGTGTCCGTGCCTTCGCCCATCGTGTAGTTGATGGTGTCGTTGCCGGCGCCGCCGGCGATGCTGTCGCTGCCCGCGCCGCCGTCGATGAGGTCGTCCTGGCCGAGGCCGTTGATGGCGTCCGCGCCGCCGCCGCCGAAGATCACGTCCTGGCCTTCAGTGCCCGTGAGGACCTGGGCGGCGTTGTTGGCCGCGATGAAGTCGCCCGTGACCACGGTGGCCGCGGAGCGCACTGTCTCGAGCGCGCCCGCATCGTCCGTGAAGCTCACCGTCAGGCGCAGTTCGCGGTTGACCTGGTCGGCGCCCGGCGTGAAGGTCGCCAGGGTGGCGCCCGCGATGGGCGTGAACCCGGCGCCGCCGCCGCCGACGCCCGTGTTGACGGCCTGTTCCCACTGGTAGCTGAAGACGGCGCCCGTCAGCCCGTCCACGTCGCTGATGCCGAGGGTCGATGCCGTCAGCAGCTGGCCTTCGGTCGGCGTGGTGTCGCTGATCGTCGGCTGCCCGGTGGCCGCGGCGTTGAGGGCCAGCGGCGCGGTCGTGGCGGAGTACACGTTCTCCAGCACGTCGTTGGCATCCTTGTAGACCGCCCGCACGCGCAGCGCCAGGCCGAGCTCGAAGGTCCGCGGCGTGAAGCTCGTGCCCGTGGCCCGCGCCACTTCGCCGCCGGCGTTCTCGATCAGGATGTCTTCGAAGATGCCGGGGCGGACCTCGGCCTGCCAGAAGTAGGCGATGGGGCCGGTGATCGCACCGTCGGGGTTGGTCGCGCTGACGTTGTCCGGATCGGTCACGCCCAGGGCCGACACGGTGAGGGTCGCGCCCAGGGTGGGCGTGGTGTCGCTGAGGGTCAGCTGGCCTTCGGGATCGAGGTTGAAGCCTTCTTCCGCAATGAACGCCGCGCCATCGGAGAACTGCAGGCGCTCGATGTTGCGCACCACGTCGATGCCGTCGGCGCCAGCCACGCCGTCCACGACATGGCTGATGCGCCAGACATCGTTTTCGAGGAAGGTGATCTCGTAGTTGCCGAAGACGTCCGAGAAGACGGCCGTGTCGAAGTCCGGCGCATCCGACATCAGGATCTCGCGGGCAATGGTGAGTTGACCCGGGTTGTAGGTGCCGTCGAAGACGCGCCCCTGCAGCTCGAGGTCGGTCATGGTGTCATAGCTCGCGATCTCGGCGCCCGTTCCGTCGGCGTTCTCCCGCACGCTGATGCGCACGTTCAGCCAGGCATCGCCGTCGATGATGTCGTTGCCGCCGCGGCCCTCCAGCAGGTCGCTGCCGCCGCCGCCCAGGATGATGTTGCCGGCGAACGAAGTCACCGGTCCGTCCATCTCCATGCCGACACCGAGCACCTGGTCCAGGAGCCCCTGCAGGCCGTCGATGAGTTCGATGTGGGTCAGCACGCTGCCCGTGGTGCCCGACAGCGCCATCGCGGCCGCATCGTTGTCGTCGCCGCGCAGGACGTCGGCGTGCGCCGAGCCCGACATGCCCTCGACCGAAGTGAACCGCGCCAGCACGGTCGCGTTCGAGATCGGCACGGGCGTTTCGTCGAAGGCACGAAGGAACAGGTCGGCCGTGACGCCGAAGGCATCGTCCTTGAACCCGGCCCAGTCGAAGCCGGAGCCGCCTTCGTAGCGGTCCACCTGGCCGCCGTTGCCGAACATGATGTCGTCGCCGCCTTCGCCGTCCATCCGGTCGGAGATCGAGTTGCCGATGAAGACGTCGTGGCCCACCACCTGGTCGCGGGCGAAGGCGTCGAAGTTCTCGCCGGCGCTGCCGTCGGCCATGCCTTTCTCGATCCAGTCGTCGCCTTCGTTGCCGAACACGAACTCGTTGCCGCGGGCGCCGAGGATGAAGTCGTTGCCCGTACCGCCGAACGCCTCGGACGGGTCTTCGCCGGTGACGATGAAGTCGTTGCCGTGGCCGCCCAGGATCAGGTTGATGCCGTTGCCGCCGTGGATGGCGTCGTTGCCGTCGCCGCCCTGCATGTTGTCGTCGCCACCCAGGTCCGTCATGATGTCGTCGCCGGCCCCGCCGAAGACGAAGTCGTTGCCGTCCCCGCCTTCGAGCCGGTCATTGCCGGCGTCGCCCCAGAGCGTGTCGTCGCCGATGCTGGAAATGATGGTGTCGTTGCCTGCGGTACCGCCCAGAACGACGTGGTCCTCACCGCTGTACTGCAGGTAGTTCGGATCGGCCGCTTCGGTGCCGGGGTTGTTGCGCAGCACCAGTGGCGTCAGGCTGCCTTCGGCCGTCGGATCGTCGCGCCCGTCGAGCCCCAGGCCCGTGAACTGCCGGGACGGGTCCACCTCCAGCGTGAACCCCGGCGTCGTGAAGATGTCGCCAGGCAGGTGCTCGACATCGGTGTTGGCCATCACCAGCCGGGCGAAGGAGTTGTTCTCCAGCTCGGTGAGGAAGTTCAGGCCCTGCGTGCGCTCCAGGTAGTAGAAGCGGTCGCCGTCCTGCAGCTTCTCCATCTGCTCCTCGAAGACGAAATTGAAGGTCGAGCCCAGCAGGCCGCCGAACGGCATCTGCTTTTCGGCCAGGCCGCCGATCCACAGGTCGATGTCGTCGACGCCGGTGGTCGTGATGCCGGCCTCGTCCGCGTAGGCATTGCGTCCGTACAGGAAGTCGAGCCGGTCCTCCGGCGCACCGATGCCGCCGTAGACCAGCGCCACCGCCGCCGCGCGCTTCTCGATCAGGGTGTCGGCGGCGGCCAGGCTGGCGTGCACGCCGTAGGCCGCAATGAAGTTGACCACCGAGGCCTCATGCTTGATGTGCTGCATGAAGTCGACCCAGTTCGCGTAGGGCTTGAGCTGGCTGTCACCGGTCACGCTGTAGAAGTCGCGCCGCGCGGCGTTGAGTGTCGGCACGCCGGTGTCGCGCCCGCGCACGATGTTGATCGTCGCCAGGTCGAGCGGCAGGCCGAGCAGGTTGTTGCGCAGGGCCTCGGTCACGAACTCGTCGATCTCGTTGCCCTGTTGCCGCGTGAGGCCGCGCGCGAGCGCGCCGGCCGCTTCATCCGCCGTGATGCCGCTGGCTGCGAACGCGAGCGGATTGAGGAAGGCCTCGATCAGCCCGAGCTGCTGCGTGGGGTCGGCCGTGCCGCCGATCACGTTGAAGTCGGCGTCGAAGCGGTCCACCGTCTCCGTCAGCATAGAGTGGCCGAAGCGGTACACGGTGTGGGCGAACTCGGCGACGATCGATGGATCGATCTCGGTGTCGTAGACCTGGGTGGCGGCAAAGAAGATGTCGATCTGCGGCTGCACCTTGCGCGCGAACTCCTCGAACACCAGGTGCTGGTACTGCATCTCGGTGCCGAAGCGGGCCGCCTGGAACAGGCGCTCGCCGTCCCACGAGCCATCGGGCAGGTGCCATTCGGCAATGAAGGCCGCGTCGCCCGACGCCATGATCACCGCCTTGGTGTGTTCGACCAGCCGGTTGTGCTCGGCGTGGAACACATGGTGAATGCTGGTCAGCGCGATGTTCTCGTTGACCCGGCCGTCGCCGGCGATGTAGTGCGCATCGAGCAGTTCGTCGTCGTAGAAGCCCGCGGCCGGCGTGCCGCCGATCTGGTCGTCGGCATCGGCCGTCAACGCGACGCCCTGGCTGTTCACCGGGTTGGCGGTGTGGGCGATGTCGGCCAGGAACACGTGGCCCGTGCGCACGGCCAGGCTTGCATCGATCGGTGCGCCCGGCGAGCCCGAGGCCAGCGTGCCGCCGGCCTGCAGCACGATCTGCGCGAAGCCGGTCACCGGGTCGGGAATGAAGTTGCCGTACTCGTCGGCCGCCAGCAGCGGCAGGTTGAGCGCGTCGGCATTGTCCAGCGCGATGCCCAGCAGGTCGCGCGCCTGCGCCTTGACCACCGCCCAGGTGGCCATGCCGCCGAGTTCGATGTCGTCGCCGGTGCCGAAGATGCCGTCGGCACCGAGGTCGCGGTTGGTGATCAGCCGCCCGGTGGCGACCGGCTTGCCGTCGGCGTTGAGCTCATAGGCGCGCAGGAAGACTTGGTGCGAGGGGTGCGACGTGTAGGTCTGGTTCTGGTCGATGAACGGCGTCGTGAGGTTCGTGGCCTCGTGCGTGGTGTCGTCCGCGGTGCCCATGACGCCGTCGGCGCCGGGTCCTGCAACCTGGGTGGCGCGCGTCAGCACCAGGAAGTTGCTGTTGCTGCCCGACACATAGAGCGGATCGTCGGGCTGCAGCGGGACGAAGATGGTGCCGTTGCCGCCCTTGGCCACGAGGTCCAGGCCGTGGTCGAAGAACTGGCCGAAGAAGGTCATGAAGGCGTTGAACGGCGCCGACAGGCCCTCGTCTGGCGCGGTGTTCGGAATGACCAGCAGGGTGCCGACGGGAATCGCCACGCCGTCCAGGTCGTACAGGACACCGTCCACCAGCGTGCCCAGGCCCGCGTCGACGAATGCGCTCACCGCCGCCGGGTTGTTGCTCGTCATGTCGACGATCAGGTTGCTGATGATGCGCGGGTCGGCGTCCACCACATTGCCGCTGGGGCCGTAGTCCGTGTTGGTGAGCGTGCCCCCCGGGCCGAGGTTGATGCTGTCACCGTCCTGGTCGTTGCGGAACACCGGATCGACCAGACGCGGGAACACCTGGTCCGCGGCGCCAAAGCCGGACTGGCCCTGCACCAGGTTGTTGTAGGAGCCGTCCACCGTGCGCAGGCCCAGCGGTGCGCGCGCGTTGTCCAGGATGTCGGTCAGCGCCTCGCCGCTCGCATGCCGCTCCGAGATCTTGATCTGCTCCAGGATGAACTGCAGGTCGGACTGCAGGAAGCGCACGCCCGCGCTGTCGACCAGCGCGGAGGAGGGCGCCGGCGCCGGCGGCACGACGGCCGCCACGCCGGTGACCGCCGCGGTGGGCGTGGAGTACACGGTTTCCAGCACGCCGTCGGCATCGCGGTAGACGGCCCGCACCCGGATGGCCAGGCCGTCGAAGGGCGCGGTGACCCGGAAGGTCGTGCCGTTCACCGTGGCGGGCTGGCCGCCGCCCAGGTCGATGATGTCGCGGAACACGCCCGGCGCGCGCACCGGGTCTGCCTCGTACTGCCACGTGTAGCTGATCGGCCCGGTGACCGTGCCGCCAGGATTGTCTGCATCGGTGAGGGCGGCCGACACGCTCAGGAGCTGGTTGATCTGCGGCGTGTCGTCGCTGATCGTGACCGAGCCGCCCGGTGCGTTGTTGCTGCCGGACAGCAGCTGGACGGTGTCGGAGAACTGCAGCCGCTCGATGTTGCGCAGGATGTCGGTGCCGTCCGTGCCGACGTTGTCGGTGACGGTGGTGCGGCCATCGGCGCCGGTGGTGACGGTGTAGTTGGCGCGCAGCCCGGAGAACATCGCAGTGTCGTAGTCGGCGCTGTCGGACATCAGGATCTCGCGCACGATGCTGAGCTGGCCCGGGTTGATCTCGCCCGAGAGCATGCGCGGCACCAGTTCCTTCAGGCTGTCGACGCTGGTGAGGCCGGGCACGCCCGAGACGGCGATGCGCACGTTGAGCCAGGCGTCGCCGTCGATGATGTCGTTGCCGCCGCGGCCCTCGATGAGGTCGCTGCCGTCGCCGCCCAGGATGATGTTGCCTTCGCCGAACGAGGTCATGCCCGCGGGCAGCAGGCCTTGCAGGCCGTCGATCAGCGCGATGTTGGTGAGCACGCTGCCGGTCCAGCCGGCCTGCAGGATCTCGACGGCGTCGGCGTCGTCGCCGCGCAGGAAGTCGGCGAAAGCCGATCCCGACAGGCCTTCGGTGAAGGCGAAGCGGTCCATCATCGCGGCGTTCGAGTTGACCACCGGGGGCACCACGAAGTCGTTGACGATCATGTCGGCGGTCACGCCGTACTTGTCGAACTTGTAGCTGGCCCAGTCGAAACCGGAGCCGCCGTCGAAGTGGTCTTCGCCGTCGGAGCCGGTGAAGATGTCGTCACCGCCTTCACCGATCAGCTCGTCGAAACCGCCGCCGGAGATCAGGACGTCGTTGCCGATGACGCTGTCTTGCACGAGCGGGTCGAAGCTGTCGCCCGTGGTGCCGTCCTGGGTTCCCAGCTCGATCCAGTCGTGGCCCTCGTTGCCGAATGTCGGCAGGTTGCCCTTGCTGCCCAGGACGAAGTCGTTGCCCTGGCCGGCAAAGACTTCGGAAACGTCCTCGCCGGTGATGATGAAGTCGCTGCCGTCCCCGCCGATGATGAGGTTCGCGCCGTTGCCGCCGTGGATGACGTCGTTGCCCTCGTTGCCCTTGAGAACGTCGTCGCCGCCGCGGTCCGTGATGATGTCGTCGCCCGCGCCGCCCTCGACCTGGTCGTTGCCGTCGCCGGACTCGATGCGGTCGTTGCCGCCGTCGCCGTAGATGGTGTCGTCGCCGATGCTGGCGATCAGGGTGTCGTTGCCGGCGGTGCCGCCGAGCACCACGTGTTCGTCGCCCGTGTAGCGCAGGTAGGTGGTCTCCACGGCCGCGGTCGTGGGATCGTCACGGATCACCAGCGGGGTGAGTTCGGTGCCGCCCTCGGTCGGGTCGCCGTGGCCGTCCACGCCGATGCCGGTGAACTGGCGCAGCGGGTCGACTTCGAGGATCAGGCCCGGGGTCGAGAAGATGTCGGCCGGCAGGTGCGTGGCGTCGGTGTTGAGCATCACCAGCTTGGCGAAGGTGTTGTTCTCCAGCTCGGTGAGGAAGTTGAGGCCGGCCAGGCGGGAGAGGTAGTAGAAGCGGTCGCCGTTCTGCAGCGCCTCCATCTGCGACTCGAAGACGAAGTTGAAGGTCGAGCCCAGCAGGCCGCCGAAGGGCATCTGCTCTTCGGCCAGGCCGCCGATCCACAGGTCGATGTCGTCCACGCCCGTGGTGGTGACACCGCCGACCATCGCGTAGATGCCCGTGCTGTTCAGGAAGGCGAGCCTGTCTGCGTCGTCTGCAACGAAGCTGCGCTCCGCGGCCGTGCCGGCGTTGAGAACCACGGTGCCGCCGAAGACGAGTGCGGCCGCCACGGCCCGCTTCTCGGCCATCGTGTCGACGTCCGCGGCGGTCAGCGCACCATGCGTGCCGTACGCCGCAATGAAGTTGATGACGGAGGCCTCGTGCTTGAGGTGCTGCGTGAGGTCGACCCAGCTCGTATAGGGCTTGAGCTGCGGGTCCGCGGTCGAGGTGTAGAACTCCCGGCGCGCTTCGTTGAGCGTGGGAATGCCGGTGTCCCGGCCGCGCGCGATGTTGATGGCGGCGAGGTCCAGCGGCAGGCCCAGGAGCTGGTTGCGCACCGCGTCGGTGACGAACTCGTCGATCTCGTTGCCCACCTGCCGGGTCATGCCGCGCACGATGGCGCCGGCCGCCTGCTCCGGTGTCAGTGCGCCGTCGTTGTTGAACCCGATCGGGTTGAGGAAGGCATCGACCAGCGCGAGATCGCTCGACAGGAAATTGGGGTCCAGCCGGTCCACGGTCTCGGTCAGCATCGTGTGCCCGACGCGGAAGACCGCGTGTGCGAACTCGGCGACGATCGCCGGGTTGATCGTCGTCTGGTAGTTGGTTTCGGCCAGGAACTCGTCGACGGCCGGCTGCATCTTGCGCGCGAACTCTTCGAACACCAGGTGCTGGTACTGCATCTCCGTCGCGAAGCGCGCGGCCTGGAAGATGCGCTCGCCGTTCCATGAGCCGTCGGGCAGCTGCCATGAGGCGATGAACGCAGCGTCGCCCGTGGCCAGGACGGTGGCCTTGATCTCTTCGGCCTGCCGGTTGTGCTCGGAGTGGAAGACGTGGTGGACGGAGGTCAGGGCGATGTTCTCGTTGCCGCGGCCGTCGCCGGTGATGAAGTGACGGTCCAGCAGCTCGTTGTCATAGGTGCCGGGTTCCGAGAGGCCGACGGCCGAGTCGCTGTCGGGCGCCAGCACGCCGCCCACGAACACGGGCGCCGCGGCATGCGCGATGTCGTTCAGGAAGGCATGGCCGGTGCGAACGCCCACGCTGGCGTCGAGGGGCGCGCCGGGCGTGCCCGAGGCGAGCCCGTTGCCGTCCGGGTCCAGCGGCCCGCCGACGTCGGCGGCTCGCAGCACGATCTGCGCGAAGCCGGTCACGGGATCGGGGATGAACTTGCCGAACTGGTCCGTCGCCAGGAGGGGCAGGTCCAGCACGTCGGCGTCGTCGAGCTGGATGCCGAGCATCAGCGCCTGCGCCTTGACCTGGGCCCAGTTGGCAAGGCCGCCGTCGGCGCCATCGAGCAGGCTGCCCGTGGCCACCGGACGGCCGTTGGCGTCGAGCACGTACTCGCGCAGGAACACCTGGTGCGAGGGATGCGAGGTGTAGGTCTGGTTCTGGTCGACGAAGGGCGTCGTCTGGTTGGTCTGGTCGCCGTTCGCGTCGCGTGTGGCGCGCGAAAGGATCATGAAATTCGGGGCGCCGGGGGCCGTACTGAACAGCGGATCGTCCGGCTGCAGCGGCATGAAGATCATCTCGGTGCTGCTCTTGTTGACCAGGTCGAGTCCGTGGTCGAAGAACTGGCCGAAGAAGGTGAACCATGAATTGAAGGGCGCCGAGAGGCCTTCGTCGGGGCTGGTGTTCGGAATCTCCAGCAGCGTGCCGGGGGGAATGACGACGCCCTGGAGGTCGTACAGGACGCCGGCTGCGTCGAGCGTTCCGAGGCCCGCGGCCACGAAGGCGCTCACCGCCGCGGGGTTGTTGCTGGTCATGTCGGCGACCAGGTTGCTGATCAGCCGCGGGTCGGCATCGACCACGTTCCCGGCGCTGCCGTAGTCCGTGTTGGTGATCCCTGCGAAGGCGTCGTCCTGCTCGTTGCTGTAGGTCTGCGGCACCAGCTGCGGGAACGGGTTGTCTGCGGAGCCGTAGTCGCTCTGGCCCGGCATCAGGTTGTTGTAGGACCCGTCGACCGTCCGGAGGCCGAAGGGCGCAAAGGCGTTCGGGACCAGGCTGGCGGGGTCTGCTCCCGCTGCTTGTGCTTCCGCAATGAGAATTTGTTGAAGAATGAATTCGAGATCGGACCTGATCAGCGTGGCCATTTCTATTCTCCTCAAGACGAACGACTTTCAATGCAGCCCCGGTCCCGCCTACATGGCGAAAAGGCTCATGTAGCGTGGCTCAGGAGTGACCGCGCGCCTGGAATTGCCAGCCGCGGGTTTTTCGAGGAAGTGATGCAGCGCGTGACCCGGTGGCGGTCACGCCTGGGGAGCGGCTAGGGTCGTCGTCGGCCGCTCAGGCACCGCAGCGGGGCGGTGCAGCAAATATCCATTGCGCGATGCCGGTCAGGCGCGATGCCGGCATGGAGATGAAGCCCGCATTTCATGCGGACCTTGATTCGACACTTGTTCATGCGATACCCCCACCATGGATCCTGTCAAAAAGAATCTAGGTCGGCGCGCCGAAAGTCGTTGCCGCTTGTAAGCGGACGGCAACCGGTGGTCGATTGGTTGTCTTCGAAAACGAAGGTGCTAATTATGAGAGGCCATCTTCAGGAATGCAACTTTCTCACATACAAATTAACTGACGAGAACCTGACTACGCGCGCCAGAGCCAAAAAAAAACAGCGACCGCGGCGACACCGGCCGAAATCAGGGCGATCAGCGCCATTTCCGCATGGCCGCCATTGCTTTTTTGGGACGCCGCAGCGAAAGCGGGAGGGCGTTCATTGCCGTGTGGCGGGCTCGCGAAGGGGCTGTAGACGGCGGAGCCGGGACGCTCCGGGTCGCCGCTTCCTGTGGTGGCCGCCGGATCGTCGGGAGAGGCCGTCGCCACGGCCGCTTCGTTTGCGACTTCGCCGTCCGCAACGCCGCCATCCGGGTTCTCGTGCGCAGCAACGGCGGCCGACGTCGCTTCGGTCGCGATCGCCAGGTCGGCGCACATGACCTGCGTGGCCCAGGTCGCGACAAGCATGGCCTGGACGAAGGGCCGCTTGTTGAGCGCGCGGCGAGGGCACGATCCGGCGGCGAAGGGGCAATCGATCGAAGTCATGGGGTCGCTGCCCTTCAGATCAGGCCCGTGTGAACGGCGAAGTTCACCGCCTGGGCGCGCGAATGCACATGCAGCTTCTTGTAGATGCTCTTGATGTGCACATTGACGGTCTGGCCCGTGATGCCGAGCTTGGCGCCGATCTCCGCGGAGACGTAACCCGAGGCCACGCAACGCAGGACCTCGCTCTCTCGCGGCGTCAGTGTCATGTCGCGCGACGGCGGCCTCGGCGGCGATGGCGCCTTGTCGGCGACGGGCTCGCGGGGGTGGTAGTCCAGGCGGTGCAGCAGGCGCCGCGTGAGTCGGGGCGTGATCGCGGCCCCGCCGTTCACCACGTGCAGCACGGCATCGGCAAAGCTCTGCAACCAGGCGTTCTTCAGGAGGTACCCCATGGCACCCAGTTCGAAGGCGCGCAGCACGTGGGCGTCGTCCTCGAGCGAAGAGATCACGATGACCTCGCTGCTGCGGTGCAGGCGGCGTGCCTCGGTGATCAGCTCGAAACCCATCTCGTCGCCCAGCTGCAGCTCGAGCATCAGCACGTCGAAGGTGTGCGTGGTCAGCAGCCGGCGTCCCTCGCGAACGCTGTCGGCCTGGCCTTCGAGCTGGATGCGCAGGTCCGACAGCAACTCCTGGGCGATCACCCGGCGCATGTACTCGTCGTCGTCGACGAGCAGCACGCGCACCGGCGATTTTTCCTGGCCGATCAGGAAGTCCGGCCACAGCCTCGCGGCGGGCGCGCAGACGCCGACGGAGGCCTTCTCGCCAGAGCTGATGAGCCTGTGATCAAGCATGTGCCTGCCCCGGTTGGCGTGAGCGACGCAGGCCGGTCGTTGCGAGCGTGGGCGGGGAGACGCAAAGGTCGTCCGTCGAGCGCTCCGGGGCCACTTTCCCCATCGGCGGCAAAGCAGTTTGGGGTTTCATACATTTTCAAGAGAAAAATGAAAGGCAAGTGCCGAATTGAATGTTTTCTGTGAGTTTTAATTGAAATTCAATTCGGCCCGAGGCTTGCGCAATCCTATGAACTTGACGGGACGGTTGCGCGGGTCTTTTGCTCCTGTTTGTGGAAAGACATGAGTGTTTCAAAATGGAACTACCTGAACCATGACGTTCGATATACCTAATTTCTATGTTTTTCAGGCGGATCGTGAAAAACGACGCATTGTTTGCCAAGTGAGCAATGCTGGTTGAGAAGTGAAATTGGTTTATTTATGCGAGGAAATTTTGAAAATAATGAAATTAATCAAATATGAAATTCATTTCTGATTGGGTATTTGGTGCTTGGTGAAATAAAATAGTCAAAAAACCAATTGAAACCGAGGAAATAATTTGATTATTGAAATTCCGATGATATTTGAATTGAATGAAATCTTCTATTAACCAAGCTGTCTGCTATTCGATTTTTATTTTTGGAATTTATTCTCTCGCTTGATCATGATTTTTCAATTCAATTGAAATTCAGTTTCTTTGAGGTGGCACGAAATACGGTGCCGGATCTTTTCCTCCTCTGCCAGTGCGGTGCGCTCCCGCACGCCAGCTGATCGCAGCAGGCGGGGATCGGAAAAGCGGGGAAATGGCGGGTCCCGGAGGGGCATGCCGACGCTGAGCGGCCCGCAGTGGGCGTCCCGAAGGACGGGGGCGGGCAGGGCGCTGTCAGTGCGCCATGGCGTCGAGGTGGTGCTTGACGGCGTAGATGTACAGCTCGAGCCGGTTCGTTACGCCGAGCTTCTGGTAGATCGACGTGAGGTGGTTGCGCAGCGTGTGTTCGGTGACGAAGGCCTGCCCGGCCAGCGTCTTGTTGGAGGCGCCGCTGCCGTGCACCACGGTGCGGACGATGTCGCGCTCCTTCTGGGTCAGGCTGGCCTGCCTGACGGACTCGGGGTCGGCTTTCGGCGGCTTCTTCACCGAGGTGAGTTCCGAGAGCACGCGGCCCATGGTCGGGGCGTCGACGCAGAGCTCGCCGTGGTGCACGCGTTCGATGGCATCGAGCACCTGCTCGGCCGAGGCGTCCTTGCGCATCACGCCGCGCGCGCCGCGCAGCACCGCGAGGTCCAGCGTGCGCTGCTCGCGTTCGCCGGTCAGCACAACGACGCGCGAGACCTCGTTCGACAGCAGCTGCGGCAGGATGTCCAGGGCGCAATGGCCGTCCAGGTCGAGGTCGAGCACGATGACGTCGGGGGCCAGGCTCTGCGTGTGCGCCACGGCTTCTTCGCAGCAGCTGGCGGTGGCGACGACCTTCATGCGCGGCTGTTCGCCGTCGATCAGCCGGGACAGGCCCCACAGCATGGTCTGGTGATCGTCCACCAGCAGGACGCCGATGGGATGGGCTTCGGTTTGCATGAGGGGCTCCTCGGACTGTTGTCGTGCTTTTGGGGGCTCAGATGGGGATTTCGATCAGCACCTCGGTGCCGCCGCCCCGGCACCGGCTGACCTGCGCGCGGCCTCCGAGCGCCGCTGCGCGGTCGCTGAGGGAGCGTGGCCGGAAGGGCGCGAAGTTCTCTTCGCCGCCTTCGTTCTCGATGCGCAGGTGCAGGCAGCCATTGCGGCAGCCGATGCGCACGCTGCCGCGGCGGGCCTGCGTGTGCTTGCAGATGTTGTTCAGGCCTTCGCCCACCATCTGCAGGACCTCCGCGGTCATGCGGTCGTCAAGACGCACGTGGCCTTCGACGTTCACCGAAATCTCGATGCCGTAGAGCCCCTGGATGCGGGCGGCCTGGCTGTACAGCTGGTGCAGCACGAGGCCGCACGAACTTTCCGGGCCGGCCTTGACCGCGCCCGCGAAGCGCCGCAGGTCGGCGATCACGCCGCTCGCTACCTCGGCGAGCTTGTCCAGGTCCTCGAGCAGCGGGTTGTCCGCGGCGGCCTTCTTGCGCAGGGCACACAGGCCCATGCGCAGCCCGATGTAGGGCTGCACGGCGGTGTCGTGCAGGTCCAGCGAGATCTTCAGGCGCTCGGTCGCGGCCGCTTCCGAGGCCATGCGGTCGAGCACTTCGATGGTCTCGATGACCGGGAAGATCTGTTCCATGAGGTGCGCGAGGAACAGCGCGTCGGACTTGCTGAAGTGGCCGTTGCGCGACGAGATGAACACGCGCCCCTCGCCCAGGCGCAGCGGCAGCGCGGCGCTGATGAACGCGCGGGCCTCGAGCATGGCGGCCACGGCGGCACTGCGCTTGGCGCCGTCGCGGCCCTCGGGGCGCCAGCCGATCGCGCCGGGGCCGTGCATGTGGCTGCGCGCAAAGAAGTGGTTCAGGGGCCAGGGCAGGCGGTTGCTCAGCACGGTGTGCGGATGCTCCAGCGCCATCAGCGGCGACTCGGCGATGCCGCCGAGCGTCTCGACGCCGACGTGCTCGCAGGTGTCGTCCTTGCGCAGCGTGCGCAGCGTCCAGTTGCCGGTGGCGGTGTCCCGCGTCATGAGGATGCAATGGCTGGCCTTGAAGAAGGCCAGCGTCTTTTCCATCGTGCGGGCGATGGTGCGGCCCGCGCCGAAGCGCGGGTTCGACAGCTGGCTGATGTCACCCAGCAGGGCCAGGCGCCGCTGCAGGATGAGCTTGGAGCCGCCCCAGTGCACGATCATGTGCCCCAGCGCCAGCAGGAAGGTCGTGCGCATCAGCAGCTGCGGCGCGTCGTCGCCCGTGCTCGTGCCGAGCCCGCAGGCGGCGAACGACGCGACCGAGACGATCGTCACGCGGGCGCCTTCCTCGAAGCCCCAGCGGAACGAGGAGGTCAGGATGGCGAAGAAATAGAACAGGAAGAAGAGGCTGTGCACGCCGCCCGTCACGAAGACGATCAGCGTGAACCACATCACGTCGGACCAGTGGACCGCCTTGCCCTGGACATGGCGCCAGCCCCCCTGCGTGCAGGCGTGCACCAGCACGCTGTGCAGGAGGTATCCGCAAAAGGCCAGCCAGACCGCGCTGGCCACCGGTTGCCGCGTGGGCCCCGCATCGACCGCCATGGCCAGCACCGCCGAGATCGACAGCACCAGCCGCATGCGGGCGGCCATGAGCGCATCCGTCGACAGGCTGCTGTCGAGGCTCGGGGCGGAGACGGGGGCGCGCATGGCAAGACATCCTTCGCATGAACTGTTTCATGCACGGCAGGGGCCGACGTTCGGTGGTAACAGCCTGGCGTTCATTTCTTAGTGCCAATAACGCGGTGTATGTGAAGGTTTCACATTACTTCTTTGGTACTCGAAAGGAACCTTGTGGGCGATCTGTGACGTCTGTTGCGCTTGGTTTCAATTGTGTCGTGGGCAGGCTTTTTTCATCGCTGTACGAGGCGCTTTCGCTGGGCCGGGGGCTGCCGCATGGCAAACGGGTACCCGATTCATGGAGGTGTGGGGCAAAGGGAACGCGAGGGGCGGTGTTCGTGCGCGCCGGACGCACCCATCCCGGCGCGCCAGGGCTGGCACGCCGGGCGTTCGACCCGAACCCGGATTCAGCCCCGCCGTGGCACCAGCGCCGTCCGTCCCAGGGGCGTGACCCGCAGGACGGTGGCCTGGCGCAACTTCTGCCGTGCGCGGCAGATCGGGGGGAGGGTGGCCTCCACCATGCCGGCGGCTTCAAGAACCGCCACGGAGTTGATCTCCGACGGGTCCTCGGTGTGCAGGGGAAAGGTCGAGTTGCCGATCCTGCGCAGGTAATCGAGCGGCATCACGCTCCATTGGGGGCGTTCTTCATGCACCGAGGCGCCGTTGCCGCAGAGCGTGGCGATCTCCGCGTGCCCCTCGTCCGTGATGGCAAAGACCTGGGCGCTTTCGTACCGCTGGTAGCCGAAGTTGTCGACATGGAACTCGGCTTCGATGAGTCCGGTGGCGACCAGCACCGAGGCATGCCGGATGTCCGCGTCCGCCGTGAGCATGACCGGAAAACGCTTGTTCATGAGCCGAAGAAGAAGGACGAGCGGCATGCGGTACTCCTCGCAATGTCAGCGGTGCCGGCTGGTCCGGCGACGAACAGGCACCCGATGCGCAGCCCCGCACAGGGAGGCATCCGTCAGGCGCGGGCCTGCGATGCCAACGGGGAGCAACGGTCGCACTGAACTCGCGGGAACAGACACGGAAGCCACCAATGTAAGAAATGTGATTTTTTCACTTTAGTCCCTTTTTCGTACTTTCGCCACGGGTTTGGAGATAGATGGCCGAAGGTGCTATCCGGCCCGCGTGCGCGCAGGCCCGCCGCGATGCGGCGATATCGAGCTGGATGTGTGCGAAAGCCCGGCTTCGCCTGCCGCCAGAAGGGCGGGCGATGCAACCGGACGACGGGGCGCTGCGCCGCCGCTTCAGGTCAGGGGTTGAATGTCACCCGCTGGGCGATGAGAACGCCGTCGACCACCCGGTCTCCCACGACGGTCACGCGCTGGCCGTTGGCCAGGTTCGCGGCGGTACCGTTCTCGAAGGTGGTACCCGGTCCGCTGGCGTCCACCGGCTGGCCCTGCACCCGGAAATAGGCCGAAGACTGGTAGCCGCCGATGGCGCCGATGAGGGTGAACGAGGCCGGCCCGCCTGTGCCGGGCACATGGCGGATGCGCAGCTTCTTGACGACCAGCACCCCGCCGGACATGAAGCCGTCGACCTCGACCTTCACGCCGTTGCCGAGCGAACCGACGGGGCCACCCGTGATCTGCGCGTTGGTGGCGTCCACCGGCGTGCCCAGCACCTTGAAGGCACCGCGCGAGACGAAATCGGTGATGTCCCCCGCCAGTTGCAGTGCGATGCCGTTGCTCGTCGGTATCGCGTACCACCCCTGCACCTGGGTCGCCGTGAACGCGTTGCCGACCGGCGCGGCCGTGCCGCGGGCGCGCACGATGACCCCGTTGGCCAGCGACGAGGCGTCGATGCCCGAGAAGGCGGCGCCGCCATAGCTGACCGTCAGCTGGCCGAGCATGAAGGTCTGGTTCGCCGTGTTGAGGCCCTGGATGGCGCCCGTCACCAGCGGGGCGGTCAGCGTGGGCGCCGTCTGCACGCGGGTGGCGCGCAGCGTGCCCGGCGCACCGGGCAGGCCCCACACCTGGACGAGGCTGCCGTCGGCCACGTTGGCAAGCCCGTTCGCGTCGGCCCAGACCGTGGCCGCATCGATGGTCACGTTGATGCCCATGACGACGAAGCTGCCGGCGCCCACGTCGATGCGCGAGACGGCGCCGCGCAGTTCGGCCGCCGACACGACCTGCGTCGCGATGCCGCGGGTGAAGTCGGGGTCGACCTTGCCGGCGACCCGCGCGCTCATGCCGATCTGGAGTTCGGTGGCGTCCTCGACGGTGATGGTGGCCGTGTCCGTGGTGTAGCGCAGGCCGTTCAGGATGATGCTGCCCAGGCCGTCCGCGGCGCCGATGCCGGCGGCGTCCGCGGTCACGCCGGTGCCGCCCGAGCCGACACCGGAGCCGTCGGTGTTGCCGTTGCTGGCGGTGTCGCCGGAGCCGCCCGTGCCGGCGTTGCCCGAGCCGGACCCGGTCCCATCCCCGCCTGTGCCCGTGCCCGCGCCGCCGGGGCTGTCACCGCCGATCGCGGTGCCGGTGCCCAGGCCCAGGTTCCCGGTCGAGGCACCACCGCCGCCTCCGCAGGACATCAACAGGGCCATGAGGCCGGCGCAGAACAGGCCCAGCAGGAGGCGGCGGGGTGTTTGGATCGTGCTCATGAGGGGCGCTCGCTTTCAGAGGACGCGGGCGGGGGCGGCGTGCCCTCGTCCTCGTAGTACGTGTAGATGCCGACACGGATTCGTCCATTGGCGCGGGCCGGCGCGCGGCTGACCGCCTGTGCCATTTCCTGCGCGAGCTCGTGGTGCAGGGTGGACCAGCGGTCGCGCACCAGGCGGTGGATCTGTTCGCAATCGTTCAGCGACAGCCCGCGCGCGTACACCGCGCGCTCGAGCATGCGGGGCTGCTCGCCGAGCGTGTTGGCGACGGCCGCCAGCAGGTGATCCCGGCCGTTGTCGCCCAGGAAGGCCAGCATCGATTGAAGGTCCTGCACGGGCACGAAACCGTCGGCGGTGAGTTCGGCCATGCCTTCGTTCTCGGTCACCATGTTCAACCGGATCAGCTCGTCGAGGATGGTGCGGTGATGGACGTTACCGCGGCTGCTCAGGCGGGCGACCGCCTCGAACGAGGGCGCCGTGTGGCCCGATGTGACGGGCAGGCGCCGGAACGAAGCGTCTTCGGTCAGCATCTGCAGCCACAGCGTGAAGGTCTTGGCCGCGGCCGACAGTTCGGTGTGGGGCAGGGGGTCGACGGTGGAGCGGACCTTGGCGGTCACGGCCTTGCGGTTCAGGCCGGTGGTGACGGACAGCTGGCTCAGGTTGGGCTTGGGAACGCCCTGGCTGCGCCAGGAGTGCTGCGCCTCCTCGATCAGCAGGTCGCGCAGCAACTCCTCCAGGTGGGGGTGCTTGACCCCCATCGCGAGGGCGAGCTTCACCACGGGTCGAAGGATGCGTGAGCAGGCCGCGAGGGCCCATTCCAGCCGTTGTTCCATGACGCGACGTGTGTAGTCCTGAAAGTGCGATGCCGACAGGATCGGAGGCGGCGCCCCGACCACCATCAACGCCCCATTGTCCTGCGCACCGCGCTGCAGTGAAAGCTTTGGACTGCGGTTTGACGGCCAGTGAGCCAAAGTTTCATGTTCAGGCGCGGGGGCGACCGTCCGGCCGGTGCTGCCAAGGCCGATCGGCCGACGGGATGGCCAGGTTGCCTATGTCGCCCTGCAGCGTGCCCGCCGCAGGGCGCGCGCGGCCTGGACGACACCCAGGGTCGGCCCTTTCCCACATGCGGGCCCCGCGCCGGAGGCGACAAAGACACCTCTGTTTCTTTGCATGTCTCAAGGAGCCGAGATGGCCAATGCGAACCCCCGAAAGAACGACGCGGCCGGCACGACCGCCGTCACGCACCGCACGGTGCAGATCGATGGCGTCGAGGTCTTCTATCGCGCGGCCGGTCCGGTGGGTGCCCCGGTGCTGTTGTTGCTGCACGGCTATCCGTGTTCTTCGTTCCAGTACCGCGCGCTGATGCCGGCGCTGGCGGACCGCTGGCGCGTGGTGGCGCCCGATTTCCCGGGCTTCGGCTACAGCGGCACGCCCGAGGAGAACTTCGTGTTCGATTTCGATGGCTACGCGCACTTCCTCGACCGCTTCACCGCCGCGCTCGCGCTGCGCCGCTACGCGCTGTACCTGCACGACTACGGTTCGCAGATCGGCCTGCGCCATGCGATGCGGCGGGCCGGGCGGGTGACGGCGCTGATCATCCAGAACGGCGACATCTACGAAGACACGCTGGGGCCGAAGTACGCGGCGATCCGGGCGTACTGGAACGACCCGAGCGAGGCCCATCTCGCGGTGCTGGAGCGCGCCGTGAGCGAAGAAGGCTTTCGCGACGAGTTCATCGGCGAGGTGTCGTCGCGCGTGGCCCCGCGGCTCGCACCCGATCTCTGGCGCCTTCACTGGCCGCTGATGGACACGCCCGCGCGGCGTGGCATTGCGCTCGGTCTCATGAAGGGGCTGAAGGAGAACCTGCGGTGGTTCCCGCGCTACCAGGACTACCTGCGCACGTACCGCCCGCCCACGCTGATCCTGTGGGGGCCGCAGGACGGCTACATGCCGATCGAGGCCGGCCGTGCCTACCTGCGGGACCTGCCCGACGCCCAGTTCCACGCGTTCGACGACGGGGGCCACTGGCTGCTCGAGACGCACCTGGCCGAGGTGCTGCCGCCGCTGCGCGATTTCCTGGGGCGGCACCTGCCGGTGCCGGCGTCTGCATCCACCCGGACGATCGAAGGCGTGCCGGTATGAGCGTCGCCACCATCGCGCGCATCTGGCGCGGCCGCGTCACGCCCGATCGCGCCGATGCCTACGAACGCTACCTGCTGGCTGAAGGCATTCCGCCGTTGCGCAAGACGGCGGTCGCGGTGCAGTTGTTCCGGGAAGACCGCGCCACCGAGACCGAGTTCGTCACGACCTCCTACTGGCCCGACGTGGCCGCGATGAGCGCGTTCACCGGCGGCGACCCGAATGGGGTGCATCACCTGCCGCGCGATGCGGAGTTCCTGATCGAGCTGCCCGAGCGCGTCGAGGTGCTGCGCATCGTCGTCGACACGTGGACCTGAAGCGTCAGGCCGCCGAACCTGCCTCGAGCCCCGTCGGAAAGTGCACGCCCGCGCGCTGCGCGGCCTGCACGATGTGCTGCGTCATCGCCTGCTGCGCCAGCGCCGGGTTGCCTTGCGCGAGCGCTTCGATGATCGCCATGTGCTCGTCGTAGGTGGCATGGCGCGCGCCGCGCTTGTAGAAGGGCAGGCGCTGGCTCTCCTGCATCACCTCGGCGCTGTTGCGCAGGATCTCGGCGATGGCCTGGTTGCCGGCGATGCCGATGATCTGCATGTGGAAATCGAAGTCGAGCTGCGTGGCCTGCGTGAAGTCGCCGGCGTCGATGCATGCGCGCATGGCTTGCGCATTGGCGCGCAGCGCCGCCAGGTCGTCCGCTTCGATGACCAGGCAGGCCAGCCGCGCGGTGAAATTCTCGACCGCGAAGCGCAGTTGATACACGTCCTGCAGCGAATGCGAGGTGGCGAACTTCCAGGCCGGGGAGGCGGTCGGCGCCTGTTGTCCGCCGTCCTCGGCCACGTACATGCCCTTGCCGGGGCGCGGAATGACCAGGCCCGTGCCCTGCAGCGTCGACAGCGCCTCGCGCAGCGAGGTGCGGCTGATGCCGAGCTGCTCAGCCAGGTCGCGCTGCGAAGGCAGCAGCCCGCCGGCCGCATAGGTGCCGTCCGCGATCCGCTGCTGGATCAGGCGGGCGGCGGTGGCGGCGACGGCGGGGGAGGCGAGCATGGGCGGTTTTCGGTGCGAAGTGCGGCAGTGGCGGGAGCTGGAAATCTTACTGTGGCCGCACCCCGGGCCTTCCCTACTTGTTGACCAGCTTGGCCGGCACCGTCCAGGTGAGGAAGGCGCCGAACAGCAGCACGCCGGCCAGCACGAACAGGGCGATGTCGGTGCTCTTCGTGGCGTCCTTGATCAGACCGATCATGTAGGGGCTCACGAAGCCCGCCAGGTTGGCGAAGGAGTTGATGAGCGCAATGCCGGCTGCTGCGCCCGCGCTCGACAGGATGGCCGTCGGCAGGCTCCAGAACAGCGGCGACGTCGCCAGGCTACCGCCCGCGGCCAGGGCCAATGCGGCCAGCGAGAGGTACACGTTGTTGCTGAAGATGGCGCTCAGCGTCAGGCCCAGCGCGCCGCAGCAGAAGGGCACGATCAGGTGCCAGCGACGTTCGCGCATGCGGTCGGAGCTGCGGCTCACCAGCAGCATCGAGACGATGGCCACGGCAAACGGAATCGCCGTGAGCAGCCCGATGTTGAACGCGCCCGACACGCCCGACTGGCGCACCAGCGTGGGCAGCCAGAAGGTCAGGCCGTACTGGCCCATCACCGTGCAAAAGCAGATCAGCGCCATCTTCACGATGCGGCGGTCGGCGAACAGCGCGCGCAGCGTCATGTGGCTGGTGCCGCCCTTGGTGGCGTTCTCGGCGGCGATGTTGCGTGCGAGCACGGCCTTTTCTTCGGCGGTGAGCCAGCGTGCGCCCTGGATGCTGTTGTCCAGGTACACGATGACGAGCAGGCCGATCACCAGTGAGGGCAGCGCCTCGATGAGGAACAGCCACTGCCAGCCGCGCAGCCCGCCCATGCCGTGCATGGCGTCCATGATCAGGCCCGACAGCGGTCCGCCCAGCACGCCCGACACCGGAATGGCGCACATGAACACCGCCACCATCTTGGCGCGGCGGTGCGAGGGAAACCAGTAGGTGAGGTACAGGATCATCCCCGGGTAGAAGCCGGCCTCGGCCGCCCCCAGCAGGAAGCGCAGCACGTAGAACTGCGTGGGCGTGGTCACGAACATCATCGCGGCCGAGATCAGGCTCCACGTGATCATGATGCGCGAGATGGTGGCCTTGGCGCCGATGCGGTGCATCAGCAGGTTGCTCGGCACCTCGAAGAAGAAGTAGCCGATGAAGAACAGGCCCGCGCCCAGCCCGTACATCGCTTCGCTGAACTGCAGGTCGCTGAGCATGTTCAGCTTGGCGAAGCCGACGTTGACGCGGTCCAGGTAGGCGGCCACGTAGCAGAGCATCAGGAACGGCATGAGTCGCCATGCCACTTTCTTGTAGAGCGCGTTCTCCGCTGCAGCAGAGGTGGTGGCCGGCTGCAGCGGCGCATGAAGGGTGGTGGTTGACATGGCGGTCCTCGAAGGCGTCGATGGGGTGGATTAACTGGTATTACCGGTATGATTTAACGCGACCGAGACCTTAAGGCCTCATGCGCCATTGGGCACTAGCGATTTCCCTGACGCCGGGAGATTGACTGAGTGGATGTATCGCAAGGATACTGGTAATACCAGTTGGACCAAAAGCCGAGGAGTTTCTGTTGACGATTGCCAGCCCCACCTTCCTGCCCCCGGCGCCGGGCACGCCCGCGGCGCTCGCGCTCGTTGCGCAGCCGCTGACGCGCGAGGCGTTCGCCGCGTTCGGCGACGTCATCGAGAGCGCGCACGCCCGGTCGATGTCGATCAATGCGGGCATGACCACGCGCTTTCACGACCTGGCGCGCGTGGACCCGGGCCCCGGCGACAGCCGCGTGCTGGTGAACATCTTCGAAACGCAGCCCTACGCGATGCCGCTGCAGGTGGGCATGCTGGAGCGCCACCCGCTGGGCAGCCAGGCCTTCGTGCCGATGGACGGCAGCCGCTTTCTCGTGGTGGTGGCGCCGGCGGGCGACACGGTGCGCGTGGAAGACATCCGCGCCTTCGTCACCGACGGGCGGCAGGGCGTGAACTATGCGCGCGGCGTCTGGCACCACCCGCTGGTGGTCACGCAGCAGCCGGCCAGCTTCGTGGTGATCGACCGCGGCGGGGCCGGGCCGAACTGCGACGAGATTCTGGTGCCGCCGGCGTGCGTGGTGCGCGTCAGCCTGGCGGGCTGAGCGCGCCCCATCCCTGCGGCCATCGCCCGGCGGCTGCGCCAGCGTCGCAGGCACCGCGACGCCGACTTGCGGCCATTGGCGAAAGAGGCCTACACCACCGGGAGTGCCCCGGTGAAACCTTCGGGCCATGGGTGAACGCCATGCGCAATCCAACGAAATCGATGTTTGCCGGAAGCCTCGCTGTCGGGGTCATCAGCGTCGCGGCGCTCCTCGCCGGGCCGGCTGCCGCGCAGCCGGCCGACAAGCCACCGCCGGTCAAGCCGCAAGCGCAACCCGGGCCCGATCCCGAACTCCTCGTGAAGCCGCCGCCCCATGGCCATCCGCGGCTGGTGAAGCCCGCGCCGCCCGACCGCGACCCCGGCATGGTGAAAAAGCCACCGGCGGACGCGAAGCCGGCTGGCGAGGACAAGCCCCGCGTGGACGACCCCGGCGCGCCCTCGCGCCAGGACGACTGCCGGGGCACCGCTGAGGACTGCAGGCAGAACTCCCCACGATGACGCCTTGAACGGAAGAACACGCCTCGCCATGAAATGGTCGAGTCGCCGGGCTACCTGCGCAAGACCTGCGACCGCGAGAGCGGGACGCGCTCATCGACATCGACGCCTGAGCGGTGCGGCCGGGCGTCAGCCCTGCGTGATGAGGTGGGTGGTGCAGTGACTCACTGGCACTGGAACAGCACGCCGGATTCGGCGGGCGCCTTGCCGAGCCATTTCGGGTCCTGCCCCTTGGCGCTGCAGTAGTCCGAGGCCTGGGTGTAGGTCATGGCACGCAGCACACCGTCGCGGAAGGGAACGATCTGGTTGGGCGGCGTCGAGCAGCCGGCAATGACCAAAGCCAGGGGAAACAGTGTGATGCGCCAGTTCATCGGGCCATTCTAAAGAGGTCGTGCAAGCGCATGAGCCTGCGGCCAGGGCGGGGCGGGTCGGCCCGCGCCGGCTTCTTTTTGCGAGGGCACGGGGCTATAGTCTGCGAGCACTGCTGCAGCCCCTTCCGATCCCCAAAGGACGTTCGTGCCGGACTCTCTGACTTCCACGCTCACCAGTTACTACGATGCGGTGCCCTACGACTCGCACCCGTTTCCCCAGTCCGCCGTGGAGCACCTGGAAGCCCTGGCCTTCCTGTTCGGGCTTGAGGCGCCGCCGCCGCACAAGGCGCGCGTGCTCGAGCTGGGCTGCGCCGCCGGCGGCAACCTGATTCCCTTCGCGGCGCGTCACCCGCAAGCCCAAGCGGTCGGGGTCGACCTGTCGCGCGTGCAGGTGGCCCAGGGCGCCGCGGCGCTCGATCAGGCGGGGCTGTCGAACATCGAGCTCAAGGCCTTCAACATCGCCGACATCGACGCCTCGTTCGGCCTGTTCGACTACATCGTCTGCCACGGCGTCTACAGCTGGGTGCCGGGGCCGGTGCAGGACGCCATCCTGCGCGTGTGCGCCGAGAACCTGGCGCCCAATGGCGTGGTGTACGTGAGCTACAACGTGTACCCGGGCTGGAAGGCGCGCGAGATCGTGCGCGACGCGATGATTTTGCGCGGCGGCCCGCGCGACACGCCCGAAGAAAAGCTCTCGTACGCGCGCGGCATGCTCGAGTTCCTCGAGCAGTCGGCCCGGCCCGACAGCGTGCTGCGCAAGACGCTCGAAGAGACGATGCCGATCGTGCGCAACTCCGGCAATTACTACCTGCTGCACGAGTTCCTCGAGCCCTGCAACGAGCCCTGCTACTTCAAGGAGTTCGTCGCGCGTGCCGAGGCGCGCGGGCTGGCTTACCTGTGCGACGCCGAGCCCTCGACCATGTTCGTGCAGAACTACGGCGAGAAGGTGCGCGACCCGCTGCTGCGCGAGTGCGGCGGCAGCCAGGTGATGATGGAGCAGTACCTCGACTTCCTCGTCAACCGCACCTTCCGCCAGACGCTTCTGGTGAAGCAGGGCAACGCCGCGAACATCCGCTACCGCCTCGAAGTGCCCCGTCTGCGCGCGCTCGAATTCGCAGGCATCTTTCGCGTCGACGGTGGTGAGGCGCTGACCATCGACGCTCGTGAGCAGCCCTGCACCGCGCTGCGCGACCTGAAGGTCACGTTGCGGCTGCCGGCGCACAAGGCGGTGGCGCAGGCGCTCGATGCGAGCTATCCGTGCTCGATGTCGACCGAGGCGCTGCTGGCCGCGGTGGTGACGCTCACCGGCGAGCCGCGCGCGGCCGTCGAACCCATCGTGCTCGCCATGCTCGAGGAACTGCTGATCCTCGGCGCGCTGCGCATCCGGCGCACGCCCGTGTCGGCGGCTGCTTCGGTGTCCGCGCTGCCGCAGGTGCTGGCGCCGGTGCGCCGCGCGCTGGCCGGTGTGCCCGCGTCGCAGGCGACGGCCGTGCTCTGCAACCAGTGGCACGAGCCGGTGTCGCTCACGGTGCTCGAACGCAGCCTGCTGCCGCTGCTCGACGGGGCGCACACGCACGAGGCGCTGGCCGCCTTCCTGCTCGACGAGGTGCGCGCCGAACGCCTGCGCTTCCTCAAGGACGACCAGCCGCTGACCGACCCGTCGGCGCTGCACGCCTTCGCGCAGGAGCAGGTTGCGCAGGCGCTGCAAAGCCTGCGGCGCAAGGCGCTGCTCACGGCCTGACGGGCCACTATCCATTCACCCCTCCCTCATTCTTCATCCAACGCACAGAGGAGACTTTTCCATGCAGCACTTCAAGTGGACCCCCACCCTGCGCGCCGCCGTCGCGGCCGCGCTCACTTTGGCGGCGGCCGGCGGCTCGCAGGCCGCGTCGCAGGCGCCGGTGGCGGCCGAACACGGCATGGTCGTGAGCGCGCAGCACCTGGCCAGCAAGGTCGGCGTCGATGTGCTCAAGCGCGGCGGCAACGCGGTCGATGCGGCCGTGGCCGTGGGCTATGCGCTGGCGGTGGTGTACCCGGCCGCGGGCAACCTGGGCGGCGGCGGCTTCATGACCGTGCAGCTGGCCGACGGCCGCAAGACCTTCCTCGACTTCCGCGAGAAGGCCCCGCTGGCCGCCACGGCCAACATGTACCTCGACAAAGATGGCAACGTCGTCAAGGGTCTGAGCACCCACGGCCACCTCGCCGTCGGCGTGCCGGGCTCGGTGTCGGGCATGGAATACGCGCGCGAAAAGTACGGCACGATGAAGCGCGCCGACCTCATCGCCCCGTCGGTCCAACTGGCCGACAAGGGCTTCGCGCTGGAGCAGGGCGACATCGACATGCTGCTCACCGCCACCAACGACTTCAAGAAGGACCCGGTCTCCGGCGCCATCTTCCTGAACAAGGGCGAGCCCTTCGCGGTCGGCCAGAAGCTGGTGCAGAAAGACCTCGCCAAGACGCTGAAGGAAATCAGCGCCAAGGGCACCGACGGCTTCTACAAGGGCTGGGTCGGCAAGGCCATCGTGGCATCGAGCCAGGCCGGCAAGGGCATCATCACGCAGGCCGACCTCGACCAGTACAAGACGCGCGAACTCGCGCCGGTCGAGTGCGACTACCGCGGCTACCGCGTGGTGTCGGCACCGCCGCCGAGCTCGGGCGGCGTGATCATCTGCGAGATGCTCAACATCCTCGAGGGCTATCCGCTCAAGGACCTGGGCTTCCGTTCGGCGGAGTCGGTGCACTACCAGATCGAAGCCATGCGCCACGCCTACGTGGACCGCAACAGCTACCTGGGCGACCCCGACTTCGTGAAGAACCCGCTCGATCGCCTGCTCGACAAGGGCTACGCCGCCAAGATCCGCGCCGCCATCGACCCCAAGAAGGCCGGCGTGTCCAAGGACATCAAGCCCGGCGTGGCGCCGCATGAAGGCAGCAACACCACCCACTACTCGATCACCGACAAGTGGGGCAATGCGGTGTCGGTCACCTACACGCTGAACGACTGGTTCGGCGCCAAGGTCACGGCCGACAAGACCGGCGTGCTGCTGAACAACGAGATGGACGACTTCACCTCCAAGATCGGCGTGCCCAACATGTACGGCCTGGTGCAGGGCGAGGCCAACGCCATCGCCCCGGGCAAGCGCCCGCTGAGCTCGATGAGCCCGACCATCGTCTCCAAGGACGGCAAGCCGGTGTTCGTGGTCGGCACGCCCGGCGGCAGCCGCATCATCACGGCCGTGCTGCACACCATCCTGAACGTGGTCGACTACGGCATGAACGTGCAGGAAGCTGTCGATGCGCCGCGCTTCCACCAGCAATGGCTGCCCGACGTGACCAACGTCGAGACCTTCGCGATCAGCCCCGACACCCGCAAGATCCTGACCGACATGGGCCACAACCTGGGTGTGCCGCAGCCGGCCAACCACCTGGCGGCGATCATCGTCGGCGCGCCCTCGCTGGGCGGCAAGCCGGTGGGCGCGAACCGCTTCTACGGCGCCAACGACCCGCGCCGCAACACGGGCCTGGCGGCAGGCTACTGAACCTGCGGCACACTTGAAGGCGGTCGTGCCCCTGTCGGCACGACCGCTTTTTTCATTTTTCATGCACCTGCAAGACATCCTCTATACCCAGGGCTTCGGCACCCGCCGCGTGTGCGCGGGCCTGGTCCAGCAAGGCCACGTGAGCATTGCCGGCGCGGCCGTGACCGACCCCTTCGCCGACCTCGACCCCGAAGGCCTGCTGTTCACCGTGCAGGGCACCGAGTGGGCCTGCCACGAGAAGGCCTACCTGATGCTGCACAAGCCGGCCGGCACCGAGTGCTCTCAGAAGCCCTCGACCTACCCGAGCATCTACACGCTGCTGCCGTCGCCGCTGCGGCTGCGGCCCAACAAGGGCGCGGTGCAGGGCGTGCAGGCCATCGGCCGGCTCGACCAGGACACGACCGGCCTGCTGCTCCTGACCGACGACGGCCAGTTCATCCACAAGATGGGCTCGCCCAAGCACCACGTGCCCAAGGTCTACGAGGTGACGGCCAAGCACCCGATCGACGAGGCGCAGATCGCCAAGCTGCTGGCCGGCGTGGTGCTCGACGACGATCCGAAGCCCGTGCGCGCGGCCGCCTGCGAGTCCGACAGCCCGCTGCACCTGCGGCTCACGCTCACCGAGGGCAAGTACCACCAGGTCAAGCGCATGCTGGCCGCGGTCGGCAACCGGGTCGAAGGGCTGCACCGCTCGCGCATCGGCGGCCTGGCGCTGCCGGACGACCTCGCGCCGGGGCAATGGCGCTGGCTCACGGCCGAACAGGTGGCCCAGCTGCGGGCGCCGGTGCCCCGGGCCGCTTGACATAGGTCAAGGCGCCGCGCGCAACAGCGGGTGAGGGGGCGCCGGCGGTCAGCTGTTTGTCGGGTTCGACCGTTAAGATTGTTAACCCTCTCCCGGAACCTTCCCTTGCGACTCCCTGCCCGCCCGAACGGCCGCATCGCGGCCTTCCTGCTGTCCTGCCTGTGCCTGACAGCCCTGGTGACCCTCCCCGCCGCGGCGGCGCCGCCGGCCCCTCCACCGGTTTTTGTGCTCAATTCGCTGGACGCCAGCGTGAGCGTGATCAACCCGGTCGACTGGACCGAGAAGCAGCGCATTCCCACCGGCAAGGAGCCGCACCACATCTACATGACACCCGACGAGAAGTCGGTCATCGTGGCCAATTCGGCGGGCGATTCGCTCACCTTCCTGGACCCGCGCACGGCCGAGGTGCAGCGCGTGGTGTACGGCATCATCGATCCGTACCAGCTGCAGTTCTCGCGCGACATGAAGTGGTTCGTCACGGCGGCCAACCGCCTGAACCACGTCGACGTGTACCGCTGGGACGGCAAGGACCTGAAGCTGGTCAAGCGCATCGCCACCGGCAAGACGCCCAGCCACATCTGGATCGACAACACCAGCACCGTGGCCTACGTCACCATGCAGGACAGCGACGAGCTGATCGCGGTCGACCTGCCGACGCAGACCATCCGCTGGCGCATGGCCACCGGCGCCATGCCGGCCGACATCTTCGGCGCCCACAACGACAAGACGCTGCTCGTGGGCCTCACCGGCAGCGACGGCGTGCAGGTGTTCGACGTGGCCGGCGCCCAGCCCAAGCTGGTCGGCAAGATCCCCACCGGCAAGGGCGCCCATGCCTTCCGCTCGGCCGGTGACGGCAAGACCGTGTTCGTGAGCAACCGGGTCGCCAACACCATCAGCCGCATCGACCTGACCACGCTGAAGGTCGTCGCCAACTACAACGTGCCCGGCGGCCCCGACTGCATGGACGTGTCGGCCGATGGCAAGACGCTGTACGTGACCTCGCGCTGGGCCAAGAAGCTCACGGTGGTCGATCTCGCGAGCCAGAAGGTCGTGCGGCAGATCAACGTCGGCCGCTCGCCGCACGGCGTCTGGACCCTCGACCATGCCAAGCGCATCTGAGCGCGTGCGCGGTGTGCGCACCGCCGGCGTGGCCTTCGCCGTCGCGGCGCTGGCCTGCGCCACCGTGCCGGCGGCCGG
The DNA here is from genome assembly GCF_058797695.1 of Variovorax sp. GW823-FHT02B07. Lineage (NCBI taxonomy): Bacteria > Pseudomonadati > Pseudomonadota > Betaproteobacteria > Burkholderiales > Comamonadaceae > Variovorax > Variovorax sp. GW823-FHT02B07. Next base: position 875,177 of record NZ_JBXAJX010000001.1, read on the forward strand.
AGCCCAGGACGCCGCCGCCTGCGACAAGCCGGTCTACCTGACGCTGGACACCGGCCACATGGGCATCGCCCCGTTGGTGGCCGACGTGCTCAAGCGCCAGGACGTGCGCGTCACCTTCTTCGCCGCCGCCGAGCGCACCCAGACCGACGGCGACAGCCTGGACGACCAGTGGGCCCCGTGGTGGAAGGCGAGGGCGGCCGAGGGCCACGAGTTCGGCTCGCACACCTACGACCACGCCTACTGGCGCGGCGACGTCAAGGGCACGCCGCCCAGCTTTCGCATCAAGCCGTCGGCCGGCCCGCAGACCGGCAAGGAGTCGGTCTGGAGCGCGGCCGACTACTGCGCCGACATCCGCAAGTCGTCCGACCGGCTGGCCGCCATCACCGGCAAGAAGCCGCTGCCGCTGTACCGCGCGCCGGGCGGCAAGACCTCGCCCGCTTTGTTGGCGGCCGCCAGGGACTGCGGCTACGCGCACGTGGGCTGGTCGCCCGCCGGCTTCCTGGGCGACGAGCTGCCCAGCGAGGCGTTCAGCAACCAGAAGCTGCTGGCCCAGGCGCTCGCGGGCATCCGTCCCGGCGACATCCTGCTGGCGCACCTGGGCATCTGGTCGCGCAAGGACCCGTGGGCGCCCGCCAACCTGGAGCCGCTCATCGTCGGCCTGAAGGCCAAGGGCTTCTGCTTCCGCACCCTGCGCCAGCACCCGGACTACCGCGCCTGGATCGCCTCCCACCCTTGAATCCTGAGTTTTCGCCGTGATCGACTGGTTGACCGACGTTTTTTCCGCCATGCAGGGCTGGCTCTTCGAGGCCGCCGTGCAGCCGCTGGTGTACGCCATCGGCCTGGGCGGCTGGGCCGAGGACGCCTTCGACGCCACCGGCTGGCTGCTGGTCGGCGTGGTCCAGATCCTCGTGCTGCTGGCCGTGATCGGCCCGCTGCAGCGCTGGCGCGCGGTCGAGCCCGTGACCGACCGCCGCGCCATCCGCATCGACGTGCTCTACACACTGATCCACCGGCTGGGCCTGTTCCGGCTGGCGCTGTTCTTCACGCTGCAGCCGCTGTTCGACGACCTGCTCGGCAGCCTGCGCATGGCCGGGTGGGGCACCTTCCACCTGGACGAGGCATGGCCCGGCGTGACCGACGTGCCGTGGGTGGCTTTTGCCATCTACCTCGTGGTGCTCGACTTCGTCGGCTACTGGATTCACCGCGGCCAGCACCAGTTCAACTGGTGGTGGAGCCTGCATTCGCTGCACCACTCGCAGCGCCAGATGACGATGTGGAGCGACGACCGCAACCACCTGCTGGACGACGTCATCCACGACACGCTCATCGTCATCGTGGCGCAGCTGATCGGCGTGGCGCCGGGCCAGTTCATCGCCGTCGTGGCCTTCACCCAGCTCAGCGAAAGCCTGCAGCACGCCAACCTGCGGCTGAGCTTCGGCGCCATCGGCGAGCGGCTGTGGGTCAGCCCGCGCTTTCACCGGCTGCACCACAGCATCGGGCTGGGCCACGAATCGCACGGCCGGAGCACGCTGGGTGGCCACAACTTCGGCGTGCTGCTGCCCTGGTGGGACATGCTCTTTCGCACCGCCAACTTCGAGAACCGCTACGACCCGACCGGCATCCGCGACCAGGTCGAGCCCGGCGCCGACGGCCGCCCGCGCGACTACGGCCAGGGCTTCTGGTCGCAGCAGTGGCTGGGGCTGAAGCGGCTGTTCGGCCGCGCCTGATTCACCCGCAGGCCCGGCGGCGGGCGGGCCGGGGCCTTGCGCTATCCTCGAACCTCATGCGCCTGCTCCTCGACTCCTTCTGGCGCGCGGTGGCCTATTGCATGCTCCCGCGCGTGATCGTGCTGTCGCTCCTGCCATTGGCGCTCATGGTGCTGCTGGCCGCGGGGCTCGGCTACTTCTACTGGGACGCGGCCGTCGCCTGGACGCGCGAGGCCCTCGACGCCTGGCCGCTGCTGTCCAGCTTCTGGGCCTGGATCGGGCGCCTGTTCTCGAGCGACGTCACGGCCGCGCTGGCGCCGCTGGTGGTGGTGTTCGGCGTCACGCCGCTGATCGTCGTGCTGTCGCTGCTCATCGTGGCCGGCTTCATGGCGCCGGCGCTCACCAAGCTCGTGGCCGAACGGCGCTTTCCCACGCTCGAACAGAAGAAGGGCGCCTCCTTCTTCGGCAGCGTGCTCCGCTCGCTCGGCGCCACCGTGCTGGCGCTGATCGCGCTGGTGGTGTCGATGCCGCTGTGGCTCATTCCGCCGCTGGTGCTGATCCTGCCGCCGCTGATCTGGGGCTGGCTGACCTACCGGGTGATGAGCTTCGACGCGCTGGCCGAGCACGCCAGCCCCGAGGAACGCGCCGCGTTGCTGCGCGCCCACCGGTTGCCGCTGCTGTGCATCGGCGTGCTGTGCGGCTACCTGGGCGCCGCGCCGAGCATCGTCTGGGCCTCGGGCCTCTTGTTCGCCGCCGCCTTCTTCGTGCTGGTGCCGATCGCCATCTGGATCTACACGCTGGTCTTCGCTTTCTCCGCGCTCTGGTTCGCGCACTACTGCCTCGACGCCCTGACCCAGCTGCGCGCCCAGCGCGCGGCGCAGCAGCCCGCGGCCGGCAGCGGCGACGCGCAGCAGCAGGCGATCGAGGCGGCCGAAGCCACCGAGGCCAACAAGGCCGCTCTTTCTCAATGGAGTTCTCCATGACACGCGCATTCGGTCTCATCGTCGTCGGCGACGAGATCCTTTCCGGCAAGCGGGCCGACAAGCACATGGCCAAGGTCATCGAGCTGCTGGCCGCGCGCGGCCTGCAGCTGGGCTGGGCCGAGTACGTGGGCGACGAGCCCACTCGGATCACCGCGGCCCTGATGCGCGCCTTCGCCTCGGGCGACATCGTGTTCTCGACCGGCGGCATCGGCGCCACGCCCGACGACCACACCCGCCAGTGCGCCGCCCAGGCCCTGCGCGTGCCGCTGGCGCTGCACCCCGAGGCCGAGGCGCTGATCCGCGAGCGCATGCAGGACACGGCCCTGGAGCAGGGCGTGCCCTACGAGCCCGACCGGCCCGACAACATCCACCGCCTGAACATGGGCGTGTTTCCGCAGGGCGCGTCGATCATCCGCAACCCGTACAACAAGATCCCGGGTTTCAGCGTCGAGCACGTGCATTTCGTGCCGGGCTTCCCGGTCATGGCCTGGCCCATGATCGAGTCGGTGCTCGACAGCCGCTATGCCGATCTGTTCACCCGCAACGCCATCGCCGAGAAGTCCGTGATCGTTTTCGGTGCGATGGAAGCCACCCTCACGCCGCTGATGCAGGCCATCGAGCAGGCCCACGCCGGCATCAAGGTGTTCAGCCTCCCCAGCGTGGATCACCCGCAGTACGGGCGCCACATCGAGCTGGGCGTCAAGGGCGACCCCGCGAAGCTCGATGCCGCCTATGGCCAGCTCGTCGAAGGTCTGCACACTTTCGATGCGAAGCTTGGACCCGAATTGGTGCGTTAATCTGCATTGCACCAATTTGGGGATATTTTCCTTTTCCGGCAGCCCCTGGGCCGTCACCCGGGCCTCATCCGGCGGGGTGACAATGGCACAGAAACTGCATCCTCCCGTCCCTGTATTCCTAACCACCATCCAACTCAGGAGAAACTGATGGCAAAGACCGTCGCCGATGTACTCAAGCTCGTCAAGGAAAACGAGGTCAAGTTCGTCGACTTGCGCTTCACCGACACCCGCGGCAAAGAGCAGCACGTGACCGTGCCCGTGTCGCACTTCGATGAAGACAAATTCACCTCGGGCCACGCGTTCGACGGTTCGTCCATCGCCGGTTGGAAGGGCATCGAAGCCTCGGACATGCAGCTCATGCCCGACCCGAACACCGCCAACATCGACCCGTTCTTCGAAGAAACGACGCTGATCCTGACCTGCGACGTGATCGACCCGGCCGACGGCAAGGCCTACGAGCGCGACCCGCGTTCGCTCGCCAAGCGCGCCGAGGCGTACATGAAGGCTTCCGGCCTGGGCGACACCGCCTACTTCGGACCGGAACCCGAATTCTTCGTGTTCGACGGCGTGCGCTGGAAGAACGACATGTCGGGCTGCTTCGTGAAGATCGAGTCCGAAGAAGCCTCGTGGAACACCGACAAGGAGTTCGAGCACGGCAACAGCGGCCACCGTCCCGCAGTCAAGGGCGGCTACTTCCCGGTGCCTCCGGTCGACAGCTTCCAGGACATGCGCTCGGAAATGAGCCTGGTGCTCGAATCGCTGGGCATCCCGGTCGAAGTGCATCACCATGAAGTGGCCAACGCCGGCCAGCTCGAAATCGGCACCCGCTTCAGCACGCTGGTGCAGCGCGCGGACTGGGTCCAGCTGCAGAAGTACGTGATCCACAACGTGGCCCACGCCTACGGCAAGACCGCCACCTTCATGCCCAAGCCCATCGTCGGCGACAACGGCTCCGGCATGCACGTGCACCAGTCGGTCTGGAAGGACGGCAAGAACCTGTTCGCCGGCGACGGCTACGCAGGCCTGTCGGACTTCGCGCTGCACTACATCGGCGGCATCATCAAGCACGCCCGTGCCCTGAACGCCATCACGAACCCCGGCACCAACAGCTACAAGCGCCTGGTGCCCGGCTTCGAAGCCCCGGTGAAGCTGGCCTACTCGGCCAAGAACCGCTCGGCCTCGATCCGCATCCCGTTCGTGGCCAACCCGAAGGGCCGCCGCGTCGAAGCGCGCTTCCCCGATCCGCTGATGAACCCGTACCTGGGCTTTGCCGCGCTGCTGATGGCCGGCCTGGACGGCGTGGAAAACAAGATCCATCCGGGCGAAGCCGCCAGCAAGGACCTGTACCACCTGCCGCCGGAAGAAGACGCGCTGATCCCGACCGTCTGCCACAGCCTGGACCAGGCCCTGGAGCACCTGGACAAGGACCGTGCGTTCCTGACCAAGGGTGGCGTGTTCACCGACTCGTACATCGACGCGTACATCGACCTCAAGATGCAGGAAGTCACGCGCTTCCGCATGGCGACGCACCCGGTCGAATTCGACATGTACTACTCGCTGTAAGCGGCTCGCCCCCAGGCTGCGCGCACTTCGTGTCGCTTCGCCAACCCCCTACCGGGGGCAACACCTGCGGCCCGGCAAAGCCGGTTCCGCGGTGTTTCGCGAAGGGCGCGAGCCTGATGAGTAAGACAAAAGGACGGCCCCGGCCGTCCTTTTTCCTTGGTGCGGAACACCCTGTCGTGAGCGGGCCCGAATTGCATCAAAATGCGCGTTTGTCGCGCCCTCTCCGGATCCAAATGAAGACTGCTTCCCTGATTTTCCTGGCCGCCGCCTCGTTCGCCACCGCCACGGCGGCGCTCGCGCAAGAGCGCGTCTGGCGCTGCGGCAACGAGTACACCAACAACGCGACCGTGGCCCAGCAAAAGGGCTGCAAGATCATGGAAGGCGGCAACGTCACCGTCGTGCAGGGCACGAAGCCTTCGGGCGGCGGTGGTGGCAGCGCGTCGTCGTCGGGCGGTTCATCCGCCGCGCGCGCCCCGGCGGGCAGCCCGCGTGTCGAAGGCGTCGACCAGCGCGCCCGCGACGGCGAGGCACGCTCGGTGCTCGAGGCCGAGCTGCGCAAGGCCGAGGCCCGCCAGACCGAGCTCAAGAAGGAATACAACAACGGCGAGCCCGAGAAGCAGGGCAGCGAAGGCCGCAACTACCAGAAGTACCTCGACCGCGTGGCTGAAATGAAGGCCGAACTCGCGCGCAACGAGAGCGACATCGCCGGCATCCGCCGCGAAATCGGCCGCCTGCCCGGCAAGCCGCAAGCGCAGTAAGCGGCGCGCAGTCCATGGTGTTCGGCAAGAAGGCGACTGGCGCCAATCCGCGCTTTCGCGCCTTCGACCTCTTGTCCACGCTGATCGCGGTGGTCAACAGCGACGGCTCGGTGCTGTTCGCCAATGCAGGCCTCGAAGACGCGCTGGGTACCTCGCGGCGCACGCTCGAGGGCTCGCAGTTCGGCGCCTGTTTCCATGAGCCGCAGGTGCTGCGCACCGCGCTCGACGGCGCCAGCAGCAACGACTTCGCCACGCTGCGCTACGAGGCCTTTTTGCGGCGCGTGAATCACGAGCTGATGCCCGTGCAGGTCACGCTCGCGCACGGCGACAAGAAGGGCGAACTCATCATCGAGATGTCGCCGCTGGAGCAGCAGGTGCGCCAGGACCGCGAGGAGCGCCTCATCGACCAGGCGCAGGCCAACAAGGAACTCATCCGCAACCTCGCGCACGAGATCAAGAACCCGCTGGGCGGCATCCGCGGCGCGGCGCAACTGCTGCAGATGGAGGTCGAGTCGCGCGACCTCATCGAGTACACCCAGGTCATCATTCACGAGGCCGACCGGCTGCAGACGCTGGTCGACCGGCTGCTGGCGCCGCACCGGCGCCCGCACGTGGTGGGCGACGTGAACATCCACGAGGTGTGCGAGCGCGTGCGCTCGGTGATCCTGGCCGAGTTTCCGCGCGACCTGCACATCGAGCGCGACTTCGACGTCTCCATTCCCGAGTTCCGCGGCGACCGCGAGCAGCTCATTCAGGCCACGCTCAACATCGCGCACAACGCGGCGCAGGCCCTGGCCGAGCGCCGCGCGGCGGGCGATGCGCAGATCACTTTCAAGACCCGCGTGGCCCGACAGGTGATCTTCAACAAGCAGTGGTATCGATTGGCACTGGAATTGCATGTCATCGACAATGGACCGGGTGTGCCGGACACGATCAAGGACCGCATCTTCTATCCGCTCGTTTCAGGCAGGGAAGGCGGGACCGGGCTGGGACTGACGCTTGCGCAAACTTTTGTGCAACAGCATCACGGCGTGATCGAGTGCGACAGCGTCCCGGGCCGAACCGATTTCAAGATATTGATTCCGCTGCCCTAGCGCAGCCCCGGCAACAGAGGAGATGCATGAAGCCGATCTGGATAGTTGATGACGACCAATCGATACGCTTCGTGCTCGAGAAGGCACTGCTGCGCGAAGACCTGCCCACGCGCAGCTTCACGAACACACGCGAAGTGCTGGCCGCGCTCGAACAGGCCGAAGGCGACGAGCAGCAGGGCCCGCAGGTCCTGGTGAGCGACATCCGCATGCCGGGCGGCTCGGGGCTCGACCTGCTCGACAAGATCAAGGCCAAGCACCCCGGCCTGCCGGTCATCATCATGACCGCCTTCTCCGACCTCGACAGCGCGGTCTCGGCCTTCCAGGGCGGCGCCTTCGAGTACCTGCCCAAGCCCTTCGACCTGCCGCGCGCCGTCGAACTCATCCGCCGCGCCGTCGACGAAAGCCAGCGCGAAGAAGTGTCCGAAGAGCGCATGGTCGCCGCGCCCGAGATGCTCGGCCAGGCGCCCGCGATGCAGGACGTGTTCCGCGCCATCGGCCGGCTGTCGCAGAGCAACGTCACGGTGCTCATCACCGGCGAATCGGGCTCGGGCAAGGAGCTGGTGGCGCGCGCGCTGCACAAGCACTCGCCGCGCGCCAACGGCCCCTTCGTGGCGATCAATACCGCCGCCATTCCCAAGGACCTGCTCGAGAGCGAACTCTTCGGCCACGAGCGCGGCGCCTTCACCGGCGCGCAGACCATGCGCCGCGGCCGCTTCGAGCAGGCCGAAGGCGGCACGCTGTTCCTCGACGAAATCGGCGACATGCCCTTCGACCTGCAGACGCGCCTCTTGCGCGTGCTCAGCGACGGCCACTTCTACCGCGTGGGCGGCCACAACTCGGTCAAGGCCAACGTGCGCGTCATCGCGGCCACCCACCAGGACCTCGAGCAGCGCGTGAAGCTCGGCGGTTTCCGCGAAGACCTGTTCCACCGCCTCAACGTGATCCGCCTGCGCCTGCCCGCGCTGCGCGAACGCGGCGAGGACGTGCCCGCGCTCACGCGCCACTTCCTGCAGCAGAGCGCGCGCCAGCTGGGCGTCGAGCCCAAGCGCATCTCCGATGCGGCACTCGCCAGGCTCGCGGCCTTCAATTTCCCGGGCAACGTGCGTCAGCTCGAGAACATCTGCCACTGGCTCACCGTGATGGCGCCCGCGCAGCTGATCGAGTCGAAAGACCTGCCGCCCGAAGTGATGGCGGGCAGCGGGGCGGACGTGCATGTGGCGGTGGCCGAGGTGGCGGCGCCCGTGCAGGCTGCAGTGCCGTTGGCCGTCGAGCGCGACGCGTCCGCACCGGTGGTCGCGGCCCCCGAGGCGGTGTCAGGCGCTCCCGCCGGCCCCAGCGCCTGGGAGAGTGGCCTCGAAGCCGAGGCTCAGGCGCTGCTGGCCGCAGGCCGCACCGACGTGTGGGACGTGCTCACGCGCCGCTTCGAATCGCGGCTGATCCTCACCGCGTTGGCCAACACGCGCGGCCGGCGCATCGAGGCGGCCCAGAAGCTGGGCATCGGGCGCAACACCATCACCCGGAAAATCCAGGAACTCGGTATCGAATGAAAAGGCCCTCCCAGGGCCTTTTTTATTATCGGCTGCGTTGGCCCAAGGTGAGCGAGTCGAGCTGGAAATTGCCGCTCTTGTCCCAGAGCCAGGTGTCGACGTACGTGTGACCGCCCAGCTTGCCGGGGCTCGGCAAGGGCGAGGTCGCCTTGACCAGCTCCGCGATCATCGGCGGCACTTCGGGCGCATGGCTGGGCACGCGGCTGAAGGTGACGTTGGTGACCTTGCCGTTCGCATCGATCTCCGTCTCGACCACCACCACGGCGTACACCAGCGGCGGGATCTTGCCCTTGTAGATGCGGCTGGCATACGCCTTGTAGATGTGGCGCGCGCCGGTCTTGCGGTAGGTGCGGATCGCGGGCGTCTGCGCGGTGATCAGCCGCACGGTCGGCACGTCGCGGCTGCCTTCGGTGGTGGTTGCACCGCCGGGCGATGTGCTGCCCGTGCCGCTTTCCGATCCGCCGCCCGGCTTGAGCACCGAGCAGGCGGCCAGCGCGAGCGCCGCGGCGGCGATCGCGGCAGAACGGGCAACGCGTGCGGCGATCGGCGTCGTCATGGCCGTCAGGCGCCCGCGCCGAGTTCGAGCACCACCGGGGCGTGGTCGCTCGGCTTTTCCCACTTGCGCGGCACGCGGTCGATGACGCAGCCTTTCACCAGCGGCCGCAGCGGCTCGCTCACGAGGATGTGGTCGATGCGCAGGCCGCGGTTCTTCTGGTAGCCCAGCATGCGGTAGTCCCACCACGAGAAGCTTTTTTCGGGCTGCTCGAACATGCGGAAGCTGTCGGTCAGGCCCAGGCCGAGCAGCGCCTTGAAGTGGTCGCGCTCTTCGGTCGTGTGGTGGATCGTTTCCTTCAGGCCCACGGGGTCGAAGCTGTCGCGGTCTTCGGGCGTGACGTTGAAGTCGCCCAGCAGCACGAGGTTCGGGTGCGCCGCGAGTTCACGCGCGATGTAGTCGTGCAGCGCGTCGAGCCACTTCATCTTGTAGGCGAATTTCTCGCTGCCCGGTTCCTGGCCGTTCACGAAGTAGCCGTTCACCACGCGCAGCGGGCCCGAGGGCGTCTCGATGGTGGCGGCGATCACGCGCGACTGCTCGTCGGCGAAGTTCTCGATGTTCTTCACCACGTCGCGCATCGGCGCCAGGCTGAGGATGGCGACGCCGTTGTAGGTCTTCTGCCCGAACACCGCCGCCTCGTAGCCGGCCGACTTCAGCACCTCGAGCGGAAACTTGTCGTCGGTCATCTTGAGCTCCTGCAGGCACAGCACATCGACCGGGTTGGCGATGAGCCAGTCGAGCACATGCTGCAGGCGCGCGGTGAGGGAGTTGACGTTCCAGGTGGCTATTTTCATGAGGGCTCTGCGTATTCGGTTATCGGGGGGCGGTCGTGCGTTCGCAGCCGGTCGGTGAGGTCTCTGTGCAGGCGAAAGAAATGGCCGCGCCCAGACCCGGAAGGAAGGCGTGTCGGCAGCGAGACCGCGACAGTGATTTCCATCGCGGTATTTTGCCTCGCTGGATCGGGATGCCGTGTAAGCGAAGGCGAGGGGCGCGGAACCGCCGACCCGCCCGCCGGCGCTAGGGCTGAAGGTACCAGCCCAGCTCGCCCTGCAGGAACTGGGCCGCCTCGGGCGGCAGATCGTCCGAATCGAAGAAGCTCGCCACGGGCCGCTCGACCACGATGTGCCCCGCTTGAAGATACGCCACGCGCGTGGCCAGGCGCTTGGCCTGCCCGAGGTTGTGCGTGCTCATCACGATCGTCACGCCGCTGTGGGCGACCTCTTCGATGAGGGCCTCGATCTCGTTCTTGGCGCCAGGGTCCAGGCTGGCCGTGGGCTCGTCCAGGAACAGGATGTCCGGCTGCAGCGCCCAGGCGCGCGCCAGGCCCAGGCGCTGTTGCTGGCCGCCCGACAGCGAACGCGCCGAGCGCTCGGCATGTTCGAGCAGGCCCACGCGCGCCAGCGCCAGGCCGCAACGCTCGCTGCGCTCGGCGGCCGGCACGCCCGCCAGCCACAGGCCCACCCACACGTTGCGCCACACCGAGAGGCTCAGCAAAAAGGGGCGCTGGAACAGCATGGCCGCGCGCGGCAGGCGGCCTTCGGGCCGCAGCGGCAGGCGCTCGCAGCGCCCTTCGCAGGGCAGCAGGCCGTGCAGCAGCCGCAGCAGCGTGGTCTTGCCCGAGCCGTTGGCGCCCACGAGCACGAGCCGGTCGCCCCGGTGCAGGGTCAGCGAGGCCTCGTCCAGCGCGACCAGCGCACCGAAGCGCACCGTGGCGCGCTCGAGCCGGATCAGCGGCACCGTGCCGGCCACGGCCGGCGTGTGCGGGGCGAGCGCGCGGCGCATCGCGCGCGGCTTCGCCGGCGGGGCAGCGTTCAGCGGGCGCGTGGCCAGCCATTGCAGCAGCCCGATGGCGCCGTTGACCGCGCCGACCACCGCCAGCAGCACGATGCCCAGCGCCAGGGCCAGCGCGAGGTCGCCCTTGCTGGTCTCCAGCGCGATGGTGGTGGTCATCACGCGCGTGACGCCGGCGATGTTGCCGCCGACGATCATCACGGCCCCCACCTCGGCGATGGCCCGCGCGAAGGCCGTGAGCAGCACGGTGGCCACGCCCATCCGGTCGTGCACCAGCATCAGCAGGGCGGTGGCGAGCGGCCCGCCGCCCAGCGAGCGCAGCTGGTCGCCGCCGTCGGCCAGCGCCGCCATCACGAGCCGGCGCGACAGCGCGGCGATCAGCGGCGTGACGAGCACGCTCTGCGCCACCACCATCGCCGACGGCGTGAAAAGAATGCCCAGTTCGCCCAGCGGCCCCGAGCGCGAGAGCAGCAGGTACACCAGCAGGCCCACGACCACGGCGGGCAGGGCCAGCAGCGTGTTCACCAGCCACACGGCCAGCACATGCCCCGGGAACCGCGCCACCGCGAGCCAGGCGCCCAGCAGCAGGCCGAACAGCGCGCCGACCAGGCAGGCCGTGGCGCTCACCTGCAGCGAGAGCGCCGTGATGCGCACGAGTTCGGGGTCGGCGCTGGTGATGAGGTGCCAGGCCAGCGCCCAGCCTTCGGTCACGGTGTTCATCGAGAGACGGCTTTCATCGCCGACGCGAGGCCGTGCGCATTGCACAGCCTGGCACCGTCATCGACCGGCGCGCCGTTCACTGGCCCGCGTTCGGGAAGAAGAGCTGCTCGCCGCCGATCTTGTACGCGGCAATGGCGGCCTGCCCGTCGCGCGACACGACCCAGTCGGAGAAGCCTTGCGCCAGGTCCTTCTTCACGTGCGGGTGCCTGGCCGGGTTCACGACGATCACGCCGTACTGGTTGAACAGCTGCTTGTCGCCCTCGACCACGATGCCCAGGTCGGCGCGGTTCTTGAAGTTGAGCCAGGTGCCGCGGTCGGACAGCACGTAGGCGTTGGTCGACGCCGCGATGTTGAGCGCCTGGCCCATGCCGCAGCCGCATTCCTTGTAGCCGGCCGGCTTGGCGGCGGCGAGGTCGATGCCGGCCAGCTTCCACTGGCGCAGCTCGGCCGCATGCGTGCCGCTCTTGTCGCCGCGCGAGACGAAGGCGCCGCCCGTGGTGCCCAGCCGCTTGAGCGCCGCCGCGATGTCGTTGCCGCGCACGCCGGCCGGGTCGGACTTGGGCCCGATCAGCACGAAGTCGTTGTACATGACCGGGCGGCGCGGCAGGCCGAAGCCTTCGGCAACGAACTTCTCTTCGGCGGGCTGGTCGTGCACGAACAGCGCGTCGGCATCGCCGCGGCGCGCCATGTCCAGCGCCTGGCCCGTGCCCACCGCCACCACGCGCACCTCGGTGCCCGATGCCTTGGTGAACTGCGGCAGCAGGTGCTTGAACAGGCCCGACTGTTCCGTCGAGGTGGTCGAGGCCAGCACGATGAACTTGTCCTGGGCGTGCGCCATCGGCGCGAGCAGCGCACCAGCAAGTGCGCCGGCGAGGGCGAGAAGGGTGAAGCGTCTGCGCGAAGCCATCGTCATCGTGTCAGTCCTCGAGAGTGAAAGAAAGAAGCGGTTCGGCCATCAGGCTGCGGCGTCGACGCGAAAGCCGAGCCGGCCCAGCGCTTCGCGCGCCGCGGCCGATTGCAGCAACGCAATGAAGGCCTGCACTGGCGCGCGCCCAAGCCGTGCCTGGGGCACCACGAAGTCGTAGCGTTCCTCCTGCACGGGAATGAAGCCCAGCCCGTACTGCCGCGCGACCGTGTCGATGGCCAGGCCCCAGTCGGCGCGCTGCTGCGCCACGGCCACCGCCACCGCGTTGTGCGACTTGGTCTGCACGCCGTAGCCGGGCGGTTGCGCGCCGCCGAGCAGGCGGTCGATGAGGATGCGCGTGCCGCTGCCGGCGTTGCGGTTGACCATGGTGCAGCCGGGCTGCGCGGTCGCGGCGGCAATGGCCGCGGCGGCGTCCAGGCCCTCGAAGCGCGTGTCGCCGGGGCGATGGACCACGCCCTGCATGCGGCCGTAGCCCGTCACCAGTTCGAGGCCCGGCGTGAGCAGCGGCCGGTTGTAGACGCCCGTCGCCGGGTCCATCAGGTGGATGCCGGCCACGTCGCATTCGCCGCGCTTGGCGGCCATCAGCCCGCCCGTGCTGCCCACGTTCATGGCCTTGATGCGGATGCCCTGGCGCATCAGCTCGCCGGCCAGCCAGTCCAGGCCCACGCAATGGCTGCCGATGAAGATCAGGTCGGCGGCGTCCAGCCCCTGGCCCAGCAACTGCACCTGCACGGGGGCGCCGGCATCGACGATCTCGGTGTGCTGGCCGATGGTGATGAAGCCGTCGGCGCTGCTGAAGGTGGTGACCGAGCCCGAGCCCTTGCCCATCGGGTAGGCGGCCACGCCGTCGTCGGTGGGCACCAGGCCCACCAGCAGGTACTCGGTGCGGCCGCGCTCGGAGTTCACGCGCATCGGTAGTGTGGCTGCCACGTGCGCGTGCCGCTGCGGCGGCCGGCCCGCGAAGGCGCGGATCACGGGCGCCAGGAACTCGTGGAAGGTGAAGACCGCCGAGGTCGGAAAGCCCGGCAGGATCACGACCGGCTTGCCGCCCGTGACCGCCAGGCACACCGGCTTGCCGGGCTTGAGCGCCACGCCGTGCGCCACCACGCCCGGGTCGCCGAGGGCGGCCACCACGCGGTACGACAGGTCGCCTTCGCCCTTGGACGTGCCGCCCGAGAAGACCACCGCATCGCATGCGAGGCCCCGCGCGAGCGCGGCCGACAGCAGCGCCTCGTCGTCGGGGATCACGCCCAGGCGCACCGGCTCGCCGCCCAGTTCCTCGACCGCGGCGCCGATGATGGCGGCGTTGGAGTCGTACACCGCGCCCGTGGGCAGCGGCGCGCCGGGCGCGACGATCTCGTTGCCGGTGGAGAAGATGGCGACGCGCGGCTTGCGCCACACGGCGACCTCGGCCAGGCCCAGTGCCGCGAGCACGCCGATCTCGCGCGAGCTCAGCACCTGGCCGGCGCGCAGCACGGTTTCGCCGCGCGCGATGTCGGTGCCGGCGTAGCTGACGTTCTCGCCGGCCGTGGCGGCGCGGCGCACCTGCACGTTGCCGCCGTCGAGGTCGGTGTGTTCCACCATCACCACCGCGTCGGCGCCGCGCGGCAGCATGCCGCCGGTGGCGATCGCCGTGGCGCACCCGGGCGTCACTTCGCGCTGCGGCACGATGCCCGGTGCGAGCGTCTCGCCCACGAGGGCCAGCGCGCGGACCTGTTCTTCCATCGCGCCCCAGGTGTCGGCGGTCTGCACGGCAAAGCCGTCGACGTTGGAGCGGTCGAAGCCGGGCACGTCGATGGCGGCGACCGCGTCGTCGGCAAGCACCCGGCCCAGCGCCGCGTGCAGGGGAACGGTCTCGCGGCCCAGCGGCGCGAGGCGCAGGTGTTCGCGGAAGCGGCGCTCGGCCTCGTCCCGCGTGACGACATCGAGAAATTGCGATTGGGCTTTCACAGGCACTCGTACAGATGAACAGTGACGTCGGTCCCGGGCCCGAAGCCTTCGCTTTCGGCGGGGGCGATCACGAAGCCGTCGGCGCGCGTGGTCGAGCTCAGCACCGAGGCGCCCGAGAGCGCGAGCGGCTCCACGCCGTCGGCGCCGATCTTCACGCGCACGTAGTCGACGCGCCCCACCTGCGAGACGATCTTGCGCGCCACGGTGGCGCGCGTGCGCGGGTAGGGCCAGTCGGCGGGCCGGCCGCCGAGCAGACGGATCGCGCGCCCGGCAAAGAAGTCGTAGGCGCACAGGCAGGAGACCGGGTTGCCCGGCAGCAGGAACACCAGCGTGTCGCCGATGCGCCCCATGCCCGCCGGGCTGGAGGGCCGCATCGCGATGCCGTGGATCGCCAGCTCGCCGAGCTCGGCCAGCAGGCGCGGCGCGTGGTCCTCGGCGCCCACGCTGGAGCCGCCGGAGATGAGCACCACATCGGCGCCGGGAGCGGCCAGGGCCTGCGCGATGATTTGCGGGTCGTCGCCCAGGCGCTGGTGCGACTCGAGCAGGCCGCCGTCGCGCGCCACGAGGCCGCGCAAGGTCACGGAGTTGGCGTCGTAGATTTCGCTCGGGCCCTTGGGCGTGCCGGGTGCGCGCACCTCGTTGCCGGTGACGAGCAGCCGCACGCGCGGCCGGCGCACCACCTGCAACTGCGCCAGGCCCAGTGAAGCCGCCAGTCCCGCGTCCTGCGGGCGCAGGCGGCGGCCGGCGGCCAGCGCGGTGCTGCCGCGCGCGATGTCTTCGCCGACGTGGCCCACATGCTGGCCCGGCGCGACGGCGCGCGTGATGGCCAGGCGTCCGTCCTGCTCGCTCGCGTACTCGGCGGGCACCACGGCATCGAGCCCGCGCGGCACCGGGGCGCCGGTCATGATGCGGATGGCGGTGCCCGCGGGCACCTCGCCTTCGAAGGGGCGGCCGGGCCAGGCGTGGCCCGCGATCGGAAATTCGAGCGGGTTGTATTCGCCGGCCCCCGTGGTCTCGCCGCCGCGCAGCGCATAGCCGTCCATGGCCGCGCGGTCGAACTCGGGCACCGCGATGGGCGCGATCACCTCCTGCAGCAGCACCCGCCCCGTGGCCTCGTCGACGGCCACGGATTCACCGGGCAGCAAGGGCGTGTGGGCGTCGATCCAGGCGAGGGCGGTGGGCACCTCGGCGCGCTGCGTGAAGCCGCGCATACGCACATCGGTCGAGGCAGTTCGTTCGGGTGTGGGCATCGGGGCCAGTATAGAAGTTGGAGGTCGCCGGCGTGGTCGGGCATGGCACCCGACAGCCATGCACAAGAGCGGGCGTGCCGGACCTTGCCGGCTGGCCATTTGCGGTCGCTTTTTCTTCAGCCGCGTCCGCGCACGCGCGGTGCGTCGCCGGCTTACTTCTTGGGTGCAGGATTCGTCTGCGCCGAGGTCTGGTTCGAACTCGGCGGCGACGCGGCCGTGGGGGCCGGGGAGTGGGCGCCCGATGCCTCGATGGGCTTGGTTTCAACCTTGGGGGCGGCGGCGTAAGGCCCCGGGTCCACGCAGGGCGGCGTGGCCACCGCGGCCGGTGCCGGCTTGCCGGCGGCCTGTGCGCTGGCGCGGTACTTGGCGGCGACCTGGTCCTGTGACTTGCACAGCAGGTAGCCGTCGGTCTTGGCGCTCCACGCGGTGCGGGCCGCGGTCTCAGCGGCCTTGGCCTGCGCTTCCGGCGTGGGCGGGGGGAGTTTGGCGACAGCGGAGGTCGCAGCGAGTGCGCACAGAAGAAGGGTCAGCGTGTGCTTCATGCGGAGGTTCCTTGCTGCGCCGTCACCGGCCGTGCGGGCTCGGGTACGCCGGCGGGTTGCGAGCGCTGCGCGGGGATCTTGCCGGCCTGGATGTCGTCGTACCAGAGCTTGTGGTGCTCGCGCGCCCAAGCCTCGTCGACATAGCCTTCGCGCATCGCCTTGTAGGCGCCGTCCATGCCCAGCGTGCCGATGTAGATGTGGCCCATGATCATCGCCATCATGAGCAGCGTGGCCACCGCGTGCACCATGTGCGCGATCTGCATCTCGCCGCGCGTGTAGACGAAGCCGGGCAGCAACTTGTCCAGGAACAGGCCCGAGGCGATGACGATGCTGCCCAGGAACAGCACGCCGCCCCAGAACACCGCCTTCTCGCCGGCGTTGAAGCGGTGCGACGCGGGCTCCTTGCCGCCGAACAGGCCGCCGCCGTGCCGCAGCCAGGTGAAGTCGTCCTTGCTCGGCCAGTTGCTGCGGATGAAGGTGAAGATCATGAACAGCGTGGTCACCACGAACAGCGGCCCCACGAAGTTGTGCACCGTCTTGAGCACGTAGGCGAGCCAGCCGAACAGCGTGCTGCCCAGCACCGGCAGCAGGAAGAACTTGCCGAAGGCCATCACGATGCCCGAGATCGCGAGCGTGACGAAGGCCAGCGCGTTCGACCAGTGCGTGGCGCGCTCGAAGGGCGTGAAGCGCTCGATCTTGCGGCCGGTTTCGGTGCCGTGCAGGCGGATCGGCCCGCGCGTGAAATAGAAGATGGCCAGCGCCAGCAGCGTCACGAAGAGCAGCGCCGCGCCGTACGGAATGATCCAGTCGTTGCGCACCTGCCGCCAGGCCTCACCCGCGTTGGTGAAGCGCGAACCCGGGTACTGCACGAAGCGCTGGATCAGGTTGCCGGCCTCGGGCGCCTGGCTCACCGGCAGGCTGCTGTAGCCGGTGACGCCGCCGCTCACCTGGCGCCACATCGGCGCGTTGTTGCCGGGCTGCACCTTGTTGCGCTCGCCGTTGGTCTGGTTGAGGTAGTTGGGGTCGGCGCTGGCCTCGGGCTTGACGTCGAAGATGTTCTGGCTGCGGATGCCGCCCTCGGCCTTCGGTGCCGCAGCCGCGGCTGCGGCAGGCGAAGCAGGGGCGGGCGATGCGGTCACGGCGCCGCTCGCGGCCGGTTTGGCCTCCTGGGCCGGCGCCACCGCCGCCCAGCCCAGGAGCGCGGTCGCCAGCAGCGCGTGGAGCGCGTGCCTGGTGCGAATGGTGACGCTCATGCGGCCTCCGGTTCAGTTTTCTCGGGTGTACTCGTTCTGGCCGTTGGAGCGCGTCTTGATCTGCTGCTCCCACGCCGTCTTGTCGCCCACCTTCCAGCCGGGCGCGGTGAAGGCAGTGCCGGTGTTGGCCTGCGTGCCCGTGCCGCTCCAGGGCACCGCGTCGTGCTTGACGCCCTCGGCATTCGTCTGCGGCTTCTCGCTGCAGGCCGCCAGCAGCATCGCGCCCGAGGCGAGCGCGACGAGCATCACGACCGCGCGCTTCACTTGGTACCTCCGGTGGGCGGCGTGCCGGCCTGCTGCGAGCCGTAGGCCGTACCCCAGCCCCAGACCTCGGCGCCCGTGCCGCGGTGCACGACGCGGGTGCGGAAGATGTCGGCCACCACGTCGCCGTCGCCGGCCAGCAGGGCCTTGGTCGAGCACATCTCGGCGCAGGCCGGCAGCTTGCCTTCGGCCAGGCGGTTGCGGCCGTACTTCTCGAACTCGGCTTCGGAGCCGTTGGCTTCGGGGCCACCGGCGCAGAAGGTGCACTTGTCCATCTTGCCGCGCGCACCGAAGGTGCCCTGCGAGGGGAACTGCGGCGCGCCGAAGGGGCAGGCGTACGAGCAGTAGCCGCAGCCGATGCACACGTCCTTGTCGTGCAGCACCACGCCTTCGTCGGTGCGGTAGAAGCATTGCACGGGGCACACCGCCATGCAGGGCGCGTCGGAGCAGTGCATGCAGGCCACCGAGATCGACTTCTCGCCCGGCAGGCCGTCATTGAGCGTGACCACGCGGCGGCGGTTCACGCCCCAGGGCACCTCGTTCTCGTTCTTGCAGGCCGTGACGCAGCCGTTGCACTCGATGCAGCGCTCGGAATCGCAGACGAACTTCATTCTTGCCATGGTGATTCCTTATGCTTTCTCGATGTTGCAGACCGTGGTCTTGGTCTCTTGCATCATGGTGACGCTGTCGTAGCCGTAGGTGGTGGCGGTGTTGATGGCCTCGCCGCGCACGATGGGCGCCGCGCCCTTCGGGTAGTAGGCCAGCAGGTCTTCGCCCTGCCAGCGGCCCGAGAAGTGGAAGGGCATGAACACCGTGTCGGGCCCCACGCGCTCGGTCACCAGGGCCTGCACGTTGAGCTTGGCGCCCGTGGGCGTGTGCACCCAGGCGCGCTCGCCGTTGCGGATGTTCTTCTCGGCCGCCACCTTCGGGTTGATCTCGATGAACATCTCCTGCTGCAGCTCGGCCAGCCAGGGGTTGGAGCGGGTTTCCTCGCCGCCGCCCTCGTACTCCACGAGCCGTCCCGAGGTCATGATGTAGGGGAACTTCTCGGCGATCTTGTCGGCGATGTTCTTCTGCTGCACCGTCTTGTAGAGCGTGGGCATGCGCCAGAAGGCCATCTTGTCGTCGTGCGTCGGGTACTTGGCGACGAGGTCGGGGCGCGTGCCGTAGATCGGCTCGCGGTGCTGCGGGATCGCGTCGGGGAAGTTCCACACCACCGCGCGCGCCTTGGCGTTGCCGAAGGGGTGGCAGCCGTGGTTCTTCATGAACACGCGGATCATGCCGCCCGAGCTGTCGGTCTTCCAGTTCTTGCCCTCGGCCTTGGGCTTCTCGGCCTCCGTGAGTTCGTCCCACCAGCCCAGCTTCTTGAGCAGCAGGTGGTCGAGCTCGGGGTAACCGGTGGTGATGTCGGCGCCCAGCGAGTGGGAGCCGTCCTCGGCCAGCAGGTTCTTGCCGTTGCGCTCCACGCCGAAGTTCGCGCGGAAGTTGCCGCCGCCGTCCATCACGTGCTTGGACGGGTCGTACAGGTTCGGCGAGCCGGGGTGCTTGAGCTCGGGCGTGCCGTAGCAGGGCCAGGGCAGGCCGAAGTAGTCGCCCGAGATGTCGTAGCCGTTGACCTTGTCCTTGACCGCCCCCTTGGCCCGCAGCGTGCGCACGTCGAAGGCGGCCATGTTGCGCATGTGCGCCTGCAGCCGCTCGGGACTCTGGCCCGAGTAGCCGACGGCCCAGCAGCACTTGTTGATCTCGCGCAGGATGTCGTCGGGCACGGGCTCGTCCATGCCCTTGACCTTCTGCATCTTGTAGTTCTTGCTCAGCTCCTTGCCGAAGCCCAGGCGGTCGGCGAACTGCTGCATGATCATGTGGTCGGTGCGGCTTTCCCACAGCGGCTCGATGACCTTCTCGCGCCACTGGATCGAGCGGTTCGACGCCGTCACCGAGCCGCTGGTCTCGAACTGCGTGCACGCGGGCAGCAGGTACACCGCGCGGTTCGCGTTGGCGTCCTCGGGCCGGCCCGGCATCGCGGCCATGGCGGCCGTGGCCGAGGGGTACGGGTCGACCACGACCAGCAGGTCGAGCTTGTCCATGGCCCGCTTCATCTCGAGGCCGCGCGTCTGCGAGTTGGGCGCGTGGCCCCAGTAGAAGACGCCGCGCAGGTTCGAGTCCTGGTCGATGAGCTCGTTCTTCTCGAGCACGCCGTCGATCCAGCGCGACACCGTGATGCCGGGCTTGCTCATCATCGCGGGCGAGGCGAAGCGGCCCTTGATCCATTCGAAGTCCACGCCCCAGGTGGCGGCGAAGTGCTTCCACGAGCCTTCGACCAGGCCGTAGTAGCCCGGCAGCGAATCGGGGTTGGGGCCGACGTCGGTCGCGCCCTGCACGTTGTCGTGGCCGCGGAAGATGTTGGTGCCGCCGCCCGAGGTGCCCACGTTGCCCAGCGCCAGCTGCAGGATGCACGAGGCCCGCACGATGGCGTTGCCGATGCTGTGCTGCGTCTGGCCCATGCACCACACCACGGTGCCGGGGCGGTGCTCGTGCAGCATGGTCGCGACCTTCAGCACCTGCGCCTCGTTCACGCCGCAGGCCTCCTCGACCTTGTCGGGCGTCCACTTGCTCATGACTTCCGCGCGCACTTCTTCCATGCCGTAGACGCGGTCGTTGAGGTAGCGCTTGTCTTCCCAGCCGTTCTTGAAGATGTGGTGCAGGATGCCGAACAGGAACGCGATGTCCGAGCCCGAGCGGATGCGCACGTACTCGTGGGCCTTGGCCGCCGTGCGCGTGAAGCGCGGGTCGACGACGATCATCTTGCAGCCGTTTTCCTTGGCATGCAGCATGTGCAGCATGCTCACGGGGTGCGCCTCGGCCGCGTTCGAGCCGATGTACATCGCGATCTTCGCGTTGCGCATGTCGTTGTACGAATTGGTCATGGCGCCGTAGCCCCATGTGTTCGCCACGCCCGCGACCGTGGTCGAGTGGCAGATGCGCGCCTGGTGGTCGCAGTTGTTGCTGCCGAAGAAGCTCACGAACTTGCGCAGCAGGTAGGCCTGCTCGTTGCTGTGCTTGCTCGAGCCGATCCAGTAGATGGCGTCGGGGCCGCTGGCCTTGGTGAGTTCCTTCAGCTTGGCGGTGATCTCGTCGAGCGCGGTGTCCCAGCTGATGCGCTCGTACTTGCCGTTCACGAGCTTCATCGGATAGCGCAGGCGGTACTCGCCGTGGCCGTGCTCGCGCAGCGCCGCGCCCTTGGCGCAGTGCGCGCCCAGGTTGATGGGCGAGTCGAACACCGGTTCCTGGCGCACCCACACGCCGTTCTCGACCACCGCGTCGGACGCGCAGCCGACCGAGCAGTGCGAGCACACGGTGCGCTTCACCTCGATCT
Organism: Variovorax sp. GW823-FHT02B07; assembly: GCF_058797695.1. Classification (NCBI taxonomy): domain Bacteria; kingdom Pseudomonadati; phylum Pseudomonadota; class Betaproteobacteria; order Burkholderiales; family Comamonadaceae; genus Variovorax; species Variovorax sp. GW823-FHT02B07. The sequence goes on from NZ_JBXAJX010000001.1 coordinate 896,243, forward strand.
TGCCGGCGCCGATGGCCGTGGGCCGGCCGTCGGCGGCCTTGGCCTTCTGGATCAGCGTGAGCTGGCTGGCCGCCAGGCCCACGCCGACGCCGAGGCCGGAGCGCCGTAGGAAGGCGCGCCGGTCCATGGTCGGCAGGGCGTTCGCGAGGCCGCGCCGCAGACTGTGAACGAAGGGCGATGCGTCGGAGGCCCGCGGGCTCGCGGTGCCTGGGGATTTTCTGGTCAGAAGCACGGGGTCTCCTCAGGCTGACGTGGTGGCGTAGTAACGCTTGACGTGTTCGCTCAGGGAATAGCCGCCGCCGTTTTCGGGCGGGGGCGGCAAAGAGGGGGCGACGGCGGCGACGGGTGTCTCGGCCATGTTTGGCAGCGACGTGACGGCCACCGCGGCGGCGCCGGCGGTGGCGGCACCGATGAAGAATCCGCGGCGGGAGGCCGGCTTGATGCCGGTGTTTTGGCTGTCCTGCATATTGACTCCAGGAGTGGCTGGGCGCGACGAGAGAGGGGAAACCCGGTCGGCCTTGTGGATACTAGACCAGCAACAAGGTGTGAGCAACCTGAATACCCCTCGCATTCGTTCACACCTTCTCAGTCCAGCATGTCGAAGGCCTGCGCCTCGACGTCGCCGAATGCGCGGGTGAAGGCGGCGAGCGCCGCATAGAACCGCGCCTTCGGATGCTGCAACACAGCATCGCACAAGGCGGGTAGCCACGGCTGGACGTGTCTGGAGAACATCGCCTGCTGCTGCGTGAGGTTGGCCACGGCCACGTCCTCGCCGGCGATCAGGTAGCGCATGACCTCGAACAGGCAGGCGATGTGGTCCTCGGTTTCGTAGGTGGTCTCGGTGCGCGCCAGGCCCAGCTTGTCGAGGTCGTGGCGCAGCTGCACGAGCGGCTTGTCGTTGAGAAAGCCGCTCAGGTAGTGCGAGCCGAACAGGAAGACCTCGGGCTTGCCGATGCCGCCGAAGAGCGCGTCGTATTCCTCGTGCGCGGCGGCCGCGTCGGTGTCGCGCGCGATACCGACCAGCTGGCGCCACGGCTCTTCCAGGAAGGCGCCCGCGGCCGGCGCCTCGGTGGGCGCGACCTGGAAGGCTGCCAGCAGCTCGGCGTCGGGGGCGGCGTACCAGAGTCGCGCGAGCAGGCCATAGAGCTCGGCCCGGGCCACCTCCTCGTCGAGCGCGGACGTGGCGGGAAAGGTCTGGCTCATAGCGGGGCGATCTTCACTTCGTTGGTGGCGCTGTACAGGTCGATGACGCGGCAGTCGCTGCACATCTTGAGGCGCTCCAGCGCTTCGCCCTGGAACATGGCATGCCCGGCCAGCTTGCCGAGCATGGCCTCGATGGCTTTTTGCGTGCCGAAGGGCTTGCTGCAGCGGATGCAGGCCCAGGGCTTGGCCTCGTTCAGCAGCACCTGCTGCTTGCGCTCGGGCGCGGCCAGCAGGCGCGGCACGAGCGAGACGGCGTCCTCGGGGCAGGTGGTTTCGCACAGGCCGCACTGCACGCAGTTCTTCTCGATGAAGCGCAGCTGCGGCGCGCTCTGGCTGTCCAGCAGCGCGCCCGACGGGCAGGCGCTGACGCAGGCCAGGCACAGCGTGCACTTGTCCTTGTCGACCGCGACGGCGCCCAGCGGCGATCCGGCCGGCAGCGCGAACGCCAGCGGGGCCTCGGCGGGTGCCTGCAGGGCCGGGGCCGCGCCCATCAGGTGGTCCAGCGCCATCTCGAGCCGGTCGCGTTTGTCGGCGCCGACGGCGAAGCGGGCGGCCGTGGCCGGCACGCGCTGCGTGGTCGTGCGCAGGCCGGCCAGCGCGGCGTCCAGAACAGCGGGCGAATCGGCCTCGATCACGTGGAAGTGCGTGCCGGTGTAGCCCAGGCCGAGCAGCAGCGCCTGCGCGACGTCCCTCTGTTGCTTGAGCGCCGCGAGGTACTGCGGCGCCTCTTCGCCGGTGCACAGCACCGCGACCTGCGAGGCGCCGAAGGCGACGGCGCTCAGCCACAGGTCGATGCCGGTGCTCGCCGCATGAAAGAGGTCGAGCGGCATCACGCGCGCCGGCACGCCCTGCGCCTTGCCCAGCTGCGCCTGCCGCCCGAGCTGTTCGAGCAGCGCCTGGCCGCCTTCCTGGCTGTGCAGCAGCAGCGCCGCATCGCGCCCGCCCGCTGCGGCATAGGTGCTGAGCAGCTTGCGCAGCTTCAGCCCCTGGTCGGGCGCGCGCGGGTAGGTGTAGCCCAGCGCGCCCGTCGGGCACACCGTGGTGCAGGCGCCGCAGCCGACGCACAGGTTCGGGTTGACCACGATGCGCTGGCGTTGCGGGTCGCTGCTCACGGCATGGGCCGAGCACACCTCGACGCAGGCGTTGCAGCCGACCACCTCGTTGCGGCTGTGCGCGCACAGCTTCTGCTTGTAGTCGAAGAACTTGGGCTTCTCGAATTCGCCCACCAGCTCGCGCAGGCGCAGCAGCGTCTGCAGGCCCTCGGCCTGCGCGACGCCGCCGGGCAGGTGGAAGTAGCCCTGCGGCGGCGCGTGCCAGTCGATCTGTGGCGCGGTGCCGAGGTCGAGCACGAGGTCGAAGGCCGCGTCGAGCGCCTGCGGCGCGCGGCTGAAATTGATGGCGCCGGCCACGCTGCAGGCGCGCTCGCAGTCGCGGTGCGAGGTGCAGCGCGCGCTGTCGATCTGGTAGTCCAGCCCGATGGCCTGCTCGGGGCAGGCGACCACGCAGGCGTTGCAGCGGGTGCACAGGTCGAGGTCGATCGCGTTGTCGCGCGTCCAGCGCAGCGTGAAGGCGCCGAGCCAGCCGGTGAGGGAATCGATGCGCCCGGCGATCACCGGCCAGCGGCGCGCCTGGGCGCCACCGTCTGCACCGGGGCCCTGCGCGAGCAGGGTGACGTCGAGCGTGTCGCCGACCAGCGCCGCGGCGCGTTCGGCCGCGTCGAGCGCGCCGATGATCAGCAGCCGGCCCTGGCTGGTGTAGCTCACGGTCGAGACGGGGTCGGGCTCGGGCAGGCTGGCGGCGGCCAGCAGCGCGGCGATCTTCGGCATCGCGCTTTTCGCGTCGCGGCTCCAGCCGCCCGTCTCGCGGATGTTGATGAAGCGGATCGGCGAGGTGGCGTTGGGCGTCTGCGTGGCGAGTTCGCCGAACAGCCGTTTTTCCTGGGTGCAGGCGACCACGACGTCGTCGCCGGACTGGATGGCGCGCTGGAAGGAGGTCGCCTCGCGGCGGCACAGCGACGAATGCAGCGGGAGGGTTTCAGCCAGTGCCGCGCCGAGCGTCTTCGGCTCGAGCGGCATCGTCTGGTTGCAGTCGCAAATCAGCGTGGTGGTCATCGGTTTCTTGGCTGGCGGGTTGCATCGCGGCAACCGGCGGGCTGGGAAGCGTTTCGGAACCCTGGGACTGTGCCACGTCCGACGTTTCGGCGTCGTCGGGGGTTTCCGGGGGAATGTCTTCGGGGTCTTCGTCGAAGAGCTTGAGGAACTTGGCGCTGGCCATCTGGCGCAGCACGCTCTCGGGCACGGGGGTGGACTGGGAGTAGTCGTCGACGTAGGTGTCCAGGCCGTCCATCACATTGAAATGCGGATCGGCAAAGAGCTTGCGGAAGGCCGCGTTCTTGACCTCGGGCGCGACCTCCTTCGTGAGGAAGGGCTTGAAGTCGGACCCGATGTCCAGTGCATCCACGTCCGCGAGCGTCAGCGGCGGCGCGGCTTCCTGCTCGCCTTCGGCGGCGGGGGGCTCGGCGAGCGCGGCGGGTGCTGGCACCGGCACCGGCGCCGCAACGGGCTCCACGGCCGGCAGGGTCTTTTCTTCCACGGCGGCCTCGGCCGCGCGCACCTCCTGCTTGCGGCGCGACCAGCGTCCCAGGAAACCTTCAGACATCGCCCGCGCCCCGTCCGCGTTTCTTCTCGGTCGTCACGCTCGCGGCGTTGCCGAAGCGGTCGACCAGCGAGCGGAAGCTCTCGGGCCGGCGGCGGCGCTTGGGCTCGACCACGTAGTGTTCGTCGACGAAGGCGCGCACCCAGTCGACCACCTCCGCGGGCGCCGGCACCTGTTCCACGGTTTCCTGCGCATCGAGCCAGCGGCCGGCCTCGTAGTAGCTGAGCGTGACCACCACCGGGCGCGGAATGGGCAGCGGCGCGAGCGTGGGCTCTTCGTCCATGCGCCACAGCACGAACCAGCACGGAGTCGGCGTGATCGCGTTGAGGTGGTAGCCCTCGGCCTCGTCGCGGTACAGCTCGACCTGGAAGCCGGGGTGCAGCCAGTGCTGCTCGCCGTCGTCGTCGCGCAGGAGGCGCGGCTCGGTGCCGAAGCCAGGCTCGTCGGGCAGCACGCTGTCGAGCGTCCAGCGCCAGGGCTGCCAGTGGCTCGAGGGGCCGTGCAGGCGTTCGCGGCGCATGACCACCGCGACGTCGAGCGTCGGGCGGCCGGTGGGCGCGGTCGCGGGAGTGTCCGAAGAAGGCATGAACGAACCATAGCCGATGGCGCGCCCGTCTGCGAGCAGTACCCCTTCGCGCTCCGCTCGCAGCGGTGGCGTAGGATTCCGCATGGCCCCACGTGAAGACGACGCAGAAGACGAGACACCGCTGGCTTTCGATGCGGTCCCGCTGCCCCGGCGCGCCGGCGCGCCGCGCCTGAACCCGGCGCGCGGCCCGCTGCTGCGCCGCATCGAGATCGTCGACCAGCACGGCGAGCGCCGCGACATCGACATCCCGGCGGAGCGGCCGTTGACCGTCTTCGTCGACAAGCGCGAACTCGTGACGCTGATGACCCTGGGCGCCGCGCCCGAACTGCTGGTGCTGGGCTACCTGCTCAACCAGGACCTGGTGCGGCGCGCCGACGAGGTCGAGAGCATCGACGTCGACTGGAGCGTGGAGGCGGCCGCCGTGAAGACCCACCGCGGCATCGCGAACCTCGCCGAAAAAACCGCGCACCGGGTCGTGACCACGGGCTGCGGACAAGGCACCGTCTTCGGCGACGCCATGGCGCAGATCGGCGCCGTGCGGCTGCCGGCCGCGCAGTCGGCACGCATCGCGCAGGGCACGCTGGCGCGCATCCTCGAACAGATGAAATCGCGCAACAGCGTGCACCGGCATGCCGGGTCGGTGCACGGGTGCGCGCTGTTCCGTGGCACCGAGATGCTGGTGTTCGCGGAAGACGTCGGACGGCACAACGCCATCGACACCATCGCCGGCTGGATGGCGGTGCATGGCATCGACGGCGGCGACAAGGTCTTCTACACCACGGGCCGCCTGACGAGCGAGATGGTGATGAAGTCGGCCCACATGGGCGTGCCGATCGTCGTCTCGCGCAACGGCGTCACCGCGATGGGGCACGAGCTGGCCACGAAGCTCGGCATGACGCTGTTCGGCCGCGCGGCCAACCGCCACTTCCTGTGCTACTGCGGGTTCGAGCGCTTCGACGCCGAGCCGCTGGCGCAGGCGCTCGTCGCCGACTGAGGGGCTGCGCGGCTACCCGAGCCTTACCCGCGCGTGACGTCGATCACCGCCTTCGCGAACGCCTCGGGCGCCTCCTGCGGCAGGTTGTGGCCGATGCCGCCGCTGACCAGCCGGTGCTCGTAGCGCCCCGAGAATTTCTTCGCATACGCGCTGGGCTCCGGGTGCGGCGCGCCGTTGGCGTCGCCTTCGAGCGTGATGGTCGGCACGCCGATCACCGGCGCCTGGGCGAGCCGGTTCTCCAGCGCCTGGTACTTCGCCTCGCCCTCGGCCAGGCCGAGGCGCCAGCGGTAGTTGTGCACCGTGATCGCCACGTGGTCGGGGTTCTCGAAGGCGACGGCGCTGCGTTCGAAGGTGGCGGCGTCGAAGTTCCACTTCGGCGAGGCGAGCTGCCAGATGAGTTTGGCGAAGTCGTGGCGGTTCTTCTCGTAGCCCGCGCGGCCGCGTTCGGTCGCGAAGTAGTACTGGTACCACCACTGCAGTTCGGCCTGCGGCGGCAGCGGCGCCTTGCCGGCCTCCTGGCTGCCGATGAGGTAGCCGCTGACCGACACCAGCGCCTTCACGCGCTCGGGCCACAGCGCGGCCATGATGCACGCGGTGCGCGCGCCCCAGTCGCAGCCGGCCACGGTGGCGACGGGGATCTTCAGCGCATCCATCAGCGCAATGATGTCGACGGCCACCGCCGACTGCTGCCCGTTGCGCGGCGTGTCGGCCGACAGGAAGCGGGTGGTGCCGTAGCCGCGCAGGTACGGCACGATCACGCGAAAGCCCGCGGCGGCCAGCTGCGGCGCGACGTCGACGAACATGTGGATGTCGTAGGGCCAGCCGTGCAGAAGAATCACCGGCGCGCCGTCGGCCGGGCCGGCTTCGTAATACCCGATGCGCAGGCTGCCGGCGTCGATGCTCCTGAGGGGTTCGAGGCGACGGGCGCCGCCTGCGCTGGCGGACTGGGCGAAAGCGGGAACGATCGATGTCAGCTGCGTGGCGGCGAGGCCGAGTGCGGCCTTGCCGAGGAACGCACGGCGTGGCAGCGAGGGGGAGGCGGTCATGGAAATCTCCTGGGATGCGAAGGGGGGACGGCGCGATTGTTCGGGGGGAAACCCACCTGCTGATCGGCTTGTGTATGCCTCTGTATCCGCGCCGGTTCCGGCCACACTAAATTTCAAACGCAGGCGCGCAAGACCGCTTCAACGAAACGTGGTGTGTCGATGTCGGGCCGGGATACACAGGCATACGCAATGCCCGTTGCGCGGCGAGCGGGCGGCCAACAATCCGCCCGTCATCCACTCATCGCCCGAAGGAAATCCCCATGACGTGCCCTCGCGGATTCAAGAAGCTCTGGTTCGCGCTGCTGTTCTTCGCGGGCGGGCTGGCGCACGAGCTGCGCCACCCGACCCAGTGCCAGAGCGTGGCGTCGGTCAGTCTCTCGCTTCGACCGCCGAAGCGAGCACGTAGCCTTCGCTGCGTACGGTCTTGATGTAGCGCGGCTCGCGCGCGTCGTCGCGCAGGCGCTGGCGCAGCCGGCTCACGAGCAGGTCGATGGAGCGCTCGAAGAGCTCGGCTTCGCGCCCCTGCGTCAGGCTGAGCAGCTGGTCGCGGCTGAGCACCTTCTGCGGGTGGTCCAGGAACACGCGCAGCAGCCGGTACTCGGCGCCGCTGAGCGCCACCATCACGCCGGCGTCGTCGATCAGGTGGCGCGCCACCGTGTCGACCTGCCACTCGCCGAATCCCAGCTTCTGCGAAGGCTCGACGGTGCCCATGTTGGGCGGCAGCATGCGCGTGCGCCGCATCACGGCGCGGATGCGCGCCAGCAGCTCGCGCGCGGAAAAGGGTTTGGCCAGGTAGTCGTCGGCGCCCATCTCCAGGCCCAGGATGCGGTCGGCTTCCTCGCTGCGCGCGGTCAGCATGAGGATGGGCGTGGCCTTGTACTTGCCGGTGCGCAGGTCGCGGCACAGCGTGAGCCCGTCTTCGCCCGGCAGCATCAGGTCCAGGATGATCAGGTCGAAGGGCCCCGACGCCTCGAGCGCGGCGCGCATGTGGCGCCCCGTGGGCACCGCGACCACGCGCAAGCCGTTCTTCACCAGGTAGGTGGTGAGCAGTTCGCGGATGTCCCGGTCGTCGTCGACGATGAGGATGTGGTCGGAGGTCTTGGGCGTCATGGCAGGGGAGGCATTGGCGGCACGGCGCCGCAGCCGCAATGTAGCGTTCCGGCGGCCCGTGGGCCACGGCCGTGGAAACGTAATGTGTGGATGTACGGGCCAGATACACAGGCATACAGAAGGCGATCCGGCAGGCGGCGGGCGGCCCAACAATCCGTGCGTTTTCCAACCACCCTGCATTCAAGGAACCCTCATGACCCGCATCGACAAAGTCCTCTACACCGGCAAGACCCGCACCTCCTCGGGAGGCCGCGACGGCGAGGCGCGCAGTTCCGATGGACGCCTGGACATCAAGCTCTCGTCGCCCGGCAGCGCCGGCACCGGCACCAACCCCGAGCAGCTGTTCGCGGCCGGCTGGTCGGCCTGCTTCATCGGCGCGATGGGCAAGGCGGCCGGCAAGATGAAGGTCGCGCTGCCGCCCGACCTGGCCGTCGATGCCGAGGTCGACCTGGGCACCGCCGGCGGCGAATACTTTTTGCAGGCGCGCCTGAACGTGAGCCTGCCGGGCCTGGACCACGAGGTGGCGCAGGCCCTCACCGAGGCCGCGCACCAGACCTGCCCCTATTCCAAGGCGACCCGAGGCAACATCGACGTTGCCATCCACCTGGTGTGAGCCCGCTGCGCTGATGACGCGTCGCCACGCCGCCTGACTGAAGAAGCTGTTCATGTCCACTTCCGCGAACCCCGTTGCGACTCCGACCGGTACGGCGCCGCGCTGGCGCCGGCTGCTGCCCGGCTCGCTGTTCTCCCGCGTGACGCTGATCATCGTGGTGGGCCTGGCGATCGCGCAGCTACTCACTTTCGCGGCGATCCGCTACGAGCGGAACATGGCGCTTCGCGAGCTGATGATGATCGGCATCGAGCGCGACATCGCGAGCTCGGTCGCCATCCTCGACCGGCTCCCCGCGGCGGAGCGCGCCGGCTGGCTCGACCGGCTGGAACGGCGCAACTACCGCTTCGTGCTGGGCGGCAGCGCGCAGGGCAGCGCGCCTGCTTCGGAGGCTTCGCGGCAGTTTGCCGCGGCCATCGTCGATGCGATGCGCCCGTTCCCGGTCGTCAAGGTCGGCGAGGTGGCCTGGCCGCCCGAGGGCCTGCAGATCGAGGTGCGGCTGGGCGACGGCTCGTCCGTGGTCGTGCACGCCATGCGCGTGGGCATGCCGGTGTCGGGCTGGGTGATGTGGCTGCTGGCGGGCCAGCTGCTGGTGCTGGCCGTGTGCGCCTGGGTCGCGGTGCGGCTGGTGACGCGGCCGCTCGCGCAGCTGTCCGCGGCGGCCGACCAGCTCGGGCCTGATCTGAAGGGCCGCACGCTGGCGGAAGAGGGCCCGACCGAAGTGGCGCACGCGGCGCGCGCCTTCAACGCCATGCAGCAGCGCATCGCGGGCTACATGGCGGAGCGCGTCGAAATCCTGGCGGCCATCTCGCACGACCTGCAGACGCCCATCACGCGGATGCGCCTGCGCACCGACCTGATGGACGACACGCACGACCGCGAGAAATTCCGCCAGGACCTGGACGCCATGAACGCGCTGGTGCGCGAAGGCGTGACCTATGCGCGCACGCTGCACGGCGCCACCGAGCCGCCGCTGCGCATCGACGCCGACGCGCTGTTCGAGAGCATGGTGGCCGACTACGAAGACGTGGGCCAGCAGGTGCGGCTCGACGGCCGGGCCGGTGCGCCGATCGTGAGCCGCCCGAACGCGCTGCGCCGCATCCTGATGAACCTGATCGACAACGCGCTGAAGTTCGGCTCCGACGTGACGCTGCGCGTGCAGGCTGAAGGCGAAGGCGGCCGCCTCGTGGTGAGCGTGCTCGACAACGGCCCGGGCATTCCCCCCGACGAACTCGACGCGGTGCTCAAGCCCTTCTACCGCGTCGAAAGCTCGCGCAACCGCAGCACCGGCGGCACTGGCCTGGGCCTGGCCATCGCGCACCAGCTGGCCATGGCCATGGGCGCCGAACTCACGCTGCACAACCGCCCCGAAGGCGGGCTCGAAGCGCGGCTGGCCTTGGCCGCCGCGCCCGCTCGCTGAACCCGACCCCCCATCTTTCACATCCCCATGCTCATCCTCTTCATCGCCTACCTGGGCGGGGTGCTCACGATCCTGAGCCCCTGCATCCTGCCGGTGCTGCCCTTCGTGTTCGCGCGCGCCGACCGGCCCTTCCGCTCGCACGGCCTGCCGATGCTCGTGGGCATGGCGCTGGCCTTCGCCGTGGTCGCCACGCTGGCGGCGGTGGGCGGCGGCTGGATCGTCACGCTCAACGAATACGGGCGCTATGCCGCGATGGCCTTGCTCGCGCTGTTCGGCGCGACGCTGCTGTTCCCGCGCGTGGCCGAGCGCCTGAGCCGGCCGCTGGTGGCGCTGGGCCTGCGCCTGTCCGATGCGCCACAGGCCTCGGTGTTCTCGCCGCTGTGGCTCGGCGTGGGCACGGGCCTGCTCTGGGCGCCGTGCGCGGGGCCGATCCTTGGGCTGATCCTGACGGGCGCGGCGCTCAACGGCGCGAGCGTCGGCACCTCGCTGCTGCTGCTCGCCTACGCCGCCGGCGCGTGCACCTCGCTCGCGGTGGCGCTGCTGTCCGGCGGCCGGTTGCTGTCGGCGCTGAAGCGCACGCTGCCGACCGGCGACGGCGTGCGGCGCCTCGCCGGCGCCGCGGTGCTGGCCGGCGTGGGCGCCATCGCGCTGGGGCTGGACACCGGCTGGCTCGCTCGCCTGTCGCTGGGCACCACGTCGGCGCTGGAGCAGGCGCTGGTGGACACGCTGCGCCAAGACGCGCCGCAGGCGCAGCGCGCAGACGCCGGCTTCGTGCGCGTCGCGGACACCCGCCCGGTGCCCGCGCGCGAGCTCCGTGTCGAAGGCCGGCTGCCGTCGCTGGCCGGCGCGACCGAGTGGATCAACTCGGCACCGCTCACGCCCGAGGCCTTGCGCGGCAAGGTGGTGCTGGTCGACTTCTGGACCTACTCGTGCATCAACTGCCTGCGCACGCTGCCCTATGTTCGCGCCTGGGCCGACAAGTACAGGGACGCGGGCCTGGTCGTCCTCGGCGTGCACGCGCCGGAGTTCGCGTTCGAGAAGAACCCGGCCAACGTGCGCAAGGCCGTGAAAGACCTGGGCATCGGGTTCCCGGTGGCGCTGGACAACGACTTTTCGATCTGGCGCGGCTTCGACAACCAGGCCTGGCCGGCGTTCTATTTCGTCGATGCGCAGGGGCGCATCCGCCATCACCAGTTCGGCGAGAACCGCTACGACAAGGCCGAGCAGGTGATCCAGCAGCTGCTGGCCGAGGCCGGGCAGGCCCAGGTCGCAGACGGGCTGGTGGCGCCGCTGGGGCAGGGCACCCAGGCCGCGCCCGGCGCCGAGCCGGCGCAGTCCGGCGAAACCTACCTGGGCCATGCGCGGGCGCACGGTTTCGCGTCGCCCGGCGGCATCGCGCGCGACCGTGCGAAGGCCTACGAACCCATGGCTTCCTCATTGCGCACCAACCAGTGGTCGCTGGGCGGCGACTGGACGGTGGAGGGCGAGCGGGCCGTGCTGAACCAGGCCAATGGCCGCATCGCCTACCGCTTCAAGGCGCGCGACCTGCACCTGGTGCTCGGGCCGATGGCCGACGGCAAGCCGGTGCGTTTCACGGTGCGGGTCGACGGCCAGCCGCCGCTGGCGGACCACGGCGCCGACACCGATGCCCAGGGCCACGGCGTGGTCGATGCGCAGAAGCTGTACCAGCTGGTGCGGCAGTCGGCGGGCAGCGGCAGGGAACGGCTGTTCGAGATCGAGTTTCTCGACGCCGGCGCGCAGGCCTACGCGTTCACCTTCGGGTGAGCGGCGCCCCGGTCAGGGCGTGAGGCCCGCCGCGTTGACGGCCCGGCAGGTGTCGACCTCCTGGCGCGTGGGCAGCACGAAGCAGCGGGCGTCGGCCTCGCGCGCGACGGCTTCGCGCAGCTGGCGCTCCTGCGCGGTTTCCACCTGCAGCTCGACCAGCCACTTCATGAGCAGCGCCATCACGATCAGCAGCACCACGGAGGCCGCAAGCAGGGTCGTGCGCCAGCTCTGGACGCGGAAGACGGAAGCGTTGGAAGTAGTCATGGCGTGCGGCCCTCAGCTCGACAGCTGCGGAAAGATCCAGATGCTCATGCCGAGCACCACGCCCGCGCCGAGCGACATGGCCGCCGCGGTCGCGAACAGGCAGGCCACGAGCAGGCTCGGCACGACCACCGACATGCTCAGGAAGGCGATGGCGACGAGCACATAGGCCAGCACGGGCAGCAGGGCGATGTAGGCCGGCCGCGCGGTGCCGGTCGGCAGTTCGTCGGGCGTCATGTCACGCAGGAACGGGTTCAGCATGGCGGGCGATCAGCAGTTGCCCTTCTTGGCCTGGCCCGGCGGGCAGAAGTTGCCGCCCTTGTGGGCCGGCGCGGGCTCGGCGCGCGGCGGCGGCGCCTGGTGGTGCGCGCACGCGCTCATGAGAACGGATGCCGCCAGCGCGAGCATCACGGTGATCGTGGATTTGGTCATGGGAACTCCCTGCTTCGATTTCTTGTGCACCCGGGGTGCTTCGGAGCAGGACAATAGTTGCCGTATTAACAATCTCACAGGGAAATGCTCACATTTGTGGGCGAATTGAGAAGGGTGCGGTCAATCTCCGTGCGGGATTGCGCAGTACTTCACACCCGTGCGGCCGACCGGCCGCCGCCGCGCAACCGCTACATTGCATGCCCCATGGACCGCCTCGAGAACATAGAGACCTTCGTGCGGGTCGCACAGACCCAGAGCTTCGCCGAGGCCGCGCGCCAGCTGCGGGTATCGAAATCGGTGGTGACCAGCCGCGTGAAGCAGCTCGAGGACCACGTCGGCGCGCCGCTGTTCCACCGCAGCACGCGGGTGGTCCGGCTCAGCGACGTGGGGCAGGCCTTCCTGCGCGACTGCGTCGAGCTGGTCGGGCGGGCCAACGACATCATGGACCAGATGCGCGACGCCAAGGACGGGCCCACCGGCACGCTGCGCGTGCATGCGCTCACGGGTTTCGTGCTGGGGCATTTCGCGACGCTGCTGCGCGCTTTCCAGGTGAGCTTTCCGGACATCCACCTGGAGCTCATCGTGAGCGACGCGGTGGTCGACCCGGTGAAGGCGGGCGTCGATTGCGCGCTGCAGATCTTTCCGGCGGCGTCGACCGAGCTGGTGTCGCGTCCGCTGTTCCCGGTGCGCCGCGTGTTCTGCGCAACACCCGAGTACCTGCGCGCGCACGGCCGGCCCGCGAGCCCGCGCGAGCTGCACAAGCACACGCTCGGCCTGTACTCGGGCTACCCCACGCGCGACCGCTGGACCTTCCATCACGCCGGCGAGCAGGTCACGCTGTACATGAGCGCGGCGCTGCTCACCAACAGCGTCCACCTGCTGCGCGAGTACGCCATGGAGCATGCTGGCATCGTCTGCCTGCCGACGCTGGTGGCCGGCGAGGCGATCCTGCGCGGCGACCTGGAGGTGGTGCTGCCGGCGCACCAGCTGTCGTCGTTCTCGCTCAGCGCGGTGTACGCGGGCACCTCGCGCAATGCCTTCAAGCTGCGCCTGTTCATCGAACACCTGACCCAGGCGTTCTCGAAGGTGCCGCCGTGGGACGCCGCCATGATCGAACGCGGCCTGCTGCCGCCGGGCCTGATCTGGGACGCCTGACGCGAGCGCGGTCGGTTCCGGGGTAAACCCTGTGCATTGAACGGATTTGCCGAACAATGCGGCCCGCGTTTCGGGCCTACCGCTCGCGCCCCCCGTTTCCTACAGTGCACACATCGCAGTCACCACGCTGCATCGTCCGGCACCTCAGGAGACACCCATGACCGTCGCATACCAGACCCGCTTCGGGTCCCTCAAGCACTTCGAGAAAGGCCACGTCGAGCCCATCGACGACGACGTGCGCCACTACGCGTTCTCCAACTGCTTCGAGATCGCCAGCATCAGCCAGCCCTACGAGAAGGTCGTGTTCGGCCAGAACCAGATCTACGTGCTGGAAACGCTGCGCGCCGAAGGCACCTCGCCCTGGTTCACCTGCGCCCACGACGAGTTCGCGCTGGTGATGGATGGCGACGTCGAGGTGCACCTCGTGCAGCTCGATGCGGCCCAGACCGTGGCCGACACCGAGAAGAATGGCGCCGTGCGCGTGAAGGGCGAACCCCAGGGCAAGAAGATGGGCTGGATGAAGCTCTCGCGCGGCCACCAGGGCCTGCTGCCGAAGAACACCGCCTATCAGTTCAGGGTCGCCGGCGACCCGGGCGTGATCGTTCTGCAGACCTGCAAGGGCGACCTCTCGGTCGAAAAGTGGGCCGACATCTGCCAGACGCACTGAACCCGCCATCCAGGAGCCACACCATGAACGCACCCGCAGAACTCGCCAAGGTCATCGCATCGCAGCCCGATGCCACGCTCGGCTACAAGGATTTCTCGCTCGGCAGCTTCGGCTTCCGCCGGGACGAGTACTTCGCCCACATCACCTGGAAGACCCGCGACGGGCGTCCCATGAGCCACACCATGGACGCCGGCAACTACCTGCGTGCGCTGATGCGCGACGTGGCCTGGGGCTTCTTCTACGGCTGGGTCAATTTCGACAACGTGTTCGGCACCATCAACCACTACGACTCGGTCGACCTGTACGCCGGCAGCTTCAACGGCACCATGAAGGACGCGGGCATCGACCTGCTCGAGAACTTCCCCACGGCGCAGATCCGCGCCACCTTCGAGGCCATGCTCGACGACTGGACCAACGAGGCCTTCGACCCCTTCGCCGCGCCGCAGGAAACCGGCTCGCCCTACGGCCGCAAGAGCGGCAACAACACCGCCAAGATCACCCGGGCGCGCGAGCTGGCCAAGCGCTGCGTGGGCCTGAAGGGCGACCTCGACCTGCGCAGCGACGCACGCGGCGCGCCCGTCAACCGCGCCTTCGCCGACGTGCCGCAGGGCCAGCCCGAGCTGCACCCCGAGCCCGGCTTCGAGAACGAGGTGCATGCCTTCAACCTCTTCGGCTTTTTGAGCCGCTCGCAGGTCACGTGGAACCCGAGCTTCACCTCGGTCGTGAAGCACAGCTACATGTGCCCGACGACCGAGGAGCACATCCTGCCGATCATCCACGGCAACGACCGCGTCGAGTGGTTCTTCCAGATGACCGACGAGATCCACTGGGACTGCGGCGACAAGAACACCGGCAAGCCCATGGCCCGCGTGATCATGAAGGCCGGCGACATGGCCGCCATGCCCGCCTACTGCCGCCACCAGGGCTTCAGCCCCAAGCGCTCGATGCTGCTGGTGTGGGAGAACGGCTCGCCCAGCCTGGTCTACGAGATCCAGAAGGGCGAGTCGCCCGAGATCCCGGTCGAGTTCTGACCGGCCGGCGCGCCGGCGCTTCCTTCTTCCCGCCATTCATCCATCCAGTCCTCCCCGCGCGGGGAGGGCGAGGAGAACCCATGCCTGCTCTTTCCATCCGCCACCAGCTTTTCATCGACGGCCGTTTCGTCGACGCCGAATCCGGCGAGACGCTCGCCACGCTGAACCCGCACGACAACACGCCCATCGCCCAGGTCGCGCTGGCCGGCAAGGCCGACGTCGACAAGGCCGTGGCCGCCGCGAAGCGCGCGTTCCCCAAGTGGAGCCGCATGGCCGCCGCCGACCGCGGGCGCATCCTGCTGAAGCTGGCCGACCTCATCGAGGCCAACGGCGAAGAACTCGCGCGGCTCGAATCTCTGGACACCGGCCACCCGATCCGCGACTCGCGCCGGCTCGACGTGCCGCGCACCGCCGCGTGCTTTCGCTACTTCGGCGGCATGGCCGACAAGTTCCAGGGCGAGACCATTCCGGTGGAAGAGGGCTTTCTCAACTACACGCTGCGCGAGCCCGTGGGCATCGTCGGGCAGGTGGTGCCGTGGAACTTCCCGCTCATGTTCACGAGCTGGAAGATGGCGCCCGCGCTGGCGGCCGGCAACTGCATCGTGATGAAGCCGGCCGAGATCACGCCGCTCACCTCGCTGCGCATCGCCGAGCTGATGGCCGAGGCCGGCGTGCCGCCCGGCGTGGTCAACATGCTGCCCGGCCTGGGCAGCGTGGCGGGCCAGTACATTGCCGAGCATCCCGAGATCGCCAAGATCGCCTTCACCGGCAGCACCGCCACCGGCCGGCGCATCGTGCAGGCCAGCGCGGGCAACCTGAAGAAGGTGCAGCTCGAGCTCGGCGGCAAGGGCCCCAACATCGTGTTCGAGGACGCCAACCTGCAGGCCGCCGTCAACGGCAGCGCCTGGGCCATCTTCCACAACCAGGGCCAGGCCTGCATCGCAGGCTCGCGGCTGATGCTGCACGAGAAGATCGCCGACGCCTTCCTCGAGCAGTTCATTCCGTTGGCCCAATCCATCCGCCTGGGCAATCCGCTCGACGAGGCCACCGAGATGGGCCCGCTCACCAGCGCCCAGCACCGCGACCGCGTGCTGAGCTATGTCGAGGTGGCGCAGGCGCAGGGCGGCGAGGTGCTGGCGGGCGGCGGCGCGCCCGGCGGCGACCTGGCGCAGGGCTGCTATGTGCAGCCGACCGTGGTGCGTGCCCGCTCGTACCAGGACCGCGTGGCGCAGGAAGAGGTGTTCGGCCCCTTCGTCACCGTGCTCACCTTCAAGAGCGACGAAGAGGCGATGCAGATCGCCAACGGCACCGACTACGGCCTGGGCAGCGGCCTGTGGACCCGCGACCTGCAGCGCGCCCACAAGGTGGCGCGCGACCTGCACGCCGGCATGGTCTGGATCAACAGCTACAAGCGCGTGAACCCCGGCTCGCCCTTCGGCGGCGTGGGCCAGAGCGGCTACGGCCGCGAGATGGGCTTCGATGCGATGCGCGAGTACACGCAGGTGAAAAGCGTGTGGGTCAACGTCGACGCGCAGATTCCGCCGCACTTCGTGCGCTGACGTTTTCCTTTTTCTTTTCAACCCGACGGACGCACACGATGTCTTTCTCGATCCTTTCCCGGGCCCTGGTCGCCTGCACGCTGCTGTGCGGCATGGCCGCGCAGGCCCAGGCACCGGCCTGGCCGACCAAGCCGGTGCGGCTGGTCGTGGGCTTTCCGCCGGGCGGCATCGTCGACACCGTCGCGCGCCAGTTGCAGCCGCGCCTGCAGGCCGCGCTCGGCCAGACCGTGATCGTGGACAACCGCAGCGGCGCCGGCGGCACGCTGGCGGGCGCCGAGGTGGCCCGCGCGGCGCCGGACGGCCACACGCTGCTGATGGTGTTCGACAGCTACGCGACCTACCCGCTGGTCTATCCGAAGCTGAGCTTCGACATCGCCAAAGACCTGCAGCCCGTGACCCAGGTGGCGAGCAACCCGCTGGTGCTGGTGGTCAACCCGAAGGTCGAGGCGAAGGACTTCGTGCGCTTCGTCGGCCTGCTCAAGGCGCAGCCGGGGCGCCTGAACTACGCCAGCGTCGGGCCGGGCTCGAGCAACCACCTCACGGCCGAGTACTTCAAGGCCGTGAGCGGCACCTTCGTCACGCACATCCCTTACCGCGGCGGCGGTCCGGCCCAGCAGGACCTGCTGGGCGGGCAGGTCGAGATGATGTTCCTCTCGGCCGTGCTGGCCCAGCCGCATGTCAACGCGGGCCGGCTGCGCGCCCTGGCCCAGACCGGCGCGCAGCGCGTGGCCGCCTATGCCGACGTGCCGACTGTGGCCGAGAGCGGCTACCCCAGCTTCGAGGTGAACTCCTGGGTCGGCCTGCTGGCTCCGGCCGGCACGCCGCGCGCCGTGGTCGACCGGCTGCAGGCCGAGGTACGCAAGATCGTGACCGAGCCCGCGTTCCAGCAGCGGCTGCGCGAACAGGGCCTGACGGGCATCGCCAACACGCCCGAGCAGTTCGCCGCCGTGCTGCGCACCGAGCAGGACAAGTGGGCCCGGCTGGTGCGCGAGCGCCGCCTGAGCCTCGAATAGCCGGAAAGAAAAGGAGCGCGCCATGCACGACTTCATCCACACCACCCATCCGCAGCGCGTGGTGTTCGGCGCCGGTTCGCTGCGCCACCTGGCGCGCGAGATCGATGCGCTGGGCGCGAAAAAAGCGCTGGTGCTGTGCACGCCCGAGCAGCGCCCGCAGGCCGAGCGCGTGGCGGCCTCGCTCGGTGCGCAGGCGGCCGGCCTGTTCGACCGCGCCGTGATGCACGTGCCTGTGGAAACGGCGCGCGAGGCCCGCGACCTGGCGCGCCGGCTCGGTGCCGACTGCGCCGTGGCGCTGGGCGGCGGCTCCACCACGGGGCTGGGCAAGGCCATCGCGCTGGAGTCCGGGCTGCCAATCGTCGCCATTCCCACCACCTACGCGGGCAGCGAGATGACGCCGATCTACGGCCTCACCGAGAACGGCCTGAAGAAGACCGGCAAGGACCCGCGCGTGCTGCCGCGCACCGTGATCTACGACCCCGAGCTGTCGCGCACGCTGCCCGTGGGCCTGAGCGTGACCAGCGGCATCAACGCCATCGCGCACGCGGCCGAAGGCCTGTACGCGCAGGACAGCAACCCGGTGATGGACCTGATGGCCGAGGAGGGCATCGCCGCGCTCGCACGCGCGCTGCCGGCCATCCGCGTGCAGCCCGACGACCTGGCCGCGCGCTCCGATGCGCTGTACGGCGCCTGGCTCTGCGGCGGCGTGCTCGGCGCGGTGGGCATGGCCCTGCACCACAAGCTGTGCCACACGCTGGGCGGCAGCTTCAACCTGCCGCACGCCGAGGTACACACGGTGGTGCTGCCGCATGCGCTCGCGTTCAACGCGCAGGCCGCGCCGCGTGCCATGGCGCGCATCGCGCGCGCGCTCGGCGGCGTGTCGGCGCCGGAGGCGGTGTTTGCGCTGGCGCGCGACAACGGCGCGCCGGTGGCGCTGAAGGACATCGGCATGCGCGCCGCCGACCTCGACCGTGCGGCCGACATCGCCGTCGCCAACCCGTACTGGAATCCGCGGCCCTTCGGCCCGGCCGAGCGCGACGCGATCCGCGCGCTGCTGCAACGCGCCTTCGACGGCGAGCCGCCGGGCTAGGCCACGGCGCGGGCATCGAAGACAGACACGAACAACGAAGGAGACAGCCATGACATTCAACCGCAGACAGTTCACACAGGCCGCCGCCGCGCTCGCCGCCACGGGCGCCGCGCCGTGGGTGTTCGCCGCCGACACGCTCAAGATCGGCTACGTGTCGCCGCAGACCGGGCCGCTCGCGCCCTTCGGCGAGGCCGACAAGTGGGTGATCGAGCAGATGAAGGCCGCCTTCAAGGACGGCCTCAGCGTGGGCGGCAAGAAGTACGCCGTGCAGATCGTGCTCAAGGACAGCCAGTCGAACCCCAACCGCGCGGGCGAGGTGGCCAACGACCTGATCCTGAAGGACAAGGTCGCGCTGGTGCTCACCGCCGGCACGCCCGAGACCGCCAACCCGGTGAGCGACGCCTGCGAGCTCAACGAGGTGCCCTGCATCTCCAGCGTGGTGCCGTGGCAGCCGTGGTTCTTCGGCCGCAAGGGCGATCCGGCCAAGGGCTTCAACTGGACCTACCACCTGTTCTGGGGCTTGGAGGACGTCATCGCCACCTTCACCAACGGCTGGAAGACCGTGGCCACCAACAAGAAGGTCGGCGGCCTGTTCCCCAACGACGGCGACGGCAACGCCTGGGGCGACAAGGAACTGGGCTTTCCCAAGCCGCTCGCGCAGATGGGCTTCACGCTCACCGACCCCGGCCGCTTCCAGAACGGCACGCAGGATTTCAGCGCGCAGATCGCGGCCTTCAAGCGCGACAACGTCGAGATCGTCACCGGCGTGGTGATCCCGCCCGACGCCAAGACCTTCCTCACGCAGGCGCGCCAGCAGGGTTTCAGGCCCAAGGTGATCACGCTCGGCAAGGCGCTGCTGTTCCCGGGGGCCATCGAGGCGCTGGGCGACCTCGGCGAGGGCCTGTCGACCGAGGTGTGGTGGAGCCCCTCGCATCCCTTCAGCTCCAGCCTCACGCAGCAAAGCGCCAAGGCGCTGGCCGAGGCCTACGAGGCCGGCACCAAGAAGCAGTGGACGCAGCCCATCGGCTTTGCGCATGCGCTGTTCGAGGTGGCGGCAAATGCGCTGTCGCGATCGAAGTCGCTCAAGGCCGGCGACGTGCGCGATGCCGTGGCCGCGACCTCGATCAACTCCGTGGTCGGCCCCGTGAAGTGGGGCGGGCAGGGCCCGTTCAAGAACGTCAGCAAGACGCCGCTGGTGCTCGGCCAGTGGGGCAAGGGCAAGCAGCGCAAGGTGGAGCTGACGCTGGTGAACAACGAGGCCGCGAAGGCGATTCCCACCGGCGGCGCGCTGCGTCTGCTCTGAGTGACGGCTGCCATGACGCTGCTGGCCTTGCACGGCGTGAGCAAGTCCTACGGGGCGCTCAAGGTCACCGACGGCATCACGCTGGCGGTGGCCGAGGGCGAGACGCTGGGCATCCTCGGGCCCAACGGCGCGGGCAAGACCACGCTGTTCAACCTGATCTCGGGCGACGCGCGCGTCGACGCCGGCCGCGTGGAGTACGCGGGCCGCGACGTGACGCGGCTGCGCCCGCACCAGCGCTGCCGCGCCGGCATCGGCCGCAGCTACCAGGTGCCGCAGCCTTTCGGCCACATGAGCGTGTTCGAGAACCTCGTCACCGCCGCTTGCTTCGGCGGCCAGCAGGCCGAGCGCGAAGCCTGGGAGACGGCGCACGAGGTGCTGGCCCAGACCGGCCTGGCGCCGCACGCCAACAAGCCGGCCGGCGGACTCACGCTGCTCGACCGCAAGCGGCTGGAGCTGGCGCGCGCGCTCGCGACCAAGCCGCGCCTGCTGCTGCTCGACGAGATCGCGGGCGGGCTCACCGAGCCCGAGGCGGCGGTGCTGGTGGCGGAACTGAAACGCATCAAGGCGCGCGGCGTGACCATGATCTGGATCGAGCACGTGGTGCATGCGCTGCTGTCGCTGGCCGACCGGCTGTTCGTCATCAACTTCGGGCAGCAGCTGGCGGAAGGCGCGCCGCGCGCGGTGATGAACGACCCCGAGGTGCGGCGCGTGTACATGGGGATCGAGGCATGAACGCGCTGCTCGACACCCACGGCCTGCAGGCTTTCTACGGCGATGCGCAGGCGCTGTTCGGCATCGACTTCACGCTGTCGGCGGGCGAGCTGGTGGCGGTCATCGGCGCCAACGGCGCGGGCAAGTCGACCTTTCTGAAAAGCCTCACGGGGCTGCTGCGCGCGCCGTCCGACGCGATCCGCTTCAAGGGCGACCCCATCGGCGGCCTGCCGCCCGGCGAGATCGTGCGGCGCGGCCTGGCGATGGTGCCGGAAGGCCGGCGCCTGTTCCCGAGTCTCAGCGTGGAAGAGAACCTGCTGATGGGCGCCACGCCGCGCCGCGCGGGGCCGTGGAACCTGCAGCGCCTGTACGGCCTGTTCCCCATCCTGGCCGAGAAGCGGCGCCAGCCTGCCACCTCGCTGTCGGGCGGGCAGCAGCAGATGGTGGCGCTGGGCCGCGCGCTCATGAGCAACCCCGAGCTGCTGCTGTGCGACGAGCTCTCGCTCGGCCTGGCGCCGGTCGTCATCCGCGAGATCTATGCGGCCATGCCGGCCATCACGGGGGAGGGCATGACGGTCGTGATCGTGGAGCAGGACGTGCGCATGGCGCGGCAGGTGTCGCAGCGCGTGTACTGCTTCCAGGACGGGCGCGTGTCGCTCACGGGGCGCTCGGACGAACTCACGCCGGAGCAGATCTCGCAAGCCTATTTCGGCATCGAGGAGCACCATGCTTGAAACCCTGCTCCAGGGCGTGCTGCTCGGCGGCCTCTACACGCTGTTCGCGCTCGGCCAGTCGCTGATGTTCGGCGTCATGCGGCTGACCAACACGGCGCAGGGCGACTTCATCATCCTGGGCGCCTTCGCGGTGATCGCCGGCGTCTCGATGACCGGCGCATCTGTGCCATGGCTGGTGGTGCTCGCGGTGCTGCCGCTGGCCTTCGGCTTCGGCTACCTGCTGCAGCGCCACGTGCTCAACGGCACGCTGGGCAAGGACCCGCTGCCCTCGCTGGTCGTGACCTTCGGCCTGTCGATCGTGATCCAAAACCTGCTGCTGGAGCTGTTCTCGGCCGACCCGCGCGCCATCGAGGTCGGCGCGCTGGCCACCGCCTCGGTGCCGCTGGGCGACACGCTGGCGCTGGGGGCGCTGCCGCTGGTGATCCTGGCGGTCGCGGTCGCGGCCACGGGCGCGATGCAGTGGATGTTCACGCGCACGCCGCTGGGCCGCACCTTCCGCGCGGTGTCCGATGACCGCGAGATCGCCGAGCTGATGGGCCTCAAGGCCAAGCAGGTGTATGCGCTGGCCACGGGCATCGCCTTCGTGCTGATCGCCATCGCGGGCGCGCTGCAGGGTATGCGCACCACGGTGTCGCCGTCGGACGGTCCGCTGCTGCTGCTGTTTGCCTTCGAGGCCGTGATCATCGGCGGCATGGGCTCGTTCTGGGGCACGCTGGCCGGCGCCATGATCCTGGGCATCGCGCAGCAGATCGGCTTTCGCATCGATCCGGGCTGGGGCATCTGGTTCGGCCATCTCGTGTTCCTCGCGGTGCTGGTGCTGCGGCCGCAGGGACTGTTCCCCAAGACACGCTGACCCCCCTGACATGACCGACAAGACCTCCCCCGCGCCGCTCAGGCACGTGCTGTTCATCATGTGCGACCAGCTGCGCGCCGACCACCTCTCGTGCTACGGCCACCCGCGTCTGCAGACCCCGCACATCGACGCGCTGGCCGCGCGCGGCGTGCGCTTCAGCCATGCCTATGCGCAGGGCGCGGTCTGCGGCGCCTCGCGCATGTCGACCTACACCGGGCGCTATGTCAGCAGCCACGGCACGATGTGGAACTTCGTGCCGCTGTCGGTGGGGCAGAAGACGCTGGGCGACCACCTGCGCCCGCACGGCGTGCGCTGCGCGCTGGTCGGCAAGACGCACGTCGAGGCCGACACCGAGGGCGCGCGCCGCCTGGGCATCGACCCGACGCAGGGCGCGGGCCGGCTCGCGATGGAAGGCGGCTTCGAGCCCTATGCGCGCGACGACGGCATCTGGCCGCCGGGCTTCAAGGTCACGGGCAATGCGTACTGCGACTGGCTGCGCGCGCAGGGCTACGAATCGGACAACCCCTGGCACGACTTCGCCAATTCGGGCCGCGGCCCCGACGGCGAGATCCTGAGCGGCTGGCAGATGCGCTGGGCCGACCGGCCCGCGCACATCGCCGGCGCGCACAGCGAGACGCCCTACACGACCGAGCGCGCCATCGACTTCATGCGCGAGGCCGGCGACGCGCCCTGGGTGCTGCACCTGTCGTACATCAAGCCGCACTGGCCCTACGTGGCGCCCGCGCCGTACCACGCGATGTACGGGCCCGACGACATGCTGCCCGTGGTGCGCAGCGAGGCCGAGCGCATCGACGCCCACCCGGTCGTCGACGGCTTCCGGCGCGAAACCGTGAGCCGCAACTTCAGCCGCGACGAGGTGCGCCGCGTCGTGGTGCCGACCTACATGGGGCTCGTGAAGCAGGTCGACGACGAGCTCGGCCGGCTCTTCGCCTTCATGGCCGAACAGGGGCTGGACCGCGACACGCTGGTGGTCTTCACCAGCGACCACGGCGACTACCTGGGCGACCACTGGCTGGGCGAGAAGGAGCTGTTCCACGACCCGATCGTGAAGGTGCCGCTGATCGTGGTCGATCCGCGCGCCGAGGCCGATGCGCGCCGCGGCACGGTGAGCGACGCGCTGGTCGAGTGCATCGACCTCGTGCCGACGATGCTCGACGCGCTGGGCCTGCCGCAGCCGGCCGAATGGCTCGAAGGCCAGTCGCTGCGCCCGCTGCTGCACGGCCACGCCGGCGCGGCCGGCAAGGACCTGGTGGTGTGCGAGAACAGCTTCGCCTTCCGTGACGAGGTGCGCCTGCCGCTGGCCCAGCCCGTCGAGCGCTGCCACATGACGATGCTGCGTACGCGCCGCTGGAAGTTCGTGCACTTCGAAGACCTGCCGCCACAGTTGTTCGACATGCAGGCCGACCCCGACGAGCTGGTCGACCTGGGCCGCGACCCGGCCTTTGCCGCGGTGCGCGAGCAGATGCTGGGCCTGCTGTTCGACTGGCTGCGCCAGCGGCGGCGCTTTCCCACGGTGGCGCCCGAGGACATCGCGCGCTGGAACGAACGCGAACTGGCGGCCGGCATCCTCATCGGCGCCTGGTAGGCCACGCCGGCCGATCCGCGCACCCCATTTCAAAAAAAGGAGACTTCCCATGAACGCTTTCCGCCGACCTCTCGCGGCCTGCCTGACAGCAGCCGCCGTGCTCGCCACCCTCGCGCCCAGCCACGCCGCCGACACCTGGCCCAGCAAGCCCGTGCGGCTGGTGGTGGCCTTCCCGGCCGGGGCGCCCGGTGACATCGTCTCGCGGCTGATGCAGCCGGCCCTGCAGAAGGCGCTGGGCCAGCCCGTGGTGGTCGACAACAAGCCGGGGGCGGGCGGCAACATCGGCATGCAGGAGGTGGCGCGCGCCACCGACGGCCACACCGTGCTGGTCGGGCCCGACACCATGCTGACCATCAACCCGCACCTGTACCGCAAGCTCGCCATCCGCCCGATGGAAGACCTGGTGCCCGTGACCCAGCTGGCCGCGTTCAGCCAGGAGCTGGTGTGCTTTCCCGGCGCCGGCATCAAGACCCTGCCCGAGCTGCTGGCCGCGGCCAAAGCCAAGCCCATGAGCTACGCCTCGGGCGGCCCCGGCGTGCCCGGCCACATGGCCATGGAGATGCTGCTGGCCGACGCCGGCGTGCAGATGCAGCACGTGCCCTACCGCGGCCCGAGCCCGGCCATGCAGGACGTGATGGGCGGCATGGTGCCCTGCGGCTTCCTGGCCTCGCCGACGGTCGGCCCGATCATCCGCGACGGCAAGCTGGTGGCCATCGCCGTGTCGGGCAGCAAGCGCCTGGGCAGCCAGCCCACGGTGCCGACCGTGGCGCAGGCGGGCGTGAAGGGCTACGACGCCAGCTTCGCCGAGATGATGGCGATGCCGCGCGCCACGCCGCCGGCCGTGGTGGCGCGGCTGCAGGCCGAGGTGGCGAAGGCGCTGGCCGCGCCCGAGCTGCGCGAGCGGCTGGCCACCATGGACCTCGAGGTGGTGGCCAACACGCCCGAAGAAGCGGCACGCCGCCTGCGCGCCGAACACCAGCGCTGGGGCCAGGTGGCCGCGCGCGTGCAACTGCAGCTGGACTGAGCGCGATGACCCCCGTCGTCGTCACCATCGACACCGGCAGCAGCCGCCGCGCGGGCTGGAGCGCCGCCGCGCTGGTGGCGGTGGCCGCCACGCTGCCTTTCTGGGGCGAGCCCAGCTGGATGCGCGAGTTCGTCGAGATCGCCTGCTACTTCATCTTCGCGATGATGTGGAACCTGCTGGCCGGCTATGGCGGCATGGTCAGCATCGGGCAGCAGGCCTTCTTCGGCTTCGGCGGCTACGTGATGCTGATGCTGGGCAACTTCGCGGGCGTGAATCCGTTCGTGGCGATTCCGCTGGGGGCACTGGCCGCGGCGCTGATCGCGGTGCCGGTGTCCTTCGTGGCGTTCCGGCTGTCGGGCGGCTACTTCGCCATCGGCACCTGGGTGATCGCCGAGGTGTTCCGGCTCAGCTTCGCCAACGTGTCGGCGGTGGGCGGCGGCTCGGGCACCACGCTCACGGCGCTGCGCGGCATCGAGCGCGCCACGCGCGAGAGCGTCACCTACTGGATGGCGCTGGGCTGCGTGGTGGCGGCGGTGTCGCTGGTCTACCTGTTCCTGCGCAGCCGCTTCGGGCTGGCGCTGCTGGCGATCCGCGACAACGAGATGGCCGCCGAATCGCAGGGCATCCCGGTGGCGCGCATGAAGCTCGCGGTGTACGTGGTGGCGGCCTTCGGCGCCGGGCTGGCGGGCGCGCTGTACTTCGTGGGCAACCTGCGCATCAGTCCCGACGCGGCCTTCGCGCCGAACTGGACCGCCTTCGCGATCTTCATGGTCGTGATCGGCGGCATCGGCCGCATCGAGGGGCCGCTGGTGGGCGCGCTCGTGTTCTGGGCGCTGAACAAGTTCCTGAGCGACTACGGCACCTGGTACCTGCTCGGCCTCGGGCTGCTGGCCATCGTGGCCACGATCTTCTTCAAGCAGGGGCTGTGGGGCTGGGCGCAGCAGCGCTGGGCCTGGTCCCTGTTCCCGACGCAGCGGCGCCTGGCGGCGGCGCACGCGCCTTCTTCCCCCCTGGAGCCCGACGCCCATGCGCAACATCGATGAACACACCATCACCGCCGCCGTGCTCGAGCGCATGGCCGGCTGCGAAGACACGCGGCTGAAGGAAGTGATGTCGGCGCTGGTGCGCCACCTGCACGACTTCGCGCGCGAAGTGAGGCTCACCGAGGCCGAGTGGGCCGCGGGCATCGACTTCCTCACCGCCACGGGCCAGAAGTGCGACGCGCAGCGCCAGGAGTTCATCCTGCTGTCGGACACGCTGGGCCTGTCGATGCTCACCGTGGCCATGAACCACGCCAAGAGCCCGCAGGCCACCGAGGCCACCGTGTTCGGCCCCTTCCACGTGGCCGGCGCGCCGCAGCTCCCGCTGGGCAGCGACATCGCGGCGGGCGCCGTGGGCGAGCCGCTGTTCGTGCAGGCCACCGTGCGCGGGCGCGACGGCGAGCCCGTGGCCGGTGCGGTGGTCGACGTGTGGGAGGCCGATGCCGAAGGCTTTTACGACGTGCAGCGGCCCGGCAACCCCATGCAGGGGCGGGCGGTGCTGCGCACCGACGCGCAGGGGCGGCTGTGGTTTCGCGGCGTGGCGCCGGTGGCCTATCCGATTCCCACCGACGGGCCGGTGGGCGCCATGCTGCGCGCGACCCGCCGCCATCCGTGGCGGCCCGCGCATGTGCACTTCATGGTGCAGGCGCCGGGCTACGAGACGCTGATCACGCACGTCTTCCGCGAAGGCGATCCGTACCTCGACAGCGATGCGGTGTTCGGCGTGCGCAGCTCGCTCATCGGCGACTTCGCGGTGCACGCCCCGGGCCGCGCACCCGACGGCAGCGTGCAGGCCGGGCCGTTCCACACGCTGGACTTCGCGTTCGTGCTCGAGCCGACTGGGACGTGAGGAGGAGGCCGCGAACCGTTTCGGCGTTTCGCCGCCTCTCTTGCAGGTGTCCCTCTTCAAGGAGCCCTGCATATGTGTCCCGTTTCCATCACCTGGCATCTGCTTCGCGGCGCGGGAGCGCTTGTTCTCATCGCGCTGGCTGTGCTGCTGTCGTCCGCCCATCCCTGGACCGCGCCGTTCGCCCTCGTCGGCGCCTTGCTGCTGCTGCGCGGCTGCCCGATGTGCTGGCTCGTCGGGCTGCTCGAAAGGCTGTCCGCGCGCAAGGCGGCCCCTGCGTCCGAGGCCACTTCCCAGAGGGGTTCATGAGCGATCGGCCTTCGCGGAATGGAAGGCTGATCCGGGATTCCATCCGCCCGTGTCGAGGGGGTGACGCCCCATTAGTGTGAGTTTGTTTGCACACGATGACAAAAGAACAGGGCTACCTGTTTCCGTTGGTCAATATCGGCACTTTTCCCTATCGACTGTACATAAACGTTAATACATTCCACTCCATTGTGAGAGGCATGCGGGGAGCGATGAAAAGGGAAGCGATGGTGGACAGGGTGGAACAGAAAAACGGTCGTGTGGTGGTGCTGACGGACTCCGGCGAAGAGATCGACTGGCTGCGAGGCCGGTTGAAGGACGCCGGCTTCAGCCCCTTGTGTGTGGTCAACGAGGAAGACCTGCTGGAGGCCGCGTCGATGCCCGGCGTCGGGCTCTTCCTGCTGATGGGCGAGGCGATGGAGGGCGCGCTGCCGGAAATCCTGTTCGGCATCGGCGCCAGCCGTGCGGCCACGGCGCCGGTGGTCGTGCTGACCCGGTCGCGCGGCGTGCTGGAAACGCCCCGCGTGTCGGTGTTCGACGTCGATGATTTCCTGGTGAGCCCCTGGAACGCGGAAGAGGTCGTGGCGCGCGTGTCGACGCTGTGCGGCAGGAAATCGCTGCGCCGAAACGCGAAGCCGCACGGCCTCTACGGTTTCCAGCTCGTGCGCAGCCGCCTCGCGGTCGAGTACGCGAGCCGCGAAGCCATCATGACGCCGAGCGAATTCGAGATCGCCCGGGTGCTGGTGCGCCACCTCGACACGCCCGTGTCGCGGCAGCAACTGCCCCAGGGGCCCCGATGCAATGGCGAGCTGGGCGCCAGCCGGTCGCTCGATGCGCTGGTGTCGCGCGTGCGCAAGAAGCTGGCATCGATCGTGGCGGGCGAATTCCGCGTGCGCTCGCTCTACGGCGTGGGCTACACGCTGGAGCGCGCGCACAACCGGCACGGCAAGTGAGTTTTCGCGGGCAGCGCCCGCGGCATCCGAAGGGGTGACGCAAGGTCACCTTGAAAAAAGACGCTCGCCCATTCGCCTCCGAATTGAGGCCGGGCGTCGACAGACCAACGAATGAATTCCGGCGAAGTGAGCCGGCCGGGATTGGCTTGAATTGAATTCATGCCAATGGCGCAGCCGTGCCTGTTTGAATGAAATTGGATTTTGAAAAATCCATCAGGCCGTATTTCGCGCTGACCGTGATTGAAACCATTGGGGGACAGGGCGCGCATGCCGTCCCTGAAATTCACGGCGCCTGATTACACAGTCTGTGAATTTGTAAATTTAGTTTCGAAGTGGCCTCAGAGGGCCGGACAGAGGCCGCCCGAAGGGCCTCGTTTCTCCCTTGAAACATTGGGGGGTCGTGAGGCGGCGGGTTGGTGTGGAAGTGAAATTATTCAAATGCATCAACAACTTGGAGGCGATCCGCTTGTGAAATTGATCACACTCCAATTGCAGGTTTATTCACAATCTGAGCAGACGTCCAGATTACATCTGTATTCACAGTTGTTAACTTTGGAGGGCCTCTCGTGACATTTTCACGGAACCCTCGGCCATTGCAAGTGGCGGATCGCGGACGTTCGATTGTTTTTGTAAACATTCAGAAAATAATATGAACGTGGTAAATGGCTCATGGAAGTGGCTCGAAAAGGGCAGGCTTGCGTGAGGCCGAGAGTGGGCATCGGAGGCGGTCGTCGCCGATGCCGGTGTGTCAGTGGTGTGCTGCAAGTGGCTGGGAAATGGCTTCGACGCCAATTCGCGAGGCCACAGGTCAAGTCGGTTTGATCTTCGTGTTGCCTCGGTCTGGCTTTGAAGTTGTTTTTTAGGAGTTGTCTATGTCTATCGGAAGTTCGTCTCAAGTGAATTCATTCATGTCGCCGGTGGTCCGGCTGACCGTTCGCCTCGGCCTGGGGCTCGGCGTGGCCATGACCCTGGGGCTGGGCGGCATGGCCGCCGCGCAGGGCACGAAGGCCGCGCCCGCGCCCACCGAGGCCGCGCAGAAGAAGACCGTCGCGGTCGTGCTGACGCAGGCCAAGGTGGTCAAGGACGCGCAAGGCAAGGAGCAGCTGCTGGCGGCCGATTCGGTCAAGCCGGGCGACGTGCTCGAGTACACGGCCACCTACACCAACCACACGGGCAAGGCCGTCACCGGCCTGGTGGCCAACCTGCCGATCCCCGAAGGCCTGGAGTACCTGCCCAAGACCGCCAAGCCCGGCGCGACGCTGGTCAAGGCCGCGACCAAGGACGGCGCCTTTGCCGCCGAGCCGCTGGCGCGCGTCGTCAACGGCAAGTCGGAGCCGGTTCCGTACAACGAGTACCGCTCGCTGCGCTGGACGCTGGGCCAGCTGCCCGCGAACGGCTCGGCCGCGGTGACCGCGCGCGCCAAGGTCGAGACGGTGGTGCCGCCCGCGCCGGTGGCCGCTGGTGCCGACGCGCAGAAGGTTGCGCGCAGCACGCCCTGAGCTTCCCGCGCTGACGACGACCGTCGGCGGCACTGAGCCGCGCTGACGGCCGGTTCTCTCTTTTCTTCAAAACCCCGCTGGTTTTTCCATTGCCGGTTTCCGTTCGCGGAAATCCCCGGCCGGGGTGAGTTCGTCCTTTTTTTGACCTTTTTTGACCCCAACCCCCGAGGAGAAACCCAAGTGATCCCTACCTTGTCTGCCCGTCGCACCGGCCCCGCGCCGCGCGCGCTCTGGGCGGGCGCAGCAGCCCTGACGCTGAGCTTCCTTTTTGGAAGTTCCGGCGCACTCGCTGCGGCTCCACCCGCCAACACCATCATCGGTAACCAGGCTTCGGCCACCTACCTGGACCCGAACGGCGCCAGCCAACTGGCCACCTCCAACCTCGTGCAGACGACGGTGCAGCAGGTCGGCTCGTTCAACCTGGACACCTACACCACCGTGACGACCAACGTGGTCAACACCAAGACCGGCGCCGCGGGCACGACCGTGTACGCACCGCACGTGCTGACCAACACGGGTAACGGCACCGACACGTTCACGCTGAGCGTGGCCGCACCGGCCAGCCCGAACGGCTTCACCAAGGTCGAAGTGTTCGCCGACGCGAATGCCGACGGCGTGCCGGACAGCACGACCGCGCTGTGCTCGGTCGTTCCGGGTGCGGTCTGTAACGTCCCGGCCCAGACCGTGGCGGGTGGCAACGGCACGTTCCCGTTCGTCGTGGCGTACTCGATCCCGAGCACCGCTTCGTCCGGCACGTTCACCTCGCCGGTGGCCGCGACCATCACGGCCACCGCAGGCACGCCGGCGCTGTACGCGGCGGGTAACACGCAAGCGGCCGACGTCGACAACGTGAACCTCACGGATCAGGCGGCCTTCAACGCCACCAAGAGCCTGAGCGTTCCGTCGGTCGCCTGGTCGGCCAATGGCGGCACCTGGCCCGCGGCATCGGTGAGCGGTCCGCGCTCGGTCGCAGGTTGCGCGGCTACCACCACGGCAGCTGGCGCACCCGCAGCAGGCTGCGTCTACACCACCTACACGTTGAAGTTCAACAACACGGGTGGTGCGGCTGGCCGGTTCGTCATGACCGACACGTTGCCCGCGGGCTTCACGTACGTGCCGGGTTCGGCCGTCTGGAGCAATGCACCGGGCACGGCGCTCACGGACGCACCGCAGGGTGATGTGGCTGGTAACGCCATCGACTTCACCGCGACCGGCAACACGCTGGCCTTCGTGGTGGCCTCGCTGCCGCCGAACGTCACGCAGACGGTGAGCTTCGTCGTGATGGTCAACAACACGGCGGCCATCGGCACGTCGACCACGACCAACACGGCCAAGTACAACCCCGTGACTGTGCCGACGACGGTCACGTCGGACAACCCGGGCACGACGGGCTCGCCGACCAACCCGGCGAGCTACAACGTCATCGGCACCTTCGGCATCGTGCTCGGTTCTGCTTCCGGCAGCCCGACCACCTCGCTGGACACGGCGGTGGGCAACCCCAACACGACCGCAGCCGACACGACGACTGTCGCCAGCGCGGCCATGGGCGCCACGGTGAAGTTCACGCAGACGGTGTTCAACACGGGCAATGCCACGGACGTCGTGAACCTCACGGCCGCCCTGGGCACCTTCCCGGCCGGAACGACCTTCAAGTTCTTTGCCGCCGACGGCGTCACGCCGTTGATCGACAACAACAGCGACGGCATTCCCGACACCGGTCCGGTCGCGGCCAACGGCAGCGTGCAGTTCGTGCTCGCCGCCACGCTGCCGTCTCCCGGCACGCTGCCCACCGGTCCGTTCAGCGCGATCGTGACGGGTACCTCGACGGGCGACAGCACGAAGACGGAATCCACCCGCGACACCCTGAACGCCATGATCGGCGTGCTGGTCGACCTGACCAACACGGCCACCGGTAACGGCACTGCAGGCAACACCGGCAACGGCGACGTGGGCACGGGCCCGAGCCCGCAGCCGACCACCACGAAGACGACCGCTGCCGGCACCGGCGCGATCTTCACGCTGTTCGTCAAGAACAACGACACGGTGGCCAACACCTACAGCCTGGCGGCGAGCCAGACCAACAGCTTCCCGGGCAGCCTGCCCGCGGGCTGGACCGTCAAGTTCGTGGCGGCGGGTGGCACCTGCACGGGTGCGGCGATCACCACGGTGGACGTTGCAGCCAACGCGCAGACGCCGGTCGATGCCTGCGTGACGCCGCCTGCTTCGCAGACGCCCGTCACCGGCCAGCTGGTGTACTTCCAGGTGCGTTCCACCATCGTGACTTCGACGGGCGCCGTGGCGATCGACACGAAGACCGATGCCGTGACCGTGACCCAGGCCGTGACCTACGGTGCGACGCTGACGCCGAACAACAACGGCCAGATCGCCCCCGGCGGCTCGGTCGTGTACGCCCACACGCTGACCAACACCGGCACGCAAAGCTGCGCAGGCCCGTACACGGTGTCGGCCACGCTGCCGGCGGCAGACGTGACGGCTGGCTGGACCACCGCGCTGTACATCGACGTGGACGGCGACGGCCAGATCGGCAGCGGCGACACGCTGGTGACCGGCACGATCCCGGGCCCGCTGGCGGCCAACGGCACGCAGAAGCTGCTCGTCAAGGTGTTCGCACCGGGCGGCGCTTCGGCAGGTGCCGTGGACACGGCCACCGTCACGGTGACCTTCCCGGCAGGCGCCACCTCGTGCGGCACGCCCTCGGCCACCGACGTGACCACGGTCATCACGGGCCAGATGCGCCTCGTGAAGACGCAGGCACTGGACACGAACTGCGATGGCACCGAGGTCCCGTCCTCGTCGGCTCCGCTGGTCGCCAAGCCCGGTGAGTGCATCGTGTACCGCGTCGTTGCCACCAACGAAGGCGCGGCACCGGTCACCAACATGTCGATCAACGACGCGGTGCCGGCCTACACCTCCTTCACCGGTGCGACGCAGCCTCCGGCCGCCAACCAGTGCACGTCCACCGGCGTGACCGGCACGGCCCTGGCCTACAGCAGCACCGCCACCACCGTGGCCTGCGGCAGCGCAAGCAACACCGTGGCTCCTGGCGGCACCGCCACGCTGCTGTTCTCCGTGAAGGTCAACAACTGAGCTTCACCTGAGTGAAGCGGAGCCGACGAGCGCAAGCCCGTCGGCTCCCTCGCACAGGGCGCACCAAAGCCTGTGCGTTTTTCCTTTGCGCCTTCCCTCTCTTCCTCTGTCGAAGGCGAGGGCGCAAACGAAAAAGTTCTTTCGTTTCTTCTGATCCCCACGCGGTGATCGATCAAGGGTTCGCGGCATGCTGTTCACTTTCAATCCCAGGAGCACACACCGGCCATCGTGGCGCGGATGGGCTGCCGCGCTCGCCGCTGGCGCAGCGCTGCTGCTGGGTGGTGCCGCCCAGGTGAACGCCGCACCGGCCCCGGCCGGCATCGTGATCCGTAGCATCGCCACGGGCACGTACGTCCCCAACGGCCTGGCGCAGACCGAGACCATCTCGTCCAACGAAGTGATCGCCACGGTGCTGCCGGTGGAGGCGCTGGTGCTCACGCAGGACCAGTCGCTGTCGCGCCCGCCCGCGAGCATCGTCACGCTGAGCCACCTGCTCACCAACACCGGCAACGTCGCCTCCACCTACACGCTGGCGCTGGCCAACAACGCCGGCGGCTGCGCGGCCGACACGCTCGATCTGTCCGCCTTGCGCGTGGTGCGGGACAGCAACAACAACGGCGTGGTCGATCCGGCCGATCCGGTGGTGCAACTCAACGCCGCGGGCGCCATCGCGCTCAAGCCCGGCGAGACCGCCGCGCTGCTGGTGCAGGGCACGATCCCCACGGCAGCCACGGGCGTGGCCTGCGTGGGCCTCACGGCCACCACCGCGCTGCAAGGCCTCACCGCGATCAACCGCGACACCGTCACCGTCGGCAACGCCGCCGCGCTGCAGCTGGTCAAGTCGGCCAGCTACCCCGGCAACGTGATCCCCGGCCAGACGCGCATCGACTTCTCGGTCTCGGGCACCAACATCGGCGCGCAGGACGCGCAGCCGTCCAACGTCATCGCCCCGACCAACACGCCGCTGCTCGTCAACGGTGCCCCTTCCGCCTTGGTCCTCGTGCGCGACCCCGTGCCCGCCGGCACCCAGTACGTGCCCGGCACCTTGCGCACCACCGCCGCCAACGCCGTCAAGCTGTACCGACTGGCCAACGATCCGGCGTTCAGCTACCGCACCGCCGAAGACGCCTCGGCCGTCGAAGTGGCCATCGGCATCTCCACGCCCGTGGCGCGCAACGTGTCCATCGCGATGCAGTTCGCCGTCAAGGTCAACGCCGACCAGGTGGGCGAGATCCGCAACACCGCGCACAGTGCCTACAACGACGGCACCGGCCCGGCCACCGTGCCCTCGAACACCATCGTCATCAGCTCCAGCCAGGCGCGCATCGGCGTGGCCAAGGCCGCGTCCACTCCGCGCGTGAACCGCGGCGCCGACGGCAAGACCGACGGCACCGCCACCGTGCGCTTCAGCGTCAACGTGCGCAACTACGGCACGTCATGGCTGTACGGCGTGCAGGCCGCCGACGTGATGGAAGGCGCGGGCGCCACGCAGTTCGGCAGCTACACGGCAGCCGCCGTGCCTGGCGCGAACCAGTACACCATCGTGCCCGGCTCGATCGTGATCGCGCCCGCACCCAGCGGCGGCACCGTCGCCGCCCCCAACCCCGCCTTCAAGGGAACCGCCGCCGCCTCGAACCTGCTGGCCGACGGCGCCGTGCTGCCCGTGGGCGCACAACTGACCGTGCAGTTCGATGCCCGCATCAACTTCACCGGCCGCACCGGCACCTTGCTGAACACCGTCAAGGCCTCGGGTGCCCTCAATGCCGGCGGCCCGGCGGTGGCCCTGGACGACTCCGTCAACGGCGACAACCCCGACGCCGACGGCGACGGCAACCCCAACAACGACACCTCGCCCACGCCGGTGTCGACCCAGCTGCCCACGCTCACGCTGACCAAGCAGGCCTCCATCGCGCGTCGCGTGTCGCCCGGCGTCTACGAGCTGGACTACACCTTCAAGGTCACCAACACCGGCGCCGTCGCCGCACCCAACGTGCGCGTGATCGACAACCTGAACTGCACCTTCGACATGGACAAGTCGAGCGGTCAGGTCGCCTCGTGGGAACTGCTGGGCCCGCCC
The DNA here is from genome assembly GCF_058797695.1 of Variovorax sp. GW823-FHT02B07. NCBI lineage: Bacteria > Pseudomonadati > Pseudomonadota > Betaproteobacteria > Burkholderiales > Comamonadaceae > Variovorax > Variovorax sp. GW823-FHT02B07. The sequence continues at coordinate 930,921 of NZ_JBXAJX010000001.1, forward strand.
AAGGCCGCCAACGGCAACCTCAACGCCGCCACCGGCTTCACCGGCCGCGCCACCTGCAACCGCAGCACGCAAGACAGCGCCGACCCCTTCCAGCTGCCCACCGAAGTGGCGCTGAGCCTGACCGACGGCGCCCGCGCCCTGGCTCCCGGCCAGAGCGAGCAGATCCGCCTGAGCGTGCGCATCACCGAGAAGGCATCGGCCATCGGCGGGCGCGTGTCGCTCACCAACAAGGCCTGGGCCGCCGCCTTCGAGCAGAACACCGTCAACGTCACGCCCACCATGCTGCTGGCGGCCACCGCCACCTCGGTGCAGGCGCTGCTGGTCGATCCGCAAGGCACGGTCTACAACGCACTGACCCGTCAACCTGTGGCCGGCGCGCTGGTCACCTACACGCGCCAGTCGTGCAGCAGCGGCACGGCCGGCCCCATCACCGCGGCCGAGATCTACGGCGCCGACTCGGGCACCTACACGCTCAACCCCAACGGCAGCGTCTCCATGACCACGGGTGCCGACGGCGCCTACCAGTTCTACCTGCAGACGCCGCCCGTGACGGGCCTGTGCACGTACGCACTCTCGGTCACGCCCCCGGCCGGCAGTGGCTACGTCTACCCCTCGCAACTGATCCCCGTCACCGGTGGCTCGTTCGCCAGCTGCGGCGCCGTCGTGCCCAGTGCCGTGCCCCCGAAGGATGCCGACCCGACCAGCTACTACTTCCAGGTGCAGGCCGGCGCCAAGCCCGACGGCACGCCGTGCGATGCCGTGCACAACCACATCCCGCTCGACCCGGGCAACATCCTGGGCCTGGTGCTGCGCAAGGACGGCAGCAAGCGCCAGGTCGAGTTCGGCGACTTCATCGACTACGCGCTCACCGTCACCAACAAGACCGGCTTCCCCGTCACCGGCGTCACCTTCAACGACACGCTGCCCCCGGGCTTCGCGTACGTGGCCAACAGCGTGCGCCTCAATGGGCAAGTGGTGCCCAACCCCGCCGGCGGCGCCGGCCCGGGCCTGATCTTCCACTACCCCACGCTGGTGGTGGCCCCCGACCAGTCGGCCATGGTGCGCTACCGCGTGCGCATCGGCGTGGGCGCGCCCACCAACGGCGACGCCATCAACCGCGCGCGCGCCACCTCGGGCCCCATCCAGTCGAACCTGGCCAACTGGACCGTGCGCGTGACGGGCGGCGTGTTCTCCGACGACGCCTTCGCCTTCGGCAAGGTGTACCTCGATTGCAAGCGCGATGGCCAACGCGACGGCAGGCAAGAGGGCGCCGACGAGATCGGCGTGCCCGGCGTGCGCCTGTACATGGAAGACGGCACCCACGTCGTCACCGACATCGAAGGCAAGTGGAGCCTGTACGGCCTCAAGCCCGTGACCCACGTGCTGCGCCTGGACCAGACCACGCTGCCGCTGGGCGCCAAGCTCGAAGTGCTCGACAACCGCAACTCGGGCACCCCCGAGAGCCGCTTCGTCGACCTGAAGAAGGGCGAGTTCCACAAGGCCAACTTCATCATCACCAACTGCGACGAGAAGAGCGTCATCGCCGACGTGGCCGCACGCCGCGCCGCCATTGCCGCGCGCCCCGACACCGAGGCCGAAGCGCAGGTGCGCCTGCGCCTGGACCCCGAAGGCAAGGTCGTGCCCGTGGGCGACGTGCGCGGCCTGCCCGCCACCGGCCAGGCGCTGGCCAGCGGCAGCACGGGCGCCGTGCAACCCACCTCGGCGCCGCTGATCGCGCTGCCCGTGGCACCGGCCAACGCCAGCAGCTTCGTCAGCGGCGGTGGCGGCAGCATGGGCGGCACGCTGGGCGTGCAGCCTGCGATCCCCACCGGCAGCCTGTTCTCGCCGCTGAACGGCGTGCCCACCTCGGGCCTGCCGTCGTCGACCACCAGCGGCTCGGCCACCGGCGTCGGTGCGCAGGCCATGCGCCCCATCGGCACCGGCGGCGCGATGCTCGAGCCGCGCGCCAACCCGCTGCTGCCCCAGGCCGTTCCGAGTCCCATCGAACTCGAGACCCTGCTGCCCCAGCTGGAGAACAACACCCTGGGCTTCATCGGCCTGAAGGACCGCGACACCGTCGCCGGCCAGTCGATCAACGTGCGCGTCAAGGGCACCGCCGGCACCAGCCTGCGCCTGAGCGTCAACGGCAGTGCATTGGAAGAACGCCGCGTCGGCAAGAAGACCCAGCTGGCCTCCAAGAACATCGCCGCCTGGGAATACATCGGCGTGGCCCTGCGCCCCGGCACCAACACCCTCAAGCTCGAGGCCGTGGACGGCTTCGGCAACGTGCGCGGCAGCGCCGACGAGATCACCGTCGTCGCCCCCGACAAGCTCGGCGCCATCGAGGTCGACCTGCCCGAGGTGGCGCGCGCCGACCTGCGCACGCCCGTCGTCGTCAAGGTGCGCCTGATCGACGCGGCCGGCGTGCCCGTCACCGCCCGCACGCAACTCACGCTGGAGAGCGACCGCGGCCGCTGGCTGACCGAAGACCTGAACCCCACCGAACCGGGCACCCAGGTCTTCATGGACGGCGGCGCCGCAGAGTTCCAGCTGATGCCCCCGGGCGAGCCCGGCGATGCGCGCCTGCGCGTGAGCGCCGGCACCTTCGTCAAGGAAGTGCGCCTGGCGCTGTTGCCCGAGATGCGCCCCATGATCGGCGTGGGCATCGTCGAAGGCGTGCTCGACTTCACCAAGCGCGGCAAGCTGCCCCTGGGCGCCATGCCCGCCGGCGCCGCCTTCGAAGCCGAACTCTCGGGCCTGAAGGACGAAGGCAGCAACAGCCGCGCCAGCGGACGCGCCGCCTTCTTCTTCAAGGGCACCGTCAAGGGCGAGTACCTGCTCACGGCCGCCTACGACTCCGACAAGACGCGCAAGGACCGCCTGTTCCGCGACATCCGCCCCGACGAGTTCTATCCGATCTACGGCGACTCCGCGGTCAAGGGCTTCGACGCCCAGAGCACGCAAAAGCTCTACGTGCGCATCGACAAGAACCGCTCCTACCTGCTGTACGGCGACTTCACCACCGCCAGCAGCACCGAGGTGCGCAACCTGAGCCAGAGCAACCGTTCGCTCACGGGCCTGAAGCACGTGTACGAGGACGAGAACGTGCGCGCCACCAGCTATGTCTCGCGCACCGCGCAGACGCAGCAGGTGGAGGAGTTCCGCGCGCTGGGCACCTCGGGCCCGTACTACCTGAGCGCCAGCAACGGCGAGTTCGTGGACAACAGCGAACAGATCGAGATCGTGGTGCGCGACCGCAACCAGCCCAACATCGTGCTGCAGCGCACGGCCGTGGCGCGCTTCGTGGACTACACGGTGGAGCCGCTCACGCGCCGCATCCTGTTCACGCACGCCATCGCCTCCATCGACGCGAACCTGAATCCGCAGTCGATCCGCGTGACCTACGAAGTGGACAGCGGTGGCCCCAAGTTCACCGTGGCCGGCACCGACGTGCAGGTCAAGGTCAGCGAGAACCTGCAGCTGGGCGTGGTGGCTTCCACCGACCAGAACCCGCAGAACAAGCGCAACCTGCAGGCGCTCACGGGCGTGGCGCGCATCGGCCAGAACACCAGCGTGGCGGCCGAGCTGGTCAAGACCGACTCCGACGACAAGGGCAACGGCCACGGCGCGCGCGTGGAAGCGCGCTACCAGGACGAGAAGCTGGCCGTGGTGGCCCTGGCGGCCAAGACCAGCAAGGGCTTCGACAACCCCGGCGCGAGCTTCTCGGCCGGCCACACCGAAGCCTCCGCGCGCGCCGAGTACCGCGTCGACCCGACCCTGGCCGTGCGCGGCGAGGTGCTCTACAGCAAGGACGCAACCCAGGTCGACGAGCGCAAGGGCGCCACGGTGAGCGTGCAGAAGAAGCTCAGCGACAAGACCGTTGCCGAAGTGGGCCTGCGCCACGGCCAGAGCAACAACGCGCTGGGCTCCAGCTCGGGCTTCGACTACGGCCAGATCTCCACCTACAACGGCCAGATGGGCAGCAGCATCGGCGCCAACAGCGTGACCACGCTGGGCGCGGCCGCCGCCGCAGCCGGCGTGGACACGCAGAGCCAGACGACCGTGCGCGGGCGCCTGTCGACCGAGGTGCCCGGCGTGGCCGGCGCGCAGGTGTTCGTGGAAGGCGAGCAGGACCTGAAAGACGGCAAGCGCCACGTGCTGGCCGTGGGCGGCAACTACGCCATCACCGACAAGACGCGCGTGTACGGCCGCTACGAGCTGATCTCCACGCTCAACGGCCCCTACGAGCTGGACAGCACGCAGCGCAACAACACCGGCATCGTCGGCATCGAGAGCAACTACATGGAAGGCGGTCGCGTGTACAACGAGTACCGCATCGCCGACGGCGCCGAAGGGCGCGGCGTGCAGGCGGCCATCGGGGTGCGCAACACCTTCAAGATCAACGAGCAGATCCGCGTGACCGGGGGCATCGAGCACACGCGCGACATGAGCGGCTACAGCAACAGCAAGAACACCGGCACGGGTTATGCCGGTGGGCTGGGCGAATCGACCGCGATCACCAGCGGCATCGAATACATCACCGACCGGATCAAGGCCAGCGGCGTGTATGAAGCGCGCCGCGGCGACGACGCGAACACGCGCCTGTTCAGCGCCGGCTTCGGCTTCAAGCTCGATCCGTCCTGGAGCCTGCTGGCGCGCAGCATCGTGAGCGACAGCGAAGGCCAGGGCGCCAACGCGGGCAACGAGCGCCACCTGCAGCGCCACCAGATCGGCATCGCTTACCGGCCGGTGGACGACGACACCTGGAACGCGCTGGCGCGCTATGAGCGCCGCTCCGAGCGCGTGGTGGGCGCGGGCAATGCGGCCGGCGCGCTGCAGGGCAGCAGCGTCTTCGGCGCCGACAACGGCGCCAGCCTGCCGGGCAAGACCAGCGCGGACATCGTCTCGGCGCACGTCAACTACAACCCCGAGCCGGGCAAGGCGGTGATGGCGCGCTACGCCTTCAAGCTCAGCCGCGCCGACGACGGCACGCTGGCCAGCAAATACTGGGCGCACCTGGTGCAGGCGCGCTACACGCAGGACATCAACCAGGACTGGGACTTCGGCGTGCAGGCCGGCCTGCTGTACGGCAAGGGCGGCGCGCTGCAGAAGACCTTCGGCGTCGAGGTGGGCTACCAGGTGCAGAAGAACATGTGGGTGTCGGCGGGCTACAACTTCGTGGGCCTGAACGACCGCGACCTGACGGCCAACGAGTACACGAGCAAGGGCGCCTATGTGCGGCTGCGCTTCAAGTTCGACGAGACCCATCTGGGCTTCGCTTCGACAGGGGAGACGAACGTGGCCAAGGCTGCCAAGGCAGAGAAGGTGGCTGTGGATGCGCCGGAAGTGGCCCCGCTGCCGATGCGCACCGTGCTGCAGGCCGAGGCGCTGTTCGAGCCCGCCAAGTCCTTCATCAAGCCGCAGGCGCACGACACGCTGAACACGCTGGCCGCGCAGATCAAGGCGACCGAGGCACAGGTGGTGATCCACATCAGCCACTCGGACGCGCAAGGCAGCGCTGACGACCGCATGCAGCTGGTCGCGCAGCGGACCAACGCGGTGCGCAGCTACCTGATCGGGCGCGGCGTCGACGTGCTGCGCCTGCGCACCGATACCAAAGAAGACACGCAGCCTGTCGCGGGCGATGACAGCAGCGCCAAGAGCCGCTGGGTCGTGATCGCCGCGGCCGCGCAAGAAACCCGCTGAACGAGACCATGATGCAAAGCAGAACGAGAAACGAAGCGGGCGGGATGGCGCGGCTCGGCGGGGTGTTGAAGGGCGTGCTTGCCGCGACGGCCTTGTGGATGTTTGCCATGCCAGGTGCGCAGGCTGCAACCGCTGCGTGCACGCCGCAGTCGGGCTACAACAGCTGCGTGACCTTCACCCATTCGGGCTCGGCGCAGACCTTCACGGTGCCTGCGGGCGTGTCGTCGGTGCGCGTCACGATGTGGGGCGCCGGCGGCGGCGGCTCCACGGCGGCCGGTGGCAATTCGGCCAACGGGGGCGCCGGCGGCTTCGCCGATGGCACCGTGTCGGTCACGCCCGGCACCGCCATGGCGGTGACGGTGGGGCAGGGCGGGCAGAACGGGGGCACCGGCGCGACCTACGGCCGCGGGGGCGGCGGCGGCAATGGCGCGAACGCGGGCGTTGCCGGTTCGTCGGGCGGCGGCATGAGTGCGCTGTGGAACGGCGGCACGGAGTTTTCGGCGGCCGCCGCACGACTGATCGCAGGCGGTGGCGGCGGCAGCGCCTTCTGGACCGACGTCGGCAGCCCGGTGCCAGGCGGCGGCGGTGGCACCAACGGCGGCTCGTCCACCGGCACGGGCGGACGGGGCGGTACCCAGGCCGCTGGCGGTGCGCGCGGCACCCCGAGTGCGGGGACCGTCGCGGCCACCTGTCCGGCCGGCACTGACGGCAGCGCCTTGCAGGGCGGCACCGGGTGCTCGGCGGTCGGTGGCACCCCCCTCCAGTACGAGGGCGGTGGCGGCGGCGGCGGCGGCTGGTTCGGCGGCGGCGGCGGCATGGCCCAGTGCAGCAACACGCCCAATCCCGTCTCGGTCGGCTGTTCCTACAACGGACCGGGCGGCGGCGGCTCGGGCTTCATCGGCACGGGCGTGACCGGCGGCGTGATCACCGCGGGGGCCGACGGCAGCTACTCGGCGGCTTCCAACCCGGCCAACCAGGGCAACACGCTCTACCAGGGCGGCGTCGGCGTGGGCGGCGCGCGCGCTTCGCTGACCGGCTCCACCGGCGGCAACGGCCTCGTCGTCATCCAGTTCAACGTGGTCAGGCTGCAGCTCGCGAAGGCTTGGTCGGCCGGCAGCAACACCGGCGACGTGGCGAGCATTGCCGCCTCCACGGGCGGGACCAACTTCTTCGGCGCCAGCAACACCTCGGCCTTCACCTCGACGGCGTCCACTGCCGCCTCCAGCTCCGTCGTGGGCGTGAACATCGGCAACGTCATCACGCTGCCCGCCGAAACACTGACCTCGGGCACGCTCGCGAACTACAACACCGTGCTGTCATGCACCGTGAACAGCGGCACGATGGCCAGCACGTTGAGCGGCACCAACGGACAGGTATCGAACACGCTGACGATCGCCCTCGGCGACATCGGCAAGGACATCGTCTGTACCTACACCAACACGCGCAAGACCGCGACCCTGCAGCTGGCCAAGTCGTGGAACCCCATCAGCGTGACGGGCAACGTGGCGAACATCGGCGCCACCACGGGCGGCGCGGCCAACACCGTGGCGTTCTCGTCGACGGCGCCGACGGCCAACACCAGCGCGACCGTGACCGTGGCGGCCGGCAACACGATCACCTTCCCCGCGGAAACCATGAACGGCGGCGTGCTGCCGAACTACACGACCGTGCTGTCGTGTACCGCCGGTGGCGGCGCGACGGCCAACAGCCTGAGCGGCACCAACGGCCAGGCGACCAACACGCTGGTGATCGGCGCGGGCGACGCGGGCAAGGCCATCGTCTGTACCTACACCAACACGCCGAAGACCTCCACGCTGCAGCTGGTCAAGTCGTGGGGCGCCAACAGCCTCGCGGGCAACGTGGCGAGCATCGGCGTGACGTCGGGCGGCACGAACAACACTGCGGCGTTCACGGCGACGGCCCCCACGGGTGCGAACAGCGGCACCGCCGTGACCGTGGCCACGGGCAACACGATCACGCTGCCGGCCGAGACGATGTCGCCGGGCACGCTGGCGAACTACAACACGGTGCTGGCGTGTACGGCCGGTGGCGGTGCCACGGCCAATGCGCTCAGTGGCACCAACGGACAGAACAGCAACACGCTGGTGGTCGGCGCGGGCGACGCGGGCAAGGCCATCGTCTGTACCTACACCAACACGCCGAAGACGGCCACGCTGCAGATCGCCAAGGCCTGGGGCGCGAACAGCATCGCCGGCAACGTGGCGAGCCTGGGCGCGAGCACGGGCGGCGCGAACAACACCGCCGCGTTCACGGCGACGGCGCCCACGGGCGCGAACAGCGGCGCGGCCGTGACCGTGGTCGCCGGCAACACCATCACCTTCCCCGCGGAAACGATGCCGACGGGGACGCTGGCGAACTACAACACCGTGCTGGCCTGTACGGCCGGCGGCGGCGCCACGGCCAACGTGCTGAGCGGCACCAACGGGCAGGTCACCAACACCTTGCTGATCGGCCCGGCCGATGCGGGCAAGGCGATCCTGTGTACCTACACCAACACGCCGAAGACGGCCACGCTGCAGATCACCAAGTCCTGGGGCGCCGGCGCCATCAGCGGCAACGTCGCGAGCATCGGCGCGAGCACGGGCGGCGCGAGCAACACCACGGCGTTCACGGCGACCGCGCCCACGGCGGGCAACAGCAGCACGGTGAACGTGGTGGCGGGCAACACCATCACGCTGCCCGCCGAGACGATGCCCACGGGTTCGCTCGCGAGCTACAACACGGTGCTGTCGTGTACGGCAGGGGGCGGCGCCACGGCCAACGCGCTGAGTGGCACCAACGGGCAGAACAGCAACACGCTGCTGATCGGTGCGACCGACGCCGGCAAGGCCATCGTCTGTACCTACACCAACACCGGCAAACCCGCGACCCTGACCCTCGCCAAGCGTTCGCTCGGCGGCGTGGCCGGCTTCGACTTCACGGGTACCAACGGCGTGGCCGCGCACACCATCACCACCACCGTGGCTGGCACGGCCGTCAACGGGCCACTGCAGACGCTGACCGCGACGGGCACGGCGACCACCTTCACCGAAACCTACACACCGGCCACGGGCGTGCCCGACTACGTGATCACCGACGTCAGCTGCACGGGCATGGGCAGCGGCGGCACGGTGACGCGCGGGACCGCGCAGAACACGAACCAGTTCACGCTGAACGCCGCGGCGACGGTGGCGGGCTCGAACATCGTCTGTACCGTCACCAACGCCAAGGCGCCGACGGTGCAGCTGCGCAAGAAGTGGGTCAACGCGCTGGTCAACGACGCCTTCACGCTGACCGCCTCGGGCACGGTGCACCCGAACCACAACATCGGCTACGCCTTCAACCTGCAGGCCACGGCCAACACGCCCAACGAGACCGACACCGGCGGCGCGCAGCGCGTGGCGGTGGGCGACACCGTGACCCTGTCGGAGACGCCGTTCGGCACCAACGCCGGCTCGTACACCGCCAGCGCCTGGAGCTGCACCGGCGGCGGCTCGCTCAGCGGCAACCTGCTGACCCTGGGCAACGCCGATGCGGGCCTGCCGATCGTTTGCGAGATCACCAACACCGCGAAGACGGCGACCGTCACGCTGGCCAAGACCTGGTCGGGCGCGATCGTCAACGACGCCGTGAGCGTCACCGGCACGGGCCTGACCACGCTGGCCTCGGTGGCCAACACGGCCGCCGAGACCGACACCGGCACCGCGCAGGCCGTGCCCGTGGGCAGCGTCATCACGCTGGCCGAGAGCTTCACCACCGGCAGCGCCGCCAACTACACCAGCGCGCTGAGCTGCACCGGCACCAGCGGCCTGTCGGGCAACACGCTGACGGTGGGCGCGGCCGACACGGCCATCGTCTGTACCTACGCCAACACGCGCAAGACGGCGGCGGTGACGCTGTCCAAGAGCTGGAGCGGCGCCATCGCCGGCGACAAGGTCAACCTGACGGTCAGCGGCAGCGCCGCCGAGGTGACGGGCGCGACCGCCGGCACGTCCACCGCGCCGGCCACCACCACCAACGCCACGGCCACCGCGGCCAGCGGCGCCACCGTGACGCTGGCCGAGGCCTTCACCACCGGCAACGCCGCCAACTACACCACCACGCTGGCCTGTACCAAGGTGTCGGACGGCAGCACGGTGACGGTGAGCGGCAGCGGCCTGAGCCGCACCTTCACCATGCCGTCGGACAGCGCGGTGAACTGCGCCTACACCAACACGCGCAGGACCGCGACGCTGCAACTGGCCAAGGCCTGGAGCGCCGGCAGCACCGCGGGCAACGTGGCGAGCATCGGCGCGACCACGGGCGGCGCGAACAACACCGCCGCGTTCACGGCGACGGCGCCGACGGCGGGCACCAGCGGCACCGCGGTGTCGGTGGCCGCGGGCGACACGCTCACCTTCCCGGCCGAGACGATGTCGCCGGGCACGCTGGCGAACTACACCACCGTGCTGTCGTGTACCGCCGATGCCGGCGCCACGGCCAACACGCTGAGCGGCACCAACGGCCAGGCCAGCAACACGCTGGTGGTCGGCGCGGGCGACGCGGGCAAGGCCATCGTCTGTACCTACACCAACACGCCGAAGACGGCGACGCTGCAGATCGCCAAGGCCTGGGGCGCGAACAGCATCGCCGGCAACGTGGCGAGCATCGGCGCGAGCGCGGGCGGATCGAGCAACACCACGGCCTTCACCGCGACGGCGCCCACGGGCGCCAACAGCGGCACGGCCGTGACCGTGCAGGCCGGCAACACGATCACGCTGCCGGCCGAGACGATGGCGCCGGGCACGCTCGCCAACTACACCACGGTGCTGGCCTGTACGGCAGGCGGCGGCGCCACGGCCAACGCGCTCAGCGGCACCAACGGGCAGAACAGCAACACGCTGCTGGTCGGCGCAGGCGACGCCGGCAAGGCCATCGTCTGTACCTACACCAACACGCCCAAGACCGTGACCGTGCAGCTGCGCAAGGCCTGGAGCGCGGACAGCACGAACGGCGACGTGGCCAGCATCGGCGCCACCTCGGGAGGCAGCAGCAACACGTCGGCATTCACCGCGACGGCACCCACCGCCGGCAACAGCGGCACGGCGGTGTCGATGGTCGTCGGCGGCACGCTCACGCTGCCGGCCGAGACGATGACCACGGGCTCGCTCGCGAACTACAGCACCGTGCTCGCCTGTACCGCCGACGGCGGCGCCACCACCAACGCGCTGAGCGGCACCAACGGCCAGGCGAGCAACACGCTGGCGATTGCCGCGGCCGACGCTGGCAAGGCCATCGTCTGTACCTACACCAACGCGAAGAAGACCGTCACCCTGCAGGTGCGCAAGGCCTGGGGCGCGAACAGCGAAGCGGGCAACGTCGCCAGCATCGGCGCGACCACGGGTGCGACCAACAACACGGCCGCTTTCACCGCGACCGCGCCCACGGCCGGCAACAGCGGTGCGGCGGTGGTGGCGGCCGTGGGCAACACGATCACGTTCCCGGCGGAAACGATGCCCACCGGCACGCTGGCCAACTACACGACCGTGCTGTCGTGTACCGCCGACGGCGGCGCCACGGCCAACGCACTGAGCGGCACCAACGGCCAGGCCAGCAACACGCTGGTGATCGGCGCAGGCGACGCCGGCAAGGCCATCGTCTGTACCTACAGCAACAACCGCTTGCCGACGGTGCAGATCCGCAAGCAGGCGCTGGGCGGCACGGGCACCTTCGCGTTCAGCGGCACCAACGGCTTCGGCTCGGACAGCATCAACGTCTCGGTGGCGGGCTCGACGGTGGTGGGCACGATCAAGACGCTCACCACGGCCAACACCCAGACGGTGCTGACCGAAGTCGCGGCCTCGATGCCCGGCGGCTTCGCGTTCTCGGGCGCGACCTGCACGGGTCTGGCGGGCGGGGCGACGGCTGCCGTCGACCTGGTGGCGGGCACCGTCACGTTGCCCGCGGCCGGGCTGACGAACGGCACGGCGGTGGTCTGTACCTTCACGAACACGCTCGCGGCCATCGTGAGCGGCCGCGTGTTCCTGGACAACGGCGTGGGTGGCGGCACGGCCAACGACGGCCTCGTCAACGGCGGCGAGGGCCCGTTGTCGGGCGTGAGCGTGCGGCTGACCAACTGCGGCGCCGCCGTGTACGCGAGCGCGCTCACGGACGCATCGGGTGCCTACAGCCTGAGCGTGCCGGCCGGCACGGCCACGGGCTCGGCGATGTGCGTGGAAGAAACCAACCCCGGCACGCGCGTGTCGACCGGCGCCTCGGTGGGCAACGTCGCGCTGCCCTCGGGCTCGGCGGTGGCCGCGGCCGGTGGCACCTACACCTACACGCGCACCGGCACGCCCGACCGCATCGCCTTCAGCTGGAACGGCACGGGCCACGCCAACCTGAACTTCGGCGACGTCGACAACAGCGCCTTCGCGACCGACGGCACCAAGACCGGCCTGCCGGGCAGCACCGTGACCTACGCCCACACCTTCACGGCCGGCACGGCAGGGCAGGTGCGCTTCAGCGTGGCGAGCGAGACGGCCACGCCGGCCATCTCCGGCTGGACGACGAAGGTCTTCGCGGATGTGGGTTGCACCGGCAGCCTGCAGGCCGGGGCCGCGCAGCTGTACCCGCCGAGCGCGGCGGCCACGCCCGTGACCTTCGCGGGCAAGGTCTGCGTGATCGTGCAGGAGTTCATTCCCGCCACGGCGCCGCTGGGCTCGAACAACAAGGCGACGATCCGCGCCGACTTCACCTATACCAACGCCAGCCCGTCGCTCAGCGGCAGCTTCACGCTCGACGACCTCACGACCGTGTCGGGCGTGGCGCTGGAGCTGAAGAAGGAAGTGCGCAACATCACGCAAAGCGGCACCTTCGGCGTGAACAACCAGGCCAAGTCGGGCGAGACGCTCGAGTACCGCATCACCTACACGAACAACGGCGACGCGCCGATCCGCAGCATGGTCGTGAACGACATGACGCCGGGCTACACCACCTTCGTGAGCGCGACGACGGGCACCACGCCGGCGTCGCTCACGGGCTGCGTCAAGACCACGCCGGCGAACGCGCCGCCTGCGGGCGCGGTGGCCTGCACCACCGTTCAACCCGCAGGGGGCACGGGCGCGATCGACTGGCGCTTCACGGGCACGGTCGAGCCGGGCGGCACGGGCTTCGTGCTGTTCCAGGTGAAGGTCGACTAAGGACCTGGCAGGGCCTTCAGGCCCGGCGCTTGAACAGGGCGGACGCGCCGCTGGCGCGCGCCACGTCGTCCGCCGCGGCCAGCAGCTGCGGGCCCAGCGCGAGCATGCGTTCTTCCGTGAGCCGCACCAGCGGCCCCGCGATGGTGATGACGCCGATCACGCCGCCGTGCGCACCGCGCACCGGCGCGGCCATGGCGGTCATCGCGGGGGCGAACACCTCGTTGATCATCGAGAAGCCGCGCTTGCGCGTGGCGCGCAGGAACACGAGCAGCGCCTTCACGGTGGTCGGCGCTTTCGGGCCGAAGTCTTCCGGCTGGCCGAAGCCCTGCTTCGCGACGAGTTGCAGCGCCTGTTCGTCCGTCATGGTCGAGAGCCAGGCGTGGCCCGCGGAGCTGCATGAGAGGTTCACCGACAGGCCCATGTCCGGGTCGTAGCGCAACCCGCGCGTGGCGCCTTGCGCCTTCGCGACGAAGGTGAGCTCGTCGCCGTCGACCACCGCCAGCCGCACCAGCTCGCCCGACGCGACCGCGAGTCGGTCGAGCAGCGGCTGTGCCACGTCGACGATGCCGCTGTTGCTCAAGAAGCTCAGGCCCAGCGACACCAGCTTGATGGTCAGCATGTAGTCGCCATGGCTCTGGTCCTGCCGCACATAGCCGTAGCGCACCAGTTCGCTCAGCAGGCGGTGGGTGGCGCTCAACGGCATTTCCAGCTCGGCAGAAAGCGCGGAAAGCGCACGGCCCTCGGGGTGGCCGGAGAGGTGTTCGAGCACCTTGAAGCTGCGTTCGAGTATGGCTGTCATGAGACGACTCTAGCATTTTGCCAAGTGTTTTCACTAGTAGAAAGATTTTCCACTAAATCGATAAGATCGCGCCGCCAGGAGTCGGAGCGCGTGTGAAGCGCCCCGGCATGGACCGCTCACATCGCACGCTGGAGAACAACTTTGAGAACGCTTTACCGCTCGCTGGCCACCGCCGGCCTTGCCCTCGCCCTGGTCGTTCCTGCTGTTGCGCAGGCGCAGCAGGAGCGGGTGATCCGCTTCGGCCACCTGAACAACGCCGACCACCCCGTGAGCTTCGGCGTCAAGCGCTTTGCCGAACTCCTGTCGGCCAAGAGCGGCGGCAAGATGAAGGTCCAGGAGTTCCCCGCCTCCCAGCTGGGCAACGAGATGCAGCAGCAGTCGGCCTTGCAGGGTGGTGTGCAACAGATGTCTGCGCCGGCCACCACGTCCCTCGCAGGCATCGTCAAGGAGTTCGGCCTCGTCGACTTCCCCTTCTCGGTGAACAACTTCGCACAGGCCGATGCGCTGCTCGACGGGCCTCTGGGCCAGGCCCTGATCGCCAAGCTCCCCGAGAAGGGCCTCGTCGCCCTGGGTTACTGGGACCTGGGCTTTCGCAACGTCACCAACAGCAAGCGCCCCATCGCCAAGCCTGAAGACCTCGAAGGTCTGAAGATCCGCGTGATCCCCAACCCCGTGTTCCTCGAAACCTTCAAGGCCTTCAAGGCCAATCCGGTGCCGATGCCCTTTGCCGAGCTGTACGGCGCCCTCGAGGCCAAGGCAGTCGATGGCCAGGAGAACCCCTATGCGGTGATCCTGTCGAACAAGTTCTACGAAGTGCAGAAGTTCGTCAGCGCCACCAACCATGTGTACGCCGCCAACATCGTGCTGGTGAGCAAGAAGTTCTGGGACTCGCTCACGCCGGCCGAGCAGAAGATGATGAACGACGCGGCCAACGAGGCGCGCGGCTATCAGCGGCAAGTGAGCCGCGCTGCAGCACAGAAGGCCGTGGGCGACCTGCAGGCCAAGGGCGCGCAGTTCAACGAGCTCAGCGCCGCCGAGCAAAAGCGCATGCGCGACATCGCCAAGCCCGTCGTCGACAAGTTCGCCGCCCAGTACGACCCCGCCATCGTCAAGCTCTACAACGACGAGCTCGCACGCATCCGCAAGTAGCGCGCCCCCACGGCGGACGACGAATTCCTTCTTCGTTCCCGCCGGCAATTTCCGTCACTCCCACGTCTGCGCCTGCCGCCACCCGCGGCGCAGCGACACGTGCTGGGCGCGTGCGCCCGTCCGATTCCGCCATTGACCACCAAGAGGAGACTCCGTTGAAACATTCCAGATCCTTTCCCTTCGGACTTGCATCGGCCGCCGCGCTTGCGCTGGCATTGACTGCCTGCGGCGGAGGCGACGGCGGAGGTGGCACGGCCTTGCCGTTCCTGCCCGTGGCGCCCGCGCCCGCTGCATCGGCGCCGCCGCCCGCACCGACGGACGAGGTGCCGGCCACGCCCACCGAGCCGGTGGCCGAGGTCGACGACAGCTTCGACGCGTACTACAACGTCTGCCGCGGCACCAACCCCAAGTGCTACAACGACTGGGGCGCGTTCGCCAGCACGCCCGACCGCGTGCTGATCTACTCGCGCACCGCCGGCCCGCGCCATGCCGTGCTCGGCACGCCGATGGCGGCCGGCCTGAACCCGACGATGAACACCGACAACGTGATGCAGGCAGGCCTCGTGCGCATGCTGTCGGCCGAGGGCATCACGGTCGACTGGACCGAGGACGTGGCCGTGCTGGGCAGCCGCATCAACAACTACAAGGCGATCATCTTCGCGAGCTCGAACCGCGACACCTTGTGGAACGGCACGGTGAGCACCAGCCAGGACGCCGCGCGCACCGCACTGCGCAACTACATGCGCCGCGGCGGCGGCTTCGTCGGCCTGCACAACGCCTTCGGCGCCGAATACAACTGGCCCTACTACGAAGGCCTGCTGGGCAACGCGAACTTCTACAACCACGGACCGAACCGGGCGGGCGATGTCGAGATCGTCTCGGACGACCCTTCGACGAAGGACGTGCCCAAGCGCTTCTCCTTCCAGGACGAGTGGTACAACCTGATGCCCTTCCCGACGAAGGTGAAGTTCCTGGCCAAGGTCGACACCTCGACGCTGAAGCCGCTCACCTCCGCGCCGCATCCCGGCCACGCCGACTTCCATCCGGTCGCCTGGTGCCAGTACTACGACGGCGGCCGCGCATGGCTCACGACCCTCGGGCACAACGCGCACTCGTTCACCGCCGACCTGTCGGGCGTGGGCGCCATCGAGTTCCAGAAGCTCGTCGTGCAAGGCGTGAAGTCGGCGATGGGCCTGACGCCTTTCTGCACCACTGAGTAACCACGACCTCCCGGGGCCGGTGCGGCGTCGTGTGCGCGCCACCGGTCGTTTCGAACACCCCTGTTCCAACGTTCACCGAGTAGAGACATCCATGAAGAAAAAATCATTGGTCACGCTGCTGATCTCGTGCGGCGTGCTCGCACCGCCGTTGCTGATCACCGCCTGCGGCGGCTCCAGCGGCGGTGGCGGCGCGCCCGTGCTGCCCGTCGTGCCGGCCCCCGCGCCGCCGCCGTCTGCCGGCACACCGCCGCCCGCATCGCCACCGGCCGCCGCCGCACCCGCGGCCGACCTGTCGGACTGCTGCACCGCCGGCGACAAGGACTTTCCGAAGGTCGGCGGCAACCTGGGCAACCAGAACTATTCGAGCCTGCGCAAGATCAACAAGGGCCTCGTCACGCAACTGGGCGGCGCCTGGGTCAACCAGATCGAAGGCGGCATGACCACCGGTAACAACCAGAGCACCACCGTCGTCGTCGACGGCGTGCTCTACATCGAGTCCGCACTGGGCAACGTGGTCGCGGTGGACGGCAAGACCGGTGTGACGAAGTGGAAGTGGACCACGCCCTACGGCAGCATCACCCGCCGCGGCGTGGCCGTCGCCAAAGACCTGGGCCTGGTGTTCACCGTGGCCACCGGCAACCGCCTCGTGGCGCTGCGCACCGACACCGGCGCCGTCGAGTGGATCAAGCAGTACCCGACCAGCAGCACCGACCCCGACTACAAAGGCGCGCTGCAGAAGGTCGCGCTGGTCTACCACGACAAGCGCCTGTACCTGGGCACCAACGACGGCAACCGCGGCGCCGCGTTCTCGGCCGACGCGCTCACCGGCAAGGTGCTGACCACCTTCTGGGGCGTGCCCCGCGCGGGCGAACTCGGCTACGACACCTGGGGCGGCGCACCCGACACGGCACGCACCGGCGCCACGCCGTGGATCCATCCCGCGGTCGATCCCGAGCTGGGCCTGGTGTACTGGACCTTCGGCAACGTGCGCGGCGGCTCGTCGCAAGACGGCTCCTCGCGCCCGGGCCAGAACCTGTTCGCCAATTCCATCGTCGCGCTCGACCTGAAGAGCGGCGAATACAAGTGGCACTTCCAGTCGGTGCACCACGACATCTGGGACATGGACAACGTGATGTCGCCCGTGCTCGCCGATGTGAAGATCGACGGCAAGGACCGCAAGGTCGTCATCTACGGCAGCAAGACGGGCATGTACTACATCCTCGATCGCAAGGACGGCAGCGCGCCGCTGGGCATCGACGAAGTGCCCGTGAAGCAGGACGCCCGCCAGGCCAGCTGGCCCACGCAGCCGCTGCCGCGCCAGGGCGCCTGGACCGAGACCTGCATCGTCGACCAGCCGCTGGGCACGGCCATTCCGGGCGACCCGAATCGCGCGGTGCCCAACTACACGAAGGGCTGCCTGTACGACGCGCACTGGGACGTGCCGATTCTTTCCATCCCGGGCCACGGCGGCGGTGCCAACTGGAACCACCAGTCCTTCAGCCAGCGCACGGGCCTGGTCTACACGGGCATGGGCTACGTGTCGGCGGCGCACTCGCTCAGCGAGTCGAGCAACGGCCTGCGTCCGCCGGGCACCTACATGACCGGCGCGGTCGTGGC
This sequence comes from Variovorax sp. GW823-FHT02B07, assembly GCF_058797695.1. Classification (NCBI taxonomy): domain Bacteria; kingdom Pseudomonadati; phylum Pseudomonadota; class Betaproteobacteria; order Burkholderiales; family Comamonadaceae; genus Variovorax; species Variovorax sp. GW823-FHT02B07. The sequence goes on from NZ_JBXAJX010000001.1 coordinate 948,593, forward strand.
GGTGGACCCGAGCACCAACCTCGTCAAGTGGAAGAAGCCGCTGCCGTACTCGGTGGCGCACGGCAACGGCATCCTGAGCACGGCCTCCGACCTGCTGTTCATCGGGCAGCCCGACGGCAACCTGCTGGCGCTCGATGCGCAGGACGGCACCGAGCTGTGGCGCTTCCAGACCGGCGCGGCGATCAGCGCGAGTCCGGTCTCCTACGAGATCGACGGCGAGCAGTACATCGCGGTGTTCTCGGGCGGCACCAGCATTCCGTACGGCGACTCGGCCCCGCGCGGCGACCGGCTGTGGGCCTTCAAGGTCGGCGGCGCGGTGACTGCGGCCGCTACGCCGACACCGCCCGTGGTGCGTCGGCCCGTGTCGGGCGCGGCGGTGGAGGGCGCGGCACTGCCGACCCCGAACACCGTGTTCCTGGCGCGCGTGCAGACGGCGGCGAACGAGCCGGGCGCGACCGAATCGACGGCCGTCAACGCCATGACGCCGACCTTCATGCGCGTGCCCGTCAACACCGCCGTGACCTTCACCAACCCCGCAGCCAACGCCAACACCCACTGCGCCACGCAGTTCTTCGAAGGGCGGTTCAATTTCAGGCTGAACCCGGGCCAGTCGCAGACCCACACCTTTGACACGCCGGGCGAATACTTTTACAACGACTGCCATAGCCCGCGCCCGACGGGAAAGATCGTCGTCTATTGATATGTCCTCAACCCCAACCACTGAAGGAGCAATGCGATGAAATGGTGCAAGCCTGAGTTTGAAGAAATGCGTTTCGGTTTCGAAATCACGATGTACATCTCCGCTCGCTGAGCGCGCAGACCCACGGCACCGGCCTTGCGCCGGTGCCGTGTTTTTTTGTTGGGCCCCCATGAAGATTCTGGTGCTGGGTTCGGGAGCGGGCGGTGGCTTCCCTCAATGGAATTGCAATTGCCGCCTGTGCGCCGGCCAGCGAAGCGGGCAGGTGCGGGCCGCGCCCCGCACGCAGAGTTCGATTGCCGTGTCGGCCGATGGCGAACGCTGGATTCTGCTGAATGCCTCCCCCGACCTCGGCGCGCAACTGCGCGCCTCGCCGGCCCTGTGGCCGCGCCACGGACTGCGCCATTCGCCGATCGAGGCGGTGGTGCTGATGGACTCTCAAATCGACCACGTCGCAGGCCTGCTGAGCCTGCGCGAAGGGCAGCGGCTGCAGCTGTACTGCACGCCCGAGGCCCATGACGACCTCACCGGCAGCCTGCCGCTGCTGCGCACGCTCGACAGCTACTGCGGCGTGACCTGGCACCCGTTGTCGCTCGAGCCCGGCGGCGGTGCCTGGCACGACATCGCCGGGCTGCGGCTGCAGGCCGTGCCGGTGCCCGGCAAGGCGCCGCCGTATTCGCCGCGCCGCCAGACCGAGGCGCGCAGCGAGAACGCCGCGGTGCTCATCGAAGACCCCACCACCGGCAAGCGCGTGCTCTACGCGCCGGGCCTGGCGCAGGTCGGCGAGGCCGAGCGCCGCAGCCTCGATGCCTGCGACTGCGTGCTCGTCGACGGCACCTTCTGGACCGAGGACGAAATGGTCGCGGCCGGGCTCGGCAAGAAGCACGCGGCCGACATGGGCCACCTGCCGCAGTGCGACGGGCCGCACGGCCCCGGCATGCTGAAAGCACTCGACGTCTGCGCTGCAAAACGCAAGGTGCTCATCCACATCAACAACAGCAACCCCATCCTGGACGAAGACGGGCCACAGCGCGCACAGCTCGTGCGTCGCGGCATCGAGGTCGCGTTCGACGGCATGGCCCTGGAGATCTGAACACGTGACACAAGAGACACAAGGCCCATGGTCCCCGCAGGAGTTCGAAGCGAGGTTGCGCGCCATGGAGTCGCGCTACCACAGCCACCACCCGTTCAATCGCCGGCTCAACGCGGGCGAGCTGCAGCCCTTCCAGGTGCGCGGCTGGGTGGCGAACCGCTTCTACTACCAGTGCCGCATCCCGGTGAAGGACGCCGCCGTTCTGTCCAACTGCGACGACCGCGCCACGCGCCGGCGCTGGGTGGTGCGCATGCTCGACCACGACGGGCATGGCGACCATGAAGGCGCCAACGCGGGCGGCATCGAGATCTGGACCCGCCTGGGCATCGCCACCGGCCTGGCGCGCGAGGTGCTCGAGTCGCATGCGCTCGTGGTGCCCGGCGTGCGCTTCGCGGTCGATGCGTACGTGAACTTCGCGCGCACGGCGCCGTGGCAGGAGGCGGTGATTTCGTCGCTCACCGAGATGTTCGCGCCGCGCATCCACAAGGACCGGCTCGCGGGATGGCCCACGCACTACCCGTGGATCGACACCTCGGGCCTGGACTACTTTCGCAGCCGCATTCCGCTGGCCGACCGCGACGTCGAGCACGGCCTCGAAGTGGCGATGCAGTGGTGCACCACGCGCGAGCGGCAGCTGCGTGCGCTGCACATCCTGGGCTTCAAGCTCGACATCCTCTGGGCCATGCTCGACGCGATCGAGAAGGCTTATCCCGACGACCTTCCGAAAGACCAGCAACCATGACCGCATGGACCGACGATGCCCAGCCGGCGCTCACCTCGATCTACCGCATGCAGTGGGAAGAGGCGCAGCAGTGCCACGTGCTGCTGTTCCCCGAGGGCATGATCAAGCTCAACGGGCCGGCGGCCGAGATCCTCCAGCGCTGCGACGGCAAGACCTCGGTGGCCGCGCTTGTGGCCGACCTGGAGCGCACCTTCGGCGAGAGCGACCTGCATGCCGACGTGCTCGAATTCCTGGAGCAGGCCCATGGACGCCACTGGATCCGCTGAGGTGCAAGCCCGCGCACCCCGCGCGGTCGCCAAGCCGCCGCTGTGGCTGCTGGCCGAGCTGACCTACCGCTGCCCGCTGCACTGCGCCTTCTGCTCCAACCCGGTCGACTACACGCGCTACCGCGAGGAGCTGGACACGTCCGAATGGATTCGCGTGTTTCGCGAAGCACGTGCGATGGGCGCGGTGCAGCTGGGCTTCTCGGGCGGCGAGCCGCTGCTGCGCGACGACCTGCCGGAGCTGGTCGCGGCGGCGCACGAGCTCGGCTTCTATACCAACCTGATCACCTCGGGCGTGGGCCTCACGCCGCAGCGCGCCGAAACGCTCAAGCGCGCGGGGCTGGACCACATCCAGTTGTCGTTCCAGGATTCGAGCCGCGAACTCAACGACTTCCTCAGCTCCACGAAGACCTTCGACCTCAAGCAGCGCGTGGCCCGCACCATCAAGGACCTCGGCTACCCGATGGTGCTGAACTGCGTGATGCACCGCTACAACCTGCCGCACGTGGGCCGGATCATCGAGATGGCCGAGGCGATGGAGGCCGACTTTCTCGAACTCGCCAACGTGCAGTACTACGGTTGGGCCTGGCGCAACCGCGAGATGCTGATGCCTTCGCGCGACATGCTGGCCACGGCCGAGGCGGTGGTGGAAACCCATCGCCCGCGGCTGGACGGCCGCATGAAGATCCTCTGGGTGGTGCCCGACTACGCCGAGGGCAAGCCCAAGCCCTGCATGGCGGGGTGGGGCAGCGTGTTCCTCGTGGTCGCACCCGACGGCGTGGCGCTGCCGTGCCACAGCGCGCGCATGCTGCCCGGGCTCGACTTTCCCAATGTGCGCGAGCACAGCATCCGCAGCATCTGGCAGGAGAGCCCGGCCTTCGGCGCGTACCGTGGCACGGGCTGGATGAGCAGCACCTGCCAGAGCTGCGACGAGAAGGAGAAGGACCATGGGGGCTGTCGCTGCCAGGCCTTCCTGCTGACCGGCGACGCGGCGGCCACGGACCCGGTGTGCCCGAAGAGTCCGCGGCATGAGGAGGTGGAGGCGATGGTCAAGGCGGCGGGTGATCCGCGCGACCATGGCACGCCGATCCGCTTCGTGCCGGGCGCGCGGCGTGCGGGCGACCTCGTCTTTCGCACCGACGCGAACGCGCTGAGCTGAGAGCACACCCCGATGACGATCACCCATCGCCTGCCGCTGGATGGCGGGCACGTGATGCACGTCGAGGAGCATGGCAACCCGGCGGGCCTGCCCGTGGTGGTGTTGCACGGCGGGCCGGGCTCGGGCTGCTCGCCGCTGTTGCGCCGGGACTTCGATCCCGCGCACTACCGCATCGTCTGCCCCGATCAGCGCGGTTCGGGCCTCAGCACACCTGCAGGATCGATCGAACACAACACGCTTGCCGATCTGCTGGCCGACCTGCGTCTGCTGCGCGCACACCTGCGCATCGATCGATGGCTGGTGGTGGGCGGCTCGTGGGGCGCCACGCTGGCGCTGATGCATGCGCTCGACGCACCGGAGGCCGTGGCGGGCCTGCTGTTGCGCAACGTGTTCCTCGCGCGCGAGAGCGACATCCACGCGCTCTTCGCCGGGGCCCTGCAGTACGACGGCTCCGCATGGCGCGCACTGTGGGACGAGGCCGGGCGCCGGCGATGCCCGGTGACGGTGCCGATCGCCGAGGTCTTCGCGCACGGCACCTGGGCGCGGCAGTGCGAGCTGACGCGCAACTGGTTCGATTGGGAACAGCGCCTCGCCACCGGTGGCGCTGCGCCGCCGATCGACGAGGCGATGCTGCCGCGGCTCGTGGCGCGCTACCGCGTGCAGAGCCACTACCTGCGGCACGGCTGCTGGCTCGATACGCCCTCGTTGTTGCAGCGCTGCGCCGCATTGCCTGCTGTGCCCACGCTGATCGTGCACGGCACGCAGGACGCGCTGTGTCCGCCCGAAGGCGCTCAGGCATTGGCGCAGGTGCTGGGCGCGCCGCTGCAGTGGGCGCAGGGCGCGGGTCACGACCCGACGCACCCCGCCATCGCCGTAGCCATGCAGCAGGCCTTGCGCGACTACGCGGCCACGCAGGCCTTCGGTGTCAGCGCAGCCTCGCCTTGAGCGGATCGCCGATCAGCGTCACCCGGCCGTCCTTGCGGTGTGCCCACAGTCGGTCGTTGCCATGGCCGTCGTCGGCCACGAAGAGCACCGCGTCGCCGAGTGCGCGAAAGCCCAACGGCATCGCGTGACGTTCGCCCGCGGCGAGGTCGGCCACGGCGCGCGTGCCGGCCGGCGTGCCGTCACTGGTCCATGGCTCGACGCCCCGGCCACCGCCGCCGTTCGCCGCGAACCACAGGCGCGCCCCGATGACGGCGAAGCGCGCGGGTGAGCCGTTCTCCGCGCCCGGTGCGATGTCCTTGACGCGCACCGTGCCCGCCGCCGTGCCGTCGCTGCGCCACAGCTCCGCGCCCGACACGCCGTCGGTCGCCGCGAAGTAGAGCTTGCCGCCCATCACGGCGATCGCGCTCGACATGGAACCGCCCGGGCCGGGGCGGATGTCCTTCACCAGCGCCGTGCCCTTCGCGGTGCCGTCAGTCTTCCACAGCTCGATGCCGTGCACGCCGTCGTCGGCCGAGAAGTACAGCGTGCGGCCCAGCACCGCCAGGTGCGTCGGTCGCGAAGGCGCGGCACCGGGGCGCAGGTCCTTCACCAGCTGCGTGCCGTGTTCGGTGCCGTCGCTCTTCCATAGTTCGGCGCCGTGTTCGCCGTCGTGCGCGGTGAAGTAAATGTCGTTGCCCACGGCCGTGAGGTTCTGGATGCCCGCGTCCTCGATGCCCGGGCGGATGTCCTTCACCAGGCGCGTGTGCTCGGGCGTGCCGTCGGTCACCCAGAGTTCGTGGCCGTGCGTGCGCGTGGTCGCGGTGAAGAACAGGCGCGGGCCGGCCACGGTGAGCTGGCGGGTGAGGGCGCGCGGCCCGGCGTCGACGGCGGACACGCGCGTGGTGCCCTTCGCATCGCCCGTGGTCTTCCACACCTGGAAGCCGGTCTGGCCGTCGTCGGCCACGAAGTAGAGCGCGTCGCGGAACACGGTCAGCTCGTTGGGCATCGCGCCTTCCTCGCCGGGGCGCAGGTCGATCACCTGCGTCGTGCCGGCGGCGGTGCCGTCGGTGCGCCAGAGCTCGAGCCCGCTCGCGCCGTCGGTGGCCGTGGTGTAAACGTGGCCCTTGAACGCGACCTGACCGGCAGGGAACGACCCCCGGAAGCCCGGCCGGATGTCTTTCAACAGGGTGGTGCCGGCGTTGCTGCCGTCGGTGACCCACAGCTCCTGGCCCGTCGTGACATGGAAGGCGCTGAAGACCATCTTGCCGCTGCCCAGCGGCGCGAGGCCGGAGGGCGCGATGAAGGCCAGCCGCTGGCGCTGCTCGGGCAGCACTTCGCGTTCGGGGTCTTGTGCAGCGGCGGGCAGGGCGGTGAGCAGGGCGAGCGCGGTGAGGAAAACGGCGCGCATCGGCTCAGCCCCCGAACCACCGCGCCGGCACGATCACCAGCTGCGGAAACGCCACCATCACGAACAGGATCGCGAACTCGGCCAGCATGAACGGAACCACTCCGCGCGTGACGTCGTCCATCGAGATCTTGCCGACGCCGGCCACCACGTTGAGCACCGTGCCCACCGGCGGCGTGACGAGGCCGATCGAGTTGTTGATGATGAACAGCACGCCGAAGTACACGGGGTCGATGCCGGCCGCCTTCACTACCGGCATGAGCACCGGCGTGAGGATGAGGATGGTGGGCGTCATGTCCATCGCCGTGCCCACCACCATCACGAGCACCATGATCGCGATCATGAGCAGCATCTGGTTGCCCATGAACGGCTGCAGCATGCCCACGATCTTGGAGGGCAGGTCGGCCACCGTGATGAGCCAGGCGCTCACCATCGCCGCGGCGATCAGGAACATCACGATGGCGCTGGTCTTGGCCGCGCTCACGAAGATGGCGTACAGGTCCTTCCAGGTGATCTCGCGGTACACCACCGTCGACACGAAGAGCGCATACACGGCGGCCACCACCGCGGCCTCGGTGGGCGTGAACACGCCCATGCGCAGGCCCACGAGGATGATCACCGGCAGCATCAGCGCCCACAGCGCGTTGCGGAAGGCGGCGGCAATCTCGGCCGACGACTTGCGCGGCGGCGGCACGATCTTTTCGCGCCGCACCAGCCAGGCCCAGGTGATCCACAGCGCGCCGCCGATCAGCAGCCCCGGCACGATGGCCGCGAGAAACAGCTTGGAGATCGACACGTTCGCCGCCACGCCGAAGATCACCAGGCCGATGCTCGGTGGAATCACGGGGCCGATCACGCCGGTGGCCGCAATGAGGCCAGCCGCGCGCGGCTTGTCGTGGCCCGCGCGCACCATCATCGGCAGCAGCAGCGCGGTGAGCGCGGCGGCGTCGGCCACGGCCGAGCCCGAGAGCGCCGACAGCAGGCAGCCGGCCATGATGGTCACGTAGCCCAGGCCGCCTTTCACGTGGCCGACCAGCGCGAGCGCGAAGTCGACGATGCGCTTGGACAGACCGCCCACGTTCATGATCTCGCCCGCGAGCATGAAGAAGGGCACGGCCAGCAGCGGAAAGCTGTCAGCGCCGCCGATCACGTTCTGCGTGAGGATCTGCGCGTCGAACAGGTCGAGGTGCCACATCAGCGCGACACCGCTGGCCAGCAACGAGAAGGCGATGGGAATGCCCATCGCCATGGCAAGCAACAGCGAGCCGACGAAAACAGCGATGGTCATGGCCGTGCCCCCGGTTCCTTGGCGTCCTGCGAACCCAGGATCTGCTGCAGCTGCACCGCTTCTTCCGACTCCTGCACCATCACCAGTTCATGGTCGGCGATGCGGCCCGTGAGCAGGCGCAGCAGGTCGAGCGCCAGGATGAGCCCGGCCAGCACCGAGAACACGATGCCCGCGGCGTAGACGATGGCCATCGACGCGCCGGTGACGGGCGCCGTCACGTCCCAGTTGATGCGCGCCTGTGCGATGCTGCCCTGCAGCAACAGCCAGACGATGTAGAGCATCACCGCATGGCCGACGGCCAGGCAGATCTTCTTGCCGATGGGGGGCAGCTTTTGCACCACCATGTCGACACCCAGGTGGCCGTGCTCCTTCAGCGCCACCACGGCGCCCAGGAAGGTCATCCAGATGAAGAGCCAGCGCGAGATTTCCTCGGACACCGTGATGCCCGAGTTGAAGCCATAGCGCAGCACCACGTTGCCGAACACGAGCACGACCATGACCGCGAGCGCGGCCGCGATCAGCGCCTCGATGCCGGTGCAGCACCGGTCGAGCCAGCGGTTCATGCGGCGGCCTGCGCCTGAACTTGAGTCTGCGCCTGGCGCTGCATGTCGACCAGCGCGCGCAGCGCAGCCAGGTACGACAGCGGGCCCAGGCCCTGGACCGTGCCCTTCACCGCCGGCGAGATGATCGAATGCGCGCGCCATGCTTCGCGCGCGGCGATGTTGGACATGTGTACCTCGATGGTCGGGAACGGCATGGCCTTGATCGCGTCGTGCAGCGGCACGCCGTGCTGCGTGAGGCCGGCGGGGTTCACCAGCGCGCCCTGCGCATCGTCGATGTGGGTGTGCAGGAAGTCGATCAGGTCGCCTTCGTGGTTCGACTGGATGGTGTCCAGCGTCACGCCGAGTTCGACGGCGAGCGCCTGCAGCTGCGCGTTGATTTCGGCGAGCGTGGTCTTGCCGTAGATGTGCGGTTCGCGGCGACCGAACAGGTTGAGGTTGGGGCCGTGGAGAACGAGGATCTTCATGGGGAGCTTCGGTGAGGGACGGGCTGGCTTGCTGACTTACTTGCGGATGCGTGCGAGCTCGTCGTTGTAGAGCTTGACGATGGCGGGGTCGTACTGGGCGGCGAACTTGTCGACGACGGGCTTGGCGATGTCGCGCATGCGCTTTTGTTCGGCGGCGCTGAGTTCGTTGAACTGCGCGCCCTTGGCCTGCAGGTCGCCCACCGCCTTCTGCGCGGCGGCGCGGCTGACCTGGCGCTGGTAGCCGCGTGCCTCGTTGGCCGCGTCGTTCATCATCTTCTGCTCGGCCGGCGTGAGCGAGTCCCAGAACTTCTTGCTCACCAGCACGATGTTGGCGGCGTACACGTGGTTGGTGGCGCTGACGAACTTCTGCACTTCGTAGAACTTGTTCGAGAGGATCACCGCATACGGGTTCTCCTGGCCGTCGACCGCCTTGGCTTCGAGCGCACCGTACAGCTCGGCGAAAGGCATCGGCACGGGGTTGGCCTTGAAGGCCTTGAAGGTTTCGAGGAACACGGGGTTGGGGATCACGCGGATCTTCAAGCCCTCGAGGTCTTCAGGCTTGGCGATGGGGCGCTTGCTGTTCGTGACGTTGCGAAACCCGAGGTCCCAGTAGCCCAGGGCGACAAGGCCCTTCTCGGGGAGCTTGGCGATCAGGGCTTGGCCCAACGGGCCGTCGAGCAGCGCATCGGCCTGCGCGAAGTTGTTCACCGAGAAGGGGAAGTCGACGAGGCCGAACTCCTTGACGATGCCGGCCAGCGACGTGGTGGCCGGTGCCGACATCTGCTGCACGCCGCCCTGCAGGGCCGACTGCTGCTGCATCTCGTTGCCCAGCTGGGAGGCGGGGAACTCCTGGACCTTCATCTTGCCGCCGCTCTTGGCCGACAGCAGTTCGGCAAAGCGCTTGACGCCGAAGCTCACGGGATGGTCGGCGTTGTTCAGGTGGCCGAAGCGGATCACGCGCTCCTGCTGCGCCCACGACGGGGCGGTGAGGCCGGCGCACAGGCCGGCCACGGCAAGCATACGAAGAAGTTTCACGAAGGGTCCTCGGGCGGGAAGGAAGAAAGAGGGAAGGAAAAAGTGCCGGACGAAGGCGATCGTATTTTTGTTGGAAAGAATTTCCATAATGGAAATCCCTTCCCCGAGTTCTGCTACGCTGGCGGACCCTGAGTGGCGGGCCGCATCGCCCGCGTTGACGAGACGACATCTGGAGGACGAAATGAGCGGAATACTGGAACGCAGCTTCAAGGTGCTGGAACATCTGGCGGAGCATCCCGAGGGGTGCGCGCTGTCGGCGTTGGCCAGCGAATTGCAGATTCCATTGAGTGCATCGCACCGATTGCTCGCGGAGCTCATCCGCTGCGGCTACGTGCGACAGGAGGCGCGCGACGGCCACTACGTGCTGACCATCAAGCTGGTCTCGATCAGCCTGTCGTTCCTCAGCCGCTCGGGCATCGTCGACATCGCGCAGCCGCTGCTCGACCAGCTGGCCTCGACCTCGGGCGAGCTCGTGCGCCTGGCGGTGGTCGACGGCGAAGACCTGACCTTCGTTGCCAAGGCGCAGGGCGCCACGCACGGCCTTCGCTACGACCCCGACATGGGCCTGTCGGTGGCGCTCTCGTGCAGCGCCGCCGGGCACGCGTGGCTGTCCACCATGGGCGAGGACGACGCGATGGCGCTCGTCGCCAAGAAGGGGCTGGGCAAGCCCGAGGACTACGGCCCCAAGGCCCCCACGTCGCTCAAGGCCGTGATGGCTTTCGTGAAGGCGGCGCGCCAGCGCGGCTTCAGCATGATCAACGAGGTGTTCGCCCCCGCGATGACTGCCATGGCCGCGCCCGTGTTCGGCGCCGACGGCACGGCGATCGGGGTCGTCACCATCGCGGGCCCGTCGGTGCGGCTCACGCCGCAGCGCATGGAAGCGCTGGGACCGGCGCTGTGCCAGGCCGCCGAGGAGGTGGCGCGCGCCAGCGGGGCCTCGGCGTTGTTCAAGAAGAGGGCGTAGGCCCTGCCGGTTTCACCACCCCCAAAAAGAGAAGGAGACATCACCATGAAGACGAAGCATTCGAAGCGCACTCTGTTGATGGCCGCCGTGGCGGCGGCCCTCGCGTTCGCTGCCCCCGGTGCGTTCGCGCAGCTCAAGGAGCGCACCATCAAGTTCGCGTTCCAGAACCAGGCCGGCCATCCGCAGGCGCAGGGCGCGCAGAAGTTCGCCGACCTCGTGGCCGCGAAGTCGGGCGGCAAGATCACCGTGAAGCTGTTCCCCGGCGGCACGCTGGGCGGCGACCTGCAGACGGTGTCGGCGCTGCAGGGGGGCACCGTGGAGATGACCGTGCTCAACGCCGGCATCCTGTCGGCGCAGGTGAAGGAGTTCGCGGCCTACGACTTCCCGTTCCTCTTCAACAGCGGCAAGGAAGCCGACGTCGTCACCGACGGCCCCTTCGGCCAGAAGCTGATGGCCAAGCTGGAGGACAAGGCGCTGCACGGCCTGGGCTACTGGGACCTGGGCTTTCGCAACCTGACGAACAGCAAGCGTCCGATCGTCAAGGCCGACGACATCGCGGGGTTGAAGATCCGCGTGATCCAGTCGCCGATCTACATCGACATGTTCAGCGCGCTGGGCGCCAACGCCACGCCGCTTCCGTTCCCCGAGCTGTACCCCGCGCTCGACCAGAAGGCGGTCGACGGCCAGGAGAACCCGAACACGACCATCCTGTCGTCCAAGTTCGCGGAAGTGCAGAAGTACATCACCCAGACTCGCCACATCTACAACCCGCAGGCGCTGCTGATCAGCCGCAAGACCTGGGACGGCATGAGTGCCGACGAAAAGAAGATCGTCAACGAGGCCGCCGCGGAGGCGACCACGTTCCAGCGCCAGGCCTCGCGCGGCGCCGCCGACAGCGCGCTCGATGCGCTCAAGAAGGCCGGCATGACGGTTTCGGAGCTGCCGCCCGAAGAGATGGCGAAGCTGCGCGCCAAGGTGAAGCCGGTGATCGACAAGTACACGGCCTCGGTCGGCGAGGCCACCGTCAAGGAACTGATGGCGGAGATCGAGAAGGCGCGCAAGTAGCAGGCGGGCGCGCCCTTGATCCGGGGCGCCTTGCCTTCATCGTCCCCGGTTCCCGGTCAGAGCTCGCGGTAGTCCCGGATGCGCGCGCGTGCGAGCTGCTGCGCCGCTGCAATGGCCGCCGGATCGGCCGCGGCCGCATCGGGCAGCCAGTGGAAGGCGTCCGGGCCGTGGCACAGCAGCAGGCCGTCCTTGAAGCGGCGGGCCTTGGTGTAGGCCTCCCAGCCGTGGCGCACCTCGCTGTGGCGGCCCCGCGCATGGGAGCCGTTCTCCGACAGCGAGAAGTCGATCTCGTCGTTGTAGAAGGGGCTCTTTCTGAAGCGGTGGAGGGCCAGCCGGGCGATGGCCGGCGCGCTCAGCAGCAGCGCGATGCCGACCGCGAATACGGCCGCCAGGGCGGGAAACCCTTCGCAAACACACACGGCCAGGGCCAGGGCGAACAGCAGCGCCAACGGCCACTTGAACCGGACCCACCAGACCTGCTGCAGGTTGCGCAGGAAGCCGGTGAGCACATGCGCCTGCGAGAACTGGAAGCGGTAGCTGATCTGCATCTTTGAATTCCGAGACGGGCCATGCGGGAAGGCGCTCGGGGCGGGATTCTGACCGCTTTTGCGGGCGCCGGTGTGCCACGGCGATGTTCCAAGTTGGGGCCTCAGCACGCCACACGTTCCAAACAACGCACCTTGTTAGGGCTTTGCGCCTCAATCTGGTTCTCCGATCCGGCAAAATGCAGGATTCGCATAAGGTTATGCACCGTTTTGGAAAACAGAGGATTGATTGGAATGAAGCACGCATCCGTCGGGGGGTTCCTCGCACACGTCGCACAACGCAACCCCGGACAGCCCGAGTACCTGCAGGCCGTGACCGAAGTGATGGAGAGCCTGTGGCCCTACATCGAGAAGCACCCCAAGTACACGAGCCACAGCCTGCTGGAGCGGCTGGTGGAGCCCGAGCGCGTGATCATGTTCCGCGTGTCCTGGGTGGACGACCACGGCGAGGTGCAGGTCAACCGCGGTTTCCGCATCCAGCACAGCCTGGCCATCGGCCCCTACAAGGGCGGCATGCGCTTCCACCCCTCGGTGAACCTGTCGATCCTCAAGTTCCTGGCCTTCGAGCAGACCTTCAAGAACGCGCTGACCACGCTGCCCATGGGCGGCGGCAAGGGCGGTGCCGACTTCGATCCCAAGGGCAAGAGCCAGGGCGAGGTGATGCGCTTCTGCCAGGCCCTGGTGACCGAGCTGTTCCGCCACGTGGGCTCCGACACCGACGTGCCGGCGGGCGACGTGGGCGTGGGCGGGCGCGAGGTCGGCTTCATGGCCGGCATGGTCAAGAAGCTCACCAACCGCGCCGACTGCGTGTTCACCGGCAAGGGCCTGAGCTTCGGCGGCTCGCTGATCCGCCCCGAAGCCACGGGCTACGGCAACGTCTACTTCGCGCAGGAAATGCTCAAGCGCAAGGGCCGCAGCTTCGACGGCCTGCGCGTGAGCGTCTCGGGCGCGGGCAACGTGGCGCAGTACACCATCGAGAAGGCCATGGCGCTGGGCGCCAAGGTGGTCACCGTGTCGGACTCGAGCGGCACCGTGGTCGACGAGGAAGGCTTCACACCCGAAAAACTCGCCGTGCTGATGGACGTGAAGAACCACCTCTACGGCCGCGTGAGCGACTACGCCGAGCGCACCGGCACCCGCTTCGTGGCCGGCGCCACGCCGTGGCACGTGCCGGTCGACGTGGCGCTGCCCAGCGCCACGCAGAACGAGCTCAACGAGGAAGACGCGCGCACGCTGGTGAAGAACGGCGTGGTGTGCGTGGCCGAAGGCGCCAACATGCCCTCGACCATGGAGGCCGTGAAGGTGCTCGAAGGCCACGGCGTGCTGTACGCACCGGGCAAGGCCAGCAACGCGGGCGGCGTGGCCACGTCGGGCCTGGAGATGAGCCAGAACGCGGCCCGGCTGTCATGGACGCGCGACGAGGTCGATGCGCGCCTGCTGCAGATCATGCAAGGCATCCACGAGTCGTGCCTGCACTACGGTTCGCGCGCCGACGGCAGCGTGAGCTACGTCGATGGCGCGAACATCGCCGGCTTCGTGCGCGTGGCCGATGCGATGCTGGCGCAGGGCGTGGTCTGAGCGTGCGGGCGCACCTCAGAGTTCGATGAACGAAGAGGTCGCCTTGTTCAGGGCCAGGCGGCCCTTCGCGGTGATCGATTCCACCTGGGCCAGCTGATGGATTGCGCGCTCGTCGGGCGCGTGCTCCGACGGCGGAATGAAGGCAGTCACGAGATCGGCGGCACGCAGCACGCGCAGCCTGTCGATGTCTGCGGGCGTGTGGAGGACGTATGGCAATTTCTGCTCGGCGAGGGTCCGAAGAAATTCCATGGACATGGGTCGTCTCCTTGGGTTGAGGGGAGGGCGGTCCGGACATTGTGCGCACAAACAATTAGCGCTGTCTAAACCCTGCGCCGCGCATGCCTTTCGAGGCGTGTACCGAAGTTTCCAGTTCTTTCGGCGCGCGCGAAGGACGTGCCACTTTGTTTCTGGTCGTAGCCATGCTTTCGGCCAGCGTGGCGGGGTCCATGCATTCGCCAGCGGCCCAGGTCTGGCGCAAGGTGGCGCGCAGGTCGGTCAGGTCGCGCCGCTGCGCGCGCAGGCCGGCCATGAGCTGGTCGATTTCGCGCACGCGGCCGTCGAGCCGTTCGAGCAGGTCGTCCCCCGAGAAGACCTCGCAGCCCGCGAAGGCGCTGCGCAGGCTGTCCAGCGAGAAGCCGAGGTTCTGCGCGATCTGGATCAGCTGCAGCCGCTTGAGCGCGGCCTCGGTGTAGACGCGGTACCCATTGGCGCCGCGCTCGGGCGCGGGCAGCAGGCCGCTTTGTTCGTAGAAGCGGATGGCCGAGGGCGCCATGCCGGTCTTGTCTGCCAGTTCACCGATCTTCATATCGCTTGACCTTCAAGTTGGCTTTAATCTTAGCATCGGGTTTTTCCACTCCACCACCCGGTCCTCATCGTGAACTCCTCGCCGCTTTTCCTGCCGCTGACCCTGCCCAACGGGAGCGTCCTGCCCAACCGCCTGGCCAAGGCCGCCATGGAGGAGAACATGGCCGATGCCGGGCAGTTGCCGGGCGCGGCGCTGCACGACCTCTACCGTGTCTGGGCGCAGGGCGGGGCGGGCCTGATCCTCACGGGCAACGTGATGATCGACGGCCGCGCACTCACCGGCCCGGGCGGCGTCGTGCTCGAAGCCGATACGCCGCTCGAGCGCTTCGCCGAATGGGCCGCGGCCGCGCGCAGCGGCGGCGCGCAGGTGTGGATGCAGATCAACCATCCGGGTCGCCAGGTGCAGATCAACATGGGCGGCACGGCGTGGGCGCCGTCGTCGGTGGCGCTCGACCTGGGCAAGCACAGCAAGCTTTTCGTGCAACCCAAGGCGATGAGCGAGGCGGAGATCGCCGAGACCGTCGACCGCTTCGCCGCCACGGCGCAGGCCGCCGAGCGCGCGGGCTTCACCGGCGTGCAGGTGCATGCGGCGCACGGCTACCTGCTCTCGCAGTTCTTGTCGCCGCTGACCAACCAGCGCACCGATGCCTGGGGCGGCAGCCTGGAGAACCGCGCGCGCTTTTTGCTCGACGTGGTGCGTGCTGTGCGGGCCCGCGTGGCGCGTGGCTTCGCCGTGGCCGTGAAGCTCAACTCCGCCGACTTCCAGCGCGGCGGTTTCTCGGAGAACGATGCGAAGCAGGTCATCCGCTGGCTCAACGACGAGGCCGTGGACCTGGTCGAACTGTCGGGCGGCAGCTACGAGAGCCCGGCGATGCAGGGCCGCACCGCCGACGGCCGCACGCTGGCGCGCGAGGCCTACTTCCTGGAGTTCGCCCGGGAGCTGGCCGCCGAGGCGCGCATGCCGGTCATGACCACGGGCGGCATCGTGCGCCGCGCCGTCGCCGAACGGGTGCTGGGGGAGGGCGTCGCGGTGGTGGGCATGGCCACCGCATTGGCCGTGGCGCCCGACCTGCCCGCACGCTGGCGCGCGGGCGAAGACGCGGCGGCGCAGAGCCCGCAGGTCGACTGGAAGGACCAGGTCATGGCCGCACTGGCGCGCATGGCGCTGGTGAAGCGCCGGCTGCGCACGCTGCGTCCGGGCCGCAACAGCGCGCCTGCGCATTCGCCCTTCCTGACCTTGGTGCTCGACCAGTTGCGCACGAAGCGGCTGACGAAGCGCTACCGGCGCTGGCTGGGCGCGCGCGCGGCGTGAACCGTCGTCGGTGCCGCTATCGATTGGCCGGTTGAATCGGCCAGGCGGTGGTGTCGGGCCGCAGCAGGTGCCAGACCACGGGCGCGATGCCTTCGAAGGTGGCGCGGTAGCGATCGGACAGCCGGTTCTCGTCGGTCACGTCGCGGATCACGATGCCGTCGATGCGCTGCGGATGCGCACGGAACACCTGCGCATAGATCTCGGGATCGGCCTCGCCCGAATCGCCCACGAGCAGGAAGCGGCGCTGCGGAAATTCGGCCAGCAGCCGCTCGATCACGCCGAGCTTGTGCGCGCGCGAGTCTTCGGCGCTGGGGATCAGCGTGCGCCATGTCGTGCTCTCGCGCAGGTGCATGCTGCCGGCGGGAAAGTCGGCGTCGCGAATGAAGTCCGTGAGCGCGGGGTACAGCTGGATCGGGCTGCCCGAGAGATAGTGAAAGCGCGTGCCGGGCGCCTGCGCCAGCGCGCGGTAGTGCGCCGCCATGCCCGGCGCGGCCTCGAAGCGGCGCGCGAAGGTGTTCAGCAGCATCTCGCGCCGGTCGCGCACCTGCGTGCGCTTGATGGTGTCGTCGATGTCCGAGATGACCGACACGCCCTGCGCCGGCACGATCTGCGCACGGCCGCGAAAGCGCGGCAGCAGCTCGCCCGGACCGGTCACGCCATGGAACGGCAGCCACTCCTGCGACGCCGGGATGTGCGAGGCCTCGACGACGGCGCGCAGGTTGCTGCGGCCGTCGGCGCCCGTGGGCGGCATCGTGAGGCGCGTGGCAGAGCCGTCGAAGACGACGTCGATCACCTTGTCTTCTTCCGACTCGGCATGGAACAGCGCGGTGCGCTGGCTGAAGCGCAGCCGCGCGGCCGGCGTGAGCTTCTTCAGGTTCATGCCGAGGTAGCGCGCGAGCGCGGCGTCCAGGCCCCAGCGGTGCTCGCGCTCGAACACCCAGGCATGCACGTCGACCTCGAGCCGGCCGTCGGCCGTGGGGCGCGCGGTGCCGGGCATGAACAGCGCCTCTTCGTCCGACTCCAGCGGCCCGGCAGCATGCAGGGCCTGCAGCGGCGCGAGGCCGGCGAGCAGGGCGGCACCGGCCAGCACGGTGCGACGCGACAGTTGTGGCGAGGTACCGGGCGCGCGGTGCTTGATCGTCATGCAGTGACGCGTTCGTAGGTCACGAAGCTGAAGGGCAGGCCGTCCTTGGCCGAGACGTGCGACTCGCGCTGCGTCTCGCGCCATATGGCGGCGTCGAGCACGGGGGCGTGCGCGTCGCCTTCGTAGTCGCGTGCGATCTCGGTGACCACGGCGCGCTGGGCCAGCGGCTCGGCTTCGGCGTAGATCTGTGCGCCGCCGATCACCCAGACCTCGGGCGAGTCCGACGGCGTGCACAGCGACAGCGCATCGGGCAGGCTGCCGACCGCTTGCGCGCCTTCGGCCTGCCAGTCAGCTTGTCGCGTGACCACGATGTTCCGGCGGCCCGGCAGCGGGCGAAAGCGCGGCGGCAGCGAATCCCAGGTCTTGCGGCCCATCACCACGGGCGCGCCCGCGGTCTGTTGCTTGAAGTGGGCCATGTCCTCCGGCAGGTGCCAGGGAATGGTGTTGTTCACGCCGATCACGCCATTGGCGGCGCGCGCGAAGATCAGGTTGATGCGGGGCGTGGTGGCGCTCATCGCGTTCACACCGCCACCGGCGCCTTGATCGGATCGCCGTGCCTGTAGTCCAGCACTTCGAAGTCTTCGTACTGGTAGTCGAAGATCGAGTCGGGCTTGCGCTTGATGTTCAGCGTGGGGTAGGGGAAGGGCGTGCGGCTGAGCTGCAGCTTCACCTGCTCGGCGTGGTTGCTGTAGATGTGGCAGTCGCCGCCGGTCCAGATGAAGTCGCCCACGTCGAGGTCGCACTGCTGCGCGACCATGTGCGTGAGCAGCGCGTAGCTGGCGATGTTGAAGGGCACGCCCAGGAAGATGTCGGCGCTGCGCTGGTAGAGCTGGCAGCTGAGCTTGCCGCGCTCGCCCTCGGCTTGCGGCGGCGCCACGTAGAACTGGAAGAAGGCGTGGCAGGGCATGAGCGCCATCTTCGACAGCTCGGCCACGTTCCAGGCGCTCACGATGATGCGGCGCGAGTCGGGGTTGCTCTTCAGCGTCTTGATGACGTCGGAAATCTGGTCGATGTGCCCGCCGTCGGGCGTGGGCCAGCTGCGCCACTGCACGCCGTACACCGGGCCCAGGTCGCCGTCTTCGCGCGCCCATTCGTCCCAGATGGTGACGCCGCGCTCCTTGAGCCAGTTGTTGTTGCTGGAGCCGGTCAGGAACCACAGCAGTTCCTGGATGATGGACTTCAGGTGCACCTTCTTCGTGGTCACCAGCGGAAAGCCCTCGTTCAGGTCGAAGCGCATCTGGTGGCCGAACACGCTCTTGGTGCCCGTGCCCGTGCGGTCGCTCTTGAACACGCCGTGTGTGTCGACGTGGCGCATGAAATCTTCGTACTGGGAGCGGACGGGGCGGGCAGGGAGGGTCATGTTGGGAATTTTACGGGGCGGCGCTAGCATCGGCCGATGACCGGCCATGACCACTCCCACGACCATTCCCACGACCACAGCAGCGAACTCGGCGAGATGGACCTGCGCGTGCGCGCCCTCGAAAGCGTGCTCACGCAAAAAGGCTACATCAACCCCGCCGCGCTCGACGCGCTGATCGACACCTACCAGACCCGCATCGGCCCGCGCAACGGCGCACGGGTGGTGGCGCGGGCCTGGGTCGACCGCAAGTTCCATGAATGGCTGATGGCCGACGCCACGGCGGCCATCGCCTCGCTGGGCTACACCGGCCGCCAGGGCGAACACATGGTCGCGGTGGCCAACACCGACGACCAGCACCACATGGTCGTCTGCACCCTCTGCAGCTGCTACCCCTGGCCCGTGCTCGGCCTGCCGCCCACCTGGTACAAGAGCGCGCCCTACCGCTCGCGCGCGGTGAAAGACCCGCGCGGGGTGCTGGCCGACTTCGGCACCACCTTGCCCGAGACCACGCGCATCCGCGTCTGGGACTCGACCGCCGAGGTGCGCTACCTTGTCATCCCGCAGCGCCCGGCGGGCACCGAGGGCTGGAGCGAAGACGAACTCGCCGCGCTGGTCTCGCGCGATTCGATGATCGGCACGCGCGTGGTCGAGGCGCCGTCGGCAAGGAGCACGACATGACCTACACGACGCATGCCGACCTCGGCGGACAACCCGGCTTCGGCCCCGTCACGCCCGAGCCCGAAGGCGAGCTGTTCCATGGCGCCTGGGAGCCGCGCGCGCTGGCGCTCACCCTGGCCATGGGTGCGACCGGCTCCTGGAACATCGACACCAGCCGCGCCGCGCGCGAGACGCTGTCCGACTACCGCGACCTGAGCTACTACCAGATCTGGCTCGGCGCGCTGGAGCAGCTCATGCTGCAACGCGGCCAGGTCTTCGCGGACGAGATCGCGTCCGGGCAGATGCACCATCCGGCCGCGCCGGTCGCCCGCGTGCTGCAGGCCGAGAACGTGCCCGCCGTGCTCGCCAAGGGCTCCGGCACCGAGCGCCCCGCATCGGCGCCTGCGCGCTTTGCGGTCGGGCAGGCCGTGCGCATGCACCTCGGGCGCGTCGACCACCACACGCGCCTGCCGGCCTATGTGCAGGGCAAGCGCGGCACGATCGAACACATCCACGGCGCGCACGTGTTCGCCGATGCGAATGCGCAGGGCCTGGGCGAGCAGCCGCAATGGCTCTACACCGTGGTCTTCGACGAGGCCGAGCTGTGGGGCGACGGCGCGCCGCGCCAGAACCTGGCCGTGTCCGTCGATGCGTGGGAAAGCTACCTGGAGCCCGCGGCATGAAGGCGAACGACATGCCGCCGCTCGCACTCGCCCCGGGCATGCCGCGCGACGCCGACGGGCCGGTGTTCAGGGAACCGTGGGAGGCGCAGGCCTTCGCGATGACGCTGGCGTTGCACGAGCGCGGGCTGTTCAGCTGGGTCGAATGGGCCGAGGCGCTGGCCGCCCAGATCACCGCCGCGCAGGCCGCGGGCGACCCGGACACGGGCGACACCTACTACCGCCACTGGCTCGCCGCACTCGAAGGCCTCGTGGCCCGCAAGGGCGCGAGTTCCGGCGATGAGCTGGCCCGCTACCGCCACGCCTGGGACCACGCGGCGGAGCGCACGCCGCATGGCCAGCCGATCGAGCTGCGCGGCGAGGATTTTTCTGGCTAGACCCGGATCACGCGCCCCGGGTTCAGGATGTTCTTCGGGTCGAGCCCGCGCTTGATCGCCCGCATCATCTCCAGCGCCACCGGCGACTTGTGCTTCTCGAGCTTGTCGACCTTGAGCGAGCCCACGCCATGCTCGGCCGAGAACGAGCCGCCAAACTGCTCGACCGCGTCGTAGACCAGCGTGTTGATGCGCTCTTCCTCGTTCTTCAAGAACGCCTTGGTGTCGATGTTCTCGGGCGCCTGCACGTTGTAGTGCAGGTTGCCGTCGCCCAGGTGGCCGAAGTTCACGAGCCGCACGCCGGCGATCTCGCGTTTCAGCAGGGCGTCGGTGGCTTCCACGAAGGCCGGGATGCGCGACACGGGGATCGAGATGTCGTGCTTGATGTTCAGCCCCTCTTCGGCCTGTGCGAGCGGAATGCTCTCGCGGATGTGCCAGAGCTGGTGCGCCTGCGTGAGGTTCTCGGCCACCACCGCGTCGGTCACGCAGCCGTCTTCGAAGGCGGTTTCGAGCAGCGCCTCGAAGCGCGCGCGGGCGTGGTCCTCGGACTCGCTGTCGGAGTTCTCGAGCAGCACGCAGTAGGGCACGGCCTCGTCGGCGATGAAGGGCACGCGCAGCTGCGGCATGTGCTTGTCGACCAGGCTCAGCGCGAACTTGCCCATCACCTCGAAGCCCGTGAGGCCCGAACCCAGGTGCTTGTGTGCCAGGCCCAGCAGCGTGACCGCGTGGTCGAGCGAGGGCACGGCCGCCCAGGCCGTGAGCTGCGCGGCGGGCAGCGGGTACAGCTTCATGGTGGCGGCGGTGATGACGCCCAGCGTGCCTTCGCTGCCGACGATCAGGTCGCGCAGGTCGTAGCCGGTGTTGTCCTTGCGCAGGCCGCTCGTGCCTTCCCAGATCTCGCCTTGCGGCGTGACCACTTCCAGGCCCAGGCACAGGTCGCGCGTGTTGCCGTAGCGCACGACCTGCGTGCCGCCCGCGTTGGTCGCGAGGTTGCCGCCGATGGTGCAGCTGCCCTCGGCCGCCAGGCTCAGGGGGAACAGGTAGCCGGCTTTCTCGGCGGTTTCTTGCAGCGTCTGCAGGATGCAGCCCGCTTCGACGGTCATCGTGAGGTTGGCGGCGTCGATGTTGCGGATCGCGTTCAGTCGCTGCAGGCTCAGCACCACCTGCGTGCCGCTGTCGTCGGGAATGGAGCCGACCGCCAGGCCGGTGTTGCCGCCCTGCGGAATGACGGCCGTGCCGGCCGCGGCGCAGGCCTTGACCACGTCGGCCACCTGCTGCGCATTGGCCGGGCGCACCACGGCCAGCGACTTGCCGCGCGCGCGCTTGCGCCAGTCCTGCTCGTAGGCCGCGAGGTCGCCCTCGGTCAGCACGTGCGTGGCGCCGACGATGGCGCGCAGTTGGTCGAGGAGGGAAGAAGAGGTGGTCATTGGGCGGAAGCCTCCAGGGGACGGGCAGCAGCAGCGGCCTTGGCGTGACGCAGGCGAAGGCGCACATGCCACGCGCAGGCCGCGAAGAGCACGAGGCAGAGCAGCACCTCGACGAGCGCGAGGATTTGTCCCACGCCATTGGTGTCGCTCCAGGCGCGTACCACGCCTTCGGTGAAGTAGAGCCAGATCATCAGGCTGACCCAGCGGTAGGTGTACATGCGGTTCTTGTAGAGCCCCGCGAGCGGAATGACCAGCGGCAGCACCTTGAGCGCGAGCAGCGAGCCGCCCGGGCGCAGCGGCGCCAGCCACAACTCCCAGGCCAGGCCCAGCACGATCAGGCCGACGAGGCTGCCCACGGCGGCCCATCGGGTGGCGCGGACGGAAGAGGGCGGGAGTGGGGTGTCGGACACGGTGGCGGCGAAAGAGAGAGGGGGAGGCGCACTGGGTGTGGCGCGTCTCGGGAAAGAGCGGATGGCATGATACCGGCCATGAATCGTCGGCAGCTTTGGAGGGATCTTTCGCGCTTTCCTTGGCGCAACACCGCAGCGGTATTGGGCGAGCGTTTTCGCGAAGACCGCCTCGGCCTCACGGCCAGCAGCCTGACCTTCACCACGACCATCGCGATGGTGCCGTTCTTCACGGTGGCGCTCGCCCTCTTCACCGTGTTCCCGATGTTCGCCACCATGCAGGGCCGCCTGCAGCGCTGGCTGATCGAGAGCCTGATTCCCGACAACATCGCGCGCCAGGTGCTGGGCTACCTGAACCAGTTCGCGAGCAAGGCCAGCGGCCTCGGCATCGCGGGCCTGGTGGTGCTGCTGATCACCGCCATCGCGCTGATCCTCACCATCGACAAGACGCTCAACAACATCTGGCGCGTGCGCACGCCGCGGCCGTTGGCGCAGCGGGTGCTGATCTACTGGGCCACCATCACGCTCGGGCCGCTGATTCTTGCGGTGAGCCTGTCGACCACCTCGTACGTGTTCGCCGCTTCGCGCGACGTGGTGGGCGGAGGCATCGTCAAGCTGGCCTTCGACTCCCTGGAATTCCTGCTGCTCGCGGCCGGCATGGCCGGGCTGTACCACTACGTGCCGAACACCACGGTGCGCTGGTCGCATGCCTGGGCCGGCGGCCTCTTCGTGGCGGCGGCCATCGAGATCGCCAAGCGCGTGCTGGGCTACTACCTGAGCCTGGTGCCGACCTACTCGGTGCTGTATGGCGCCTTCGCCACCTTCCCGATCCTGCTGGTGTGGATCTACGTGGCCTGGGTGATCGTGCTGCTGGGCGCCGTCATCGCGGCCTACCTGCCGAGTTTGCTGACGGGCGTGGCGCGTCGGGGCGGCGCGGCGGGCTGGCCGATGCAGCTCGCGATGGAAGTGCTGCAGCACCTGGCGCGCGCGCAGGCCACGCCGGCCAAGGGCATGGGCGCGAGCGAACTGCTGACGCGCATGCGGGTCGACGGGCTGCAGCTGGCACCGGTGCTCGAGACGCTGGTGCGGCTGGACTGGATCGCGCCGCTGGCCGAGGAACCCGCCAACCAGGACCCGCGCTACGTGCTGCTGGCCGACCCATCGACGCCCATCGAACCGTTGCTGCGCGAGCTGCTGATGCCGCGTGCCGAGCCGCTCGAAGACCTGTGGCAGAAGGGCCCGCTGCGCACGCTGCGGCTGGGCGACGTGCTATTGATCTAGGAGCGCCCTGGCGTTCGGGTCGTCAGATCTTGACGCGGCCGGCCCAGATGTCCCGGTACATCGTCCAGTCGCCCATGAAGGAGTACAGCGGGCGCTTGAACGAGGCCGGCTTGTTCTTCTCGAAGCCGAAGTGCCCGACCCAGGCGAAGCCGTAGCCCGCCACCAGCCCGGCCAGCAGCCACCACGGATTGAGCGTGACCACCAGGGCCACGAGGCACAGCAGCGAAATCGTCGAGCCCGCGAAATGCAGCCGCCGGCAGGTGACGTTGGCGTGCTCGGTCAGGTAGAAGGGATAGAACTCGGCAAAGCTGGTGAAGCGGCGCGGATCGACCGTGGCCGGCGTGTTCTGTGCGGCAGGGGTGGAGGTGTTCATCATGGGTCTCCTGCGCCCCGCAGGGGCTTTGTTGATAATAGCCACGACCCCGCGGCCGCACCACCCGGGTTCGCCATCCCACCTTCGCCGTATCCACCTTGAGCGCTGTTCCCGTCGTCCCCGTCGATTCTTCCGCCGATGCCAACGCGCTATGGGTCGTCTGCCTCTGCGCCGAATGGTGCGGCACCTGCCGCGACTACCGGCCGCTGCTGGTCGAGCTGGCAAAGGCGCACCCGCAGTTCCGCTTCGCCTGGGTCGACATCGAGGACCACGCCGAGATCGCCGACGCCTTCGACGTCGAGACCTTCCCGACCCTGCTAGTGGCGGGCGCGGACGGCACGCGCTTTCTCGGTCCGCTGCTGCCGCACATCGAAACGCTGTCGCGCCTGCTCGGCGCGCTGCAGCCGCCGCAGCCTTCCAGCCTCGACGTCGACCTGTTGCTGGCCGTGCTCGAGAAAAAGCCCGCGGCCTTCGCGGTCTGACCGCTTCGGAGCTTCCTTCCCATGAACATCCTGATCTTTGGCGCCACCGGCATGGTGGGGCAGGGCGTGCTGCGCGAGTGCCTGCTGGCGCCCGACGTGGAACGCGTGGTGGCCGTGGGACGCAGTGCCACCGGGCAGCAGCATCCCAAGCTGCAGGACCTGGTGCACACCGACATGTTCGACTACCGCGCCATCGAGTCGCAGCTGACAGGCTTCGACGCCTGCTTCTTCTGCCTGGGCGTGTCCTCGGTCGGCATGAAGGAGCCCGAGTACAAGCGCATCACCTACGACCTGACGATCGCAGCCGCCACCGTGCTGGCGCGGCTCAACCCGGGCATGACCTTCACCTACGTGACGGGCGCGGGCACCGACAGCAGCGAGCGCGGCGAACGCATGTGGGCGCGCGTGAAGGGCGCGACCGAGAACGCGCTGATGCGCCTGCCGTTTCGCGCGTCCTACATGTTCCGGCCCGGCATGATCCAGCCGCTGCACGGCGTGCGCTCGAAGACGCCGCTGTACGACGCCGCGATCGTGGTGCTCAAGCCCGTGCTCGGGCTGGCCCACCGCTGGTGGCCCGACCGCGTGACCACCACCGAGAAGGTGGGCCGCGCGATGCTCGCGGTGGCACGCCGGGGCGCACGCAAGGTGCTGCTCGATCCGGCGGACATCAACGCGCTGGGCAGCTGAGCCGCCCGGCGCTCGTCGCAGCTTTTCAGCCCGCGACGAAGTCGCGCAGCGCGAACAGCACTTCGTCCGGCGCCTCGCTCATCAGCGCGTGGCCGGCATGCACCGTCACCACCTTGGCGTTGCGCGCCTTGCCCACCAGCGCCTTGGTGGCGCGCGGCGGCGTCATCTGGTCGGCGTCGCCCAGGAGGAACAGCACGGGGCACTGCACCTTCTCCATCGCCGCTTCGCCGTTCGCGTAGTCGTTGCAGGCCTTGAAACCGATGTGGAACACATTGGCCTCGCGGTTGCTCGCGAGCACGCGGCGCATCAGGGCGCGCGAGCTGCCGTACAGCCAGGTGCCCGGGCCGAGCGACGAAGGCGGTGGCGCCAGCAGCGAGTGCGAGAAGGTGTTGACCATCGCGATGGCGCGCTGCGGATCACTCACCGAGCTTTCGAGCAGCGCGGGCGACACCACCATCGGGTAAGCGGTGCCGACCATCGCGAGTTGCGTGATGCGCTCGGGCGCGCGCGCCGCGGCTTCGAGCGCGATCAGCGAGCCGAAGCTGTGGCCGACCAGCGCGGCCTTCTGTACGCCCGCCGCGTCGAGCAGCGCAATGACGAACTGCGCCGCCTCTTCCACGCTGGCCGGCGGTGCGCCGGCGCTCTTGCAGTGGCCCGGCAGGTCGACCGCCAGCACGTTCCAGCCGTGGTTGGCGAACCAGCGGCTTTGCAGAATCCACACGCTGTGGTCGTTGAGCACGCCGTGGATGAACACTACCGTGGGCTTGGCCGCATCGAAGGGCTTGCCGGCGGTGTAGCAGTAGGCGTCGTGGCCGTTGACGGTGTAGTTCATCTCAGGCTCCCGCTTTTTCCGCGGCCTTCAGCGCGCGCTTGAGGTCGTCGATCAGGTCGGCCGGGTCTTCCAGGCCGATCGACAGGCGAATGGTGCCCTGCGAGATGCCCGCGCCCGCCAGTGCCTCGTCGGTCATGCGGAAGTGCGTGGTGCTGGCCGGGTGGATCACCAGGCTGCGGCAATCGCCCACGTTGGCCAGGTGGCTGAACAGCTTGAGCGCTTCGATGAAGGCCTTGCCCTGCGCGCGGCTGCCCTTGATGTCGAAGCTGAACACCGCGCCGGCGCCGCGCGCGCCGTGGCGCAGCAGCTTCTGCGCGAGCGCATGGCTCGGGTGTGACTCGATCAGCGGATGTCCCACGCGCGACACGAACGGATGGCTGGCCAGGAACTCGACCACCTTCTGCGTGTTGTCGATGTGGCGCTCCATGCGCAGCGGCAGCGTCTCGATGCCCTGCAGGATCAGCCAGGCGGTGTGCGGGCTCATCGAGGCGCCGAAGTCGCGCAGGCCTTCGCGGCGCGCGCGCAGCAGGAAGGCGCCGACGGTGCTTTCCTCGCTGAACACCATGTTGTGGAAGCCGTCGTAGGCCTGCGTGAGCTCGGCGAACTTGCCCGACTTCTCCCAGTCGAAGCTGCCGCCGTCGACCACCACGCCGCCGATGACGGTGCCGTGGCCCGACAGGAACTTGGTGGCCGAGTGGTAGACCAGGTCGGCGCCCCAGTCGAAAGGCTTGATGAGGTAGGGCGAGGTGAGCGTGGAGTCGACCAGCAGCGGCACGCCGGCTTCGTGGGCGATGTCGCTCACGGCGGGAATGTCGAGCACATCCAGGCCCGGGTTGCCCACGGTCTCGCCGAAGAAGAGCTTGGTCTCGGGGCGCACCGCGGCGCGCCAGGCGTCGAGGTCGCCGGGCTTCACGAAGGTGGTCTCGATGCCGAAGCGGCGCATCGTGTAGTGCAGCAGGTTCTGCGAACCGCCGTACAGCGCCGTGCTGGCGACGATGTGCGAGCCCGCGCCCATCAGCGTGGCGACCGACAGGTGCAGCGCCGCCTGGCCGCTGGCCGTGGCGATGGCGCCGATGCCGCCTTCGAGCGCCGACACGCGCTGCTCCAGCACCGCGTTGGTCGGGTTGCTGATGCGCGAGTAGACGTGGCCTGCACGCTCCAGGTTGAACAGCGCGGCCGCGTGGTCGCTGGATTCGAAGACGAAGGAGGTCGTCAGGTGGATGGGAACGGCCCGCGCGCCGGTGGTGGGGTCGGGGGCGGCGCCGGCGTGCAGCGCGAGGGTGTCGAAACCGGGGTCGGAATAACCGGGCATGAAGGCCTTTCTGTTGTCTCTTCGCAATGCCCCGTGACGCCGGCAATGCTTGCACAGGCGACAGGGGCGTTCGGGTCGGCGTCGATTGTGGGCTATATTCAAATCGGCACGACGCCGAGAACGACGAATCCCCGAGAGGAGCACCACCATGAAAGTCAGCGACATTCTTCGCGTCAAGGGCAACACGCTCTTCACCATCACGCCGGACGACCCGCTGGCGGAAGCCGCCCAGACCATGGCGGACAAGGACATCGGTTCGCTGGTGGTCATGGAGCACGGCGACCTGGTCGGCATGCTCACGTTTCGTGAAGTGATCGTGGCGGTCGTCAACAACGGCGGCCAGGTTGGGACCACGCTGGTGCGCAAGGCCATGGACGACGCGCCCGTCACCTGCACGCTCGAAACCGACCTCGACGAAATCCGTCGCATCATGCTGGAGCGCCACGCGCGCTACATGCCCGTGATGGACAAGCGCATGCTCATGGGCGTGATCAGCTTCTACGACGTGGCCAAGGCCGTGGTCGACGCGCAGAACTTCGAGAACAAGATGCTCAAGGCCTACATCCGCGACTGGCCGGAAGACGAGAGCAACGAAAAGGCCGGCTGAGCCCGGCCGGCCGACTGACCGCTACTCTTTGATGTTGGCGGTCTGTACGATCTTTTGATTGCGTGCGTATTCGGCCTGCACGAACTTCCCGAACGCCTCCGGCGTTCCGCTGCCCGGCAATGCGCCTTGCTCCGCCAGTTTGGCGCGCACGCCTTCCTCCTGCAGCACCGCATTCAGTTCCTGGTTGAGCCGCGCCACCACGGCCGGCGGCGTTTTCGCGGGCGCGAAGATGCCGGTCCAACTCACCATGTCGTAGCCCTTGAGGCCGGGCATCTCGTTGAAGGTGGGCACCTGCGCGAGCGCCGGCAGGCGCTGGCTGCCGGTGATGCCCAAGGCCTTCAGGCGCTTGCCGTTCACGTGCGGAATGGCGCTGGTGCTCACCAGCATCGCGAGGTCGACCTGGTCGCCGATCACGTCGGTGGCGATCTGTGCGCCGCCGCGGTAGGGCACGTGGGTCACGAAGATGCCGCTGCGTTCCTTGAGCAGTTCCATCGCCAGCTGCAGCACGGTGCCCACGCCCGAGGTGGCGTAGTTGTAGTGCCCGGGCTGGGCCTTGGCGAGCTTCACGAAGTCGGCGTAGCTGTGCACGTCCAGGCCGGGGCGCGCCACCAGCACCATCGGCGCGGTGTTGAGCAGGCCGACGGGCGCCAGGTCTTTCAGCGGATCGAAGCGGAAGGCCGAGGGGTTGACCAGCCGGCCGATGGCGATGGCGCTGTCGGGGCCGACCACCAGCGTGTAGCCGTCGGGCGCCGCGCTCACGGCCTTGGCCACGCCGATGGCGCCGCCCGCGCCGCTCACGTTCTCGATCACGACCGACTGCTTGAGCCGTTCGCCCAGGCGCTGCGCCACGAGGCGGGCGTTGACGTCCACGCTGCCGCCGGCCGTGAAGGGCACGATCAGCGTGAGGGGCTTGGCAGCGGGCCACGAGGGCTGCGCGAGGGCACCGGTGGGCAGGGCGGCGCAGAGGGCGGCGGCAGCGAGGATCAGGCGGCGGTTCGTGGTCATGGCGGGGTTCATCCGGGGAAGGGGGTGGCGGAAGGCGTGGGTTCGCAGGGCAGGCGGGCGCGCAGCGCGTCGAAGTCGGCGCTCCATTCGGCGCGCCACTGGCGGCGCTGCGTGTCGTCGATCCAGGCGCCGTCCAGGCCGTTGTGCATGAAGCCGCGCAGGTCGTCCAGGCCGAAGCCGAAGTCGCGCACCATCATCAGCCACGCGCCCGTGGGCGTGACCTGGTGCAGCGTCGGGTCGTCGGTGTTCGGGTGGATGCGCAGGCCCAGGCCGGGCATGCGGCGGATCGGGTGGTCCAGCGCCCAGCGCTCGGGCGGCAGCGTGCGCAGGTAGTAGGAGTTGGTCGGCACCACGGTGAAGATCACGCCGCGCTCGGCGCACTGGCGCGCGAAGTCGGGCTGGTCGACCACCGTGTAGCCGTGGTCGATGCGGTCGACCTGCAGCAGCTCGAGCGCGGTGCGCACGTTGGTCCAGGGCATGCCGAACTCGCCGGCGTGCGCGGTGGTCTTGAGGCCGGCCTTCTTCGCATCGGCATACGCGCGGGCGAAGAGCTCGGGCGGCCGGTCGTTCTCGCGGTAGTCGATGCCGATGCCGATCACCTCGTCGCAGCGGTGGGCCTGGACCCACTCGACCATCTCCACGGCCGCTTCGGCGCTGGCCTCGCGGTCGATGGCGGCAATGAGCCGCCCGGTGATGCCGAACGCCTGCTGTGCATCGTGGATCGCGCGGACGATGGCGCCCTGCGCCAGCGGGTAGGCAATGCCCGAGCCGTGCACCGTGCCGGTCGGGTTCCAGAAGAACTCGGCGTAGCGCACCTGGTGCGAGGCCGCGTCCTGCAGGTATTCGAGGGTGAGCTGGTACAGGTCGTCGGCGCTGCGCACCAGCTGGGCGTCGAGCGCGCGCAGCACGCGCAGCACGCCCACGGGCTTTTCGCCGCGCGTGTAGAAGCCGTCGATTTCCGCGTCGGCGAGGGGCGCGCCGGCACGCCGGTTGAGCTGGCGGAAGGTGTCGTGGCGCACGGTGCCGAAGAGGTGGCAGTGCAGTTCCACCTTGGGAATGGCGCGCAGCATCGCTTCGAGCGTGAAAGGAGCGGCGGCGGGCGCAGGCGCGGCAAGGGTCATGCGGCGCAGTCTAGGCAGTGCGTGCTCATAAGGAAAATTTTGAATTTCTATAATTTGATTCATTGAATCGATAACCAGGACGCCCATGGCCGCCTTGCCCCTGCGTGCGCTCACGCTGCGCCAGCTGCAGTGTTTCTCGGTGCTGGTCGAGGAAGGGCACTTCGGCCGCGCGGCGCGCCGGCTCGCCATCACGCAGCCCGCGCTGAGCAACGCGATCAAGCAGATGGAAAAGCTGCTCGGCGCCGAGCTGCTGACCCGCTCCACCCACCGGCTCGAACTCACGCCGGTCGGCGCCGAGGTGCTGGCGCGCACCGATTTCCTGGTCCACACCTTCGAGGTGGCGCTGCGCGACATCGAGAGCACGGTGCAGCGCGGCCGGGCCTACGTGCGCGTGGGCGTGATCCCCTCGGCCAGCGCGCGCGTCGCGGCGGCGGCGGCCGGCTTCCTGAAGCAGCGCGGCGAGGTGGAGCTGGCCTGGCGCGACGCACCCTCCACGGTGCTGCTGGCCGAGCTGCGCAGCGGCCAGCTCGACATGGCCGTGGCCGCGATCACCGAACCGCCGGGCGGCCTGGAATGCATCGACCTGTTCCGCGACCCGCTGGTGCTCGTGGTGCGCAGTGACCACGCGCTGGCGGCGGCCGGCGAGGCGCGATGGGAGGCCATCGGCAGCGAGCGCCTCGTGCTGTTCGAAAGCGGCAGCATGCCGGCGCTGGGCGACCCGGCGCGCGCGCAGTTCGCGCAGGGCGCGCAGCCGTACCGCGTGAGCTATTCCGAAACGCTCTACGCGCTGGTGCGCAGCGGGCAGGCGCTGGGGCTGATGCCGCAGCTGTACACCTCGTCGCTGCGCGACCCCGAGCTGGCCGTGGTGCCGCTGTCGGCGCCGCGCATCGAGCGGCGCGTGGTGCTGGCCTACCTGCCGGGGCCGATGCGCAATGTGGCGGCGCAGGAACTCATCGGGTTCCTGCGCGAGCGGCTGCCGCAGGCCTAGGCAGTCTCCAGCATTGCCATGCGCGTTTCGCTGCTGAAACGCTCCAGCGTCCAGCCTTCGCCGAGCATGAACATGCGCGTGTGCAACTGCGACAGCGTGTCGCCATCCACTTCGTCGCCCAGGTAGCTCAGCCGTTTCTCGCGCAGGTCGACAAAGCCCGTCGTGTAGTCGCGCCCCAGGCGCAGCCACAGCGCGTGCGCGCCCGGCGACTGGCGCGCGCCGCTCATCAGGCACATGCCGCTGCCCAGCGCCCAGCGGTACACGGCCGTGGCCAGCCCGCGCCGCTGGTAGGCGGGGTCGTACTGCGAATGCGGCGCGCGGATGTGGCGGTCGGCGCGGCGGTCGAGCTCGATGAGGCGGTTGAACACGGTGTAGCCGACCAGCCGCTGGTGGCGCACGTCCTCGATGTACACGTAGGTCTCGCCGTCGGCCTCGCGAAAGCGCGCGCGCAGGTCGGGGTCGTCCAGGCGCAGCGCGGGCAGGTCCTGCACGCGCTCGCCCATCGCGCGCATGCGCTCGTACACGGGCGTCAGCGGCTCGCTCGGGCGACCCTTCTTCGGATCGACGTCGATGCGCAGCTCGGCCGGCCGCAGCAGGCGGCGGCGCAGCGCGTCGAACGACAGCCATGCGGGCCAGGGCGGCAGGGCAGGCGAAGGCGAAAAAGAGACGGAAGGGGAGCAGGCAAGAGCCACCACGGGGAAATCCTCACGACGAAACACGACGGCGAAGCGGGCGAGGTCCTTCCGCGCGGCACGGGGCCGGAGGCGGGAAGAAGGTCGGACGCTGGGAGAAGTGGTGCGTCGCCCGGGCGGATCAAAGCCAGGACGCGCGACCGCGCGGGGCGGGTGCCCGACGGTCGATGTGCGCTGAAGAGAAAAGGAGGCTGACCGCCGGGCTCAGGGATGTGCGAGGGTCTGCTGCGACCTCGCCGTCATCGCCGCGGGTGCGCGCACGCGCGCGTCGCCCGGGGCCGCAGAGGCCGCCGCGCGATCGAAACCGGGGATGAAAACCATGACGTTCATAGGGTCGATTGTAGGAAGCCGGGGGTGTTCGGGCAACCAAAGCCCCCGCGGTCTCTGCCAGATTGAACGCGGGTTGCGCTCAGTGAAGTTCGTCGGCCGCGTGGATCGTCTCGCGCACGCGCGGGTAAATCTGCGTGTTCCATTTGCTGCCGCTGAACACGCCGTAGTGCCCCACGCCGGCCTGCAGGTGGTGCGTCTTGAGGTACGGGCGGATGCCGCTGCACAGGTCTTGCGCGGCCACGGTCTGGCCGACCGCGCAGATGTCGTCGCGCTCGCCTTCCACCGTGAGCAACGCAGTGCGCCGGATCGCCGCGGGGTTCACCGTGCGCCCGGCCACGGTGAGTACGCCGCGCGGCAGGTCGTAGGTCTGGAACACGCGCTCGACGGTCTCCAGGTAGAACTCGGCCGGCAGGTCGTTCACCGCCAGGTACTCGTCGTAGAACTCGGCGATGGTGCGGGCCTTGTCGAGCTCGCCTTCGACCAGCAGGCGCTCCATGTCCTCGAACTGCTTCTTGTGGCGCTCGGGGTTCATGCTCATGAAGGCAGTGAGCTGCAGGAAGCCGGGGTACACGCGCCGCATCGCGCCCGCATGCGGCCACGGCACATGGCTGATGAGGTTGCGGCGGAACCACTCGATGGGCTTGCTGGTCGCGAGCACGTTCACGCCGGTCGGGTTGATGCGGCAATCGACCGGTCCCGCCATCAGCGTGAGGCTGCGCGGCGTGGCCGGGTGGTCGTCTTCCGCCATGAGCGCGGTCGCGGCCAGCGCGGCCACGCAGGGCTGGCACACGGCGACCATGTGCGCGCCCGGGCCCACGGCCTCGACAAAGCGCATCAGCTGCAGCGTGTAGTCGTCCAGCCCGAAGCGGCCCTGCCACAGCGGCACGTCGCGCGCGTTGTGCCAGTCGGTCAGGTACACGTCGTGATCGCGCAGCAGCGTGCGCACGGTTTCGCGCAGCAGCGTGGCGAAATGGCCCGACAGTGGTGCGACCAGCAGCACGCGGGGGTGCACCGCTTCGGTGTGTGCCTTGCGAAAGTGCAACAGCGTCCCGAAAGGCGAGACCAGCGCGACCTCTTCGTGCACGGGCACGTCGGCGCCGTCGACCACCACGCTGTCGATGCCGTAGGCCGGCCGCGTGTGGGTGAGCCGCATGCGCGAGAAGACCTCGCAGCGCGCGGCCATGCGCCGCAGCGCGGTGCGCTCGGTGCCGTCCTGCCAGAGGGCGCGGCCCAGGTACTGCGCGGTGAGCCGCCATGGCGAGAGCAGGTCGGCCTGGTTCTGGTAAGCGCGGTACAGCATGCACGGGTTGCAGGCAAGTTGCGGGCCAACAAGCACAACAACTCGTGGCACGGCGCTTGCACACAGCACGCATCGTCCAAGGAGTGTCGCGATGGCCAAACCCGTTCTCACGATCAGCAGCAAGAACTACGGCGCCTGGGCGCTGCGCGGCTGGCTGATGTGCAGGCTCGCGGGGCTGGACTTCAGCGAGAAGGTCATCCCGCCCGACGACCCGGCCATGAAGGCCGAGATGCTGCTGCTGTCGTCGTCGATGCTGGTGCCCTCGCTGCAGCACGGCGGCATCAAGGTGTGGGACACGCTGGCCATCGGCGAGTACCTCAACGAGATCAAGCCCAAGGCCGGCCTGCTGCCCGCCGACGCCGCGGCGCGCGCGCACTGCCGCGCCATCTGCGGCGAGATGCACTCGGGCTTCGCCTCGATGCGCGGCGCGCTGCCGATGAACATCAAGGCCCGCTTCAAGAACTTCAAGGTGTGGTCGCGCGCGCAGGGCGACATCGACCGCATCGTCGCCATCTGGCGCGAGTGCCTGAAGGCCTACGGCGGCCCGTTCCTCTTCGGCAAGCAGCCCGGCATGGCCGACGCGATGTACGCGCCCGTGGTCACGCGCTTCCTGAGCTACGACGTGGCGCTGGACAGCGTGTGCGCCGCGTACTGCAAGCGCGTGATGGAGCTGCCCGCCATGAAGGAATGGGTGGCCGCTGCGCTGCAGGAGCCCGACGAGATCGACGAGCTCGACGCGGAGTTCTGACGCTGCTTCTTTAGGCGCTCGCGGGCGGCAGGCCGAGGCCGTCCTGCCGCAGCCGGCGCTCGATGCTCTGCGCAGCTTGCTGCAGGTCGCCCAGGTGCGCCGACACGATCTCGCGTTCGCTCTTCACCGCCGGCAGCCACGCGCAGCTGAGGCAGCCCACCACCTGATCGCCCAGCCGCACCGGCACCGACACCGCGCCGAAGCGGTCGGGCGAGTCGAGGCTGGTGGATGTGGGGTCGCGCGCCGCGTAGCCCTGGTCGCGCGCATGCGCCACCATGCGGCGGATGCTGTCGGGGCGTCGCGCGCCGCGGTCGAAATCGTTCGGTGAACGCGCCAGCGCCGCAACGATTTCTCGCCGCTCATCCTCGGGGCAGAACGCGAGGTAGCAGCGCCCGAGCGACGACAGCAGCATCGGCGGGCGAAAGCCCAGCGCGCGGTAGTTCACCGCCAGCCCGTTGCGCGGCCGGTCGGTGTCGAGGATGAGCATCGCCGTGCCGTCGCGCACGCCCAGGTCGATCGGCCACGGCACCAGCCGCTGCAGCGTGGCGCGCGGCGATGCGGCCAGGGCCGTGAGCCGCGTGCGCCATGCCGCCGCAGCGCCCGACTGGCCGGTGGCCGAGGTGGGCACGTAGCGTTTTTCCAGCTCGTTGCGCTCCACCCAGCCGGCCTGTTGCAGCGTCTTCAGGATGCGCAGCAGCGTGGCTTTCGACAGGCCGGTCTGCCGGTGCAGCTCCTGCAGCGTGACGGCCGACGAACGCTGGATGGCCAGCATCACGTCGAGCCCGCGGCGCAGGGCATCGATCGACTTCACGCTGTGCGCGCCGCTGGTGTCCGACATGTCGCCTCCAAAGAAAAAAGGTTCACTCAGTGAAACTATATCTTCTGGCCACGCGGCGCCATTCCTACAGTCCGACGACACCCCCACGTCGTCTCACCGAGAAGGAAAACGCAAGATGTTCCACCAACGAAACATGGTCCGTGCCGCTGCAGGAGCCATTCTTTTGCTGTGCGCCGCGACCGCGGCGCTGGCGCAATCGTGGCCCGCGAAGCCGATCACCCTGGTCGTCGCCTACCCGGCCGGCGGCGACACCGACGCTATCGCGCGCACCTACGCCGAGAAGCTCGCGCAGCGCCTGGGCCAGCCGGTGCTGGTCGACAACCGCCCGGGCGCGAGCGGCATGATCGGCAACGCCTGGGTCGCGAAGGCGCCGGCCGACGGCTACACGCTGCTCTTCACGCCCAGCACCTTCCCCATCGCGCAGCACGTGCTCAAGGCCGGCCCCGGCGTGGCGCACGACGTGGTGAAAGACTTCACCCCCATCGTCAAGACCGGCAACATCCCGGTGCTGATGGTCACGGCGCCCACGAGCGGCATCCAGACCGTGGCGCAGCTGGTGGCCGGCGCCAAGGCCGGCAAGGCCTTCACCTACGGCACGCCGGGCGCGGGCTCGCCGATGCACATCGCGGGCGAGCTCTTCAACAAGGACGCCGGCGTGGCCATTGCGCACGCGCCGTACCGCGGCGTGGCACCGGTGGTCAACGACACGCTGGGCGGCCACGTGAGCGTGGGCTGGATCACGCCCGGCGCGGTGGCGGGCCACATCGCCGCCGGCAAGCTGGTGCCGCTGGCCGTGGCCGAGCGCCAGCGCACGAAGCTCATGCCCAACGTGCCCACCTTCCTGGAGCTGGGCTACCGCGACATGGACGTGAGCGCCTGGATGGGCCTGCTCGGGCCGAAAGCGATGCCAGCCGAGGTCGTGCAGACGCTGAATCGCCACGTCAACGAGATTTTGAAGATGCCCGACGTGCAGGCCCGCATGGCCGCGCTGGGCATCGAGCCCGTGGGCGGCGAGCCGGCCGTGCTGGCCCGCCAGATCGCCGACGACGACCAGCGCTTCGGCCGGCTGGTGCGCGAGTTCGGCATCCGCGCCGACTGACCCTACACACCCGCAGACAAGGAGACGATGCATGTTGAGCGAAGAAAAGAACCGCCTGCTGACCGAAGTGGGTCCGGGCAAGCCCATGGGCGACTACCTGCGCCGCTACTGGCACCCGATCGCCGGCGCCAGCGAGTTCGACGACAAGGCCGTGAAGCCGCTGCGCATCCTCGGCGAGGATCTCGTGCTCTACAAGGACCTGAGCGGCAACTACGGCCTCGTCGACCGGCGCTGCCCGCACCGCAACGCCGACATGTCGTACGGCTACGTCGAGAAGTGCGGCCTGCGCTGCAGCTACCACGGCTGGCAGTACGACACCAGCGGCCAGTGCATCCACCAGCCGTTTGAAGAAACGCTGGACCCCGACGCGCGCATGCGCAAGAACACGAAGATCAAGGCCTACCCCGTGCAGGAAAAGGCCGGCCTGCTGTGGGCCTACATGGGCCCGCAGCCCGCGCCGCTGCTGCCCGACTGGGAGCTCTTCAACTGCAAGAACGGTTTCGCGCAGGCCGTGTTTGCCGAGATTCCCTGCAACTGGTTCCAGTGCCAGGAGAACTCCATCGACCCCGTGCACTTCGAGTGGACGCACAACAACTGGACCACGCGCCTGCAGGGCGACGAAGGCCCCTACGTGCCCACGCACCTCAAGCTCGCCTTCGAGGAGTTCGAGCACGGCTTCGTCTACAAGCGCCTGCGCGGCGGCGAGCGCGAAGACAACGTGATGTGGACCACCGGCCGTGTCACGCTGTGGCCCAACGGCTTCTTCCTGGGCCACCACTTCGAATGGCGCGTGCCCATCGACGACCACCACACGCTGAGCGTGTTGTGGGTGCTCAGCCGCGTGCCGACCGAGCAGGAGCCGTATGTGCAGGAACGCATTCCCTCGTGGTACGGCCCCATCAAGGACCCGGCCACGGGCCGCTGGATCACCAGCCACGTCGCCAACCAGGACTTCGTGGTCTGGGTTGGGCAGGGCACCGTCACCGACCGCACGCGCGAGAAGTTGGGCCAGAGCGACAAGGGCATCGTGATGATGCGCCGGCGCTTCTTCGAAGAACTCGAGTCGATGCAGTCCGACCCGGCGCACGAGCCCAAGGGCCTGATCCGCGACCCCGAGAAGAACCGCGACGTGTTCCTGCCATCGGCCTGCCGCGACGAGATGCTGCACGGCCTGCCGCGCGAGGAGCTGGCCGCGCATCCGCTGCTGGGGCCGTATCTGAAGGACTTCTTCGGGCAGGCCGGGCAGCCTGACGACGTGCGCGCGGCGTATGAGCAGGCCATCGGGCAGAAGGTCGAAGGGGCGCAGTTCTTCAAGGTCCACGGCGGCACATCGGACGCCGAGGTGGAAACGCAAGAGGCTGCGTAACGCACGCCGCGATCCGGGTCTTTGCGCCGGGGCTCGCCTCGACGCGAACGGCGTGTGAACATCCCAGGTCGGGAGCACACGCCGTGAAGTTTCGTGATCGCGCACAGGCCGGCCGCCAGCTCGCTGCCTTGCTGCAGCGGCGCGGCGGTTTTGCGGACGCCGTGGTGCTGGCGCTGCCGCGCGGCGGCGTGCCGGTGGCCTTCGAGGTGGCCCGCGCGCTGCGCTTGCCGCTCGACGTGCTGGTAGTGCGCAAGCTGGGCCTGCCTGAACAGCCCGAGTACGCCTTCGGCGCGCTCGCGGGCGACGGCGTGCCCGAGATCGACGAACACCTGGTGCGCACGCTGGACCTGCGGCCTTCGGAGATCGATGCCGTGGTCCGTGCTGAACTCGCCGAGTTGGCGCGTCGCACGCAGGTCTATCGCGGCGATCGCTCAGAGTGCGACGTGCAAGGTCGCACGGTGCTCGTGATCGACGACGGACTCGCCACCGGTGCCACGATGCGCGCCGCGGTTCGCGGGCTGCGGCGGCAGGGCGCCGGCACCGTGATCGCCGCCGTGCCCGTGGCGTCGCCCGAGGCCTGCGAGGCTTTGCAGCGCGAAGCCGACGACGTGCTGTGCGTGCGCTGTCCCACGGTGTTCCGGGCGGTTGGCGCCTGGTATGAAGACTTCTCGCAGACGACGGATGAAGAAGTCTGCGCGCTGCTGGCGCAGTCCTAGCGCCTGAACATCCGCAGATCGAGCGCGCTCTCTTCGCCCAGCCACATCGCATGCGCGGTGTGGTCCGCGAAGTCGTCGCCGGTCACGCCGTGCACGAAGATGTCCAGGCCGTTGCGGTTGGCGTCGAGCCAGCCGATGACTTCGTCGAACTCGGCGGCGTCGAAGGCGAGCTGGCAGCTCCAGTGCGGGTGCGGGCCGACGAGGCGTTCGTGCACGCGGCCCACCACCACCATCAGCTCGCGGCCGGCGCGCTCGCTGAGTTCGCGCGCCTGCGCCAGCGTGGCGGGGGCGAAGTAGATGTGGGCGTGGTACTGGGCGTAGAGGTTTTCGGGGCGGCGCGGCATGGTGGGCTCATTGTGAACCGAGGCGGAAGCGTCCGCTGTAGCGAAACACGTCGCCGAACCAGCGGTGGCGCAGCAGCATCTTCATCGTGAAGTGGTCGGGGTCGGACGGATCGGGCCGTTCCTCGACGTAGGCGGTGCCGAGCAAGAGGCCCAGCGGCAGCGGAATGCGCAGCCCCGCGAGGCGCCAGATGTAGCCACGGTCGCGGAACACCAGCGCGCCGTCTTCCGCGCTCACCGCCAGGCGCATGCCGATGCCGAAGCGCACGTATTCGATCACCTCGCTGCCTTGCGCCGCGTCGTGTTCCATGTGCGAGCGGAAATGGAAAGGCGGCCTGCCCGGGAAGTGGAAGACGCGGTCCCAGTAGAGGTGGGCGTTGTCAGGGTGGCAGCGGTAGTGCACCTCGATCGGCACCTGGGTACCCTGGTGCGGAACCAGCGCGCCGAACAGCCGGCCGAAGGGCATCAGCAGCGCGGCCCACGGGGCGTGCCAGACCTCGCTCATCGTGCCGCGCACGCACACGTAATCGTCGGAGAACGGCGCCATCGTGTAGTGGCGGCGAATCACGTCGCCGAGCTGGCCCCACGCGGTGCCGAGCGCCTGCTGGAAGACGGGTGGCGCGCTCATTCCGCCACCGCCTGGGTGGCTTCGCTGCGCGCCTTGTAGAAGCGCAGGATGTTCTCGGAGGCGTCGCCAAGCAGGAACTGCATGACCGGGTCCGCGTACCAGTTGAAGCGCGTGCTCAGCCGCCACGACACCGCGACGCGCAGCTCGGTGCCGCCGTCGCGCGGTGTCAGGGTGTAGGTGGCGTCGCGCAGGTCGAAGTACTGGCCGCCGATCATCACGTGGTCGTCGAGCGCGCCGGCGGGAAAGGAGTCGGGCGTGAAGCGGAAGCGCCACTTCAGCAGGCGATCGGGCTGCCACTCGGTGACGACCTCTTCGAAGTGCACGTTCTTCTGCCATTGCACCTGGCGCACGCGGCCCTCGGGCGTGTCGACGGTCACGCCCGACACCGGCATCGGCACGCCGACGCGGTAGGCCCACGCGTCGCCGACTTCGCTGGGGCGGATGTCGCGCGCGGCGTTGAGCTCGTGCCACACGCGCCCGGCCGGCGCCGCGATGAAGAGCGTGCGCGAGGTGTTCGAGAACTGGTCGGGGTTGGGCCATTGCGGCTCGATGCCGCCGAGCAGCAGCGGCACCAGGGCAAAGCTGTAGAGCGCGGGCTTGGGCCAGTTGGTGATGCGGCACACGATGCCCATGGCCAGCCCGCCGACGCTGCCCATCACCGCGAACAGCGGCACGATGAAGGCGGCGCAGATGATGCCCTCGATGAACACCATCAGCGTGCCGCCGACGAACAGCGCAGTGGCCACCCACGGCGCCCAGAGGTAGTAGCCCCAGCTGCGCCGTTCGATGCGCTCGGCCAGGTACACCGTGACCGCGCCGCACGCCGCGGGCGCGAAATAGACGAAGGAGCCCAGCATGGCCGAGAAGGGCTGGCCGGGGCCGCCGCTGAAGACGAGGCGCAGCACGAGCGCCAGCGCCGCGCCGGCGAACATGGGCCAGAACCAGCCGAAGGGCATGCCGCGCACGGGCTTGGGGGTCGGCACGTCGTCGTTGGCAGGCAGGTCGGCGAGTTTGCTTTCTTCGGGCTCGGTGCGCATGGAAATCTCTTCTCCTCTTTTTGTGATGTCTCAGCTGGCGCTGCGCCGGGCCGTCACCATGGCGTAGTCGAAGTCGCGCCAGAACATGCCCAGCGCGAGCGCGCAGTAGCTGGCGACGATGTGCTTGCGGCGCCAGGGGCTGAGCCTGCCGCGCGCCTTCCACAGTTCGGCCAGCGTGAAGCGCGTGGCCAGCACGGGGATGTGCAGCGCGCTCGGTGCCACGCGCCAACGCAGCGAGGTGAACTCGATGTCCTCGAAGCCGTGCGCGCGCAGCGCGGCCGTGAAGTCGTCGCGCACCGCCAGTGTGGGCACGGCCCAGCTGTCGGCCCACAGGCGGTGCAGCCAGCCCGCGAGGCGGCCCGGCCGGCGTCGCAGCAGGAAGCCGTCGACCACCACCAGCCGCGCGCCGGGCTTGAGCAGCCGCGCGGCCTCGCGCACGAAGTCGGCCTTGGCGGTGCCTTCGGCGTAGCAGGCGCTTTCGAGCGCCCAGGCGCCGTCGGCCTGGGCGGCGGGCAGGCCGGTGCGGGTGTAGTCGGCCTCGACGTGCGCCACGCGGTCGGCCACGCCGGCCCGCGCGTCGAGCCGCGCGGCGATGCCGTTCTGCACCGGCACGTTGGTCACCGTGACCGCATGCAGCGCGGGGTCGTCGCCGACCAGCGTGCGCGAGGTGGCGCCGGCGCCGCAGCCCAGGTCGAGCACGCAGCGCGGGCCGGTGGTGGCGGCGGTGTCGAGCCGCAGCGCGCGGCCGACGGTGCGGTTCATCTCGATCAGCATGCCCTCGCGTCGCAGCGGGTTCAGGCCCAGGCGCCAGAAGCCGAAGTGCATGTTGTAGCTGGGGCTCCAGGCGCGGTAGTCGTCGGCGACCTCGGTGAAGTAGTCCTGCGTGTCCTCGCGGCTCACGTGGCCTTCGACCGCGGGCGGCGCAGGCCGCGCAGTGCCGGGCAGGCGGAAGTCGGGCTGGAAGACGTCGGGCATCGGAAACTCCTTCGGACGTGGGTGTGAC
The DNA here is from genome assembly GCF_058797695.1 of Variovorax sp. GW823-FHT02B07. Taxonomy (NCBI): domain Bacteria; kingdom Pseudomonadati; phylum Pseudomonadota; class Betaproteobacteria; order Burkholderiales; family Comamonadaceae; genus Variovorax; species Variovorax sp. GW823-FHT02B07. The sequence goes on from NZ_JBXAJX010000001.1 coordinate 989,329, forward strand.
AGCGTGGGTTTTTTAGAGCTTGCAGTGGTCGTCAGCGCAGGTGGCCGGCGCGATCGCACCGTGCCCCGCGAGCCGCAGGACCAGCCAGCGCGGCAGCCGGTAGCGGTTGCGCGCCAGCACTGCATACGCGCGGTCGGCCAGCCGGCCGACCACCGGCAGGTCGAGCACGGCGCCGCCGGCCGGCAGGCCCACCGCGGCGCGACAGGCGCGGATGGCATCCACGCCCACGCGCAGCCGGCCTGCGGCATCGACCGCGTGCAGCGAGCGCATCAGCACCTCGCGCGGCGCCGGGCCGTTTGCGAAACCGATGGGCGAGCAGTCGACCAGGCGCAGCCGCTTGGCACTGTCGCGCGCCTGCATGGCGCCCATCTCGGCCGTGCACAGCGGGCAGGTGGCGTCGAAGTAGACGGTGAGCGGGTAGGTGGCGGGGGCGAAGCGGGTCATGGTGCTTTCGGTTCTCGATATTTCAGTCAAAACAGAAATAAGAGGGCAAAAAAAAGGACGCGGCCTTTCTCAGATCATGGGCAGGCTGGCGTGGTGCGCGTCGGGGTCGTCGCCCTTGCCCGCGCCAGGAGGGGCGGGGGGCGGTGGGCTGTCGCCGCGCACGAACTTCTGCACGCTGGCGCCGAGCGTGAGCACCTTGTCGAGCGTGCCGGGCGACAGCCGCAGCATCTCGTCGGCCCAGGTGGCGAGCTTGGTCATGAGGTCCATGGTGGAGCGGATGCGGTCCTGCGCATCGGGCGGCTCCTTCTGGAAATCGGGGCTGGCGACGATCTCGCGCAGCACGCGGATGGTGGGGTCGAACTCGCGCTCCTTGCGCTCGCGCACCACGGTGCGGAACAGCTCCCACACGTCGACGCTGGTCTCGAAGTAGTCGCGCCGGTCGCCCAGCGTGTGGGTGACGCGCACGAGGTTCCAGGCCTGCAGTTCCTTCAGGCTGTTGCTGACGTTGGACCGGGCCACGCCCAGCGTTTCCGACAGCTCTTCGGCGTGCATCGGCTTGCCGTGCGCGAAGAGCAGGGCGTGGATCTGCGAGACCGTGCGGTTCACGCCCCACATGGAGCCCATCTCGCCCCAGTGCAGGACGAACTTGCGTTGAATGTCGGTGAGTTCCATGGCGTCGAGTTTAGGAATTCCTGAATTTCTGTCAAGACAGAAACAAAAAACTCAGCATCTCGGGATCAAAAGTGAAATACTGTATGAATAAACAGTTGTTCGACTTGTTTCCTGTTTCCTTCCAAGGACTCGCCATGCCCGCCGCCCAGGTTCCCATCCACATCATCAAGGGCCGAGGCGCGGCCACGCGGCTCGCGCACCGGTTCTCCAAGGACGAACGCGACGCCTTCGACGACGGCTGGGGCACGCTGGAAGACGGCGAAGCCGAGGCCGCCGGGCTGCTGCCGCTGGCCACCGAGGTGCGCTTCGAGGACGTGAAGTCGGTGCTCAGCAGCAACGAGTCGCCCGACATCCCCTTCGATCGCTCGCTCAACCCGTACCGCGGCTGCGAGCACGGCTGCATCTACTGCTTTGCGCGGCCCACGCACAGCTACCTGAACCTGTCGCCCGGCCTCGACTTCGAGACCAAGCTCATCGCCAAGCGCAACCTCGTCGAGGTGCTGCGCGCCGAACTCGGGCGCAAGGGCTACCGCCCCAGCAACCTTGCGATCGGCACCGCCACCGACTGCTACCAGCCCATCGAGCGCGAGCTGCGGCTCACGCGCGGCGTGATCGAGCTGCTGAGCGAAGTGCGGCATCCGTTCGCGCTGGTCACCAAGTCGAGCGCGGTCGAGCGCGACCTCGACCTGATCGCGCCCATGGCCGCCGACCGGCTCGCGGCCGTGTACGTCACGATCACCACGCTCGACGGCGAGCTGGCGCGCAAGCTCGAGCCGCGCGCCGCCGCGCCGCACCGGCGGCTGCGCACCATCCGCACCCTGGCGGATGCTGGCGTGCCGGTGGGCGTGAGCGTGGCGCCGCAGATTCCGTTCATCACCGAGGACATGGAGCAGGTGCTCGAAGCCGCCTGGGAGGCCGGCGCACGCAGCGCCTTCTACACCGTGGTGCGCCTGCCGTGGGAGGTGGCGCCGCTCTTCAAGGAATGGCTCGAGCTGCACTATCCGCAGCGCGCCGAGCGCGTGATGGCGCGCATCCACGAGATGCGCGGCGGCAAGGACTACGACGCCGACTTCGCCACGCGCATGAAGGGCAGCGGCCTGTGGGCCGATCTGATCCACCAGCGCTTCCAGAAGGCGACACACCGGCTGGGCTTCAACCGCGAGCGGATCGCGCTCGACACCAGCGCGTTCCGCCCGCCCGGCGCGCAAGGGCAGGGCAGCCTGTTCTGAGTGCGATCAACGCTGACGCGCCCCGGCCCGGCCGCTGCGGCTGACGAGGGCGGTCGCTAGGGCCGCCCTCGCTTCCACGCAATGCCCGGGCCTACATGAAGAAGTCGTCCAGCGGTGGCGGCGCCACGACGCCCACCAGTTGCACTTCGAAGTCGGCGGTGCCGTTGCCGTCGATATCGGCCTGCAGCGTCTGGGTGGCGACATCGAACCTCAGCTGTCCGGCCACGTTGGTGAACGCTGCATCGCCGAGGTAGCTGAAGGCATCGTCCGCGTTCGCGTTGCCCGAAATGGCGTCGATGCCCGACAGGTCGAGCGTGTCCGCACCGCTCATGAATCCGGAGACCACGTCCCGGTTCGCACCGGCCGCACTCTCGGCCACGGCATTGAAGTCGTAGATATCGTTGCCATCGCCCCCGGTGAGCGAGTCCTTGCCCAGTCCGCCGGTCAGCGTGTCGTTGCCGCCGCCGCCGTTGAGCGTGTCGTTGCCCGCGCTGCCCTGGATCGCTTCGTTGTCCGCACCGCCGGTGAAGGCGGTGCCGCCGACGATGCCGACGTCCAGCACCTGCGTCGCGGTGGCGTCGCCGTCGGCGTCCTTGACCGCCAGCGAGAACTGCAGGTTGGCGTCGAGCTGGCCGCTGTTGAGGGTGACGAAGCCGATGTCCGAGATCTTGATGACGTCGTTGTCGGACGTGGCCGCTTCGGGGTTGGCGGTGCCGGGTGTTCCCGAGAATTCCTGCAGCGTGGTGCTGTTGCCGCCGGCCCCGGTCAGCGCATTGAGGTTGATGGCCGTGCCCGTCACGCCTTCGGTCGACACCAGCAGCTGTGCCCCTTCGATGACGTAGTTCTCGGTGCCGGTGTTGAAGTCGTTCGACTCGATGATGACCGCGCCGTCGTTGTTGTCCAGCGAGATGCTGTACGGGGCCGGAATGGTGCCGCCGGATTTGATGATGTCGGCGTTGTCGATGATGATGGCCTTCGTCGTGCGGCTGCCGTCGTCCGGGTCCACCAGCTTGAGCACGAGCACCAGGTCCTCGCTGCCGATGCCGTCGAACTTGAGGAACATGCCGGCGGCCTGCGTGGTCGGCGTCGCGGTCGTGAAGCCGAACGGGTTCGCGGCGAAGAAGTCGAGGTCCAGCACCTCGCCCTGCTGGATCGTGTCGCCCGCCACGCCGTTGGCCAGGTTGGACACGCTCACCCACGTCCCGGCCTGTTTGAACAGCTCGCCGTTCACGAAGGCGGTTCCATTGGCCGTGCCCAACGGGGCTGCCGGAGCGATCGCCTGGATGTTGTTGGCACCGGTGCCGCCGCCCGGCTCGCTGTAGCCGGTGAACTGCACGAAGAAGTTGCTGCTCAGCTGGGCCACCGACACGTCGGGCTGCGTCTGGTCGACCGTCGATGTGCCCACCGTGTAGCCGGTGAAGCCCAGCGCCTGGCCGGTCGAGACGGTGTTGAAGCCCGCGATGGGCGCATTCAGCGCGAGCGAGTAGGTGCCGTTCACCTTGTCGAAGCTCAGCGTGCCGGTCGCGTTGGTGGTGGTCGCCGAGCCCGGGTCCGGCTTGTAGCTGAAGCTGACGGCGAACGAGGCGCCCGTCGCCGTCTCGGAGGTCCAGGTCACCGTCGGGCTGGTGATCGCCGCATTGCCCACCGTGCCGGTCAGCGTGATCGCTGAAAAGTCGGAGTTGGAGACGCTGTAGCTCGACCGCGCGTCGGCGCCGATCTCGTAGTCGAAGGTGCCGGTGCCGCCGGGTGACGGGTTGCTGGTGTTCGCATAGATGAGGTCGGTCCGCGCCAGGATGGTCGGTCCGTCGTCCTCGAAGTTCAGGGCCTGGCCGATGTTCAGGAAGTCCGAGCCCGTGTTCTGGTCGCCGTCCTTGTCGGTGATGGTGTCGGTGCGGGTCAGCACGATCAGGTCGGCTGCAGAAAGCGTCTTCGAATCGTCCGGGTTGGTGGCGTCCGGATGCACGACCGCGCGCTGCTGGTCGAGCGTGACGAGGCCCGCGGCGTTCACGCTGACGGTGAAGACCAGCAATCCGCCGCCGGCCGTGCGCCCTTCGACCACGCCGCCGGCGGTGAGGGTCAACACCACGCTCTGGTTGCTGAGCGTGTCGACCAGGCCCGAGGCGACGCCCGCGCTCTTGACGCTCAGCGCGTAGGCGCTGGTGACCGTGCCTGCGCCGTCCGCGCCGTAGGTCGGCGTGCTGGTGAAGTTGTCGGCGAAGCTGGCCGACGCGTTGGTGGCGAAGATGGTCTCGTCCACTGTCAGTGGATCGGCGGCCGCCGTGTCGGCCACCGTGATGCTCGGCCCGTCATCCTCGAAGTTCAAGGCCTGGCCGATGTTCAGGAAGTCCGAGCCCGTGTTCTGGTCGCCGTCCTTGTCGGTGACGGTGTCGGTGCGCGTCAGCACGATCAGGTCGGCTGCGGCGAGCGTCTTCGAGTCGTCCGGGTTGGTGGCATCCGGATGCACGACGGCGCGCTGCTGGTCGAGCGTGACGAGGCCCGCAGCGTCCACGCTGACGGTGAAGACCAGCGCACCGCTGATGGCGGTACGTCCTTCGACCACGCCGGCGTTGACGGTCAGCACCACGCTCTGATTGGTCAGGGTGTCGACCAGGCCCGAGGCGATCCCTGCGCTCTTGACGCTCAGCGCATAAGCGCTGGTGACCGTGCCCGCACCGTCCGCGCCGTAGGTCGGCGTGCTGGAGAAGTTGTCGGCGAAGCTGGCCGATGCGTTGGTGGCCAGGGCGGTTTCGTCCACCGTCAATGCGTCGGGTGGCGCCGTGTCGGCGACCGCGATGCTCGGTCCGTCGTCCTCGAAGTTCAGGGCCTGGCCGATGTTGAGGAAGTCCGAGCCCGTGTTCTGGTCACCGTCCTTGTCGGTGATGGTGTCGGTGCGGGTCAGCACGACCAGGTCGGCCGCGGCGAGCGTCTTCGAATCGTCCGGGTTGGTGGTGTCCGGATGCACGACGGCACGCAGCTGGTCGAGCGTGACGAGGCCAGCAGCGTCCACGCTGACGGTGAAGACCAGCGCACCGCTGATGGCGGTACGCCCTTCGACCACGCCGGCGTTGACGGTCAGCACCACGCTCTGGTTCGTCAGGGTGTCGACCAGGCCCGAGGCGACGCCGGCGCTCTTGACGCTGAGCGCGTAGGCGCTGCTGGTCGTGCCTGCGCCGTCCGCGCCATAGGTCGGCGTGCTGGAGAAGTTGTCGGCAAAGCTGGCCGACGCGTTGGTGGCCAGGGCGGTTTCGTCCACCGTCAATGCGTCGGGCGGTGCCGTGTCGGCCACCGTGATGCTCGGTCCGTCGTCCTCGAAGTTCAGGGCCTGGCCGATGTTGAGGAAGTCCGAACCCGTGTTCGGGTCGCCATCCCTGTCGGTGATGGTGTCGGTGCGGGTCAGCACGATCAGGTCGGATGCGGCCAGTGTCTTCGAATCGTCCGGGTTGGCGGTGTTCGGATGCACGATCGCACGCACCTGGTCGAGCGTGACCGTGCCGGCGGCGTTGACGCTCACCGTGAAGACGATGTCGCCCGTGGCGGCCGCCGCGGCGTCCGTGCCCTGGCGTCCCTCGACGACGCCCGAGGCATTGAGGAACAGGAACACGCTGTTGCCGGTGGCCACGTCGTCCAGCCCGGAGTCCGCGCCGCTGGTCTTCAGGCTCAGTGCGTAGGCGCTGGTGACCGTGCCTGCGCCGTCCGCGCCGTAGCTCGGCGTGCTGGTGAAGTTGTCGGCGAAGCTGGCCGACGCGTTGGTGGCCAGGGCGCTCTCGTCCACCGTCAATGCGTCGGGCGGCGCCGTGTCGGCGACCGCGATGCTCGGGCCGTCGTCCTCGAAGATCATCTGCGAGCCGATCTGCGCCGTGGCGGTGGACGACCGCAGCAGCCGGAAGCCCCCGATGTCGAAGTCCGCGTGCGTGTTGCCCGAGGCATTGAGGGCCGCCCCGTTTTCGATGAGCACGCGGTTGTGGTCCGCCGACGTCGTGTATTCGATCGATTGGCCGGCCACGACGCCGGTGATGGTCGCGACGCCGCCGGTGATGCTGATGGCGAGGCTCGAACTCAGTCCGCCTTCGGCACCGGCCGAGAAGGTTTCGAGCACGGCCCCGGTGACGGAATTGAGCACGCGCACGCTGGTGATCGCAACGGTCGCGTCGCCTGCATAGCCGTCGATGAAACTGTTGCCGGACTCCGCCGCCGTGCTGAAGGCCGAGATCTTGACCTGGGCACTCTTGCCGCTTTGCAGCTGCACCACGTCGAAGTCGGCGGTCCGCGCGCCGAACATGCCGGTGAAGTCGATGTTCGACTCCAGGTCGGCCTCGTTCTGGTCCTGGTTCGGAATGGTGACGTCCGCCCGGGCGCCCGTCACGAACGTGAAGCGGATGCCTTCCTGCTCGGTGATCATCTGGCTGTTGGTGCCGAACGTGGTCGGTCCGCCCGCCTTGCTGGTGTTGATCGTGTCGCCGGTCGAGATGTTGATGTCGTCGGCCGTGCTGTTGGGGTTGGCACCGGACTGATTGGCCGGGTCCTTGCCGGTCGCGATGATCGACACGTTGGAGATCCGGCCATCGACGATGGTCGGACTGCCGGTCGTGAACATCAGGAACAGGTTCTGGCCGGAGGGCGCGTCGGCGAGGTTGAACTCCGTGTCCTGGCTGACGCTGACGAAGACCTTGTCCGTCAGGTTGATCGGATCGTCGGCGTTGGCCGCGTCAGGGTTCGACATCGCTTCGTACTGGACAGTCCAGATCTTGGCGCCGTTCACCGGGCTGCCCGTCTCTTCCAGGTAGGCGGCGAACACGACGGCATTGAGGGCGGTCTTTCCGTAGACGACGTTGTTGTTGGTCGCGTCGGTATACAAAAAGATGTCTTCGCCGTCGGCCGTATTGAGGCCGCTGTCCAGGCCATTGAGCGGCGCGCCGTTCGCGTCCGTGAAGGACATGTCGGTGACCGTGCCCGTCACGCTGAACGTGAAGGCGTTGGTGCCGGTGTTGGTCCCGTTGTAGCCACTCAACGCCGCGTTGATGGCGGTGCCGACGCCTTGGGCCGTCAGGCGGGTGCTGAAGGCGGTGGGCAGCGAACTTGCGGAGATGTCATTGTCGTTACTGTCGCCGGCGGCAGCGGGAGTAGCGGCAAGGTTCTGCAAATTGGCGGATTCATCCAGGGTGACGGTCGAGCCAGCCGTCAGGTTGAGCGCAGCCATGGGAACTCCTTGGTTGAAAAGATGCGCCGACTGGAATCAGTGCTCCCGATTGACCTGCATGCACTGGCGATCAACCACGTTCACATATCAGCAGAAAGGGATGCTGAACCGCCGGGCTGCGCCCTGTCCATAGGATAAAAGTTGTCACCCACTGGGTGATGCGCCGCGCCGATCGCGCGCCCTTACCCTTTGATACCTTGCGAGGTCGGCAGACCTGTCTGCAGGAATTTGTGGTCTTTATCATTAAGCTCCGGCTGCCTCCCAATAGGCACCTCGGAGGGAAACCATGGAACAAGTCCCACTGCCGTCTGCTGGGCTGGAACCTGCGTGGAACGCAGACCCGCTGCCGTTCATGCAGGGCTTGCGTCCCCTGTCGCCGTTCGCGCCCTTCGTGCCACCCGCGCTGTTGGCATCGGACTGCTTTCAACCGGCGTTCCCCGACCTCCCTTGCCCTGCGGCCGACCTCCGCGTGCCGGTGCTTGTCGCCACCGGCACCGGCCGCGCGTCACCGCGGTTCGGGCAGGGCCTGCTGGCCTCGCGGCAGCGGGCCGGGCGGATGTACGAGGTCGCGTGCGTGCAGGTGAACAGCCTCTTCGAGCTGGAAGCCCGCTGCCGGCCGCAGGCGCCGCGCTTGCTGCTGGTGGACATCGCGCTGATGGCGCCGGAGAACGTCGCCAGCCTGGACGGTCTGCGCCGCCGCTTTCCCGCCACCGACTGGCTCCTCGGCTGGGAGGCGCCGTCCCCGCAGGGCCTGGACGCCGCGCTCCGCAGCCAGGCGCGCGGCAGCGTCGAGTGGGCCGCGAGCGCCGAGCAGCTTGCGCAATCGCTGGACGCCGTGCTGGCGGGTACCCTGGGCTTTCCGGGGCCGGTGGTGCAGGCGCTGTACCTGTGCGTGTTGCGCGCGAAGGCCAGCGGCGGGCGGCCGGCGTCCGGCGGCACCACGCCGGCCCTCCGGCTGACTGCACGGGAAGACGAGGTGCTGTCGCTCATGCACCGGGACATGACCAACAAGCAGATCGCCGAGCGGCTCGGCATCAGTGTCAACACGGTCAAGAAGCACCTCGCGCACGTGTTCGCGAAGCAGGGGCCGCACAGCCGGCGCTGGCACCTCGTCTGAGCCGTGGCCGGCACCGGCTTTGCGCCCACCCGGGCGCCGACGCGGTAGATTCGTGACCGCGCGTGCCGGCTCCGGCACGCGCCTGTCAGCTTCAACAAAGGTCAAGGGCGCGCATGAACAGGGTCTGGCTCGTGGTGATGGGGGTTTCGGGCTGCGGCAAGTCCAGCATGGGCGCGGCGCTGGCCACGGCGCTCGGGCTGCCGCTGATCGAGGGCGACGATCACCACCCGCCCGCCAACGTCGACAAGATGAGCCGCGGCATCGCGCTCACCGACGCCGACCGCGCCGGCTGGCTGGCCACGCTGGGCCGCGCCTTGGCCGACGCGCCGCAGGGCGCCGTCATGACCTGCTCCGCGCTCAAGCGCAGCTACCGCGACCAGTTGCGCGCCGCCGCGCCGGGCCTGCGCTTCGTGTTCATGCAGATCGACCGCGCCGAAGCCGAGCGCCGCGTGGCCGCGCGCGCGGGCGCCGGGCTGCACATGTTCCCGGCCAGCCTCGTGGACAACCAGTTCGCCACGCTCGAATCGCCGGTGGGCGAGGCCGGCGTGCTGGCGGTGGATGCGACGGCGCCGCTGGCGCAGCCGGTCGGCGTGGTGCGCGACTGGCTGACCGGTGCCGGCTGAGTCGCATCACCTGAAGAGGCGGCGAGCGGGCATTCACCAGAAACACCGCGGAACCGGCTTCGCCGGGCCGCTGGTGTTGCCCCCGGTAGGGGGTTGGCGAAGCGACACGAAGTGCGCGAAGCCTGGGGGCGAGCCCAATTTATTTATTCGATGACTTCGGGCCAGTCGGTGTGGAAGAACTGGCCTTCGGGTTTGTCGACACGCTCGTACGTGTGCGCCCCGAAGAAATCGCGCTGCGCCTGCAGCAGGTTCGCGCTCAGGCGCGCCGTGCGGTAGCTGTCGTAGTAGGCCAGCGAGGCGCTGAAGGCCGGCACCGGGATGCCGTTGCGCACCGCCAGCGCCACCACCTCGCGCCAGTTCTGCTGCGTGCGGTTCAGCAGGTCTTGAAAGAACGGGTCGAGCATCAGGTTGCCCAGCGCCGGGTCGCGGCGGAAGGCGTCGGTGATGCGGTTCAGGAAGCGTGCGCGGATGATGCAGCCGCCGCGCCAGATCGAGGCGATGCCGCCCAGGTCGAGCTGCCAGCCTTTCTTCTCGCCCATGGTCTGGATCAGGTCGAAGCCCTGCGTGTAGCTGATGACCTTCGAGGCATAGAGCGCGTCGTGCACCTTGGCCACCAGCGCCTTTTTCTCCAGCGACAGTTCGATCTTCGGCCCCTGCAGCAGCTGGCTGGCCGCCACGCGCTGCTTCTTCTGCGACGACAGCACACGCGCCTCGACGGCGGCGTTGATGGTGCTGATGACCACCGCGTTCTCGGCCGCGTTCAGCAGCGTCCACTGGCCCGTGCCTTTCTGGCCGGCCTTGTCCAGGATGAGGTCGACCACCGGCTGGCCGGTTTCGGGGTCCTTCTGTTCGAGCGCCTTGGCGGTGATCTGGATCAGGTAGCTCTGCAGCTCGCCCTCGTTCCATTCGTTGAAGATCGCGGCCATCTCGTCGGTCGTGAAGCCGGCCGCCTTGAACAGGCTGTAGGCCTCGCAGATCAGCTGCATGTCGCCGTACTCGATGCCGTTGTGCACCATCTTCACGTAGTGGCCCGCGCCGCCGGGGCCGATGTGGATCACGCAGGGCTCGCCGTCCACCTTGGCCGCGATGCTCTCGAAGATCGGCTTCATCACCTCCCAGGTCGACGCCGGGCCGCCCGGCATGATCGACGGCCCCTTGCGCGCGCCTTCCTCGCCGCCCGACACGCCCGCGCCGATGAAGCGCAGGCCCTTGGCTGCAAGGTAGGCGTCGCGCCGTTCCGTGTCGGTGTACAGGCTGTTGCCGCCGTCGATGACGATGTCGTCCTTGTCGAGCAGCGGAATCAGCTGCTCGATCACCTGGTCGACCGGTGCGCCGGCCTTCACCATGATCTGGATCTTGCGGGGCTTGGCCAGGCTCTGGACGAACTCCTCAAGCGTCTTCGCGCCCACCAGCTGCTTGCCGGGGTTGGCGGCAATGAAGGCCTCGGTGGTGGCCTCGGTGCGGTTGTAGACGCTGACCTGGAAGCCGCGGCTTTCCACGTTCAGCACCAGGTTCTGTCCCATCACGGCCAGGCCGATCAATCCGAAATCGCTTTGCTTGCTCATGTGTGCCGGGCCCTTCGTGCGTGTGCGGTGGATGAAGCGGGCCATTGTGCCGGGCACCCGCGCGGCGCGGCGTCGGAGGGCGTCTATACCCGCTTGGCAAACGGGCCCGGGCTGGCTATGTTGGCGGGATGACTTCCGCCGCCATGCCCGCAGCCCCTGCTGCGATCCACACCTGGTCGACCGACACCGTGCCGCCTCCGCAGCGGCTGGACTACTGGATCGGCGCGGTCTGCGAAGGCTTTCTCGAGATGGACGTGACCAGCCCGCTGGCCGGCCGCTTCGGCGCCTCGCTCGAATCCGCGCCGCTCGGGCCGCTGCACGTGAACCGGGTGCGCGGCAGCGCGCAGGACGTGTACCGCACGCGCCGCGCCATCGCCCACAGCCGCCACAACTTCTACTACCTGCTGTGCAAGGCCGACTCGCCCTGGGTCGCGGTGCAGGAAGAGCGCTCGGCGCGCCTGCTGCCCGGCGACGCGGTGCTGGTCGATTCGCGGCGCTGCTACGCCTTTCACCTGCAGCAGTCGGCCGACACGGTGTCGATCGAGCTGCCGACCGCCTGGGTCGAGTCGTGGCTGCCCGACGCCGGAGACCACGTGGCGCGCCGCATCGACGGCCACAGCGGCTGGGGCGCGGCGCTCAGCGGTTTCGCCCAGGCGCTGTCGCCCGAGGTGGCCCTGCGGCCGCCGCTGCCGGCGGCGCTGCTGGCCGACCAGCTCGGCGGGCTGCTGGCCCTGGCGCTCGGCCCGGGCGGCGGCGCGGCCATGCCCGACCCGTGCGGCCGCGCCGCCCTGCGCCAGCGCGTGCTCGATGCCACCCGCGAGCGCCATGCCGAACCGGGCCTCACGGCCGCGGCCGTGGCGCAGGGGCTCGGCATTTCGGAGCGCAGCCTGCACCGTTGCCTGGCCGAAGGCGGCGGGGCAGGGCACAGCGCCACCACCTTTGCCAATGCGCTGGCCGCCTGCCGCATGCAGGTGGCGCAGCGCATGCTGGCCGATGCGCGCTTCGACCGCCTGAGCGTGGCGCAGATCGGCCTGCGCGTCGGGCTGGCCGACGCCTCGCACTTCGTGCGCCTGTGCCGCCGGCACCTGGGCGGCACGCCGGGGGCGCTGCGGCAGTCGCGCGACTGAGCGGCGGCTAGGCCCCGAACCAGTCGCGCGCCGAACGGCCCTGGTCGGGCCCCAGCATCGAGAAGCCGCCGTCGACCGGGATGTCCGCACCGGTGACGAAGCGCGCCGCGTCCGAGCAAAGGAACAGCACCACCTGTGCCACGTCGTCGCCATCGCCCACGCGGCCCAGCGGGTGCATCGGCGCGCCGACGCGGTCGGCGCGTGCGCGGTCGCCGTTCGTCATGCGCGACAGCGCATCCGACCAGGTCCAGCCCGGCGACACCGAGTTCACCCGCACGCCCCGGGGCGCCAGCGTGGCGGCCTGGTTGCGCGTGAGCTGCAGGATGGCGGCCTTGGCCGCCGGGTACAGCGCCCGGCCCGCCGCGCCGAACTTGCCGCCGACGCTGCCCATGTTCACGATGGCGCCGCCGTGCGCGGCCAGTGCGTCGGCGGTCTTCTGCACGAGCATCGCGCCGGAGACGAGGTTGACGTTCAGCGCGCCCAGCCAGTCGGCGCGCGCGGCATCCAAGCCTGCATCGCCGTAGACCACGGCGTTGTTGATGAGAAAGTCGATGCGGCCTTCGGTGCGCAGCGTGCCGGCCACGAGCGCATCGAGCGCGTCGTCCGAGGCGATGTCGCAGGCGACGAAACGGCAGCCCGCGCCCACATCGGCCGCCAAGGCGGCGCCGCGCGCCGTGTCGATGTCGACCGCCACCACGCGCGCGCCGGCCTGCACGAAGGCGCGCACGATGGCGCTGCCCAGCAGCGCGGCGGCGCCGGTCACGATCGCGACCTTGCCTTGCAGCGTCGTCATGGCCGGCCTCCCATCTGCGCCACGGCCTCATCCACGCGCACCACGTCCGCGAGCATCGCCAGGGTTTCGAGGCTCGCTGCCTGCAGGTGCGCCTGCGCAGTGCTGCAGGCGTCGGCGACCACCGCCACGTCGTAGCCCAGGTCGCTCGCATGGCGCGCGCCGTGCTCGACCACGTGGTTGGTGGCGATCCCGGCCACGTACAGGCGGCTGGCGCCGGTGGCGCGCACCGCCTCTTCGAGCCCGCTGGCCCAGAAGGGGTTGTTGCGCTTGTGGGTGACCACGGCTTCGCCCGGCAAGGGCGCGAGCTCGTCGTAGAACCCGGCGCCCCAGCTGCCTTCCTGCACCGCGCCGCTTTCGGCCACGCGGCGGAACAGCGTGCAGTTGCGCAGGCAGTCGGCGTAGTCGGGCGCGAAGGCGATGCGCACGAAGATCACCGGCACGCCGTTCGCGCGCGCCCCGGCGATGAGCCGCGCGGCCGAGGCGATGAGGCGCGGGCGCGCCGGGTCGTCGGCGGCCACGCCCACGCGCACCTTGCCGTCGACGTGCAGCACGTCGTTCTGGTAGTGCATCGCCAGCAGCGCGGCCTTCACAGGAACACCTGCAGGGCTTCGTGCGGCGCGTCGCAGTTGACGAGGTCGATGCGCTTGGTCTGGATGCGCCAGCCGTCGTCGGCGCGGCGCAGCGTGTGCAGCACGCTGCCGCCGAAGGTGCGCTGCTCGGTCTTGCGCCACTCCAGCAGCAGGAAGGTCGAGCGCACGGTGCAGCCTGCGTCGTCGCGCGATTCGAGCGCGATGTTGCCCAGCACGTGCACGGTGCGCGTGGGCGGCTGCTGCGAATAGGCGCGGGCCTGCTCGAGCCGCCGCGCGCGCATCGAGCGCAGCAGGGCGTCCTCGCAGAACAGCGACGCATGGTTGAGGTGGTCGGCCTGGCCGTGCACCAGCGGCACCCAGTACAGGCCGTCGGGCGTGAAGAGCTTCTGCCATTCGTCCCAGCGGTGCTCGTCGAGCAGGCGCGCCTCGTGGTGCAGGAATTGCGTGAGGTCCTGCTGTTCGTTCCAGTCGCGGAAGTTCATTCGGCGCTCCCGGTCTGTGCACCTGTGTCGACGCCCATGTACCCGGCCCACGCCGCGAACATGTTGCGCGAAGGCATCTCGCTGTTGCCGTTGGACGCGCGCCCGCCCGGCAGCGGCTGGTCGCGCCCGGCGGCGCGGTGCATGCTCACCCAGTCGCCGCCGTCCGAGCCCAGGCCTTCCTGCACGCGGTTGTAGGCCTCCAGGTCGTCGGGCATCACGTTCGACGAGGGCGAGTTGACGATGTTGGTGTACTTGAGCGTGCGCTGGAAGGTGGCTTCGGGTGCACCCTTCAGGCGGAAGCTGAAGATCTCCACCAGCGTGCGGTCCACCGACAGCGGCCGGATCACGCGGATCTGCTGGAAGGAGGTGTGCGGCGAGCAGCTCGGGTACACGATGGTGTTGTGCCGGTTCACGCGCAGGATCGCGTCGGCCTGTTCGGCGCCCTTTGCGGCTTCGAGCGAGGCCACGTAGGCCAGGCTCACCGGGTCGGTCGGCGGCACGAAGATGCCTTCCATGAAGCCGTGGCCGTGGTCGTAGCCCTTGAGCTCCAGCTTCTCCCAGAACTCCAGCGGCTCGCCGTTGCCGTCGACGATCACCACCTCGAAGGGCTTGGGCGTGCCGGCCGGCATGGCCTCGTGCTCTTCCTTGGCCGCGCGCCACGACGACTCGTGCGTGGCCACGGCGTGGATGGTGTCGTGCAGGTTCTCGAAGAAGATCTTCCAGTTGTTGCGCTGGATCACGCGCTGCACGCCACCGGCCACTTCCACTTCGCCCTCCGGCGCGCGGTCGCAGAAGTTGTCGAGCGACGTGGCCACGCCGCCCAGGAATTCCTTCAGCTCGGGCCCGTCTTCCGACAGGCTGGCGAACACGAAGCCGCGGTGCGAAGCCACGCGCGCCACCTTGCGCACGCCGTACTGCGGGTCTTTCAGGTCGAGCGCGGTGCATTCGTAGCCGCTGCGCAGCGGCACCGACAGCAGGCTGCCATCGCATTTGAAGGTCCAGCCGTGGTACAGGCAGCGCAGGAACTTGCCGGCGCTGCCGCTGCCGTCGGGCACGAGCTTGGCGCCCTTGTGCGGGCAGCGGTTGAACATCACGTGCACTTGGCCGTCGGTGTGGCGCACCATCACCACGGGCTCGCGGCCCAGGCGGGTGGTGAAGTAGTCGCCGGGCTTGGGCACCTGGCTTTCGTGGCCGATGTAGATCCAGGCTTGGCCGAACACGCGGTCCATTTCCAGCTCGAAGATGGCGGGGTCGGTGTAGACGCGCTTGTGCACGCGGTCGGGCTGCACGAGCGACTGGATGTCGATCGGGCTTGTCGCCGCGATGGGGATGATGGGGATCACGGAATTCATCGGGTGGGTCTCCTGAAACGTCATCAGATGTCGAGCACCAGGTGCGGCGTCTTGGCGCGCGACACGCAGGTGCACAGGGTCTTGCCGTCCGCCTTCTCGCGCGGACTGAGGTTGTGGTCGCGGTGGTCGGGCACGCCCTCGACCACGTCCACCACGCACACGCCGCAGTCGCCCTGGCGGCAGTCGTACAGCGGGTCCAGGCCGGCGGCGATGAGCACGTCGAGCAGGCTCTGGTCGGGCGCCACGGTCAGCGTCTTGCCCGAGCGCAGCGTGCGCACCTCGAAGGGCGCGTCGCCTGCCTGCTCGATGGCGCCGGCGAAGAGTTCGAAGTGCACGTGGTCCTCGGGCCAGCCGAGCGCGCGGGCGGTGTCGACCACCGCCTGCACCATGCCGCGCGGGCCGCACACATGCAGGTGGCGACCGGGCACGGGCGCGGCCAGCAGCGCGCGCAGGTCGAGGCCGCGTGCCGGGTCGCCGCCGTCGTGCACCACGGTGCCACCGAGCGCGCGCACCTCGGCCAGGTAGGCCGTGGCTTCTTCGCTGCGCGTGGCATAGACGAAGTCGAAGGGGCGGGCTTCGGCCGCGAGCGATCGCGCCATGCACAGCAGCGGCGTGATGCCGATGCCGCCCGCGATGAGCAGCGGCGGCGCGCTGCCCGCATGCAAAGCGAAGTCGTTGCGCGGCGCGTGCGCGGCCAGCGCGGCGCCGGGTTGCAGCGCGTGCATCCAGGCCGAGCCGCCCGCGCCCTGCGGTTCGCACAGCACCGCGATTTCGCAGCGGTCGGAGCCGTCGTGCGGCTTGGCGAGCGAGTAGGCACGCTGACCCGGGTGGCCGTTGGCCTGCACCACCTGCACGCCCAGGTGCGCGCCCGGCGTGAACGGCGGCAGCGGCTCGCCATTCGCCGAGCGCAGCACGAAGGCCTTGATGGCCGGCGTGAGCGGCGTGACCGCGTCCACGACCAGCGCCAGCATGTCGGCGGTGTGGCTCATCCCAGGGGCAGCGCCGGGTCGGCGATGGTGAGGCCGGTCGATTTTTCCCAGCGCGGCATCAGCGTGTTCGACGGCTGCGTCTCGTCGACCAGCTTGCGCGCCGTCTCGGCGCCGGCCACGGGCAGGCCCTTCGGATCGAGCAGGCCGATCTGCACCAGCACGCTGGCCTGATCCCAGTAGATGTGCTCGTGATAGAGCTTGTCGCCGCGGAACTTCACGATGGCCACGAGCGGGATCTCCACCGGCTTGCCGGTGGGCGCGATGCCCGGGAGCAGCCAGTCGATCTCGACCGTGTGGGTGAAGCTGAACAGCATCTCGTCCACGATCTGCGTTGCGCCCACGGTGCGCGAGATGGGCGTGAGCCGCGTGTCGGGCGGCGTGCTCGGAATGAAGTGGTGCTTGTAGAAGCGCGACAGTTCCTTGGCGCCCACGCCGCCGGTCATGGTCGGGATGTGGTTCACGTAGGGCTCGCCCACCATCGTGGCCATGGTGGCGACCACGTCGCGCGTGGCGAACTCGTACTCGCAGTGCTTGTCCCACAGCGCAGAGAGGTCGTACACCGGGCCGATCGCGTCCTTGAACAGCGCCATCGAGCGCTGGTGCGCCATGAGCGTGGAGGGCTTGTCGAAGTGCTCGCCGCCGGTGCGTGCAAAGGCGTGGTCGACGCCGGGGTAGACGTACATCTGCGCATCGGGCTGGCCGGCGAAGGCTTCGAGCACCTGGGCGCGGGCCTCGGGCGGGCAGAACTGATCGAGCTCGGCGAAGTGCAGGGCGATCGGGCATTTGATTTGCGGCACGAGGTCGAGCACGCCCTCGATGCCCACGCCGTAATAGCCCACGGCCGCGTCCACGCCCGAGTGCGCGGCGGCCAGGTAGGCCAGCTTGCCGCCGAGGCAGAAGCCCAGCGCGCCGACCTTGCCGGTGCAGGCCGGGTGCGCGCGCAGCGCTTTCACGCTCGCCGTGACGTCGGCCACGCCGGCTTCGATGTCGAACTTCTGGAAGAAGCCGAAGGCGCGCTGCCAGTCTTCGGGCGAGTAGCCCAGATCGACGCCGGGCTCCATGCGCCAGAACAGGTCGGGCGCGAGCACCACGTAGCCTTCCTGCGCATAGAGATCGGCCACCTCGCGCACGTAGGCGTTGACGCCGAAGATCTCCTGGCACAGCACGATGCCGGGGCCGCGCCCCGAGGCCGGCAGGGCCAGGTAGCCGCGAAAGGTCTGGGTGCCGTCGCCGGCCGGGATGTCGATGGTGTCGCTCATCGGTTCGTCTCTTGAAGTGGTGGGGTCGGCGGCGATTCTGGGGAGCGCGCCGGGGCGTTGTCTGTCCATTTCGTGCAGCGGTTTGCGCCGCACGAAACGGATAGCGGGGCGCCGCAGCCGCACAGAGACTGCGCCCTGCATTTGCTGCCCCCCACGTTCAACGAACTCACCCCGAGGAGACCTTTCATGTCGCAGGCCACGCCCCGATCCGTCTTGTGCGCGCTCACCGTCCTGGTGGGCGCGCTGGCTTTACCCGCGCAGGCGCAGACCGCGCAGACCGTGAAAGTCGGTCTGGCGATGGACCTGTCCGGCCCCTTCGCCGTCGGCGGCGCCGAGGCCAAGGCCGGCTTCGCCGTGGCGATGAAGCAGCTGGGCGGCAAGCTCGGCGGCGTGCCGGTGGAGTTCGTCGAGGCCGACACGGCCGGCAACCCCGAGATGGCGCGCCAGGTGGTTGAGCGCATGCTGCTGCGCGACAAGATCGACCTGTTCACCGGGCCCGTCGGCTCGTCGGTCGCGCTGGCCGTCGGCCCGCCGCTCTTCGCCGCCAAGGTGCCCTACCTGTCGAGCAACACCGGCCCGAGCGACTACTCGGGCGCGCGCTGCAACCCGTACTTCTTTGGCGCCTCGTACCCGAACGACGCGTACTACGAGTCGGCCGGCAAGTTCGCGAGCGACAAGGGCTTCAAGAAGGTCGCGATGATCGCGCCCAGCTACCCGGGCGGCAAGGACGCCATCAACGGCTTCAAGCACACCTTCAAGGGCGCCGTGGGCGACGAGCTGTACACCAAGCTCGGGCAGCTCGACTACTCGGCGGAGCTGGCGCAGATCCGTGCGTCGAAGCCCGATGCGCTGTACTTCTTCCTGCCCGGCGCGATGGGCGTGAGCTTCATCAAGCAGTTCGTCGGCGCGGGGCTGTCGAAAGACGTGGCGCTGATCTCCACCGCCTTCTCGGCCGACGAGGACATGATCCCCGCCGTCGGCGAGCCGATGCTGGGCCTCTTCAATACCGCGCACTGGTCGTTCGACCTCGACAACCCGGCCAACCAGCGCTTTGTGACGGCGTTCCGCCAGCAGAACAACGGGCGCAACCCGTCGTTCTATGCCGGCCAGGCCTACGACGTGCTGATGGCGATGGATGCGGCCGTGCGCGACGTCGGCGGCAAGGTGGCCGACAAGCCCGCGCTGCTCAAGGCGATCAAGGCGGCCAACTACAAGTCGGTGCGCGGCGATTTCCGCTACGGCCCCAACAACTTCCCGATCCAGAACTACTACCTGCGCGTGGTCGCCAAGGACGGCAGCGGGCGCATCGCCAACAAGGTGATCGGCACCGTGCTGGAGCGCTACCAGGACCGCACCGCTGTGCAGTGCGCGATGAAGTCCTGAGGAGGTGTGTTCAGTGCCGCGCGGCGGGCAGCCGCGCGGGGTCGCGTGAGGTGTCGCGCGGCAGCTGCCCGAAGCGCTCGCGGTAGCAGGCGGCAAAGCGGCTCAGGTGCGAGAAGCCGCAGTTCAGCGCCACCTCGGTGACGCTGGCGCCGTCGTGCCGCGTCAGCTGTGCATGCGCGGCATCGAGCCGCATGTTGCGCAGCACCTCGCCGGGCGACAGGTCGCGGTGGCGCCTGAAGAGCAGGGCGAGCCCGCGGCGCGTGACGCCCGCGGCCTGTGCCACCTCTTCAAGTGAGAGCAGCGAGTCGAGCCGTTCGCGCATGAACTCTTCGGCCCGCCGCAGCTGCCGCAGGCTGGTTTCTTCGGTGCCGCGCTGCGCGTCGGCATGCCGCTGCAGCACCGAATTCGGCCGGTGGCACAGCAGGTAGAGCATGAGGTTGTCTTCGCAGTGCGCGAGCCAGCGCGGGTCGTAACGCTCGAACTCCGTGGGCGGCAGCAGCGAAGCCAGGCTTGCCACCATGCGGCACCACTGCGTGCCCGCCGCATCGTCCAGGCGCAGGGGCATGTCGAAATCGATCTCGCCCACGGTGTCGCCGCCGCGCAGCGCGAAGGCATGGCGCGCCACCTCCTGCAGGCGGCTGAGCTCGATCTTCAGCATCAGCTGTTCGCAGTCGGCATGCCAGCGCAGGCGCACCGGCTTGTGGGCGGAAATGATGGCGCCTTGCCCGGGGTGGATCTGCAGCGTCTGTCCGCCGGTGTGGATGTCGGCACGGCCGCGCAGCGGCATCTGCACCAGCACGAAGTTGCCGAGCGCGTCGGGCTCGATGTCGACGTCGCAGCCATAGCGCAGGATGCACAGCGACAGTGCGCTCATCTCGGCGCGGCAGAAGATCGCGTCGACATCGCCCGAGCGCCACACGCTGCGGTGCGGCTTCAGCTCATGGGCCACGCGCGCGTGCGTCTCTTCGGCCTCGCGCGAGCGGAAGACCTCGCGCCTGTACAGCGGGGACAGTTGCTGACTCGACCATGCGTCCATGGACACTCCTGCGGGGCCAAAGTGGGGAAAGCGACGGAAACGGACGCTTTTTTCTACGCTGGAATCTACGTCGGTGCGCCGCGCGTCGCCATGGGAGTTGCCCGGGCAACGGGCGTCCCCGTTGCAAGAAGCCTGCCCGGCTTGTGTCTAGATGCTGCGGAGATTCACTCGCTTGGACAGCGCTTCGGCGCTCTCGCGCCGCTCGCTGTAGCGGTCGACCAGGTGGTCCGCGCAGTCGCGCGTGAGCAGCGTGAACTTGACCAGCTCTTCCATCACGTCGACCACGCGCTCGTAGTAGGGCGAGGGCTTCATGCGGCCCGCGTCGTCGAATTCGAGAAAGGCCTTGGCCACCGACGACTGGTTGGGGATGGTGATCATGCGCATCCATCGGCCCAGCACGCGCAGCTGGTTCACCGCGTTGAACGACTGCGAGCCGCCCGACACTTCCATCACCGCGAGCGTCTTGCCCTGCGTAGGCCGCACCGAGCCGACGGCCAGCGGAATCCAGTCGATCTGCGCTTTCATGATCCCGGTCATCGCACCGTGGCGTTCGGGCGAGGTCCACACCATGCCCTCGGCCCATTGCGCGAGATCGCGCAGCTCCTGCACCTTCGGATGGTCTTCGGGTTCGCCGTCGGGCAGCGGAAGGCCGCGCGGGTCGTAGATGCGGGGCTCGGCGCCCATCGCGCGCAGCAGGCGCGCGGCCTCTTCGGTCAGCAGGCGGCTGTAGGAGCGCTCGCGCAGCGAACCGTACAGCAGCAGGATGCGTGGTGCATGCGTGGCGCGTTCGGCGGGCAGAAGCTCCTGCAGGCGGGGAACATGGAACGCATCGGCGTCGACGTGTGGCAGATCAGGGCTTGGCGACACGCTGGCCTTTCGCGTCGATCACGGCTTCGCCGTCTTCCTTGGAGAACGCGCCTTGCTGCGGCTTGGGCAGGATGTCGAGCACGGCTTCCGAAGGCCGGCACAGGCGCGTGCCCAGCGGCGTGACGACGATGGGGCGGTTGATGAGGATCGGGTGCTGCAGCATGAAGTCGATGAGCTGTTCGTCGCTCCACTTGGGATCGCCCAGGCCCAGTTCGTCGTACGGCGTGCCTTTCTGGCGCAGTACGTCGCGCACGGGCACGCCCATTGCCGCGATGAGCTGCGTGAGCGTGGCGCGGTCGGGCGGTGTCTTCAGGTACTCGATGACGGTGGGCTCGTCGCCTGTGTTGCGGATCAGCGCGAGCACGTTGCGCGACGTGCCGCAGGCGGGGTTGTGATAGATCGTGATGTCGCTCATGGCAGGCTCGTTGAGAGAAGAAGAAAGAAAAATGGGTCAGCCCAGGCTGAGCCGCAGCGCCAGCGCGGCGAGCGTGGCGGCCAGCACGGGCAGGGTCAGCACGATGCCGATGCGGAAGTAGTGGCCCCAGGTGATGGTCATGCCCTTCTTCGCAAGCACGTGCAGCCACAGCAGCGTGGCCAGGCTGCCGATGGGCGTGATCTTCGGGCCGAGGTCGCAGCCGATCACGTTGGCATAGACCATGGCCTCCTTCACGAGGCCGACCGTGCCCGAGGCCTCGATCGACAGCGCGCCGACCAGCACGGTCGGCATGTTGTTCATGACCGAGGAGAGCACCGCCGCGAGAAAGCCGGTGCCCATGGCCGCGCCCCAGACGCCGCCTTGCGCGAACAGGTTCAGCAGCGTGGCGATCTGGCCAGTGAGACCGGCGTTGCGCAGCCCGTAGACCACGAGGTACATGCCCAGCGAGAAGACGACGATCTGCCAGGGCGCACCGCGCAGCACCTGGCGCGTGTGGATCACCGGGCCGCGCGCCGCCACCGTGAGCAGGATCACCGCGCCGAAGGCGGCCACGGCGCTCACCGGCACGCCCAGCGGTTCCAGGCCGAAGAAGCCCACGAGCAGCAGCGCGAGCACGACCCAGCCGGCGCGGAAGGTGTCGCGGTCGCGGATCGCGTCGGCGGGTTTTTTGAGGCGGGCCATGTCGTAGTGCGCGGGAATGTCGCGCCGGAAGCACCACAGCAGCACGCCCAGGCTCGCGAGCACGGCCGCGACGTTGACCGGCACCATCACCGAGGCATACGCGTTGAAGCCGATGCCGAAGAAGTCGGCCGACACGATGTTCACGAGGTTCGACACGATGAGCGGCAGGCTGGCCGTGTCGGCAATGAAGCCCGCCGCCATGACGAAGGCCAGGGTGGTCGCCGGCGTGAAGCCGAGCGCCACGAGCATCGCCATCACGATGGGCGTGAGGATCAGCGCCGCGCCGTCGTTGGCAAAGAGGGCCGAGACCGCGGCGCCCAGCAGCACGATGAAGGCGAACAGCCGCCGGCCGTTGCCGCGTCCCCAGCGGGCCACGTGCAGCGCGGCCCACTCGAAGAAGCCGGCTTCGTCGAGCAGCAGGCTGATGAGGATGACGGCGATGAAGGTCGCGGTGGCGTTCCAGACGATGGCCCAGACGACGGGGATGTCGGTGAGCTGCACCACGCCGAAGAGCAGGGCGATGATGGCGCCCAGCGAGGCGCTCCAGCCTATGCCCAAACCGCGTGGTTGCCAGATGACCAGCACGAGCGTGAAGATGAAGATGAGGAGGGCGGGGATCATGTTCTTCTGTTCAGGGCGTGTGCACAGGCCACCGGGTACTTCCCTCCGCGAATGTCCCCCGGCCTGCGGCCTCCTCCTTGATTTCGCTGCGGGAAGCACCCAGTGTCCTGCGCACACCGAGCGCGGTCGTGGTGCTGGCCGATCAACGACTGCACTGCCCAATGCTCACGTCGATGGGGTGCCTTGCGCAGCGAAATCAAGGGGGAGGGCGAAGCCCGGAGGACATTCGCGGAGCAAGGTGCCCCGTCGGCGGGAGCACGCCAGAGCGCACGCACGCTGCGTGCAACAGCACAAGCTTTCATGGTCAGCAGTCGCAGGTGCTTGCCGGAAGACAGGCTTCCCCTTGGCAGCAGTTCTCGGTGAGGTAGCCGAGCAGGCCGTTCATCCGCTCGAACGACGCGCGGTAGATGAGGTTGCGCCCCTGGCGCTCTTGCGAGACCAGGTTCGCGTTCACCAGCTCCTTGAGGTGAAAGGACAGCCCCGTCGCCGGTACCGCCAGCGCTTCGGTCAGCGCACCCGGCGTCAGCCCGTCGGGCCCCGCCACCACCAAGGCACGGAACACCCGCAGGCGCACGGGTTGCGCGAGTGCACCCAAGGCGCGGACCACATCGTTTTCTTCCATTGTTCAAGTATCTTTGAATTATTGAAGAGAGGCAACCCACGGCACAGAAAGACCGGTGGCACGAATCGGCCATCGCCCTGGCAGGCAACGGCCATCCGCGACGTACCGCTTTTTCTACAGTCGCCTTCGGCTCATCCCCCAACGACGCATCCAACGAAGGAGACACCCATGTCCGACACCTATGTTCTGGTTCACGGCGCCTGGCACACCGGCGCCGAAATGGAGGCCGTGGCCGACGGCCTGCGCGCGGCCGGCCACACCGTGCATTGCCCCACCGTGGCGGGCAACAACCCCGGCGACGACCGCGCGGGCACCGGCCTGGCCGACGCCATCGCTTCGGTGGTCCGCTTCATCGAGGCCAAGGACCTCACGCAGGTGCGGCTCGTGGGCCACAGCTACGGCGGCATGGTGATCTCCGGTGTGGCCGACCGCATCGCGGCGCGGCTGCGGCGGCTGGTCTACATCAACGCCTTCGTGCCGCTCGATGGCGAGGCGCTCAACGACATGGTGCCGCCGCACTACGTGACCATGTTCGACGCGGTGGCTGCGGCCAACAAGAACGCCGTGATGCTGCCCTTCGAGATCTGGCGCGAGGCCTTCATCAACGACGCCGACCTGCCGCTGGCGCAGTCCGCCTACGACAAGCTCAACCCGCACCCGTACCGCACCTTCACCGACAAGATCCAGCTGAAGCAGCCGCTGGCGGCGCTGGCGCTGGGCAAGTCGTACGTCAATTGCCAGCAGGACACGGCGCTGCCGCACAGCCTGCCGTGGCATCCGCGGCTGTCGGAGCGGCTGGGGTTGTTCCGGCTCGTGGAGTGCCCGGGCAGCCACGAGATGTTCTTCTCGAACCCGCAGCGGCTGGCGCAGGCGATCCTCGAAGCAGGGCGCGACTGACGGAAGGTGCTCGGTCAGCCGTTGGGAAAGAGCGCGTCGAACACGCGCAGCGACGCATAGGCGTCGTTTGCCGCGTAGCGGATCTGCGATTCGGTGAGCTGCTTGTGCGCCCAGTTCGAGGTGGTCGCCTTGCGCGACTTGGCGAAGCGGCGGTTGAACATCAGCGCCACCGCCGTCTTCACGCCGACCGAGCGGCGGTAGCCACGCCGGCGGAACTCGTCGTCGATGTCGAACACGGCCTGCGGCGCAATGGCCAGCCGCAGGCGGATCAGCGACAGGTCGCTCGAAAGGCCGAAGCCGACCTTGCGCAGTGCGGTGGACGCGAGCAGGCCCGCGACCACGGGGTTGCATTCGTCGCGGTGCAGCTGGAACAGCCAGGCCGTGTCGCGCGTGGCGAACTGCACGACGTGCGGGCCGGTCGACACTTCGTTCTTCGCGAAGGTGGGGCGCGACTCGGTGTCGAAGCCCGCCACGCCGGCGTCGAGCAATTCGTCCGCGGCGCGCTCGGCTTCGGCCAGCGAGCTGACGACCACGATGTCTTTCAGGTCGAGGCTGTCGAAGGGGTCGAGCAGCGCGATCTGTTCACGTTCGGGAAGCGGAGGGAGCCGGTGGCTGTTGTTGTGGGGGGCGTTCACCGGGTCTTTGCTTTCGCGGCCTTGGGGGTTGTCTTGGGTTTGGGCTTCTTCGGCTTCGGCGGCTGGCCCGAACGCAGCGCGGCCTCGTAGGCCAGGCGGCCCCAGCGCGCGGCTTCCTCGCGGTCTTCGAACAGGTCGGCCGGCGCCAGGCGGTACGACATCGGCATCTCCTTGCCTTCGCGCACGTAGGTGAAGGGCGGCAGGTTCAGCGCATCGAAGTGCGAGGCGCTGCCGGCGTCGGCCTTGAGGTACAGCGTGTCCTTGGCGACGAGCGCGATCATGCGGCCCTCGTGCCACACGCCGTGGCCGCCGAACATGCGGCGGGTCTCGATGCGGCCGAGGCGTTCGAAGGTCTCGTGCAGGCTCTGGACGAATGCGCTCATGCAGTGATCTCGATGCGGTTGCCGTCCGGGTCAAGCACCACGCTCTCGTAGTAGCCGTCGCCGGTGCGGCGCGGGCCGTCGAGCAGCGGATAGCCGTCGGCCTTCAGCCGCTGCGTGAGCGCATCGACCTCGGCGTCGGAGCTGACCGAGATCGCCAGGTGCGTCCAGCCCATGCGCTGCGCGCCGGCCTCGGCGACCACGGGCGAGAGGGTGCTGGTGGTCATGGCCTCGATGCGCGCGCCGTCGCCCAGGCTCAGGAAGCACGAGGCGAAGCCCTTGGCCGGGTTCACGTAGCCGGCACCGGCGGTGGCGCCGAAGTAGTCGACGTAGAAGCGCTTGCAGCGTTCGAGGTCGGTGGTCCAGAGGGCGATGTGGTCGATGCGGACGCGCATGGGGCAGGAAGGAAGTGCGGAGGGTGTCAGCCCGTGCGCCAGGGCGCGCGGGTGGGCGACCAATGGTAGGCGATGCGTTCGCGTCCGCTGCCGGGGTGGCGGTCGACCACGCCGCGCACGAGGCCGTAGCGTTCGTAGAACCGCTGCGCCTCGGTGTTGGTGACGGCCACGTGCAGCCGCCAGCCGTGCGGCATGCGCACGCAGGCCTCGTCGAGCAGCGCCTTGCCCAGGCCCTGGCTGCGCAGGTGCGGTTCGACGAACAGCTGGGCCACGTACTCGCGCGCCGTGAGCAGCACCATGAAGGCCAGCACCTGGCCATCGCGCTCGGCCAGCACCACGTCGGCGGGCGGGATGAATTCGGTCTGCACGCGCCGCAGCCAGTGGCCGATGGGCTCGACGTGGACGGCGCTGCGGTTGGCCGACACCCAGGCGCGGCGCCAGATGCCCGCGAGCACCATGTTCTCCTCGGCGCCGCCATCGCGCGAGCGCAGCTGGAAGGCAGGAATCTGGGCGGCGGACATGCGGACCATGATAGCCACGCCGGGTGCGGACCGCACCCCCTTGTGCTCAGGCGTTCAGCGTCTGCGCGTGGTGCGCGATGTGGTCGGCCATGAAGCTCTGGATGAAGTAGTAGCCGTGGTCGTAGCCCGCGTGGCGGCGCAGCGTGAGCGGCTGGCCGGCGGCGAAGCAGGCGGCCTCGAAGGCCTCGGGGTGCAGCTGCTCGGCGAGGAATTTGTCGGCCAGGCCCTGGTCGATGAGGATGCCCTGCGGATAGGGCGCCACGGTCTGCGATTGCATCAGCGCGCTGGCGTCGTGCGCGAGCCATTGCGCGCGGTCGTCGCCGGGCTCGCCCAGGTAGCCGGCGAAGGCCTTCTGGCCCCATGGGCACTGGGTGGGCGCGCAGATCGGCGCGAAGGCCGAGAGCGACTTGAAGCGCCCCGGGTGCCGCAGCGCCAGCGTGAGCGCGCCGTGGCCGCCCATCGAGTGGCCGAAGATGCCGATGCGCTCGCCGTCGATGGGAAAGTGGCGGGCCACCAGCGGCAGCAGCTCGTGCACGATCCAGCTTTCCATGCGCCAGTGCGTGGCCCAGGGCTCGGCGGTGGCGTCGAGGTAGAAGCCGGCGCCGATGCCGAAGTCCCAGCTGTCTTTGGCGCCCGGCAGGCCTTCGGGGCCGGCGCCGCGCGGGCTGGTGTCGGGCGCGATCAGCGCAACGCCCAGGCTGGCGGCCATGCGCTGCGCGCCGGCCTTCACCGCGAAGGTTTCCTCGTTGCAGGTCAGGCCGGCAAGGTAGAGCAGGGCGGGCACGCGCGTGTGCGCGGCCTGCGGCGGCAGGTAGACCGAGAAGCGCATCGGCAGGCCGATCTCGTGCGAGCGGTGCTCGACGAAGCGCTGCACGCCGCCGAAGGCGTGGTGTTCGGAAAGAAGTGTCGGGGTGGTGTCGGTCATGAAGAGGAGGTCGTCTGGCTGCGCAGCGCGGGCACGAGTTCAAGCACGGCGTCCGCGAAGGTGCGCGGCGCTTCCTGCGGCAGGTTGTGGCCTGCGCCGGGCACGAGGCGGTGCGAGCGCGGCCCACTGAAGCGGTGCGCGTGGGCCGAGGCATCGGCGGGCGGTCGCACGCCGTCGTCGATGCCGTCGAAGGTGATGGCGGGCACGGTGATCGTCGGCTGCGCGGCAAGGCGGCGTTCGATGTCGGCATAGGCCGGGTCGCCGGGCACAAGGCCGAAGCGGTGGCGGTACGAATGGATCACCACGTCCACGAAGTCGGGGTGGTCGAAGGCGGCGGCGCTGCGTTCGAAGGTGGCGTCGTCGAAGCGCCAGGTCGGCGACCACAGCTGCCACAACAGCTTCGTGAGGGCCTTGCGGTCCTTCGCGAGGCCGGCGCGGCCGCGTTCGCTGTGGAAGTAGTACTGGTACCAGAGGCTGTGCTCGTTCTCAGCCGTGTCGGGTTCCATCGCCTTGGCGATGTTCTGGATGTTGTAGCTGTTGAGCGAGACCAGCCCCGCGCAGCGTTCGGGCCACAGCGCCGCCACCACGCAGGCGGCGCGGCCGCCCCAGTCGTAGCCGGCCAGCACGGCGCGGTCGATCTTCAGCGCGTCGAGCAGCGCGAGCAGGTCGGCACCGAAGGCCGCCTGTTCGCCCGAGCGCGGCGTGGCCTCGCTCAGGAAGCGCGTGGCGCCATAGCCGCGCATGTACGGCACGATCACGCGGCAGCCTTGGGCGGCCAGCATCGGCGCGACTTCGGCGTAAGTGTGAATGTCGTATGGAAAGCCGTGCATCAGCAGCACGGGCGGGCCATCGGCCGGGCCGGCTTCGTAATAGGCGATCTCGAGGACGCCCGCTTCTATCTTGCGCAGGGGTTCCATGCGGTTCATGGCGGGCGCCTCCTCGGGCTTAGTACAGGACCACGCCGCGGATCGACTCGCCGCGCTTCATCAGGTCGAAGCCCTTGTTGATGTCTTCCAGCGGCATGGTGTGCGTGATCAGGTCGTCGATGTTGATCTTGCCTTCCATGTACCAGTCGACGATCTTCGGCACGTCGGTGCGGCCGCGCGCGCCGCCGAAGGCCGAGCCTTCCCACTTGCGGCCGGTGACCAGCTGGAACGGGCGCGTGCTGATCTCGGCACCGGCCTCGGCCACGCCGATGATGATGCTGCGGCCCCAGCCCTTGTGCGTGCATTCGAGCGCCTGGCGCATCACCTGCGTGTTGCCGATGCACTCGAAGCTGTAGTCGGCGCCGCCGTCGGTCAACTGCACGATGGCGTCGACCACGTTCTCGGTGGTCTTGGGGTTGATGAAGTGGGTCATGCCGAACTTGCGGGCCATCGCCTCGCGCTCGGGGTTCAGGTCGACGCCGATGATCTTGTCGGCGCCCACCATCTTGGCGCCCTGGATCACGTTCAGGCCGATGCCGCCCAGGCCGAACACTACGACGTTCGCGCCGGCTTCGACCTTGGCCGTGAAGATCACCGCGCCGATGCCGGTGGTGACGCCGCAGCCGATGTAGCAGACCTTGTCGAAGGGCGCGTCTTCGCGGATTTTGGCCAGCGAGATCTCGGGTGCCACCGTGTAGTTGCTGAAGGTGCTGGTGCCCATGTAATGGAAGATGGGCTTGCCGTCGAGGCTGAAGCGGCTGGTGGCGTCGGGCATCAGGCCCTTGCCCTGCGTGCCGCGGATCAGCTGGCACAGGTTGGTCTTGCGGCTCAGGCAGAACTTGCACTGGCGGCATTCGGGCGTGTACAGCGGAATGACGTGGTCGCCCTTTTTCAGCGTGGTGACGCCGGGGCCGACGTCGACCACGATGCCTGCGCCTTCATGGCCCAGGATGGCGGGGAAGATGCCTTCGGGGTCGGCGCCCGAGAGCGTGTAGTAGTCGGTGTGGCAGATGCCGGTGGCCTTGATCTCGACCAGCACTTCACCGAACTTGGGGCCCTGGAGGTCCACGGTTTCGATGGTCAGGGGTTGGCCTGCTTGCCAGGCGACGGCGGCTTTGGTTTTCATGGGATTCGGTTCTTCAGAGAGCGGAAGGGGACAAGGATACTCAGGCGAGCCTTCAGGCGGGGCCAGCCGGGAAGATACCCGACATGCCCACAAAGCCCGGCAGGTGACGAAAGTCCCAGACCCAGCGGCGCAGCGCGGGAAACTCGTCGAGCGAGATGCCGCCTTCGCCCGCCAGCGCCACGTACGGAAAGCAGGCGAGGTCGGCAATGGTCGGCTCGGGCGCGGCCACGAGCCAGCGCAGGCCGGTGGCGGCGTGTTGCTCGGCCAGGTGGTCGTCGAGCACACGGAAGGCCGCGCGCGCACCGCGCCGGCAGGCCTCGATGTCCAGGTGCGTGTAGCCCAGCGCGTCGTGCAGCCGAGCGGCCGAGGCGGTGCGCGTGATCTCGTCGGCCATGGCGAGCCACATCGCGACCTGGCCGCGCAGCTTCGGGTCGGCGGGGTACCAGTGGCACTGCGCATCGTCGTAGCGGCTCGCGAGGTAGACCAGGATGGCCTGCGCGTCGCGCAGCACGAAGCCTTCGTCGTCGATCACCGGGAGCTGGCCGAGCGGGTTGATCTGCGCGAGGAATCGTGCGGACTTGTGTTCGCGGCCCGGGTGGAAATCGACCGGCACGCTCGCGTGGTCCACGCCGAGCCACAGCAGCATCTGCCGCACCTTGAAGCAGTTGCCCGAGAGCGGGTAGTCGTAGAGCCTGACGGTCATGCGGCGGCCCTCGCGGTACCGAAGCGCATGCCGCGCTCGCGCAGCCAGCGGCGGTAGGTGACGGAGGTGGTGTCGCCGCGCGTGGGTGTCTCGGCGCGGCCTTCGAGCGGCATGCGCTTGAAGGCGTGGTTCTCCAGGATCGGCTTGTCCTGCCCGAAGATGGTGTGCTGGAAGGCGATGAGCTCGGCGTCGCTCGACACGTCGTCGAAGTAGGCCAGCAGCGTGTGGGCGATGACGTGCTCGTCGTCCACCGGCTGCAGGAAGAGGCCGATGGCGTCGAGCTTGTCGGGCCGGTGGCTCGACTTGTAGAGCATGGCCGAGAAGGGCTGCATCACGCGGTACTTGTAGAACACCTCGCTGCCCGTGTCATGGGCGGCGGAGGCGCGGGGTTGCCAGAAACGGCAGTCGGTGGCCCAGATCTCGTCGGTGGCGGCATCGACCTCGACGTTGTACTTGGCCACTTCGGTGTGCGGCACCTTGCCGAGGTAGTCGGGGTGCACGAAGGGAAAGTGCGCCATGTCCAGGAAGTTCTCGATCACGCGCAGGCCCGACACGGCCACGCCGAGCCCGCCGCAGTCGACGATGCGGCGGCCGGGCTCTTCGTATTCGGGGAAGGCGAACAGCGGGCGCGCCGGGCGGCCGCTGGGGCAGACCCAGAGGAAGCCGTAGCGCGACTGCACGGTCAGTGCGTCGGTGCCGAGAAGGGCGTGCGGCACGCCGTCGGCATCGGTGTGCAGGTGCAGGGTGTCGCCAAGCAGCCGCGCCGTGCGTGGCAAGCCGCTGGCGGGGCCGACGACGAGCCAGTCGTCGAGCATGTTGGGATCGTCGGTGACGAAGGGCATGTTTTCTCTTTCTTCTTGTTCAGAGCGATGCGGCGGCTTCGATGTCGCTGCGCAGCTGCCGCGCCGCGCGGTGCACCCGGGCCATCGCGTCGGAGCCAGGGGCGGCGTCGGTCCACAGGTGCAGGAAGCTCAGCTGCGGCTGGGCGTCGAGCAGCAGGGCGGCGACGGGCGATTCGCCCAGCGTGCCTTGCCATGCGTCGGGCGTTCCCGTCGATGCGAAGCCATGCGGCGCCAGCGCAGCGCGCACCTCGGACGCGGCCACGCGCAGCGTGAGCGTGCGGGCGAGGTGCCAGCCGGCGGGCACGGTGGCGGCCAGTTCAGGTGGCGCGGCCGGGCCGTCCGCCGCCAGGCGCACCCACAGCATGCCCGCGGCATCTGCCGTGGCGAACACCTTCGCGCAGACGTTGCGTGGCGCCTGCATCGCGGGGTGCGCCGGGATGCGCACGCACGCGCCGCTGCCGGCCTCGTACTGCCAGCCGTGGTAGGCGCAGGCCAGGCGATCGCCGCCGGTCACCTGGCCGAGGGTGAAGCGCACGCTGCGGTGCGGGCAGCGGTTCTCCCAGGCCTGCGGCGAGCCATCGGCCGCGCGCCACAGCGCGAGCTCCTGGCCTTGCGCAAAGCCGGCGACGATGTTGGCGCCGGCGCGCACCTCGGCGGAGGGAGCGACGGGGTGCCAAGCCTGTGAGATGGCGGAAGGATTCATGGGTCTTGATCGTGGGGGCAGCGGGAAAGGGCGCCGCGAATCGGCATAGCATCGGCCATGCCCTTGTCGGCGGTGCCGCCTACCGTAGCGTGTCCGCCGCACCGATGAAAGCTCCATGCCAAGACGCTCCTTTTCATTCCTGCAACGATGGCCCGCGCGGCGGTGGCGTCCATGACCGCCGGGCGCATCGACCTCGCGCTGGTCGAGGCCTTCGTGCTCGTGATGAAGAGCGGCAGCCTCACCAAGGCCGAGAGCCTGTCGGGCGTGTCGAAGGCCACGCTGAGCCGGCAGCTCACGCGGCTGGAGGAACTGCTCGACGCCCAGTTGTTGCTGCGCAGTTCGCGCCGCATTGCGCCCACGGAGGCCGGGCGTGCGTTCTTCGCACGCTGCGAGGGGCTGCTCGGCGAGGTGAGCGGTCGGTTGGAAACGGCGCGCACCGAGGTGCAGGAGCTCACGGGCGGGGTGTCGGGGCGCCTCACGCTGCTGTCGGACACGCAGTTCAGCACCTCCTTCGTCTGCCATGTGGTGCGGATCTTTCTCGAATCGCACCCGAACGTGCGCTGTCAGCTCGACGTGGCGAACGGCGCGCAGGCCCCGCAGATCGGCGAGGTCGACTGCTATGTGGGCTCGGCGCCGCCCGACCTGCCGGACCTGGTCGCCAAGCTGCTGGGCCGGCTGGCCTACGGCCTGTACGCCAGCCCGCAGTACTTGGCGCGGCACGGCACGCCGCAGGCGCCCGAGGCGCTGGCGCAGCACCGGATGATCGCGATGCGCGAGCCGTCGGGGCCGCCGTCGCCGCTGCGGCTGGTGTCGCAGCAAGCCTCGGGGCGCCATGTGGTGCGCACGGAGCCGGCCTTCGAGACCAACGATCACTGGGTGATGAAGACTTTCTGCATCGACGGCCTGGGCATTGCACCGCTGCCGGTGTTCTTCGCCGGGCCCGAGGTGGCGCAGGGCGTGCTGGTGCCGGTGCTGCCGCAGTGGCCGCCGGAGGCGCGGCGGCTGTACTGCGCCTACCAGCGGCAGCGCTACATGGGGCAGAAGCTGCGGGCGTTCGTCGACCTGATGGCGCGCTGCGTGGCGGACATCGGCTCGTACAACCACTACGTGGGGTCGACCGCGGCGGTGTCGCCTTCGGCGCGCCGGGCGCGCTCGGCGGCGCGCCCATAATCGGCTTTCTTCTTCCTGCATCTGCCAGCTTCCTTCACCGATCCATCATGAAGAAAATCCTCGTCCTCAACGGCCCCAACCTCAACCTGCTCGGCACGCGCGAGCCCGAACAGTACGGCCGCGACACGCTCGCCGACGTCGAACGCCTGTGCAAGGACACGGGCGCAAAGCTCGGTGTGGAGATCGAATGCCGCCAGTCGAACCACGAAGGCGTGCTGATCGACTGGGTCCAGGAGGCGGGCCGCGAAGTGGCGGCCGGCAACATGCTGGGCGTGGTGATGAATCCGGGTGCCTACACCCACACATCCATTGCACTGCACGACGCCATCAAGGGGGCGAGCGTGCCGCTGATCGAGCTGCACATCTCGAACGTGCATGCGCGTGAGGAGTTCCGCCACCACTCGTACATCTCGCCTGCGGCGCGCGGGATCATCGTGGGGCTGGGGGTGAAGGGCTACACGCTGGCCATCGCCGCGCTGGTGCCCTGACCCTTCTTCAGTAGTTCTGCTTCGGCGCGGCAGCCTTCCAGCTGCGGCTGACCCGGCCTGCGCTGTCGACGCTTTCCAGGTGCACGTCGAAGCCCCAGAGCCTTGCGACGTGCTTCAGCACTTCTTCGGCGTTGTCGTTCAGCGGCAGGTTGTTGCGCTGCGTGTGGCGCAGCGTGAGCGAGCGGTCGCCGCGCGTGGCCACGCTCCAGACCTGGATGTCGGGCTCGCGGTTGCCGATGTCGTACTGGCGTGACAGCGATTCGCGCAGCGCCTGGTAGCCGCTGTCGTCGTGGATGGCCGACACCTCGAGCTCCGATTCGCTCTGGTAGTCGCGGATCGAGAACAGGCGGAAATCGCGCATCGTCTTCGGGCTGAGGAACTGGCCGACGAAGCTCTCGTCCTTGAAGTTGCGCATCGCGTAGTCGAGCGTCTTGACCCAGTCGGTGCCCGCAAAGTCGGGGAACCAGCGGCGGTCTTCGTCGGTCGGCTTTTCGCAGACGCGGCGCAGGTCGGTGAACATCTTGAAGCCCAGCGCATACGGGTTGATGCCGCTGTAGGCGCGGTGGCCCACGGGCGGCTGGAACACCACGCTGGTGTGCGAACTGAGCCATTCCATCATGAAGCCGTCGTCCAGCTGGCCGCGGTCGTACATGGTGTTGAGCAGCGTGTAGTGCCAGAAGGTGGCCCAGCCTTCGTTCATGACCTGGGTCTGGCGCTGCGGGTAGAAGTACTGCGCGATCTTGCGCACGATGCGCACCACCTCGCGCTGCCACGGCTCGAGCAGGGCGGCGTTCTTCTCGATGAAGTAGAGCAGGTTCTCCTGCGGCTCGGGCGGAAAGCGGCGCGCGGCTTCCGACTCGGCGGCCTGTTCGCTCTTGCGCGGCAGCGTGCGCCACAGGTCGTTCACCTGCTGCTGCATGTGGCGCTCGCGGTCGGTGCGCTGTGCGCTCTCTTGCGCCAGCGAACGCTTCTGCGGACGGCGGTAGCGGTCGACGCCGTAGTTCATGAGCGCGTGGCAGGAGTCGAGCAGGTCTTCCACCGCGTCGAGGCCGTGGCGTTCCTCGCACTCGGCGATGTAGTGCCGCGCGTAGACGAGGTAGTCGATGATCGACGACGCGTCGGTCCACATGCGGAACAGGTAGTTGCCCTTGAAGAAGCTGTTGTGGCCGTAGGCCGCGTGCGCGATCACCAGGGCCTGCATGGCCATGGTGTTTTCTTCCATGAGGTAGGCAATGCACGGATCGGAGTTGATGACGATCTCGTAGGCCAGCCCCATGTGGCCGCGCTTGTAGTTCTTCTCGGTGGAGATGAACTGCTTGCCGTACGACCAGTGCCTGTAGATCATGGGCATGCCCACGCTGGCGTAGGCGTCCATCATCTGCTCGGCCGTGATCACCTCGAGCTGGTTCGGGTAGGTGTCCAGGCCGAAGCTCTTCGCGGTCTTGGCGATCTCGGTGTGGTAGGTCTCGATGAGCTCGAAGGTCCAGTCGGACGGGCTGGGCAGGCGCTCGAGGCGGGAGGTGGGCAGGTCGGTGCTGCGCGGCAGGACAGGGGCCCCGGGAGGGCGTTCGGTGGTGATCATGTGGGCACCCCTTCCTTCTTGAACAGGTCGCGGAACACCGGGTAGATGTCCTGCGCGTCCGATACCTTGCGCATGGCGAAGTTGGGCGCCACGCCTTCGAGCTGCTGGTATTCCTGCCACAGGTTCTGCTCGGTCTCGGCCACCTGCACGTAGGCGTAGTAGCGCACCACGGGCAGGATGTTGTCGACCAGCAGTTCGCGGCAGCGGCCGCTGTCCTGGTGCCAGTTGTCGCCGTCGCTGGCCTGGGCGCCGTACACGTTCCATTCGCCACTGGCGTAGCGGGCCTTGATGATCTCGTCCATGAGCACCAGCGCGCTCGACACCACGGTGCCGCCGGTTTCTGTGGCGTGGAAGAACTCTTCTTCGGTCACTTCCTGCGCCTGCGTGTGGTGGCGCAGGAACACGAGGTCGATGCGCTCGTAGTGCCGCGTGAGAAACAGGTACAGCAACATGAAGAAGCGCTTGGCCATGTCCTTGCGCGCCTCGTCCATCGAGCCCGACACGTCCATGAGGCAGAACATCACGGCCTTGGCGCTGGGCACGGGCGTCTTCACGCGGTTGCGGTAGCGAAGGTCGATCGGGTCGATGTAGGGCACATGCCGCATGGTGCGGCGCAGCTCGGCGATGAGGTCCTCGGTCTCGCGGATTTCCTTCTGGATCAGTGCGGTCTCGACCTGTGGATGCGCTTTCAGGACCAGGAGGTGCGCCTCCAGGCGCTTGAGCTCCTTGCGCGGTTCGCCGCCCAATGCAATGCGCCGCGCCAGCGCGCCGCGCATGGAGCGCACCACGTGCAGGTTGTTGGGCGAGCCGTCGCTGGTGAAGCCGGCGCGGTGGCTCTTCCACTCGGGCACCTCGGCGATCTGGGTGCGCACGAGGTGGGGCAGCGCAAGGTCGTCGAAGAAGACGCGCATGAACTCCTCGCGCGTGAGGCGGAAGACGAAGTCGTCCTCGCCTTCGCCGCTGTCGCTGGCCTCGCCGCTGCCCGAGCCACCGCCGCCCTGGCCCTCGGGGCGCGCGATGCGGTCGCCCTTGAGGTATTCCTGGTTGCCGGGGTGCACGTACTCGCGGTCGCCGCCGCGCGCATGGCCGAACACCGGCTCGGAGACATCGTGGCGCGGCAGGGTCACGTCTTCGCCTTGCTCCAGCTCGCGGATGTTGCGCCCGCTGACCGCGCGCCGCACCGCCTCCTGGATCTGGCCCTTGTAGCGCCGAAGGAAGCGCTCGCGGTTGCCGATGGACTTGTTCTTGCCCGAGAGCCGGCGATCGATGATCTGCTGCAGGATGGCCACGATGTTTTCAAAGCTCCTTGCAAAACGGTGGACGGTGCGCTGGTTAGGTCCTTCGCACGCGTCCGTTGTTCCCGCTGTCCGCTATGAACTCTTGCGCACCCGCAGGTACCACTCGCACAGAAGCCGGACCTGCTTGGCGGTGTAGCCCTTCTCGACCATGCGGGTCACGAAGTCCTCGTGCTTCTTCTGCTCGTCGGCGCTGCTCTTGGTGTTGAAACTGATCACCGGCAGCAGCTCTTCGGTGTTGGAGAACATCTTCTTCTCGATGACTGCGCGCAGCTTCTCGTAGCTGGTCCACGCCGGGTTGCGCCCCGCGTTGCCAGCCCGCGCACGCAGCACGAAGTTGACGATCTCGTTGCGGAAGTCCTTCGGGTTGCCGATGCCGGCGGGCCGCTCGATCTTCTCGAGTTCGCCGTTGAGCGAAGCCCGGTCGAACACTTCGCCGGTGTCCACGTCGCGGAACTCCTGGTCCTGGATCCAGTAGTCGGCGTAGGTCACGTAGCGATCGAAGATGTTCTGGCCGTACTCGCTGTAGCTCTCGAGGTAGGCGGTCTGGATTTCCTTGCCGATGAACTCGGCATAGCGCGGCGCCAGCAGCTCCTTGATGTAGCTGATGTACTTCTGCTCGGTTTCCGGCGGAAACTGCTCGCGCTCGATCTGCTGCTCGAGCACATACATCAGGTGCACCGGGTTGGCGGCCACCTCGGTGCTGTCGAAGTTGAACACCTTGGAGATGATCTTGAAGGCGAAGCGCGTGGAGACGCCGCTCATGCCTTCGTCGACGCCCGCGTAGTCGCGGTACTCCTGGATCGACTTGGCCTTGGGGTCGGTGTCCTTGAGGTTCTCGCCGTCGTACACCTGCATCTTGCTGAAGGTGCTGGAGTTCTCGGGCTCCTTCAGGCGCGTGAGCACCGACAGCTGCGCCATCATGCGCAAGGTGCCGGGCGCGCACGGGGCCTTGGCCAGCGAGGAGTTGCGCACCAGCTTCTCGTAGATCTTGATCTCTTCGGAGGCGCGCAGGCAGTACGGCACCTTCACGATGTAGATCCGGTCGAGGAAAGCCTCGTTGTTCTTGTTGTTGCGGAACGCCTTCCACTCGCTCTCGTTGCTGTGGGCCAGCACGATGCCGTCGAAGGGAATGGCGCCGAAGCCTTCGGTGCCCTTGAAGTTGCTTTCCTGCGTGGCCGTGAGCAGCGGGTGCAGCACCTTGATGGGCGCCTTGAACATTTCCACGAACTCGAGCAACCCCTGGTTCGCGAGGCACAGGCCGCCGGAGTAGGCGTAGGCGTCCGGGTCGTCCTGGGCGTAGGTCTCGAGCTTGCGGATGTCGACCTTGCCGACCAGGGAAGAGATGTCCTGGTTGTTCTCGTCGCCCGGCTCGGTCTTGGCGACCGCGATCTGGCGCAGCACCGAGGGGTAGCGCTTGACCACCTTGAACTGGCGGATGTCGCCGCCGTACTCCTCGAGCCGCTTCACGGCCCAGGGCGACAGGATGCGGTTCAGGTAGCGCACGGGGATGCCGTACTCTTTTTCGAGGATCTCGCCGTCTTCGAGGGTGTCGAAGAGCCCGAGGGGCGATTCGTTCACCGGGGAGCCGTGGATCGCATAGAAGGGCACATGCTCCATGAGCTGCTTCAGGCGCTCCGCGATCGAGCTCTTGCCGCCGCCGACGGGCCCCAGCAGGTAAAGGATTTGCTTCTTTTCTTCGAGTCCCTGCGCGGCGTGGCGGAAATAGGACACCACCTGCTCGATGGCATCTTCCATGCCATAGAACTCCTTGAACGCCGGATAGATCTTGATGACCTTGTTCGCGAAGATCCGCGAAAGACGGGGGTCATTGCGGGTATCTACCAGTTCCGGCTCGCCAATGGCCTGGAGCATTCGTTCGGAGGCCGTTGCATATGCCGTCGGATCGCGTTTGCAGATATCCAGATATTCCTGCAGCGAGAGAACTTCCTCGCGGGTGCGTTCGTAGCGGGCTGCAAAGTTGCTGATCACGTCCATGGTCGCGCCTCCTTCAGGTCGGCGGGGCTTTTGACCCCGATGCCTACAGCCAGAGACTGCGTCGCTCCTCTTGGAAGAGGGGCCCCGCCCATGGCCGTATGCCGTGGAAAACTCCCTTACACACTATCTACACAATCGGTTCAATCAGCATAAAGCAAAGAATGAACCGGGCAAATGTTTTATTTATTCTGAACCCCTCTGCCGAGTAAAGTTCCTCGGAAAACAAGGAACTTCTATTCGTGTTTCTGTTAAATTGAAAAGCTCGCGCTCGAGTAATTGTCCCCGGATGAAATGACTATGCCGAATGGCTATCGTCCTCATTGAAATTCTGTGGCGAACACTTTTCCTAATTGAACCCGGGTTCAATAAAGCCGATGCCTTTCAGCAATAACGCGCGACCTGTCGTTTGGTTTATTGCATATCCAAAAAAACATTAAAGCAATCCCCGCGCCACTCCTGTGGCGAGTGGCTGGCGCATGGCAACGTGGGAAGACAACGCGGGCGCCGGTCGGCGGCGTTCCGCAACGGTGCGGGGAGCACCGTTCGCGTGCCCGGCGCGCCGCCACAGGACGGCAGCGGCCGAAAGAGGGCACGCTTCGGGCCGACAGGGCGTCGGCCCGGCGCTGACGAAGGCCGTCAGCGCGTCAGCATCATCAGCTGAAGAATTCCTTGGCCTTGTCGAACCAGCCCTTGTCGGTCGGGCTGTGCTTCTCGCCACCCTTCTTGAGCGATTCGTCGAGCTCCTTGAGCAGCTTGCGCTGGTGCTCGGTGAGCTTCACGGGCGTTTCCACGCGCACGTGGCAGTACAGGTCGCCCGGGTAGCTCGAACGCACACCCTTGATGCCCTTGCCGCGCAGGCGGAACTGCTTGCCGCTCTGGGTGCCGTCGGGAATGTCGATGGCGGCCGCGCCCTTGAGCGTGGGCACGTTGATCTCGCCGCCGAGCGCCGCCGTGGTGACGCTCACGGGCACCACGCAGTGCAGGTCGTCGCCGTCGCGCTCGAACAGGTCGTGCTTCTTGAGGCGGATCTCGATGTACAGGTCGCCGGGCGGCCCGCCGTTGGTGCCGGGCTCGCCGTTGCCGGTGCTGCGGATGCGCATGCCGTCGTCGATGCCGGCCGGAATCTTCACCTCGAGGGTCTTGTTGTTCTTGATCTTGCCCTGGCCGTGGCACACGGTGCAGGGCTCGGGAACGATCTTGCCGCTGCCGTGGCAGGTCGGGCAGGTCTGCTGCACGCTGAAGAAGCCCTGGCGCATCTGCACGGCGCCCGCGCCGTGGCAGGTGGTGCAGGTGATGGGCTTGGTACCGGGCTTGGCGCCGGAGCCGTGGCAGGTGCCGCAGTCGTCCCAGCTCGGGATGCGGATCTGCGCGTCCTTGCCGTCGGCGGCTTCCTCCAGCGTGACTTCCATCGCGTAGCTCAGGTCGCTGCCGCGGAACACCTGGCGTCCGCCGCTGGTGCGGCCGCGGCCGCCGCCGAACACGTCGCCGAAGATGTCGCCGAAGGCCTCCGCGAAGCCGCCGAAGCCTTCCGCGCCGGGGCCGCCGCGCATGTTGGGGTCGACGCCGGCATGGCCGTACTGGTCGTAGGCCGCGCGCTTCTGGCCGTCCGACAGCATCTCGTAGGCCTCCTTCACCTCCTTGAACTTGGCCTCGGCGTCCTTGCTGGTGTCGCCGTGGTTGCGGTCGGGGTGGTGCTTCATCGCAAGCTTGCGATAAGCCTTCTTGATTTCTTCCTCGCTCGCGTTCTTGGGAACGCCGAGGGTTTCGTAGTAGTCGCGTTTGGTGGCCATGGCAGCAGATTCGGTCGGGCGGCGGGAACTCGTCGGGGAACTGGAAGCGAGAAAGGCTGGAGCACCTGTTCAGGTGTTCCAGCCTTGTTAGAAGGGCAGGGGATCAGCCCTTCTTCACTTCCTTGACTTCGGCGTCGACCACGTTGTCGTCAGCCTGGGCATGCGCCGCAGCTTCCGCGCCTGCCGGGCCGCTGGCGGCCGAGGCGTTGGCCGCAGCCTGCGATTCGGCATACATCTTCTCGCCGAGCTTCTGGCTCGCGGTCATCAGCGTGTTGGTCTTTTCCTCGATCACGGCCTTGTCTTCACCCTTGAGGGCTTCTTCGACGTCCTTGATCGCGGCTTCGATCGCGTCCTTCTCGGCGGCTTCGAGGCTGGCGCCATGCTCGCCGAGCGACTTCTTCACGCTGTGCACCATGGCTTCGCCCTGGTTGCGCGCCTGCACGATCTCGAGCTTCTTCTTGTCTTCGTCGGCGTTGAGCTCGGCGTCCTTGACCATCTTCTGGATCTCGTCTTCGCTCAAGCCCGAGTTCGCCTTGATGGTGATCTTGTTTTCCTTGCCGGTGCCCTTGTCCTTGGCGCCGACGTGCAGGATGCCGTTGGCGTCGATGTCGAAGCTCACCTCGATCTGCGGCGTGCCGCGCGATGCCGGCGGAATGCCTTCCAGGTTGAACTCGCCCAGCAGCTTGTTGCCCGAGGCGATCTCGCGCTCGCCCTGGAACACCTTGATGGTCACGGCCGGCTGGTTGTCTTCGGCGGTCGAGAAGGTCTGTGCGAACTTCGTCGGGATCGTGGTGTTCTTCGTGATCATCTTGGTCATCACGCCACCCATGGTCTCGATGCCCAGCGACAGCGGGGTCACGTCGAGCAGCAGCACGTCCTTGCGGTCACCCGAGAGCACTTGGCCCTGGATGGCGGCGCCGACAGCCACGGCTTCGTCGGGGTTCACGTCCTTGCGCGGTTCCTTGCCGAAGAAGGCCTTCACCTTTTCCTGCACCTTGGGCATGCGGGTCATGCCGCCGACCAGGATCACGTCGTTGATGTCGTTCACGCTGATGCCGGCGTCCTTGATGGCCAGGCGGCAAGGCGCGATGGTGCGCTCGACCAGCTCGTCGACGAGGCTTTCCAGCTTGGCGCGGGTGAGCTTGATGTTCAGGTGCTTCGGACCCGACGCATCGGCCGTGATGTACGGCAGGTTGATGTCGGTCTGCGCGCTGTTCGACAGCTCGATCTTGGCCTTTTCAGCGGCTTCCTTCAGGCGTTGCAGGGCGAGCACGTCCTTGCCCAGGTCGACGCCTTGTTCCTTTTTGAACTCGCCGATGATGTAGTCGATGATGCGCTGGTCGAAGTCTTCGCCGCCCAGGAAGGTGTCGCCGTTGGTCGACAGCACTTCGAACTGCTTCTCGCCGTCGACGTCCGCGATCTCGATGATCGACACGTCGAAGGTGCCGCCGCCCAGGTCATACACGGCGATCTTGCGGTCGGCCTTGTCCTGCTTGTCCAGGCCGAAGGCCAGGGCTGCAGCGGTGGGTTCGTTGATGATGCGCTTGACGTCCAGGCCCGCGATGCGGCCGGCGTCTTTCGTGGCTTGACGCTGTGCGTCGTTGAAGTACGCCGGCACCGTGATCACGGCTTCGGTGATGGTTTCGCCGAGGTAGTCTTCGGCGGTCTTCTTCATCTTGCGCAGGATGTCGGCGCTGACCTGTTGCGGGGCCATCTTCTTGCCGCGCACTTCCACCCATGCGTCGCCGTTGTCGGCCTTGGCGATGGTGTAGGGCATCAGGTCGATGTCCTTCTGGACTTCCTTTTCCTCGAACTTGCGACCGATCAGGCGCTTGATCGCGTACAGCGTGTTCTTGGGGTTGGTGACGGCCTGGCGCTTGGCCGAGGCACCGACCAAGACTTCACCGTCTTCCTGGTACGCGACGATCGACGGCGTGGTGCGGGCACCTTCCGAGTTCTCGATCACACGCGTGGTGTTGCCTTCCATGATCGACACGCACGAGTTGGTGGTGCCGAGGTCGATGCCGATGATCTTTGCCATGTTCTTACTCCTGAAATTCGGAAAAATATGTTGTTATGAACTTGTGGATAACCCGGTGCGATTCAAGGGACGACGCGGGGATTTCCTGTGGGAATCTTGTGGGGCAGTGCCGATTTACTTCGGGGCGGCCACGGTGACCAGCGCCGGGCGCAGCACGCGCTCGTTGATCGTGTAGCCCTTTTGCAGCAGGCCGACCACGGTGTTGGCGTCCTGGTCGGCGGGCACCATCGAGATGGCCTGGTGCAGGTGCGGGTCGAACTTGTCGCCGGCAGCGGGGGCCACTTCGATCACCTTGTTGCGTTCGAGCGCGCTCTTGAGCTGGCGCAGCGTGGCTTCGGCGCCTTCGCGGATCTGCTC
The DNA here is from genome assembly GCF_058797695.1 of Variovorax sp. GW823-FHT02B07. Classification (NCBI taxonomy): domain Bacteria; kingdom Pseudomonadati; phylum Pseudomonadota; class Betaproteobacteria; order Burkholderiales; family Comamonadaceae; genus Variovorax; species Variovorax sp. GW823-FHT02B07. The sequence continues at coordinate 1,031,188 of NZ_JBXAJX010000001.1, forward strand.
GGGCGTGGCGTCCTTGACGGCCAGGCCGGCTTCGAGGCTGTCGGTCACCGGCAGCAGGCTCTCGGCAAAGGCTTCGACCGCGAACTTGCGGGCCTTGGTGATCTCGTCGTCGGCGCGGCGGCGGGCGTTCTGCACGTCGGCCTGGGCGCGCAGGTACTGGTCGGCCAGTTCGGCATTCTTGGTCTGAAGGGCAGCCAGTTCGCCTTGCGCCACGGCCAGGGCGTCGAGCGCCTCGGCTTCGTTGGCGGCTTGCGCGGCCTCCAGTTCTTCGGGACTGGGCTCGCCTTGCAGCATTTGAGAATTCTGTGCGGATTGTTGCGGGTCAGACATTTTTCAAAGAACCGGCGTGCGCCGGAAAACAAACACAGCCAGCCACTTGGGGCTGCTCTAGGGCTTTTCAAGCGTAAAAATGCGGCCAAAGCGGCCGCAAGAGGGGGGCGAAGTGGCTTTCGCGAGAGACACCGCGGAACCGGCTTCGCCGGGCCGCAGGTGTCGCCCCCGGTAGGGGGTTGGCGAAGCGGACACGAAGTGCCGCGCAGCCTGGGGGCGAGCCCTTAATGCGCGTCGAGGAGCTCGACGTCGAACTTCAGGGTGGCGTTCGGGGGGATCACGCCGCCGGCGCCGCGGGCACCGTAGCCCAGCGAGGCGGGGATGATCAGCGTGCGCTTGCCGCCGATCTTCATGCCGGCGACGCCTTCGTCCCAGCCCTTGATGACCTGGCCGGCGCCCAGCGAGAACGCGAAGGGGTCGTTGCGGTCGCGGCTGGAGTCGAACTTGGCGCCTTGCACGCCGTCGTTGAAGAGCCAGCCCGTGTAGTGCACGTGCACGTGGTGGCCGGCCTTGGCTTCGGCGCCGGTGCCGACTTCGGTGTCTTCGTATTGCAGGCCGGAGGGGGTGGTGGGCATGGGAAACGCTCCTTGCGTCGATGAAATGGGAGAGGAATCGGAGGCGCGGAGTTTACCGAGGCCCGGCGGGCCCCCGCTTCAGCCCTGGCTGTCGGAGCTGGGCGGCGTGGTTGCTGGAGGTGCTGCGTCGGGGGCGGAAGGTGCCGGCGCAGCAGGCGCCACGGGCGCGGAGGCATCGGCCGATGCGGGCGGCGCGGCGGCCGGCCCCGCGGCCTTCTTGCTCTGCCCGAGCTGCCACTTGGCGGCGAAGGCCTGCAGGTCGGACAGGCGCTTGAGCAGGTCCTGCCCGCTCAGCGTGAGGCAGTAGCCGTCGCTGCCGTGGCTCACGACGCCGGCTTCGCGCAATTCCTTGATGCGGGTGTTGAGGGTGTTGGGAGTGATGCCGCCGACGCTGTCCTGCAGCAGCCGGAAGGTCTGGGCATGGCCGTCGCGCAGGGCCCACAGCACACGCAGCGCATAACGGGCTTCGAGCAGGGCGAGCAACTGGCTGATGGCTGCGTTTTCCTTGGTACTCATCGACATCATCTCCTCGAAGCTGGGCGGACCGTCGGCCGGGGGCGGGCCGGGGCGGCGCACTCTTGTTTGTGATTGGTCGTCATGGACCGTCTGGCTGGCCGACGACTATAGCGCGAAGGATCAGGATGCTACTGGTTTTATAGCTGTACAGGCATGCAGCATGCGGGTTTCGAGACAAAGCTTCACAAATCAGGCGTAGTTGGCCATGGCTTCGCCCAGGCGGATCGCGCGGGTGGGCGACCAGTCCGGGTTGAAGGCCAGCGCGGGCGCCGGAAACAGCATGACGACGGTCGAGCCCAGCAAGAACCGGCCCATCTCGTCGCCTTTCTTGATGTCGATCTGCTGGTCGTTGTAGTGCCACTCGCGCAGCTCGCCCACGCGCGGCGGGTTGACCACGCCGTGCCACACGGTGGCCATGCTGCCGACGATGGTGGCGCCCACCAGCACGAGCACGAAGGGGCCGTTGGCCGATTCGAAGACGCACACCACGCGCTCGTTGCGCGCGAACAGGCCGGGCACGCCGCGCGCGGTGGTCGGGTTGACCGAGAACAGGTCGCCGGGCACATGAATCATGCGCACCAGCCGCCCGTCGCAGGGCATGTGGATGCGGTGGTAGTCCTTGGGGCTCAGGTACAGCGTGGCGAAGCTGCCGTGCGCGAACTTGGCGGCCAGCGCCGCGTCGCCGCCGACCAGCGCGGTGGTCGTGTAGTTGTGACCCTTGGCCTGGAAGATCTGGTCGCCCTGGATGGCGCCGAACTGGCTGATGGCGCCGTCCACGGGGCAGACGAGGTCGGCCTGCGCGAGCGGGCGCATGCCGGGCTTGAGGGCGCGCGTGAAGAACTGGTTGAAGCTCTTGTAGTGATGGATGTCGGACTCGAGCGCTTCGCCCATGTCGACGTTGTACTTGGCAACGAAGCGGCGAATGATCCAGGTGGTGACCGCGCCTCGTTCCTTGCCTGCGACCCAGCCGGCGAAATTGGTCAGGGCCTGCTTGGGGAACAGGTATTGGGGCAGAACTGCGGAGCGATCGGACACGTTATGGAAGGCCTGGAATGCGGAATCGGACGGGCATTCTATAAAGCGCTTCTCTCGGGGGACGTAGGAAGCTTCCCTTGGTTCGCGAGGGTGGGCGCTCTTTGCGGGGCACGCGCCCGGTGGGCGGTGCGGCGCGGTCGGCCCCACTGTGCCGGCCGCTTCGCGGCTGCCCTGCGGTGCTCGCGTTTCGCGGGGTCTCGCAGAACTCGCTTCGCTCAAACAGCTGCGAGCCCTGATCCGCGAAACGCTGCGCGCCTCGGCGGCACAGAGGGGCCGCCCGCACCACACCGCCCACCAGGCGCTTGTCGGGGTGTGGAGGCTGTCGGGTGCCGTCGCTGCTGGGGGGAGGTCAGTCGGCTTTGATGCCCGCCGCCTTGATCACCTGCGCCCACTTCTCCACTTCCGTCTTCTGGAAGGCGACGATCTGCGCGGTCGTGAGGTCGGCGGGCTCCATGCCGAAGCCCTTGAGCTTGTCCTGCATCTCGGGGGTTGCGAGGATCTTGCGGATCTCGGTGTGCAGGCGGTCGACGACGGGCGCCGGCGTGCCCGCGGGCACGAAGATCGCCTGCCACGACACCACCTCGAAGTCCTGCAGGCCGGGCACGCCCGACTCGGCCACCGTGGGCACATCGGGCATCGAGGCCAGGCGCTTGGCCGAGGTGACGGCGATGGCGCGCAGCTTGCCGCTCTGGATGTGCGGGCCCGCGACCACGGTGGTGTCGAACATCATGTCGACCTGGCCGCCGATCACGTCCTGGATCGCCGGGCCGCTGCCCTTGTAGGGGATGTGCGTGAACTTCACGCCCGACTTGAAGCCGAGCAGCTCCAGCGCCAGGTGCTGCGAGGTGCCCGTGCCCGCCGAGGCCGACGAGAGGCCGCCGGCCTTGGCCTTGCTCGCGGCGATCACGTCCTTCAGCGTCTTGTAGGGGCTGGCCTGGTTCACCACCAGCACCACGGGGTTGGTGCCGATCAGCGTCACGGGCGCGAACGACTTCTGCGGGTCGTAGCCCAGCTTGGGGTACAGGCTCACGTTGATCGCGTGCGAGCTGATCGTGCCGCCCACCAGCGTGAAGCCGTCGGGCGCGGCGCGCGCGCCGATCTCGGAGCCCACGCTGCCGCCGGCGCCGCCCTTGTTGTCGATGATCACGCTCGTGCCCAGCACGGTGCCGAGCTTCTGCCCGATGAGCCGGCCCAGCACGTCCGTGGTGCCGCCCGCGGGGAAGGGCACGAGGTAGGTGATGGCCTTGCCCGTGGGCCAGGTGCTGCCGCCCTGCGCGAAGGCGGGCAGGGCCGCGGCCAGCGAGGTGGCGAGGGCGGACTGGATCAGTGTGCGACGTTGCATGGCCGTGTCTCCTTGTCGTGTCGCGTTCACGGCTTGATGTTGAGCTTGGTGATCAGCGCCTTGAAGTAGGCGTTGTCCTTGGCCAGCGTTTCCTTGAACACCGCGCCGTCGGTGTAGACGTAGCCCAGGTTCTGCTTGTCCATCACCTCGTGCATGAGCGGCTCGGCGGCGGTCTTGGCGGTGATCTCGCGCAGCTTGGCCATCACTTCGGGCGGCGTGTTCTTCGGCGCGCCCAGGCCGCGCCACGTGCCGATCGACAGGTCGATGCCGCGCTCCTTGGCGGTCGGGATCTTCTCGAAGCCCTTCACGCGCTTGTCGGCCATCACCATCAGCACCTTGAGCTTGCCGCCCTGCACGTGCGTCGTGACTTCGGCGGGGCTCACGGCCACGGCTTCGATGTGGCCGCCCAGCAGCGCCAGCACGGCGGGCGCGGCGCCCTGGAACGGGATGTGGCCGAACTTGGTGCCGGTCTTGTCTTCGAGCGCGGCGGCGGCCAGGTGCCAGATCGAGCCGTTGCCCGAGTTGCCCACGCGGATGCTCTCGGGCGACTTCTTCGCGGCGGCGAGGAATTCTTCGATGGTGTTCCACGGCGCATCGGCCTTCACGGTGATCGCGGCCGGGTCGGCGTTGAGCTGCGCAATGGGCTGGAAGTCGTCGTAGTTGAACTTGGCCAGGCCCAGGTGCGGCAGCGTGAGCAGCTCCACCGTGAGCACGGCGAGCTTGTAGCCGTCGGGCTTGGCGTTGATCACCTCGGTCCAGCCGATGGCGCCGCCCGCGCCGGGACGGTTGACGATCACGATGCTCTGCGAGATGTGCTTGCGGCTCGCTTCGGAAAACGCGCGCGCCAGGCCGTCGGTGCCGCCGCCGGGCTGGTAGGGCACGAGCAGCTCGATGGTGCGGTTCGGGAAGTCGTTGGCTTGCGCCGCGGCGGGCGCGGCCAGGCCGAACAAGAGGGCGGCGGTGGCCGAAAGGGCGGCAAGGCCGCGGACGAACTGGCTTCTTTGCATGGTGTCTCTGTCTCCGTTGTTGATCTGTTGTGCTGAGAAGGCGGGGGAGTGCGTCAGGGCATGTACTGCCCGCCGTTCACTTCGAGCACCTGCCCCGTCACGTAGCCCGAGAGCTGCTCGGAGGCCAGGTACAGGAAGGCGCCCACGCATTCGTCGGCCGTGCCCAGGCGCCCCATCGGGATGCCGGTCCTGAAGGTTTCGAGCATCGCGGGCGTCGAGAAGCGGTCCTGGAACGGCGTCTGGATCACGCCCGGTGCCACCGCGTTCACGCGGATGCGGTCGCCCACGAGTTCCCGTGCCAGGCCGTGTGTGGCGGTGCTCACAAAGCCCTTGGCGCCCGCGTACAGGTAGGCGCCGGGGCCGCCGCCGGTGCGCGCGGCCACCGAGGTCACGTTGATGATGGCGCCGCTGCCTTGCTTGCGCATCTGCGGCACGGCTTCGCGGCAGAAGGCCAGCACCGAGCGCGCGTTGATGTGCATCACCTCGTCGAACAGCGCATCGTCGAACTCGGCGATGGGCATGCGCTTGACCAGGCTGCCGGCGTTGTTCACCAGCACGTCGATGCGGCCGAACTGCGCCGTGGTTTCCTGCACGCAGGCGCGGATCGCGGCGGTGTCGCGCACGTCGGCCTGCAGCGCGAAGGCCGTGCCGCCGGCGGCGCGGATGGTGTCGACCACGCGGGTCGCCGCATCGGCCGAGCTGTTGTAGTGCACGGCCACGCGCATGCCGCGCGCGGCGAACGCGATGGCCACCGCGGCGCCGATGCCGGTGCTGGCGCCGGTGACGAGGGCGGTCTTGTCCTTGAGGTCTTCCATGGCTGTGCTCCGTGAGGGTGGTTCGATCAGGTGACCGGTGCCGGGTTGAACAGCACCAGCGCGTTGTGCAGCTTCCAGTGCTCGGCCCAGGTCTTCTTGCGGCCGCTGGCCACGTCGAGCATCAGGCGGAACATCTCCCAGCCGATGTCCTCGATGCTGGCCTCGCCGTCGGCAATGCGGCCCGCGTTCACGTCCATCAGGTCGTGCCAGCGGCGCGCGAGGTCGCTGCGCGTGGCGACCTTGATCACCGGCACCTCGGCCAGCCCGTAGGGCGTGCCGCGGCCGGTGGTGAATACGTGCAGGTTCATGCCGGCCGCCAGCTGCAGCGTGCCGCAGATGAAGTCGCTGGCCGGCGTGGCGGCGTAGATGAGGCCCTTGTGCGCCAGCTTCTCGCCGGGCGCGAGCACGCCGGTGATCGGCGCCGAGCCCGACTTCACGATCGAGCCCATCGCCTTCTCGACGATGTTCGACAGCCCGCCCTTCTTGTTGCCCGGCGTGGTGTTGGCGCTGCGGTCGACGCGGCCTTTGTCGAGGTAGGCGTCGTACCAGGCCATCTCGCGGATCATGGCGTCGGCCACCTCGGGCGTGGATGCGCGCGAGGTGAGCTGGTCGATGCCGTCGCGCACCTCGGTGACTTCCGAGAACATCACGGTGGCGCCCGCGCGCACCAGCAGGTCGGTGCAAAAGCCCACGGCCGGGTTGGCGGTGACGCCCGAGAAGGCGTCGCTGCCGCCGCACTGCACGCCCACGACGAGTTCGCTCGCGGGCACGGTCTCGCGCCGGCGCTGGTTCAGGCGCGCGAGGTGCGCGTCGGCCTGGCGCATCACCGAATCGATCATCGACATGAAGCCGACGTGCGCGTCGTCCTGCAGGCAGACCACGTCGAGATCTTCGGCGGGCGCACCGCGCTGGTCGGTGATCGGGATGGTGCCGGGCGGCAGCAGCCGCTCGGGCTGCAGCTTCTCGCAGCCCAGGCTCACGACCATCACCTCGCCGCCGAAGTTCGGGTTGAGGCTGATGTTGCGCAGGGTGCGGATCGGCACGATGGCGTCGGGCGCATCGATGGCGACGCCGCAGCCGTAGCTGTGTTCGAGCGCCACCACGTCGTCCACATGCGGGTACTTCGGCAGCAGCTCGGCCTTGATGCGCTGCACGGCGAACTCGGTCACGCCCGCCACGCACTGCACGGTCTGCGTGATCGCGAGGATGTTGCGCGTGCCCACCGAGCCGTCGGCGTTGCGGTAGCCCTCGAAGGTGTAGCCCTGGAGCGGCGGCAGGGCAGGGGGCTTGACCGTGGCGATGGGCAGGCCGTCGAGCTCGGGCGCGACCGGCATGCGCATCACGCGCTCGTGCACCCAGCTGCCGCGCGGCAGCGCCTTGAGCGCATAGCCGATCACCACGTTGTAGCGGCGGATGGCGTCGCCTTCGGCCAGGTCGACGAGTGCCACCTTGTGGCCCTGGGGCACGGTGTCGACCAGCACCAGGCCGTCGTCGAAGGCCGTGCCGGCCTTCAGGCCACCGTCGTTCGCGACGATGGCGACGTTGTCGGCCGCGTGGATGCGGATGTACAGCGGCGGTCGGGTGTTCGCATCGGCCATCGGGAGGCCCTTTCTCTTTTCTTTACTTCACCACCATGAACAGGCTGGGCAGCCAGGTGGAAAACGCCGGCACGAAAGTGACCACGCCGAGCGCGAAGATCAGCGCGCCGTAGAAGGGCCAGATCGTGCGCATCACCGTGCCCACCGACACCCCGCCGATGGCACAGCCGACGAACTGCGTGGTGCCCACGGGCGGCGTGTTCAGGCCCAGCGCGCAGTTGATGAGCATCACCACGCCGAACTGCACCGAGGTCATGCCGTACTGCTGTGCAATGGGCAGGAAGATCGGTGTGCACAGCAGGATGGTCGCGGCCATGTCCAGGAAGGTGCCCAGCACGAACAGGATGATGTTGATGAGCAGGAAGATCATCCACGGCGTGGTCGTCACCTGCGACAGCATCTGGCCCGTGAGCTCGGCCACGCCGTACAGGCTGATGAGGTAGCCGAAGGTGCTCGAGATGCCGATGAGCAGCAGGATCACGCCCGTGGTGCGCACGGCCTTCGAGGCGGCCTTGATGAAGTGCTCCCACTTCAGCGTGCGGTACACGAAGATCGTGAGCGCAAGCGCATAGAGCACCGCCACCGCCGCCGATTCGGTCGCGGTGAAGATGCCCGACAAAATGCCGCCGAGGATCAGCACCACGATGAACAGGCCCGGCAGCGCCGCCGCGAACGAGCGCGCCACGATGGCCCAGCCCGGGAAGCTGCCGGCCGGGTAGCCGCGCTTCACGGCCACCAGGTAGGCGGCCGCGAGGTTGCTCAACGTGAGCACCGCCGCCGGCAGCAGTGCCGCCAAAATCAGCGCCGCGATCGACACCTTGCCGCCTGCTGCGAGCGAGTAAATGATGAGGTTGTGGCTCGTCGGCATCAGCGCGCCGACCAGTGCCGCGTGGGTTGTCACGTTGACCGCGTAGTCGGCGTGATAACCCTCCTTCTTCATCATCGGGATCATCACGGCGCCCATGGCCGAGACGTCCGCCACGGGCGAGCCCGAGACGCCGCCGAACAGGGTGCAGGCCACCACGTTCGACATGCCCAGGCCGCCGCGCACGTGGCCCACGAGGTTGCGTGCGAAGTTGACGATGCGGTCCGCGATGCCGCCGTAGAGCATGAGCTCGCCGGCGAAGATGAAGAAGGGAATGGCCAGGAACGAGAAGATGCCCATGCCCGAGGTCATCTGCTGGAAGCCCACCGCGAGCGGCAGGCCTTCGTACAGCAGGGTGGCCAGGGCCGACAGGCCGATCGAGAACGCCACCGGCACGCCGAGCAGCAGGAACAGCGTGAACGAGAGGCAAAGAATGAGAAGAGGGGTCGTCATGATGAGGTTCAGCCCCAGGCGGGTTCGACTTCGCGGCCTTGGGCCAAGGCGATGATGTGTTCGATCGAGAACATCACGATGAGGACGCCCGACACGGCGGCGGGCACGTACTTCCAGCCTTCGGAAATCCACAGCGTGGGCAGGCGGTAGTCCCACACCGATTCGGCGAGCGAGGCGCAGTTCCAGGCCATGGCCAGGCCGAACAGCAGGATCAGCGCGTGGATGAGGTATTCCATCTTCAGGCGCAGCCAGTCGGGCGCGAGCACGAGGAACGATTCAAGCCCGATGTGGCCCGCGTCGCGCACGCCCACGGCCACGCCCAGCATGGTCACGTAGAGCACCAGCAGCAGCGCGAGGCTCTCGGCCCAGGTGGGGGTGTTGTTGAGCACGTAGCGGCCGAACACCTGCCAGCTCACGGCGCAGATCACCGCGACGAGACCGAGGATGCCCAACCACATGCAGGCACGGGCGAGCGTGCGGCAAAGTTTGGTGTACATATTTCCAGCGCGAAAAATGGAGAGGCTCCGCCCCTTCGTGGCCCCCGGCAGGGGCGCAGGGTCACGAAGTGCGCGAAGCCTGGGGGCGAGCCCTGTTTACTTCGTGTCCTGGACGCGCTTGACCAGGTCCTTGAGCTTCGCGTCCGTGATGAACTTGTCGTACACCGGCTTCATCGCGGCCTGGAACGGGGCCTTGTCGACGTCGATGATCTCGGCGCCGCCGGCCTTCACCGTGGCCAGCGACTTCACTTCACGCTCCTGCCACTGCTTGCGCATGTAGGGCACCGATTCCTTGGCGGCCTGGCGCAGCCAGCCCTGTTCTTCGGTGGAGAGCTTGTCCCACGCGCGCTTGGAGAACAGCAGCATCTCGGGCGCCATCGAGTGCTCGGTCTTGCTGTAGTACTTGGCGACCTCGAAGGCGCGCGCGCTTTCGTAGGTGGGGTAGTTGTTTTCGGCTGCGTCGATGAGGCCGGTCTTCAGGCCCGTGTAGACCTCGCCCATGGGCATCGGCGTGGCGTTGGCGCCCATGGCCTCGAGCATCGACACCCACAGGTCGGACTGCTGCACGCGCACCTTCAGGCCCTTCATGTCGGCGAAGTTGCGCACGGGCTTCTTGGCCGTGAACATCGAGCGCGCGCCGCTGTCGTAGTAGGCCAGGCCCACGAAGCCCTGCTTCTCGCACGACTTCAGGATTTCTTCGCCGACCGGGCCGTCGAGCACCTTGTGCAGGTGCTCCACCGAACGGAACAGGAAGGGCATGGTCGGCACCTGCGTCTCGGGGCAGATGTTGTTCATGGGCGCGATGTTCACGCGCACCATTTGCAGCGCGCCGATCTTGGTCTGCTCGATCGTGTCCTTCTCGTTGCCGAGCGCGCTGTTGTTGAAGACCTTGATGCTGTGCTTGCCCCCGGACAGCGCCTTGAGCCGTTCGCTCATGAACTTCACGGCGGTCACGGTGGGGTAGTCGTCGGGGTGGATGTCGGCCGAGCGGAACTCGGTGGCGCCGGCAGCCAGCGTGGTCAACGCGGCCGCCGCGCCGGCAGCAAGTGCGATGAGTGTCTTGTAGAGCTTCATTTGTCTCGTCCTCTTGGTGGTTGTCGTCAATAAAAAAGAAAAGGGTCAGCCGCCGAAGGCCGGCTCGGGCACGCCCGCCACGCCGGGGCGCAGCGCGAACACGCCGCCGGCCAGCGGCTGGTCCGACAGGTCGATGCCGCCGGGGCGGATCGAGGTGACGAACAGCGTGTCGAGCGTCGGGCCGCCGAAGGCGCACATGGCGGGCTTCTTCACCGGCACGGCGAGGGAGCGGTCGAGCCGGCCGTCGGGCGTGAAGCGATGCACCAGGCCGGCGTCGTTGCCGCAGATCCAGTAGCAGCCGTCGACGTCCATCGCCGCGCCGTCGGGGCGGCCGGGCAGGGGCTTCATATCGATGAAGAGACGGCGGTTGTGGGGCGTGCCGGTGTCGGTGTCGTAGTCGAAGGCCCAGACGGCCTGCACGCTCGGGTGCGAGTCCGACAGGTACATCGTGCGGCCGTCGGGGCTGAAGGCCAGGCCGTTGGGCACGATCAGGTCGTCCAGCTTCAGGGCTGCGCTCTCGTCGCCGGCGCCGTAGCTGTACAGGCGGCCGACGCGTGCGCCGGCGGCCATGTCGAGCAGCATCGTGCCGGCCCAGAAGCGGCCTTGCCGGTCGCAGCGGCCGTCGTTGAAGCGCATGCCCGGCGCGGCGTGCGCCACCGGGGCGAGCGGCGTGGCCGCGAGCGTGCCGTCGGTGCGCTCGCGCAGCGAGAACAGGCCGCTTTCCATGCCGGCGATCCATTCGCCGGGTCGGTCGGCGCGCGAAGCGATGCAGGCGATCATTTCATCGGCCTGCCACTTCGCATGGCCTTCACTGGCGTGCCAGCGGTTCAGTGTGCGCGCGGGAATATCGACCCAGTACAGCGCCTGCTGCGCGGCCAGCCACACCGGGCTTTCGCCCGTGCCGTTGCGTGCGTCGAGAACGAGTTCGGCTTGCATGTGGTGCGGCGCGTTCAGTCGCCGAACGGGCCTTGCGCGGTGAAAGCGCCGCCCTGGTAGATGGCGTTCGGATCGGTGGGCGCCACCTTCGGCTGCGCCTCGACCTTGTCGCGGAACACCTCGGAGCTGTCCTGTGGCGCGAAGCCCAGGTGCGCGGCGGCGGCGTTGTCCCACCACAGGTCGCGGTTGGCCGACATGCCGTAGACCACCGTGTGCTTCACGTTGGGCGTGAAGAGCGACTTCTGGATCAGCGTCGTGAGGTCGCGGTAGCTGAGCCAGGTGTGCATCATCCGGCGGTTGGCCGGCTCGGGGAACGACGAGCCGATGCGGATGCTCACCGTCTCGATGCCCCAGCGGTCGAAGTAGAACTGCGCCATGTCTTCACCGAACGATTTCGACAGGCCGTAGTAGCCGTCGGGCCGGCGCGCGGCGTGCGCGTCGATGTGCTCGTCCTGCTTGTAGAAGCCGATCACGTGGTTCGAGCTGGCGAACACCACGCGCTTCACGCCGTGGCGGCGCGCGGCTTCGTACAGGTTGAACACGCCCTTGATGTTGGCTTCGAGCACTTCTTCGAACGGGCGCTCGACCGACACGCCGCCGAAATGGGCGATGGCGTCGCAGCCGGCCACCAGCGCGTCGACCGCGGCCTTGTCGGACAGGTCGCAGGGCACGACTTCTTCATGCGCGCCCGTGGCCGGCGCGATGTCGGCGATGTCGGAAAGGCGGATCACGTTCGCAAAAGGCGCGAGCCGTTCGCGCAGCACGCGGCCCAGGCCGCCGGCGGCGCCGGTCAGCAGCAGGCGGCCGAGCTGGGGGGAGGGGGCTTCAGGCGTCGACATGTCTTCGGGATGTGTGAGGGGAAGCGGAGGAGGTGGACAACGTCGTCACCGTTTTTTAGGTGATAAGTTATCTGTTGTCGTACAACTGTGAGGGGATTATGATCGTCGTCATGGCCTCAACGACTGCGGGTAATCCCGAAGTTCAGACAACGACCGCTGACAACCCGGCGGGCAACGCCGCTTTCGTGGGGCGGCCGCGCCAGCGCGCGCGCGGTCTGGCGAACGGGCTGGTGGAAGACCTGGGCGAGAAGATCCGCAGCCAGTCGCTGCGCCCCGGCGACAAGCTGCCGACCGAGTCGGCCATCATGCAGGCCTACGGCGTGAGCCGCACCGTGGTGCGCGAGGCGCTGTCCAAGCTGCAGGCGGGCGGGCTGGTCGAGACGCTGCACGGCGTGGGCACCTTCGTGCTGCAGCCGCGTCCGGGTGGCATGGGCGGGGTGTTCCGCCTCGATCCCGGCGAGATCGCGACCTCGGTCGACGTGCTCGCCGTGCTCGAGCTGCGCATCAGCCTGGAGACCGAATCCGCCGGGCTGGCCGCGAGCCGGCGCACCGACGAGCAACTGGTGGCGATGCGCCAGGCGCTTGACGCGTTCGAGCAGAACGTCAAGGTGGGCGGCGACACCGTGGGACCCGACTTCGCCTTCCACCTGGAGATCGCGCAGTCGACCGGCAACCCCTACTTCGCCGACATCATGCGGCACCTGGGCACGACGATCATCCCGCGCACGCGCATCAGCGCGATCCGCGTGCAGGACGGCAGCTACCTGAGCCGCGTGAACCGCGAGCACGAGGAAATCTACGCGGCCATCGCGCGCCGCGACCCCGAGTCGGCACGCGCCGCGATGCGCATCCACCTGACCAACAGCCGCGAGCGGCTGCGCATGGCGCAGGAAGCCGCGCAACAACAGAAAGCCAGGGCGGAGGCGGCCGGCCACGGCACCGCCTCGTCCGACAACACCCCTTCGCGCTGAGTTCTCCCCGGGTTTTCGGGGTTCAAGTCTGGACAAGCTGATTTTCTAGTTGTACGATGACTGATAACATGCGGCGCCATCGCGGCCCCGCATGCCTGCATCGAACTTCAGGAGACAGCCCCCATGACCGTCAACCGACGCGGCGCGCTCGGCGCCGCCCTCGCCACCACACTGGCCGCCAGCCTGCCCTTGCACGCGTTCGCGCAAGGGGCGGGCGGCACCTGGCCTTCCAAGCCCATCCGTCTCATCGTGCCGTACCCGCCGGGCGGCTCGTCGGACATCATTGCGCGCGCCATCGGCCAGCCGCTGTCCGAGGCGCTGGGCCAGCCCGTGGTCATCGAGAACCGCGCGGGCGCCAACGGCAACCTCGGCGCCGACATGCTGGCCAAGGCGCCGGCCGACGGCCACACGCTCATGCTGTGCGACCTCGGCGCGCTGGCCATCAGCCCGTCGCTGTACCCCAAGCTGCCGTTCGATCCGTCGAAGGACCTGCGCAGCGTGGCCATGCTGGCCTACTCGCCGCACCTGCTGGTGGTGCACCCGTCGGTGCAGGCCAACACGCTGAAGGAGCTGGTCGAGCTGTCGAAGAAGAGCGACCTCAACTTCGCCGTCACCGCCAGCGGCAGCACCGCGCACCTGGCCGGCGTCGAGCTGCAGCGCAAGAGCGGCGCCAAGTGGGAGTACGTGCCCTACAAGGGCGGCGTGCAGGCCGTGCTCGACACCGTCGCGGGCCAGACGCAGGTGCTCATGAACGGCATGTTGGCCACGTACCCGCATGTACAGAGCGGCAAGCTCAAGCTCATCGCGGTGTCGAAGTCGACGCGCATGCCGCTGATCGGCAGCGTGCCGACCATCGCGGAGCAGGGCGTTCCCGGCTACGAGTCGGGCACATGGCAGGGCGTGGTCGCGGCGCGCGGCACCCCTGACGCGGTGATCGCCCGGCTCAACAAGGAACTGGTCCGCATCATCCGCACGCCCGACATCCGGGCGCGGCTTGCGGGGCAGGGCGCCGAGGTCGTGACCATGACCGCGCCCGAGCAGGACCAGTTCTTCGCCAAGGAGCGCGCGCGCTGGGCGCAGGTCATCCAGCAGGCCAATCTCAAGCTCGACTGAGCGGCCCCTTCTTCTTCTTTTTTCTTTTCCTCATTTCTCTTTTTCACTGGACGACTTCCGATGAACCCGCAAGAACTCAAGACCATCATGGGCTCCGGCCTGCTCTCGTTCCCGCTGACCGACTTCGACAGCAACGGCGACTTCAACAAGAAGGGCTACATCGAGCGCCTCGAATGGCTGGCACCCTACGGCGCGAGCGCGCTGTTCGCCGCGGGCGGCACGGGCGAGTTCTTCTCGCTGACCGGCGATGAGTACCCCGGCATCATTCAGACCGCGGTCGACACCTGCCGCGGCGTGGTGCCGATCATTGCCGGCGCCGGCGGCCCGACGCGCTTCGCCATCCAATGCGCGCAAGCGGCAGAGAAGGCCGGCGCGCACGGCATCCTGCTGCTGCCGCACTACCTCACCGAAGCCGGCCAGGAAGGCCTGGCCGCGCACGTCGAGGCCGTGTGCAAGAGCGTGAAGTTCGGCGTGATCGTCTACAACCGCGCCTCGAGCCGCCTCAAGCCCGACACGCTGGCCCGCCTGGCCGAGCGCAACCCGAACCTCGTCGGCTTCAAGGACGGCGTGGGCGACATCGAGGCGATGGTTGCGATCTTCCAGAAGATGGGCGACCGCTTCGCCTACCTGGGCGGCCTGCCCACGGCCGAGGTCTATGCCGCGGCCTACAAGGCGATGGGCACGCCCGTGTACTCGTCGGCGGTCTTCAACTTCATTCCGAAGACGGCGATGGACTTCTATCACGCGGTCGCGAACGACGACATGGCCACGCAGCACCGCCTGCTGAAGAACTTCTTCATGCCCTACCTGGAACTGCGCAACCGCGTGCCCGGCTACGCCGTGAGCATCGTGAAGGCGGGCGCCAAGCTCGTCGGCCACGACGCCGGCCCCGTGCGCGCGCCGCTGACCGACCTCAAGCCCGACGAGATGGACGCGCTGAAGGCGCTCATCGACACGCTCGGCCCGCAGTAAGCCGGCACTGATCACAGTCGACCGCACCACAAAACAAACAGGAGACAACGACATGCTCATCAGAAAATTCCTGCTCGCCGCCGCAGCGACCGCCGTGTTCGCGGGCTGCGCCGCCAGCGGAGGCAGCAACAGCGGCGCATCGGCCGAACCGGCAGTGGCCGCGGCCGCCGAGCGGCTGCGCGTCGCCATGGTCGACCCGACGCCGGCCGCGCTGCGCGCGCTGGTGGCCGACGACCTGAGCTACGGCCATTCGGGCGGCAAGGTCGACACGCAGGCCAGCTTCATCGCCGACCTGCTCGACCGCAAGTCGGACTTCGTGACCATCGCGATCACCGACCAGACCATCAAGGTCGTCGACGGAAACACCGCCATCGTGCGCCACACGCTCACGGCCGACACCAACGACTCGGGCAAGCCCGGCAAGGTCGCGCTGAAGATCCTCGGCATCTGGCAGAAGCAGGGCGGCGAGTGGAAGCTGCTCGCGCGCCAGGCTGTGCGCCTTCCTTCCTGATCGGACCACCGCGCATGAAGAGAACGCAATTCCTGGCGACGGGCCTCGCGCTCGCCGCCACCGCACTGCTGACGCCGCTGCACGCTTCGGCCCAGGCCGATGCATGGCCGCAGCAGAAGCCCGTGACGATCATCGTGCCGTTCCCTGCCGGCGGCTCCACCGACATGGTGGCGCGCGCATTGGCGCAGCAGCTGCAGGGCAAGCTCGGCGGCAGCTTCGTGGTCGACAACCGGCCCGGCGCCACCGGCACCATCGGCACCGGCTTCGTGCGGCGCGCACTGCCCGACGGCTACACGCTGCTGGTGTCGTCGCTCGGCGCCTTCGTCGTCACGCCGCATCTGCAAAAGAGCGTGCCCTACGACGCGACCAAAGACTTCGACTACATCAGCGTGCCCGTGCAGGCGCCCAACGTGCTCGTGGCGAATGTCGCGCGGCCCGAGCGCAGCGTGGCCGACGTGCTCGCGCTGTTGCGCAAGACGCCCGGCAAGGTCTCGTTCGCGAGCTCGGGCAACGGCTCGTCCGACCACCTGTCGGCCGAACTCTTCTGGCAGCAATCGAAGACCGAAGGCGTGCACGTGCCCTACAAGGGCGGCGCGCCGGCGGTGAACGACCTGCTGGGCAACCAGGTCGACTTCTCGTTCCAGAACGTGAACGCCGTGCTGCCGCACATCCGCGCCGGCAAGCTGCGCGCGCTGGCCGTCACCGGCGACAAGCGCTCGCCCGTGCTGCCCGACGTGCCCACGCTCGCCGAGGCTGGCGTGAAGGGCGCCGAGGTCTATTCGTGGCAGGGCATGGCCGCGCCCAAGGGCCTGCCGCCCGCCACGAAGAAGAAGCTGAGCGACGCGGTCATCGCCGCCATGCAGGACCCCGATACCAAGAAGCGCATGCTCGACCAGGGCCTGGAAATCGTCGCCAGCACGCCCGAGGACTTCACCGCCTTCCAGTTGCGCGAGTGGGCGCGATGGAAGACATTGATCGACACCCGCCACATCACCGCAGACTGAGCCACCGAGCCCGAAGATGACAAGTCCTGAATCCGTTTCCCATGTCGTGTCGGGCGCGCCCGTCGTCACCGCCATGCGCGTCGTGCCCGTTGCGGGCCACGACAGCATGCTGATGAACCTCAGCGGCGCGCACGGCCCGTTCTTCACGCGCAACCTGCTGATCCTCACCGACAGCGCCGGCCACACTGGCGTGGGCGAGGTGCCGGGCGGCGAGAAGATCCGCCAGACGCTCGAAGATGCGCGCGACCTCATCGTGGGCCAGCCCATCGGCAACCACAACGCCGTGCTCAACCGCATGCGCAGTGCGTTTGCCGCGCGCGACAGCGGCGGGCGCGGCCTGCAGACCTTCGACCTGCGCGTGACCATCCACGCCGTGACCGCCGCCGAAGCCGCGCTGCTCGACCTGCTGGGCCAGCACCTGGGCGTGCCCGTGGCCGCGCTGCTCGGCGAAGGCCAGCAGCGCGATGCGGTGCAGATGCTCGGCTACCTCTTCTACGTGGGCGACCGCACCAAGACCGACCTGCCGTACGAGACCGACCCCGGCGCCGACAACGACTGGTTCCGCCTGCGCCACGAAGAGGCCATGACCCCTGAGGCCATCGTGCGACTGGCCGAGGCCACGCATGCGCGCTACGGTTTCACCGACTTCAAGCTCAAGGGCGGCGTGCTGCGCGGCGAGGAAGAGGTCGAAGCCATCCGCGCGCTGCACGCGCGCTTTCCGCAGGCGCGCGTCACGCTCGACCCCAACGGCGGCTGGCTGCTGGCCGACGCCATCCGCCTGTGCCGCGACCTGCACGGCGTGATGGCCTATGCCGAAGACCCGTGCGGCGCCGAGGGCGTGTTCTCGGGCCGCGAGGTGATGGCCGAGTTCCGCCGCGCCACCGGCCTGCCGACCGCGACCAACATGGTCGCCACCGACTGGCGCGAGATGGTGCACAGCCTGTCGCTGCAGTCGGTCGACATTCCTCTGGCCGACCCGCACTTCTGGACGATGCAGGGCTCGGTGCGCGTGGCGCAGCTGTGCCAGGCCTGGGGCCTGACCTGGGGCTCGCATTCGAACAACCACTTCGACGTGTCGCTCGCGATGTTCACGCACGTGGCCGCCGCCGCGCCCGGCAAGGTCACGGCCATCGACACGCACTGGATCTGGCAGGACGGCCAGCGCCTCACGAAGGCGCCGCTGCAGATCGAGGGCGGCCTCGTGCAGGTGCCCACGCGCGGCGGCCTGGGTATCGAGCTCGACATGGCCGAGGTCGAGAAGGCGCACCAGCTGTACCTGAAACATGGCCTCGGCGCGCGCAACGATGCGCAGGCGATGCAGTTCCTCATTCCGAACTGGACCTTCGACAACAAGCGCCCCTGCATGGTCCGCTGAGCGCCCGGTGCCTTCGTGCGCTGACGGCTGAAACATCCAAGGAGACTGAATGAACAAGCACATGGATCGCCGTCGCCTGCTGCAAGCGGCTGCCGGCTCGGCACTCGGCGCCGTGGCCGCCGTCG
This sequence comes from Variovorax sp. GW823-FHT02B07, assembly GCF_058797695.1. Classification (NCBI taxonomy): domain Bacteria; kingdom Pseudomonadati; phylum Pseudomonadota; class Betaproteobacteria; order Burkholderiales; family Comamonadaceae; genus Variovorax; species Variovorax sp. GW823-FHT02B07. The sequence goes on from NZ_JBXAJX010000001.1 coordinate 1,049,141, forward strand.
CGGGCGCCCAGTCGTTTCCCTACAAGCCGCAGCAGCGGTATCCCGATCCGTCGGTGCTGATCCTCGACCCCAGCTTTGCGAAGTACCGCATCTACAGCAGCACGCTCGAGCAGGTCGGCACCGGCATGCGCTGGGCCGAGGGCCCGGTGTACCTGCCGCGCGAGGGTTATCTCGTGTGCAGCGACATCCCGAACAACCGTCTGATGCGCTACGAGGAGAAGACCGGCGAGTTCAAGGTCCACAAGGCGAACGCCGGCTACTGCAACGGCAACACGCGTGACCGGCAGGGCCGCCTCATCAGCTGCGAGCACTCGGTGACGCGGCGCGTGGTGCGCACCGAATCCGACGGGCGCGTGACCGTGCTGGCCGACCGCTACCAGGGCAAGCGCCTGAACTCGCCGAACGACGTGGTCGTGAAATCGGACGACACCGTGTGGTTCACCGATCCGATCTTCGGCATCTCGGGCACGTGGGAAGGCGAGAAGGCCGCGCCCGAGCAGGCGACGACCAACGTGTACCGCCTCACGCCCGACGGCCAGCTCTCGGCGGTGATCACCGACCTCGTGAACCCGAACGGCCTGGCCTTCTCGCCGGACGAGAAAAAGCTCTACGTTGTCGAGTGGAAGGGCACGCCCAACCGCAGCCTCTGGAGCTACGACGTGGCGGTCGATGGCAGCGTGTCGAACAAGGTGAAGCTCATCGATGGCACGGGCGCTGCGGCGCTCGATGGCTTTCGCGTCGACCGCGACGGCAATCTCTGGATGGGCTGGGGCTGGAACGGCGCCGTCGCTCCCGAACCCGTCGATGCCGGCAACGGCATGAAGGTCTATCAGCCGCAGGCGAAATCCGAAGACCTCGATGGCGTCAAGATCTTCAATTCGCAAGGCAAGCCCATCGGTTTCATCCGCCTGCCCGAACGCTGTGCCAACCTGACGTTCGGCGGCCCCAAGAACAACCGCCTCTACATGGCGGCCAGCCATTCGCTGTACGCCCTCTACGTGGAGTCCGAAGGCGCCACCTAGCCTTGGGACTTTTCCAACCTCCTCACCGCAACACGCACACAAGGACATCGACGATGACTGAATTCAACAACCTCATCAATGGCGAATGGCTGGCTGGCCAAAGCTACAGCCCCAACATCAACCCCAGCAACCTGGCCGACGTGCTGGGCCAGTACACGCAGGGCGACAAGGGTCACGTCGACGCGGCTGTGGCAGCAGCCACCGCCGCCTTCCCCGCCTGGGCGACGGGCAGCATCCAGGCGCGCTCCGATGCGCTCGACAAGATCGGCACCGAGATCCTCGCGCGCAAGGAAGAGCTCGGCACGCTGCTGGCGCGCGAAGAGGGCAAGACCAAGGCCGAAGGCATCGGCGAGGCCACGCGCGCGGGGCAGATCTTCAAGTTCTTCGCGGGTGAGTGCCTGCGCCTGTCGGGCGAGGTGCTGCCGTCGGTGCGTCCGAGCATCGGCGTGGAGATCACGCGCGAGCCGGTCGGCGTGGTCGGGCTCATCACGCCGTGGAACTTCCCCATCGCCATTCCCGCCTGGAAGATCGCGCCCGCATTGGCTTTCGGCAACTGCGTGGTGCTCAAGCCCGCCGACCTCGTGCCGGGCTGCGCGTGGGCGCTGGCTGAGATCATCAGCCGCTCGGGCATTCCGGCCGGCGTGTTCAACCTGGTGATGGGGCGCGGCAGCGTGATCGGCGATGCGCTGGTGAACCACCCGGGCATCCACGCGATCAGCTTCACCGGCTCGGTGGGCGTGGGCCGCAACATCGCAGTGCAGTGCGTCACCAACCACAAGAAGGTGCAGCTCGAGATGGGTGGCAAGAACCCGCAGGTGGTGCTCGACGACGCCGACCTCGCGCAGGCCGTGGAGCTCAGCGTGCAGAGCGCGTTCTACTCGACCGGCCAGCGTTGCACGGCGTCGAGCCGCCTGATCGTGACCGAGGGCATCTATCCGAAGTTCATCGAGGCGATGAAGGCGCGCATGGCGAAGATCAAGGTCGGCGACGCGCTCGCGCAGGGCACCGACGTGGGGCCGGTGTCGTCGAAGTCGCAGCTCGACCAGGACATGGAATACGTCGCCATCGGCAAGGGCGAGGGCGCCACGCTGGCGGCGGGCGGTGAGCTGCTGAAGCTGGAGACGGACGGCTACTACATGTCGCCGGCGCTGTTCAGCGAGTCCGCGGCGAACATGCGCATCAATCGCGAAGAGGTGTTCGGGCCGGTGGCGAGCGTGATCCGCGTGAAGAACTACGAAGAGGCACTGGCGACGGCGAACGACACCGAGTTCGGTCTCTCGGCCGGCATTGCGACGACCTCGCTGAAGTACGCGACGCACTTCAAGCGGCACAGCCAAGCGGGGATGGTGATGGTGAACCTGCCGACGGCGGGGGTGGACTATCACGTGCCGTTCGGTGGCCGCAAGGGGTCGAGCTATGGGCCGCGGGAGCAGGGCAAGTACGCGCAGGAGTTCTTCACGACGGTGAAGACGGCTTACACGTTGGCCTGACGCTTCTTCTTGTCTCGTTGAAAGCCCCCTGTTTGGGGGCTTTTTTATGTCCGCTTGGTTCGGGGCGCGTGCGCAGGCCACCGGGTACTTCCCTCCGCGAATGTCCCCCGGCCTGCGGCCTCCTCCTTGATTTCGCTGCGGGAAGCACCCAGTGTCCTGCGCACGGGACGCGCTGTGGGTGCTCGCCGATCAACGACCGCACTGAACACGCTCACGTCGATGCGGTGCCTTGCGCAGCGAAATCAAGGAGGAGGGCGAAGCCCGGGGGACATTCGCGGAGCAAGGTACCGCGTCGGCGTGAGCGTCGCCCTGAACAGCTCAGGCCAATGGTGCCCTGCGACTGCGACGCATCAGAAATTCGATCAACTCGAAGACCCCTTCACTGATCAGCGCCATCGCGGCAGCCGGCAACGCACCCGCCATCAACAGCTCGCGATCGTTGAGTGCCAGCCCCGTCACGATGCGCTCACCGAAACCACCCGCGCCGATGAAAGCCGCGATGGTGGCCGTGCCGATGGCAATGGCTGTCGCGGTGCGAACTCCCGCCAGTAGCGTGGGCAACGCGAGAGGCAGCAACACCAACTGAAGGCTCTGCGGCGGTGTCATGCCCAGCGCGGTGCCGGCCAGTCGAAGTCCATTCGGCACTTCGGCCAGCCCGGTCACGGTGTTGCGCATGATCGGCAGCAGCGAATACAGCGTGAGCGCGATCAATGCGGGCAGGGCGCCGATGGCGCCCAGCAAGGAGATCAGCACCGCGAGCAGCGCCAGCGACGGCACGGTCTGCATCACGCTCGCAAAGCCCAGCACCACGGCGCGCAACCGCAGGTGCGGAAACACGAGGATCGCGAGCGGCACGCCGATGAGGATGGCCACGCCGACCGACACCGCCACCAGCAGCAGGTGCTGGCGCGCGAGCGGCCAGAGGTCGGGACCGAAGAGCTTGGCCGTGAAGCCGCGTGCGGCGCTCGGCGGCGTCTTGCCGTCCTTGGTGGCGCCGGCCAGGAAGTCGCGCGCGATGGTGTCAAAGCGCACGCCCTGCAGTTCGGCGCGCGCGTTCATCGCGATCATGGCGTGCTCGTCGATCTTGCCTTCGAGCGTCTGCAACGCAGCCCACGCCTTCGGCAGCCGCGCAGGCAGGTCGAGCTTGTAGAGCACCACCGCGTCGTAGCGCGGAAAGTACTGCTTGTCGTCCACGAGCACGCGCAGGCCGAGGTGGTCGATCTTGGCGTCGGTGGTGTAGATGTCGATCGCGTCGATCTGTTTGGCCGTCATCGCCTCGTAGGCCAGGCCGTGGTCGAGCCCGGTCGGCGTCTGCGTGAAGCCGTAGCGCGCGGCCAGGCCCTTCCAGCCGTCGGCGCGGCCGATGAATTCGTTCGACAACCCGATGCGCAGTTCGGGGTGTTTGGCCAGGTCGCTCAGCGTGCGCAGCCCGAGCTTGTCGGCGTCGGCGGCGCGCACGGCCAGCGCGTAGCCGTCGTTGAAGCCCAGCGGAATCGCCACGCCCAGCCCGAGCGGCGCGAGCGCGGCGTTCATGGCCTCGCGCGTGTCGGCGGGCGAGCCCTTGAGGATCTCGAGCGCGATGGTGCCGGTGTATTCGGCGTACAGGTCGATGGCGCCCGAGCGCAGCGCCTCGTACACGATGGCCGTGTTGCCCAGCCCCTGCCGCACGACGGGCGGCGACACGGTGTGCGGCGCGGCGGTCTGCGCCAGCACCTCGGCCAGGATGTACGACTCGGTGAAGCGCTTGGAGCCGACGCGCAGCGTCTCGTCGGCGGCCTGCGCGCGGGGCGCGGCGGCGGCCAGCCAGAGCATCGCGAAAAGCCACAGGGCGGGGTGCCAGAAGCTGCGAGGCAGGTGCATCCGGATCAGTGTATCGGCATCGCTGCGCCAGCCGTACCCGTCCGTCTCCTACACGCCGTGGTGCGCGAAGCCGATGCGCCACGGCCGCGCGGCGGCCCATAGTGGCCGTCATGAAAAAAACCAGGCACGCGCCCCCCGGTCCCGACATCCACGGCCTGCGCGAGCTGCCCGGCCTGCGCGTGGACGGCTACAGCCTGCAGCTGCGCGACAAGGACGGCTTCGTCGGCGACCAGGCCAGCCAGACGGCGTTTCGCGAACTGCTCGAGCGATGGCGCAAGCGGCGCCGCAAGACCGGCCGCGACCCGCTGGGCGCGGCCCACTCGCGCGACCTGAGCAAGAAGCAGCTCGACCGCGCGCTGCAGGGAAAGACCGCCACGGCCGCCGGCGACGTGATGCATGGCGCCATCGAGGAGTTCGCGGAAGAGCTCGCCTTCGTGGTCCAGCGCTTCGTGCGCCAGCCCTCGTGGCGCAAGGTGCAGCGCATCGTGGTTGGCGGCGGTTTTCCCGAGAGCGACGTGGGCGAGCGCGCGATCCTGGAGGCGGGCGCGATGCTCGAGGACCTGGGCGTGCACGTGCAGCTGGGCCGGCTGTCGCACAACGTGGACGACGGCGGGCTGATCGGCTGGGCGCACCTGACGCCGCCGCCGCTCCTGAAGGGGCACGACGCGATCCTGGCGGTGGACATCGGCGGCACCAACGTGCGCTGCGGCATCGTGAAGACGCGCCACCGCAAGGCGCCCGACTTCTCGCGCGCCAAGGTGGTCAAGCGAGAAAAGTGGCGCCACGCCGACGACGGCCCGAACCGCAGCCACATGGTCGAACGCATCGCCGACATGCTCGAGGACATGGTCGTCTACGCCGAGCGCCGCAAGATCCGGCTCGCGCCTTTCATCGGCATCGGCTGCCCGGGGCTGATCCGCTCCGACGGCTCGATTGCGCGCGGCGCGCAGAACCTGCCGGGCGACTGGGAGAGCCGCGCCTTCCACCTGCCGGCCGCGCTGTGGCGGCGGCTGCCGATCATCGGCTCGGGCGCGACGCTGGTGCTCATGCACAACGATGCGGTGGTGCAGGGCCTGAGCGAGCTGCCCTTCATGCGCGACGTGCGCCACTGGGGCGTGCTGACCATCGGCACCGGGCTGGGCAACGCCAGCTTCACGAACCGGCGTTGACGAGCGCTACCCCTTACAGGTCTTCGGGCCGCAGCTCCGCGCCGACGCGCGCAGTGGCCGAGGTGGTGGCGACGTTGCCCGCCGCATCGGTGGCGCGCAACTCGATGTTCGCCAGGCCGGCGCGCGCGGGCGTCCAGCTGCAGGCGTAGGGCGCGGCGCGCAGCGCGCAGACGGTCTTGCCGTCGACGATGAAGGCCAGCTCGGCCACGCCGACATCGTCGGTCGCGCTGGCCGACAGCCGCACCGGCAGACCGGCGGCCGACGAGGCCATGGGCGGCACGTTCAGCGTGACGGTCGGCGCGGTGGTGTCGGCGGGCGCGCGCACGATCACCTGCGCCGACGCGACCTCGGCATTGCCCGCCGCATCGATGGCGATCACGCGAATGATCTGCACGCCCGGCGCGGTCGGCGTCCACTGGCAGGTGTAGGGCGGGGCGGTGAAGGTGCAGATCGGCAGGCTGTCGGTGCCGATCACCTTCACGCCGAAGACGCCGACGTTGTCGACCGCCACGGGCGCCAGCGCCACCGGTTGGCCTACGGTCGCCATCGCGGGCGCAGCCAGGGACACGGCCGGCTTCTGGCTGTCGGGCACGCCCAGCGGCAGGTCGATGCTGAAGGCGGCCTGCCCCTGCACGGCCTTCTGCTCGAAGGCGTCGAAGATGGTGAACCAGGTCGCGCCCGGTGCGCGGCCCGCGGCCTGGGCCTTCACGAGCAACGTCGTCTTGCCGACGGCGAAGCAGCTGAAGCCGCAGCGCCAGTCGAACACGAAACGGCCTTCGGCGTTCGTTATGCCCTGCGCGATCGGCTCCAGCGGCTTGCCGGCGCCCGGGTCGCGCCACACCGAGACGGGCGCGCCGGTCAGCGCGGCGCCGCTCTCGCGTTCGGTCACGCGCACCTGCGTGGCGGTGGTCGCGGCCATGAACTTCGAGCTGCCGAGCTTGGGCCAGTCGCGCCAGTCGGTGTTGATCTGCGCCTTGGTGCCTTCGGTGAAGCGGATCAGGCCGAGCGTGGCGACGCGGTTGGCGGCCGGGTCGTAGCGCTGCTCGAACACGGTGCCCAGCAGCGGGTCGAGGCGTCAGTGCTGGCGCGGCCACCAGTAGCGGTCGGTGTGCTTCACCAGGGCCAGGTCGCTGGCGGGCGCGGTCTCGGTGGTGTCGGCGACGGCGATAGCGTTGTAGTACTCACCCGAGCCGGCGCCGAACACGTGCTCCAGCTCGTGCAGCAGGGTCTTGAGCTGGCGGCCGAGGTAGTCCTTCTCGGTGGACTCGGGCGCGGCCGGCGTGATGGCGCGCGACAGGCGCAGCGGGTCGTGGATGGCGGTCCAGTTCAGGTTCCAGGTCACGCCGGTGGGCGGGAAGGTGGTGCTGGTGGTCAGGCCGCCGTGGCTGTAGCCGCGCTTCGAGGGGCCGACGCACAGCACGATCTCGCCGCCGGCCACACCGCTGAAGCCGCAGGGCGGCGCCGCGCCGGGCGCGACGACCTGCAGGTCTTTTGCGGGATCGAAGGTGAAGCTGCGCACCGTCTCGCGCTGGAACACGGTGTTGAGGTCGGCCACGTACTGCGCGAGCCGGCGGCCGGCCTCGGGCGCGCCGATGTCGACCGCCAGTTGCGGGTCGATGAAGAAGCGCAGGCGGTGCACGCTCGGCGTGGCGCGGCCGACTTCGTTCAGGGCCGCCCAGGTCGGGGCGGCGGACAAGGGCAGCAGCAGGGCCCAAACGACAGGCAAGGCTGCGCCCAGCCGGCGCGCGAGCGCCAGCAGCGAATCAATGAAAGGCATCGATTTTTCTCCCCGTGCTCAGGGGAATCCGGCAGTGATCGACAACAAAGGGGATCGCTTGGGGCCGCGCGAAGGTGTCGCCCGGCGCCCAGCGCTCAAACCCCGCGGCGACCGCCTTTGCCGGTCACGCTCCTGCATCGCATCGAGGTCGCCGAAGGCGATACGCCCTGACGGGCGCCGATGCTTCTGAAGTGCGGGGGACTACTGGTTGCTCATTCAGTGCAAAGGGGCGGGCGGACCGCTCATTCCTCCACACGATGTGGCAACAATCAGTGAACCTTTATCTTAATTTCTGGGCTCGTAGGAAGGGAACTTGCCTCGCTGTAGTGGTGCCTGTTATTTGGGCACTTTCTCACGACAACGGCGGTACGAATGGCGCTTCGGTGGGCCCCCATGAGGCCAGGCCGGAGCGGGCTGCCCCGCAAATGCAGGGGGCTCCGGAAGAACGGTCATCCACCGGAACCGGTGGCGATTCTAGTGTGATTGTTCAATTGGTTGCAATTGTGTTGCATTCGTGCATCTTGGGCGATGCACCGCCCGCCTACAGCTGGAAGGCGACGGTCAGCAGCAGCCCTTCGGCCACGTCGCGCAGCAGCCCCGGGCGCCGCGCGCGGTAGGACTCGCCGGCCGAGGCGGTGGTCTCGATCCATTCGGCCAGCCATTCGATGTCTTCGTGGCCGTAGAACACCACCGCCGCCTCGTGGTTCAGCAGCAGGCTGCGCAGGTCGAGGTTGATCGAGCCGCACATCGCCAGTTCGTCGTCGACCACCACGGCCTTGGCGTGGGCCATGAAGGGCAGCATGCGAAAGCTCACGCCGGCGCGCGCGAGGTCGCGCATGGCGCGTGCGCGCACGAAGTCGGCCAGCCGGTGGTTCGACTGCGCGGGCATCGCGATGGTCACCTGCACGCCGCGCCGCGCGGCGAGGCGCAGCGCGTCGCGCAGGCCGTCGCCGGGCACGAAGTAGGGCGTGATCGCGAGGATGCGGTGCTCGGCGCGAAAGCAGGCGTCGATGAGCAGCGCATGCGCCGTGTCCTCGGTCTGGTCGGGGCCGCTCGGCAGGAACTGGGCCATCGCGCAGCCGGGGCCCGCGGGCACGTCGGCGGCGGTGATGGCGCGCGCCTTGCGTCCGCGCACCGAGCTCCAGTCGTGGTCGAACTGGCGCGCGGCGGCGGCGGCCACGCTGCCCTGCAGGTCGAACGACAGGTCGTGCCAGGCTTCGGGGTGCTTGTCGTTGCCGGAGAAGTACTCGCCCGCGAGGTTGCGCCCGCCCGACCACAGCCAGCGGTCGTCGGCGATGGTGAGCTTGCGGTGGTTGCGCAGGTTGCGCGGCCCGATGCGGCGCAGGCTGAAGAAGGGGCGGAACACCGCCACCTCGCCGCCGGCCGCGCGCAGCCGGTCGAAGTGATGGCGCGGCAGCGAGAGCGCACCGAAGCCGTCGAGCAGCACGCGCACCTTGACGCCCTCGCGCGCGCGCTGCGCGAGCCGCGCCAGCACGGCGTGGCCGAGCGCGTCGTCGCCGATGATGAAGGTGCACACGTCCAGGCGCTGGCGCGCGCCGTCGATCACCTCGAACAGCGCCTCGCGCGCGGCCTCGCCGTCGGCGTGCATGCGGATCGCGCAGCGCCCGGGCGGCGCCAGGCCGAAGCTCTCGATCAGGTCGGCCGCCCAGTGGCCCGGCGGCAGCGAACGCGGCGGCCGGGGCGCGCCGGCCGGGCGCAGCTTGCGCTGGCCGAACAGCAGGTACATCGGCAGGATCACGTAGGGCATGAGCACCAGCCCCATGACCCACGCGATGGCGGTGGTGGGGGCGCGCTGCTCGCGGCGCGTGCGCGTGGTCAGCACATAGACCAGCAACGCGAAAGTGACGACAAGAAAATGCTGCGAAGGGGAGGGCAGCCAGTCGAAGAGGGTGTCCGGCATGGGCGGGTGATGCCTCGGTGCCCGCTCAGCGCTGCAGGAAGGCCGGCACGCCGCGCCCTTGCGAAGCCAGGAACCGCATCATCGGATCGACCACCGCGCGCACCGCGGGCCGCGCGCCCACGCGCTCGCGCCAGGCCACGAGGCGCGGCGTGGCCCCGGTCATGCCGGCGCCCTTGCGGTCGGCGAACACATGCGCCATGTAGAAGGCGATGTCGGCGAAGGAGTAAGGGCCGGCCAGGTATTCGCGCGTGGCGAGCAGGCCTTCCATCTCTTCGTAGAAGCGCGCGCAGCCGGCGCATGCGGCCACGGCCGGGGCGCTCTGCATGGCGTCCTGCAAGCCGAAGAGCTTGATGACGTTGGGGAAGAACACCTCGTCCGACTTCTGCTCCAGCTGCCGCGCGCGGGCCCGGTCGGCAATGCCTTCGGGCCACAGCGCGGGCTGCGGATGGCGGTCTTCGAGGTACTCGAAGATCTGTGTCGAGTCGAACAGCGCCACCTCCTCGTCGACCAGCACCGGCACCTGCTGCTTCACCGGGTTCACGCGCAGCACCTCGGGGTGCTTGGGCTCGTAGGCGTCGTCGGTGGTGAACGGCACCATGATGAGCTCGAAAGTGATGCCTTTTTCGTACGCGGCGATCTGCACCTTTGCGCCGAACATGCTGAGGGGGCCGGAGTAAATCTGCGTCGTCGTCATGCCCCCGACTTCAACAGAAAGCGCGCGTCAGGTCGAGCCCCAGACCTCCTGCGCCGTCTCGACCACGAGCCGCAGCTTGTTGCGCTGTGCTTCCACCGCGATGTTGTTGCCATGCACCGTGCTGGAGAAGCCGCACTGCGGCGACAGCGCGAGCTGGTCGAGCGAGGCGTACTTGCTGGCGTCCTCGATGCGGCGCTTGAGCTCGTCCTTGTCTTCCATCTCGCCGAACTTCGTGGTCACGAGGCCGAGCACCACCGTCTTGCCCTTGGGCAGGTAGCGCAGCGGCTTGAAGTCGCCCGAGCGGGCGTCGTCGTACTCCATGAAGTAGGCGTCGAGGTCCATCTCCTTCAGGAGCGCCTCGGCCACCGGCTCGTAGTTGCCGGCCGCGGCGTGCGTGCTCTTGAAGTTGCCGCGGCACAGGTGCATGGCCAGCAGCATGCCCGGCGGCTTCTGCGCCACCACCTTGTTGATGAAGGCGGCGTAGCGGTGCGGCAGCTCGTTCGGGTCGTCGCCGCGCTTGCGGGCGGCTTCGCGCATGTGCTCGTCGCACAGGTAGGCGAGGTTGGTGTCGTCCATCTGCACGTAGGTGCAGCCGGCGGCGGCCAGCGAGCGCAACTCGTCGCCATAGGCCTTGGCCACGTCGTCGTAGAACACGGGGTCGAGCTCAGGGTACGCGTCCTTGCTGATGCCCGCGCGCCCGCCGCGGAAGTGCAGCATCGTTGGCGAGGGGATGGTCACCTTCGGCGTGCGGCCGGCCGAGACCTGGCTCTTGAGGTACTGGAAGTCGGCGAGCTGGATGTCCTTCACGTGGCGCACCTTGTCGATCACGCGCATCGCGGGCGGCGCCAGTTCCTCGGTGCCGTCGGGGCGGCGGATGGTGACCGGGATGTCGGTCTTCACGCCGCCGAGCTGGTCGAGGAAATCGATGTGGAAGTAGGTGCGGCGGAACTCGCCGTCGGTGATGCTCTTGAGGCCGATGTCTTCCTGGAAGCGGACGATCTCGGTGATGGCCTTGTCTTCGACCTCGCGCAGTTGCTCGGGCGTGATCTGGCCCTTGGCTTTCTGCTCGCGGGCTTCGAGCAGGTACTGCGGGCGCAGGAAGCTGCCCACGTGGTCGTAGCGGGCGGGCAGGGCGGCATGCTGGGACATGGAATGAACTCCGTCGTGACTGTGAACGAGCGGAATCCTAGCGCCTTCGTGAAAAGCCTGTTTGTATACGTAGACGTCAGTATTTACCCTCGAATAAGGGGTTTCATACTGGAATTTCTCTCTGTTATGTATACATTGCGTATTCATGAAGACGCCCACGACCGCCTTTCCGCTCAACGCCTGGTATGCCGCCGCCTACGACGTCGAAGTGCGTCACGCGCTGCTGCCACGCACCATCTGCAACCAGAAAGTGGTGCTGTTTCGCCGCACCGACGGCCAGGTGGCCGCGCTCGAAGACGCCTGCTGGCACCGGCTGATGCCGCTGTCGCTGGGCCGCCTCGAGGGCGACGAGCTGGTCTGCGGCTACCACGGCCTGGTCTACAACAGCCAGGGCCGCTGCACCCACATGCCGAGCCAGGAGACGCTCAACCCCTCGGCCTGCGTGCGCAGCTTTCCGGTGGTCGAGAAGCACCGCTTCGTGTGGATCTGGCCCGGCGACCCGGCCAAGGCCGACCCGGCGCTGGTGCCCGACATGCACTGGAACGACGACCCGGCCTGGGCCGGCGACGGCAAGATGATCCGCGTCCACTGCGACTACCGCCTCGTGGTCGACAACCTCATGGACCTCACGCACGAGACCTTCGTGCACGGCTCGTCCATCGGCAACCGCGAGGTGGCCGAGGCGCCCTTCGTTGCCACGCACGGCGACCGCTCGGCCACCGTCACGCGCTGGATGGAGAACATCGACGCGCCGCCGTTCTGGGGCAACCAGATCCGCCACGCGCGCGGCTACACGGGCAAGGTCGACCGCTGGCAGATCATCCGTTTCGAAGGTCCGTGCACCGTGAACATCGACGTCGGCGTGGCCGAGGCGGGCAGTGGCGCGGTGCCGTCGGGCAGCAACCCCGGCGACCGCAGCAAGGGCGTCAACGGCTATGTGCTCAACACCATCACGCCCGAGACCGACAAGACCTGCCTGTACTTCTGGGCCTTCGCGCGCAACTACTGCCTGGGCGAACAGCGCCTCACGCACGAGCTGCGCGAGGGCGTCTCGGGCATCTTCCGCGAGGACGAGATCGTGCTCGAGGCACAGCAGAAAGCCATCGACGAGCACCCCGACCACCAGTTCTACAACCTCAACATCGACGCCGGCTCGATGTGGGCGCGGCGCCTCATCGACCGCATGATCGAGAAGGAACGGCCCGCGCGCGCCGCGATCCCGATCCGTCCCGCCCCAGAGAGCCAGGCCGCGTGATGAAGGTCGCCACCGTCTCTCCCGCCGAGCCCGGCGACAGCGGCAGTTCGCAGGCCGTGAAGGCGCAGTTGCGGCTGCGCGAAATGATCCTGGCGGGCGAGCTGCCCGGCGGCGCACGCATTGCCGAGGTCGCCATCTCCGAACAGCTCGGCGTGTCGCGCACGCCGGTGCGCAGCGCGCTCATGCGTCTCGAACAGGAAGGCCTGCTCGAAGCGCTGCCCAACGGCGGCTATGCGGTGCGCACCTTTTCCGAACGCGACGTGGCCGACGCCATCGAGCTGCGCGGCACGCTCGAAGGCCTGGTGGCGCGGCTGGCGGCCGAGCGCGGCGCGGCGCCCGTGGTGCTGCGCGAAGCGCGCGCTTGCCTCACGCGCATCGACGAGCTGCTGCGCGAGCCCGCGCTCGACGACGCGGCCTTCTCGCGCTACGTGACGCACAACGAGAAATTCCATGCGCTGCTGTGCGAGATGGCGGGCAGCCCCGTCATCGCGCAGCAGCTCGAGCGCGTGGTCAACCTGCCGTTCGCCTCGCCCTCGGGCTTCGTCATCGTGCAGGCCAATTCGCCGGCCGCGCGCGACATGCTCGTGATCGCGCAGGACCAGCACCTGCAGGTGCTCGACGCCATCGAGTCCGGCGAGGGCTCGCGCGCCGAGGCGCTGATGCGCGAGCACAGCCGCATCGCACGGCGCAACCTGCGCGAGGCGCTGCACGGCACGCCGAGCGCCGAACAGCGTCCGCTGCCGGGCGTGCAACTGATCCGCCGTCGCGGCTGATCGACGACTTCCTTTTTCTTTCTTTCCCCGCTGGTGTTCCCCGATGAAAAGCGATCTTCAATGGATGCAGGCGCAGGTGGTGGCGCTGCGCGACGTCACGCCCACCGTGCGCGAGTTCACGCTGCGCCCCGACACCGACTTCGTCGCCGCGCATGAGCCCGGCGCCCACCTGCAGGTGCAGGTGATGACCGAGCAGGGCCGCGTGCAGACGCGCTCCTACTCGCTGGTGGGCGAGGGCGACGGCAGCTGCTGGCGCATCGCCGTCAAGCGGCTGGACGACGGCCGTGGCGGCTCGCGCGCGATGTGGCGGCTGGCCGAGGGCGACCGGCTGCAGGTGAGCGCGCCACAGAACCACTTTCCGCTCGACCTCGCGGCGCCCGGCTACCTGCTCGTGGCCGGCGGCATCGGCATCACGCCGCTGGTGTTGATGGCGCAGCGCCTGGGCGCGCTGGCCCGACGCCGCGGCGTGCCGGTGGCCATGCTGTACGGCGCGCGCCACGCGGGCGAGTTCGGCTACCTCGACACCCTGCGCGACGCGCTGGGCGAGGCCGGCGTGCAGGCGCACGAAGGTGCCGCGCCCATCGACTTCGACGCCGCCATCGCCGCGCTGCCGCCCGGCGGCCAGCTCTACACCTGCGGCCCGGTGCCGATGCTCGAGGCCGTCAAGCGCGCGTGGGCGGCGGCCGGCCGGCCGCTCGCCGACCTGCGCTTCGAAACCTTCGGCAGCAGCGGCCGCCTTGCCACGCAGGCCTTCACCGTGCGCATTCCGCGCCACGACCTCTCGATCACCGTGCCGGCCGACTGCACCCTGCTCGACGCGCTCGATGCGGCCGGCGTGCAGACCCTGTCGGACTGCAAGCGCGGCGAGTGCGGCCTGTGCGCCATGGACGTGCTGGCCGTGGACGGCGAGGTCGATCACCGCGACGTGTTCCTGAGCCCGCACGAGAAGCAGGCGACCACGCGCATCTGCGCCTGTGTGTCACGCGCCGTGGGTACGCTCACGCTCGATTCCGCGTACCGCCCGGACCGTTGAAAACATCGGTTGCGCGATCATCGCGCAACCATTCGACTGATCGCGCAACAAAGACCCGTGCGGCGGGTGGGTAGGTGGTTGCCTGCTCCGTCAATTGTTGCGAATTGTTCAAAATACGCCCGGTTTCGCGTTCCGTCCCTCAAAGGAAAAAATCCATGCAAAGACGCCATCTCATCCAGACCGCCGGCCTTTCGGCGATTGCGCTCGCCACCGCGCTGTCGCTGCCTGTGGCCAGCGCCCAGGACAACAAGTTCAAGATCGGCCTGATCCTGCCGATGACGGGGCAGTCGGCCTCCACCGGCCGCCAGATCGAGGCCGCCGCGCGCCTGTACATGGCTCAGAACGGTGACACCGTGGCCGGCAAGAAGGTCGAGCTGATCGTGAAGGACGACACCGGCCTGCCCGACGTGACCAAGCGCCTGGCGCAGGAGCTCATCGTCAACGACAAGGTCAACGTGATCGCCGGCTTCGGCATCACGCCGGCCGCGCTGGCCGCCGCGCCGCTGGCCACGCAGTCGAAGACGCCGCAGGTCGTGATGGCCGCGGCCACCTCGAGCATCACCGAGGCCTCGCCCTACATCGTGCGCAGCAGCTTCACGCTGCCGCAGGTGTCGGTGGTGATGGGCGACTGGGCGCCCAAGAACGGTGTGAAGTCGGTGGTCACGCTGGTCACCGACTACGGCCCCGGCAACGACGCCGAGAAGTTCTTCAGCGACCGCTTCCAGCTCAACGGCGGCAAGGTGCTCGAGAAGCTGCGCGTGCCGCTGCGCAACCCCGACTTCGCGCCGTTCCTGCAGAAGGTGCGCGACGCCAAGCCCGACGCGCTGTTCGTCTTCGTGCCCTCGGGCGCGGGCGCGGCGGTGATGAAGCAGTTCCTGGAGCGCGGCATGGACAAGGCCGGCATCAAGATGATCGCCACCGGCGACGTGACGGACGACGATCAGCTGAACGACATGGGCGACGGCGCGCTGGGCGTGGTCACCTCGCACCACTACTCGGCCGCGCACCCCTCGGCGCTGAACAAGAAGTTCGTCGAGGCCTTCCAGAAAGCCAACCCGAAGATGCGCCCCAACTTCATGGCCGTGGGCGGCTATGACGGCATGCGCGTGATCTACGAAGCCCTCAAGACCACCAAGGGCCAGGGCGGCGGCGAAGCGCTGCTGGCCGCCATGAAGGGCCAGGTCTTCGAGAGCCCGCGCGGCCAGGTGCTGATCGATGCGCAGACGCGCGACATCGTGCAGGACGTGTACCTGCGCAAGGTTGAAAAGAAGGACGGGCAGCTCTACAACATCGAGTTCGACGTGCTGAAGGGCGTGAAGGACCCGGGCAAGGCCAAGTAATTTTTGCTTCGTCGCGTGGGAGCGCTGCCGTTCAGGGCGGCGCTCCCGCCGACGGGGTGCCTTGCTCCGCGAATGTCCCCCGGCCTTCGGCCTCCTCCTTGATTTCGCTGCGCAAGGCACCCCATCGACGTGAGCGTGTTCAGAGCACATGTTGATCGGCCCGCACAACGACCGCGCCCATCGTGCTCAGGACACTGGGTGCTTCCCGCAGCGAAATCAAGGAGGAGGGGCGAAGCCCGGGGGACATTCGCGGAGGGAAGTACCCGGTGGCCTGTGCACGCACCCCGAATAGCAGCATCCTGAACGACCGCACCAGACCCAGACAACCGACATGCTGACCATTCTTTTCGACGGCATCGCCTACGGCATGCTGCTCTTCGTCCTCGCCGTGGGGCTGGCCGTGACGCTCGGGCTGATGAACTTCATCAACCTCGCGCACGGTGCCTTCGCCATGGCGGGCGGCTATCTCACCGTGTTCGCGATGCAGAAGTTCGGCGTGCCGTTCCTGGCCTGCCTGCCGCTCGCGTTCATCGTCGTCGCGCTGGCCGGCGCGCTGCTGGAGCGCACGCTCTACCGGCCGATGTACGGCAAACCGCACCTGGACCAGGTGCTGTTCTCCATCGGGCTGGCGTTCATGGCCGTCGCGGCCGTCGACTACTTCGTCGGCTCGTCGCAGCAGAACCTGCAGCTGCCCGAATGGCTGCGCGGGCGCAGCGAGTTCGGCGACGGCGCGTTCCTGCTGGGCATGGGCCACTACCGCATCTTCATCATCGCCGTGTGCGCCGTGCTCACCGTGGTGCTGCAGCTCATCCTCTCGAAGACCCGCTTCGGCAGCCGCCTGCGCGCCGCCGTCGACGACCCGCGCGTGGCCGCCGGCCTGGGCATCAACGTCAACATCGTGTTCCTGCTGACCTTCGCCGTGGGCTCGGGCCTGGCCGGGCTGGGCGGCGCGCTGGGTGCGGAAATCCTCGGGCTCGACCCGACCTTCCCGCTCAAGTACATGATCTATTTCCTCATCGTCGTCTCGGTCGGCGGCACCTCGTCGATCACCGGGCCGCTCGCCGCCGCGCTGCTGCTCGGCATTGCCGACGTGGCCGGCAAGTACTTCATTCCGAAGATGGGCGCGTTCACCGTCTACCTGCTCATGATCCTGATCCTCATGTGGCGGCCGCAAGGGCTGTTCACGCGCAAGGGGGGCCGCTGACATGAGCGCGCCTGCCTATGAATCGGCCCTGCTGCGCACCGCGCGCTGGCGGCCCTGGGAGTTCGTGGTCTGGGCCGTGGCCTTCGCGTTGCCGCTGGCCATGCCCTCGCACTCGCTGCTGGTCAACGAGATCGCCATCGTCGCGCTGTTCGCGATGTCGCTCGACCTCATCCTCGGCTACACCGGCATCGTGTCGCTCGGCCATGCCGCCTTCTTCGGCTTCGGCGCGTACGCCGCCGCGCTGTTCGCCAAGCTGGTCATGCCCGACCCGACCGTCGGCCTCGTGTTCGCCACCGTGCTGTCGGCCGTGCTGGGCCTCGTGGCCAGCGTGACCATCCTGCGCGGCAGCGACCTCACGCGGCTCATGGTCACGCTGGGCACCGCGCTGCTGCTGCTCGAACTGGCCAACAAGCTCGACTGGCTCACCGGCGGCGCCGACGGCCTGCAGGGCGTGGTGATGGGGCCGGTGCTCGGCCTCTTCGAATTCGACCTGTATGGCCGCACGGCCGCCTGGTACTCGCTGGCCGTGATGCTCGTGCTGTTCCTCGTGATGCGCCGCATCGTGCATTCGCCCTTCGGCGCCACGCTCAAGGCCATCCGCGACAACCGGCTGCGCGCCATGGCCATCGGCATCCCGGTGGTGTCGCGGCTCGCCGTGGTCTACACCGTGGCCGCCGGCATCGCGGGCGCCGCGGGTGCGCTGCTGGCGCAGACCACCGGCTTCGCCTCGCTCGACGTGCTGGCCTTCGACCGCTCGGCCGACGTGCTGCTGATGCTGGTCATCGGCGGCGTGGGCTGGCTGTACGGCGGCGTGGCGGGCGCCATCGTCTTCAAGCTGCTGCAGACCTGGCTGTCCTCGGTGACGCCGCAGTACTGGATGTTCTGGATCGGCCTCATCCTCGTGCTGCTGGTGCTCGTGGGACGCGACCGCCTGCTCAAGCCGTGGACATGGTTCGGCACTGCAAAGAAGAAGGGCGGTGCGGCATGACCGACACCGTGCTCTCGACGCAAGGCCTCGTGATGCGCTTCGGCGGCATCACCGCCACGAACAACGTCACGATGGAACTGAAGCGCGGCGCACGCCATGCGCTCATCGGCCCGAACGGCGCCGGCAAGACCACGCTGATCAACCTGCTGACGGGCGTGCTCACGCCCACCGAAGGCCGCATCTCGCTGCTCGGCGAAGACATCACCACGCTCGCGCCGCACAAGCGCGTGGCGCGCGGGCTGGTGCGCACCTTCCAGATCAGCCAGCTCTTCGACTCGATGACGCCGCTGGAAACGCTGGCGCTCGTGGTGTCGCAGCACCAGGGCATCGGCGCGCAATGGTGGCGCCCGCTGGGTGCGGACAAGCGCATCGCCGAGCGGGCCGGGCAGCTGCTGGAGCAGTTCCACCTCGCCGACGTCGCGCAGCAGCAGACGAAGTTCATGGCCTACGGCAAGCGCCGCCTGCTGGAGATCGCGATCGCACTGGCCTGCGAGCCGCGCGTGCTGCTGCTCGACGAGCCCGTGGCGGGCGTGCCCGCCGGCGAGCGCGAAGAGCTGCTGCAGACCGTGGCCGCGCTGCCGGCCGACGTGTCGGTGCTGCTCATCGAGCACGACATGGACCTGGTGTTCAGCTTCGCCGACCGCATGACCGTGCTGGTCAACGGCGCGCTGCTGACCGAAGGCGACCCCGAGACGATCGCCAATGACCCGAAGGTCAAAGAGGTCTACCTGGGCCACGGAGAACATGCCCATGTCTGAACTGCTGCGCATCGAAAACCTGAGCGCCGGCTACGGCGAGGCCGTGGTGCTGCACGACGTGGCCTTCACGCTCGGCGAGGGCCAGACGCTCGCGCTGCTGGGCCGCAACGGCACCGGCAAGACCACGCTCATCAACACGCTGGCCGGCGCCACGCGCCAGCACGGCGGCACCATCGCGCTCGGCGGGCAGTCGGCGCTGCACAAGCTGCAGCCGCACCAGCGCGCGGCGGCCGGCATCGGCTGGGTGCCGCAGGAGCGCAACATCTTCAAGTCGCTCACGGTGCACGAGAACCTGACGGCCGTGGAGCGCCCGGGCCAGTGGAACCCGCAGCGCGTCTACGAGATGTTCCCGCGCCTGGCCGAGCGCAAGACCAACCTGGGCACGCAGCTGTCGGGCGGCGAGCAGCAGATGCTGGCCGTGGGCCGCGCGCTGGTGCTCAACCCCAAGCTGCTGCTGCTCGACGAGCCGCTCGAAGGCCTCGCACCGATCATCGTGGAAGAGCTGCTGCGCGCCATCCGCCGCATCACGCAGGGCGAAGGGCTGGCCGCGATCATCGTGGAGCAGCACCCGCAGGCGATCCTCGCGATTTCCGACCAGGCCGTGGTGCTCGACCACGGGACCATCGTGCATGCCGACACCGCGGCGGCGCTGCGCGCGCAGCCGGAAGTGCTCGACCGGCTGCTGGGCGTGGCGCGGTAGCGGCGGCCGATCACACAAAACAACCAGGAGACAGACAGATGGCGATCCCCCAGACAGTGTTCAGCGGGGGCGCCATGCTGGCGACCGCCGCCTTGCTCGTCGCATGCGGCACGGCCCCGACCGGCCCCACGCGCCTCGGCCTCGGCGCCGATCCGACCCAGGCTTGTGCGGCGCTCACCGCGCCGGTGGCGGCCACCGCCATCGGCCTGCCCAGCGGCGCGGCGACGATCGACTCGGCAGCGCTCGTGCCGGCGTCTGCATTGGCCGTTGCCGAGCGCGGCCCCAGCCCTGCGTCGCGCATCACGCCGGCAATGCCCGCGTACTGCAAGGTGCTCGGGCGCATCGCACCGGTCGACGCGAGCGCGCCGCCGATCCTGTTCCAGGTCAACCTGCCGCTCGCGTGGAACGGGCGCAGCGTGCAGTACGGCGGCGGGGGCTTCAACGGCACGCTGATCACCGGCCTGGCGCTGGTGCCTGCCGCACGCTTCGACCTGCCCACGCCGCTGGCGCAGGGCTACGTGACCTACGGCACCGACTCCGGCCACCAGAACGTGCAAGGCCAGCCGCCGCAGGCCTTCGCGCTCAACGACGAGGCGCTCGTGAATTTCGCGCATGCCTCGTACAAGAAGGTGCGCGACGTGGCGGTGGCGCTGACGCAGCGCGCCTACGGCCACGCACCGCAGAAGCTCTACTTCATGGGCAGCTCCGAAGGCGGGCGCGAGGCGCTCACGATGGCGCAGCGCTATCCGCAGGACTTCGACGGCATCTTCAGCCGCGTGCCGGTGATCAACTGGACGGGGCTGCAGCATGCGGGCACGCGCAACGGCATCGCCACCTTCGGCGAAGGCTGGCTGCGGCCCGCGCAGGTGCAGCTGGTGCACAACGCGGTGCTTGCGTCGTGCGACGCGACGGATGGCGTGGCCGACCGCATCGTGTCGAACCCGGTGGCCTGCCTGCAGCGCTTTGATCCGACCACTTTGCGCTGCGCAGCGGGCACGAGCGGCGACAACTGCCTCAACGACGCGCAGGTGCAGGCGGTGCGCACGCTGCGCTCGCCGTGGCGCTCGCCCGTGCCGCTGGCGCATGGCGTCACCGAGTACCCGGGCTGGGGCATCGGCGGTGAAGGCACGCCGGCCTTCGCCTCGATGGGCGGCTGGAACGCGTGGTGGACCGGCTCCGCCGCGCCGACCGTGCCGCCGCAGCCGAGCAACGGCATCGCATGGTTCTACGGCAGCGGGGCGCTGCAGTATTTCTACGCGCGCAATCCGTCGCTCGACGTGCGCAACTACCGCGCCGAAGACTTCGCGGCCCGCATCGCCACCGTGTCGCAATTGATGGACTCGACCAACCCCGACCTGAGCGCCTTCCACGCGCGCGGCGGCAAGCTGCTGATGCTCGAGCACATGGCCGACTACGCGCAGAGCCCGTTCGCGGGCATCCGCTATTACGAGTCGGTGGTGGCACGCATGGGCCGCGAGAACGTGGACCGCTTCATGCGCCTGTACACCGCGCCCGGTGTCGACCATGTGGGCAGCGGCGCACCGGCCAACGTCGACATGCTCGGCGCGCTGGCCGACTGGGTCGAGCGTGGGCGTGCGCCGGCCGGGCTGCAATTGCTTGAACAGGAAGTGCAGCCGCCGTTCAGGACGACCCGCGCGCGTCCGCTGTGCGAGTGGCCGCTGTGGCCGCGTTATGTGAATGGCGATGCGTCGCAGGCGGCGAGCTTCCAGTGCAGCCGGTAGCGCTCGCCTGAAGCGGTCGCGATCTTCAAGGGGCGATTGAAGGAGTTTCGGGGCGAGGGGGCTTTTTCATGTGCGAGGGTCGCCGCAGACTGCTGGCATCCGAACTTCACAACGCACCGACCCATGAGCACCACGCCCCTCGTCAGCATCGCCGTCCTGAAGGCCAAGACCGGCCAGCGCGAGGCGCTGCGCGACGCCCTGAGCGCGCTGGTGGCGCCCACGCGGCAGGAGCCTGGCTGCCTCGACTACACCTTGTTCGAACTGCGCGACGAGCCCGGCAGCTTCTACATGCGCGAGTCGTTCCAGGACCAGGCCGCGCTGGACGCGCACTTCGCCACGCCGTATTTCAGGGCCTTCGAAAAGCGGTTCGACGCGCTGCTGGACGCGCCGATCCGGCTGGTGTTCCTGGAGAAGGTCGCCTAGGCGCCGGCCTCAGAACTGGTACTTCGCGCTCGCGACCACCGCGCGGTCGCTGCCGGGGTAGTACTTGCTGTACGCGCGCGACGCAGCGTACTGGCGGTTGGCCAGGTTCGTGGCGCTCAAGGCGAAGCGCCACGGCCCGCGCTTGTAGTGCACCGTGGCGTCGAGCAGCGCGACGCCGCCTTCGGACGAGGTGTTGCCCACATCGTTCCAGCGCTTGCCGATGTAGCGCACGCCGCCGCCGAAGCCGAAGCCGTTGGCCATTGTGTAGTCGAGCCAGAGCGAGGCCGTGTTGCGGGGCACCTGGATCGGTGTCTTGCCGCGCTCGGTGTCATTGGCGCTCTCGCGCACCTTGGTGTCGAGCCAGGTGTAGGAGGCCGTGAGGTTCAGGTCGCGTGCCAGCTCGGCCTTGGCTTCGAGTTCGAGCCCGCGCGAGCGGATGCGGCCGATCTGGCGCGCCTCGAAGGTGTTCTGGTCGTAGGTCACCACGTTGGATTTGCGCAGGTCGAACACGGCCGCGGTGAACAGCGCGCGCGTGCCCTCGGGCTGGAACTTGACGCCGGCCTCCACCTGTTTGCCGCGGCTCGGCCGGAACGGCGTGCTGTTCAGGTCGACGCCGCTGGTCGGCATGAAGGATTCGGCGTAGCTGAGGTAGGGTGCCCAGCCGTTGCCGACGAGGTAGCTCAGGGCCGCACGGCCGCTGAACCTGTCGTCGGTCTGTGTCGTGCGCTCGCCCTTCAGCCGATCGTAGGTGGCGGACTTGACGTGGTCCTGCCGTCCACCGAGCGTGAGCAACCAGTGGGGGCCGAACTTGATCTGGTCCTGTGCGTACACGCCGAGCTGCTCGGTGGTCTGCGTGAAGTTGCTGTCGGGCCGGAACGGTTCCGCCACGGGCAGGCCATTGACGGGAAAGCGCAGGTCCAGGCTCGGCGCCGGCCCGGAGAACTGCTTGGCCGTGTACCGGACGCGCGACCAGTCGACGCCGAACAGCAGCGTGTGCTCGACGTCGCCGGTGCGCACGCGGCCCTGCAGCTGCGTGTCGGCGGTCCATTGGTTGACCCACTCGGGTGCGAAGCGCGCGGTTCGCCGCAGCGTATAGCCGTCGGGTGCGAGGTTGACGACCACGTGGTGCTTGTCGGTGTCGAAGCTGAAGTAGCGCGTGTTCTGGCGCACCGTCCAGTCGTCGTTGATGTGGTGTTCGAACAGGTAGCCGAGCGACGATTGCTGCTGCTTGATCCGGCTGTAGTTCGGTTCGCCCTGGATGAGCCCGGTGTCGCGTCCCTTCGCGTCGGTCACGTTGAAGGTGTCGTCGCTGGCATCGCTCTTCAGGAATTCGCCAAGCAGGGTGAACGAGGTGGCGGCCGACGGCTGCCAGCGCAGCGAAGGCGCGAGGTAGCTGCGCTTCACTTCGGCGGGGGCGCCGTTGGGATAGCGCTGCTGGCTGTTGCTGTCCAGCTCGACGCCCACGAGGCGGTAGCTCAGCGTGTCGCTCAGGGCGCCGCCCAGGTCGAGGGCCAGCTGCTTGCGCTGGAAGCTGCCGTACTGCACTTCGATCTCGCGCGTGGGCGTGCTGCTCGGCATCTTGCTGACGCGGTTGACGATGCCGCCCGCATCGCCCAGCCCGAACATCACCGACGACGGGCCGCGCAGCACCTCGACGCGCTCGACGCCGTAGGGCTCGGTCAGCGAGTAGGCGGGCAGCAGCAGGCCGTCGCGGTACATGGCGTTGCCCGCGGTGGCGTCGAAACCGCGCAGCAGCAGCCAGTCGATGCCGCGTGCGTCGTAGCCCCAGTTGCCGGCGACCACGCCCGGTGCGTAGCGCACGGCTTCCATCACGGTCTGCACGCCGCGCGCTTCGAGTTCTTCGCGGCCGATGACGGAGATCGACTGCGGCACTTCGAGGATCGGCGTGTCGGTCTTGGTGGCGCTCTGGCTGCGCCGGGCGACATAGCCCGGCACCGGGCCCAGGCTGGTTTCGAGTTCGGCCGTGGCGCTCACGGTCACGGCCGGCAGGGTGGCGCCGGCGGCGCTTGGCGCTTTCTCGATCACCAGCGTGCTGCCCGCTACGCGCCCGGCCAGTCCGCTGCCCTGGAGCAGGTGTGCGGCGGCGACCTGCACGCTGAGGTTGGCCTGCACCGGGCGGCCCTGCAGGCCCTGCAGCAGGCCCGGCGCCGCCAGCAGCTGCACGCCGGCCTGGCGCGCAAGCTGGTTCAGCGCCTGGTCCAGCGGCTGGGCGGGGATCGAGAAGGCGATGGCTGCGCCGGCGGCGGGCGGTGTCGCGCTCTGGGCCCAGGCGGTCTGGCTGGCCTGCGTGACCAGGCACAGCACGGCCGCCGCGATCAGGTGGCGCCGGCCGGCGGGGAGAAGAAGGTGGCGGGAGGGCATGCGGTTCTCTCGGTTCAGGTCGGGGTCATGAAAATTCCGGAACGGCCGCAGGGCGGTTGTTCCGGGCTCCATGGACTGATACGACCGAGCGAGCGCAATCCCTCATGCAGATCGCAAGAAAGACAAGGCAAGGCCAGCGGGCGGATGCCGGCGTCAGGAGATCGGGCGGCGTTCGATGACCAGGGCGCGTTCCGCCCCGTCGTCTTCGCGCACCCGCACCGGCAGGCTGTTGGGCAGCAGGCGCAGCCAGGTGCCCGCTTCGGCAATGCGCACGCGCCCGAACACCGGGAGTTGCGCGGCCTGGGGCGCCACGCGCAGGGGGCGCGGGCTGTAGCGCGCCAGGCGCTCCACCACCTCGCCGAGCGGCTGGTGATGAAAGTCGAGCCAGCCGTCGCGCCACGGGGCCACGGCGCTGTTCACGGCATCCGCGGCCGATTGGGCGGCGGACAGCTGCAGCGCCGTGTCGATGAAGGCACGGTCGCCCGCGCCGAGCACGCGCGCGTCGCCGCTTGCGCTGCGCACCCGCACCTGGCCCGATTCCACCGCGACGCGCACGCCGCCGTCCTGCAGCGCGACCTCGAAGCGCGTGCCCAGCACCGTGATCTCGTGGCCCAGGGCGCTGACGATGAAGGGGCGCGCCTCGTCGCGCGCCACGTCGAAGAAGGCGCTGCCGGCCAGCAGCCGCACGGTGCGGCGCGCGGCGAAGTACTGGACCTCGGCGCGGCTCGCGGCGTCGAGCGTGAGGCGGCTGCCGTCGGGCAGCGCCTGCGCCTGGATGCGACCGATGGCGGTCGCCAGGGTGGCGCTGTAGCCGGGCATCCACTGGCGCCAGGCCTGCCAGAGCGCGGCACTGCCGACGCTGAGGCCGCCCACGCCGAGCAGGGCCGACAGCGCGCGGCGCCGCCCGGTGCGCGCCGGTGCAACCTCGCCGCGCCAGCGGTGCAGCGCGGCCTCGACGCTGTCGAGCGCCCGCATCACCTCGCGCTCCACGGTCTTGATCGACACGCCGTGGCGGCGCGCCAGTTCGGCATGGCAGGCGCCGTCGAGCCGGTCGGCCAGGAAGATGTCGCGGCTGCGCGGCGGCAGGGCCCGCAACGCGGCATCCACCGCGTCGAGTGCCTGCCGGTGGGCGACGCCATCGGCCACGTCCCGTGTGCTGTGGTGGTCGTGTCCCGTCGTCAGCCCGGTGTCGAGGTCGACGGGGGCGGGGCTGAAGCGCTCCGCGCTGCGCTGGCGGCGGCGCAGGTGGTCGATGGCGAGGTTCTCGGCCACGGTGTAGACGTAGGCGCGCACGGCGGCCTCGGGCGGGGCGGGGTCGGCGGGGGTGTCGTCCCGCGCTTGCGCACGCTCGGCCAGCCGGACCCAGGTGTCGTGCGCCAGCTCCCGCGCCTCGTGCGGGCTGCCGGTGCGGCGCGCGATGAAGCGCACCAGTTCCTGGTAGCTGTCCTGGAAGGCTTTCAGCAGCGGGCTGGAGGAGAGTTGGGCGGACATGGGCTGGGGTGTGGCGCGCGAATCGCAGGAGAATTATTGTCGAGAATAGTTCTCATTTGATGGCGGCATACCCGAATCGGCCCCGTTCTGTGGTGAACGGGGCCATCGCCGGCCCAGACCGGTGATGTGGCTAGATCGCGCAGCCGTCGGGGCCGCACGCTGCAGGCGCTGCGGCTGCAGAAGGCGCCGGCGCCACGAAGGTGCCGAGCTGTGCCTTCCAGTCGTCCGCACGCCCCAGCCACGGCCCGATGTCGATGCGGCCCGCGCTGCCGTCGGCCTGCGCCAGCACGAAGGTCGGGAAGCCCTGGCCGCCCGCGCGCTGCAGCAGGTCGCGGCTCGCGGCGATGTGCTGCGCGGTGGCGTCGCCCGTGTGCTGCGCGAAGGCCGCAGCAAAGGCTTCGGCGTCGAAGCCGAGTTCAACCGCCAGTTCGGCGAGCACGCCGGCCTCCGCAATGCGCCGGCCCTCGACATAGTGGGCCTGTTGCACGCGGTGCGCCATGTCCAGCCCGCCGCCCGCGCGCAGCGATTCGGCGGCGAGGATGGCGGTGATCGGCGGTTCGGAGTCCATCACCGCGCCGGTGTCGCGCAGCAGGCCTTCGAAGTAGGCCTCGCCGAAGGGCTGGCCCGTGAGCTCGGCGATGCGCCTGTCGTGCGGGATCACGTAGTCGCGCCATTGCGGTGTGATGGGGCGGCGGTTGGCGCCGGTCATCATGCCGCCTGCGTGGAGTTCGACGCGCAGGCCCGGCACGGTGCGCGCGGCCTCGACCAGCGGCGCGGCGGCGTAGCACCAGCCGCACAGCGGATCGAAGATGCAGTGCAGGGTGGCGGTGTCGCCGTTGTTGCTGGTTACTGGGGCCACTTCATTTCTCCCTTGATGACCTTGGCGCCCAGTTCGAGCGACGAGGCGTCTTCGAGCTTCGGGTAGCGCTGCTTCATGGCGGCGATCAGTGCGGCCGAGTCCTTGGCCTTGGTGGCTTCGGTCTCGAAGGCTTTCAGGTAGTCGCGCGTGAACTTCACCGAGGCCACGGTGTAGGGCGCCGAGCCGTCGGCGTTCGGCAGGTAGTGGCCGGGCACCACGGTCTTGGGGTGCAGCGCGGCGATGCGGTCGAGGGTCTTGAGCCAGTCGCGGCGCGACTGCACCGTCTGCGTGTCGGCCACCCAGACGTGGATGTTGGCCGACACCGGAATGCCGCCGACCACCGCCTTCAGCGAGGGAATCCACGCGAACGTGCGCGCGGGCGAGGACCCGTCCAGGCCGACGACCTGGATCTTCTTGCCTTCGAGCACGAGGCTGTCGCCGGCCAGCGGCTCGGGCACGACCAGCGCCTGGGGCGCGTTGTCCTTGAGGATCGGGCCCCAGTGCGCGAGCTTGCCGTCCTTGGAGGCCTGGATGGCGGCCACGGTCTGCGGCGTGGCGACGATCTTCGCGTCGGGGAAGGCGGCGCGGATCACGTCCAGGCCGAAGTAGTAGTCGGGGTCGCTGTGGCTGATGTAGACCGTGGTCAGCTTCTTGCCGCTGTCCTTGATCTTCTGCACCAGCGCCTGCGCGTCGTTGCGCTGGAACTGGGCGTCGACCAGCACGGCGTCGGTGGCGCCGGCGACCAGCACCGACGACACAGGGAACATCGACTTCGTGCCGGGGTTGTAGACGTCGATCTTCAGCGGCTGGGCCGCCTGGGCGGCGAGCGGCGCGAGGGCGAAGGCGGCGGACAGGGCGGCGGCGGCAACGAGGGTTCTGCGGAACATGGCGGTGTCTTTCGGTCGATGGGTTGAGGGTGACAGCGTGAACAGACCGGATGTTAGGTTGCGCGAAACGAAACAAAAACCACCGCCAGCACAATGAATAGTTTCTGTTATCGGACGAATCAGGCGTCTTCGGAGCGGTCCGTGGCGCACCGTTCGAGGTGGGTGACCAGCAATTGCGCCGAGGGCGACAGCGTCGCCTCGCTGCGAAAACAGATCGCGAAACGCCGGCGCGCCCAGTCGTCGGTGAGCGGCATCAGCCGCAGTCCGAAGGCCTCGGTGAAGGGCCGGGCGACCTCCGCCGGCACCACGCTGATGGCCAGCCCGGCGCGCACCACGCGCAGCGCCGCGTCGAAGTTGGACACCAGCACGCGGTACACCAGCGGCTTGCCGGCGACGGCCGCTTCGCGCGCGAGCATCAGCTGCACGGCGCTGAGCGCGGGCATGCCGACGAATTCGTGGTCGAGCACCTGCTCGAAGCGCACCGCGTCATGGCGGGCCACGGGGTGCGACGGGTGGGCCACGATGGCCAGGTGGTCGGAGCGGTAGTCGCGCCGCTCCAGCCCGTCGAGGTCGGCCGCGTCCCAGCACAGGCCGATGGACGCGATGCCCTCGCGGATGCCGCGCACGATCTCGGGGCTCACGCGCTCTTCCATGTCGACGCGGATGTTGCGGTGCGCCGGGTCCTGCAGGAAGCCGGCCACGTCCTCGGCGAGCGATTCGGCCATGACCGAGGCCGAGGCCAGGATGCGCACGTGCCCGCGCGCGCCGCCCGCGTAGGCGGCCATGTCGCGCTCGATGCGGGTGGCGCTGCCGAGCATGGCGCGCGCGTGTTCGAGCAGCGTTTCGCCGGCCGGCGTGGGCACCACGCCGCGGCGCTTGCGCAGCAGCAGCGGCGTGCCGACCGTGTCTTCGAGCTGGGCCAGGCGCTTGCTGATCGCCGAGCCGACGATGTTCGCTTGCTCGCCCGCGCGCGCGATGCTGCGGCTGTCGCAGACGGCGACGAACAGGCGCAGGGTGGTCAGGTCGAGGTCTCTCATGAAGTTCCAATTTGGAAGCAAACGGCTTCCAAAATATACCTTCAGGACTGAATCGGAACTTCTACGATCGGCGTCATTCCCTCACGACGGAGACACCCTCTTGATTCACGCCTTCCTGCCGCCGCGCGCGGTCGTCCGCGAAGTGGGCCTGCGCGACGGCCTGCAAAGCATTGCCCGCGTGCTGCCCACGGCACGCAAGCTCGAATGGATCCGCGACGCGCACGCGGCCGGCCAGCGCGAGATCGAGGTCGGCTCGTTCGTGCCGGCGCACCTGCTGCCGCAGCTGGCCGACACGGCCGAGCTGCTGGCGTATGCGAAGACGCTGCCGGGGCTCTTCGCCTCGGTGCTGGTGCCCAACCTGAAGGGCGCCGAGCGCGCCATCGCGGGCGAGGCCGACCTGATGATGGTGCCGCTGTCGGCCAGCCACGCGCACAGCCTGGCCAACCTGCGCAAGACGCCGGACGAGGTGGTGGCCGAGGTCGGCCGCATCCGCGCGGCGCGCGACGCGGCGGGCTCGAAGACGCTGATCGACGGCGGCGTGGGCACGGCCTTCGGCTGCACGCTGCAGGGCCATGTCGACCCCGACGAGGTGCTGCGCCTGATGCAGGCGCTGCTCGATGCCGGCGCCGACCGCGTGAGCCTGGCCGACACGGTGGGCTACGCCGATCCGGCCATGGTGCGCAGCCTGTTCGAGCGCGCACTGCACATCGCGGGCGACCGCCTGTGGTGCGGGCATTTCCACGACACGCGCGGGCTGGGCCTGGCCAATGTCTACGCCGCTCTGGAGGTCGGCATCACGCGCTTCGACGCCTGCCTGGCTGGCATCGGCGGCTGTCCGCATGCGCCGGGCGCGAGCGGCAACGTCGACACCGAGGACCTGGTCTTCATGCTCGAGAGCATGGGCGTGGCGACCGGTGTCGACCTGCAGCAGCTGCTGCACCTGCGCCAGCGCGTGGCCGGCTGGCTCGATGGCGAGACGCTGCAGGGCACGGTGTGGCGCGCGGGCTTTCCGAAGACCTTTGCGCCGGCGGAAGGCGTCGCCGCATGAGCACCGAAGCCAAACGCCTGCCGCTCGCGGGCATCCGCGTGGTCGAGTTCACGCACATGGTCATGGGGCCGACCTGCGGCATGGTGCTGGCCGACCTGGGCGCCGAGGTCATCAAGGTCGAGCCCATCGACGGCGACCGTACGCGGCACCTGCTGGGCGCGGGTGCGGGCTTCTTCCCGATGTTCAACCGCAACAAGAAGAGCATCGCGCTCGACCTGCGCCATCCGCAGGGGCTCGAGGCCGCGCTGCGCCTGTGCGCCACGGCCGACGTGGTGGCGCAGAACTTCCGGCCCGGCACGATGGACAAGTACGGCCTGGGCTACGCCGCGCTGGGCAAGCTCAATCCGCGCCTCGTGTACGTGAACCACACGGGCTTCCTGCCCGGCCCGTACGAGCATCGCACCGCGCTCGACGAGGTGGTGCAGATGATGGGCGGCCTGGCCTACATGACGGGGCGCCCCGGCGATCCGCTGCGCGCGGGAACGAGCGTGAACGACATCATGGGCGGCATGTTCGGCGCCATCGGCGCCATCGCCGCGCTGATGCAGCGCGCCGAAACCGGCAGGGGGCAGGAGGTGCAGTCGGCGCTGTTCGAGAACAACGTGTTCCTGGTCGGCCAGCACATGCTGCAGTACGCCATCACGGGGCAGGCGGCCGCGCCGATGCCCGAGCGCATCTCGGCCTGGGCGCTGTACGACGTGTTCACCGTGAAGGACGGCGAGCAGATCTTCCTGGCGGCCGTGAGCGACGCGCAGTGGAAGACCTTCTGCGATGCACTGGGCTTCGACGACTTGAAGGCTGACGCCACGCTGCAGACCAACAACGACCGCGTGCGCCTGCGCCCGACCTTGCTGGCCGCGCTGCGCACGCGCCTGGCCGACCGTTCGGCCGCCGAGCTGTCGGCGATCTTCGAGGCGCGCGGCCTGCCGTTCGCGCCGATCACGCGGCCCGAAGACCTGTATGCCGATCCGCACCTGCAGGCCACCGGCGGCCTCGCCGACATCCGCCTGCCCGACGGCGAGCGGGCCGGCGAGATGGCGCAGACCACGCTGTTCCCGATCACGCTCGACGGCGAGCGCCTGGGGGTGCGGCTGCATCCGCCGACGCTGGGCGAGCACACGCGTGCGCTGCTGGCCGAGCTGGGCTACGCGCACGAGCAGGTCGAGGCGCTGCATGCCGAAGCGGCCGTAGCCTGATTTTTCAAGCACCGACAAAGACAAAGAGAGACAAGACCCATGAGCCCGATTCCGTTTTCCTCTGCTTCATTCAACCGCCGCGCGTTGCTCGGCCTGGGCGCGTCGGCGGTCGTGCTGTCGGCCGCCCGCCCAGTGCTCGCGCAGGGCGGCGACAAGCCCGTGCGCTTCATCCTGCCGATCAGCGCGGGCTCGGGCGTGGACGCCATCGCGCGCGCCGCCTCGGTCGCGCTCGGCAAGGCGCTGGGCCAGCCGGTGGTGATCGAGAACCTGCCGGGCGCCGGCGGCATCACCGGCACCTCGGCCGTGATCAAGGCGCCGCCCGACGGGCTCACGCTCGGCATGGTGTCGAACAACCACGTGATCAACCCGAGCGTGTTCAAGAAGATGCCCTTCGACGCCATCGCCGACATCACGCCCATCAGCGTGGTCGGCGCCACGCCGCTGGTGCTGGCCGTGAACCCGAAGCTGCCGGCGAAGAACGTGAAGGAGCTGGTGGCGCTGCTGCGCGCGAAACCCGAGGGCTACAACTACGCCTCGTCGGGCAACGGCACCATCATCCACCTCGCGGGCGAGATGTTCATGGACGAGGCCGGCGTGAAGGCGCGGCACATTCCGTACAAGGGCACCGGGCCGATGGTGACCGACATGATCGCGGGGCAGGTCGAGATGGGCGTGGTCGCGCTGCCGGCGGTGCAGCCGCATCTGAAGAGCGGCGCGTTGCGCGCCATCGGCCTGTGCGGCCCGGCGCGTTCGCCGGCCGCGCCCGAGATCGCGACGATCGCGGAGCAGGGGCTGCCGAATTACGCGGTCGAAGGCTGGTTCGCGGTGATCGGCCCGCCGAAGATGCAGCCGGCCGACGTCAAGCGCGTGCACGAGGCCATCGTGGCCGCCTTTGCCGCGCCCGAGGTGCGCGAGGCGATGGACAAGCAGGGCAACATCGTGAAGCCCACGTCGCCCGAACAGGCCGCGAGCTATTTTCGCAGCGAGGCCGCGCGCTATGCGGCGCTGGTGAAGAAGGCGAACGTGGTGCTGGAGTGAAGCCTTGCGCCTTCCCCTTCGCGAGAAGGGGGAGGCGACGTGCGGGCGTTACGCCGGGCTCACCGCGCGGTACAGCGCCCGCACGAAATCCGACTGCGTGATCATCCCCGTCAGCCGCTTATCTTCATCGATGATCGGAATGTGGTGGTGGCCGCCTTCGGAGAACAGCGGCACCAGCTCGACCACCGGCCGGTCGGCGCTGGCCACGCGCACCTGGCGCGTCATGATCTGGCCGACCACCTCGGGCTTGTTCGACATCACCGTGCGCGTGGCGCGGATCAGGTCGCGCAGCCGGCCCGCGATGCCGTCGTGGTGCTGCAGGTCGAGCTGGCGGAAGAAGTCGGCCTGCGTGACGATGCCGACCACGCGGCGCGTGCGGTCGGTTACCGGCAGCGCCTTGATGCGGTGCTGGTGCATCAGCGTCCAGGCCTCCTGCAGCGGCGTGCCGAACTCCACCGAGATCGGCGTGCCCGACATGATGTCGGCGCAGTGCAGCGTGCCCAGGCGGCGCTTGTACGACTCGAGCTCGGTCTGCTGGATGAGCGACTCGAGGTCGTCGCGGCTGATGTCGAGCACCTGGTTGTAGCGCGCCAGCACGGCGTCGATGTCGGCCTGGCTGAAGCGTGCGTCGGGCGAAGGCGGGCGTGCCACCTGCACGTGCGGATAGCGCCGCCCCGTGAGCGTGTTGTAGGCCACGCCGGCCAGCACCAGCAGCAGCGAGTTCACGAGCACCGGGAACAGCGCCGCCGAGAAATCGGTGGTGTGCGTGAGCACCGCCAGCAGCGCCGCCGCGCCGCCGGGCGGGTGCAGGCAGCGCGTGAAGAACATCAGGCCGATGGCCAGCGCCACGGCCACGGCGGCGGCCACGGCGGTGTCGGGAATCCAGCTGGCGCAGGCGATGCCCACCAGCGTCGACAGCGTGTTGCCGCCGATCACCGACCAGGGCTGCGCCAGCGGACTGGCGGGCACGGCAAACACGAGCACGGCGGTGGCGCCCATCGGCGCGACCAGCCACACCGCATGCTCCAGCGGCACGGACAGCCAGCGGCACAGCAGGCCGGTGATCAGCAGCCCGATGCCTGCGCCGCCCACGGCGCGCAGGCGCTCGCGCGCGTTGACGTTGGAAGGGCCCGGGAGCCAGGCGCGCAGATAGGTCCACAGTGCGGCGAATCGCATCCCCCGTCCCCCTCAGGCTTCTTCGTGTGCCACCCGACGCCCGATGTCGGGCCAGCGGTGGTGCAGCCAGACCCAGGCGACCAGCCCGATCGTGAGCATCAGCGCGGAGGTGAGGGCCAGTGCCAGCGTGGAGTGCATCACCAGCGGTGCCACCGCGCCGGCCACGACGCCGTTGGCGGTGGAGCCGATCACGGCCTGCAATGACGAGGCCATGCCGCGGCGCTCGGGGTGCAGGTCGAGCACCAGCAGCGTGACCACCGGCACCATCAGCGCCCAGCCGAAGGCGAACACCGCCAGCGGCCACACGGCCCAGGCCACGTGCGCCTGGAAGAAGATGTTGGCCACCACGTTGACCACCGAGGTGACCATCATGATCAGGAAGCCGTCGCGGATCTGCCGCTTGGGCGCCACCTTGCCGGCCATGCGGCCGCTGGCGCGCGCGCCGAGCATGATGCCGCCGATGGTCAGCAGGAAGAACCAGAAGAACTGCTGCGGCTGCAGCGCCAGGTGGTCGCCCAGGAACGCAGGCGCGGCCAGCACGTAGAGGAACATGCCGTTGAAGGGCACGCCGCTCGCGAAGGCCAGCAGCAGGAAGCGCGGGTCGGAGCACAGGTCGCGGTAGCCGCGCATCAGGTGGCGCACCTGGAAGGGCTGGCGGTGGTCCTTGTGCAGCGTCTCGGGCAGCAGCTTGTAGTTGGCGACGAACAGCACCACGCCCACGGCCACGAGGAACCAGAAGATCGAGTGCCAGCCCGCGTGCACGAACAGGAAGCCGCCCACGATGGGCGCGATGGCCGGCGCCACGCCGAAGTAGATCGTGACCTGGCTCATGACCCGCTGCGCCTCGGCCGGCGGGAACATGTCGCGGATCACGGCGCGCGACACCACGATGCCGGCGCCGGTCGACAGGCCCTGCAGGCCGCGGAACAGCACCAGCTGCGTGATGTTCTGCGACAGCGCGCAGCCCAGCGAGGCCAGCGTGAACACCGCCAGCCCCCACAGCACCACCGGCCGGCGGCCGAAGCTGTCCGACAGCGCGCCGTGGAACAGGTTCATGAAGGCGAAGCCGAACAGGTAGGCCGACAGCGTCTGCTGCATCTCGGCCGGCGTCGCGCCGATCGATTTCGCGATGCCCGAGAAGGCCGGGATGTAGGTGTCGATGGAGAAGGGCCCGAGCATGCCCAGCACGGCGAGCAGCACGGCAAGCGCCCAGCGCGGGGCCTGCCAGAGTTTGTCTGCGTCGGGATTCATGGAAAGGCGGCTCCGTTGTACTTGTTTGTTGTGTGTCGGTGGAAAAACGAGAACGCCCGCCGCCCGGGTGAGGGGCAAGGCGGGCGCTTGGGCTTCAGCGAACCTGGATTACAGGGTGTCGATGAAGCTGCGCAGCTTGTCGGAACGCGACGGGTGCTTCAGCTTGCGCAGCGCCTTGGCTTCGATCTGGCGGATGCGTTCGCGGGTCACGTCGAATTGCTTGCCGACTTCTTCCAGCGTGTGGTCCGTGGACATCTCGATGCCGAAGCGCATGCGCAGCACCTTGGCTTCGCGCGGCGTGAGGGAGTCGAGGATGTCCTTGACCACGTCGCGCAGGCCAGCTTGCATGGCGGCCTCGATGGGGGCCGTGTTGCTGCTGTCCTCGATGAAGTCGCCCAGGTGCGAATCGTCGTCGTCGCCGATGGGGGTTTCCATCGAGATCGGCTCCTTCGCGATCTTCATGATCTTGCGGATCTTGTCTTCCGGGATCTCCATCTTGGCGGCCAGGATGCCGGCGTCGGGCTCGAAGCCGAACTCCTGCAAGTGCTGGCGCGAGATGCGGTTCATCTTGTTGATCGTCTCGATCATGTGCACCGGGATGCGGATGGTGCGCGCCTGGTCGGCGATCGAGCGGGTGATGGCCTGGCGGATCCACCACGTGGCGTAGGTCGAGAACTTGTAGCCGCGGCGGTATTCGAACTTGTCGACAGCCTTCATCAAGCCGATGTTGCCTTCCTGGATCAGGTCCAGGAACTGCAGGCCGCGGTTGGTGTACTTCTTGGCGATGGAGATCACGAGGCGCAGGTTGGCCTCGATCATTTCCTTCTTGGCATCGCGCGAGGACGATTCGCCCTCGTTCATGCGCTTGTTGATGTCCTTGAGCTCGGTCAGCGGCACCACCACGCGCGACTGGATGTCGGTGAGCTTCTGCTGCAGTTCCTGCACCGGCGGGATGTTGCGCGCGAGCACGGCGCTCCAGGGCTTGCCGGCCGCGGCCTGCTTCTCGACCCACTTGAGGTTCAGCAGGTTGGAGGCGATGCGGTTGCCGTTCTTGTCGAAGCCGCTGAAGTCGCGGATGAACTCGTCCTGCGGGAAGCCGCACTTGTCCACGATGATGCGGCGCAGTTCGCGTTCCTTCTTGCGCACGTCGTCCACCTGCGTGCGCACCAGGTCGCACAGCTTCTCGATGGTCTTGGCCGTGAAGCGGATGGTCATCAGCTCGTCGGACACGGCCTGCTGGGCCTTGGTGTACGCGGGCGTGCCGTAGCCTTCCTTCTCGTAGATCTTGTGGATCTTCTCGAACATCTCGGCGATGCGGTCGAAGCGCGAGAGGGCTTCGTTCTTGAGTTCTTCGAGCTTCTTGGTCAGGGCCTTGGAGCCGCCCTTGCCGTCGTCGTCGTCTTCTTCGTCGAATTCGTCGAAGTCTTCTTCGGCCACGTAGTCGTCGGCCTCGTTCGGGTTCGAGAAGCCGTCCACGATGGTCGAGATGACGACCTTGCCTTCACGGATGGTCGCGGCCATTTCGAGGATCGCGGCGATGGTGGCGGGGGAGGCCGAAATGGCTTCCATCATGGCCATCAGGCCGCCTTCGATGCGCTTGGCGATTTCGATTTCGCCTTCGCGCGTCAGCAGCTCGACCGTGCCCATTTCGCGCATGTACATGCGGACCGGGTCGGTGGTGCGGCCGAATTCGCTGTCCACCGTGGAGAGAGCTGCTTCGGCTTCTTCCTCGGCTTCTTCCACCGTGGTGGCGGTGGGCGCGGTGTTGTTCAGCAGCAGGGTTTCGGCGTCGGGCGTCTGCTCGTACACCGCCACGCCCATGTCGTTGAGCATGGTGACCACGACTTCCATGGTCTCGGCGTCGACCAGCTTGTCGGGCAGGTGGTCGGAGATTTCGCCGT
The DNA here is from genome assembly GCF_058797695.1 of Variovorax sp. GW823-FHT02B07. NCBI lineage: Bacteria > Pseudomonadati > Pseudomonadota > Betaproteobacteria > Burkholderiales > Comamonadaceae > Variovorax > Variovorax sp. GW823-FHT02B07. The sequence continues at coordinate 1,084,705 of NZ_JBXAJX010000001.1, forward strand.
GCGTGAGGTAGCCGCGGGTCTTGCCCAGCGTGATCAGGGTCTTCAGGCGCGAGCGGCGCTTGGCCAGGTCTTCTTCGGAGAGCACGGTCTCGTCGAGGCCGAACTCCTTCATCAAGGCGCGTTCCTTCGCCTTGCTGATCTTCATGCGCAGCGGCTTGACCTTCTCTTCAGTGGTCGCGACGGCCGCGGGCTCGTCACCGGCCAGGTCTTCCTCGATGTCCGACAGGTCGATGTCGCTCTCGCCGGCTTCCTTGGCGGCCTTGGGCTTGCGCCCGCGCTTGGCGCCGGTGGCGGGCGCGGCGGCAGCGCCGGCGGCCTTGGGCGGACGGCCAACTTTCTTGGCGGCGGGGGCAGCCGTGGCAGTGGCCGCGGCTTTTTTTGGATCGTCGAGAGAGGTCGATTTCGTGGGCACGGTTTTCACTTTCGTTGCGGCTGCCGTTTTGGACGCGGCGGCAGCCGTCTTGGTTGCCGGTTTGGCACCGGCTTTCAGCGGTTTCTCTGCTGCGGGCTTGGTGGCGACGCTTTTGACGCTTTTGGCAAGTGAAGGAGCAGGCTTCTTTGAACTGGGCATACGACCTCGTTACGACAAGAAAAGACAAGCGGGATCACAGGCGCGCTGTCACGCGGACAGCACCACCATGCCCGTGCACAGGCACGGACAAAACAATTGGGAAACGAGGAATTAATTCCTCACCAGGCAAGATGTCGGGCGAACATTTGGTGTGCAGTCCTTGCGGTTATTGACCCTTTCCGCCGGAATTTACCGTTGGAGTGCGTTGCGCTAGGGGTCGGCCCGGAGGTGCTGCTGTCGCTCTTGCCTAATTTCGCCAGTTGCGAAGCCCTACATTATAGCCTGTTGCGCAAATTTCAAGCAGTATCTGTCCCCGACGCGCGAATGCGGTCACGCAATTCGAGCCGGCGGGCTTCCAGTGCCTTGTAGCGTTCCAGGGCTTTCGGGTCTTTTCCGACCGAAGCGATGGCCTCGCTCTGTTGGGCCTTGAGCCGGTCGTCGAGCATGAAGTCGAGCACGCTCCCCAGCTCCTTGGCGGCCTCGGCCAGGTGCTGTTCTTCCTCGCCCTCGGGCACCGGCCCGGCCTCGGAAACGCTCATGAGGCGCTCGGCCAGCGGCGCGAAATCGAGCCCGCGCAGGCCTTCGCGCAACGCCGCCCAGGGTTGCACGCCGTGCTCGTGCAGCTGGCTGTCCAGCCAGGTGAAGAGGGCGCCGTGCTCGCCCGGCAGGTCGCACAGCATCACGTGCAGCTCGTGCGACAGCGCCTCCCACTGCGCCATGTTCGACAGCACCAGCCGCACCGCCACGTCGGGCCGGCTCGGCGGCTTGCCGCGTCCGCGCAGCGGCTCGATGGGCTCCTCGAACTTGCCGCCCCAGCGCTTGCCCTTGGTGAACTTGCGCGGCTGGAACTTGGGTTTGCTCTCGCTTTCGTAGCGCGGGGGCTCGTAGTCCTGCGCCGGCGGCAGGTCCGGGTAGTAGTCGCCCGGATCGTTGCCGTAGCTGTCGGGCTCGCTGTGGCGCTGCGGCGCCTGGGATGGCTGGCTGTTGCCGCCGCCGCCCTTGCGCGGGCCGGGCGCGGCGGTGGCCCACAGGTCGGACAGCGCCGCGGCGTCGAGCTGGACCAGCGTGGCGATCTCACTGAGCAGCTGCCGCTTGAGCGCGCCGTCGGGCATCGCGCTCCAGAGCGGGCGCACGTTGCTCGTCATGTGGGCGCGGCCCTCGGCGGAACTCAGGTCGCAGCCTTCGCGGGCGGCCTCGAGCATGAAGCGCGACAGCGGCGTGGCCTCGGCCACGAAGCCCGCGAAGGCCTCGGCGCCGTGCGCGCGGATGTAGCTGTCGGGGTCGTGCTCGGCCGGCAGGAACAGGAACTTGATGCTGCGCGTGTCGGTGGCGTAGGGCAGGGCGCCGTCGAGCGCCTTGCGCGCGGCGCGGCGGCCGGCGGCGTCGCCGTCGAAGCTGAACACCACCGATTCGGTGAAGCGGAAGAGCTTTTGCACATGCTCGGTGGTGCAGGCCGTGCCCAGCGTGGCCACCGCGTTCGGAAAGCCGAGCTGGGCCAGCGCCACCACGTCCATGTAGCCCTCGGTGACGAGCGCATAGCCGCGGTCGCGGAAGGCGGCGCGCGCCTCGTACAGGCCGTAGAGCTCGCGGCCCTTGCTGAAGACGGGCGTCTCGGGCGAGTTCAGGTACTTGGGTTTTTCGTCGCCGAGCACGCGCCCGCCGAAGCCGATGCACTCGCCCTTGACGTTGCGGATCGGGAACATCACGCGATCGCGGAAGCGGTCGTAGCGCTTGGCCTCCTCGTCGCTGAGCTTGCCTTCCTCGTTGTTGACGATCACCAGCCCGCTCTCGGCGAGCAGCGGGTCGTCGTAGTCGGGGAACACGCTGGCCAGCGCGCGCCAGCCGGCCGGCGCATAGCCGATGCCGAACTGCTTGGCGATCTCGCCCGACACGCCGCGGCCCTTGAGGTAGTCGATGGCGCCGGGCGCCTGGCGCAGCGCCTTGCGGTAGGCGTCGCCGGCTTTCTCGAGCACGTCGGTCAGCGTGGCCTGCTTCTGGCGCTGGCTGGCGGCGCGGGCGCGTTCGGCCGGCGAGACGTCGTCCTCGGGCACCTGCAGGCCGTACTGGCCGGCCAGGTCGTGCACGGCCTCGACGAAGCCCATGCCCGCATGTTCCATGAGGAAGCCGATGGCGTTGCCGTGCACGCCGCAACCGAAGCAGTGATAGAACTGCTTGGTCGGGCTGACCGAGAACGAGGGCGACTTCTCGCCGTGGAAGGGGCACAGCCCCATGAAATTGGCGCCGGCCTTCTTGAGCTGGACGTAGCGGCCGACGATTTCGACCACATCGGCGCGCGCGATGAGTTCCTGGATGAATGAAGCGGGGATGGTCATGGCTGCGGGGAGCGGCAAATCATACGCAAGCGCACGGGCGGCATACTGAACCCCGCCGCAAATCCACATCACGCATGAAGACGCCACTGCCTTTGCAACACGCCGCGCCGCTGCTGCGCCATCCGCTGCGCTTCGTCTGGGGCGCGCTCAAGGACTTTCGCGCCAACCAGGGCCTGCTGCTGGCAGGGGCGGTGGCCTACTACGCGCTGCTGTCGATCGTGCCGCTGTTGATCGTGAGCGTGATGGCGCTGTCGCACGTGATCGACCAGGCCGAGCTGCTGCGCACCATCGGGCGCTACCTCGAATGGCTGCTGCCGGGGCAGTCGAAAGCGATCGTGGCCGAGCTGTCGAGTTTCCTGGACCACCGCTCGGTGCTCGGGCCGGTGCTGCTGGTGACGATGATCTTCTTCAGCTCGCTGGCGTTCAGCGTGCTCGAGAGCGCGATGGCGGTGATCTTTCACCACCGCAAGGACGATCACAAGCGCCACTTCCTGGTGTCGGTGGCGATGCCGTACCTCTACATCCTGAGCCTGTGCGCGGGGCTGCTGCTGGTCACGCTGGTGTCGGGGGCGCTGCAGCTGGTGGGGCAGGAAAGCGTCGACCTGCTGGGGCGCTGCTGGTCGCTGTCGGGCATTTCGGGCCTGCTGCTGTACCTGCTGGGGCTGGGCGGCGAGATCTTCATGCTGACCTCGCTCTACCTCGTGATGCCGGCGGGGCGCATGTCGCTGCGGCATGCGCTACTCGGCGGCGTGACCGCTGCGCTCTTGTGGGAGGCCACGCGGCGCGTGCTGATCTGGTATTTCTCGACGCTGTCGCAGGTGAACATCGTCTACGGCTCGCTCACCACGGCGATCGTGGTGCTGCTGAGCCTGGAAATCGCCGCCATGCTGGTGCTGCTCGGGGCCCAGGTGATCGCGAACTACGAGCGCCTGGACCGCACCGGCAGCACGAAGCCGCCGGCGTCCGAGCTCAGCGAGGGGCCAATCGAATCGCTCCGTCCAGACGAATCACCTCGCCGTTGAGCATGTCGTTCTCGATGATGTGCTTGGCCAGCTTGGCGTAGTCCTCGGGCGTGCCCAGGCGCGACGGGAAGGGCACGCTGGCGGCCAGCGCGTCCTGCACTTCCTGCGGCATGCCGAACAGCATGGGCGTGCCGAAGATGCCGGGGGCGATGGTCATGTTGCGGATGCCGCTGCGCGCGAGGTCGCGGGCGATGGGCAGGGTCATGCCGACCACGCCGCCCTTCGAGGCGCTGTAGGCGGCCTGGCCGATCTGGCCGTCGTAGGCTGCGACCGAGGCGGTCGAGATCAGCACGCCGCGTTCACCGGTGGCTTCGGGCTCGTTCTTGCCCATGGCGTCGGCCGCCAGGCGGATCATGTTGAAGCTGCCGATCAGGTTGACCGTGACGGTCTTGCTGAACACGGCCAGCGCGTGCGGGCCGTTCTTGCCCACGGTCTTTTCGGCCGGCGCGATGCCGGCGCAGTTCACGAGGCCGACCAGCTTGCCCAGCTTGAGCGCGGCGGCCACGGCGGCCTGGCCGTCGGCTTCCTGGCTCACGTCGCACTTCACGAACACGCCACCGATCTCGCGGGCGACGGCTTCGCCCTTGTCAGCCTGCATGTCGGCGATCACCACCTTGGCGCCGTTGGCGGCCAGCATGCGCGCCGTGCCTTCGCCGAGGCCCGAAGCGCCACCGGTCACGATAAAAACTTTGCCGTCGATCTGCATTGAGAGTCTCCTGAAATGAGACCCGCATTATCGAAGACGGCCGCCGGCCAAAAAAAAAGGCCTCATCCGAAGATGAGGCCCTGAATTGGATCCGTGAGGACCCAAGGAGACAACTGGTGGTGGTCGGTGCTTAGCGCTTGCGCGAAGCGGTGGCCGTCTTGGCAGCGGCGACGGCTTGGGTCGACACGGCGTTGAAGTTGGCTTCGGCGACGTCCGACGCTTGCTTGACGGCCTTCTGGACCGATTCGAAAGCGTTGTTGGCGGCAGCCACGGCGCTCTTCAGCACGGCGACGGCGGTTTCCGAACCGGCGGGGGCGTTCTTGGAAGCGCTGTCGACGAGGCCGACGAAGGCTTGCTGGGCTTCAGCGGCCTTGGCTTCGAAAGCCTTCGAGAATTCGGTGCTGGTGCCTTGGGCGATGTCGTACAGGTGACGGCTGTAGGCAGCGGTCTTTTCGGCCAGGGGCTGGAACAGGCTGGCTTGCAGCGTCAGCAGCTCTTGGGCGTCCTTGACGTTCAGGGCAGCTTGAGCGGTGCTCTGGGCTTCGGTCAGGGCGGCCTTGGAAGCGGTCACGTTCAGTTCGACCAGCTTTTCAACGCCTTCGAAGGCCTTGGTGGTCAGGCCGAACAGGGTTTCGAGGTTTGCTTTTTGGGCGGCGAGGATTTGGTCAGCGGTCAGGGCCATTTGAGATCTCCAGAAAGGATGATGGGGTGGTCGATTCACGTTGCGCTGCGCCTCGTCGTCTATGTTGCGGTGCAGCATGGCCTCAAGTATAGGCAGCTGAACGCGGCGATCAAGTGGTTTTTGCTGCTGTGCAGCAATTTAGAAGCGGCCTTCTAAATCCGGCCTGCGCGGCCAGAATGCGGCCATGCGTGCTTTCTATTCCGGGCAGTTCGTCCTGCCCCTGCCGCCGGGCCACCGCTTTCCCATGTCGCGCTACGCGATGCTGCGCGATCGCCTGCAGGAGCAGCTGCCGGCCGTCGAGATGGACCCGGCCCCGCGCGCCAGTGACGACGAGCTCGCGCTGGCCCACACCCCCGAATGGATCGCCGCCGTCAGCGAAGGCCGCGTGAGCCCGCAGGCCATGCGCGAGATCGGCTTTCCGTGGAGCGAGGCGATGGTCGAGCGCTCGCGCCGCTCCACCGGCGCCACCATCGCCGCCTGCCGCGCCGCCTTTGCGGGCGGCGTGGCGGCCAACATGGCGGGCGGCACGCACCACGCCTACGCCGACAAGGGCAGCGGCTTCTGCGTCTTCAACGACGCGGCGGTGGCCGCGCGGCTGATGCAGGTCGAGCAGGCCCGCGCCGGGCGGCTGCTCAGGGTGGCCATGATCGACCTCGACGTGCACCAGGGCAACGGCACCGCCCGCATCTTCCAGGGCGACCCGAGCGTGTTCACGCTGTCGGTGCACGGCCAGAAGAACTTCCCGTTCCGCAAGGAGGCGAGCGACCTCGACGTGGAGCTGCCCGACGGCTGTGGCGACACCGACTACCTGGCGGCGCTGGAGCACGCGCTCGACGAACTCGACCGCCGTTTCTCGCCCGGCCTCGTGATCTACCTGGCCGGCGCCGACCCCTTCGAGCGCGACCGGCTCGGCCGCCTCAAGCTGAGCTTCGACGGGCTGGAGGCGCGCGACCGCCGCGTGTTCGACTGGACCTGGCAGCGCCGCATCCCCACGGCCTTCGCGATGGCCGGCGGCTACGCCAGCGACATTGCCGAGACGGTGCAGGTGCAGCTGGGCACCTTCCGGGTGGCGCTCGATTACTGGCGCCGCTGGCAAAATGCCGCGCGATGAGCGCCCCCACACCACCCACCTCAACCCCCAAGCCCACGCCCCACACCCGCAGCGCCTACCGGGCGTTTCGCAGCATCCCGACGCGCTGGGCCGACAACGACATGTACGGCCACGTCAACAACGTCGTCTACTACAGCTGGTTCGACACCGCGGTGAACGCGCTGCTCATCGAGCGCGGCGCGCTCGATATCCACGGCGGCCAGACCATCGGCTTCGTGGTCGAGACGCAGTGCAACTACTTCGCGCCGGTGGCCTTCCCGCAGACGGTGGAGGCGGGCATCCGCGTGGCGCAGGCGGGCCGCTCGAGCGTGCGCTACGAGATCGCGCTGTTCGCCGAGGGTTCCGACACCGCCGCGGCGCAGGGGCACTTCGTGCATGTGTATGTCGACCGCGCGACGCAGCGGCCGGTGCCGTTGCCCGAGGCGCTGCAGCAGGTGGTCGATTCGCTGCGGGCCTGAGCGCTCGCCCATGAAAAACGGCGCCCGCAGGCGCCGTCCGTGAGAGGGGCCGCAGCCCCGCTTACATCGTCTTCTTCATGGCCTTGATGTCGGCCTTGCCCTGGGCTTCATCAGCCTTGGCCTGCTTCACGCAAGCATCCTTGGCCGCGCCATTCTGGTCGTCGCACTTTTCCTTCGCGACTTCATAGGCGGCCTTCACCTTTTCTTCGGCCACCTTGCGGGCATGGCTGTCGCTCGGCTGGTACTGCTGTTCCAGCTCGGCCTTGGCTACTTCTTCCTTGCCCTTGGCTTCCTTCTGGCAGACGTCCTTGGCGTTGTCCTTCATCGTGTCGCACTGGGCCTTGGCGACCTTGTAGTCGGCCTCGACCTTTTCCTTGGCGACCTTGTACTCGTCCTTGGTCATCGCACCGGCCTGGCCGGCGACGAAGAAGGTGGAGGCGAGGGCGAGCATGACGAGGTGTTGTTTTTTCATGGTGTGTGTCCTTTGCGGTGAATGGCAGGGAAAGAGAAGGGAAGGGCGCAGGGCGCTTGCTTCTTTCTCAGTTCTTCTCGAACCAGAGTGCGTCCGGCGAGCGGCCGTCGCGAGATTCCCAGTCCTTGACCTGCTTCTCGGCCTCGTCGCGGCTGATGCCGTGGCGTTCCTGGATGCGGCCCAGCAGCTGGTCGCGCTTGCCGGCGATGACGTCGAAGTCGTCGTCTGTCAGCTTGCCCCACTGCTCGCGGACCTTGCCCTTGAGTTGCTTCCAGTTGCCTTCGATGGTGTCCTTGTTCATGCGAATCTCCTTGAGAAAGAGTGATGACCCGGCGGAACATGCCGCCGCCGTGAAATCAATGTCGCGTGAGTGATTCCCCCTGCCGGTAGGACGTGCAGGCCGGCCCTCGTAGGCACAGGCCGACGCAGGCCGTGATAATGGAACGGACGCCGACGACAGAGACCCGAGACACCGCGCACCGCACCATGATCATTCACAGCCTGCTCGACACCGACCTCTACAAGTTCACGATGATGCAGGTGGTCCTGCACCACTTTCCGGGGGCGCGGGTCGAGTACCGCTTCAAGTGCCGCAACCCGGGCGTCAACCTCGCGCAGTTCGCGGGACAGATCCGCGACGAGATCCGCAGCCTGTGCTCGCTGCAGTTCCGCGATGCCGAACTCGCCTACCTGCGCTCGATGCGCTTCATCAAGAGCGACTTCGTCGACTTCCTGGGCCTGTTCCGGCTCAACGAGAAGTACATCAACGTCATCCCCCAGCCCTCGGGCGAACTCGAGATCCGCATCAAGGGACCGTGGCTGCACACCATCCTGTTCGAGATTCCGGTGCTGGCCATCGTGAACGAGGTCTACTTTCGCAACACGCAGAAGAACCCCGATTTCGAGGAAGGCCGCCGCCGCCTCGACCTCAAGATCAGCCAGCTGCAGGAAGCCGGCCTGGGCGACCTCAAGATCGCCGACTACGGCACGCGCCGCCGCTTCTCGAAAGACTGGCACGAGGAAGTGCTGCGCACCCTGACCCAGCGGCTCGGCGCCGTGGCCTCGCCGCCGGCCAAGTCGCCCGCGGGCGAACGGCTGCCGCAGCTGGCGGGCACCAGCAACGTGCTGTACGCCATGAAGCTCGGGCTCATTCCGCTGGGCACCATGGCGCACGAGTACCTGCAGGCCTGCCAGGCGCTGGGCCCGCGCCTGCGCGACAGCCAGATCTTCGGCTTCGAGAGCTGGGCCCGCGAATACCGCGGCGACCTGGGCATCGCGCTGTCCGACGTGTACGGCATGAGCGCCTTCCTGCGCGACTTCGACCTGTACTTCTGCAAGCTCTTCGACGGCGCCCGCCACGACAGCGGCGACCCGTTCCAGTGGGGTGAGCGCATGCTGGCGCACTACCACGCGAACCGGGTCGATCCGCTCACCAAGACGCTGATCTTCAGCGACGGCCTCACGGTGCCGCGCACCATCGAGCTGTACCAGCAGTTCCGCGGCCGCTGCCTGCTGGCCTTCGGCATCGGCACCAACCTCACCAACGACCTGGGCTACGAGCCGCTGCAGATCGTCATCAAGATGATCCAGTGCAACGACCAGCCGGTGGCCAAGCTGTCGGACACGCCGTCCAAGAACATGTGCGAGGACGAGAAATACCTGGCCTATCTGCGCCAGGTGTTCGAGATCGAACAACCCCCCGTTTGAAGGCTGTACTGACCTGTCTGGTACGGTACAGCCCCCATGAAGAAAACGATCCGACTGACGGCAGCCGCGGCGCTGCCGATGCTCTTTCCCGCCCTGGCCTTCGCCGCCGATTTCGACGGTGCCGCGCTCTCGCCGCTGTGGGGCGTGCCGTTCGCCGGCATCCTGCTGTCCATCGCGCTCTTGCCGCTGGCCACGCCTTCGTTCTGGCACCACCACTACGGCAAGATTTCCGCCGCCTGGGCGCTGGCCTTCCTGCTGCCCTTTGCCGCGACCTACGGCGCGGGGATGGCGGGCGTGCAGCTGGTGCATGCGCTGGTGGCCGAGTACATCCCGTTCATCATCCTGCTCACGGCGCTGTTCACCGTGGCGGGGGGCATCCACATCCGCGGCAACCTGCACGGCACGCCGGGGCTCAACACGGCGATCCTGGCCATCGGCGCGGTGCTCGCGAGCTTCATGGGAACCACGGGCGCCTCGATGCTGCTGATCCGGCCGCTGATCCGGGCCAACGACAACCGGCAGCGCAAGGTGCACGTGATCGTGTTCTTCATCTTCATCGTGTCGAACGCGGGCGGCTCGCTCACGCCGCTGGGCGATCCGCCGCTGTTCCTCGGCTTCCTCAAGGGCGTGGGCTTCTTCTGGACCGCGCAGCACATCCTGCCCGAGACGATCTTCATCCTGGCCGTGCTGCTGGCGCTGTTCTATGCCATCGACCGCCACTTCTACCGCAAGGACGGCGTGCTGCCCGTCGACCCGACGCCCGACACCCCGCGCCTGGGCTTCGACGGCGCGGCCAATTTCTGGCTCTTGGGCGGCATCGTCGCGCTGGTGCTGCTGAGCGGCTTCTGGAAATCGCCCGTGGTGTTCGACGTGTTCGGCACCGAGGTCGGCCTGCCGGGCCTGGTGCGCGACGTGGGGCTGGCGCTGATCGCCATCGTCTCGTACAAGCTCACGGCGCCCAAGGTGCACGCCGACAACCAGTTCGAGTGGGGCCCGATGGCCGAGGTGGCCAAGCTCTTCGCCGGCATCTTCCTGACCATCATCCCGGTGATCGCCATGCTCAAGGCCGGCACGCAGGGCCCGTTCGGCGCCATCGTCGCGGCCGTGACGCGCGCCGACGGCCAGCCCGACCCGGCCATGTACTTCTGGGCCACCGGCATCCTGAGCTCGTTCCTGGACAACGCGCCGACCTACCTCGTGTTCTTCAACACGGCAGGCGGCGACCCGGCGGCGCTCATGACCACCTATGCCAGCACGCTGGCCGCCATCTCGGCGGGCGCCGTGTTCATGGGCGCCAACACCTACATCGGCAACGCGCCGAACCTGATGGTCAAGGCCATCGCCGAAAGCCGCGGCGTGCGCATGCCCAGCTTCTTCGGCTACATGGCGTGGTCGGGGGCGATCCTGGTCCCGCTGTTCGTCCTGTGCACCTTCATCTTCTTCCGTTGATCCTTCCAGCCCTTCAAAGAAAGAGACACGTTCCATGAGCAGCAGCAAGCCCAAGATCCTGGTCGCGCGCGCGGTGTTCCCCGAGACCCTCGCGCGCCTGGCGCAGCATTTCGAGGTCGAGTCGAACCAGGCCGACGAGACCTGGAGCAAGGACCAGCTGATCGCGAAGCTGCAAGGCAAGCAGGGCGCCTTCACCACCGGCAGCGAGCGCATCGACGCCGCGGTGCTCGACGCCTGCCCCGAGCTGAAGATCTGCGCCAACATGGCCGTGGGCTACAACAACTTCGACGTCGACGCCATGGCCGCGCGCGGCGTGCTGGGCACCAACGCGCCCGACGTGCTGACCGAGACCACGGCCGACTTCGGCTTCGCGCTGCTCATGGCCACCGCGCGCCGCATCACCGAGAGCGAACATTTCCTGCGCGCGGGCAAGTGGGAAAAGTGGAGCTACGACATGTTCGCCGGCTCCGACATCCACGGCTCGACGCTCGGCATCATCGGCATGGGCCGCATTGGGCAGGGCATCGCCAGGCGCGGCGCGCACGGCTTCGGCATGAACGTGATCTATCACAACCGCTCGCGCCTCGACGCCACGCTCGAGGCCGAGTGCAAGGCCCGCTACGTCGGCAAGGAAGAGCTGCTCAAGACCGCCGACCACGTCGTGCTGGTCGTGCCGTACTCGCCAGCCTCGCACCACACCATCGGCGCGGCCGAGATCGCGCTCATGAAGCCGACCGCCACGCTGGTCAACATCGCGCGCGGCGGCATCGTCGACGACGCGGCACTGGCCGTGGCGCTGCGCGAGAAGCGCATCGCCGCCGCCGGCCTCGACGTGTTCGAGGGCGAGCCCAAGGTCCACCCCGACCTGCTCACCGTGCCCAACGTGGTGCTCACGCCGCACATCGCCAGCGCCACCGTGCCCACGCGTCGCGCCATGGCCGACCTGGCAGCCGACAACCTCATCGCCTGGGGCTCCGGCAAGGGGCCTCTGACGCCGGTCACGCCGGTGCCAGCGGCCACGAAGTAATCTGAAACCTGACCGCGAGCGCGACACGCCCCCACCTTGGAACTGACGGATCTGATTCTTCCCGCACTGGCCGCATTCGCCGTGGTGCAGCTGGTGCTGGTCATCTGGCTGCTGGCCCGCCGGCCACCCCCACCTGATCACAGCGAAATGCTGGGCGTGCTCGCCGCCATGGGCCGCGCCAACGAACGCACCGAGCGCGAGCTGCGCCACGAGATCGGCGAAAGCTCGCGCGGTGCACGCCAGGAAACCGCGCAGGCCTTCGCCACCTTCCAGCAGTCGCTGGTGCAGCAGGGCGCCGAGGCCACGCGCACGCAGAACGCGCAGCTCGACGCCTTCGCGCTGCAGCTCGCGTCGCTGCAGAAGACCCTGGCCGACACGCTGAACACCCAGCTGCAGGGGCTGAGCGAATCGAACGCGCGCCGCCTTTCCGAGGTGCGCACGACCATGGAAACCCAGCTCGCCCAGCTGCAGCAGAGCAACACCGCCAAGCTCGACGAGATGCGCAAGACCGTCGACGAGAAACTGCAGAGCACGCTCGAGGCGCGCCTGGGCGAAAGCTTCAAGCAGGTGGCCGACCGGCTCGAGCAGGTGCACAAGGGCCTGGGCGAGATGCAGACGCTGGCCGTCGGCGTGGGCAGCCTGCAGCGCGTGCTGACCAACGTGAAGACGCGCGGCATGTTCGGCGAGGTGCAGCTCGAGGCGCTGCTCGAGCAGGTGCTCACGCCCGAGCAGTACGCGCGCCAGGTCGAGACCAAGCCGCGCAGCGGCCAGCGCGTCGACTTCGCGATCCGCTTTCCGGGGCGCGGCGACGACGGCGCGCCGGTGTGGCTGCCGATCGACGCCAAGTTTCCGCGCGACGACTACGAACGCCTCATCGACGCCCACGAGCGCGCCGATGCGGCCGGCGCCGAGGCCGCGGCCAAGGCGCTCGAGACGCGCATCCGCGTCGAGGCCAAGTCGATCGCCGAGAACTACCTCGCGGCACCGCACACCACCGATTTCGCGATCCTGTTCCTGCCGGTCGAAAGCCTCTACGCCGAGGTGCTGCGCCGCCCCGGCCTGATGGACGCCATCCAGCGCCAGCACCGCGTGACGCTGGCCGGCCCGACCACCTTGCTCGCCATGCTCAACAGCCTGCACATGGGCTTTCGCACGTTGGCGCTGGAGCGCCAGGCCTCCGAGGTTTGGAAGGTGCTGGGCGCGGTCAAGACCGAGTTCGAGCGCTACGGCGAATGGGTGGCGCGCATCAAGGAGCAGGTGGCCAAGGCCTCCGACACCATCGACAAGGCCGACACGCGCGCCAAGCAGATGCGCCTGGCGCTGCGCAAGGTCGAGGCCTTGCCCGAGGCGCAATCGCAGGCGCTGCTGCCGCCCACGGCCGACACTGACAGCGAGGCCGACGACACCCCGTGAAAGGTTCTGAACTGCTGCGCGTCATCGTGGCGCAGGTCTGTTTGCACGCCACGATGGCGGGCATGCGGCTCGCCACACCGCTGCTCGCGCTGCAGCAAGGCTACAGCGCAGCGGCCGTCGGCCTGCTGATCGCGCTGTTCGCGCTGACCCAGGTGTTTCTGGCGTTGCCGGCCGGGCGCTTCGCCGACCGGCACGGGCTCAAGCGGCCGCTGTGGCTGTCGGTGATCGCGGCCTCGGGCGGGGCAGGGCTGGCGCTGGTTTTTCCGGTGTTCCCCGTCATGTGCATCGCCGCGCTGCTGACCGGCGGCGCCACCGGCGCGACCGTCATCGCGCTGCAGCGGCACGTGGGCCGCTCGGCCACCGACCCGACGCAGCTCAAGCGCGTGTTCAGCTGGCTGGCCATCGCGCCGGCGGCGGCGAACTTCGTCGGGCCCTTCCTGGCCGGGATGCTGATCGACCACGCCGGCCGCGCGCCGGCTGACCTGCTGGCCTTTCGCATCTGCTTCGCCGTGATGGCCTTTTTGCCGCTGCTGTGCTGGCTGCTGGCGCGCGGCGCGCACGAGCCGCCGCGGGTGGCGCCGGTGCCGGGCGCCGCGCCCACGCGGGCCTGGGACCTGCTGCGCGAGCCGATGTTCCGCCGCCTGCTGTTCGTGAACTGGCTGCAGTCGTCGAGCTGGGACGTACACGCTTTCGTGCTACCGGTGCTGGGCCACGACCGGGGCATCAGCGCCTCGGTGATCGGCACCATCCTCGGCGCCTTCGCGATCGCCGCGGCAGTCATCCGCATCGTGCTGCCGCTGATCGCGTCGCGTGCGTCGGAGCGCAGCGTGATCCTGAGCTCGACCGTCGTCACGGCGGCCGTGTTCGCCATCTACCCGCTGCTGAATTCACCGTGGACCATGGGCATCTGCTCCGTGGTGCTGGGCTTCGCGCTCGGCGCGGTGCAACCGATGGTGATGAGCATGCTGCACCAGATCACGCCGCATGCGCGGCATGGCGAGGCGCTGGGGCTGCGGCTCATGACCATCAACGCGTCGAGCGTCGCGATGCCGATGCTGTTCGGCTCGCTCGGTGCGCTGATCGGCATTGCCGGCGTGTTCTGGGTGGTGGGCGGTGTGCTGGCATTGGGCGCCAAGGCGACCTGGGGATTGAAGCTGTGACGGCGGTTTGAATCCCACGTTGCAAATAACAGTAATTCTCATTTGATTGACAGAATACTGACTCGAAGTCAGTATCGACGCCTTCTTTCTTCCTGACCCGAAGGCGTCCATGGACTCCCATTCCCCGTCGGCGGCTGCCGACCCGCGCCGCCGCCTGGCCCTGGTGGCGGCGGTCTACCTCGGCAGCTTCATCGCCACGCTCGACGTGAGCATCGTCAACGTGGCGCTGCCCACGCTGCAGCGCGCGCTCGCGACCGACCTGGCCGGGCTGCAGTGGGTGATCGACATCTACGCGCTGTGCCTGTCGGCCTTCATGCTGTCGGCCGGCCCGATCGGCGACCGCTACGGCCGCAAGCGCGCTTGGCTGGCCGGCGTGGTGGTCTTCACCGTGGGCTCGGCGATGTGCGCGATGGCGTCGGGCCTGCCGATGCTGCTCGCGGGCCGCGCGGTGCAGGGCGTGGCGGGCGCGCTGATGATTCCGGGCGCGCTGTCGCTGCTGGCGCATGCCTTCCCCGAGCCGGCGAGCCGCGCGCGGGTGATCGGCGGCTGGTCGTCGTTCACGGCGCTGTCGCTGATCCTCGGGCCGATGCTCGGCGGGTTGCTGGTGGACCACGCGGGCTGGCAGAGCATCTTCCTCATCAACCTGCCGATCGGCGTGCTGACCGTGGTGCTGGGCATGTGGGGCCTGCGCGAGTCCTCGCACCCCGAGCACGCGGCGCTCGACCCGGCGGGCCAGGTGCTCAGCGTGCTCTGGCTGGGCGCGCTGACCTACGGGCTGATCGCTGCGGGCGAACACGGCTGGGGCTCGCGCCACGCGGCGGTCGCGCTCGTCGCGGCGGCTGTCGGGCTGGCGCTGTTCCTGGCCGTGGAGGCGCGCGTGGAACGGCCGCTGCTGCCGCTCGCGCTGTTCCGCGACGCGCGCTTTTCGGTCACCAACTTCGCCTCGTTCGTGCTGGGCTTTTCGACCTACGCCAGCCTGTTCTTCTTCTCGCTGTTCCTGCAGCAGGTGCAGGGCTGGTCGGCCAGCGAGACCGGCTGGCGGCTGGTGCCGCAGTTCGTGGCGACCGGCCTCGTGGCCTCGCAGTTCGGCCGGCTGGCGCGCCGCTTCGAGGTGCACACGCTGATGGTCGCGGGCTACGGGCTGATCGGCGTGGCGATGCTGCTGCTGACGCTGTTCTCGGCCGACACGCCCTACCTGCCGCTGGCGCTGCTCTTCGTGGCGCTGGGTGCGGGCGCGGGCCTGGCCGTGCCGGCCACGAGCACGGCGGTGATGGCCTCGGTGCCTGCGCAGCGCTCGGGCATGGCCTCGGCCACCATGAACGCGCTGCGCCAGGGCGGCATGCTGATCGGCATCGCGCTGCTCGGCACGCTGATGCGCACGCGGGCCACCGCGCTGATGGCCGAGTCGCTCGCGCGTGCCGGCGTGCCCGATGCACCGCAGGCCGCCGTGGCGGCGGTGTCCCGCCACGACCTCGGCGCGCTGGCCGCGCTCGACCCGGGCGTGGCGCAGCGGCTCCTGAGCGATGCGCTCGCGGGCGGTTTCCACGCCGCGATGGCCTGTGCCGGCGTGGCCGGCCTGGTGGCGGCGGGGCTGCTGCTGCGCGTCAGGCCGCGGGCCGCCGCGCTTGCAGCCGCCACGCGCGCCTGAGCCGTTCGCCATGCCCGCCGTCCGCATTCCCTTCCTGCGCCGCAGTGCCCGGCGCCTTCCGGTTCTCTACAAGGAGTCTTTCATGATCCGTCACGAACTCAGTCAATGGCCGCTGGTCATCAGCGTGTCCGCAGGCCTGCAGACGCTGGAAAGCCTGCAGGCCTTCACCGAGGACTGGAACCGCTGGCTCGACCGCGGCGAGCCCTTTGTCTCGCTGCGCGTGTTCGCGGATGCCGACGCGCTGGTGCATCCCGAGGGCAGCGCCCAGAGTGCCAAGCAGTGGCTGCAGGCGCGCGGCGCCGACATCCGCCGCCATATGATGGGCATGGCGAGCGTGGTGCCCGCCGACCAGTTCGAGAAGATCAGCAAGATGAACGTCGAAAAACTCTTCGGCATTCCCGCGAGCACCTTCGCCCGCACCGACGAGGCCCTGGCCTGGCTGCGCGAGCGCGTGCTGGCCCCGCGCGGCCTGCGTCTCGATGCTGCGGCCGTGCGCGCCGCCATCGACACGGCACGCGCCGGTACCTGAGCATGACAAGCAGCAGCCCCGACGACGCCCCCGCCACCGCCGCGCGCCGTCGCACCAAGGCGCCGCAGACCCGCGCCGTCGCGCTGATGGACGCCGCCGAGCAGCTGTTCATCGCCAAGGGCATCCCCGCCACCAGCATCGACGACATCGCCGCCGGTGCGCAGGTGGCCAAGGGCACCTTCTACCTGTACTTTCCCTCGAAGGAGGCGCTGCTCGGCGCGCTGCAGCAACGCTTCGTCGACACCTTCTGCGCCCGCCTGCAGGAGGCGATGGACCGCCACGCGCCGGGCAAGTACCGCGCGCGGCTCAAGGCCTGGGTGGAAGCGGGGCTGGAGACCTACCTGGACAACGTCGCGCTGCACGACGTGGTGTTCCACGAGTACCGGCCCGAGGACCGGCGCATGCGTAACGACAACGTCGTCATCACGCAGCTGGTCACCCTGCTGAAACAGGGCGACGCCGCGGGCGTGTGGGAGGTCGAGGACGCGACGCTGACGGCCGTGATCCTCTTCAATGCGCTGCACGGCGTGGCCGACGATGCCGTGGCCATGGGGCCGCACGCGAACCCCGTGGCCGACCGCCGCCGCCGCGCCCGCGCGCTCACGCGCTTCTTCGAGCAGGCCCTGCGGCCCGACGACAGCGACGACGCCTGACCCGGGGCGGTCAGAGTTTGTAGAAACGCTTGATGGCGTCCCACGCGTCTTCGGGCGCGTCGACGTATTCGAAGAGCTTCACGTCGCCAGGCGAGATCACGCCTTCGTCGACCAGGAAGTCGAAGTCGATCAGTTTCTTCCAGTAGTCCGAGCCGAAGAGCACGATCGGCACCGGCTTCGACTTCTTGGTCTGCACCAGCGTGATCACCTCGAACAGCTCGTCGAGCGTGCCGAAGCCGCCCGGGAACGCCACCAGCGCCTTCGCACGCATCATGAAATGCATCTTGCGGATCGCGAAGTAGTGGAACTTGAAGCTCAGCGCCGGCGTGACGTAGGGGTTGGCTTCTTCTTCCATCGGCAGCGCGATCGCCAGGCCGACCGAGAGGCCGCCGGCCTCGTGCGCGCCGCGGTTGGCCGCCTGCATGATGCCGGGGCCGCCGCCGGTGCACACGAAGAGCTTGTCCTGCGGTTCCTTCTTCTCGCTGTACTGCGCGACCAGCTTGCCGAAGGTGCGCGCCTTCTCGTAGTAGTGCGAGTTGCGCGAGAGCCGGCGCCAGCGCTCGGCCAGGGGCGTGTCGCCGGCCGCCTCGGCCTGCGCGACCAGCGCGGCGGCTTCGTCCTTGCTGCGGAAACGCGCGCTGCCGAAGACCACCACCGTGTTCTCGATGCCGTGGGCGCGCTGCTCCAGGTCGGGCTTCATCAGCTCGAGCTGCATGCGGATGCCGCGCGTTTCGCGGCGCAGCAGGAACTCGGGGTCGGCAAAGGCCAGGCGCGAAGGATCGGGATCGAGGGGCAGGCCCCGGTCGGAATGGGACTGCAGCGTGGCCCAGGCATCGGCCAGGCGCTTGTCGTGAATGTTGTGCGTGTTGTTCATGAAACGGTCGTCGAACGGAATTGGCTTGGCATTGTGCGCCGATGCAACCCGCGTGCCCGCCAACGAAAAAGGCTCCTTGCGGAGCCTTCGTCGTGGTGGTGGTCAGCCGGGTGCAGACGCGCTCAGACGCGCTTGCGGTATTCGCCGGTGCGGGTGTCGATTTCGATCTTGTCGCCTTGCGACACGAACAGCGGCACGCCGACTTCGAAGCCGGTGGCGATCTTGGCAGGCTTCATGACCTTGCCCGAGGTGTCGCCCTTGACGGCCGGCTCGGTCCAGGTGATTTCGCGCTCGACGCTGGTGGGCAGTTCGACCGAGATGGCCTTGCCGTCGTAGAACACCACTTCGACGGCCATGCCGTCTTCGAGGTAGTTCAGGGCGTCGCCCATGTTCTCGGCTTCGACTTCGTACTGGTTGTACTCGGCGTCCATGCAGACGTACATCGGGTCGGCGAAGTAGGAGTAGGTGCACTCCTTCTTGTCCAGCACGATCTGGTCGATCTTGTCGTCGGCCTTGAAGACCACTTCGGTGTTGAAGTTGGCGATCAGGCTCTTCATCTTCATGCGCACGGTGGCGCTGTTGCGGCCGCCGCGGCTGTATTCGGTCTTGAGGACGACCATCGGGTCCTTGCCGTGCATGATGACGTTGCCGGCGCGGATTTCTTGAGCGATTTTCATATCAGGTTCTCTGGATGTTGGCCGCTCGGTGCGCGGGGCCCTCGGCGCTGCATGCCGTCGTATCTGGCCCCGCCGTACATGTCCCGCGGCAGGTTTGGCGAAAGGCGTCCCCGACCGTGGCGGCCAGGGCTGAATTCCGCAAAGCCCGCTATTTTAGCTTTTTCCGGCGACCAGCTGCCGCAACTGGGCCAGCAGATCGTCCTGCGCGAGCAGCCTGTCGCGCGCCGCACGGGCGGTTTCGCGCCAGGCCTCCAGCGGGCCGGGCGCGGGCAGGGGCGCGCCGCCGAAGCCGTTCCAGGCGTGGTGAAAAAGCCGCAGCCCCGGCGGGGCGCCGAGCCAGTCGAGCCAGGCGTTGAGCTTGACGTGGTGCGCGTCGTCGTCCTGCGGGTAGATCTGCCAGACCAGCGGCGCGCCGGCCCAGAGGGCACGCACCAGCGAGTCTTCGCCGCGCACGAAATTGAGGTCGCAGGCCCACAGCAGGTGGTCGAAATCCGCCTGGCTGAGGTAGGGGAGATATGAAATTGATAGCGAACTCCGGCCGCCCGGTGGGCGATCGGGCGCGTCGGTGTTCGCAAGGCAGGCCTGCACCGCATGCGCGGCCCGGCCTGCGGTGACCAGCAAGCGCGTGGGCGCCGGGTCGGCGGCCAGTTGGGCGAGCAGGGCGGCCAGCGCGGGCGGCTCATAACAGAAGAGCGACACCAGGCGCTCGCCTTCCTGCCAGGGAATCTGCTGCGCCTCCAGCCAGCGCGCCCGGTCGAAGCGCGCCTGGCGCGCCATCAGGTCCGGCTCGCGCAGCAGGCCGCCGGTCGCGGGCGTGAAGCCCGGGTAGAAGAAACGTTTCGTCAGTCCGGCGCCCGGGCCCTTGAACACGGGCGAGGGCAGCCGGTGGAGTTTCTCGACATAGGGCTCGGCCGACAGGTACTCGAGGTTGATCCAGGCCTGCGCGTGGTCCGGGGCTTGCGCGAAACGCGCGATGAGCTCGGGCTCCGGGTCGCAGCCGAAGGCCTCGACCAACACGTTTGGCACAGGGTCGGCGACGGCACGGCGCACAGCTTCGGCGTCGGACCAGTCGATCACCTGCACGCCGTCGCAGCCAGCCGGCGCCATCCAGTTCAGTGCCGTCGGGTCGTCGACCCACAGCCGCGCGCGTTCACCCGCCGCCGCCAGCTGGCTGGCCAGGCGCCAGCAGACGCCCAGGTCGCCGTGGTTGTCGATGACCTTGCAGAAGATGTCCCATTGCATGCGCGTGCCCATGGCCGCGAGTGTGCCTGTCTTCGCGGTCGCTCAGGCGCGGGCGAAAACGCGGCCCGCTTGCTATGCTGCCCTCGCCACAACAACCATCGGAGAGAGCCAGACCATGAGGATGCAGACCCGTCGCCGTTCGTCGTTTTCTTCTTCGCCCTTGAGCAGCGCCAAACGCGGCGTGCTCGCGCTCTCGCTGGCCCTGGCCGGCATCGCCGGCGCCCAGGCCCAGACCGCGCCGCTCACCGCGCAGCAGCAGCGCTTTCGCGAGATCTACAAGGAACTGATCGAGATCAACACCACCCACTCGGTGGGCGACAACACGGTCGCGGCGCGGGCCATGGAAAAGCGGCTGGTCGACGCGGGCTTCGCGCCCGGCGACATCCAGATCTTCGAGCCCTTCCCTAAGAAGGGGAACCTGGTGCTGCGCTTCAAGGGCGACGGCAGCAAGAAGCCGCTGCTGCTGCTGGCCCACATCGACGTGGTCGAGGCCCGCCGCGAAGACTGGAAGACAGACCCCTTCAAGCTGCAGGAAACCGGCGGCTACTTCACGGCGCGCGGCGCCATCGACGACAAGGCCATGGCCGCGGCGCTGGTCTCCGTGCTCGGGCAGCTCAAGCAGGAAGGCTTCAAGCCCAAGCGCGACATCATCCTGGCCCTCACCGCCGACGAGGAGCGCGGTGACGCGCTCAGCAACGGCGCCTTCTGGCTCATCAACAACAAGCCCGAGCTGCTGCAGGCCGAGTTCGGCATCAACGAAGGCGGCGGCGGCGAGCTGCGCGGCGGCAAGCCGAACCTGCACCGCATGCAGGTGGCCGAGAAGATGTACACCACCTACATGCTCGAGGCGCGCGACGTGGGCGGCCACAGCTCGGTGCCGACCAAGACCAACCCGATCTACGCGCTCTCGGCCGGCCTGGAGCGCCTGGGCAACTACGCCTTCCCGATCAAGCTCGCGGACGTCACCAAGACCTACTTCGCGCGCAGCGCCCCCTTCGCTACCGGCCAGCTGGCCGACGACATGCGCGCCATCGGCAGCGGCAACCCCGACGCCGGCGTGCTCGAGCGCATGACGGCCAACCCGGCCTACAACGCGCAGCTGCGCACCACCTGCGTGGCGACGATGGTGCAGGCCGGCCATGCCGAGAACGCACTGCCGCAATCGGCCAAGGCCACGGTCAACTGCCGCATCCTGCCGCACGATGACCCTGAAGAAGTCGAGCGCCTGCTGACCCAGGCCGTGGGCAACGACAAGATCGTGGTGCGCAACATGGGCAAGCCGCTGCGCAGCCCGGCCTCGCCGCTCAACGGCGACCTCGTGAAGACGGTCGAGACGCTCACGCAGCAGATGTGGCCCGGCGTGCCCGTGGTGCCCGCGATGAGCACCGGCGCCACCGACAGCCGGTTCCTCCGCAACGCCGGCATCCCGATGTACGGCGTGACCGGCATGTTCCTCGAGCCGGCCGATGCGCGCGCGCACGGGCTGGACGAGCGCATCGAGATCCGGCGCCTGTACGACGGGCGCGAGTTCCTGTACCGGCTGGTGTCGGAAGTCGCGAAGTAAATCAACAGGTGATCAGGCAAGGGAGGGGGCTGGCGCAGCGAAGGCGGCGCCAGCCCCCTTGTCGTTCAGGGCGTGAAGGTGTCGCCCAGCACGATGCCTTCGCGGCGCGGGTCTGCGCCGCCGGTCAGCACGGGCTTGCCGCCGACGTTCGTGCGGATGATGGTGCTCACGCCGCTGGACTGCGCCCCGAGGTTCACCGTGTGGCCGAGCGCGCGCAGGCCGGCGATCAGCGGATCGTTGTTGCCTGAGTTCGAGGTGTCGATGGCCGGGTGCTCGCCGCCCACGTTGGTGAGGCTGTAAGTGGCGCCGGCGGGCGTCGGTGGCGGGGTGTTGGTGGCACCGAAGTCGACCAGTGACGTGGCTTGTTGCGCATCGAGTCCCCAGTCGAGCGCGCCAACCAGTGTCTTCACCACGTACTGGATGATCGTGCCGCCGCCCGGCGAACCTGTTCCCATCACGAACTCGCCCATGCTGCCGTCGGCGTTCTTCTTGAACACCAGTGTCGGCGCCATCGTGCTGCGCGGGCGCTTGCCGGGCGCGACGCGGTTGGCGAACTTCACGTTCGGGGTCACCGAGGTGTCGATCGGGTTGAGTGCGAAGTCGGTCAGCTGGTTGTTCAGCAGGAAGCCCTGCGTCATGTGGAACGAGCCCATGCTGCCTTCCACCGTCGTGGTCATCACGACCACGTTGCCTTGCTTGTCGACGACGGTGAAGTGCGTGGTGCCATGCTCTTCGGTCTTGTCGATGCCCAGCGGCACATCGCCCCGGTCGCCAGCCTTGGCGAGATTCATGCTCTTCGTCAGGCTGATGAGGCTGGCGCGGCCCTGCAGGTAGGACTTGTCGATCAGCATGGCGGGGCTGCCGCCGGGCAGCGGCACGAAGTCGGTGTCCGCCACGTACTTGTCGCGGTCGGCATACGCCAGCCGCTCGGCTTCGCTCACCAGGTGCACGCCCATCACGCTCGGCTTGCCGCCTTCGAGGTCGATGGCGGTCGGCTTGTACAGGCCCAGGTTGAAGGTCTCGAGGATGCCGAGGGTCGCCACTACCGCGATGCCGCCCGAGGACGGCGGCGACATGCTGCAGATGTAGTACTCGCGGTAGGTGCTGCAGACTGGATCGCGGCGCTTGGCCTTGTAGTTGGCCAGGTCGGCCAGCGTGGTCTTGCCGGGCGTGATGGCGGAGCCGTCGCTGGCTGCCGTGGTGATGCCGATCTTGTCGACGATGCCCTGGGCGATGTCGCCTGTGTAGAAGGCGTTGGCGCCCTGTGTGGCGATCGTGTTCAGCGTCCTGGCATAGGCCGGGTTCGTGAGCTTGGTGCCCAGCGCCTTGGGCGTGCCGTCGGCGTTGAAGAAGTAGGCCGTGGCGTCGGCGTCGCGCTTCAGGTATGCCGCGGAACCCGCGATGGCGCCCGCCATGCGTCCACCGATCAGGAATCCGTCGGACGCCAGTGTGATGCCGTAGCCGAACAGGTCTTTCCAGGGCAGCTTGCCGTGGTCTTGATAGGCGAGGTCGAGCATGCGCACGGCGCCGGGCGTGCCGATGGAGCGGCCGCTCCAGCGGGCGCCGCCGGGCTTGGGTGCGGTTTGGTCGTTCGTGTCGTCGATCCAGCGCAGGTAGTTCTCGGTGGCTGCGGCAGGCGCCGTCTCGCGACCGTCGTAGGCCTGCACCTTCTTCGTCGCCGCGTCGTAGTGAAGCATGAAGGCACCGCCGCCCAGGCCGCTCGACTGCGGCTCGACCAGGCCGAGCACGGCCTGCACCGCCACCGCCGCATCGACCGCGCTGCCGCCGGCTTTCAGCACGTCGCAGCCGGCGCGCGTGGCCAGCGGATGGTTCGCGACCACCATGTAGTTCTTGGCGTACACCAGCTTGTGGCCGGGCACGTAGCCCGACGCCGGCTCGGGCGCGGCCGGATCGCCCGGGTCGCCCGAGCCGACGACCACGGAGGTGCCGCTGCTCGGGATCTGGCAGCCGTTGTCGGCGGCGGGCGGGGTCGTGGGCGTGGGCTGGTTGGCCGCGTTGATCGCGGCAATGGCCGCGACCAGTGCGGCGTTGTTCTGCGCGTTGTTGTTGCTGTTGCCGCCGCAGCCGGCCACGGCCAGCGAGAGCGCGAGGGGCGTCAATGCCCACCATGCGCGCACGGAGTTCTTCTTCATGAATATTTCCCTTTGCTGTTAATTTGAATGCCAAAAAAGACAATGGGCGCCCCCCGGCGCCCGCTGCGATCTTGAGCACATTCCGTTCCTGTCCGTGTCGCCTTTGCGTCGGGCCCAGCCGGCCCTCACGCCGCGCGCCACAATAGCCGTCATGTCCGACGTGCATTCCGATCAATTGCTCAGCGAAGTCGCGGCCCTGCCGCAGTTGCCGGGTGTCTACCGCTATTTCGACGCGGCCGGCGCCGTACTGTATGTGGGCAAGGCGCGCAACCTGAAGAAGCGGGTCGCCAACTACTTCCAGAAGAGCCACGGCGGCACCCGCATCGGCCACATGATCTCGAAGATTGTGCGCATGGAGACCACCGTGGTGCGCTCCGAGGCCGAGGCGCTGCTGCTCGAGAACAACCTGATCAAGACGCTCAAGCCGCGCTACAACATCCTGTTTCGCGACGACAAGAGCTACCCCTACCTGAAGATCGCCTCGCACGGGTTTCCGCGGCTGGCCTACTACCGCGGCGCGGTCGACAAGAAGCACCGCTACTTCGGGCCGTACCCGAGCGCGTGGGCGGTGAAGGAGTCGATCCAGCTGCTGCAGAAGGTGTTCCGCCTGCGCACCTGCGAGGACACGGTGTACGCCAACCGCACGCGGCCCTGCCTGCTGTACCAGATCAAGCGCTGCAGCGGCCCCTGCGTGGGCCTCATTTCGCCCGAGGCCTACGCGCAGGACGTGGCCAGCGCCGAGGCCTTCCTGCTCGGCGACACGCAGGGCGTGCTCTCCACGCTCGAACAGCGCATGACGGCGCATGCCGAGAAGCTCGAGTTCGAGCAGGCGGCCGAGCTGCGCAACCAGATGTCGGCGATCTCGCGCGTGCTGCATCAGCAGTCGATCGAGGTGGTGTCCGACAAGGACGTCGACATCCTCGCGGTCAAGGTGCAGGGCGGCAAGGCCTGTGTCAACCTCGCGATGGTGCGCGGCGGGCGCCACCTGGGCGACCGCGCGTACTTTCCGGTGCACGTGGACGACGCGGCGCAGATCCACCACGGCGAGCTCGATGCCGAAGAGGGCGCCGACCCGGTGGTCGCCGACCCGATCGAAGTGCAGGTGCTCGAGGCTTTCATCGCCCAGCACTACATCGACGTGCCGGTGCCCGCCACGCTGGTGCTGGGCCGGCAGGTGAGCCGCGCGCTCATCGAGGCCATTTCGCAGCAGGCCGGCGCGCGCGTCACGGCCGTGTTCCAGCCGCACGAACAGCGCCGCCACTGGCTCGAAATGGCCGAGACGAATGCCGGCCTGCAGCTGGCGCGGCTGCTGGCCGAAGAGGGCTCGCAGCAGGCGCGCACCCGCGCGCTGGCCGACGCGCTCGAGCTGGCGTCGGACGACCTGGACAACTTCCGCGTCGAATGCTTCGACATCTCGCACACGGCGGGCGAGGCCACGCAGGCCTCGTGCGTGGTGTTCGCGCACCACACGATGCAGAACCGCGAGTACCGCCGCTACAACATCGAGGGCATCACGCCCGGCGACGACTACGCGGCCATGCGCCAGGTGCTGCACCGCCGCTACGGCAAGCTGGCCGAGGCGATGGCGGCCGAGACGCAGGCGCTGGCGCCGGGCGATGCCGAGAGCGAAGGGGCCGAGGGCGTCGAGGCGCCGCCGCCCAGGACGCCGGCCGCGCGCATGCCCGACCTGGTGCTGGTCGACGGCGGCAAGGGCCAGGTGTCGATGGCGCGCGAGGTGTTCAGCGAGCTGGGCCTGCCGCTGTCGCTGATCGTCGGCGTCGAGAAGGGCGAGGGCCGCAAGGTCGGGCTCGAAGAACTGGTGTTCGCCGACGGCCGCGAGAAGGTCTACCTCGGCAAGGATTCGGCGGCCCTGATGCTGGTGGCCCAGATCCGCGACGAGGCGCACCGCTTCGCCATCACCGGCATGCGGGCCAAGCGCGCCAAGGTGCGCGTGGGCGGCAGCCAGCTCGAAGACATCCCGGGCATCGGCCCGAAGCGCCGGGCGCGCCTGCTGCAGCGTTTCGGGGGCATCCGCGGCGTGGCGGCGGCGAGCGTCGAAGACCTCGCTTCGGTCGAAGGTATTGCCACCGAACTGGCCGAGGAAATCTATCGCGCGCTGCGTTGAAGTCGGGATTGCCCCCGTCCTTCCGGCGCTTCACGCGTGCATGACACAATCGCCCGCATGTTCTGGACCCTACCGACCATCATGACCTGGACGCGCATCGTCGCGATTCCGTTGATCGTCGGCGTTTTCTACCTGCCGATCAGCGAACCGACGCGCAACCTGATCGCCACGGTCATGTTCATCGTGTTCGCCGCCACCGACTGGCTCGACGGCTACCTGGCGCGCAAGCTCAACCAGACCTCTTCCTTCGGCGCCTTTCTCGATCCGGTGGCCGACAAGTTTCTTGTCTGCGCCGCGCTGCTGGTGCTGGTGCACCTGCAGCGTGCCGACGTGTTCGTGGCGCTCATCATCATCGGCCGCGAGATCGCCATCTCGGCGCTGCGCGAATGGATGGCGCGCATCGGTGCCGGCAAGAGCGTGGCGGTCCACATGATCGGCAAGGTCAAGACGACCGTGCAGATGGTCGCGATTCCCTTCCTGCTCTATGACGGGCACCTCTTCAAGGTGATCGACACCGGCCTCTGGGGCCAGTGGCTGATCTGGATCTCGGCGGTGCTCACTGTCTGGTCGATGGTCTATTACCTGCAAAAGGCCATTCCCGAGATCCGGGCCCACTCCAAATGACCGCGGCCGTCTCGGTCCGCAACGCAGGCTGGCTGCGGGCGATGCCGGCGGTCTTCGTGCTGATCTGGAGCACGGGTTTCATCGTTGCGCGCTATGGCATGCCCTACGCGCCGCCCCTCAAGTTCCTCGCCGTGCGCTATGCGCTGTCGCTCGCCTGCTTCGGCGTGTGGGTCATGCTCGCACGCGTCGCGTGGCCGGCGAAGCGCGCGCAATGGGGGCACCTGGCGGTTACTGGCGTGCTGATGCAGGCCGGCTACCTCGGTGGCGTCTGGGCGGCGGTGCATGCGGGCATGGGCGCGGGGCTGGTGGCGCTGCTGGTCGGCATCCAGCCGGTGCTCACGGCGGTGTGGCTGTCTTTCAATGGTGGTCGCATCTCGGGACGGCAGTGGACCGGGCTGGCCCTGGGTTTCGCCGGGCTGGTCTTGGTGGTGTCGCGCAAGCTGGGGCAGGGCACCGAGGTCAACGCGCTGACGATGGGGCTGGCCGTGATGGCGCTGCTGTCGATCACGGCGGGCACGCTGTACCAGAAGCGCTTCGTCGCGCCTTGCGACGTGCGCAGCGCCAGCGCGGTGCAGATGGCCGCCGCGCTGCTCGTGACCCTGCCTTTCGCCGCGCTCGAGGCGCAGGCCATCGAATGGAACACGCATTCGATCGGCGCCATGGCGTGGTCGGTGCTGGCGCTGTCGCTGGGCGGCAGTTCGCTGCTCTATCTATTGATCCAGCGCGGCACGGCCACTGCCGTCACCAGCCTGCTGTACCTCGTGCCGCCGTGCACGGCGCTGATGGCCTGGCTGCTGTTCGCCGAACCGATCACCTGGACCACGGTGCTGGGCATCGGGCTGACGGCCGTCGGCGTGAGCCTCGTGGTGCGCGCGGAGCGCTGACCGACTCTGCCTTCAGCGCCCGGCCGGCTTGGCCGGCTTCCAGGGCTCCGAGCGGAACTGCTCGACGAGGTGATCGACCAGCAGGCGCACACGGCGCGGCGTCTTCGGCCGCCACGGCGCGACCCAGTGGATATCGGCGTCGGGCATGCTGTACAGCGGCAGCACGCGCACCAGCTCGCCACTCGCGAGCTGCGGTGCGATGTCCCAGAGGCTGCGCAGCATGACGCCGTGGCCCGCGAGGCACCAGTCGCGCACCATCTCTCCTGAATTGCTCGTGAGCGGACCTTGCACTCGCACGCGCGCCGTGCTGCCGTCGCGCGCGTGGCGCAGCGTCCAGAGCGCGAACTGGCGCGACTGCGCGGCGTCGCCGTTCTCGCGCGCGATCAGGCAGTCGTGGGTGGCCAGCGCTTCCACCGTGGCCGGCGTGCCGCGGCGTGCCAGGTAATCGGGCGATGCGGCCAGCACGCGCTGGTTGCGCGCGATGCGGCGCGTGGTCCAGTCGGCGGCGCGGTGCTGCTGCACCGCCCACAGCCAGACCGCACCGTCGTAGCCTTCGGCGCCGAGGTCGGGCAGTTGCTCGGTCAGCAGCAGCTCGACCTGCAGGCCGGGGTGCTGCGCCTGGAAGTCCGCGAGTGCCGGGCCGAGCCAGTGCCGGCCAAAGCCGAAGGTGGCCGCGAGGCGGACCGTGCCGATCAGCGCGTTCTGCCGCTCGCCGAGTTCGCTTTCGAGCGCCGCGAAGCCTTCGAGCAGCGTGCGCGCATGCAGGCACACGGCCTCGCCTTCGGCCGTGACGCTGAGCCGCCGCGTCGTGCGGTCGAACAGCCGCTGCCCGAGCCGGGCCTCCAGCGCGCCGAGCCGCTTGGTGATGACCGAGGGCACCACGTCGAGCGTGGCGGCCGCGCCGGCCAGGCTGCCCTGGTCGCGGATGGCCAGCACCAGTTCGAGATCGCCGCGTTCCATCGCGTGAGGATTCATGCCAAAGTGGAAAGTATGAATTGGCTGATTGTTGCTTGATGGCCGCCGGGGTGCAACGCACAATCGCGGCGTGACGGCTTCCTTCCTCGACTTTCCCCGCTTCGACATCGCCCGCGATGGCGTGCGCATCCACGGTCGCATCGGCGGGCAGGGCGCTCCCTTGCTGCTGTTGCACGGCCATCCGCAGACGCATGCGATCTGGCACCGCGTGGCCCCCGCGCTGGCCGAGCGCTTCACGGTGGTGGCCGTGGACCTGCGCGGCTACGGCGACTCGGGCCGACCGGCGGGCGACGACGAACACGCGGCCTACAGCAAGCGGGAGATGGCGCGCGACGCGCTGGCCGCCATGCATCACCATGGCTTTGAACGCTTCGCCGTCCTCGCGCACGACCGCGGCGCGCGCGTGGCCCACCGGCTCGCGGCCGACCATCCCGGCGCGGTCGAGCGCATGCTGCTGCTCGATATCGCGCCGACGCTGGCCATGTACGAAGGCACCTCCGAAGCTTTTGCCAAAGCTTATTGGCACTGGTTCTTCCTGATCCAGCCGCCGCCGCTGCCCGAGGCGCTGATTGCGTCCGACCCGGTGCGCTACGTGCGCAGCGTGATGGGCGGGCGGCACGCGGGGCTCGCGCCGTTCGCACCCGAGGTGCTGGCCGAGTACGAACGCTGCATCGCCATCCCGGGCACGGCCGAATCCATCTGCGAGGACTACCGCGCCTCCGCCACCATCGACCTCGTGCACGATCGCGCCGACATCGCCGCCGGCCGCCGCCTCGCGCAGCCGCTGCGCGTGCTGTGGGGCGAGCACGGGGCGGTAGGGCGCGCGTTCGATGTGCTCTCGCTGTGGCGCGAGCGCGCCGACGACGTGTCGGGCCGCGCGCTGCCCTGCGGCCACTACATCCCCGAAGAGGCGCCCGATGCCTTGCTGGCCGAGGTGCTGAATTTTTTCGTTTCCCCCGAACACCCAGGAGCCCATCCATGAGCACCCACAGAATCGCAGTCATCGCCGGCGACGGCATCGGCAAGGAAGTCATGCCCGAGGGGCTGCGCGTGCTCGATGCGGCGGCGCGCAAATTCGGCATCGACCTGAAGTTCGACCACTTCGACTTCTCGAGTTGGGACTATTACGAGAAGCACGGCCAGATGCTGCCCGACAACTGGAAGGACCAGATCGGCGGCCACGACGCCATCTTCTTCGGCGCGGTCGGCTGGCCCGAGAAGATTCCCGACCACGTGTCGCTGTGGGGCTCGCTGCTCATGTTCCGCCGTGAGTTCGACCAGTACATCAACCTGCGTCCCGCGCGCCTGATGCCCGGCATCGTCGCGCCCGTGGTGCGCCGCGACGGCACGCCGCGCGAACCCGGCGAGATCGACATGTACATCGTGCGCGAGAACACCGAGGGCGAATACTCGAGCATCGGTGGGCGCATGTACCAGGGCACGCCGCGCGAGATCGTGGTGCAGGAAACTGTGATGTCGCGCGTGGGCGTCGACCGCGTGCTGAAGTTCGCCTTCGAACTCGCACAATCGCGGCCGAAGAAGCACCTGACCAGCGCGACCAAGTCGAACGGCATCTCGATCACCATGCCGTACTGGGACGAGCGCGTGGTGGAAATGGCCAAGGGCTACCCGGGCATCACGCTGGACAAGTTCCACATCGACATCCTCACGGCGCACTTCGTGCAGCGGCCCGACTTCTTCGACGTGGTGGTGGCGAGCAACCTGTTCGGCGACATCCTGTCCGACCTCGGCCCTGCCTGCACCGGCACCATCGGCATCGCGCCCAGCGCCAACCTCAACCCCGAGCGCACCACGCCCTCGCTGTTCGAGCCGGTGCACGGCTCGGCGCCGGACATCGCCGGCCAGGGCATCGCCAACCCGATCGGCCAGATCTGGTGCGGCGCGATGATGCTGGAGTTTCTCGGCCACAAGGACGCGCACGACGCGATCCTGGCGACCATCGAGAAGGTGCTCGCGCCCCAAAGCGGCGCACCGCGCACGCCGGACATCGGCGGTCGGGCGGGCACGGCCGACCTCGGAAAGGCAATTGCCGAGGCCCTTTGAAAAGTACGTCGCGAAACGCCCCTAAAATCGCGCGCTCCGCTGGGCTGCAGTGCGTTGTGTCTTATTGACACCCCGCAGACCAGTGGTTGTAATCCTCGCTGGCAGTGCGCTGCCGAGGCGTCAGGCCTGCCATGTTCTTGAGTCGCTCCCGTCGCGGCCAGGTCGCAGCTGACGAAAGCCGACCAACTTTTTTTCGACAAGGGGCCCTTGTGAACAAGACCGAACTGATTGAGCACATCGCAAAGAACGCCGATATTTCCAAAGCCGCAGCGACCCGTGCGCTCGAATCCACCATTGGCGCCATTCGTACCACGCTCAAGAAGGGCGGTTCCGTGTCGCTCGTCGGTTTCGGCACTTTCGCAGTCGGCAAACGCGCAGCCCGCACCGGCCGGAATCCCCGCACCGGCGACGCGATTAAAATCAAGGCAGCCAAGATCCCGAAGTTCCGTCCCGGCAAGGCGCTCAAAGACGCGCTGAACTGAGGCTGTAGACTCGGAGAGTATTCCAGGTGGGGTGCTTAGCTCAGTTGGTAGAGCGGCGCCCTTACAAGGCGTAGGTCGGGGGTTCGAGCCCCTCAGCACCCACCACCACCCGATGCAAAGGCGAACACCGGTTCGCCTTTTTTATTGCCGTCCGGCGCCCGTCGAAAAAGAGTGTTCAAGCATGTTTGATACCTTCCGCAAGTACAACAAAGTCGTGATGATTTTCTTGTTCTTGCTGATCATTCCCTCGTTCGTCTTCTTTGGTGTCGAGCGCTACCAGGGCATGGGCGGCGACGAGAAGGTGGCCCGCATCCAGGGCCATGACATCACCAAGCCCGAGTGGGACCAGCAGCACCGCGTCGAGACCGACCGCATCCGCCAGCAGTCGCCCAACGTCGATCCGACACTGCTCGACTCCGACGCGCTGCGCTACGCCACGCTGGAACGCATGGTGCGCGATCGCGTGCTGGCGGCCGCGGCGGTCAAGACCAACATGTCGGTGTCCGAAGACCGCCTTACGCGCATGTTCGCGCAGGACGCCGGCCTGGCTGCGTTCCGCACGGCCGACGGCAAGTTCGACCGCGAAGCCTTCCTGCGCGCCACCGGCCGCACGCCCGAGCAGTACGAAGCCTCGGTGCGCGCCGACATGGCCTCGCAGCAGGTGCTGCTGGGCGTGACGGGCACGAGCTTCGCACCGGCGGCGCTGACTGCTGCCACGGTGAATGCCTTCTACGACCGCCGTGAAATCCAGGTCGCGCGCATCGCGCCCGAGAGCTTCGCGTCGAAGGTCACGGTGAGCGATGCCGACATCGAGGCTTACTACAAGGACCACACGTCGCAGTTCCAGGCGCCGGAGCAGGCCAGCATCGAGTACCTCGTGCTCGACCTCGACGCCGCGAAGAAGAACATCGTCGCGAACGAAGCCGACCTCAAGACCTACTACGAACAGAACACCGCGCGCTTCGGTACCAAGGAAGAGCGCCGTGCAAGCCACATCCTGATCACCGCGCCGGCCAGCATGTCCAGCGGCGACCGCGCCAAGGCGAAGGCCAAGGCCGAGCAGTTGCTGGCCGACGTGAAGAAGGCGCCGAACACCTTCGCCGACGTGGCGCGCAAGAACTCGCAGGATCCCGGCTCGGCCGAGAAGGGCGGGGACCTCGACTTCGTCACGCGCGGCGCGATGGTCAAGCCTTTCGAAGACGCGATGTTCGCGCTCAAGAAGGGCGACATCAGCGACCTCGTCGAGACCGAGTTCGGCTATCACATCATCCAGCTGACCGACATCAAGCCGGCCGTGGTGCCGCCTTTCGAGAAGGTGCGCGCGACCATCGAGAACGACGTGCGCGCCCAACAGGCCACGCAGGAATTCGCGAAGGCTGCGGAAGTTTTCACGGACACCGTCTATCAGCAACCCGAGAGCCTGAAGCCGGCCGCCGAGAAGCTGAAGCTCACGATCCAGACCGCCACCAACGTGCCGCGCACGCCCGCACCGGGCGCCACCGGCCCGCTCGCTAGCCGCAACTTCCTGCAGGCGCTGTATGCCTCCGACTCGCTCGACCGCAAGCAGAACACCGAAGCCATCGAAGTCGGTCCGAACCAACTCGCATCGGGCCGCGTGACGCAGTACACGGCCGCGCATCCGATTCCGTTGGCCGAGGTGAAGGACAAGATCCGCGCACAGCTCATCACCGAGCGCGCCGCAGCACTGGCCAAGACCGAGGGCGAAGCCAAGCTCGCCGCGTGGAAGGTGAAGGCCGACGGCGCCACCTTCGGCGCACCGGTCACGGTGTCGCGCATCGATGCCCAGTCGCAGCCGACGCCGGTGATCGACGCCGCACTGCGTGCCGACGGCGCCAAGCTGCCCGCGCTGCTCGGCGTGGATCTCGGCACGCAAGGCTATGCCGTGGTCCGCGTGACCAAGGTCGTGCCGCGCACGCCGCCGACGGCCGAACAGGCGCAGCAGGAAAGCATGCAGATCGCCCAGTCGGTGACCGCCGCCGAAGCCGCTGCCTACTACGAGCTGCTGAAGCAACGCTTCAAGGTGGAGATCCTCGTGCCGAAGCCGGCGGACACGCTGCCGACTGCTGCAGCGGCGCGCTGAGACACAGACGGGCAACTGCTGCTCGCAACAAGCCCGGGTTCGATGACCCGGGCTTTTTTTTGGTCGCACGAGGGACAAGCGCGGTTCGCGCTTCTTGCCAGAATCCGGCGCATGGGAACCCTTTACCTCGTGCGCCACGGGCAGGCCAGTTTCGGTGCTGCCGACTATGACAACCTGAGCGAACTCGGACACCGCCAGTCCGTGCGCCTGGGCGAATACTGGCGCGAGCGCGGCATGCGTTTCGATGCCGTCATCACCGGCACGCTGAAGCGCCACAAGCAGACCTGGGAGGGCATCGCCCAAGGATTGGGGCTGTCGCGCGACGACGTGCTGCCCTGGCCGGGGCTCAACGAATACGACAGCGAGGCTGTCATTGCCACGGTGCACGAGGGCAAGCTCGAAAAGCCCGACTCGCCCGAGATGTACCGCCATCACTTCCGTCTGCTGCGCGACGGGCTCGGCGCATGGATGCAGGGGCGCACCGCGCCAGTCGGCATGCCGAGCTATGTCGACTTCCTGGCCGGTGTGACCACGGCGCTCGACCATGTGCGCGAACGACACCACGGCGCAAAGGTGCTGGTGGTGTCGAGCGGCGGGCCGATCAGCACCGCGGTCGGCCATGTGCTGGGCACGAGCGCCGAGACGACCATCGAACTCAACCTGCGCATCCGCAACAGCTCGGTGACCGAATTCGCCTTCACGCCGAAGCGGCACATGCTCGTGACCTACAACACCTTGCCGCACCTCGACGGCCCGGCGTATGCGGACTGGGTCACCTACTCCTGAACCGCGTCAGGCCTGCCAGACGCCGTAGCCGGCGCGTCGCAGGGCGATGCCCAGGTCGACCTCCATCAGCCGCGCATCGTCGTACGGCATCGGGTTGTAGCGTTCGTAGAGCGCGGGCAACAGTCGCAGGCCGAATTCCTGCACGAAGCGATTGGCCTGGATGCCGGCCTTGTGCTTGTCGAAACGGATGTCGGGGTCCAGGCCGGTCATGCCGACATAGACGAAGGGCTTGCCGAGCTGGTAGTCGGGGTTGGCGCGCCGGAAGCGGCCGTTGTTCCAGACGCGGTCGTCGAGTTCGACCACATAGACGTGATGACGGGCGCGTGGTTTGCGGGGCATCGGCGGGAAGGCCTCGCGAGGCTGGCTGAAGAAGTGGGGGGCTCAGGCAGCCGGAAGAACCGCCGGCCGCGTTGCGCGGCACGGCGTCAGGGGCATCAGCTCTTGCGCTTGATGAGGCCGTAGAGAATCAGCAGCACGATCGCGCCCAGCACGGAGGCGATGAAGCCGGCGCCCTGGCCGGCGGTGTACCAGCCCATTGCCTGGCCGAGGTAGGTCACGCCCAGCGAACCTGCAATGCCGATCAGCGTGGTCACGATGAAGCCGGCGGAATCGTTGCCCGGCTTGACGGCCCGCGCCACGAGACCCACGACGAACCCGATCAGGATAGTCCAGACGATGCTCATGAAGAAGTTCCTTTGATGAAGTGAAGTGGCGAAAGCCGGGCCCGATCGGGCCGCTCGCATTCATGATAGCGGAGCCATTCGCGCGTCGGCGTCGGCCTGCCACATCGAACGGGCGACTGCGAAGTTATGCCCATGGGGCAGGGCGCATGTGTGGCGGCGGGCCATCGCGGAGGGTCTCTGGACGCGCTGGGCCGCATGTCGATGTGGCATTTCAGCGTCTTTGGTGATCGCGGGAGCGAAAGCCGCGATTTTTAACGCTACAATCAGAGGCTCTACGGTGGCTGTAGCTCAGTTGGTAGAGTCCCAGATTGTGATTCTGGTCGTCGTGGGTTCGAGTCCCATCAGCCACCCCAAAAAATTCAGTCCCAGCGCTATTTCTCAATAGCACCCAAGGGATTCCAACGCCGGGCTTGCCCGGCGTTGTCATTTCTGGCTTCGCCGTCGCTTCAAGCGCCAGGTTGCACGCCGCATTCTTTCCCCCATCGCCCCCGATTTTGAAAGTACCCAAAATGGTGCGCGTGTGTTGCGGGTTGTTGCATTTCGCCAATGCGCCTGCATTTTTCTGCTGAAAAGGCGCTTGTGGCAAAAGTGGTTTGAATTAGAATTCAGCCGTTTTCAATTCACAACAGGAGTCCAACAATGGCTTCGTCACTCGCCGATATCAATTCCCAGATCCAGAAGCACGACGAGCAGATTGCGCAATTGCGCAAGCAGGCCGAAGACCTGCGTAACCAGGAACGGGCCGGCGTGATCGAAGAAGTGCGCAGGAAGATTGCGGAATACGGTTTGACCGCTTCCGATCTGAAGCTGGGTGGTGGCCGTGCCGCCGCAACCAAGCGCAGCGCAGGTCCTGCAGCCGCCAAGGCCGCCGCCAAATACCGCGGCCCGACGGGCGAAACCTGGTCCGGTGGCCGTGGCCGCAAGCCGCGCTGGGTCACGGAAGCCCTGGCAGCTGGCAAGTCGCTCTCCGATTACGAGATCAAGTGATTGCCTGCAGAATCAGTTGGACATTCGCCCAATAAAAAAGCCCGCTTCGGCGGGCTTTTTTATTGGGAAGCGCACAGGGTGATGCGCGCTCGTCCGATCAGTTCACCATCACCAGTTTTCCCTTGACGCCGCGCGATCCCATGTGCGCATAGGCGGCCTTCAATTCGGCCATCGGCATCGTGCTGTCGATCACCGGCTTGATTTTTCCCTGGCCGTACCACTGGGCCAATTCGGCCATCATCTGCGCATTGGCCTTGGGTTCGCGCTTGGCGAAATCGCCCCAGAACACGCCCACGAGCGATGCGCCTTTGAGCAGCGTGAGATTCAATGGCAGCGACGGGATCGGACCCGATGCAAAACCGACCACCAAATAGCGACCGCGCCAGCCAATCGAGCGGAATGCGGGTTCTGCGAAATCGCCGCCCACGGGGTCGTAAATCACATCCGGGCCTTTGCCGTCGGTCGCGGCTTTGATGGCATCGCGGAAACCATTGGGCAGCGCATGCGTCGTGTAATTGATCGTCGCGTCGGCGCCGATCGAGCGGCAGAGTTCGCACTTTTCGTCGGTCGAGGCTGCCGCAATCACCTTGGCGCCTGCCGCCTTGGCGATCTGGATCGCCGCGGTGCCCACGCCGCCGGCCGCGCCCAGCACCAGCACCGTTTCGCCCGCCTTGAGCTGCGCGCGGTCCATCAGTGCGTGCCACGAGGTGGCGTAGATCATGATGAAAGCGGCCGCGTCGACATGGCCAAAGCCTTCGGGCAGCGGCATGCACAGCGCGGCGGGTGCCAGCGTGTGGGTGCCGAAGCCGCCCGTGCCCGACAGGCACGCCACGTTCTGGCCGACCTTGAGGTGCGTGACGCCTTCGCCCACCGCCTGGATCACGCCCGCATATTCCGATCCGGGAACGAAGGGCAGCGGCGGCTTCATCTGGTACTTGTTCTGCACGATCAGCAGGTCGGGAAAATTCAGGCTGGCCGCCTTGATCTCGATCAGCACCTGGCCCGGGCCCGGCGTGGGGGTGGGCAGTTCTTTCCAGGTCAGCGCGTCGACGCCGGTGGGGTTTTCGCAAAGCCATGCGTGCATGCTCGGGGTCTCCTTCGAATGAGTCGTGTGGGCAATGAATTCGGGGCGATGATAGGCGGCGCTGTGGTGCGGCGTTGTCCCTGCTGCGACGCACCCCGCACCTACAATCCGCTGCACCCAGAAGCACCATGAAGATACTTATTTCCAATGACGATGGCTTTCAGGCGCCGGGCATCGTCGCGTTGCACGACGCACTCAAGGACATCGCCGACGTCGAGGTGGTGGCACCCGAGCACAACAACAGCGCCAAGTCGAATGCACTCACGCTGGCCGCGCCGCTGTACGTGCACAAGGCGCACAACGGTTTCCGCTACGTGACGGGCACGCCGGCCGATTGCGTGCACATCGCGCTCAAGGGCCTGCTCGACTACCGCCCCGACCTGGTGGTCTCGGGCATCAACAACGGCGCCAACATGGGCGACGACACCATCTATTCAGGCACCGTGGGCGCGGCGATGGAGGCCTACCTGTTCGGCATCCCGGCCATCGCCTTCTCGCAGATCGAAAAGGGTTGGGCGCACGTGGATGCGGCGGCCCAGGTGGCGCGCCGGCTGGTACAGCAGATCGAGCGCGAAAAGATGCTCGGCGGCCCCGCCTTCCTGCTCAACGTGAACGTGCCGAACCGGCCGTTCGACGAACTGAAACCGGTCAAGGTGTGCCGGCTCGGGCGCCGCCACGCCGCCGAAAAGGTGATCACGCAGGACAGTCCGCGCGGCGAAACCATGTACTGGATCGCCGGTGCAGGCAGCGCCAAGGACAGCGGGGAGGGCACCGACTTCCACGCGACCGCGGGCGGCCACATCGCGCTGACGCCCTTGCAGATCGACCTGACCGACCACGCCAACCTGGGCCAATGGCGCGAGACGGTCGCCCGTCTCGGCAATTGACGACATGGCGACCCCTCCACGGCCCAGTTTCCCGGTTCGACTGACCCCCACCGCCTCGGCCGCCACGCGCGGGCGCATGCCCGCCGTGCCGGTCAAGCCGATGGTCCCGTCCACGCCCTCGATGGCATCCGACGCCGTGCGGGCGCGCATGGTGCAAAAGCTCGCGGCGCAGGGCATCACCGATGCGCGCGTGCTGCGCGCCATGGGCACCGTCGAGCGGCATCGCTTCGTCGACAGCGCGCTGGTCAACCAGGCCTATGAAGACACCAGCCTGCCGATCGGGCTGGGGCAGACCATTTCCAAGCCCAATGTGGTGGCCCGCATGATCGAGCTGCTGCTGGGCGCACCGGCGCTGGTCGGCAAGCCGCAGGAACGGCTGGGCCGCGTGCTCGAGATCGGCACCGGCTGCGGCTACCAGGCCGCGGTGCTGAATGAAGTGGCCACCGAGGTCTACAGCATCGAACGCCTGCGCGGACTGCACGAGCGCGCGCGCACCAATCTGCGGCACTTCCGCCTGGCCACCGTCCACCTGATGTTGGGCGACGGCATGATCGGTTACGCGAAGGGTGCGCCGTACGCGGGCATCATCGCCGCGGCCGGCGGCGAGGCCGTGCCCGAGGCCTGGATCGCGCAGCTCGCGGTGGGCGGGCGCATCGTCGCGCCGACCCATTCCGCCACGGGTGGACAGGCCCTCGTCGTGATCGACAAGACCCCCCGTGGGCTCGAGCGGCGCATTCTTGAGGCGGTTCACTTTGTCCCCCTAAAATCGGGCATCGCTTGAAGGAATAACAAATGCAGGGTTTTGGCAATCGGAGTTTGTTCGCAGGCATCACGTTGGCTGTTGTGCTCGTGATCGCGGGCTGCTCCGCACCGCGCGGTCCCGCACCGGTCGAAGACCGGGGCACCATGACGCGCGCACCCGGGGCAACGACGCCCGGCGGTCCTCCCATCACGACCGACGCGTCCGGCAAACCGCTCCCCGGTATCGAGAACTACGGCAAGCCCGGCTACTACGCCGTGCGCCCCGGTGACTCCATCCGCCGCATCGGCAGCGAAACGGGCCAGCGCTGGCAGGACATCGTGCGCTGGAACAACCTCGACAACCCCGACCTGATCGAAGTCGGCCAGGTCTTGCGCGTGATTCCACCGACCGGTGGGAGCACGGCGGTCGCCGCGGCACCGTCCACCTCTGCGCCTGCTGCGGCCACCGAGGCGACCACCAAGCCGGTGGCCCCGCAGGCGTCCGTCACGCCGGCCGTGCCGGCCAGCGGCGCGAGCGGCACCACCAAGCCGCCTGTCACGGCCTCGCCTTCGGGCCCGAGCAGTTCGGGTGACGACGACCTGGGCTGGATCTGGCCTGCGAGCGGTTCGCTGATCGCCGGTTTCGACGAAGCCAAGAACAAGGGCTACGACATCAGCGGCAAGGCCGGCGACCCCGTGCTGGCCGCAGCCGATGGCCGTGTGGTCTACGCCGGTGCCGGCCTGCGCGGCTACGGCAACCTGATCATCCTGAAGCACAACAACACCTACCTCACGGCGTATGCGCACAACCAGACGCTGCTCGTGAAGGAAGACCAGTCGGTTCAGAAGGGCCAGAAGATCGCCGAAATGGGCAACAGCGACGCCGATCGCGTGAAGCTGCATTTCGAGATCCGCCGCCAGGGCAAGCCCGTCGACCCGTCGCGCTACCTGCCCAACCGGTGATGCCATGGCTGCCTCCCGCCCTCTTCGCACACTGCCCGTGCGTGGACTGGCGGGGCAGGGCAGCCCTTCACCTCGAAGCAACGGTGGCCACAATGGCCATCAGGAAAGCAGCGACGAGCCGCTGAGCACGGACTCTCTTCCCGACGACCCCGCAGCGGATCCGTCGATTCCCTCCGCAGCATCGGCCCCGCCCCACGGCACCGCCGCCGAGGTCATGGGCGGCGAGGGCGCCGATGCCCTGACCATCTACCTGCGCCAGGTCCGGCGCACCGGGCTCTTCACTCCCGCCGAGGAATACACCACCGCCTGCGCCGCACGCGCCGGCGACTTCGCGGCGCGGCAGTCGATGATCGAGCACAACCTGCGGCTCGTGGTCAACATCGCCAAGAACTACCTGGGGCGCGGCATGCCGCTGTCCGACCTCATCGAGGAAGGCAACCTCGGGCTGATGCATGCCATCACGAAGTTCGAGCCCGAACGCGGGTTTCGCTTCTCCACGTATGCGACCTGGTGGATCCGCCAGTCGGTCGAGCGCGCCGTCATCACACAGTCACGGGCGATCCGCCTGCCGGTGCATGTCGTGCGCGAACTGCAGCAGGTCCTGCGGGCACGCCGCACGCTCGAGGGCGATGCGGAGTTCCTCGCGAGCCGGCCGGACGGCGTGCGCGTCGAGGACGTGGCCGCACTGCTCGGTCGCGAGGTGCAGGCGGTGGCCGACTTGCTGGCGCTGGCCGAGGCGCCGCGTTCGCTCGATGCAGGCGACGCGCGCGGCGAGGAAGGCTTCACGTTGGCCGACACCGTGGCCTCCGACGACGAGCAGGGCAACCCTGCTGGCGTGACGCACACGCACGAGGTGGAACGCCTGCTCGACCAGTGGGTGCAGGCCCTCAACGCGCGGGAGCGCGAGGTGCTCGAAGGTCGCTACGGCCTGCACGACCGGGAGCCCGAGACGCTCGAGGTGCTGAGCGTGCGGCTGGGCCTGACACGCGAGCGCGTGCGGCAGATCCAGAACGAGGCGCTGGCCAAGATGCGCAAGCAGCTGGCGCGCTCCGGCGTCGGCCGCGACGCGCTGTTCTAGCGGTGTGAAGAAAAGAAGGTAACCCGTCGCGCCGGGACCACCCCGGCCACGCTGAGACAATCGGGGGATGACGGAATCCATCGAAGAAAAGAAAGTCCCCGCGAACCCCGCCGATGAATGGCTTCAGGTCGAGTCGCTCGACCTGGACGCGCAAGGCGTCTCCCACAAGTCCGACGGCATGGTCGTGTTCATCGAAGGCGCATTGCCCTTCGAGGAAGTGCAGTTCAACGTCCACCGCCGCAAGAACAACTGGGAGCAGGGCACGGTCACGCAGATCCGCCGCGAGTCCTCGCAGCGCGTGCGCCCCGGCTGCCCGCACTTCGGCCTGCACACGGGCGCGTGCGGCGGCTGCAAGATGCAGCACCTGGACGCCGCCGCCCAGGTGGCCGTGAAGCAGCGTGCGCTCGAAGACAACCTCTGGCACCTGGGCAAGGTCAAGCCCGAGAACCTGCTGCGCCCGCTCGAAGGCCCGGCCTGGCACTACCGCTACCGTGCGCGCCTGTCGGTGCGCCACGTGGTCAAGAAGGGCACGGTGCTGATCGGCTTCCACGAGCGCAAGAGCCGCTACCTGGCCGACATGCAGGTCTGCCCCGTGCTGCCCAAGCAGGTCAGCGCCATGCTGATGCCGCTGCGCGCGCTGATCGGCTCCATGGACGCGCGCGAGACCTGCCCGCAGATCGAGCTGGCCTGCGGCGACGCGCCGGATTCGACCGCGTTGGGCACCATCGCCCTTGTGCTGCGGCACCTGGAGCCGCTGTCGGGCGCCGACATCGGGCGGCTCAAGGCGTTCGCGGCCGAGAACGAGGGCGTTCAATGGTGGCTGCAGGCCAAGGGCCCGGACACCGTGAAGCTGCTGGAAGAGGGCGGCACGCCGCTGGCCTACCGCCTGCCCGCGTTCGGTGTGACGATGCCGTTCAAGCCCACCGATTTCACCCAGGTCAATCCGCACATCAACCGCGCGCTGGTCGGCAAGGCGCTGCGCCTGCTCGACGTGCAGCCCGAGGAGCGCGTGATCGACTGGTTCTGCGGCCTGGGCAACTTCACGTTGCCGCTGGCGAGCCAGGCGCGCGAGGTGCTCGGCATCGAGGGCAGCGACACGCTGGTGGCACGCGCCACCGACAACTTCCAGAGAAACCAGCCTGCAACGCCCGAGCGGCGTGCGCTGTCGGCCACCCGGTTCGTGGCGCGCAACCTGTTCGACATGACGCCCGAGATGCTGGTGGCCGACGGCAGTGCCGACAAATGGCTGGTCGACCCGCCGCGCGAAGGCGCCTTCGCGCTGGCCAAGGCCATGGCCGACCTGCACCAGCAGCCTGAACTGCGCACCGGTGGCTGGACGCCGCCCAAGCGCATCGTCTACGTGAGCTGCAACCCGTCGACGCTGGCGCGCGACGCCGGCCTGCTGGTGCACCAGGCGGGCTACCGCTGCACCTTCGCGGGCGTGGTGAACATGTTCCCGCACACGGCGCACGTCGAGTCGATCGCGGTCTTCGAGCTGGAATGAAAAAAGGCCCCGCGGGGCCTTTTTTCTTGGGGTCGGAGCAAGCTGCTCAGTCGCGCTCGCCGCCGAAGATGCCCAGCAGGGCCAGCAGGCTCTGGAACACGTTGAACATGTCCAGGTACAGGGCCAGCGTGGCGCTGATGTAGTTGGTTTCGCCGCCGTCCATGATCTGCTTCAGGTCATAGAGCATGTAGGCCGAGAAGATGCCAATGGCTGCCACCGAGATCACCAGCATGCCGGTGCTCGAGCCCACGAAGACGTTGATGACCGCGCCGAGCATCAGCACCAGGGCGCCGACGAACAGGAACTTGCCCATGCCCGACAGGTCGCGCTTGATGACCGTGGCCAGCGAGGCCATCACGAAGAACACGCCGGCGGTGCCGCCGAAGGCCGTCATGATCAGCTCGGGGCCGTTCTTGAAGCCCAGCACCATCGCGAGCAGGCGCGACAGCATCAGGCCCATGAAGAAGGTGAAGCCCAGCAGCACCGGCACGCCAGCGGCGGAGTTCTTGGTCTTCTCGATCGCGAACATGAAGCCGAAGGCGCCGCCGAGGAAGACGATCAGGCCGAGTCCGCCGGTGAGCGAGCGGGTGATGCCGGTGCTCACGCCGATCCAGGCGCCCAGCACGGTGGGCAGCAGGCTCAGCGCCAGCAGCCAGTAGGTATTGCGCAGCACGCGCTGGCGTTCGGCCTGCGGCAGTGTCTGGCCGTAGCCGGTGGAAGTGTCGAGGGTGGTCACACGGTCGTTCATGGCCGAAGCTCCTGAGGTTGCTGCATGCAATGACACGCAGTTGGGCGCATTCTAGGGGGCTGCAAGAGGGGGCCTTGCAAAGACCGTATGCCCGTTGTTCTTAAGCCCCCGCGGGACGCTGTGGCGCCCCGCCGTTATGCTGTCGGGTTTCGACGCAACCTGAGCTTATCCATGAAGACCAAATCATTCCTCGAACTCGCCGACGTCAAGGCCATCGCCGCTGCAGCGGAAGCCGAGGCCCTGAAGAACAACTGGGCCGTGACCATCGCCATCTCCGACGACGCCGGCAACCTGCTCTGGCTGCAGCGCCTGGACGGCGCCGCCGCGCTGTCCTCGCACATCGCTCCCGCCAAGGCACACACCGCCGCTATGGGCCGTCGCGAGAGCAAGGTCTATGAAGACATCATCAACGGCGGCCGCACCGCATTCCTGACGGCGCCCCTGGTGGAAGGCCTGCTCGAAGGTGGCGTGCCGATCGTGAAGGACGGCCACGTCATCGGCGCCGTGGGCGTGAGCGGCGTGAAGTCGAACGAAGATGCGCAGATCGCCAAGGCCGGCATCGCCGCGCTCGGCCTGTAAGCCTTTTCATTCGCCCAAAGCAAAACGCCGACCAGATGGTCGGCGTTTTCTTTTTCGGGGCTTCAGCGTGAAAAAAAGCTTGGCTAGTCGGCGAACCGTTGGCTAGCAAAAAACGACCCTTCGGAGATGAATCTCCTCGAGTCGCCCCACGATGAAACTTGCGCGAGGGGCGGGCTGAACGACCTACTTGGTCAGGATCAGCTTGCCGAGTTTGGTGGCCTGAAGCCGGTAGAGCGAGCCGTTGTGCATGATGCCCACGGTCTTGCTTCCTTTCAGAAGCTCCGTGCTTTCGACCATCGGCGCCGGAAGCGCTGCCTGGATCGATGCATGACCGCCACCCGATTGATCGAGCGAAGGGTGGTTCAGGACAGAAAAGGCATTCGGGGTGGCTGGCATCTGGAGTTCCCTTTATGGAAGCGATGAGTGAATGATAATGATTCTCAATATAAAGTCAATCGTCGCGATCAACTTTTTTTCGATCCGTCATTCACCCCGTTCAGATCACTTCGTGTCGGGCTCGGTGATGAAGCCGATCTTGCGCACGCCGGCTTCGCGCGCCTCGGCCATGGCCTTGGCCACGCGCTCGTAGCGCACGGCCTTGTCGCCGCGGATGTGCAGCTCGGGCTGCGGTTCCTTGGCGGCTTCGGCGGCCAGGCGGTTCGGCAGTTCGCTGTCGTCGATCTTCTGTTCGTTCCAGTAGTAAGCGCCATCGGCCGTGACGCTGAACAGGATGTTCTGCGGCTTGGGCTGCTCGGGCTCGCTGCTGGCGCGGGGCAGGTCGATGTTGACCGCGTGCTTCATGACCGGCACGGTGATGATGAAGATGATCAGCAGCACCAGCATGACGTCGACCAGCGGCGTCATGTTGATCTCGTTCATCACCTCATCGGGTTCGTCTTGCGTTCCGAAAGCCATGATGCTGCTCAGCCCTTCTTGAGCGGAACCACGACGGCTTCACCGCTGCCGCTTTGCACGCGGGCGCCGGTCACGAAGTAGGCGTGCAGGTCGTGGGCGAAGCTGTTGAGCTTGGTCAGCACGAACTTGTTGCCGCGCACCAGGGCGTTGTAGCCCAGCACGGCGGGGATGGCGACCGCCAGGCCCAGGGCCGTCATGATCAGTGCTTCGCCGATCGGGCCGGCCACCTTGTCGATGGTCGCCTGGCCGGCCGAGCCGATGCTCATCAGCGCGTGGTAGATGCCCCAGACGGTGCCGAACAGGCCGATGAAGGGTGCCGTCGAACCCACCGAAGCGAGGATGGCCAGGCCGGTCTGCAGGCGCGCCGTGAAGGCGTCGATGCCGTTGCGCAGGGCGCGCGTGATCCAGTCGCTCACGTCGAGCGCGTCATGCAGGTGCGCCTTCGTGTTGCGGTGGTGGGCGGCGGCTTCGCGGCCTTCGAGTGCCAGGGCGCGGAAAGGGTTGCTGTCGTCGGTGCCCAGTTTGTTCAGGGCAGTGGCGAAGTCTTCGCTGTGCCAGAAGTCCTGCGAGTGCTTGGCCAGGCGCTTGTATTTGATGACGTCGAGCGCCTTCACGATGATCACGATCCACGATGCGAGGGACATGCCGATCAACAGAACCGCGACAGCCTTGGTGACGAAGTCGCCCTGATTCCAGACGTTCATCAAGCCAAATTGGGAATCCATACGAAGTTGCTCCAGAGAAAAATTAGTTCAGGACGTAGTTGACGGGGGCGTCGTAAGACATGGCCTGCACCACGCCGTTGACCTTGCCGGGCACGAACCGGCATTTCATGATGTATTCGACGGCGGCCTCGTCGAGGCGGTCGAAGCCGCTGGACTTCTTGACCTCGGCGCTCTTGGGCAGGCCGTCGGCGCCCACGAGCACGCGCACGATCACCTTGCCCTGCTCGCCGAGCCGCTTGCTCATGGCGGGGTAGACCGCCTTCGGGTTCTGCAGGTAGTCGGCATTGCTCGACGGCAGTTGCACAGCGGGCGGCGCTGGGGGCGACGGCGGCGGTGCGGGAGGGGCCGGCGGCGCGGGCGGTGCCGGGGGTGCGGGTGGAGGCGGCGGCTCGGTGGTGCCCGAGGTCGCGT
This sequence comes from Variovorax sp. GW823-FHT02B07, assembly GCF_058797695.1. Classification (NCBI taxonomy): domain Bacteria; kingdom Pseudomonadati; phylum Pseudomonadota; class Betaproteobacteria; order Burkholderiales; family Comamonadaceae; genus Variovorax; species Variovorax sp. GW823-FHT02B07. Next base: position 1,129,502 of record NZ_JBXAJX010000001.1, read on the forward strand.
TCGGCGCGGGCGTCGGCTTGGGTTCGCGGATGGCCTGCGGGCGCGGCGGCGGCGGCGCCTTGCTCACCTTGGGTTGCGGCGGCGGAGGAGGCGGGGGCGGCGGATCGGCCTTGGGTTTCGGCGGTTCGACGAACTGGCTCAGGATCTCGACGGGAATCACCACTTCGGCGGCCCGGCGCAGCAGGCCGCTTTGCAGCGCCCAGAGCGCGGCGCCGTGAAACAGGATCACACCGCCGGCAATGACGACAGTGCGCGACAGGCCAAGAAAGGAGGGAGGGGGGGCAAAGCGGTCAGACACGATCAACCATTCGAATGCGGGCACTACAAATCGTGCCCCGATTGCAGCAAAACCGCTACAGAGACGCTACTTGCGAAAAATCCACCAGACAGAGCCGGCGACGAGGATCAGGCTGCCGCCGAGAGCCGAGACGAGTTCCATGCTTTGCTTTCCTTGATGGAGTTGGCAAGCTGGATCGCTCTCGGCGCCGATTCGCAGTTCAGGGCGGCGACCGGGTGAGAGACACTGCACTGCGCCACGATGTCGCGGGCACAACCTTCACACTGGCCACACTGGGTGGCCACGCCGAGTTCGAACTGGACTTCGTCGAAAGTCATGCCCGCGCGCACATGACGTGCGATTTCACGGTCAGAGACTCGGCGGCAGACGCAAACGATCATGGCGGTGAAAGCGGCAGTTGGCTGGCTGTTGGATGTGACTCATTATAAATAAGAATCCATCGCATTTGCAATCACTATGACTGACATGCCGCCGGACTTTGCAAGCCGGTGTTACACCTCGGCCCAGAGCCGCAAGAGGTTGTGATAGTGGCCGGTGAGCGCCACGGTTTCCTCGCATTCGCCCAGGCGGGCGCGCAGTTTCTGGATCGTCTGGTCGAGTTCGAACAGCATGCCGCGCTGGGCGTCGCTGCGCACCATGCTCTGCAGCCAGAAGAAGGAGCACACCCGCGCCCCGCGCGTGACCGGGTGCACGCGGTGCAGGCTGCTCGCCGGGTAGAGGATCAGGTCGCCGGCCGGCAGCTTGACCTCGTGCGAGCCGTAGGTGTCGATCACTTCCAGCTCGCCGCCGTCGTAATCCTCCGGATCGCTCAGGAAGAGGGTGCACGACAGGTCGGTGCGCAGCTGCTGGCTGCTGCCCGGCACCGCGCGCACCGAGCCGTCGACGTGCACGCCGTAGTGCTCGCCGCCCTCGTAGCGGTTGAACAGCGGCGGCACGAAACGCGCGGGCAGCGCGGCCGAGAAGAACAGCGCGTGGCGCGAGAGTGCCGCCAGGATGGTCGCGCCGAGTTCGCGCGAGACCGGCGAAGACTCCGGCAACTGGCGGTTGCGCTTCACCTGCGCGCCTTGGTCTCCCACGGTTTCGCGGCCGTCGACCCAGTGGGTGGCATCGAGCGCGGCGCGCATCTCGCGCACCTGGTCCGGGCTCAGCACGTCGGGCACATGCAGCATCATTTCGGTGAACTCCACAAGAAAAAAGCCCCGGCGCAGGCCGGGGCTCGAGTGTCGCACCGCGCCTGCCGCAGGGGCCGGCACGGAGGCGACGCGGTCGTCGGGATCAGAACGCGAAGTTCGCGGTGATCTTGGCCGAGCGAGGGAGGCCCGGCGTGTAGCGGTAGCCGCTCTTGTTGATGGCGGCGGCGTACTGCTTGTCGAACACGTTGGCGATGTTCAGCTGGATGTCGACGTTCTTGTTGATGCGGTACGACGCCATGGCATCGAACACCCAGTAGGAGTCGATGTACGCCGGCGTGCCCACCGCGCCGTCGGTGCCGCGGTGCAGCTTGCCGTTGTAGCGCGCGCCACCGCCGACCGTCAGGCCGAACGGGAACTGGTAGGTGGTCCAGGCCGTGAACGAGTTCTTCGGCGTGTAGGTCAGCACGTTGGTGCCGTCGGCCGTGACGTTGGGGCCGCTTTGCACCTTGGTGTCCATCGTCGTGAAGCCGGCGCTCATGCCCCAGCGTTCGGTGATGGTGCCCGCCACGCCCAGCTCGATGCCCTGCACGCGCTTCTTGCCGCTCTGGTAGTACAGCGCGGTGTTGGTCGGGTCCTGCACGACTTCGTTGCTCACGTCGGTGCGATAGACCGCGCCGGTCAGAGACAGCTTGTCGTCCAGCACATCCCACTTCGTGCCCACTTCGAAGGTCTTGGCCTTCTGCGGCAGGAAGTCGGTGCGCGCCGCGCTGCTGCCCGTGCCGGCGGCCGACAGCGAGAAGTTCGCGCCGCCCGGGGGCTGGGCCGAGGTGCCGTAGGCCGCATAGATGCTGCCGTTCTTCGCGGGCTTGTAGACCACGCCGATCTTGCCGGTGAACAGGTTGTCGGAGAGCTTGAGCGACGAGGGCACCAGCGTGCCGACCGGCAGGCCGGGGTTGGTCGCTGCGGTCGACAGCGTCGCGCTCTGGAACGAGGTGCTGTAGTGGTCGAAGCGCAGGCCGCCGGTGATCTGCCATTGCTCGTTGAGCTTGATGGTGTCGAAGGCGTAGAGGCCGACCGTGTTGGTCACGCCCTTGCTGTCGGCGCCGCTGAGCATGCGGTTGTAGCCGTTCACGTACGGGTTCGGCGCGTACAGGTTGGCCACGGGCCATGCGCCGTTCTGCACGACCTTGCCGTTGAACGTGGCGCCGGGGCTGAAGTAGCCCAGGCTCGACTGCTCTTCACGGATCAGCTCGACGCCCGCGCTGAGCGAGTGGCTCAGGCTGCCGGTGTTGAACTTGGCGGTCACGTTCGTCTGGTTGACGAAGATCGTGTTTTCCTGGTTCTTGTTGGTCGGCAGGTTGCGCGTGGTCGTCCAGGTCGACGGCAGGCCCGGGATCGGCGTGCTGAGGAACGCGGTGTTGCCCGAGGGCGGCGGGTTGCCGTTGGTGCCCAGGCCGCCGAGCATGAACGCCGTCAGCATGTAGTCCTGCTTCGTCTTGCCGTAGCGGGTCGTGTTGCGCAGCGTGACGTCGGGCGTGAAGTCGTGCTCCACGCGCGCTGTGAACATGTCGGCCGTCACCTTGTTGAAGTCGTAGGCGGTGCCGTAGAAGTTCTTCGGATCGACCGGTGCTGCGTAGTTCAGGAAGCTGCGGCGACGTGCGCCGAGAGCGACCGGATCGGGGTTCGAGTAGCTGGGCAGACCGATGGTCGGCACGCCGCCATCGGGCACGTTGTCCTGGTCGACGTGCAGGTAGTCGAAGTAGAAGCGCGTGGGCGAATTCAGGCCGAGCGCGATCGACGGTGCAATGGCCGTGCGCTTGTTCTTGACGAAGTCGCGGCCGGGCACGCCCGAGTCTTCCATCGCCGCATTCAGGCGGAAGGCGGCGCCGATGCCGTTGGCGCTGCTGAGTGACTTGTTCCAGTCGATGCTGCCGCGCTTGTAGTCGGCGCTGCCGAAACCGAGCGAGCCCAGGAAGCTGTCTTCGAGCTTCGGCTTCTTGGTGACGAGGTTGATGTAGCCGGTGGGCGAGGTGCGGCCCACGTCGGTGCCCGACGGGCCCTTCACGACTTCGACCTGCTCGATGTTGAACATGTCGCGCGAGACCGAGCCCAGGTCGCGGATGCCGTCCACGAAGATGCTGCTGGAGCTGTCGAAGCCGCGCATGAAGACGGCGTCGCCGGTGTTCGTGTTGCCGTTCTCGCCCAGGAAGAAGGTGCCGACGCCGGCGGTGTTGCGCAGCGCTTCGGTGAGCGTGGTCGCACCTTGTTCGCGAATGATCTGTTCCTTGATCACCTGGATGGTCTGCGGCGTGTTCACCAGCGGGGCCGTGAACTTCGGGTTGGCCGAGGTGTCGGTCTTGTAGTCGGCGGCGCTCGAATCCTGCACGCGGACTTCAGGCAGGGCCCGCCCGGTCTGGGCAAAGGCGGCGGGGGCTGCGATGGCCAGCAGCGTGGCTGCGGCGGCACCCGAAAGGTGAGGAACGGCGCGTGCGACGGCGTGTTTGCGGCTCTTGATATAGGCCATGTTGTTTTCTCCAGAAAGGGCGGGCGGGCAGAGCTCGACTGGCTGGGTCCGGGCGGCGCACTCTCGGGGAGAAAAAGGGCGGCAAGACTGGCTGGGTGAGCTGATTTGCGAAGGGTTTTTGCAAATCGATGCAAATGATATTGCTTCTCAATACCAAGGTGCTCAACTGGCCGCTTTTAACCAGAAAGTTTCGCCTGCTCCGTTGCCGGCGCGCAACTGACGAGGCCGCGCGGGCCGTTCAGTAGACGTCGCGGCGGTAGCGCCCGCTGGCCGATAGTTCGGCCCAGAGGTCGTCGCCGGCGATCTGCCGCAGCGCTGCGTCGACGCCCGATGCCATGCCCTGCAGGCTGCCGCAGACATAGACGGCGGCGCCATCGCGCAGCCAGGCTTGCAGCGTGTCGGCCACCTGCAGCAGGCGGTGCTGCACGTAGAAGCGCTCGGCCTGGTCGCGCGAGAACACCATGTCGAGCCGCGCGAGCGTGCCGTCGGCCTGCCAGGCTTCGATTTCCTGGCGGCAGAGGAAGTCGTGGGCGGACTGGCGCTCGCCGAACACCAGCCAGTTGTCCTTGCGGCCGGCCGCGGCGCGCGCGCGCAGGTGGGCGCGCAGGCCGGCCAGTCCGGTGCCGTTGCCGATCAGGATCAGCGGACGGTTCTCGTTGCCCTCCAGCCGGAAGCCGCGGTGCGGCCGCAGGCGCAGCGCCACGGAGTCGCCGACAGAAAGCGTCGAGGTGAGCAGGCCCGACGCGGCGCCCATCGAGCCGTCGGGATGCTGTTCCTGCCGCACGAGCAGCTGCAGTTCGCCGTCGGCGGGCAGGGAGGCGATCGAGTAGTCGCGCGGCCGCGCCGGGTCGCTTGCGATGGCGACCTGCACCAGGTCGCCCGATGCCCAGTGCGGCAGGGCGCCGGCTTGCGGCGTGAGTCCGAGATGGAAGACAGGTCCGCCCGTGCTGCCGGCGTTGAGCAGTTCGCGCCGCGTGAGCCGCCAGGGCACGAAGCTTGCCGGGGCGTCGTCGCCGCCCTCCGGCGTGTCGCCCCAGCGGGCGTGCCAATCGGCGAGCGCGGCGGGGTCGCTGTTGTCGACCTCGATGGGTTCGAAGTCGCGCACGGCGCCGGCCGTGTGGAGCCACGCATCGAGCGCGCGGCCGAAGCCGCAGAAGTGGGCGTACTGGCGGTCGCCGAGCGCAAGCACGGCGTAGCGCAGCGATGGCAGCGCCAGCGGCGCGCCCATCACGCGCTCGGCGAACACGCTGGCGCCGTCGGGTGCATCGCCTTCGCCGTAGGTGCTGGCCACGAAGAGGGCGCGGCGGGCCGAAGCCAGCGTGGCGCTGTCGAGGGCGTTGAGGGCCATCACGCGCACTGCGGTGCCCGCCGCGCGCAGCCGCCGCGCGGTCTGCCACGCGATGGTTTCCGCCTGGCCGGTCTGGCTGGCGAACAGCACGAGGGTGGGCGACGCCTGCGCGCCGTCACCGGCCGACAGGGCCGCGGCTTCGCGTGCGGCCGTGGCCTGCAGCCGTCGCTGGCGTGCGTAGATGCCCAGACACAGCGCGGCATAGGCCGTGACCGTCGCGCTGGCGCCCAGCGCACGCCACAGGGTCTCGGTCATGCGCCCGCCTGCGCCTGCCACGCGGGCGTGGCGCGCTCGGAGATCGATCCGTCGTCGGCGCGAGAGATGAACAGGGCCGCGATGTCGCGCTGCTGTGCGAAGGCCGGGCCCTCGTCGGGGCCGAGCACGGTCAGCACGGTGGCGAGTGCATCCGCTTGCATGCACTGCGGGTGCAGCACGGTGACGCTGGCCAGCGCATGCGCCACGGGCTCGCCGTCGCGCGGATCGATGGTGTGCGACCAGCTGCGGCCTTCGATGGCGCGCCGATGCCAGCGGTCGCCCGAGGTGGCCACGGCCATGTCGGCCAGGGCGATGCGTTGCGGGGTCGGCATCTCGGTGTCGACCTGCACCTGCCATGGCGCACCGCCCGGCCGCCGGCCGATGCCGCGCAGCTCGCCGCCGATTTCGAACAGCAGGTCGGTGAGACCGAGTGCGCGCAGCGCGTCGACGCCGTGGTCCACCGCGAAGCCCTTGGCGATGCCCGACAGGTCGAGCTGCACGCCGCCGGGTTGCAGCAGCGTGTGGTTGGCCTCATCGAAGGTCAGCCGTTGCCAGCCGACGTTCGAGTGGATCGCGGCCAGCGTGTCGGGTGAGGGCAGGGCGTTGTCCTGTGACGCTGCGGGGCCGAAGCCCCAGCGCGCCACCAGCGCACCGACCGTCGGATCGATCGCGCCGCCGCTGGCCTGCGCCCACGCGAGGGCGCACTGCATCACCTGTGCGAACTCCGCCGGCAGCGCATGGCGCGAACCGGCGGGCGCGGTGTTGAAGCGGCTGATGAGGGAGTCGGGTTCCCAATGGCTCATCTGGTCGATCACGCGCGCGAGCGCCGCTTCGACCGCCTCGCGCACCTGCGCGAGCGGCAGCATCCGCGGGTTGTCGAAGCGCAGCGACCAGGTCGTGCCCATCGTCTGTCCGCCGAGCTGCTGGATGCTGGCGGGATCGGCGGGACGGGGGAAGGCCGCGTTGGCGTAGCCGCCCGCGCGCCAGGTGCTGAAGGAAAGGCCCAAGGAAAAACGCAGGGTCAGGGCATCACTTCCAGGGTGGCCGCGTAGCTCAGGCGGCGTTCCTTGGCTTGCGGCACGGTGGTCTTGCTGTCCTTGGTGCTGGCGTCGAGCCAGTACATGCCGGCGCTTGGCCATGTCACGCTGAACTGGCCCTTGTCGTCGGTCTTGAGCTTGAGTTCGTCGAGCTTGTCGCGGTACTGGGTGTTGCCGGCGGTCACGGTCACTTCAAGGTCCTTGGCGGGCTTGCCGTCCAGATGCAGCGTGAAGGTGGCCTTTTCGCCCTTGGCCAGGTCGGTCGGGCTGCCGGCCGAGATCAGTTCCAGGCCCTGGCCGATGGGCTTGAGCGCCGAGGGCTTGCCGACGGTCACGAAGGTCTCGATGCGGCCGGCCGATTGGGTGATGGTCACGTCCTGCGCGTCGGCCGGGATTTCCTTGCCGATGGTTTCGGCCGTGCCGCGGGCGCGCTTGTTCTGGCCCGTGGCCTTGTCCTTCCAGGCGGCGAACGCGCCGTTGTTGACCACCGCGATGCGGTAGGTGCCCGGCTGCGCGACGTTCACGTCGAACACGTTGCGCAGCTTGAGCTTGGCTTCGGATTCCGGCTTGACCGTGCTGCCGTCGGGCGCGGTGATCTGCAGGCCGTCCAGGCGCAGCGGCGCGTGGTTGGCAACGAACAGGTCGTTCGACACGGCGGCGTCGACGCTCACGGTGTCGGCTTTCGACAGCACGGTGGTCGAGGGCAGCAGCCAGGCGTTGTGCGCCTGGGTCACGGAAGCAACGGCTGACAGGGCGAGGGCGAGGCCGGCGGCGCGCAGGGTGAAGCGGGTCATGGTGGTCCTTGGAATGAGCGGGTGGGCGGAGTGGGTGGCGGCGGCGTTCAGGGCTTGAGCTCGAGCTTGATCTCGCCGAGCTCTTCCTTGCCGGCAGCGACCGGTTGCGCAGCGGCGGTGGGCGGCCACTGGAACGGGATGGTCACGACCTCGCGGCCGCCGACTTCACGGGCGGCTTCCACCACCAGCTTGTAGGCGCCGGGGGCGAGCTTGGGCATCGCGCCCGAGCCTTCGGTGAAGCTCAGCTGGTGCTTGCCGGCGGGCTTGGAGGCGCCGGTGACGCCGTCGACCGGCACTGCCAGTTCACGGCCGCCGCGGCGCCACCACTGGCGCATGTCCTTGAGCCACTTGGTGCCTTCGCCTTCGGGGTTGTTGGTCTTGGTGCGCACGTCGTACCAGACGGCCAGCGTGCCGGCCATCGTGCTGTCGGCGCGTTCGATCCAGGTCGCCACGTAGGGGCGGTGGTACTCCGACACATTGAGCCGGGGAATCTCGATGTTGACCGACAGGCCGGCGGCAAGGGCCGGGGCCGCGAACAGCGCCGACATGGCGATCGGTGCGAGCGAGTAGCGAAGGTGCACGGGAAAACCTCTTTCTTCCTGAATCAGCAAAGACGACGCACCGGCCGATCCGTCGATCGGATCGGTCAGTGAATGAACAGCAACGCGAGCAGCACGGGCACCACCAGCCCCATGCCCACCATGGGCCAGGTGAAGGGGCGGTTACCTGCGTGCATCTTGAGAATGAACAGCCCGGTGACCGAGAAGACCAGCGTGGCGGCCGCGAAGATGTCGATGAACCAGCTCCAGGCCGTGCCGGTGTTGCGGCCCTTATGCAGGTCGTTGAAGTAGGAGAGCCAGCCGCGGTCGGTGCGCTCGTATTCGACCTCGCCCTCGGGCAGGCTCAGGCGCAACCAAGCGTCGCCGCCGGGGCGGGGGAGCGAGAGGTAGATTTCGTCGTCGGACCACTCGGCCTCGCGGCCGGCGGTGTCGATGTCCCACTGCTTGCGCAGCCAGGTTTGCAGCTCGGCAGGCAGCGGGGCCTTGCCCTGCTGGGCCTTGGCGGCCGGCAGCTGCTGTTCGAGGCGGGCGCGCAAGGCGTCGTCGACCGTGCCGTTGTGCGTGGTGACCACCGGCTTGGCCTCGATCTGGCCCGCGTGGTTGAGCGTGAAGCCCGTGACGCTGAACAGGATCATCCCGACGAGACAGATGGCGGAACTGACCCAATGCCACTCGTGGAGGGTCTTGAGCCAATAGGCGCGGCGGCGGTTGTCGGAACGGGCGGGGGCAGTCATTGAAAGCGCGAATTGTAGTCGCGCGAATGAGAATGACTGCTATTCAGTGGCTATGAAGTTAAGTAAAGAGCAATAAAAAACGGGGCCGAAGCCCCGTTTGTTTGCAATGCCGTGGCGGCGCTGCGTTGTGCTTACTCGAGCTCTCCCACCTGCAACTGCAGGTAGTTCTGCAGGCCGACGCGGTCGATCAGGTCGATCTGCGTCTCGAGGAAGTCGATGTGCTCCTCGGTGTCGTCCAGGATCTCTTGCAGCAGGTCGCGCGAGACATAGTCGCGCACCGATTCGCAATGCGCGATGCCGTCCTTGATGGTCGCTTGCGCGCCGGTTTCGGCGCCGAGGTCGCAGCGCAGCAGTTCGGGCACGTCTTCGCCGATGTTCAGCTTGCCCAGGTCCTGCAGGTTGGGCAGGCCGTCGAGCATGAAGATGCGGTCCATGAGCTTGTCGGCGTGCTTCATCTCGCCGATGGATTCCTCGTATTCCTTCTTTGCCAGCTTGTCCAGGCCCCAGTGCTTGAGCATGCGGTAGTGGAGGAAGTACTGGTTGATGGCAGTCAGCTCGTTCTTGAGCTGCGCCTGCAGGTGTTCGATGACTTTGGGGTCGCCCTTCATGATTATTTTCCTTGTTCTGAAAGCGGTGATTGTCGGAGGGGCGAACACACGCTTGCAAGCAAACCCATGCTGCGCCGGTCTGCATGCGTGTGATGGTGATACACGTTCGTATTGACCTGGCGCAAGGCGACGCGCGAGGCGATGGCAAACATAGCGGGTTCCAATACTTTCAATAGTTGATATCTATCAAAAATGATATATTGGTAGTTATACTCATGGCTCCCGCTTATTTTTCCAACCGCAGCATCCAAGGAATCACATGTCCCTGATCAACACCGCAGTCCAACCTTTCAAGACCCAGGCTTACCTCAACGGCAAGTTCATCGATGTGTCCGACGAGACGCTCAAGGGCAAGTGGTCTGTGCTGATCTTCATGCCGGCGGCCTTCACCTTCAACTGCCCGACCGAAGTCGAAGACGCGGCCGACCACTACCCCGAGTTCCAGAAGCTGGGTGCCGAGGTCTACATCGTGACCACCGACACGCACTTCTCGCACAAGGTCTGGCACGACACGTCGCCGGCTGTCGGCAAGGCCAAGTTCCCCCTGGTGGGCGACCCGACCCACACGCTGACCAACGCGTTCGGCGTGCACATCCCCGAAGAAGGCCTGGCACTGCGCGGCACCTTCGTGATCAACCCCGACGGTGTCATCAAGACCGCCGAAGTGCACTCCAATGAGATCGCCCGCGACGTGAAGGAAACCCTGCGCAAGCTCAAGGCCGCGGTCTACACCGCCGAGCACCCGAACGAAGTCTGCCCGGCCAAGTGGAATGACGGTGACAAGACCATCGCTCCGTCGTTCGACCTCGTCGGCAAGATCTAAGCGCCCCGCACAAAGCCCGGGCGCTCACGAGGCCCCGGGCTTTTTTGTCCCCAGTTGATAGTTTCCAGTTATCGAAAGAGAGTCCGCCATGCTTGACGCCAGCACCAAAGCCCAATTGAAGAGTTACCTCGAACGCGCCACGCAGCCGATCGAGATCGTTGCCTCGCTCGACGACAGCAAGGCTTCGGGCGAAATGCTGTCGCTGCTGAAGGACGTTGCCGAAGTCTCGCCGCTGGTCACGCTGACCGAAAGCCGTGACGACAACCACCGCAAGCCCTCGTTCTCGGTCAACCGCCCGAGCGAAAACCACGGGCCGCGCTTTGCCGGCCTGCCGATGGGCCATGAATTCACGTCGCTGATCCTTGCGCTGTTGCAGATCGGCGGCTACCCCCCGAAGGTCGAGCAGGCCGTGCTCGACCAGATCAAGGCGCTCGACGGCGACTTCGAGTTCGAAATCTACGTCTCGCTCACCTGCCACAACTGCCCCGACGTGGTCCAGGCTCTGAATCTGATGGCGATCCAGAACCCGCGCATCCGCACCACGATGATCGAGGGCGGCACCTTCCAGGATGAAGTGAAGGAACGCCAGATCATGGCTGTGCCGACCGTGTTCCTGAACGGCACCGAGTTCGGCCAGGGCCGCATGAGCCTGGAAGAAATCCTCGCCAAGATCGACACCAGCGGCGTCGAGCGCGAAGCCGCCAAGATCGCTGCCAAGGATGCGTTCGACGTGCTGATCGTCGGCGGCGGCCCCGCCGGTGCCGCAGCCGCCGTGTACGCCGCGCGCAAGGGCATCCGCACGGGCGTTGCCTCGGAACGTTTCGGCGGCCAGGTGCTCGACACGCTGGGCATCGAGAACTTCATCTCGATCAAGGAAACCGAAGGACCGAAGTTCGCCCACGCACTCGAAGAGCATGTGCGCGACTACGACGTCGACATCATGAATCTGCAGCGCGCCAAGGCGCTGGTGCCGGGCAAGGACCTCATCGAGGTGCAGCTCGAAAGCGGCGCGTCGCTCAGGAGCAAGACGGTCATCATTTCGACCGGTGCCCGCTGGCGCAACATCAACGTGCCCGGCGAGCACGAGTTCAAGAACAAGGGCGTAGCCTACTGCCCGCACTGCGATGGTCCGCTGTTCAAGGGCAAGCGCGTGGCGGTGATCGGCGGCGGCAACTCGGGCGTCGAGGCGGCCATCGACCTGGCCGGCATCGTCGGCCACGTGACGCTGATCGAGTTCGACACGCAACTGCGCGCCGACGCCGTGCTGCAGCGCAAGCTCAAGAGCCTGAAGAACGTCGACATCTTCACCAACGCGCAGACCACCGAGATCACCGGCGACCAGAAGGTCAACGGGCTGGTCTACAAGGACCGCGCATCGGGCGAGTTGAAGAAGGTCGAACTCGAAGGCGTGTTCATCCAGATCGGCTTGGTGCCCAACACCGACTGGCTCAAGGGCACGGTCGAACTCACGAAGCACGGCGAGATCGTTGTCGACGCGCGCGGCCAGACCTCGGTGCCCGGCGTGTTCGCGGCGGGTGACGTCACCACGGTGCCGTTCAAGCAGATCATCATCGCGGCCGGCGACGGCGCGAAGGCGGCGCTCGGTGCGTTCGACCACCTGATCCGTACGACGGCCCCTGCGTGAGTAAGTCTTAAGTGCCTGAAGTTGTGAAGATGAGAATTATTCTCATACAATAAAAACACGGGCACACCGCTGCCCCTCATTGCCAGCCAGGTCACTCGCGCAAGCCTTTGCGCCTCAAGGTCCAGCAAGCAGTTCTTCAACTGTTTTCTGGACCTTTTTCGTGGCCGCTCATTTCCCTCGACCGTCTTCCCATCGACCCGCGCTGCTGCCCTGGCTGATCGCCTCTGCCTTCGGCATGGCCGCCGCGCCTGCGTGGTCCCAGCAACTCGCGGCGCTCGGCGAAGTGGTGGTGAGCGGATCGCGCTCGGAGCAGGCCAGGGACGACCTGCCGTTGAGCATCGAGGTCATCAATCGCCAGGACATCGAGAGCAAGCAGATCCACGACATCCGCGATGCCGTGCGCGACCTGCCCAACGTGTCGGTCAAGCGTTCGCCGGCGCGCTTCGGGTTGGCGCAGGGCAACACCGGGCGCGACAGCAACGCGGGCTTCAACATCCGCGGCCTCGACGGCAACCGCGTGCTGCTGCTGACTGACGGCATCCGCACGCCGCGCAGCTACGTGTTCAGCGCCAATGCGTTCGGGCGCGACTACTTCGACATCAGCCTCGTCGAGCGCATCGAGATCATCAAGGGCCCGGCCTCGGCGCTGTACGGCTCGGACGGCCTGGCCGGGCTGGTCAACTTCATCACCCGCGAGCCCTCGTCCTTCCTGCGCGATGGCAAGACCTTCGGCGGCAGCGCGAACATCGGCTACAGCGGCGAAGACAACGGCGTGCGCGGCGGCGTCACGCTGGCGGGCAAGGCGAACGACGTGCTCGAATGGCTGGTGTCCGCCAACCTCGGGCGCGCCAGCGAACTCGAGAACCGGGGCTCGCTCAACGTGCCCAATCTCGACCGCACCACGCCCAACCCGCAGCGCGACCAGACCCGCTCGCTGCTGGCCAAGGCCATCCTCACGCCCAACGCCGACCAGCGTCACGCCTTCACTTTCGAGCACGTCGAGAAGAGCAGCCGCTACAACCTGCTGTCGGGCGTGGCCAAGCCGCCGTATGCGTCCACCTCGGTGATCGGCCTCAACGCCAAGACCGACCTCGACCGCGACCGCCTCACCTACGAAGGCCGGTTGCGCCTGAACAGCGCGGTGGCCGACAACCTGCTCGCTGTCGTGAGCTACCAGAAGGCCGGCTCGCGCGAGTACATCTACGAAGACCGCTTCACCGCGGCCGACCGCACGCGCGATGTCACCTACGACGAGAACACCTGGCAGTTCGGCCTGCAGGCCGACAAGACGATCCGCATGGGCAGCTGGGCGCAGAAGATCACCTACGGCCTGGACTACACGCGCACCAATGTCGAGAACCTGCAGACCGGCCTCGTGCCGCCGGCCGGCGAGAGCTACCCGCTCAAGCGCTTTCCCGACACGCGCGAAACCTCGACCGCCTTCTACGTGCAGGACGAGTTCATCCACGACCGCTGGAGCATCACGCCCGGCATCCGCTTCGACCGCTTCTCGCTCGACGCGAAGCAGGCGGGCTTCAACGCGCAGGCCGTGTCGCTGTCGGGCTCGGCCGTGTCGCCCAAGCTGGGCGTGCTGTTCCGCGCCACGCCCCAGTTCAGCGTGTACGGCAACTACGCCTCGGGTTTCAAGGCGCCCAATGCGTTCCAGGTGAATAACTTCTTCGAGAACGTGATCTCGGGCTACAAGACGATCCCGAACCCCAACCTCAAGCCCGAGAAGAGCCAGAACATCGAGCTGGGCGTGCGCGGGCGCACCGGCCTCCTGAGCTTCGACGTGGCCGCCTTCACCGGCGACTACAAGGACCTCATCGAGAACGACAAGCTCGTGGGCGGGCGGGGCATTCCGCGCATCGACCCGCTGATCTACCAGACCGTCAACGTCGGGCGCGCGCGCATCAGCGGCTTCGAGATCAAGGGCGAGCTCGATTTCACCGAGAACGGCAACGGCTTCTCCGTGCCCTTCGCCTACGGCCGCACGCAGGGCCGCGACCGCACCAACAACCGGCCGCTCAACTCGATCGATCCGCAGAAGTTCAGCGCCGGACTCAAGTACCAGGCGCCGGCCTGGAGCGTGCGCCTCGATGCGGTTCATCATGGCGCCAAGGAGTGGGAAGACGTCGATCGCAGCGAAGTGACCACGGGCCTGCAGTTCCGCACGCCGGCGGCCACCACGCTGGACATCAGCGCGCAGTGGCGCATCCGCAAGGACCTGCGCCTGAACGCGTCGGTGACCAACCTCACCAACAAGCGCTACTGGATGTGGAGCGATGTGCGCGGCGTGACGACCACCTCGGCCATCCGCGACGCCTACACCCAGCCGGGCCGCAGCTTCAACGTCTCGCTCGTGGCGGACTTCTGACGCGCGCCGCCACTTCTCTCCAAACAAAGGACACCCGATGAATGCCGAAGACATCCGCACCCGTTTTGCCGAACTGCGCGCCAAGGGCATGCGCCACAAGGACGCGGCCGCGGCCATGGGCCTGAGCGAAGGCGCTGCCATTGCGGCGCACACCGGCGCGCACGACAAGGCGCTGCGCGCCACGCGGCTGAAGGGCCCGTGGGTCGAGCTGCTGCAAGCCTTGGAGCTGTGTGGCCCCGTGCTGGCGCTCACCCGCAACGAGACCACGGTGCACGAGAAGACCGGCGTCTACGAGAAGGTGTCCGGCAGCGACGCGATGGGGCTCGCGCTGGGCGAGGTCATCGACCTGCGCCTGTTCTTCAGCCGCTGGCATGCAGGGTTCGCGGTCAGCGAGGCGGCGGCCAATGCCGGCGTGCCGCCGTCGCTGAGCCTGCAGTTCTTCAGCCCGCAGGGCGTGGCAGTGCACAAGATCTTCGTGCGCGATGCGACCGACCACGATGCGTTCCAGTCGGTCATCGACACCTACACCGCCGCACCCGACGCACCGGTGCAGTTCGTGCCCGCCGAGAAGAAGGCGGCGCCACGCGACGACGGCGCTATCGATGCGGTCGCACTGGCCGACGCCTGGCGCGGCATGCAGGACACGCACGAATTCTTCGGCCTGCTCAACAAGTTCGACGTGGAGCGCCAGCAGAGCTTTCGCCTCACCGAGGGCGAGTTCACGCAGCGGGCCGAGACTGGCGCGGTGCGCGAGCTGCTGCTCGAGGCTTCGTTCGACGGCACGCCGATCATGGTGTTCGTCGGCAGCCCCGGCTGCATCCAGATCCACTCGGGGCCGGTCGTGCGCATCGAGCCGATGGAGATGCATGGCATGCAGTGGCTCAACGTGCTCGACCCCGGCTTCAACCTGCACCTGCGCGAAGACCGCATCGCGAGCGTGTGGATCGTCCAGAAGCCGACCAGCGACGGCATCGTGACCTCGGTCGAGGCTTTCGATGGCGAGGGCGAGTTGATGGCGATGTTCTTCGGTGCGCGCAAGCCGGGCGTGCCCGAGCGCGCGGAGTGGCGCCAGATCGTGGCCAAGCTCTCGCGCCTGGCCACCTCGGAAGCGCCAGCGCGATGAGTGCTGACACCTTTCCGGGCGTGGTCGAGATCAAGGCCTTCGTGCCGGCGAAGGACTTCGCGCTCTCCATTGCCTTCTACCAGGACCTGGGCTTCACGCTGGCCTCGAACGAGGACGGCATTGCTTACTTCTTCTGTGGCGAGAGCAGCTTCCTGCTGCAGGACTTCTACGTCCAGACCCATGCAGAGAATTTCATGATGCATCTGCTCGTCGATGACGCGCTGGCCTGGTGGGACCGCGTGCAGGCGCAGCGGCTGACCGAACGCTACGCAGTGCAGACCACGCCGCCCGCCGAGCGCCCGTGGGGCATGGTCGATTTCACGCTGACCGACCCGACCGGCGTGCTCTGGCGCATCGCGCACAACATTCCCCGGCGCGGCTGACGCGCATCTTTCTCTTTCGCTGTCCGTGACCCCATGACTGACCAACGAGATTCCTCTTTTCTTTCTTCTTCCGTGCCGCGTCGCCGTGATGCGCTGCGCCTGCTGTCTGCTGCAGCGCTTGGCGCGGGCGCATGGCCCGCGTTCGCACAGGACAGCAAGCGGCTGCCACGGCTGGTCACGGTCAGCGGTGCGATCACCGAGGTGGTCTATGCGCTTGGCGCCGAAGGCCAGCTGGTCGGCACCGACACCACCAGTCTGTTCCCCGCTGCTGCGCGCGCCACGCCCAAGGTGGGCTACATGCGCCAGCTGTCGGCCGAGGGGCTGCTGTCGCTGAAGCCTGACGCGATCATCGCGACCAATGAGTCGGGCCCGACTGTCGTGCTCGACCAGATCCGCACGGCCGGCGTCAAGGTCGAGATCATCGAGGCCGACCACAGCTGGGGCGAGGTGCAGCGCAAGGTGCAGGCCGTGGGCCGCGCAGCTGCCAAGGAGGTGCAGGCGCGCGAACTGCAGGCCCGGCTCGATGCCGAATGGGCACAGGTGCTGCAGCGCATCGGCGGCGCGAAGGGGCGCAAGCCGAAGGTGCTGTTCGTGCTGTCGCACAGTGCGAGCCCGCAGGTGTCCGGCGAGAAGACCGCGGCGCATGCGGTGATCGGCTTTGCGGGTGGCGTGAATGCGCTGGGCGGCTTCCACGGTTATCGGCCGATGACCGCCGAGGCCATGGCCAGTGCGGCGCCCGACATCATCCTCACGAGCACGCAGAGCATCGAGGCGCACGGCGGCGTCGACAAGTTCTGGGAGCGGCCCGAACTGGCGCTGACGCCGGCTTACAAGAAGCGCGCGCTCATCACGCAGGACGCCTTGCTGCTGCTGGGCTTTGGCCCACGCCTGCCGGCCGCCATCGGCGAACTGCACGACAAGTTCCGGGCCGCGCTCGCATGAGCCAGCGCTTGGGGGCGCGTGCCGTGCTGGGCGGCAGCGCGGTGCTGCTCGCCGCAGCCTTCGCTATGGGCGCCGTGTCGGGTGCCTACGCCATCAGTCTTTCGCAGCTGTGGAACGTGCTGACCTCGCTGGGGCAGGGTGCAAGCGGCCAGTCGCCCGAGCACCTCGTGTTCCTCAACATCCGCTTGCCGCGCCTGGTTCTCGGCGTGGCGGCGGGTGCGGGACTCGGCATGGCGGGCACGCTGATGCAGGGGCTGTTCCGCAATCCGCTGGCCGACCCGGGGCTGATCGGCATCAGCAGCGGCGCGGCGCTGGCGGCCGGCATCACCATCGTGCTGGGCGCCTCGTTCTGGCCGATGCTGCCGCGCACGCTCGGCAGCTGGACGCTGGTGCTCATGGCTTTCGGCGGTGGCTTCGTCGTGACCTTGCTGATCTACGGTCTGTCGCGCAGCGAAGGCGGCACGCGCATGGCGCTGATGCTGCTGGCGGGCATCGCGATCAACGCGCTGGCCGGCGCCGGCCTCGGCCTCTTGAGCGTGATGGCGACCGACGAGCAGCTGCGCAGCCTGCAGTTCTGGCTGCTGGGCAGCCTGGGCGGCGCGCGCTGGAGCGCGGTCATCCTGGTGGGTGTGGCGGTGTTGCTCTCGTGCTGGGCCGCAGCATCGCTCGCTTCGCCCCTGAACGCCATCGCGCTCGGCGAGGCGCAGGCGGCGCTGCTCGGCGTGGACGTGGAACGCACCAAGCGACGTGCCGTGGTCATCACCGCGGTGGCGGTGGGCGCGGTGACGGCCACGACTGGGATCATCGGTTTCATCGGCCTGATCGCGCCGCATTGGGTGCGCATGGTGGCCGGGCCCGACCACCGCATCGTGCTGCCGGCCTCGGCGCTGCTGGGCGCGGCACTGGTGCTCGCGGCCGACACGGTGGCGCGCACGGTGATGGCGCCGGCCGAGCTGCCGCTGGGCGTGCTCACGGCCTTCATCGGCGTGCCGATGTTCCTCTTGATGCTGCGGCACTTCAGGGGGCGCATATGACGGCGGCGAAGGGACACGGAGCGCTGGCGTGCGCCGCTGTCGAGGTGCGCATCGGCGCGAAGACGCTGTTGGCGAATGCATCGGTCGAACTGGCGCCGGGCCGCGTGACCGCGATCCTCGGCCCGAACGGCGCGGGCAAGTCGACGCTGCTGTCGGTGCTGGCCGGCCAGCGCGAGCCGACGCAGGGCAGGGCGATGCTCGACGGCCGGCCACTGTCAGACCACGGCATGCCCACGCTGGCATTGCGCCGGGCCCTGATGCCGCAGGAAAGCGCGGTCGCCTTCGACTTCACGGCGCAGGACATCGTCGCGCTCGGCCGCTACCCGCACCGCCGCGCACCGACCCGCGACGAGGACGCGATCATGGCCGAGGCGATGGCCCTGACCGACGTCACGGCGCTGGCGCCGCGCATCCTCAACACGCTGTCGGGCGGCGAGAAGGCGCGGGTCCACCTGGCGCGGGCGCTGGCCCAGCTCTGGCATCCGCGCCCCGATGGCGCGAGCCGCTGGCTGCTGCTCGACGAGCCGACCGCCGCGCTCGACCTCGCGCACCAGCATTCGGCGATGCGCCTGCTGCGCGCCTGGGCGGCGCGGGGCGTGGGTGTGGTGGCCGTGCTGCACGACCTGAACCTGGCGCGGCGCTATGCCGATGAGGTCGTGGTGCTGGGTGCGCCCGGCGGCCTGCGCCAGGGGGCGACCGCCGAGGTGCTGCAGCCCGCGCTGATCGAGGCCGTCTGGCGCATGCCCTGCCAGCCGGTGGCCGGCGCGGACGGCGTCACGCAGTATCTGTTCGGATAGCGCGACGGGCGGGTGGTGTTTGCTCCTGAAAAGATAGCAAATCAGTAGACCAGCCGCTCCGGCCGCAGCTCCTGCAGGATCGTGGTGGCGATTTCCTCGATCGACTTGGTGGTCGTCGAGAGCCAGCGGATGCCGGCGCGCCGCATCATGGCCTCGGCCTCGCTGATTTCGTGGCGGCAGTTCTCCAGGCTGGCGTAGCGCGAATTGGGCCGGCGCTCGTTGCGGATCTCGCTCAGCCGCTCGGGCTGGATCGTCAGGCCGAAGATCTTCTTGCGGTGCGGGCTCAGCGCCGGCGGGAGCTGGCGGCGGTCGAAATCTTCGGGAATCAGCGGGTAATTGGCCGCCTTCAGGCCGTGCTGCATCGCCAGGTAGAGCGAAGTGGGCGTCTTGCCGCTGCGGCTCACGCCGACCAGGATCACGTCGGCGCCTTCCAGGTCGCGGTGGCTCTGGCCGTCGTCGTGCTGCAGGCTGAAGTCGATGGCCGCGATACGGTCGTTGTAGGCCTTGCTCTTGCTGACATCACTGAAGCGGCCGATGCGGTGGTTCGACTTCATGGCCAGCTCGATCTCGAGCGGCCGCACGAAGGTGCCGAACATGTCCAGCAGCATGCCCCTGCAGCCGGTTTCGATCACGCCCAGCACGTCCATGTTGGCCAGCGTGGTGAAGACGATGGGGCGCACGCCCTCGACTTCGGCCGTGTGGTTGATCTGCCGCACCGCCTGGTGCGCCTTGTCGACCGTGTCGGTGAACGGCAGCCGCACGTGGCGCGGCTTCATCTCGAACTGGGCCAGAACGGCATTGCCGAAGGTTTCGGCGGTGATGCCGGTGCCGTCGGAGACGAAGAAAACGGTGCGTGTATGCATGGTGTTGCTTTTGCGGCGGAGTCCTGCGGCGCGCGCGACCTGCCACGCCTACAATCCGGGCCATTATCGGGAATCCGCTTTCCCAACCCCCTCGAATTCTTTCCATGCACACCGCGACCGCACCCAAAGCAACGACAACGATCGTGCTGCGCCGTCTGCATGCAGCGCCGGTTTCAACTTCTGGAGCTTCCCCATGTCTGCACTTTTCGAGGCGACCGCACTGGTCGTGCCATTTGAAAACCTGAGGATGACCGACGTCGAGTCGGTTGGCGGCAAGAACGCCAGCCTCGGCGAAATGATCTCGCAGCTGCCACAGGGCGTGCGCGTGCCGACCGGTTTTGCGACCACGGCCCACGCGTTCCGCCAGTTCCTGGCGCACGACGGCCTGGCCGACAAGATCAGCAAGCGCCTGGCCGCGCTGGACACCGAAGACGTGCGTGCCCTGGCCGCGGCCGGCGCTGAAATCCGCGCCATGGTCGAGGCCCAGCCGTTCCCGGCCGACCTGCAAAAAGCCATCGGCGAGGCCTTTGCCACGCTGAGCGCCGGCAACCCCGCCGCCTCGTTCGCCGTGCGCTCCTCGGCCACCGCTGAAGACCTGCCCGACGCTTCGTTCGCCGGTCAGCAGGAAACCTTCCTGAACGTGGTCGGCATCGACGATGTGCTGCACAAGATGAAGGAGGTGTTCGCCTCCCTGTACAACGACCGCGCCATCAGCTACCGCGTGCACAAGGGCTTCGAGCACGACGTGGTCGCGCTGTCGGCCGGCGTGCAGCGCATGGTGCGTTCCGACCTCGGCGCCGCCGGCGTGATGTTCACCATCGACACCGAGTCCGGCTTCGACCAGGTCGTGTTCATCACCTCCAGCTACGGCCTGGGCGAGACGGTGGTGCAGGGCTCGGTGAATCCCGACGAGTTCTACGTGCACAAGCCGACCCTCAAGGCCGGCAAGAAGGCCGTCATCCGCCGCAACCTCGGCTCCAAGCTGATCCAGATGGAGTTCGCCACGCCCGAAGAGAAGAAGGCGAGCGGCAAGCTGGTCAAGACCACCGACGTCAAGGCCGAGCAGCGCAACCGCTACTCGCTGAGCGACGCCGACGTCGAGCAGCTGGCCCGCTACGCGCTGGTGATCGAAGAGCACTACGGCCGCCCGATGGACATCGAGTGGGGCAAGGACGGCACCGACGGCCACCTCTACATCCTGCAGGCGCGTCCCGAAACGGTGAAGAGCCAGCAGCAGGGCAAGGCCGAGCAGCGCTACAAGCTGCTGGGCAAGGGCGCCGTGCTGGCCGAAGGCCGTGCCATCGGCCAGAAGATCGGCACCGGTGCCGTGCGCATCGTGCACAACATCAGCGAGATGGACCAGGTGCAGGCCGGCGACGTGCTCGTCACCGACATGACCGACCCCAACTGGGAACCGGTGATGAAGCGCGCTGCTGCCATCGTCACCAACCGCGGCGGTCGCACCTGCCACGCGGCCATCATCGCGCGCGAACTCGGCATTCCGGCCGTGGTCGGCTGCGGCGACGCCACCGACTTGCTCAAGGACGGCACGCTCGTCACCGTGAGCTGCGCCGAGGGCGACACCGGCTTCATCTACGACGGCCTGCTCGAGACCGAAGTGACCGAGGTGCAGCGCGGCGTGATGCCCGAAATCGATCTGAAGATCATGATGAACGTGGGCAACCCCCAGCTCGCCTTCGACTTCGCGCAGCTGCCGAACCACGGCGTGGGCCTGGCCCGCCTGGAGTTCATCATCAACAACAACATCGGCGTGCACCCGAAGGCGATCCTCGACTACCCGAACGTCGACAACGACCTGAAGAAGGCCGTCGAGTCGGTGGCCCGTGGTCATGCCTCGCCGCGCGCGTTCTATGTCGACAAGGTGACCGAAGGCGTTGCGACGATCGCCGCCGCGTTCTGGCCCAAGCCCGTCATCGTGCGTCTCTCGGACTTCAAGTCGAACGAGTACCGCAAGCTGATCGGCGGCAGCCGTTACGAGCCGGAAGAAGAAAACCCGATGCTGGGTTTCCGCGGCGCGGCGCGCTACCTGAGCGCCGACTTCGGCGAGGCCTTTGCCATGGAGTGCGAGGCGCTCAAGCGCGTGCGCAACGACATGGGCCTGACCAACGTGCAGATCATGGTGCCCTTCGTGCGCACGCTGGGCCAGGCCGAGCGCGTGACTACGTTGCTGGGCGAGCACGGCCTCAAGCGCGGCGAGAACGCGCTCAAGCTGATCATGATGTGCGAGGTGCCGAGCAATGCGGTGCTGCCGGAAGAGTTCCTGAAGTTCTTCGACGGCTTCTCGATCGGTTCGAACGACCTGACCCAGCTCACGCTGGGCCTGGACCGCGACTCCGGCCTGGAGCTGCTGGCGGCCGACTTCGACGAGCGCGACCCGGCCATCAAGGCGCTGCTGAGCCGCGTCATCAAGGCCTGCAAGGCCGAAGGCAAGTACGTCGGCATCTGCGGCCAGGGCCCCAGCGACCACCCCGACTTCGCGCTGTGGCTGGCGGAGCAGGGCATCGAATCGATCTCGCTGAACCCGGACAGCGTGATCGACACCTGGCAGCAGCTGGCCCAGCGAGGCTGAGCCAGCGCGCGGCGGGCATACCCCGCCACGTGATGCCGCGCGGCGAATGGCGGAAATCCCCATGGGGGATTCCCCCGTGCCCGCTCGTGCAAATGAAACAAAGTGCGTTTCCGGTGTCAGACTCGTGACATTCGCAGGCGGCGCAATCCGGCTGCCTGCCTGAGGTGATGCGGGCCCGTCAGGGCCTGTGTCAGCACTTCGCCGGAGACCCCCATGATTCTTGTCAAGACGGAAGCCGGACAACAGGTCCTCAAGGACCGTTCGGTGCCGTTGACGCCGCGCCAGCGCTCGGCCTTCATCCAGTTCGACGGCAAGCGCTCGATCGACGACGTGCTGGCCTCGGGCCTGGGCATCGGGCGCGAGGAGGTCGATCAGATGGTCGCACTGGGCCTGCTGGCGCCCCTGGCCGGCCAGCCGCCAGCCGTGGCGCCCGCAGTTTCGGCAGCCCCGGCGCCTGCTGCACCTTCCGGTCGCAGCCGCCAGCAGCGCTACAAGGACGCGTACCCCATCGCCACCCAGCTGACCGGCAGCCTGGGCCTGATGGGCTTCCGACTCAACCTCCAGGTCGAAGGCACGAGCAGCTACGAAGACCTCCTGGCACTGGCACCCAAGATCCGCGCCGCCGTGGGCGCGGAGAAGGCCGCCGCCCTCGACAAGGCCCTCAACGACTGAGGTGCCTTGCCGGATCGCGCAACACAGGGCTATAATCGCCGGCTTTGCCTTGCCATACCGCGCCCGACGCTGCGGGTGGCTTTTCCTCTTCCACGGAAGAATCCACAAGGAGTGCCATGCGTCACTACGAAATCATCTTGCTCATCCACCCGGATCAGAGCGAACAAGTTCCGGCCATGCTGGAGCGTTACAAGGGCCTGATCACGGCCGGCGGCGGCAAGGTCCACCGCGTTGAAGACTGGGGCCGCCGTCAGCTGGCCTACCAGATCAACAAGCTTAACAAGGCCCACTACCTGTGCGTCAACATCGAAGCTGAACAAGCCGTGATGGGTGAACTGGAACACGCGTTCAAGTTCAACGATGCCGTGCTGCGTCACCTGACCGTTCAGAAGAAGAAGGCCGACACCGGTCCTTCGTCGATGATGAAGACGGTCGAGCGCGAAGAGGCCCGCAAGGCCCAGCAGGCCGAATACGCCGCCAACAACAACTGATGGCGTGACGGCTGCCGCTGCGGCGACCGGGGTCAACCAGCTTCTGCTGACCGCCTCTGTCGCCGAACTCGGAACCCTGCGATACACGCCAGCCGGCCTGCCCGCCCTCGATCTGAAGCTCGACCATGAGTCGACGCTCCAGGAGGCGGGAAAGCCCCGGCAGGTGAAGACGGCCCTCAAGGCCGTTGCGTTCGGCGCCATCGCCGAGCGGCTCGCAGCGCAGTCGATGGGAAGTCTCTGGCGATTCCAGGGGTTTCTCGCGACACCGGGCAACGGCAAGCATCCGGTCCTGCACATCCAGGATTTTCAGCAAGATTAATTTTCGACAAGAGGTCCCCCAATGGCCACGTTCAAGAAATTCAACAAAGACAAGCGCCCGAAGCGCAACACCCAGTCGCTGCTGTTCAAGCGCAAGCGCTTCTGCCGTTTCACCGTCGCTGGCGTCGAAGAAATCGACTACAAGGACATCGACACGCTGCGTGACTTCATCAGCGAAAACGGCAAGATCATCCCCGCACGCCTGACCGGCACGCGCGCGATCTACCAGCGTCAGCTGAACACCGCCATCAAGCGCGCGCGCTTCCTGGCCATGGTGCCGTACAGCGACCAGCACCGCGTCTAAGAAGGAGCACACACCATGCAAATCATTCTTCTGGACAAGGTTCTGAACGTCGGCGGCCTGGGCGACATCGTCAAGGTCAAGGACGGCTACGCACGCAACTTCCTGATCCCCTCGGGCCGCGCCCGTCGCGCCACCGCTGCCAACAAGGCCGAATTCGAAGCCAAGCGCGTCGAACTCGAAAAGGCTGCAGCCGCCAAGCTGGCCGAGTCGCAAGCCCAGGGCGAGAAGCTCGCCGGCTCGACCGTCAAGCTGACCCAAAAGGCTGGCGTGGACGGCCGTCTGTTCGGTTCGGTCACCAACGGCGACATCGCCGAAGAGCTGAACAAGCAGGGCTACAAGGTTGCCAAGTCGCAAGTGCGTCTGCCCAACGGCCCGATCAAGGTCGTTGGCGACAACACCGTGAGCGTCTCGCTGCACACCGACGTGGTCGTCGAGATCACCGTCACGGTCTACGGCGAAACCGCCTGATCGTTCGCAGCGCCCCGTGCGCTGACGCAAGAAAGCCGCCTTCGGGCGGCTTTTTCTTTTCTGCGCGTGGGTTGTCCAGCTCGCTGCACCGGAAGTTCACCGTTTATTAACAACCTTGTCCACACGCGGCGCGTCCTGCGCGGCTTAGCATGCAGGGTTGCAAGGGAAGTCCATGTCCGCTGTTTTCTCCTATGCCGACAATGATTCGTCGGCCGACCGCCAGATCGCGCAATTGCGCATTCCGCCTCATTCCATCGAGGCCGAATCCAGTGTGCTGGGGGGCTTGCTGCTGGACAACGGCGCCTGGGACCGCATGGGCGACCTGCTGGTCGACGGCGACTTCTACCGCCATGAGCACAAGCTGATCTACGCGGCCATCGGCGGGCTGATCAATGCCAGCAAGCCGGCCGACGTGATCACGGTCTTCGAGCAGCTGCAGAACCTCGGCAAGGCCGACGACATCGGCGGGCTGGTCTACCTGAACTCGCTCGCGCAGTACGTGCCGAGCGCGAGCAACATCCGGCGCTACGCCGAGATCGTGCGCGAGCGCTCGATCCTGCGCAAGCTCGTGACCGCCGCCGACGAGATCGCCACCAACGCCTTCAATCCGCAGGGCAAGCCGGTCGACAAGATCCTGGACGAAGCCGAGCAGAAGATCTTCAACATCGGCGAAGAAGGCACGCGGATGAAGCAGGGCTTCCAGAGCATGGATTCCCTGGTGGTCGAGCTGCTCGATCGCGTGACCGAGATGGCCGAGAACCCGAATGACATCACGGGCGTGCGCACGGGTTTCAACGACTTCGACAAGATGACCTCGGGCCTGCAGCCGGGCGACATGATCGTGCTGGCCGCGCGTCCGTCGATGGGCAAGACCTCGCTGGCGATCAACATCGCCGAGCACGTGGCGCTCGAAGAGGGGCTGCCGGTGGCGGTGTTCTCGATGGAAATGGGCGCCGCCCAGCTGGCGGTGCGTATCGTGGGTTCCATCGGCCGCATCGACCAGGGCCACCTGCGCACCGGCAAGCTCAGCGACGAGGAGTGGCCGCGCCTGACAGAGGCCATCGAGAAGCTGCGCACGGTGTCGCTGCACATCGACGAGACGCCGGGCCTCTCGTCCAGCGAACTGCGCGCCAACGCGCGCCGGCTGGCGCGCCAGTACGGGCGCCTGGGCCTGATCGTGGTCGACTACCTGCAGCTCATGTCCACCAGCAGCTCGGGCGACGAGAACCGCGCCACGGCCGTGGGCGAAATCTCGCGCGGCCTGAAGATGCTGGCCAAGGAACTGAAGTGCCCGGTGATCGCGCTGTCGCAGCTCAGCCGCGGCGTGGAAGCGCGTACCGACAAGCGTCCCATGATGAGCGACTTGCGTGAATCCGGCGCCATCGAGCAGGACGCGGACATCATCATGTTCATCTACCGCGACGACTACTACAACAAGGAGTCGAAGGAGCCGGGCGTGGCCGAGGTGATCATCAGCAAGCACCGGAACGGCCCGACCGGCACGGTGAAGCTGGCCTTCCTGAAGCCGATCACCAAGTTCGAGAACCTCGTCGGCTACAGCAACAACGACGAGTACTGACCGCAGGGCAGTTCGTCAGCCGGCATCGCTGCCGGGTTCGGATGCCGAGGCGGGCGGCTTCTGCTCCCACACCTTGTGGCGCTGCGCCTCGGCCTTCACCTGCCGCAGCAGGTCGGCCAGTGTCTTGCCCGGCTCGTCCTGGAAGCGCGTGGTGAGCACCTCCACCGCCTCCATGCGGTCGACCCGGAAGCCGCGGAAATCGTTGCGCAGTTCGCACCACGTCGAGAGCGTCCAGACCTTGCCCCAATAGAAGCAGCCCAGCGGCCGCACGGTGCGCTCGCTGGCGTCGCCCGAGACGTCGCGGTAGTGCAGGCGCAGCTTCTGATGTGCCTGCACGGCCTCGCGCAGCGTCTGCAGCCGCGTGCGCAGGGCGTCGTCGAGACCGAGTGCGGGCGCATACAGCGCCAGCGCCTCCGCCGACACGCGCGCCGCCGGTGGCAGCACCGACAGGATCTTGCCCAGGCCCGTCTCGATGTTGCGCGCCATCGCCGGGTCGACCCAGCTCTGGGTCATGCGTGCGGCGGCCACGAGCGCCGATGCCTCGTCCTGCGTGAACATCAGCGGCGGCAGCTCGAAGCCCGCGCCGAGCCGGTAGCCGACGCCGGCCTCGCCCTCGATCGGCACGCCCTGGTGCTGCAGGTCGGCCACGTCGCGGTACACCGTGCGCTCCGACACCTCCAGGCGCTGTGCCAGGAAGGCGGCCGTGGTGAGGCGGCGGCCGCGGATGAGCTGCACGAGCTGGAAGAGGCGGTCGGCGCGGCGCATCAACGCGTTCCGACGAGCTTCCTGGCGAAGTCCTCGACAAAGTAGCGCTTGCCGCGCTGGACCACCGTGTGGCCTTCGGCCTCGAGGCGCGACATCTGGGCCTCGATGCCGCCCGGGTACTTGGGGTTGAGTTCGCCGCCGATCTTGAGTGTGCGCCAGTACGGTGTGCCTGGCGTGCGACCGGCGCCCGTCGTCATGGCTTCCTCGGTGGCGTGGGCCACCATGTGGGCGAAGATCGCCGTGGTCACGGTGCAGCCGATGGTGGCCTGGTGGCGCGCCGCGATGTCTTCGCCGATGCCGAGCACGGTCGCGAGGCGGCCTTCGGGCACGCCGCGCATGGCCTCCTCGACTTCAGCGGGCGAGGGCGTGGCGATGGTGCCCTCGCCATGCCGCGCGCGCATGGCCGGGGGAATGGCCTTCACGTTCGGCAGGTTCGGGTAGCCGGCCAGCCTGTCGCGCCAGCCCTTGCGTGTGCTCATGAGACTCCGATATGGATCGCCACTGCGTCCGGCCCCTCGTAGGCTTCGAAATCGCTGCGGTAGCGGCGCACGATTTCCGGGTGCGCCTCGAAATACTGCCAGATGCGCTGCCAGGTGGCGATCACCATCTGCGGCATCTCGCCGCGGCCTGTGAACACGAGGTAGTCGCCGGCTTCGATGGCGACGCTGTTGGCGCCATCCGAGACGGCGACGCCGGCCGTCATGTCGAAGGCGCCGTGCGCGTCCGATTCGTAGGCGGAGTAGACGCTGAAGATGCGCGTGTCGCTGGTGCGGTGCGGCGTCGACTCGTAGGTCTGTTCGCCGAAGAAGCGGTTCCACAGCGCGCCGATGCGTGCGGTGGCGGGGTCGATCTCTTCGCGGTTGGTGGTGCGTACCGTGAGGCCGCAGACGCGGAAGGCGTCGTGGTGTTGGCGGATGGGGTCCATGCGTTGTTTCTCCGGAAGTGGCGGATGAGGAGGGCGAAAGCGCTCAAAACAGGAGCGCCTTCGGTTCGGCCTTCATCGTCTGCGCGATCAGTTTCATGTCGATGTCGGTGATGTCGAACAGGCCGAAGCGGAACTTGTAGCCCCATTGCTTCGGGGTTTCGATGAAGGCGAGGCGTTCGATCAGTGGGGCGATGGGCGCCTCGTGCGCGGCGACGTAGGCCACGTCGCGACGCCACGGGACGAAGCCGTTGCCCATGTCGAACTCGTAGGGATCGCCCGACTGCACGATGCCCAGCGCCACGAAGCTCTGCAGCTTGTCCGTGCCGCCGAACACCGTGGCCGGTGCGTAGTAGGCCACGCGGTCGCCTGCCGCCACGCGCTTGAGCGGCGCGAGCTTGCCGTGGCCCACCTGCATGAACCCGAGCGGCCGGTGGTCCCGGCCGCGCCGGGCGTGCTCGGCACTGGCGACCGCAATCCAGTTGCGTTGTGCCATGGTGTCTCAGGCGGGGGCGTGCAGGCCGACTTCGTTGCCTTCGGTGTCGCGCAGGTGGGCGATGAAGCCCATGCCCGGCGGCAGCGCCGACTTGGGGGCCACGATCTGCCCGCCGGCCGCTTCGACGCGCGAGAGCACGGCATCGATGCTGGGCATGCAGTCGAGGTACACGCGGATGCCGCTGCCCGCCTGCGCACTGGTGTTGGCGCCGGGCTTCAGCGCGCCGCCGGTGGCGGGGTCATCGTAGGGAAACACGGCCAGGGGGTTGCCGCCGAAGTCTTCGCGGCGCAGCTTGCGCGCGAGCACGGTTTCGTAGAAGGCCTGGGCGCGGTCCAGGTTGGCGACCGGAATCTCGAACCAGGTGATGGCATGGGTGGTCATGAAGTGCTCTCTTTCGTTCGTTGCGTTGGAAGGAGCCTGGATGGTGCGAGCCGCCTCCTGACAACGTCTTGTCAGTAGCCTGTCATGGCGGGCGAAAAAAAGCCCGCGATGCTCTGGGAGCATGCGCGGGCTTGTGTCGGCCGGAGCCGATGAATTTAGAGCACGTCGCTTGCGAAGTCGGCCAGGCGCGAGCGTTCGCCGCGCGCCAGTGTGATGTGCCCGCCGTGCGGCCAGCCCTTGAACTTGTCGACCGCGAAGGTCAAGCCCGACGAGCCTTCGGTGAGGTAGGGCGTGTCGATCTGCGCGAGGTTGCCCATGCAGATGATCTTCGTGCCGGGGCCGGCGCGGGTGATCAGTGTCTTCATCTGCTTGGGCGTGAGGTTCTGCGCCTCGTCGATGATCACGTACTTGTTCAGGAAGGTCCGGCCGCGCATGAAGTTCATGCTCTTGACCTTGATGCGGCTGCGGATCAGCTCGTTGGTGGCCGCGCGGCCCCACTCGCCGGCACCGCCGCCGTCGCCCTTGGCCAGGAATTCGAGGTTGTCGTCGAGTGCGCCCATCCAGGGGCCCATCTTTTCTTCCTCGGTGCCGGGCAGGAAGCCGATGTCTTCACCGACGCTCACGGTGGCGCGCGTCATGATGATCTCGGTGTAGCGCCGGTCGTCGAGCACCTGCGTGAGGCCGGAGGCCAGTGCCATGAGCGTTTTGCCGGTGCCGGCC
This sequence comes from Variovorax sp. GW823-FHT02B07, assembly GCF_058797695.1. NCBI lineage: Bacteria > Pseudomonadati > Pseudomonadota > Betaproteobacteria > Burkholderiales > Comamonadaceae > Variovorax > Variovorax sp. GW823-FHT02B07. The sequence continues at coordinate 1,158,486 of NZ_JBXAJX010000001.1, forward strand.
GTGCCGGTCAGCGTGACGAAGTCGATCTCGGGGTCCATCAGCAGGTTCATCGCGAAGTTCTGCTCGCGGTTGCGCGTGTTCACGCCCCACACCGCGTTCTTGCCCGAGCTGTAGTCCTTGAGCGTCTTGAGCACCGCGGTCTTGTCGCGGATTTCGGTGACGCGTGCATACATGCTCGGCTCGCCGGGCGCCTCGAAGAAGACGAACTGGTTGATGTAGAGGTTGGGCACCAGCGGACCGCTGATCCGGTAGAAGGTGTTGCTGCCGCTTTGCCAGCTTTCGACCGTCTTGCTCTGGCGGGTCCAGAAGTCGGGCGGGAGCGCGAGCGAGCCGGCGTAGAGCAGGTCGCCGTCTTCCAGCGTCTTGTCGTTCTGGTAGTCGTCGGCGGCCAGGCCCAGCGCGCGCGCCTTGACGCGCATGTTGATGTCCTTGGACACCAGCACCACTTCCTGCTTCGGCTTGCCCGGACGGTCCTTGGCGTACTCGTCGCGCAGCGCGTGCACCACGCCCAGGATCTGGTTGTCGGCCTTGCCCTGGGGCAGGCTGATCGGCAGCGAGTAGTCGAGCGGGGCGGTCTGGAAGAAGAGGCGCCCGCCGGCTTCGCGGTGGCCGGTGGTGTCCAGCTTCAGGCCCTTGTCGATGTCGGCGTCCTGCGCGGCGGCCAGCGCGTCGAGCGTGCGGCTGGTCTGGCGGCCGTTGCGCGCGACTTCGGTCGTGCCCTTCTTGTGGCCGTCGAGCTCTTCCAGCACGATCATCGGCAGGAAGATGTCGTGTTCCTCGAAGCGGAACAGGCACATCGGGTCGTGCAGCAGCACGTTCGTGTCGAGCACGAACAGCTTGGCGGGACCGGTGGACTTGCGCTTGGGGCGTGCCGGGGCCTGCTGGGGCGCCGCGACGGGCGTGGCGGCGGCTGGGGCGGGCGTGGGCACGCGCGTCTCGACCTGCACCATCGCGGGTTGTTGTTGCTGCTGCGGTGCGCTCACCGGTGCCGACGTGGGCGCCGGGGCGGGTGCCGCCTTGGTTTTCGAGCGGCGTGCCGGACGCGCTGGGCGTGCAGTGGGCGCATCGCCGCCGCCTTCCGTGCCGAGGTTGTCGAACAGCTCCAGCGGCTGCGGTCCGCTCTTGGCGGGGGCGTCGTCGCGCGAATCGCCGGAACGGCGCGAGTTTCTGTGCGAGGGACGGGCGGGTGCGTCGATGGCATCCGGCGAGAGCAATGCGGCGCGTTTCGTGGGGGCGGGAGGCAATGGCATGGGTCAGGTCGCTCGCAAGGAAGAAAGAGGAGGGCCGGAAAACGAAAAAGCCGCCTGTAGACCCAGGCGGCTTCGTTCGGAGGATGCGGTCGTGGAGCTCAACGGCATGAGGCCATTATGCACACCGCAAAAGACGCACCAGAGGCTCTTTGCACACCGCGTGGGGCAATTCCCACGACTTGATGCAAAAGCGCACGCCCGGTGCCTTGCGGCGCGATCAGGCGGCCTTCTTGAGTGCCTTGACGGCCTTGAGGACGTCTTCGACATGGCCTGGAACCTTGAGCCCGCGCCATTCGGCCTTCAGGATGCCGTCGGCGCCGATCAGGAAAGTGCTGCGCTCGATGCCCTTGACCTTCTTGCCGTACATGATCTTGTTCTTGACCACGCCGAACATGTGGCACATTTTTTCTTCGGTGTCGGCGATGAGTTCGAAGGGGAGTTCGAGCTTGGCCTTGAATTCGTCGTGCGACTTCATGTTGTCGCGCGAGACGCCGAAGACCGTGGCACCGGCTTTTTCGAAGTCTTTGTAGTGGTCGCGGAACTGCATCGCTTCGGTCGTGCAACCCGGAGTGTTATCTTTCGGGTAAAAATACATGACCATGACGTGGCCGAGGTGCGAGGTGTTCGAAACCTTGATGCCGCCCGTGGCGTTGGCGTCGAATTCAGGAATGGGTTTGTTGACAACGATCGCCATGAAACTTGTTTTCTCCGTTAGATTCCGTTCTCCGAGCCCTCTCAGCCTTTTTCGGGCTTGCTCGATGAACGGAGGATTGGTCGTTGCTAACTTGGGGTAGCTGGCCGGTTCGCAACCCGGTATTTTACCTCGAAAACCCCTCTCTCAGCCACCCGCAGGGCTCTCGACGAGCAGGGCGGCGATGACGTGCCGGCCTTCGCCGGCCAGGATGTTGTAGGTGCGGCAGGCCGCCGGGGTGTCCATGGTCTCCACGCCGGTGCGTTGCGCCATCAGGGGCTGCAGCCATGCGGGTTGGGGAAATCGGATGCGGTTGCCGCTGCCGAAAATGACCAGTTCGGCGCCCAACGAGGCCAATTGCGCGAATTGTTCGGGCCCCAGCTGGTCGAAACGCGTGCAATCCCAGGCAAAGCGTTCGCCACGCGAACCCACGACCACGCTGCCCTCCACCTTTTCGTTGTTGATCGCGACCCAGCCGGGGCCGTGTGCGGTGAGGGTCTGAACGTCGGATTTGTCGGGCTGGAGCTTCATCGGGGCACTGGGAACTGTGGTCAAATTATAGGTTTTCCCTAGTGACACGAGGCCCGCAGGGGCCTTTGACCTTCGAGTAAACCCGCCCGGGAGGGCCCCTTTGAAGCAGCTCAAGAAATCGGCCAAGCTGGCCAACGTCCTCTATGACATCCGTGGCCCCATCATGGACGCCGCCAAGCAGATGGAGGAAGAAGGCCAGAAGATCATCAAGCTCAACATCGGCAACCTGGCCGTGTTCGGCTTCGATGCGCCTGAGGAGATCCAGCAGGACATGATCCGCAACCTGCCGACCTCGGCGGGCTATTCGGACAGCAAGGGCGTTTTCGCGGCGCGCAAGGCCGTGATGCACGAGACCCAGAAGCAGGGCATCGCGGGTGTCACGCTCGACGACATCTACCTGGGCAACGGCGCCAGCGAGCTGATCGCCATGTCCACCAACGCGCTGCTCAACGACGGCGACGAGTTGCTGCTGCCGGCCCCCGACTACCCGCTGTGGACCGCCTCCACGAGCCTGTCGGGCGGTACGCCGGTGCACTACCTGTGCGACGAGGACAACGGCTGGATGCCGAACCTGGCCGACATCCGCGCCAAGATCACGCCGCGCACCAAGGGCATCGTGGTCATCAACCCGAACAACCCGACCGGCGCGCTGTATTCCGACGAGCTGCTCAAGAGCCTCGTCGAGATCGCCCGCGAGCACGGCCTCGTGATCTTCGCCGACGAGGTCTACGACAAGGTGCTGTATGACGGCGTCAAGCACACGGCCATCGCCAGCCTGTCGACCGACGTGCTCACGCTGACCTTCAATTCGCTGTCCAAGAGCTACCGCTCGTGCGGCTACCGTGCCGGCTGGCTCGTGGTGTCGGGCGACAAGCGCAGCGCACGCGACTACATCGAGGGCCTGAACATGCTCTCGAACATGCGCCTGTGCGCCAACGTGCCGGGTCAATGGGCGATCCAGACGGCGCTCGGCGGCTACCAGAGCATCAACGACCTCGTGTGCGAAGGCGGGCGCCTGCGCCGCCAGCGCGACCTGGCCTACGAGCTGATCACCGCCATCCCGGGCGTGAGCTGCGTCAAGCCCAGCGCGGCGCTCTACATGTTTCCCAAGCTCGACCCCGCGGTCTATCCGATCGCGGACGACCGCCAGTTCTTCCTCGAGCTGCTGAAGGAAACCCGTGTGATGCTGGTGCAGGGCACCGGCTTCAACTGGGCCACGCCGGACCACTTCCGCATCGTGTTCCTGCCCCATGAAGACGACTTGCGCGAGGCCATCAACCGCATCGCCAAGTTCCTGGAGCAGTACCGGTTGCGTCGCAAGACGGGACCATGAAATCCGCCTGCGTCGCTGCCGCGCTGTTGCTGGGCGCACTGTCTGTCGGCGCGGCCGGGAAGAAAGAGCCGGTCTCGTTCTCGCACAACGATTGGGAACTGGTCTGCGACAACACGCTGACCTGCCGCGCCGCCGGCTACCAGGCGGACGGCGGGGAGCACCAGCAGGTGTCGATGTTGATCACCCGCGCGGCCGGGCCGAACACGGCCCTCGATATTCAGCTGCAGATCGGCGATGACGGCAGTGCCAAGGGGCCGCTGCGCTTCAAGGTCGGCAAGGCCGCGCTGTCCGGTCTCGACGCGGGAACCGCCAGCTTCGACCAGGGCCAGATTCGCGCCGTGCTGCCCGAGTTGCTCAAGAGCGACGACGCCACCGTCACGGCCAACGGCGGCAAGAAGTGGACGCTGTCGCTCGCCGGCCTCAACGCCGTGCTGCTGAAAATGGACGAAACGCAAGGCCGCGTCGGCACCCCGGGTGCGCTGGTGCGCAAGGGCGCCAAGCCCGAATCTTCCGTGCTGCCGCCGGTGCCCATGCCCGTCGTCCAGGTGGTCAAGCCGCCGAAGGCGCGACCTGGCGACGACGCGCTGGCCGCGCGCATCTTTCCATCGCTCGACCTCAAAGAAGCGCGCGAGCGGTGCAACAACCAGGACCAGGTCAACGCCAGGTCGGTGGAGGTTCACCGCCTGAGCGACCGCAAGGTGCTGCTGGCGCTGGGCTGCGGCGTGGGCGCGTACAACTACACCACGCTGCTCTGGACCGCCAACGACAAGCCGCCCTATGCGCCCGTGTCGCTCGAGGCGAGCGGCGAGTTCGACGAGAAAGATGCCAGCGTCACCTCTTCCATGAAGGGCCGCGGCATCGGCGATTGCTGGTCGAGCGAAACCTGGCACTTCAACGGCACGACCTTCGTGCGCACCGGTGCGAACGGCGACGGCATGTGCCGCGGCTTCGCGGGCGGCGCCTGGAGCCTGCCGCGCTACGTCAGCCGCCTCGTGGACGCCGCAGCACCGTCTCTCACCTCATCCAAACCATGAACGCGACCCCTCCCATGAAATCCATCCAAGTAGGCCTGCTCGGCGCAGGCACGGTCGGCAGCGGCACCTTCAAGGTGCTCCAGCGCAACCAGGAAGAAATCAAGCGCCGCGCCGGCCGCGGCATCGAGATCACCATGGTGGCCGACCTCGACACCGCCCGCGCCCGCGAAGTGGCCGGCGAAGGCGTGAAGGTGGTCGCCGATGCGCGCGAAGTCATCGCCAATCCCGACATCGACATCGTCATCGAACTCATCGGCGGCTACGGCATCGCCAGGCAACTGGTGCTCGAGGCCATCGCGGCCGGCAAGCACGTGGTCACGGCCAACAAGGCACTGCTCGCCGTGCACGGCACCGAAATCTTCGCGGCCGCGCATGCCAAGGGCGTGATGGTGGCCTTCGAGGCCGCGGTGGCCGGCGGCATCCCGATCATCAAGGCGCTGCGCGAAGGTCTCACGGCCAACAGCATCCAGTGGCTGGCCGGCATCATCAACGGCACGACCAACTTCATCCTGTCCGAGATGCGCGACAAGGGCCTGGACTTCGCCACCGTGCTGAAGGAAGCCCAGCGCCTGGGCTACGCCGAAGCCGACCCCACCTTCGACATCGAAGGCGTCGACGCCGCGCACAAGGTCACGCTGATGAGCGCCATCGCCTTCGGCATTCCCGTGCAGTTCGACAAGGCCCACGTCGAAGGCATCACCAAGCTCGCCGCGCAGGACATCAAGTACGCCGAACAGCTCGGCTACCGCATCAAGCTGCTGGGCGTGACCAAGCGCACCGCCCAGGGCATCGAGCTGCGCGTGCACCCGTCGCTGGTGCCGTCCAAGCGCCTGCTGGCGAACGTCGAAGGCGCCATGAACGCCGTGGTCGTGCACGGCGACGCCGTGGGCACCACGCTGTACTACGGCAAGGGCGCCGGCAGCGAGCCGACCGCCAGCGCCGTGATCGCCGACCTCGTCGACATCACCCGCCTGCACACCGCCGACGCCGCGCACCGCGTGCCGCACCTGGCCTTCCACCCGGACGCCATGAGCGACCTGAAGGTGCTGCCGATGTCGGAAGTCGTCACCAGCTACTACCTGCGCCTGCGCGTGGCCGACCAGGCAGGCGTGCTCGCCAAGGTGACGGGCCTGCTCGCCACCGCCGGCATCAGCATCGACGCCGTGCTGCAGCGCGAAGCCGACGAAGTGGGCGGCGAGGGCTCCACGCAGACCGACCTCATCATCCTCACGCACGACGCGCGCGAAGGCACCGTCAACGACGTCATGGCCGAGCTGCAGGCGCTGCCGACCGTGCTCGAGCCCATCGTGCGCATCCGCAAGGAAGAGTTGAAGTGAACTACCTGAGCACCCGCGGCCACGCCGACCGCAAGCGCTTCTGCGAAATCCTCCTCGAAGGCCTGGCGCCCGATGGCGGCCTGTACCTGCCCGAGACGTACCCGCAGGTCGACACCGCCACGCTCGCCAAATGGCGGACGCTGCCCTACGCCGAGCTGGCCTTCGAAATCCTCTCGCTGTACATCGACGACATTCCCGCGGCCGACCTGAAGGCGATCTGCGCGAAGACCTACACGGCCGAGGTGTTCGGCACCGACGAGATCGTGCCGCTGCGCGAGCTCGAAGATGGCGTGTACCTCGAAGCCCTGTCCAACGGCCCCACGCTGGCCTTCAAGGACATGGCGATGCAGCTCTTGGGCAACCTGTTCGAGTACGAACTGGCCCGCCGCGGCGCCGAGCTCAACATCCTGGGCGCCACCAGCGGCGACACCGGCAGCGCGGCCGAGTACGCCATGCGCGGCAAGAAGGGCGTGCGCGTCTTCATGACCTCGCCCGACGGGCGCATGAGCCCGTTCCAGCAGGCGCAGATGTTCAGCCTGCAGGACGCCAACATCCACAACATCGCCATCACCGGCGTGTTCGACGACTGCCAGGACATCGTCAAGGCCGTGTCGAACGACCTGGGCTTCAAGCGCAAGTACCGCATCGGCACGGTCAACTCGATCAACTGGGCGCGCCTGCTGGCGCAGGTCGTCTACTACTTCGCGGGCTACTTCCAGGCCACGGCGAGCAACGACAAGCCAGTGAGCTTCACCGTGCCCTCGGGCAACTTCGGCAACGTCTGCGCGGGCCATGTGGCACGCATGATGGGCCTGCCGATCCAGACGCTGGTGGTTGCGACCAACGAGAACGACGTGCTCGACGAGTTCTTCCGCACCGGCGTGTATCGCGTGCGCGCAGCGGTCGACACGCACGAAACCTCCAGCCCGTCGATGGACATCAGCAAGGCCAGCAACTTCGAGCGCTTCGTGTTCGACCTCGTCGGCCGCGATGCAGACCGCCTGCGCAAGCTGTTCGTGGATGACCTGGGCCTGACGGGCAGCTTCGACCTGAGCGCCGACCCGGCGTTCAAGCAGGCCGCCGAGCGCTTCGGCTTTCGCAGCGGCCGCAGCACGCACGCCGACCGGCTCGCGATGATCCGCGACACCGAGAAGCGCTTCGCGACGCTGATCGACCCGCACACCGCCGACGGCCTCAAGGCCGCGCGCGAGCAGCTCACGCCCGGCGTGCCGATGGTGGTGCTCGAGACCGCGCTGCCGATCAAGTTCGCGGCCACGGTGGTCGAGGCGCTGGGCGAGGAGCCCGCGCGCCCGAAGAAGTTCGAAGGCATCGAAGCCTTGCCCAAGCGCGTGGTCCAGCTGCCGGCCGATGCCGAGGCCGTCAAGGCCTACATCGCCCAGCACTGCGACTGACCGGGGCGCCCGCGGCATGAAGGTCGTCGGCTTCGCCGGGTATTCCGGCGCAGGCAAGACCACGCTGGTGGAGCGCCTGATTCCCGTGCTCAAGCAGCGCGGGCTGCGCGTGTCGGTGGTCAAGCATGCGCACCATCGCTTCGACATCGACCACGTCGGCAAGGACACCTGGCGCCACCGGCAGGCCGGGGCCTTCGAGGTGGTTGTCGCGTCCGACCAGCGGCTGGCGCTGATGCGCGAGTTCGAGGTGCCGGTCGAGCTCACGGTGCACCAGCTGCTCGCCGAGTTGCATCCGGCGGTCGACTGGGCGCTGGTCGAGGGCTTCCGGCACAGCGACGTGCTCAAGATCGAGGTCTGGCGCCCGAGCGGCGACGGCGAGGCGCCGCGCCCCGCGCTCTACATCGACGACCCCTTTGTCACCGCCATCGCCACCGATGCGCCGGACGGCCTGCCCGAGGCCACGGCGCGCCCGGTGCTCGACCTCAACGACGCCGAGGCCATTGCCACGTGGTTGATCGACAGCGGCGAGCGCTTCGACTACAACCCCGGACACCATGGCTGATTCCTCTCCCGTTCCCTTCGCCGCCTCGTCCTCGCGCCCGCCGCTGATGCCGCTCGATGAAGCGATCGCGGTGCTGCTCGCCAAGGCCCGGCCGCTGCTGCCGGCCGAAAGCGTCGGCACCTTCGACGCCGACGGGCGCGTGCTGGCGCAGGACCTCGTCTCGGGCCTCACCGTGCCGCCGCGCGACAACAGCGCGATGGACGGCTACGCCGTGCGCGCGGCCGATTGCGCCACGCCCGGCACCGAGCTGGCGGTGACGCAGCGCATTCCCGCCGGCACCGTCGGCACGCCGCTCGCGGCCGGCACGGCGGCGCGCATCTTCACGGGGGCGCAGATTCCCGAAGGCGCCGACGCGGTCGTCATGCAGGAAGACACGACCGCCACGCCGCAAGAGGGCGGCCTGGGGGCGGTGCGCATCGCCATCGCGCCCGTGGCCGGCCAGTGGGTGCGCCGCGCAGGCGAGGACGTGGCCTCGGGCGACGTGGTGCTCCAGCGCGGCGAACGCCTCACGCCCGCCGCGCTCGGCCTGGCCGCCAGCGTCGGCTTCGACAAGCTGCAGGTCGCGCGCAAGCCGCGCGTGGCCATGCTCTCCACCGGCGACGAGCTGGTGATGCCCGGCGAGGTCGCGCCCGACGCGATGAAGCCCGGCGCGATCTACAACTCGAACCGCTTCTTCATGCGGGCGCTGTTGCACCGCCTGGGCTGCGAGGTGAACGACCTGGGCATCGTGCCCGACAACCGCGAGGCCACCATCGCCGCGTTGCGCGATGCGGCCGAAAGCAGTGACCTGATCATCACGACCGGCGGTGTTTCGGTGGGCGAAGAAGACCATATCCGCGCCGCACTGCAGTCGCTCGGCGAGCTGCAGCTGTGGTCGCTGTCGATGAAGCCCGGCAAGCCCTTTGCCTACGGCTCGATCGCACGCAGCAACGGGCAGGGCGCCTGCCACGTCACGGGGCTGCCCGGCAACCCGGTGTCGAGCTTCCTGACCTTCCTGATGCTCGTGCGGCCCTTCCTGCTCGCGCTGCAGGGGGCCACGCGCGTGGCGCCCGCGGCCGTGCCGTTGCGCGCCGATTTCGACTGGCCGCGTGCCGACAAACGCCGCGAGTTCCTGCGCGTGCGGCGCAACGCGGCAGGCGGTCTCGACCTGTTCGCCAACCAGAGTTCGGGCGTGCTCACCTCGATGGTCTGGGGTGACGGCCTGGTCGACAACCCGGCGGGCCGGACCATCCAGGCCGGCAATACCGTGAACTTCATTCCTCTCGCATCGCTGCTCGGCTGAACCACCCCATGAAGGTCCGCATCCGTTATTTCGCCTCCGTGCGCGAGTCGCTGTCCAGCAGCGGTGAAACCGTCGACACAGCCGCCGGCACGCTCGCAGCCCTGCGCGACGAGCTCATCGCCCGCGGCGGGGCCTACGCCAGCGCGCTCGCGCGCGGCAAGGCCGTGCGCATGGCGCTCGACCAGGCCATGAGCGACGAAGCCGCCGCGCTGAACGACGACTGCGAAGTCGCGTTCTTCCCGCCCGTCACGGGCGGCTGAGCCGCGCGTCCAGCGCCACGAGGCGCTCGCGCAGGCCGTCCGACGCGCGCGTCATCGGCGAGCGCAGCTCATCACGCAGCTCGCCCGCATGCGCCAGCAAGGCCTTCAGCGGGCCCGGGTTGGGTTCGGCGAACAGCATCTCCAGCAGCGGTTGCAGCGGTTGCCATTCGGCGCGCGCCTCGGCCAGCCGGTTCTCGGCCAGCAGGCGCACCAGCCGCACGAGGCGCTTCGTCTGCACATGGCCGCTGGCCGCGATGGCGCCCACGCCGCCCTCGGCCATGGTCGCGAAGATCTGGTGGTCTTCACCCGTGAGCACCTGCAGCCGGCCGTCGGCGATCACCGCGCGCGTCTTGGCCATGTCGCCGCCGCAGTCCTTGATGCCGCGGATGCGCGGGTGCCCGGCCAGCGCCAGCATCGTCTCGCGCGCGATGGTCACGCCGGTGCGGTAGGGAATGTCGTAGACCAGCACGGGCACCGTGCTGGCATCGGCGATGGCGTGGAACCACTCGATCACGCCGGCCTGCGACGGGCGGATGTAGTGCGGGGCGGACACCAGCAGGCCCGCCAGCGGGCGTTCCGAGAGCTTGCGGGCCCAGGCCGTGGCCTTGCCCAGGTGGTAGCCCGACACGCCCATCACGACCGGCAGGCCGCCCGCGGCGGTCAGCACGGTGTCGAGCACGGCGAGCTGCTCGGCCTCGTCGAGCGCGGCGGCCTCGCCGGTCGAGCCGCAGGGCACGAAGCCGGTCACGCCGTCGTTGGCGAGCCGGCGCACGAGCGCCGCCAGGGCGGTGTGGTCGACCGCGCCGTCGCGGAACGGGGTGACGAGGGCGACCCACAGGCCCGAGAAATTGGTCGCGGTGTCGGCGGTTGGTTGTTGATGTGGCACGCAGGCTTCCTTTCAGGAATCGACCGATGGAAAGAACCACCGTCCGATGCGCGCGCAACCCAAGAGGGGCCAAAGCCTTGGCAGGTTCCGTCGCTCATCCGACGACGGAACCTCGGCTCCGGTCAGACGAGCTTTGGTTTTTTGGCTTTGTTGCCCTGGCGCGCGCGTGCCTGACCTTCGAACGAAGGCGAGAGGCGGATGGACGTGCGGCGCGAAGGCATGGGCTGCATTGTCGCGCCTAGGCCGGCGGTGCGGTGGCGCTGCGTTGCAGGCTCACGACACGGCCGCCCTCGGCGGCGCGGGCATTGCCCAGGAATTGGACCGTGACCTGGTTGCCCAGCTGCGCGTCGGTCTTGAGGTCGAGTGCGCCGAACAGCTGGCCGTCGACCCGGAACCAGCGCACCTCGGCCGTGTGCTTGCCCTGCGGCACCTGGGCCGTGAGGATTTCGGTGACCGGCCCGCTCACCGTGTGCAGGTGCGTGAACCGGCGTGCGCGCAGCAGCTGCGGCAGCACGCCGACCGCGAACACCAGCGCGCAGATGGCGGCCGCGTACCCCGCCATGAACAGGCCGAAGCCCGGGCGAAAACCGTCGGCCCACGCCGTCCCGATCGCCAGGACCGCGCCGCCCGCCAGCACGACGCCCATGAAGCGGCGGTCCGAGCGCCCGGCGCGCCGACGGTCGCGCGAGGTGGCCGGCCGCTCGGTGCGCGTGGCCTGGCGCGCCATCGGATAACGCGTGCGCAGCAGCAGATGCACGGCGTTGTCGCGCGCCACGCATTCGATCTCGACGGGCGCCTGTGCCAGGTGCCGCACCGCCGTCAGCGGCCGGCCCGTGGCGTGGCTGCGAGGCGCGTCCAGGCCCAGCACCGGCACGACGTCGATGTGGAACTGGCCGTCGACCGTGTAGCGCAGCGCGCCGCCGGGCAGGGCGGCCACGTGGTCCACGGTGCCGGCCACGGTGAACTTGCTGTTCTTCGCCAGGGCCTCGCGGGTGGCCTGGGCCAGGCGCCGGTCGATCCGCGCCCGATGGGTGAACAGCCACGCGCCCAGCAGCAAGGTGACCAGCGCCGCCGCGTTCATCGCCAGGGCCAGGCCCGCCGGGGCGCCGGGCAGCCGCCCGATCACCACGAAGACGAGGGCGCAGCCCGCCAGCAGCACGGCCAGCACCGCCAGGCCGGCGGCCGGGGTGCGCGCGGCAAGGTCGACGCGCCGCAGCATCTCGACATCGTCGGGTGTCAGGGGCTGCGACGTGGGGGCCGGCATCGGCGCAGTGTAGGGCGGCAGTGCCACAATTTGGGCATGTCCTCGCTCCCTCGCGTTTCCATCCAGACGGCCGACTTCGACGCCGGTGCCGAGATCGCCGCCCTGCGCGCGGCCGACGCGCGCGTCGGCGCCGTCTGCAGCTTCATCGGCACGGTCAGAGACCGCAACGACGGCAGCACCATCGCCTCGATGGAGCTGGAGCACTACCCCGGCATGACCGAGAAAGCCATCGAGGCCATGATCGACGAGGCCCACAAGCGCTTCGACATCCTGGGCGCGCGCGTGATCCACCGCGTGGGGCTGCTGCAGCCGCTGGACCAGATCATGATGGTGGCGGTGGTGTCCGCCCACCGCGGCCAGAGCTTCCAGGCCTGCGAGTTCCTGATGGACTACCTGAAGACGCAGGCGCCGTTCTGGAAGAAGGAGCAGACGCCCGAGGGCGCGCGCTGGGTCGATGCCCGCGTGACCGACGACGAGGCGCTGGCGCGCTGGGGCATCGCGGCCTCGAACAGCGCCACCTGAGCAGCGCGGTCGAGACTTACGGTGCGATCAGCGCCGAGGTCGCCAGTGCCTTGGCTTCCGCGCCGCAATCCTGAGCGGGCACCGCACCCGCCGCGCGTGCCTTCGCGATCTCCGACCGGGCACCCACCATCTGCGCCTGGAACACCGGGTTCGTGTGCAGCCTGGCCACCGTCGCCGCGCCGACCAGCCGACCGTTCTCGATGTCGCTCTGCCAGTGCACGCCGCAGATCGCGCGGCTCTGCGAGAAGGCCCGCCCGCGCTGCAGCAGTGCGTCGGCGCGCTCGGGCGCGAGTTCCGTCAGCACCAAGGCCCAGGCCCAGCCCACGGCCGAGTGGCCCGAGGGGTAGGAGCCGTCCTTGGCCAGCGAGGCCTCTTCGGCAGGCGTGCAGCTGCCGGTCTTGAACGCGACGAAGGGGCGTGTGCGGTTGTAGGTGTTCTTGGCCTTGTAGGTGGCCGAGCCGGCATCGGCCAGCGTGCGGCGCAGCAGCATGTTCAGGTTCGGCGTGGCTTGCTCGGAGATCGGCATGCCCAGCGCGCACGAGAACACCTCGGCGGCCTTCGGAAACTTGAGGTTGGCGTCCTGCACCGCCAGTGCGCCGCGCGGCGTGCCCTGCAGGGCCGTGAGCGCGCGGAAGGTGGCGCCGTCGGCCGCCAGCGCGGCCGAGCCCTCGGCCGGGGGCGCCGGCAGCAAGGCGAGGCTGTCGGGCAGCTCGGCCGCCGGCAGGTAGCCCTTGAGGTAGCCCGAACCCGGGCGCAATTCGCCGACTTCGGCGGGGGAGATCGGCGCGGTGCTGCCGCAGGCGCCGAGCAGCAGCGCGGCCGCCAGCGAGGCGGCGAGGGTCGTGAATCGCATGAGGGATGTGTCTCCGGCTTTGTTGTTGGAAGGCGAGGGCCCATCGTAGAGGGGCTCCGCCCGGCCGGAAGATCACCCAGGTGACGGCCGTGCCGGGCCGTACCAGGTCGCGCAGCTCAGGGCTTGAAGCCGCTCGCCTGGATGATCTTTTCCCAGGTCTGCGTGTAGGTGCGCACGCGGCCCGCGAACTGGCCCTGGGGCTCGTAGCCGACCGTCAGGCCCATGGTGGTGAGCTTCTGCTTCACGTCGGGCATGGCCAGCACCTTCTGCAGCGCGTCGCCATACTTGTCGATGACGGCTTGCGGCGTGCCCACCGGCGCGAAGATGCCGTAGTAGGGCAGGTCTTCCAGGTTCGCAAAGCCCAGCTCGGTGAAGGTCGGCACGTTCGGCAGCAGGGCCTGGCGCTTGGCGCCGATGGAGGCCACGATGCGCACCTTGCCCGCGCGGTGGTTCTCGATGAAGTCGGGCACCGAGGCGATGCCCGCCGTGATCTGGTTGCCCAGCATGTCGGCCGTCATGGGCGCGCTGCCGCGGTAGGGCGCGGGCTGCACGTCGATCTTGTACTTGTCCGAGATCATCTTCACGAGGAACTCGGGGATCGACGCCGGCGCCGGCACACCGATCGTTTCCTTGCCGCCCTTTTGCGTGCGGATCCACTTCACGTACTCGTCGATGCTCTTGGCCGGCGTGCCGCCCGACACCGCCAGCACGTTGGCAAAGGTGGCAAAGCCGGCCACGGGCACGAAGTCGGTCGCGGGGTTGAAGCCCGGGTTCTTCACCACCTGCGGCAGGATCGAGATCGAGTGGTCATGCGACAGGAACAGCGTGTGGCCGTCGGCCGGCGCGGCCTTCAGCGCCTGCGCCGCGATCTGGCCGCCTGCACCTGCGCGGTTCTCGACCACCACGGGCACGCCCAGCACGTCCTTGAGCTTTTCGCCCAGGGTGCGCGCAATGGCGTCGGTGCCCGCGCCGGCGGGAAAGCCCACCAAGAGGCGCACCGGCGTGCCGCTCTGGGCCTGTGCCAGGCCGGCCATGCCCATGGCCGCAGCCAAGAGACCCACGCTGAACGCGCGGCGCATCGGTTGGACGCGCTGCATTGAAAAAACCATGATCGACTCCATTCGAAGAAAGAGAGAAATGCCTACGGCAGGAAGGTGCGGGGCCCGGTGCAATACCCGTGCCCAGGGTGCAAATCCGATTCGCAACCTTGAATCGTGCCCGAACAGCCCTATTTTGGATGCAGGAATACCACCATGCGACAAGACAAACTCACCACCAAATTTCAGGAAGCACTGAGCGACGCCCAGTCGCTCGCCCTTGGCAGCGACAACGCCTACATCGAACCGGCCCACCTGCTGGTCGCGATGCTGCGCCAGGACGACGGCCCGCGCGCCCTGCTGGAGCGTGCCGGCGTCAACGTGCCCGGGCTGCTGCAGGCCGCCGAAGGCGCCATCAAGAAACTGCCCCAGGTGCAGGGCCACGACATCGTGCAGGTCGGCCCCGAGCTGGGCAAGCTGCTGCAGGCGACCGAGAAGGAAGCCATCAAGCGCAATGACCAGTTCATCGCGGGCGAACTCTTTCTGCTCGCCGTGGCCGACAGCAAGGCCGACATCGGCAAGATCGCCAAGGACAACGGCCTGAGCCGCAAGTCGCTCGAGGCCGCCATCGAGGCCGTGCGCGGTGGGCAGGGCGTGAACAGCGCCGACGCCGAAGGCCAGCGCGAAGCCCTCAAGAAATACTGCCTGGACCTCACCGAGCGCGCCCGCCTGGGCAAGCTCGACCCGGTCATCGGCCGCGACGAGGAAATCCGCCGCGCCATCCAGGTGCTGCAACGCCGCACCAAGAACAACCCCGTGCTCATCGGCGAACCCGGCGTGGGCAAGACCGCCATCGTCGAAGGCCTGGCCCAGCGCATCGTCGCGGGCGAAGTGCCCGAGTCGCTGAAGGGCAAACGCGTGCTGTCGCTCGACATGGCCGCGCTGCTGGCCGGTGCCAAGTTCCGCGGCGAGTTCGAAGAGCGCCTGAAGACCGTGCTCAACGAACTCGCGAAGGACGAAGGCCAGACCATCGTCTTCATCGACGAGCTGCACACCATGGTCGGTGCCGGCAAGGCCGAAGGCGCGATGGACGCGGGCAACATGCTCAAGCCCGCGCTCGCGCGCGGCGAGCTGCACTGCGTGGGTGCCACCACCCTGGACGAGTACCGCAAGTACATCGAGAAGGACGCCGCGCTGGAGCGCCGCTTCCAGAAGATCATCGTGGGCGAGCCCAGCGTCGAGGCCACCATCGCCATCCTGCGCGGTCTGCAGGAGAAGTACGAAGTGCACCACGGCGTGCAGATCACCGACCCGGCCATCGTGGCCGCGGCCGAATTGAGTGACCGTTACATCACCGACCGCTTCCTGCCCGACAAGGCCATCGACCTCATCGACGAAGCCGCGGCCAAGATCAAGATCGAGATGGACTCCAAGCCCGAGGTCATGGACCGCCTCGACCGGCGTCTGATCCAGCTGCAGATCGAGCGCGAAGCCGTGCGCCGCGAAAAGGACGAAGCCTCGCAGAAGCGCTTCGGCCTCATCGAGGACGAGATCACCAAGCTGCAAAAGGAAATCGCCGACTACGACGAGATCTGGCAGGCCGAGAAGGCCCAGGCCCAGGGCAGCGCGCACGTGCGCGAAGACATCGACAAGATCAAGTTCCAGATCGAAGAGTGGAAGCGCAAGGGCGACTTCAACAAGGTCGCCGAGCTGCAATACGGCCAGCTGCCGGCGCTCGAGAAGCGCCTGAAGGAAGCCGAGGAAAGCGAAGCGAGCAAGGGCAAGTCCAGTGCGCCCACGCTGCTGCGCACGCAGGTCGGTTCGGAAGAAATCGCCGAGGTCGTGGCGCGCGCCACCGGCATCCCGGTCGCCAAGCTCATGCAGGGCGAGCGCGACAAGCTGCTCGTCATGGAAGACAAGCTGCACGAACGCGTGGTCGGCCAGGACGAGGCCATCGGTGCGGTCGCCAATGCGATCCGCCGCTCGCGTTCGGGCCTCTCCGATCCGAACCGCCCCACGGGTTCGTTCCTGTTCCTCGGCCCCACGGGCGTGGGCAAGACCGAACTGTGCAAGGCGCTCGCGGGCTTCCTGTTCGACAGCGAAGACCACCTGATCCGCATCGACATGAGCGAGTTCATGGAGAAGCATTCGGTCGCCCGCCTCATCGGCGCGCCGCCGGGCTACGTGGGCTATGAAGAGGGCGGCTACCTCACGGAAGCCGTGCGCCGCAAGCCCTACAGCGTGGTGCTGCTCGACGAGGTCGAGAAGGCCCACCCCGACGTGTTCAACGTGCTGCTGCAGGTGCTCGACGACGGTCGCCTCACGGACGGCCAGGGCCGCACCGTGGACTTCAAGAACACCGTGATCGTGATGACCAG
This sequence comes from Variovorax sp. GW823-FHT02B07, assembly GCF_058797695.1. Classification (NCBI taxonomy): domain Bacteria; kingdom Pseudomonadati; phylum Pseudomonadota; class Betaproteobacteria; order Burkholderiales; family Comamonadaceae; genus Variovorax; species Variovorax sp. GW823-FHT02B07. The sequence goes on from NZ_JBXAJX010000001.1 coordinate 1,175,118, forward strand.
CAACATCGGCTCGCCGATCATCCAGGCGATGGTGGGCCAGCCGAGCGAGGAGATCAAGGAGGCGGTGTGGGACGAGCTGAAGAACTACTTCCGCCCCGAGTTCCTGAACCGCATCGACGAGACCGTCGTGTTCCACGCGCTCGACGCGAAGAACATCGAATCGATCGCCGCGATCCAGCTCAAGGTGCTGCAGGCGCGCCTGGCGAAGATGGACCTGGGCCTGCAGGTGTCGCCTGCGGCGCTGGCCGAGATCGCCAAGGTCGGCTTCGACCCGGTGTTCGGTGCGCGTCCGCTCAAGCGCGCGATCCAGCAGCGCATCGAGAACCCGCTCTCGAAGCTGTTGCTGGACGGCAGCTTCGGGCCGAAGGACACGATCGAGGTCGAAACCGACCCGATCCAGTCGCCGGGCCAGTTCTCGTTCCGCAAGGGCGGGGAACCAACGGCGGCTGCATCGGCCTAAAGTCGGATGATGAACTTCATTCTTCGCGTCATTCTTCTGCTCCTGGGGCTGGTCTTCGCGGCCAGCCTGGCCGTGGCGGCCCTGCTGCTGGCGGCGGTATGGGGTGTGCGCTACGCCTGGGGGCGCCTCACGGGCAAGCCCGTGACGCCCTGGGTCATGCGTTTCAACCCGCGCTCGGGCTTCGACCGATTTCGCCATGCGGCACAACAGCCGGCCGAGCCCACGGCGGCCGACGTGGTCAGCGCCCGTGCGCGCGGCGAGTCGGTGCGCAGCCCGGTCGTGCTGGGCCCGGCCGACGATGTGACCGACGTGCGGGCCCGCCCCGTGCGCGGCGACTGAGCTTCTTGCTTCCCGATCAGGCGCTGTACAGCGCCTCGATCTCGTTGGCGTAGGCCTTGTAGATGCTGGAGCGCCGCACCTTCATGGTTGCGGTGACTTCACCGTCGTCATGGTCCAACTCTTTGGTGAGCAGATGAAAACGTCTGATCTGCGACACCTGCGCCAGCTTCCCGTTGCCGCGCGCCACTTCGGCCTCGATCAGCGCGCGCACCTTGGGTTCTTCCACCAGCGAGCGGAAATGCGTGAACGGCAGGCGCTGGGCTTCGGCCCATTTGCCGACCGTTTCGTAGTCGATCTGCAGCAGCGCGCCGACGAACTTGCGGCCGTCCGCCACCACGATGCATTCCTTGATGAAGGGGCTGCCCTTCATGGTGTTCTCGATCTCCGAGGGCGTGAGGTTCTTGCCGCCGGCGGTGATCATGATGTCCTTCAGCCGGTCGACGATGCGCAGCTGCCCGCCGGCTTCCTCGCGCACCACGTCGCCCGTGTGCAGCCAGCCATCGCGGATCGATGAGGCCGTGGCCTCGGGGTTCTTGTAGTAGCCCTCGAACACCATGTCGCCGCGCACCAGCAGCTCGCCGGCTTCGCCCACGCGGTGCTCGGTGCCCAGCGTCGGTGGCCCGACGGTGCCGATGGTCACGGCGTCCGCGCGGTGGCCCGAGACCATGCCGGTCGATTCGGTGAGGCCGTACACCTCGACCAGCGGCACGCCCAGCGTGCGAAAGAAGCGCACCACGTCCGCGGGAATCGGCGCGGCGCCCGTGAGCGCGATGCGCACGCGGCGCAGGCCGATGAAGTTCTGCAGCGCGCGCAGTACGGTCCAGTAGGCGAGGGCGAAGCGGCCGCGCTCGGCCAGCGTCCAGGCGCTGCGCGGCTTCTCGGCCAGCGGCGCGCAGGCCTCGATGGCCTTGTGGAACAGGGCGCGCTGCAGCCGCCCGGTTTCCTGCATCTTGATGCTGATGCCCGCGTGCAGCTTTTCCCAGATGCGCGGCACGCCGAGGAACATGGTGGGCGCCACCTCGCGCAGGTCTTCCTGCACGGTGCGGATCGATTCGCCGAAGTTGACCTGCGAGCCCAGGTACAGCGGCACGAAGGCCGTGAGCATCTGCTCGGCGACGTGGCACAGCGGCAGGTACGACAGGTGCGTGGTGCTGCCGTCGAGCCCGAGCCGATCGACGATGCCGGGCACGACCCCGCGGATGTTGCGGTACGAAATCATCGCGCCCTTGGGCTTGCCCGTGGAGCCCGAGGTGTAGATCATCAAACCGATGTCGGCCAGCGTCTGGCGCTGCAGCGCGGCGTCGATGAGCGCGGTGCCGTCGCGTGCCAGCACCTCGGTGCCGGCCTGCTCGACTTCCGCAAAGGTCGCGATGCGTTCGCGCACTTCGGGTGGGTAGCTCGCGAGGCCCTTGGTCTCGATCACGACGATCTTGCGCAGGCGCGGCAACTGGTCGAGGGCGTCGAGCACCTTGTCGGTCTGCTCCTGGTCCTCGCAGACGATCACCTCGATGTCCGCATGGCCGACCACGTAGGCGACCTCGTTGCTCGGGCTGGTGGGGTACACGCCCACGGTCACGGCGCCGATGAGCCCCGCGCCCATCTGCGCGAGCAGCCACTCGACGCGGTTCTCCGAGATCACGCCCAGGTGCCCGCCGGGCGCGAGGCCCATCGCGTGCAGGCCCAGGCCGAAGCGGCTGGCGCGCTGCAGGTAGCCGGCCCAGTCCAGCGGGTGCCAGATGCCGAAGTCCTTCTGCCGGATCGCGATGCGCTGCGGCTGCAGGCGTGCCTGCTCGCGCAGCATCTGCGGCAGCGTGAGCGAAGGGAGCGGGTTCGTCGTCATGACAGCCAGCGCTTGCGGCGCTTGTAGTGCTTCAGCTCGCGGAAGCTGCGCGATTCGCCGCTGCCGCCCACGCCCAGGTAAAACTCGCGCACATCGGGGTCGGCCGCGAGGCGCTCGGCGCTGCCGTCGATCACGACCTTGCCGCTTTCCATGATGTAGCCCGTGTGGGCGATGGCCAGTGCCACGCTGGCGTTCTGTTCCACCAGCAGCATCGAGGTGCCGCGCTCGGCGTTGATGCGCGCGATGATCGTGAAGATGTCTTCGACGAGCTTGGGCGACAGGCCCAGCGAGGGCTCGTCGAGCAATATCAATTGAGGCTGCGCCACCAGCGCACGCCCGATGGCGAGCATCTGCTGCTCGCCGCCCGAAAGATAGCCCGCAAGGCCCTTGCGGCGCTCGTGCAGGCGAGGGAAGTAGGCATAGACGTCGTCGAAGTTGCGCGACGCCGGCGCGACGCCCGTGCGCCCGGTCAGCGCGTAGGTCGCGGCGACCAGGTTCTCTTCGACCGTGAGGTCCTCGAACACGCGCCGGCCTTCCATCACATGGCTCAGGCCGCGCCGCACCAGCTGCTGCGGCGCGAGCCGCTCGGTGGGCGCGCCGTCGAACACGATGCGCCCGGCCTCGACCTCGCCGTCTTCCAGTGCGAGCAGGCCCGACACCGCCTTCAGCGTGGTCGACTTGCCCGCGCCGTTGCTGCCCAGCAGCGCCACGATCTGTCCGCGCGGCACGGCCAGCGACAGGCCGCGCAAGACTTGCACGACCTTGTTGTAGACCACCTCGATGTTGTTGACCTCGAGCACGAGGTCGGGCGGTGCCGCGCGCGCGTCCATCGTGTCGGTCAGTTCAGTGCGATCCAGTCGGACGCCGGCACCATCTTCTGTGCCTTCATGTCGGCCTTGTAGACGCGGCCCACGGGAATCGAGTTGCCCTTGATGGTGATCGGCGTGCCGATGATCCCGCCGGTGTCGAAGTCCTTGATGGTGTTGAGCGCGGCCTTCAGGTTCTTGCCGTCCAGCGGCTTGCCGGCGTCGAGCGTGCGCTTGGCGGCCTCGGTGAACAGCATCGCCGTGAGGAAGCCCTGCGTGTAGGCCGTGCTCTGGTACTCGGGGCGCAGCGCGCGGATCTTGTCGAGCATCGGCGCCTTGGCCGAGGTGTCGTAGTAGTAGCGGTAGGGCATGACGCCCATGAAGCCGTCGCCGCCTTCGCCCATCTTCATGACGGTGGAGCTGTCCATGGTCCAGAAGGTGCCCATCCACTTGCTGGTCATGCCCATCTGCTTGCCCTGCTGCACGAACTCGGGAATGGGCGCCAGGATGTAGCCGTGGAAGATCGTGTAGTCGGGCGCGGCGCGGCGCAGCTTGATGACCTCGGTCGACACGTCGACGCTGCCCGCGGGCGTCATGAGCTTCACGGGCACGCTCAGGCCCAGCTTCTTGGCAGCGGCTTCGCTGGCCTCGATGGGGTCGCGGCCGAACTCGGAGTCGGAGTACACGAAGGCCACCTTCGCGCCCGGCTTTTCCTTGGCGATGTGGCGCAGCAGGATGCCGATCTGCTCGGTGTAGTCGGGGCCCACGAGGAACTGGTTCGGGTACTTGGCCGGGTCGTTGAGCTCGGTGGCAAACGAGGCGCCCGCCATCAGGATCTGGCCGCCGCGGTCCAGCTCGGGGTTGATGGTCTTGGAGAAACCGGTGGAGTCGCCGTAGTAGAGGTTGACCTTGTTCTGGCTCGTGATCTTCTTGAAGGCCGCCACCGACACGTCGACCTTGTAGCCCGTGTCTTCCGGCACGTAGCGCAGCTTGCGGCCCTTGATGCCGCCCGCGTCGTTGACGATCTTCACGTAGTCGGCAATGCCGGCGTTGATGCCCACGCCCGCGAAGGCGAACACACCGGTCATCGGGATCGAGCCGCCGATGACGATGTCTTCATTGCCTTGCGCGTTCGCCGCGAAGGGCACGGCGGCGGCCAGGCCCGCGGCGATCAGCAGGGCGCGGCGCTGGGGGGAAAGCTTCTTCGTTGTCTTGGGCATGTGTGTCTCCTGGTTCTAGTTACGAAACGGCCATAGATGGAAAAAGCGGCGTATGCGCCGCCACACTTCTGCGAGCCCGTGCGGCTCGAACACCAGAAATCCGACGATGAGCAGGCCGAAGACGACGGTGCGCACCGGCGAGAGGAACACGGTCATCTCGACGCCGCCCGGCAGCAGGTCGACCACCAGCTTGAGCAGCTCGGGCACCATGGTCATGAACACGGCGCCGAAGATGCCGCCCAGGATGGTGCCCATGCCGCCGACGATGATGGCCGCCAGGAAGAAGATCGACATCAGCAGCGGAAAGCTCTCGGGCGTGACCACGCGAAAGAAGTAGGCCCACAGGCCACCCGCCACGCCCGCGTAGAACGACGACAGCCCGAACGACAGCAGCTTGTAGCGCAGCAGTGGAATGCCCAGCACCTCGGCCGAGATGTCGCGGTCGCGGATGGCGATGAAGGCGCGGCCCACGCGCGTGCGAAACAGGTTGGCCGCGCCGAGCACCATGAGCACCATCACCGGAACGATCACCCAGTACAGGCGGAACGACGTGTCCAGCGGCAGGCCGAAGAGCTGCGCGGGCGGCAGCGAGATGCCCGTGGTGCCGCCCGTGAGCTTGAGGTTGGCGAACAGGAAGTGCGTGATGAACGACGCGGCGATGGTCGCGATGGCCAGGTACAGGCCCTTCACGCGCAGCGACGGGATGCCGACGACCAAGCCGCCGAGCATGGCGACCACGCCGCCCGCGAGGATGTTCAGCAGGAAGGGCGTGCCCAGCCGCGTCTGCATGATCGCGACGGTGTAGGCGCCCAGCCCCATGAACGCGGCCTGCCCGAGGCTCACGAGGCCCGTGTAGCCCGTGAGAATGTTCAGGCCCGTGGCGCTCGCGACGTTGATGGCGACAAGGCACGCGAGGTACAGCCAGTAGTCGCTGGCCATGAAGGGGAACAGCACGAGCAGCGCCGCGCCGATCGCGAGCCACACCTTCTGCGTGCGCGAATCGAACAGCGCCGCGTCGGCGATGTAGCTTTGCTTGAGGGTGCCGATGCGCATGGCTAGAGTCTCTCGATCTCGTGCGTGCCGAAGAGGCCGTAGGGCCGCACCATCAGCACGAACACCAGCACGATGAAGGTGGCGAGCAGCTTGTATTCGCCGCCCAGGTAGGAGCCGGCCAGCGCTTCGATGAGTCCGATGAGCACGCCGCCGACGAGTGCGCCGAGCACGCTGTCGAGCCCGCCGACGATCACCACCACCAGCACCGACAGCCCGAACACGCCCATCGACGACGAGATGCCGCCGATGGCGCCGACGATGATGCCGGCCACCGCCGCGATCATGGCCGAGGCCACCCAGGCCAGCGAGAACACGCGCGGCACGTGGATGCCCATCGAGTAGGCGGCGGCCTGGTCCGAGGCCGTGGCCCGCAGCGCGACGCCGCCGCGCCAGAAGCGAAACAGCAGCAGCACCAGCCCGATCAGCACCACCGCGATCAATGCGCCGTAGGCGATCTTCGGTGCCAGGAAGGCCTCGCCGATCATCACGGGCGTGTTGGGCAAAAACTCGGGCAGGCGGCGCTGGTCGGCGGTCCAGATGATCTCGACCAGCCCGACGAGGATCGATGCGAGACCGACCGTCACCATGAACACCGAGATCGGCGGCTCGCCCAGCAGCGGGCGGATCATGGTGCGCTCGATCACCGCGCCCAGCAGGCCGGTGCCGATCACCGAGCCCAGCACCGCCATCCAGATCGGCAGCGAGAAGCTCGCGGCGAAGGTGAAGAACAGGTAGGCGCCGACCATCAGCATCTCGCCGATGGCGATGTTGACCACGCGCGTGGCCTTGTAGACCAGCACGAAGGCCAGCGCCGCCAGCGCATACAGGCCGCCGCCGGCGATGCCGGTGAGTGCGATCTCGAAGAGGTAGGCCCAATCCATCAGGCGGCTCCCACGGCAGCTTCGCCGCGCAGCCGGCGACGTAGCTCGCCCACGTCGCCTGCGCCGAGGTAGGCGCGGATCACTTCCGGGTCGGCCTGCACCTGCGCGGGCGTGCCTTGCGCGATGACCTGGCCGAAGTTGAGCACCACCACGTGGTCCGACAGGTCCATCACCATGCCCATGTCGTGCTCCACCATCAGCACCGTGATGCCCCATTCACGCCGCACGTCGAGGATGAAGCGCGCCATGTCTTCGGTCTCTTCGCGGTTCATGCCAGCCACGGGTTCGTCGAGCATCAGCACCTTGGGCTGCATGGCCAGCGCACGCGCCATTTCCACGCGCTTTTGCAGGCCGTAGGGCAGGGCGGCGACGGAGGCGTGGCGGATGTGGTCGATCTCGAGGAAATCGATGATGCGTTCTTCCACGTCGCGGCGCAGCTCGGCTTCTTCGCGGCGCGCGCGGCCCAGGTAGAAGAGGGCGTCGAACACGTTGGTCTTCAGGTGCGCGTGGCGGCCGAGCTTGATGTTGTCGAGCACGGTCATGCCGCGGAACAGCGCGATGTTCTGGAAGCTGCGCGCCAGGCCGAGCGCGGCGCGCTTGGGAGCTGGCAGGCGGGTGATGTCGGCGCCCTCGAACAGCACGCGGCCCTGTGAGGGCTTGTAGAAACCCGAGATGGTGTTGAACAGCGAGGTCTTGCCCGCGCCGTTGGGCCCGATCACCGCGGTGATGGAGCCGGGCGCGACGCTGAAGCCCACATTGGTGAGCGCCTTCACGCCGCCGAATGCCAGCGTCAATGCCTCGGCCTGCAGCACCGGGGCCGTGGCGGAAGGTGCGGACATGGAGGGTTCCCGTCGGGTCTCGTCAGGCATGGCTAAGGGGCGCGCCGCAAGGTCAGGGTTTGTGTCCAGCAGCGAAATGCTACTGGCCCGTAAAATTCCTACTGGCCGGTAATGTCCGTGTTCGCCGCAGTTCGCGGCATCGGGACTTTCCCCGCCCGCACAAACCCCATGCCCCGTTCCACCGCCGTTCCTGCTTCAGCCTCCCCGTGGGCGCCTGCCGACCGCCGTGCGCAGCAGCGCGAGGTCAAGCGCATGGCCGTGTTGCGCACGGCCGCCCAGCTGTTCAACGAGCGCGGCTTCCACGCGACCTCGCTCGACGACATTGCCGAGCGGCTCAACGTGAGCAAGCCCACGCTGTACTACTACATCGAGAACAAGGACCAGATCCTGCTCGAGTGCGTGAAGATGGCGCTGGACCTCATGCAGACCGGCATCGGCGAGGTGCGCGCCGCGGGCGGCAGTGCCATCGACCAGCTCAAGGCCTGCATGCGCATCTACTCGGGCGTGGTCACGCAGGACTTCGGCATGTGCGTGATCCGCATCGGCGAAGACCCGCTGCCCGATCCGCTCAAGAAGGAACTGCGCCGCCTCAAGGCCGGCATCGACGGGCATTTCCGCCGCCTCATCGAAGAGGGCGTGGCCGAAGGCGCGCTGGCGCCCTGCGACCCGAAGATGGCGGCCTTCATGCTGGCCGGCGCGCTGAGCTGGATCGGCCGCTGGTACCGCCCCGACGGCGACCTCACGCCCGACCAGATCGCCGACCAGGGCATCGAGCTGCTGCTCAACGGCGTGCTGCAGCGCGCCCCGACGAAAGCGAACCCATGACTTCAGAGACTTCTTCTTCGCCCCTCCTGGTGGGCCGCGAAGGCGCGGTGGCCACGCTGCGCTTCAACCGGCCGGCCGCGCTCAATGCCATCGACGTGCCGATGGCCACCGCCTTCCTCACCGCCGCGCGCACGTTGGCTGCCGACAAGAGCGTGCGCGCCGTGCTGCTGAGCGGCGCGGGCAAGGGCTTCATGGCCGGCGGCGACCTCGGCGTGCTCAGCGCCGACCCGAAGCAGGGCGCGGCCGATCTCATCGGCCCGCTGCATGAAGCGCTGACCGTGCTCGACGCCATGGACGCGCCGCTGGTCGCCCAGGTGCACGGCGTGGCGGCCGGCGCCGGCCTGAGCCTGATGCTGCAGGCCGACTTCGTGCTCGCGGCCGAGGGCACGCGCTTCAACCTGGCCTACGTGAACGTCGGCACCAGCTGCGACGTCGGCGCCTCGTGGGCGCTGCCGCGCCTGGTCGGCATGCGCCGCGCGCTGGAGATCGCGATGCTCGGCGACACCTACGACACCGCCGCCGCCGAGCGCATGGGCCTCATCAACCGCGTGGTGCCCGCGGCCGAGCTCGAAGCCGAGGCCATGGCGCTCGCGCAGCGGCTGGCCAAGGGGCCGACCGTGGCGCTGGGCCACCTGCGCCGGCTGATGCGTGGCTCGCTCGACCGCGACCTCGCGAGCCAGCTCGACGCCGAGTCGGCCGCGTTCCAGTCGTGCGCCGCCACCGCCGATTTCCGCATCGGCCTCGATGCCTTTTTCGGCAAGAAGCCCGCGGCCTTCACGGGTCGCTGAAGAATTCCTTGTTTTCGTTTTTTCAATCCAGGAGATCCATCCCATGACTTCACGCGACATCTTCGTGGTCGGCACCGCCCGCACCGCCATCGGCACCTTCGGCGGCGCGCTCAAGGACGTGCCCAACACGCAACTGGCCACCACCGCCGTCAAGGCCGCCATCGAACGCAGCGGCGTGGCCGCCGACGCCATCGGCCATGTGGTCATGGGCAACGTGATCCCCACCGACGTGAAGGACGCCTACTTGAGCCGCGTGGCCGCCATCGATGCGGGCTGCCCGATCGAGACGCCGGCCTTCAACGTGAACCGCCTGTGCGGCTCGGGCCTGCAGGCCATCGTGTCGGCGGCGCAGGCCATTGCGCTGGGCGACTGCGACATCGCCATCGGCGGCGGCTCCGAATCGATGAGCCGCGGCCCGTACTTCGACACCTCGGCCCGCTACGGCGCGCGCATGGGCGACGCGGTGCTGGTCGACTACATGCTGGGCATCCTGCACGACCCGTGGGAGAAGATCCACATGGGCATCACGGCCGAGAACGTGGCCGCGCGCTACGGCATCACGCGCGAGCAGATGGACGAACTGGCCGTGACCAGCCAGCAGCGCGCCGCCGCCGCCATTGCCGCGGGCCGCTTCAAGGAGCAGATCGTTCCGGTCGAGGTGAAGACGCGCAAGGGCGTCGTGCTGTTCGACACCGACGAGCACGTGCGCGCCGACACCACCGTCGACACGCTGTCCAAGATGAAGCCCGCGTTCAAGAAGGACGGCCTCGTGACCGCCGGCAACGCCTCGGGCATCAACGACGGCGCCGCTGCCGTGGTGCTGGCCGAAGGTGGCCGCGTGAAGGCGCTGGGCCTGAAGCCGCTGGCACGCCTCGTGGGCTACGCGCACGCGGGCGTCGAGCCGGCGTACATGGGCATCGGCCCGGTGCCGGCCACGCGCAAGGTGCTGGAGCGCACGGGGCTGAAGGTCAGCGACTTCGATGTGATCGAGTCGAACGAAGCGTTCGCGGCGCAGGCTTGCGCGGTCATCAAGGAACTGGGCTTCGACCCCGCCAAGGTGAACCCCAACGGCTCGGGCATCTCGCTGGGCCACCCGGTGGGCGCGACCGGCGCGATCATCACGACGAAGGCCATCGCCGAGCTGCACCGCACCGGCGGCCGCTATGCGCTCGTCACGATGTGCATCGGCGGCGGCCAAGGCATCGCCGCCGTGTTTGAACGCGTTTGAAGGCACACTCGCGGGCATGCTCCGCCCCCCACTCCTGATCGACCCCGACGAGGTCGAGATCAGCGCCATCCGTGCGCAGGGTGCGGGCGGGCAGAACGTCAACAAGGTGTCGAGCGCGGTGCACCTGCGCTACGACATCCATGCCAGCTCGCTGCCGGCCGATGTGAAGGAGCGGCTGCTCGCTCTGCGCGACAGCCGCATCACGCAGGAAGGCGTGTTCGTGCTCAAGGCGCAGCAGCACCGAACACAGGAGATGAACCGCGCCGACGCGCTCGCGCGGTTGCAGGCGGTGATCGACAGCGTGGCCACGCCGCCGCGCGTGCGGCGCGCCACCAAGCCCACCTACGGTTCGAAGCAGCGCCGGCTCGAAGGCAAGAGCCAGCGCTCGCAGATCAAGAGCCTGCGCGGGCGGGTGCAGGACTGACCGGCTTGTCGCCGCGCAGCCGCTTGATCTGCAGCGTCACGCCGACCACGTACAGCGCGCCGAGCACCGCGGTGATCGCCTTCAGTTCGGGCGCCTCGGCGTTCGGCAGCAGCGGCGCGCCCAGCGGAAAGCGCGTCAGCGTTTCGGTGAACGCCGGAATCCAGTGGAAGAGAAAGCTCGCCGAATAGGCGACGGCTTCGATGTAGCGCGATTTCGGCCCGAGCCGCCCATACCCCGCCAGCGCGCCGACGGCCAGCGCCACCAAAGTGATGATGCCCAGCGCATGGGGCTTGCCGAAGCCGCCGTGCTGGAAGATGCCGAAGCCCGTGAGGCAGGTCAGCACCGTGGTCCAGACGAAGACCTGGCCCAGGCCGGTGCGCAGGGTGATTTCCTTGTAGCGCAGCAGGGCCCAGATGCCTGCGAACACGGCGATCAGGCTGATCGCCGTGTGAACCGTGCCGAGTGACGTCAATCCAAGCCATCCTGTGGGTGCCATGCGGATCTCCTCGTGGTCGTGGTGCGGCATTCTGGCGCGGCGCCCGCCTTTTTGCCATGTGTGCCCATTCGTTTCAGGGCGGGTCTTCCGGCCCGCCCCGAGCGCTGTGTCACCTTCGGCAAGCACAATCGGGGCCATGAGTGTTTTTGTTCGTCGCACGGGAATGGTGCTGCTGATGGCGGTCGCGGGCAGCCTGCTGTCCGCCTGCAGCCCGGACGCGGCCCAGGGGCAGGGCGCGGCCAGCGCGCCGGCCGCGCAGGAGATGGCCTGGGACGCGCTGGTGCCCAAGGAGTGGGACCCGACCCAGCGCTACCGCAACATCAGCCTCGAAGCGCTGCGCGACAACGACCCGCGCGCGATCCAGATGCTCGACGAGATGCGGGCCGTCTGGGACAACGCGCCGGTCAACGTCGCGCTCGACGGCAAGCCCGCCAGGCTCTCGGGTTTCGTCGTGCCGCTCGACGCCACGCAAGACGGCATCCGCGAGTTTCTGCTGGTGCCGTACTTCGGCGCCTGCATCCACACCCCGCCGCCGCCCGCCAACCAGATCGTCCACGTGATCGCGCCCGCGCCCGTGAAGGGGCTGCACGCCATGGACACGGTGCGCGTGAGCGGCACGCTGAAGGCGGCGCGCTACGCATCGGCCGACATGGGCGTGAGCGGCTACGAGATCGCGTCGGCGGCGGTCGAGCGGGTGGCTGTCACGCAGGGGCCGTGAAGGCCGCCAGTTCGCCCAGGGCCGGCTGCAGCAACCGATAGCTCAGTCGCTCCGCAACCTGGAACGCGCCGAGCCCTTCATAGAACGCGATGCCCCGCGCATTCGTCGCCTTCACGGGCCAGTCGATGCGGTGGCATCCGTTGGCGATGGCGCGCGCGGCCACCCATGCCATGAGGGCGCGGCCCGCCCCGGCGCTGCGGTGGCCCGACATCACGTAGAGCTCCTTGAGCTGGCAGTGCCTGCGCTTCTCCGGCGCGAAGTCGACCAGCGAGAAGACCCAGGTGATCGCGGCCAGTCCGACCACGGTGTGCGCGTCTGTCGATGCGACCACGAGCTGGTGCGGCGAGCCGGGCGCCAGGAGATTGCCCAGCAGGTGTTCGCGCACCAGCTCGCGCGGCACGCGCGCGCCTTCGTTGTAGAAGGCGTGCAGTTCGGCCAGCAGCTCGATGAGCGAATCGTGTTGGGCTTCGGACACCAGATCGACGTGCATGGCATTTCCTTCGGATGGGGCTGCGCGACTGCCGGATTCTGGCCCGCTCCGGATTCACGACGATCTTGTTACTCCCCGCTCCAAGCCTCGCGCGGCTAGATTGCCCTTCACCACTTCGAAAAGGACAAGAACCATGAACCCGGCCTACACCGGCGGTTGCGCATGCGGCGCCATCCGCTACGAGATTTCAGGGGAACCCGTGTTCCAGAACGACTGCCAGTGCCTGGACTGCCAGCACAAGAGCGGCACGGGCCACGGCTCGTACCTCAGCTTCGCGGGCGCCGAGGTGAAGCAGACCGGCGCGGCCACGCTGTGGAGCCTCAAGGGCGACAGCGGCAACGTCAAGACGCGCGCGTTCTGCCCGACCTGCGGCTCGCCCGTGTACATGACATTCGCGGCAATGCCCGGCGTCTTCACCGTGCATGCCGCGAGCCTGGACGACCCGGGGCGCTACCGGCCGCAGGCGGTCACATACGCGGTGCGCGGGCACGCCTGGGACTTCCTCGACCCGGCGCTGCCGAAGTTCGAGCGGATGCCGCCGGGCTGAATTCAGCCCATGCGCTGAGACAGGAAGTCGAGGAACGAAGTGATGCGCGCCGACAGCTGCGTGTTGCGGTAGTACACGGCGTTGACCGGCTGGCGCACGTCGACCGTGTCCTTGGGCAGCACCTGCACCAGCGCGCCGCTGGCGCGGTCGGCGGCGGTCATGAAGTCCGACAGGCAGACGATGCCCACGCCGGCCAGCGCCAGCTGGCGCAGCGTCTCGCCGCTCGATGCGACCACGGTGGGCGCGATGGTCCATTCGTCGCCGTGCACGCCGCGCAGCGGCCAGCGGTTGAGCGACTCGGGCTGCGTGAAGCCCAGCAGTGCGTGCCCGGCCAGCTCGTCCACCTTGCGCGGCTTGCCGTGGGCTTCGAGGTAGGCGGGGCTCGCGAGCACGCGCAGCCGGTGCGTGCCGAGCGGGCGCGCGTGCAGCGTGGAGTCGCGCAGCGGGCCGATGCGGATCGCCACGTCGGTGCGCCGTTCCAGCAGGTCGATGGGCAGGTCGTCGGTGTCGAGCTCCAGGCTGATCTGCGGATAGAGCCGGCGGAACTCCGGCACCAGCGGCACGATGGCGTGCAGCATGAAAGGCGAGGCCGCGTTCACGCGCAGGCGGCCGGCGGGTTGCTGGCGGCGCGCGGCCATGTGCTCCTCGGCGTCGTCGATCGCATCGAGGATGGCGCGTGTGCGCTGCAGGAAGGCGGCGCCTTCCTCGGTGAGTTCGAGCCGCCGCGTGGTGCGGCGCATCAGCGTGGTGCCGAGCTTCTGCTCGAGCCGGCTCAATGCGCGGCTGATGCCCGACACGGTCTGGCCCAGCTGGTCGGCCGCGGCGGTGATCGAGCCGGTGTCCACCACGGCGCGGAAGGCGACCAGTTCTTCGATGGTGGTTTTCATGGCGCCCGTGTGGGGGAAGAGGCGCGCGCGGTCAGGCCGCGGCTTCGGCTTCTTCGGGCATGTCGATGCGCGGCATCAGCGCGGCCAGCGCCTCGGCGTCGGTGCGGTAGCTGAAGAGCATCGGCCCCGGTGCGAGCAGGCCGGCGCGTTCGAGCACCTGCATGGCCGGCAGCTTCATGCCGCTCAGGTGCAGGCGCACGCCCTTGGATTCCATCATCCGGCGGATCGAGCCGAACACTTCGGCGCCGGTGATGTCGATGCGATTGATCGGCTGCGCGAACAGGCACACGTCGGTCAGGTCGGGGCGCTCGGCCAGCGCGACCGTGAGCGCGCGTTCCAGCGTGGAGGCGGAGGCGAAGTCGAGTTCGGCGTCCATGCGCACCGCATACAGCTGCGGCGCGAGCGGCGGCAGCTTCCAGAGGTGGCGGTCGCGCAGGCTGCCGTCGGGGTGCAGGCCCACTTCGATGATGCGCGGGTGCAGGTGGCGGTACATGTAGTGCGCCAGGCTGGCGAGCAGGCCGCCCAGCACGCCCCAGTAGATGCTCGGCGCGGTGGCGATGGTGAGCACGAAAGTGCCGAAGGCGATGCCGGCCTCCAACTTCGAGATGCGCCACAGCGCCGTGAAGCTCGACGGCTTCACCAGCCCGAGGATGGCCGTGACCACCACCGCCGCCAGCACCGCCTGCGGCACGTGGTACAGCAGCGGCATCAACCACAGCAGCGCACCGGCCACCACCGCCACGCTGAACAGCGTCGCCCAGCCGGTCTGCGCGCCCGCGTAGAGCGTGATGGCCGAGCGCGAGAACGACGAGCTGGTGGGGAACGACCCCGTGAAGCCCGAGGCCAGCTTGGCCAGGCCCTGGCCGATCAGGTCCTGGTTTTCGTTCCACAGCGTGCCGGCGCGGCCGTTGTCGACCTTGGCGCTCGACGCGGTTTCGAGAAAACTCACCAGCGTGATCATCAGCGCGGGCAGCACCAGCGCGCTGAAGGTGTGCGCCGGCAGCAGCCCGGGCCAGTAGAACGAGGGCAGGCCCGAGGGCAGGGCACCCACCACGGCGCCGCCGCGCAGCGCGTAGTTGATGCTCCAGCTGATGGCGGCCGCGCCGGCCACCAGCGCCATCGTGGTCGGGAAGCGCGGCACCCAGCGCTTGCCCAGCCACAGCACGGCGATGCTGCCCAGGCCGAAGGCGATGGCCGTGAGGTCGGGCAGCGGCCCGCCCTGCAGCACCTGCGGAATGGTGCGGCCCGTGAAGCCCAGCAGCGCGGGCAGCTGCGAGATCGCGATCAGCACCGCCGCGCCCTGCGTGAAGCCGATCAGCACCGGCGAATTGACCAGCCGCAGCAGCCAGCCGAAGCGCCCCGCGCCGAGCACGATCTGGATCGCGCCCGACATCAGCGTGAGCCACACCGCCATCGCCACCCATTCGTCGCTGCCCGCCACCGCCAGCGGCGCGAGCGACGCGCCCACCAGCAGGCTGGTGAGCGCGGTCGGCCCGACCGACAGCCGCTGCGACGAGCTGAACATCACGGCGATGAGCGCCGGGAACAGCGCCGCGTACACGCCCGTGACCAACGGCATGCCGGCCAGCGCCGCATAGGCCACGCCTTGCGGCAGCACCATCAGTGCGACGGTGATGCCGGCCATGGCCTCGTTGCGCAGCAGCGCGGCGGAAGGGCGGGGCCAGCCGAGGCAGGGAACCCAGCGTGCGAGGCGCTGGCGAAGAGACGGTGCGGGGGGAGAGGAGGGAGAAGCCGGATTCATGAAGCGGGGCGCGCGCACGGCGGGCACGCCGCGCGCGGAGAGCGGGAGAGAGAGAAAGAGCCTAGATCAGTGAGGTCGCGTTTTTCAGGACGTAGTCGCAGGCCTTTTCCTTGACCTTCGACGACAGCCCCTTGAGGTTGAGCGACTTGCCGTCGCCGCCCTTGAGCAGGCCCTTGGCGCCGCTCGCGAAGTCGTTTTCCTGTTTCTTCTGGCCGGTGATCTTGGCGAGCAGCTTGTCCTTGACGGAGGCGGCATCGCCGCCGAGGTAGTTGTTCTTGACGCAGTACTCGAGCACGCCGGCCGCGCTGCCGATGGTGCTGGAGCCGATGGCGGGCATCTTGAAGCCGCCGAGGCTGAGGTTGCTGAGCGCCGAGCCGCCACCGCTGCTGTTGCTGCTGCCTTGCGAGTTGACCGCCGCGCCGGCCTGTTCTTTCAGCTGGTCGAGCAGGTTGTTGGCCTGCACCGAAGCGCCTGCGGCGAGCAGGGCAAGGGCGACGAATGTGGAGCGAACGTGCATGGTGGCCTCCTTGGACGGACATGGGGGGAGAAGCGCCCACCAGCATACCGGAGAGCCCGGAATGTCTCTATCGCGCGGGGCACAGCGCCACGGGGTGCGCACGGCCCGCAAGAGCACGCAGTTCAGCCTCGGCGGAACAGCAGCACGGAGTTCGTGCCGCCGAAGGCGAAGGAGTTGCTGATGGCGGCCTCGAGCCCGGGGGCGGCGCTGTCGCCGGGGGCGACGAGGTTCATCCGGCAGTCGGGGTCGACCTCGGCGCAGTTCGCGTTGGGCGGCAGCTCGCGCCGGTGCAGCGCCAGCACGGTGATGAGCGCCTCGATGGCCCCGGCCGCGCCCAGCATGTGGCCGTGCAGCGCCTTGGTCGAGCTGACGCGCAGGGCGTCGAAGTCGGCGCCCCAGACCTCGGCCAGCGCGTTGCGCTCGACCACGTCGCCGATGCGGGTGGCCGTGCCGTGCGCGTTGCAGTAGCCCACGTCGCGCGGCTGCAGGCCGGCCTGGCGCAGCGCGGCGCGCAGGGCGCGGGCCTGGCCCGGTGCGTCGGGCTTGGTGAGGTGGGTGGCATCGCTGCTCAGGCCCCAGCCGGCCAGCGTGGCGTAGCGGCGGGCGCCGCGCGCGCGGGCGCGCTCGGCCGATTCGAGAATGAGGAAGGCCGAGCCTTCACCCAGCGCAAAGCCACTGCGGTCGGTGGCAAAGGGGCGCACCGCGCCGGCCGCTTCGCCGGGCTGGAACCCGGCCAGCGTCTGCATGGCCTGCCAGGCCAGCACCACGCCCGGGACGATCAGCGCTTCGCTGCCGCCCGCGATGGCGATGTCGACCTCGCCGCGCTGCACCGCCTTGGCGGCCTCGGCGATGGCCACCGACGACGAGGCGCAGGCGACCGAATAGGTGAGCACCGGGCCCAGCACGCCGTTGCGCATGGCCACGTGAGCGGCCGGCGCGTTGGGCATGAAGGCGGGAATGGTGAGCGGCGAGACGCGCCCGTTGCCGCGGTAGGCGGCCTCGAGCGCGGCGGCGCCGCCCATGCCGCAGCCGGCGTAGACGCCGACGCGCTCGGCATCGATGCCGGCATCGCTCATCGCCAGGCCGGCATCGCGCAGGGCGAGGTCGGCGGCGGCCACGGCCAGCTGGCTCACGCGGTCGACACCGGCGAGCTGCAGCTTGGTAAACCAGCGCGTCTCGTCGAAGGCGACCGTGGCGGCGGCGGCGGGCTTGGGGAGTTCGGGAAAGACCGGTGCGATGGCCGAGCGGCCCTGCAAGAGCGCATCGAACAGTGCGTCGGGCGCGTCGCCATGCGGCGCCATGACGCCCAGTCCGGTGACGGCGACTTCGTGCGTGCTCACGCTGTCTTGGCGGCCCGGACCTTGTCGACCAGTTGCGCGAGCTCGGCCAGGGTGTCGATGCTCGCGTCGTCGTCGGGCATGGTGATGCCGAAATGGTCTTCGATGGCGAACAGGAATTCGGCCAGGGCCAGCGAATCGAGTCCGCCGGTTTCACGCATCGAGGCGTGGGGGTCGAGCTTGGACGGTTCGATGCCGTACTTCTCGTGGATCAGGTCCTGCAATTCCTTCAGCGAACTCATCTGCGATGCCTGTCGTCTTGTGCCGCCGTTGATCGATGGGCTGCCTGTCCCTTGCGGGTGGCGGGCCACGGGGTCGATCCCTTCCTCGTTCGGCCTGTGTTGAATGTGATCAATGGTGTTTGATGATATCCGCTTCGACCTTAGGGAAATCCTCGGGGCGGCTCTGGATCAACGCGGACCGGGGCGCCAGCGTAATGAGGGCAGCGCAAAGGCCAGCCCGAGCAGCGCGCCGGCCACCGCGTCGAGCACCACATGCTGCTTGACCGCCAGCGTGGAATAGGCAATGGCGGCAAACCAGGCCCAGTTGATCGCCTGCAACAGCCACGGCGTGCGCGCCGCGCGCAGCACGTCGGCCAGGCGCACGGCGGTGAAGATGGCGACCGCCACGTGCATCGAGGGGCAGGCGTTGCCCGCCGCGTCCACGCCCTGCAGCATCGCGAAGCCGGGGTAGCCCGAGACGTCGATGTCCAGCGGCGGGATCTGCGTCGGCCAGAAGTAGAAGAGCCCCAGGCCGCTCAGGCACAGCGCGCCGATCCACAGTCCGTAGACCACCAGCTCGCGAAACGTGAGCTGCAGCCCCGGCGCAAAGCCCACGTACACCCACAGCGACAGGTAGGCGCCGAGCGTGTAGGGCTGGAACGGAATCAGGTGGTCCAGCGGCGTCAGCGGCATCACCGTGACCGGAAAGGCCGGGTTGCGCAGCAGGTGGAAGTAGCCGATGAAGAACAGCCAGGTGAAGGCCGTGGTGCCGACCGCCTTCAGCAGGAAATGGCGGCGGATGCGCAGCCAGATGTCGGCGGTCCACGTTGCAGGCCTGGCCTCGGCCGCGATGTGCAGGGGGATCGGTGAGTGCATGGTGTCGGTCGCCGATCTTGCCAGAGCACCATGGCGTGCCCGGTCCATGCCCTGTGGCATCAAAGGGTGGCCGGCCGCTTGCGGTGCTGGAACGAGGTGGGCGAGCGCCCGGTGGCTGCCTTGAACATGGCGCAGAAGGCGCTGTCGGTGGCGTAGCCGCTGGCCGACGCCACCTGGCTCACGGCCATGCCGCGCGCCAGCAGCGGCAGCGCGTGCGCCATCACGGCCTGCTGGCGCCATTGCTGCCAGCTCATGCCGAGCTGGTCGCGGAACAGCCGCGCCACCGTGCGCTCGCTGGCGCCGATGGCGGCGGCGCGCTCGGCCAGCGTCGCGCGGTCGGCCGGGTTGCGCAGCAGCGTCTCGCACAGCTGGCGCAGGCGCTTGTCGGAGGGCAGCGGCACGTCGATGCGGATCTGCGTGGCGCGCTCGACCTCGTCGACCAGCAGCGGCGCGATCATGCGTTCGCGCTGCGGCGCGTGCGGGTCGGCCGGCGGCAGGCCGTCGGGCGTGGTGTCGAGCGCGAGCATCAGGGCGCGCAGCAGCGGGCTGATCTCGAGCACCTCGCACTTCTCCCAGGTGGGCGCGATCCAGGCGTGCAGGTAGACGGTGCGCAGCTCGGCGTCTTCGATCAGCGTGATGCTGTGCGGCATGTTGGCCGGCACCCACAGCGCGCGCGACGGCGGCACGATGTAGCTGCCATCTTGCGTGCTCAGGCGGATCACGCCGCGCGTCGAGAACGTGAGCTGCGGCCACGGGTGCTCGTGCAGCTCGACCAGCGTGTCGGCGCTCAGGAAGTGTTCCTTGGCGCGCAGCGGGCGCACCGCGTCGGGGGCGTATAGGTGCGGCGTGAGCGGGCCCACGCTGTTGGTCGGCGCGGTGGGCGTTCCGCGCGCCTTGGCGGGGGAGGCGGGCTCGGGAGCGGGCGGAGCGTGGGGGGGAACGGCGCTTGGCATGGTTTCGACAAATGTTGTCGCTGTATCGCCATTCTGCCGCGTCGGTGCCGCATAGCATCGGTGCCCGCACCGGTTTTTTGTAGCAATCCATGTCATCCACTTCCTCGACAGCCGTTCCCACCACCACTTTGCGCAGCGACGCCCAACTGATCGGGCTGGTCGGCCTGGCGCATGCGGTGAGCCATTTCAGCCAGCTGATCCTGGCGCCGCTGTTTCCCTGGCTGAAGGACGCGTTCAACGTGAGCTACACCGAGCTGGGCGCGGTGCTCACCGTGTTCTTCGTGGTCTCGTGCATCGTGCAGGCGGCTTCGGGCTTCATCGTCGACAAGCTGGGCCCGCGCCCGGTGCTGTTCGTCGGGTTGGGCGCGCTGGGGCTTGCGGCCTTCGGCTATGCCATGGCGCAGAGCTACTGGATGCTGCTGGCGTGCGCGGTGGTCGGCGGCATCGGCAACGGCGTGTTCCACCCGGTCGACTACACGCTGTTCAACCGCAAGGTCGCGCCCACGCGCCTGGGCCATGCCTACAGCGTGCACGGCATCACCGGCAGCCTGGGCTGGGCGCTGGCGCCGGCCTTCGTGGTGCCGATCGCCATCGCCTTCTCGTGGCGCGTGGCGCTGGCCTCGGCCGGCGTGGTGGCGATCGTGGTGTTGCTGATCCTGTGGATCTACCGCAGCGTGCTGGCGCTCGATGCTGCGGCCGTGCACAAGGCCACGGGGCAGGGCGAGCCCGCGCCGGTGGGCGGCGAGTTCGACTTCCTGCGCATCCCGGCTGTGTGGATGTGCTTCGGTTTCTTCTTTTTCTACGCCGCCGTGATCAGCGTGGTGCAGACCTTCGCGCCCGTGGCTGCGGGCCATCTGCACGCGGTGCCCGTGGCGCTGGTGGCGGTGTGCCTCACGGTCTACATGGTGGCGAGCGCAGCGGGCATGGTGGTGGGCGGCTTCCTGGCGTCCGATCCCTCGCGCTGCGAGCGCATCGTGGGCGCGGGCTTCGGTGTGGCGGCGGCGCTGGCGCTGGTGCTGGCCTTTGCGCAGTTTCCGCCGGTGATGGTGCCGGTGTTGTTCGGTGCGATGGGTTTCGTCTCGGGCATCGCCGGGCCGTCGCGCGACCTGCTGGTGAAGAAGTCGACGCCGCCCAATGCGACCGGGCGTGTCTACGGCGTGGTGTACGCGGGCCTGGACATCGGGCAGGCCGTGGCGCCGCTGGTGTTCGGCCGGCTGATGGACCACGGCCAGTACACGAGCGTGATCGTCGGGCTGGCGCTGGTGCAGGGCGTGCTGATTGCCAGCGCCTTCAATGTGCGACGCGTGCGTCGCACGGCGCTGGTGCCTGCGTCGGCGTAGGCCACTTGGGCGCGGGGGCGGCCCCCTATCATCGGCCGCATGCAAGCCTTGTATGTCTATGTGATCGTCGGCGCTGTGCTGGCGGGGTTCGTGCAGGGCCTGTCGGGCTTTGCTTTCGGCATGGTCGCGATGTCTGTGTGGGCCTGGACGCTGGAGCCGCAGCTGGCTGCCGTGCTCGCGCTGTTCGGGGCCCTCACGGGGCAGGTGATTGCGGCGCTCACGGTGCGGCGGTCTTTCGACAAACGCATCCTCTGGCCCTTCGTGCTTGGCGGGCTGGTCGGCGTGCCCTTCGGTGTCTGGCTGCTGCCGCACCTGGACATCGTGCTGTTCAAGGTGTGCCTGGGTACGCTGCTGGTGCTGTGGTGCCCGGCCATGCTGATGTCGCAGCACCTGCCGAAGATCACTTTTGGCGGTCGCGCGGCGGACGGCGTTGCGGGTGCCATCGGCGGTGTGATGGCGGGCATCGGCGGCTTCTCGGGTGTCGTGCCTACGTTGTGGTGCACGCTGCGGGGTTTCCAGCGTGACACGCAACGTGCTGTGATTCAGAACTTCAACCTGTCGATGCTAGCTGTGGCCTTTGCGGTGCATGTGGCGAGCGGGAGTATTGGGCGTTCGGTGGTGCCTCTTCTTGCATTGATCGCGGCGGCTGTCGCGGTGCCGGTGTTGTTGGGGGCTCGGCTGTATATCGGGATCAGCGAAGCGGCGTTTCGCAAGATCGTGCTGAGCCTCCTGACCTTGTCGGGTATCGCGATGTTGGCGTCGGCGGTGCCCGCGTTGCTGCAACGCAGCTGACGCCCGCGCCGGCGTAAAACGGCGCACCTCTTTTCACGAAACTACCTTGACCCTCTCGTAACGGCACGCTCTAGGATGCCTTCAACTTGAGAGGGAAGGCATGTACCTGAGGATTGGCGAACTGGCCCGGCGCACCGGGCTGACCGTGCGCGCGCTGCGGCATTACGACGACATCGGCCTGCTGGTGCCGTCGCAGCGCTCGGACGGCGGCTACCGTCTGTACGACCGCAACGACGTCGCGCGGCTGTACCGCATCCAGGCGCTGCGGCGGCTTGACCTGTCGCTGGCCGAGATCCAGGGCCTGCTCGACCGCGCGGCCGAAGGGCTGTCGGAGGTCGTGACGCAGCAGCTGTCGCAGCTCGAACGCGAGATCGCGCAGGCCACGGCATTGCACACGCACCTGCTGACGCTGCAAGCCCAGTTGCAGGCCCGCACCGAACCCGCCATCGACGACTGGCTCGTGGCGCTCGAGCGCACGGTCGCGGGCGCGAAGTATTTCAGCGACGACGAGCTCGGCCGGCTCCAGACCGGTCGCGACGGTTTCGCCGACACGGTGGCCCCCGAGCGCGCCGAGCTGACTGCAACGCTCCATGCCCTGGTCGCCGCGGGCGCTTCGCCGGAAAGCACACAGGCGCAGGCCCTCGCGCAGCGCTGGATCGCGTTGCTGCTCGAAGAGGCCGGCGGCGACGAAGCCCTGCTCATGCAGCTCTACGCGATGCACTGGAACGAGCCCGCGCTGCACTCGCTGACCGGTGTCGACCGCGCCGGCATGCAGTTCATCTCACATGCGATGGCGTATGCGCGGCTGCAGCGGTACGGCGCGCACTGCGACGCCGCCGAGATGGCCTTGCTCGCGCGGCACTACGTTGCGCAGACCGACGCCTGGCCTCCGCTGATCGCCGACGTGCGACAGCAGATGCGGCAGGGCGCGGCGCCCGACAGCGCGCCGGTGCGCGTGCTGGCCGCCCGCTGGCAGGCGCTGTCCCTGGCCAAGGCCGGGGGCGATGCGGCACTGAACGCGAAGCTGCAGGAGGCCTTCCGCAACGACCCCGCGCTGCGCGCCGGCTCAGGCATCGACGCGCCGCTGGCGGCCTACATCGGACGCGCCATCGCGCAGCTCGCCGAACCCCATCCCCTTTGAACGACCAGGAACCCCCAGTGACCGCCATGCCCCGGGCCAACGCCCATTTCTTCACCGGCAACTATGCCCCGCTCACCGAGGAGCACGACATCGCGGCCCTCGCCATCGACGGTGCGATCCCGCCGGAACTCTCGGGCACGCTCTACCGCGTGGGGCCGAGCCCGCAGCACGCACCGCGCGACGACAACTACCACTGGTTCTCCGGCGACGGCATGGTGCATGCGTTTCACATCGACGGCGGGCAGGTGGCGTACCGCAACCGCTGGGCGCGCACGCCCAAGTGGCAGTTGGAGCACGAGGCCGGGCGCGCGCTGTTCGGCTCCTTCGGCAACCCCGCGACCAGCGACCCGGCGGTGATCGGGCGCAAGAGCGGCACGGCCAACACCAGCATACTCTGGCACGGCGGCCGGCTGTTCGCGCTCGAGGAATCGCACCAGCCCTTCGAGCTCGACGCCTTCACGCTGGCGTCGAAGGGGCACCAGAGCTTCGGCGACCGCCTGACCACGCGCTGCACCGCGCATCCGAAGCGCGACCCGCACAGCGGCGAGTTGCATTTCTTCGCCTACTCACCCGACGGCCCCGGCACGCCCGGCATGCTCTACGGCGTGATGGACAGCCAGTGCGAAGTGACCGAGCTGCAGGCCTTCGACGCACCGTACGCCAGCATGGCGCACGACTTCATGCTGACGCGCGGGCACGTGCTCTTTCCGGTCATGCCCCTGACCACCAGCGTGGAGCGCGCGATGCGTGGCCTGCCGCTGCTGGCCTGGGATGGTGACAAGCGCACGCACGTCGGCGTGATGCGACGCGGTGCCGTGGTCGACACGTTGCGCTGGTTCGAGACCGAGGCCTGCCACATGTTCCACGTCATGAACGCGTGGGACGAGGGTGACACCGTCGTCGCGCTCGTGATGCAGTCGGACACCGCGCCCGGCCTTCCCGATGCGCAGGGCCGCCCCGGCGACCCGCACGCGATGGCCGCGCGCCTGTGCCGATGGACCTTCGACCTGGCCGGCAGCGGCAATGGTTTACAGCGCGAGTACCTCGACGATCTGGTGGGCGAGTTCCCGCGCATCGACGAGCGTTTCGCCGGCAGCCGCACCCGGTACGGTTTCTATGCCTGCCATGCGACCGCCCGCGCCCGGGGCGATGCCGAGAGCGTGCTTTTCGACAGCCTTGCGCGCTTCGACCTGGAGACGGGCGAGCGTCACCTCCACACGCTGCCGCCGGGCGATGTCGTGTCGGAGCCGGTGTTCGTGCCGCGCGCACCGGACGCCGACGAAGGCGACGGCTGGCTCCTGGCCGTGGTCTGGCGCGAGCAGACCCGGCGCAGCGACCTGATCGTGCTCGATGCCCGCGACCTGCGCGCCGCGCCCGTCGCGACAGCCCGGCTGCCGCACCGCGTGCCGTTCGGCTTTCACGGCAACTGGCGGCCGAACGTGTAGTACGTAGTTGTTTGACGGCATGACCTTGAACGGAAGAAGTCAACGTTGCCCCATACGACGGGATGCGTCTACCGCGTGGTGAGCCGCGACAACTCACTCTTCATCAAGATCAAGAAAATCGTGGGGGCGTTGAAGAACAAATGGAGATTGCGGGCGCATCCCTGGGAATGCCTTACTGCTTTGGCCGGTCGACGAGGAACGATGCTGTCGGCGAGTCTGGGTGCGAGATCGTGCAGTGCGGCTTGGTGCTGGAGACAGTCGCGACCGGTGATGGTGCGTGTCCGGTCACTGCGCCGACAGCGGTTAGGTGGTCGACCTGTTGCCATGCGTAGCCCCTGACCGTAGAGGGCCGATGGGCCGCCAAAGGCCGTTTACGGGGGCCCCGTCAAGTCTGGCGATGGTTCCTGTTGATGCCAGGGACGGTATGGGAAGGACCGTCATCGCAATCATCGAGAGCAGTGCTCGGCGGCGCGTGGGCGCTGGGTTGTTTGTCATCGAGAGCTTCCTTGTGTGATCGCAACCGCCTCAGCGGGTGCGCCGGGCACGGCCACCCGGAACTTCAGCCCTTCAAGCAGCTTGTCCCACAGGGCGATGGCCTCTTCGTCGTTGAGTGAGGAAGCCGCGGCCGCACCCACGCGATCCGATGCGACCTTGGTGTGCATCGTCACATTCAGGCGGGCCGGACGCGCAATGCTGCCGCTGACCCCGACGAACAGCCATTCGAACTCCTGCGTCCCGTCGGGATAACGCACCAGAGACTCTTCGCCCGCCCAGCCGTGAACCTGCTTGCTGCCCTCGCGCAAAGTGGTGAGCGTGGGGTAGCGATTCCCGGCTTCCCGCTTTCGATCTCCGATCAGCTTGAGAAGGCCGTAGCCATTGCTGCCTTCCGTGCTGGCGGCTTGATTGCTCTCGACGCTGAACACGACGTCGGGCAGTGCGGCCATGTGAAGCCCTACCTGGGAAAGAGAACTGCTGAACGCCGAATCGCGGGTGAATCCGTATTCGTGGCAAAGTCCCTGATCCGTTGGGACTTCATCGGGTTCGCGTGCGCGCAGGTTCTTGGCGGTTTCGATGGCGTCCTTGATCAGGGACCTTGTCGTCACATTTTGACTTCTTGCTGTTGCGTCACTGTCCATAAAGATGTGCGGACCCACCAGGTAGTAGAAGCGAAAACCCTCTAGTTCTAACTGTTTTGCTGAGACGCTCTTGTATGACCGGATCAGCCGTGTGTTGGGCGCAGGTCCGTTGCCAAAGTAAGTGATCTCGGCGGTATCGTTCGCATCAAGGATCTTTGCTCGATGGGCTTGCATCACCTTCTCGATGTTCTCGGCCTGGTTGGGCAAGGTTGGAAAGTCGCGCCCGAATACCAAGTGTGAGTCCACAGGCGCTGTCAGAACATAACGCCCGAAACACAGCAGCTTGGTACGCTCAAACAAGAGGTCAACGCGTTTGTTCATCGAAATTTCCTTTGTCAGTCACTGTTGTTGGGGATAGTCCCAGTCCTTCTTGGCCCACCATGCGGGGTCGTAGGCATTGGCAATCCGCGCGATGCCATACAAAGTCGCGGCGATGGCGCCTCTGTTCATGAAACTGCCCTGGTGGTCGTAGCCCGTCTGGACGAACTTGATCCGGGCCTGCACCTTGTCCGCGCTGCGTTGCACGGGTACCGTTCCGTCCGCTGCCGTATCTGGAGACTGGAGCTTGAGTTGGAGTTCCACTCCGTAGGCGCCTTGAACACGCAGCCTGCCGATGCCGTCGTCGCTGATCAGCGTCCACGTCGATGGCGGGCCCGCCGCGGCGGGGTCGCCATCGACAACGCGCCAGACGACCTCATTCCAGGCTGGTTGATCTGGATCGCTGCCATAGTGCGCGTACGTGCAATCGTGGAAGGTGTCCTGGATCGCGTTGGCAAATCTCATGGCCTCCTTGATGCGTTCGGCTGTCGCCTCCGGGCCAATCTGCTCTTTGGTCTTGCCGCCTTTCTTCGGAGACATTTTTATCTGCTCCGCTGGATCAATCCAATCGGGATTGATCAACCGCCACCATCTCCTTGATCCCAACGTATAGATTTCATCCACAGAATTTTCTTGGGGCAGCGTAGCCAGAACTTTTCCACTTTGGTCCTGCACCTGCAGCCACTGCGTGCCGTAGGCTGCTGCCGGCAACAACTCCAGTCCACCTTGCGCATTGGCCAATACCGCTGTTACTTCCGCACCGTTGTCGCCCAGCACACCTTGGATGATGTTCGCCTTCACGTTCAAGAGGCTGCCACCCTCGAAGCCCGCGCGCATGCGTTTGTAGGCCGCCGCTGCACCGGTCGTGGGCATCACGCCATGCACGATGCCCAGTACCTTGCTCTTGAGTTTGCTGTGCTTCGTGCGGAGGAGTGCGCGCGCCAGAATTCCGCCCATGCTGTGGGTTACGAGGATGACGCCGGGGCAGTTGAAACCGTTCTCGCTGTAGGTTTCCACCAGCTTGTCGATCTTCGGCGCCAGGGCTTTCGCTTCGTCGCCGTTGCTCTTGAGCCAGTTGTAGCCAAAGGCGTGCACGGGGTACCAGCAATCGCCGATCTTCTTGAGTTCGTCTTCCGTCAGCGGTTCGCCGCTTTGCCCTCCGAAGCTCGAGGGTGGCCTTCCTACCAGGGCCTCGGGGTTGTCCTTGTTAGACCAAGATGCGGAAACTTTCATGTTCTCGCCAGCCCCCTGCAGCATGTTGTTGAGCTGTTGCTCCATACGCTTGATGATGTCTCCGTAGGAGCCGAACATGACCTCGCTCCAGCCGCGTGCCCTGGCCTTTTGTGCCGCGGTAAAGCTCTGCCGGTTGCTCGCTAGTGGATGCTGAGGATCGACTTTGGGGTCACTGACGAGCAGCTTGCCGATGTCGCCCAGGTCATCGGGAACATTGTTGTGGCGCTGGTCGGAGCTGATGGTTTCGTTTCCAGTGGCATCGAAACGCTCGGCGCCGTTGTCGGTCACTTTGTAGCGGTCCACTTCCACTTCATCCGGGTCCAGGCGCATCTGCCGCTCGGCGGGGCTGGCGTTGCGGCGGGCCAGGGCATCCCCCGTCTTGTCGGGCCCCCAGGAGAGGTTGTCGCTGCGCTTGAGTTGCGTCTGGCGGTCCCGCGACAGGCGCAGATTGCTGCCCATGATGCCGGGCAAAAAAATGACAGGAATCAGCTTACCTGGGGGTACACGCACATGAACCTTGCGTTTGTCCGCCACTGGGGTGGTTGCGACCGCCACATCGGCAAACCCACCCATCCCCAGGCTGAAATCCAGCCACGCGTCTTCGTCTTCGCCTTGTACGGCCATCATTTGCTCCCGTTCTTGTTTTTTCCCAGCCACCGCACCCGATAGATCTCCGGTCCATCGGAACGCTGCAGGCGCGTGGCGCCATCGGTGGCCGTGGTAGCGCCGCCTTTCCCGGCCGGATCACCGGCAGGCGGCGCCGGATCGTCATCTCGGGTGAGTTCGAAAAGCTGCTTGGCTGCGGGCGTTTTCTTGTCGTCGGGGTGGTGAAAAATTACCTCCTGATCGAACGGCGCATTCACGTCCTGATTCTTCATCTCGGCGTTTCTGCTGACGGGTCCCGCGAAGCTGTGGGTGGCTGCCTGAGCACGCCACACACCGTTGGTGCCATGCACGATGCCCGCGGCATTCCAGCAGGTGTAGCTGCTTCCTCCGTTGATCAGAATCTCTTCCTTGGCAGTGATGCTGATCCTGTTGGCTTCCAGTCTGATGTTGAGCCTGGCCACGAGGTTGATGCTGTCTTGCAGTGCTACGATGTCGATTCCTGCAGTGGCCGCAGTCAAACGAATGGCCTTGTAGGCAAAGAGACGCACGGCATCCTTGACACTGGCCAGCAAGCTCTTGCCTGCGCTGATGCTGGTATGACCACCGCTGGTCAAGGCGTTGTGTGCGATGCTGGCAATGTGCGTGGTGGTGCCAGCGGCGCTGTGAATGCCTGCTGGGCTGGCAAAGACCAGATGAGGTTCGTTGAGTTCAGGAAACTGGCCTTCCGGAGTGAGACCGCCATCACCTTTGATCGCATCGTTCTGCGTCTTCAGGACCTTCGCGACGACATCCTGATCGCCCGGCAGATGCGATTTGGCCTGCTGTGCCGTCTGGCTCATCCCCTCGTGCAGATCGCGTGCGGCGGCCAGGCGGGCAACCGTTTCGCCCATGTCAGTGATGTGCGCCTGGGCATTGGGCCTTGCCTGCGTGGTGACGAGCAAGCCTTTGGCGGCACGGATGGCACCATGGCCGTCGGTACGCAGTTCGACGCCTTGGCCCCGGTCATCTTTGCGGCCAGCGGTGTCTTCAATGCGCCCGATGTGCCCGAGACTGAGGCTGCTGCTCTGGTGATCGCTCTTGAGTTGCGCCTGAATTTTGCCGGGATGGTCGTCAAGCTCGAGATGGTTACCTCGCGTAGCGAGGCCGCTGCCATCCGCACTCAGTTCGCGGCTGCGAAAGCCCGAGAGATTTTTCTGTTCGGGCAGATGCCTCGGCGGCATGTTGAGCCGGTTGTAGACGCGTCCGATCACGATGGGACGGTCGGGGTCGCCGTTCTCGAAGTCGACGATCACTTCTTGTCCGATGCGTGGAACGTGAGTGCCGCCAAACTGAGTGCCAGCCCAGGGCGATGAAACACGAATCCAGCAGGAAGAGTGTTCGTCCTTGGTGCAGTAGCGGTTCCAGTGAAAGCTGACCTTGATGCGTCCGTACTCGTCGGTCCATATTTCCTGCCCGGCGGGGCCGGCGACGATCGCCGTCTGCGGGCCCATGGTGCCGGGTTTGGGCTGGGTCTGGGGCGAGCGAAAGATGTTGCCAGCGGGTTGAACCTGAAAATCGGTATGGCAAACGTAGTCTTCCTGGCCGCTGGCATGTGCGCTCTCGTGCAGGCGCAAGGTGCTGGCAATGACCAAGTATTCGAGGTTGGCAGAGTCTTGAGGGTAGTTGGCCAACGAGAAGGTGCATCCCGTGACCACCGCCCGCAGGTTGCCGCTCCCTCTGCCGCGGCTGCCGGGTGCGCCCGTCGCTTCCATGCGCGTCCGTGCGAAATCGCCGCCTTCGCCCGGGTCGGTGTAGTCGCCGGGCCACTTGTACATCTCTTGCGCGTTGTTGCCGGTATTGCGCGGCATTTCGGAGGACTGCCGCAGCCGGGCTCGGGGTTGCGTGAAGTCGAAGTCGTCCGTCACCCAACGGCCCGACTCCAGGTTTTCGATGCTGCAGAAGTCGTGGCAATACTCCTCATCGATCTTGTGGCCTGGCGGGTAGTAGTGAATCGTGTGGTAAGCCTCACTCCCGAACTTCATGTGTGCGCCGGCATCGTCCACCAGAACCAGTTTGTGCGCGCCGTCCTTGTGCTCAAAGAAATAGTAGAGGCCGAATTCCTGCATCAGCCGCGTAATGAACTCGAAGTCGGTTTCGCCATACTGGACCTGAAACACTCGCTGCGGATAGTGATGGGTGACCCGCTTTTCGGTCGGAAAGCTGTAGTCGGTGAGCACCTCGTCGACGATCTGCAGCGGGGTCTTGTTCTGAAAGATCTTGTAGTCGCTGGTGCGTGTGGCCAAGACCAACCAAGGCCGCAGGACGACTTCGTAGATGCCTCGGCGGTTCTCGTGTTGCACAAACCGTGCACTTGTCACCAGACCATTGATTTCGCGTGTGCCCGCGCCAATGCGAGTTGTTGCTCCGATGCCTTTGCCGTCGAGTTCGATGCGGATGCAGAATTCTTTGCCGATCAGCTGTTTGACCGGTACGTTGGCCGTCAGAAAGTCAGTGAGTTCCGGGCTGTCGGGGGTCTGCAGCCGGACGGTGTATTCGAAGAGTTCCCCCAGTGCCTCGCTGCCGTCGAGCGACTTGAATTCGAGCGCTGGCTCGGCCAGCAGGCTGGGCATGGCCGCGCTGCTGACGGAGATGGTTCGTGAAGTGGTAAAGATGGAAGGCACGCGTTGGACTTTTGACGAGTGATCGGTCAAAAAGTCTGGGGCGTGCGCACGTTGCACCAAAGCAAACAATGGTCACGTGGCGCCTGCCTGCGGACAAACTCAAAGGGAGTGCGAAGTAGTTTGCAGAGACCGCTGCAATGCCAGTCGATGACGAGGACTACGAAAGCAAAAGAGGGACCGCTGGCGCAGCGCGGGCTGGGTGTTGCTTGTTTTCAACAATCTAACGCGGCAACGCCAACGCAAACGGCAAACTAACCACCCCCAAGATCGTAGACAGCGTCACCAACCCCGCCACATAAGGCCCGTTGTATCCCATCCGCGCCGCCAACACATAAGCACTGGAAGCAGTAGGCACAGCAGAAAAAGCCATCAACACCGACGCCTGCGTAGCGTCCAGCTTCAGTGCAAGCGACAACCCCCAAGCCACGAGCGGCAAAAAGAAATGCCGTATCGCCAGCACAGACACCGCCAACACCTTCCCCCTCCCCAACGTCGCAAACTGCATCCCCGCCCCCGCCGCCAGCAGCCCCAACGCCAGCGACGCAGCCCCGATCCGCGTGAGCGTAGGCGTCAACCAGCTAGGCACCGTGAGCCCCAGCACATTGGCCAGCAGCCCCGCCAGCGTCGCCACGATCAGCGGGTTGCGCACCAGCTGCCGCACAAAGCCGGTTTGCGCATGCCGCGTCATCGGCCACACGGCGGCGATGTTGAACATCGGCACGCACACGCCGATCAACACCGCGATCAGCAGCAGGCCCTCGGGCCCGGCCAGCCGCTCGGCCAGCGCCAGGCAGATGAAGGAGTTGAAGCGGAACGCGATCTGCGCGCTCGCGGCATGGTCGTGCCGGTCGATGTGCGTGCGCAGGCCAGGCACGAAGGGCAGGGCGTAGGCCATCGCGATGCCGGCCAGCCCGACGCCCACGCCCGCGGTCAGCAGGCTCGAGGTCGCACCGAAGTCGAGCGGGCTGCGCACGATCGAATGGAACAGCAGGACGGGAAATAGAAAGTAATACACCAGGCTCTCGACCTGGTCCCACACGCGGCGGTCGAGCGCGGTGTAGCGGCACAGGAGCCAGCCGATGGCGATGAGGGAGAAATCGGGGAAGAGCAGCTGCGCGTAGTTCACCGCTTCGAGCATAAACCGGCACAACCGTGGGTATTCCACAGCATGACGGAAAGCCCCGACCCGCTAGCATCCGGGCTTCGCTTTTTTCCGGCCGCCCCGGCCGGTCCCGTCAAGTCAAGGAGTTATCGATGCAACGTCGTCAATGGAGCGCGTTCGTGGGCGCTGCCGCGCTGGTCACAGTGGCAGGCCAGAGTTTCGCGCAGGGCTATCCCACCAAGCCGGTCGAACTGAGCGTGCCGTTCGCACCCGGCGGCACGACGGACATCGTGGCGCGCGTGATCGCCGACCCGCTGGGCAAGGTGCTGGGCCAGCCCGTGGTGGTGATCAACCGCGCCGGTGGCGGCGGCATCGTGGGCGCGGCCGAAACCGCGCGCGCACCGGCCGACGGCTACAAGCTGGGCGTGGCCACGGTGTCGAGCACGGCGGCCAATCCGGCCATCAACCCGAAGACGCCGTACGACCCGATCACCGACTTCACGCCGATCATCAACATCGCGGCCACGCCGAACGTGATCGCGGTGAACCCGAGCTTCCCGGCCAAGAACTACGCCGAGTTCGTGGCCGAGCTGAAGAAGAACCCGGGCAAGTATTCGTACGCCTCGTCGGGCACGGGCGGCATCGGCCACCTGCTGATGGAGCTGTACAAGAGCCTGACCACCACCTTCGTCACGCACATCCCGTACCGCGGCGCAGGCCCGGCGCTGAACGACGTGGTGGCCGGCCAGGTGCCGATCATCTTCGACAACCTGCCCTCGGCGATGCCCTTCATCCAGAGCGGCCGCCTGGTGCCGATCGTGGTGTCGGCGCCGACGCGCGTGGCCGGCCTGCCGAACGTGCCGACCTTCAAGGAAGTCGGCCTGGAGCCGGTCAACCGCATGGCCTACTACGGCATCCTCGGCCCCAAGGGCCTGCCGAAGGAAGTGGTCGACAAGATCAACGCGGGCGTGAAGAAGGCGGTGGAAGATCCGGCTGTGAAGAAGCGCATCGAAGACACGGGCTCGCTGATCGTGGCCAACACGCCCGACCAGTTCGCCGCGCAGATCAAGGCCGAGTTCGACGTGTACAAGCAGGTCGTGAAGAAGCAGAACCTCAAGCTCGACTGACCGGCTTCGCTCCCCACAAAAGCCGCCCGCGTTCCGGGCGGCTTTTTCTTTTGTTATCTTGCATCGCATGACCGAGGCCGCCGCCGCTCCCCCCACCGCCGACATCGACACCTTCATCGACGCCCTCTGGCTCGAGGACGGGCTGTCGAAGAACACGCTGGCCGCCTACCGCCGCGACCTCGCGCTGTTCGCGCAGTGGCTGCGCGAACAGCGGGGCGGCATGGGGCTGGACGCCGCGCGCGAGACCGACCTGCAGGCCTACATGGGCGTGCGCCTGTCCACCAAGGGCAAGGCGACCTCGGCGAACCGGCGGCTCACGGTGTTCAAGCGCTACTACCGGTGGGCGCTGCGCGAGCGGCGCATCACGGCCGACCCGAGCATCCGCCTCATGCCCGCGCGCCAGATGCCGCGCGCGATCAAGACGCTGTCCGAGAAGCAGGTCGACGACCTGCTGGCCGCGCCCGATGTCGAGAGCCCACTCGGCCTGCGCGACCGCGCGATGCTGGAGCTGATGTATGCGAGCGGCCTGCGCGTGAGCGAGCTGGTGGCGCTGAAGGCGATCGACATGAGCCTCAACGATGGCGTGCTGCGCGTGCTCGGCAAGGGCAACAAGGAGCGCCTCGTGCCCTTCGGCGCCGAGGCGCGGCGCTGGATCGAGCGCTACCTCGACGAGTCGCGTCCCGTGATCCTCGACGGCCAGCAGACGCCCGACCTGTTCGTGACCGCACGCGGCGCGGGCATGACGCGCGTGATGTTCTGGGTCATCGTGAAGAAGCAGGCGGCCGCGGCGGGCATCCACGTGCCGCTGTCGCCGCACACGCTGCGCCACGCATTCGCCACGCACCTGCTGAACCATGGCGTCGACCTGCGCGCGGTGCAGTTGCTGCTGGGCCACGCTGACATCTCGACCACCACCATCTACACGCACGTGGCGCGCGAGCGCCTGAAGCAGCTGCACGCGGCGCACCATCCGCGCGGCTGACGCGGCGTTCGTTCTCAGCTCTTGCGCTTGCGCGCTTCGATGGCTGGCACCAGCGTGTCGTAGAAGGCGCTCACCATGCGCATCTCGCGCCGCTCGGCCAGGCACAGCACGTGGGCGTAGGTAAAAATTTCGGTGTCGCTGAAGCCGACCATGTGCAGGTTGGGCCCCGGCACGAACTCCACGCCCGACACGGCCGCGATGCCCAGGCCTTGCGCCACGGCTTCGCGGATCACTTCGCGGCTGCTGATCTCCATCACCACGTCGACCTCGACCTTGGCTTTCGCGAGCGCCAGTTCGAGCGCCTTGCGCGTGGTCGATCCTTGCTCGCGCAGGATGAGCCGCTCGCCCTGCAGCTCGGCGAGCCGGATGTTGCGCCGCTTCGCGAAGCGGTGTGTGGAGGGCACGAACATCACGACCGGGTGCTGGCTGAAGGGTACCGACAGAAACCGGTCGTCGCGCACCAGCTGCGCGAGCACGCCGACGTCGGCGCTGTAGTCGAGCAGGCGGTCGAGCACGTCCTGTGAATTGCCGGTGCTTACCGTGACCTTCACGTCGGGGTAGCGCAGGCTGAAGTCGACCAGCATCTTGGTCACGTGGTACGGGCCCACGGCCGCCACGCGCAGGTGGCCGGTGCGCAGCTTGCCGGCGTCGCCGAGCAGCGCCACCGCATCGCCTTCGAGGCTGAAGATCTGCTGCGCCAGCTGCATGAGCTGCTCGCCGATCTCGGTGAGCTGCACGCGCCGGCCGCGCCGGTGAAAGAGCTCGACCTGGTAGGCCTCTTCGAGAAAGCGCACCTGCGTGGTGATGGTGGGCTGGCTCACATGCAGGTGCTCGGCGGCCCGCGTGAAGCTGCCTTCGCGGGCCACGGCATAGAAGGAACGCAGCTGGGTGAGGCGCATCGCGGGAGCCTTTCTTATCTATAGGTTCAGTATATAGATCATCGAAAAAATTTGAATTTGATCGATATGAGTACCAGTGATGTACTCGCGCTCAAGACGGACCAGGCCTCGACAGAAACACGCCGGACGTCCCGAATCCTCGCGTTGTCATGACCATGACACGCACGACTGGAAGACCCGAGACGGGTACTTTTGCCCTTCGAAACGACCTGAGGATTCCATGCAACGCAGACCACTGGAGACAACCATGATGAAGCGTAGAAAGCTGCTGCTCGGCACTGCCGCCGTGACAGCGTCCGCCTTCGTGCCGATGGCACGGGCACAGCAGGTTCTCACTGTCGGGCTGATTCCTTCCGAGGACTCGCGCGCCATGATCGCCAACAGCCAGGCCATGATGGACATGCTGTCCAAGGCCCTCGGTTTCGCGGTCAAGCCCTTCGTGGCGGCCGACTACAACGGCGTGATCGAGGCGCTGCGTTCCAAGCGGCTCGACGTGGCCTACCTCGGCCCGTTCTCGTATGTGCTGGGCACCACGGTGGCCGACATCGAGGCCTTCGCGGTGGCCGAGACCAAGAAGGCCGGGCGCACCTCGTACCACAGCCAGATCGTGACCCACAAGGACACCGGCATCAAGACGGTGGCCGACCTCAAGGGCAAGACCTTCGCCTTCGTCGACCCGAGCTCCACCTCGGGCCATCTGTTTCCCAAGGCCGGCCTGCTGAAGGCGGGCTTCAACCCCGACAAGGATTTCGGCCGCGTGATCTTCTCGGGCTCGCACGACTCGAGCGCGATCGCGGTGCAGAACAAGAAGGTCGATGCCGCGGCCATCGCCGACCGCATCCTCGATGCCGCCGTGTCCAAGGGACTGGTCAAGCGTGAAGACCTGGTCGAAGTCTGGAAGTCGGAACCCATTCCCGAGTCGCCCACCGTGTGGCGCAAGGACCTGCCCGCCGACCTGAAGACGCGCGTGCAGGCCGCCTTCCTGCAGGTGAAGGACATCCCCTGGTCCGACCAGGGCCTGCTCAACGGTTTCCATCCGACCAACGACGCGGCCTACAACATCATCCGCGACACGGCGAAGGTGCTGAACCTCGACCTGAGGAAGATGAAATGATCGAGATCCGCGGGCTGTGCAAGCGCTACGGCGACTTCACCGCGCTTCACCGTGTCGACCTCACGGTGGCCAAGGGTGAGTTCGTCGTCATCCTCGGCGCGTCGGGTGCGGGCAAGTCGACGCTGCTGCGTTGCATCAACCACCTGGCCGAGCCGAGCGAAGGCGAGATTCACGTCGACGGCGAGCGCTCGCGCGGTGACCGCGCCGGCCTGCGCAAGGTGCGCCGCGACGTGGCGATGATCTTCCAGCACTACAACGTGGTGCCGCGCCTGTCGGTGCTCAAGAACGTGCTGACGGGGCGGCTGGGTTCCATGCCTGCGCTCCTGTCGTGGTTCCAGGTGTTCCCCGCGAAGGACATCGCCATCGCCCGCGAATGCCTGCGCCGCGTCGAGCTCGACCCCAAGGCCGACCTGCGCACCGACACGCTCTCGGGCGGACAGAAGCAGCGCGTGGGCATTGCGCGCGCGCTGGCGCAAAAGCCCAAGGTGATCCTGGCCGACGAGCCCGTGGCCAGCCTCGACCCGAAGACCTCGCGCAAGGTGCTCAACTACCTGAAGCAGGCCAGCCGGCAGGACGGCATCACGGTGATCTGCAACCTGCACCAGGTCGACTACGCCCGCGAGTTCGCGCAGCGCGTGATCGGCGTGGCGGCCGGGCGCATCGTGTTCGAAGGCCGGCCCGAGGAGCTGACCGACGAGGTGCTGCACCTCATCTATCCGGGCGGCGTGGAAGAAGGCACCGAAGCCGCCGCGGCGGGCGCTGAGCCCGAGACCGCAACGCCGAGCGTGCCCGCCGCGGCCCTTCATGCGGCGCCGGCGCGCACCGCCCCGCAACTCGCCATGGAGCAATCATGATCGCCCTCGGACGCTACAACCTGCTGATCGCCAAGAGCGCCGGCAACCCCGGCTGGTGGAAATACGCCGTGGCCGTGCTCGCCGGCATCGGTGTGCTCTGGTGGGCCGCCATCGGCAGCCAGGTGAGCTTCAGCGAACTCGGCAAGGGCATGCCCTGGATCGCCGACTTCCTCGGGCGCATGCTGCCGCCCAACTGGGAGTTCATGGGCAAGCTCGTAAGGCCGGCCATCGAGACCGTGCAGATCGCGCTGTGGGGCACGCTGCTGGCGGTGATTCTTGCGGTGCCGCTGTGCTTCTTCGCGGCGCGCAACATCTCGCCGAACGTCGCCGTGTTCCACGCGATGCGGCAGGTGCTGAACATCACGCGCGGCATCAACGAGATCATCCTGGCGCTGATCTTCGTGGCGGCCGTGGGCCTCGGTCCGTTCCCCGGCGTGCTGGCATTGGCGCTGCATGGTGCGGGCATGCTCGGCAAGTTCTTCGCCGAGTCGATCGAGGAGATCGACCAGGGCCCGATCGAAGCGCTGCGCGCCACCGGCGCGGGGCCGATCCAGACCATCATCTTCGGCGTGATTCCGCAGGTGGTCACCGCGTGGATCGGCGTGATCGTCTACCGCTTCGAGACCAACCTGCGCCAGGCCACCGTGCTGGGCATGGTGGGCGCGGGCGGCATCGGCTTCGAGCTCGTGGGTAGCATGAAGCTGTTCCAGTACCAGGACACGGCGACCTGCATCCTGGTGATCGTCGTGATGGTCATGACGGCCGACTACCTCTCGACCCGGCTGCGCGGCTGGATCCAGCAGGGCGCGCGCTGATGGCCCGCTCCCTCCCTGCGGCTCTTGCCGCCTCCTGAAGCCACTTTCCCATGAGCGCCAACTACCACAACCCCGTGCACAGCGTGTACGGGGCAGGGGCCCTGCTGTCCCTGCCGAAGCTGCTTGAAGGCCGGCGCGCCGCGCTGGTGACCTTTCCCGAGGCGCGCGCGCTGGGCCTGCTGGACCGGCTGGCGTCGGTGCTCGGCGACGCGCTGGCCTGCACGCTCGACCAGACGCGGCCCAACCCCGACGTCGCGGAACTGGCCGAGACCTACGAATGGTTCTGGCGCACGCACGTCGACGTGGAGGTGATCGTCGCGGTCGGCGGCGGCAGCGCCATCGACACCGCGAAGGCGCTGATGGTGGCCGACGACCACGGGCGCTTCGCGGACCTGGTGGCGGGCCTCGCGGGCGAGCGGCCCTTCGTGGCCACGCGCCACAAGACGCTCATCGCCGTGCCCACCACGGCCGGCACCGGCAGCGAGGTCACACCGTGGGCCACCATCTGGGACCGCGAGCGGCAGAAGAAGTACTCGCTGCATTTGCCGCAGACCTGGCCGACCTATGCGGTCATCGACCCCGAGCTGATGCTGTCGCTGCCGGCGGCGGTCACGCTGCAGAGCGGGCTCGATGCGCTGTCGCATGCGCTCGAAGCCATCTGGAACGTCAACGCCAATCCGCTGTCCGACACCTTCGCCGTGGCGGCCGTGCAGGACACGCTGGAGGTGCTGCCGCAGCTCATGGCGCGGCTGGACGACGTCGACCTGCGCGGGCGCATGGCACTCGCGGCACTGAAGGCGGGCATGGCGTTTTCCAACACCAAGACCGCGCTCGCGCATTCCATCTCGTACGAGATGACGCTGCGCTACGGCCTGCCGCACGGCATCGCCTGTTCGTTCCCGCTGCCGATGGTGCTGGCGCGCGCCATCGGCCGGCGGCCCGACCGCGACGCGGTGCTGGCGCAGGCATTGCGCATGCCGCTGGCCGACGCGCCGGCGCAGCTCGCGGCCTTCATCGAATCGCTGGGCGTGAAGACGCGCTTCGCCGACTACGGCGTGGGCGAGGACGAGGCGCGCGAGATGCTGCGCCATGCGCAGGGCGGGGCGCGCGGGCGCAACTTCATCGGCAACGACGTGCAGGTGCAGCAAGCCTGAGTTGCGCAGGGGCCGCACGGCCCCGGGATGTTTCAAAATGGACGCTCCCTTCAAGAGAGATCCAGAGACATCCATGAACCTTCGCAGACTCTGCACCGGCCTCGCACTGGCCACGACCGCCGGCCTTGCCATCGCCCAGGGCTTTCCCACCGCCAAGCCCATCCGCCTGATCGTTGGCTACCCGCCCGGCGGTGGCATCGACTTCGCGGCGCGCACGGTGCAGGTGCCGCTGCAGGAAGCGCTCAAGCAGCAGCTGGTGGTTGACTACAAGCCCGGCGCCAGCGGCATGATCGCGGCGACCGAGCTCACGCGCCAGCCGGCCGACGGCTACACGCTGCTGCTGGCCAACACCGGCCCCTTCGCCATCGCGCCGTACCTGCAGAGCAAGCCGCCGTACGACCCGATCAAGCAGTTCACCTACATCGGCCAGATCAGCCAGGGCAGCTATATCGCGGTGACGCGCCCGGACCATCCGGCGAAGAACCTCAAGGAGTTCGTGGCGTGGGCCAAGGGCCAGCCCGGCAAGGTCAACTTCGCCTCGGGTGGCAACGGCACCTCGACGCACCTGAACGGCGAGCTCATGAACCAGGTGACGGGCCTGGACATGACGCACGTGCCGTACAAGGGCAGCGCGCCGGCCGTGCAGGACCTGCTCGGCGGCCAGACGCAGATCCTCATCGACGCGGGCAGCGTGCTGCTGCCGCAGGTGAAGGGCGGCAAGCTCAAGGCGCTGGCCGTGACCGGCCCGGTGCGAGATCCGCAACTGCCCGACGTGCCGACGGTGAAGGAGCTGGGCCTCGCAGGCATGGAGGCAGTCGGCTTCCAGGGGCTGGTCGGCCCCGCCAACATGCCCAAGGAGGTGGTCGATCGCCTGTCGGGTGAACTCGCCAAGGCACTGGCGACGCCCGAGATCAAGGCCAAGTTCGCGACGGCCGGCGCCGAGGTGCATCCGCTCGGCCCGGCGGCGTTTGCGGCGTTCGTCAAGGCGGACAATGAGAAATGGTCCAAGCTGATCCGCGAGCGCAAGCTGCAGCTGGACTGACCGATCTTTCTTCTTCTCCTCGACGCATGCCTTTCATCGACACCATGAACTTCCTCGCCGCCTCCAAGCCTTCGCGCCGCACCACGACCCGGCTGCTCGCCGCCGCGGCGCTGTGTGCGGCCAGCGGCGCGCATGCGCAGGCCGTGCCGCGCACGGTGCGGCTCATCGTGGCCTACCCGGCGGGCGGCGTGAGCGACGTGGTCGCGCGCGCGCTCGGCGACCGGCTCGCCGCGCAGCTGGGCACCACGGTGATCGTCGACAACCGCGCGGGCGCGAGCGGCGCCATCGGCATGGACGCGGTGGCCAAGGCCGCGCCCGACGGCGCGACGCTGGGCTTCTCGGCCATCAGCCCGCTGGTGCTGAGCCCGCACCTGGGCAAGTTGCCGTTCGACCCGCTGAAGGACATCGTGCCGGTGGCCAGCGTGATGTATTCGCCCGTGTTGCTGGTGGCCACGCCCGCCAGCAAGGCGAAGGACTTTCGTGCGCTGATTGCCGAAGCCAAGGCGCAGCCCGGCGCGGTGCGCTGGGCCACGTCGGGGCCGGCCTCGCTGGGGCACATCGTGCTCGAGCAGGTGAAGGCGACGGCGGGCGTGGATATCACGCACGTGCCCTACAAGGGCGGCGGCCAGCAGCTCAACGATGCGCTGAGCGGGCAGTTCGAAATTTTGTCGACCAACGCCAGCCCGACGCTGTCGGCGCACATCCAGTCGGGCAAGCTGCGCCCGCTGGCGGCCGGTGCGCCCGCGCGGCTCGAGAGCCTGCCGCAGGTGCCCACGCTGGCCGAGCTGGGCTACAGCGCGGCCAACATCCATTCGCTGTTCGGTGTGTTCGCGCCTGCGGGAACGCCGGCGGCGCTGGTCGCGAAGTACAACGCCGAGATCAACAAGGCGCTCGCCAGCCCCGAGCTGCGCGCCAAGCTCACGGCCACCGACAACGTGCCCGCCCCGGGCACGCCGGCCGCCTTCGCCAAGGAAATCGCCAGCGAGTTCGAGAGCAACGGCCGCATCGTGAAGGCCGCGGGCATCAAGGCCGATTGACCCCGGCGCTTGCAGGGGTGAGATTCCCTACCTTATAGTAGGTAGATGCACGACGCTTCCACCCTGGCCCCCGGCGGCACCCGCGATCAGATCCTCGCGGTGGCGCGTGGGCTCATCGAAACCCGTTCGTACCTGGGCTTCAGCTTCCAGGACGTGGCCAACGCGGTGGGCGTGCGCAAGGCGAGCCTCTACCACCACTTTCCCACCAAGGAAGCGCTGGGCATCGCGGTGATCCAGGGCGCCACGCAGGGCTTCAAGGACTGGGTGGCGGCGCGCGCACGCGAGCCCAAGGACGCGCTCGAATCCTATTTCCGCATGTACCGCAACACGCTGAAGGCCGGCGCGGGCCTGTGTCCGGCGGGTGCGCTGGCGCCGGGCTGGGACTGCATCAACGAAGACCTGCGCCAGGCCGTGCAGGCGCTGCGCAACACGCAGGTGATGTGGCTCACCGGCGTGCTCGGCGCGCTGGTGCCGGCGCAGGCACAGAAAGACAACCCCGTGGCCTCGCTCGCGGCCTTCGTGTTCTCGTCGTGTCAGGGCGCGTTGCTCGCGTCGCGCATGACGGGGCGCGTCGAAGACTTCGACGACGCCATCGCGCAACTGCGGCGTGCGCTGCCGCTGGACTGACCGATCCGTTTCACCACGGGCACGCCGGACGTGCCTTTTTTTTGAACCCCGAAGCCTACCGATTGGAAGGTAGTTTTTCTCCAAGGAGTGTTCCCATGAAAGCCGTGATTTCCGCCTATGCCCGTTCCCCGTTCCACTTCGCGAAGAAGGGCGCACTGGCCGAAGTGCGCCCCGACACGCTCGCCGCCGGCGTGGTGCAGGGCCTGCTGCAGCGCACCGACCTCGACCCGGCGTTGCTCGAAGACATCATCCTGGGCTGCGCCTACCCCGAGGCGTCGCAGGGCAACAACCTGGCGCGCATCGTCGGCCTGCTGGCCGGGCTGCCGCACGAGGTGGGCGGCATGACGGTGAACCGCTTCTGCGGCTCGTCGATGCAGGCCGTGCACATCGCCGCCGCGCAGATCGAGGCGGGCATGGGCGACGCTTTCCTGTGCGTGGGCGTGGAGTCGATGACGATGGTGCCGCAGGGCGGCTTCAACTTCTCGCCCAGCCCCGAGTTGTTGGCCAGCACCGATGCCTACATCTCGATGGGCGAGACCGCCGAGAACGTCGCGCAGCGCTGGAACGTGAGCCGCGCCGACCAGGAAGCGCTGGCCGTCGAATCGCATCGCAAGGCGGCCGAGGCGCGTGCGCAGGGCCGGCTGGCCGGCGAGATCGTGCCAGTGCGCCTGGCCTCCGGCGAGGTGGTCGATGCCGACGGCTGCATCCGCCCTTCGACCTCGGCCGAGGCGCTGGCCAACCTCAAGCCCGCGTTCCGACCCGACGGCGTGGTCACGGCCGGCACCTCGTCGCCGCTGACCGACGGTGCGGCCGTGGTGCTGGTCACCAGCGACGCCTTCGCCGCCAAGCACGGCCTGAAGCCGCTGGCGCGCATCCGTTCGTTCGCGACCGTGGGCGTCGACCCGGCCGTCATGGGCATCGGACCGATTCCCGCCACGCGCAAGGCGCTCGCACGTGCGGGCCTGAGCGTGGCCGACCTCGACGTGGTCGAGATCAACGAGGCCTTCTCGTCGCAGGCGCTGGCCTGCATCCGCGACCTCGGGCTCGACCCGGCCACCGTCAACCTCGACGGCGGCGGCCTGGCCATCGGCCACCCGCTGGGCGCGACCGGTGCGCGCATCACGGGCAAGGCGGCGGCGCTGCTGGCGCGCGAGAACGGCCGCTATGCGCTGGCCACGCAATGCATCGGCGGCGGGCAGGGCATCGCCACCATCCTCGAGCGCATCTGATCGCCCGAGAATGACGGGCAACGCAACAAGGAGACTCCCATGGACAAGCTGTATCTCGAAGACCTGAAGGTCGGCGACCGTTTCCAGAGCGGCGAACACCTGCTCGACGCGGCGCAGATCAAGGCCTTCGCGCAGCAGTTCGACCCGCAGCCCTTCCACACCGACGAAGAGGCCGCCAAGAACACCTTCTTCGGCGGGCTGGCCGCGAGCGGCTGGCACACGGCGGCGCTCACGATGAAGCTGCTGGTCGACAGCGGCATCCCGCTGGCCGACGGCATCATCGGTTCGGGCGGCGAGCTGCAGTGGCCCAAGCCCACGCGGCCCGGCGACGTGCTGCACGTGGTGAGCGAGGTGGTCGACATCACGCCCTCGCGCTCCAAGCCCGGCCGCGCGATGGTCTCGATGCGCTGCCAGACGCGCAACCAGCGCGGCGAGGTGCTTCAGTACTTCACGCCGAAGCTGGTGGTGCACAGCCGCACCGCGACGTCCTGAATTTCAGACGACGCGCAGGCCCAGTTCCTCGACCAGCGCGGCGGCCTGGCGGTGGGAGATGGTCGCGCCCTTGAACGGCGCGGCGTTGGCCAGCCGCAGGCCGCCCAGGTCCACGTCGCGCAGGTCGGCGCCCTCGAAGCGCGCGAGCTTCAGGTGCGCGTTACGCAGGCTGCCGCCTTCGAAGATGGTCTCGCGGAAATCGCAGCCCGACAGGTCGGCCTCCGACAGGTCGAGCTGCGCGAGCGTCTGCTTGCGAAACGACAGGCCGCGCAGGCGCGCGTCGACCAGCAGCGAATCCTTGAACACGACGCCCAGCGCCGACACCTCGCCGAAGTGCGCGCCGGTGAGCTTCACGCCCGTGAAGAGCGCCGAGGCCAGCTTGGTGCGCGCCCATTGCGTGTTGTTCAGGTCGCAGTCCTGGAAGCGCGCGTTCGTGAGGTCGGCGAGGCCGAAGTCGGCCTGGCGCGCGCGGCAGCCGACCCAGCGCGTGTCCGCCAGCTGCGCACGGTCGAACGAGGTTTCGGCGAAGCTGCACAGTGTGAACTGCGCGCCGCGCAGATCGAGGCGCGACAGGTCGGCCTCGTCGAAATGGCAGCGTTCGAAATGCGGCGGCGTGTCGCGGCCTTGCAGGCAGGCCTGCAGCTCGGCGCGTGACCAGGTCTGGTCGGAAATCACTTCGGTCATTCGGGGCGGGAGTCGGTCAGCGCGCGCAGCTCTGCGGGGCTGAAGCCCGCCCGGCCGCGTGCTTCGAGGTTGAAAGGCGGCTTGTGGCGCGGCGCGTCGTAGCGCGCGACCAGGGCCGGGTAGTTGGCTTCGGCGTCGAGCCCGGCGCGTTCGCACAGCCAGCGGTACCAGTGGTTGCCGATGGCCACGTGGCCCACTTCGTCGCGCAGGATGATGTCGAGGATCTCGACCGCACGCAGCGCATCGGGCGTGTTCACGCGTTTCAGCTTTGACTGGATCAGCGGCGTGGCGTCGAGCCCGCGCGCCTCGAGCGTGCGCGGCACCAGCGCCATGCGCGCGAGCACGTCGTCCTTGGTCTTCTCGCACATGTTCCACAGGCCGTCGTGGCCCGGAAAGTCGCCGTAGCGCCAGCCCATGCCCTGCAGGTGCGTGTGCAGCATCGTGAAGTGCTGCGCCTCCTCGTCGGCCACGCGCAGCCAGTCGCGGTAGTAGGCCTCGGGCATGCCGTCGTAGCGCCACACGGCGTCCAGCGCGAGGTTGATGGCGTTGAACTCGATGTGGCAGATCGAATGGATCAGCGCGGCGCGGCCTTCCGGCGTGAAGGGCGAACGCTTTTGCACGGCGGTGGCGGCCACGCGCAGCGGGCGCTCGGGGCGGCCGGGCACACCGTCGTCGTCGCCGGGCGTGCGCAGGGGCTCGAGTGCTATGGAAATGGTAGCTGCCTGTGCAGCCGTGGCGCGCGTGGCGGCCACCTTGTCGTCGGGGTCTGTCAGGCGCAGTGCGGCCAGCGCGCTCAATCGGGGGTGCATCCCTACAATTCTAGTTTTGCCCCTCCGGAGACAACCACGATGGCGATTTACGAATTGGATGGCATTGCACCGCGCCTTGGCGAAGGCGCATGGGTCGCGGACAGCGCCCAGGTCATGGGCAATGTCGAACTGGCCGAGAACGCGAGCGTCTGGTTCGGCGCCGTGCTGCGCGGCGACACCGAGGTGCTGACCATCGGGCGCAACAGCAACATCCAGGACCTGTCGGTGCTGCACGCCGACATCGGCTGCCCGCTGACCATCGGCGACAACGTGACGGTGGGGCACCAGGTGATGCTGCACGGCTGCACCATCGGCGACAACTCGCTGATCGGCATCCAGGCGGTGGTCTTGAATAACGCGAAGATCGGCCGCAATTCGATCGTTGGCGCCGGCAGCGTCGTGACCGAGGGCAAGGAGTTTCCCGACAACTCCCTCATCATCGGCTCGCCCGCCAAGGTGGTGCGCACGCTCGACGATGCGGCCGCCGCCAAGCTGCGCCAGAGTGCGGAGCACTATGTAGAAAACGCCCATCGCTTCGCGAAGGGCCTGAAAAAAATCGCCTGACCCGCGCAGGCACACAGAGAAAGATTCCGTTTTGAGCGAGCTGCACAAATTCCTGTTCGATGGCCTGCCGGTGCGCGGCATGATCGTGCGCCTGACGGATGCGTGGCAGGAGATCCTTGCGCGGCGCGCCTCCAACACCGCCACCGGCGCCTATCCGCCGCCCGTGGCCGAACTGCT
This sequence comes from Variovorax sp. GW823-FHT02B07, assembly GCF_058797695.1. Classification (NCBI taxonomy): domain Bacteria; kingdom Pseudomonadati; phylum Pseudomonadota; class Betaproteobacteria; order Burkholderiales; family Comamonadaceae; genus Variovorax; species Variovorax sp. GW823-FHT02B07. Next base: position 1,220,004 of record NZ_JBXAJX010000001.1, read on the forward strand.
CGGCGAGATGACGGCCGCGGCCACGCTGATGCAGGCCAACATCAAGTTCAACGGCGCGCTGATCCTGCAGATCTTCGGCGACGGCCCCGTGAAGGTGGCGGTGGCCGAGGCCAAGCCCGACCTGAGCCTGCGCGCCACCGCCAAGGTCATCGGCGACCTGCCGGCCGACGCGCACCTGCCCGACATGGTCAACGTGAACAACAAGGGCCGCTGCGCCATCACGCTCGACCCGAAAGACAAGCTGCCCGGCACCACGCCGTACCAGGGCGTCGTGCCGCTGTTCGGCGACGACGGCCAGAAGCTGGGCAAGCTCAGCGACGTGCTGCAGCACTACATGCTGCAAAGCGAACAGCTCGACACCACGCTGGTGCTCGCCGCCGACGACAAGGTGGCGGCCGGCCTGCTGATCCAGCGCCTGCCCATCAAGGGCGAGGGCAACCTCGAAGGCTCCTCGCAGCAGGTGCACGACGAGGCGCACCAGGACCAGATCGGCCGCAACGAGGAATACAACCGCATCTCGATCCTGGCGTCGAGCCTCACGCGCGACGAGCTGCTCACGCTCGACGTCGAGACCATCCTGCGCCGCCTGTTCTGGGAAGAGAAGCTGCTGCGCTTCGAGCCGCAGGCCGGCCTGCTGGGCCCGCACTTCGCGTGCACCTGCGGCCGCGAGCGCGTGGCGCAGATGATCCGCGGGCTCGGCGTGGAAGAGGCCGAGGAAATCCTGGCCGAGCGCGGCGACATCGAGGTCGGCTGCGACTTCTGCGGCAAGCAGTACCGCTTCGACGCGGTCGACACCGCGCAGCTGTTCAAGCCGCTGGGCGACCAGCTGCCGGGCAGCCCGGTCGTCCAGTAGGCGCGACGCGGTTCAAGCGGGCTGCGGCGGTTGCCGCAGCACCTTGACCATCGCGGCCAGGCGCTCGTTGCCCAGGCCCGCGCGCATCGCGCGCTCGAACTGCCCCATCAGGAAATCCGGAAAGCCCGCGTCGAGCTGCGCCTCGCGTGCCTGCTTCACGAAGAGCCGGCCCGAGCCCGCGCAGGTGGCCATCGAGCTCTCGGGCTCGCCGTACTGGCCGGCGTGGATGGCCTCACCCTCGGCCTGGATCATTTCGCCGAGCACCGGCGAAATCGCGCCGATCATCTGCGCGAACCCGTCCACCGGCAGCCCTTCGGCTTCGCAGATGCGCACGCCGTGGAAAAAGCCGCTCATCGCGCCGAACATGCACGAGAGCGTGGCCAGGTCCCAGGCGGCCGCGTTGCCGATCGGCTCGCCCATGTGCTGGATGTTGCCGGCGATGGCTTCGAGCAGCGGCCGGCAGGCGGCGAGGGCGCGTGCCTCGCCGGAGATGAAGAGCGGCGTGTCGGGCCGGCCGATCTGGCCCGGCGTGGCGAGCAGGGCGCCGTCGAGGTACGCCACGCCGCTGAGCGCGGCCCAGTCGTCGCGCGCGTCCTGCGGCGTGCCGGTGCTCAGCTGCACCAGCACCTTGCCGCGCAGCGCGTCGTGAACGCCGGGCGCGGCGAGGATGGCACGCGACGCCGGGTAGTCGGCCACGCAGACCAGCACGACGGGGCTCGCCTGCACGGCGGCCAGAGCTGTCGGTGCGAGCACCGTGCCCTGGTTCAGGAGGGGCGTCGCGCGCTCGGCGGTGCGGTTCCACACCGTCAGCGTGAACTTCGATGCTCGAAGGGCGCGCGCGAGGGCGATGCCCATGGGGCCGAGGCCGATGAGGGAGACGTCGGTCATGTGAGGTCCTTGGTGAGAGATCGGATCAAGCGGCAGCCGGCGTCAGGCCCTGGCCCAGCCCGCCGTCGACGGTGAGGCGCGCGCCGGTCGTGAAGGTCGCCTCGAAGGCGAAGAAGAGCACCGCGCGCGCCACTTCGGCCGAGGTGCCGTGGCGCCGCATCGGCGTGATCTGGTCGCCCAGGCGCATGAACTCGGCGCGCTCCTCGGCGCTCGCATCGGTCACGCCGAGCGTGGGCGTGTCGATGAAGCCGGGGCTCACCACGTTCACGCGGATGCCGCGCGTCACCAGCTCCGCCGCGAAGCCCGAGGCCATCGAGCGCAGCGCGGCCTTGGTGGCGCTGTACACGCTCATGCCATGCATGCCGCCTTCGTCCGCGATGGACGAGGTGAAGACGATCGCACTCCCCGCCGGCATCAGCGGCGCCAGGCGCTGCACGGTGAAGAACGGACCCTTGGTGTTGACGGCGAAGGCGCGGTCGTAGCCGGCCTCGGTCACCTGTTCGAAGGGCTCGAGCGACGAGATGCCCGCGTTGATGTGCAGCAGGTCGATGCGGCCGAAGCGCTCGCGCACCGTGGCGGCCAGTGCATCGATGTCGGTCAGCGAGGCCGTGTCGGACGCGAGCACATGGGCGCGCGCGCCGAAGGGGCTGAGCACGCGGCGCGCGGCCTCCAGGTTCTGCGGGTTGCGTCCGGTCACGAGCACGTCGGCGCCGCCGTCGAGCAGCGCCTGCGCGGTGGCCAGGCCCATGCCGAGGGTGCCGCCGGTGATGACGGCTTTCTTGCCTGCGTAGGGAGTGTGGGGTGTGGTGTTCATGGCGGTCGATGATCCGGATCGCGCGGCTCGCGGTCGCGCACGTTCAGCCGTGGGGGAGCACAAACGGTCGACGGCAAGCACGCCGCCCGCGGCCCATAATGTTTCGATGAGCGATACCGATCTGGACACCGATCTGCACGGGCACGGTGGTGCGGCGTCCGAGGTGGCGCTGTCGGCCGACAGCTTCGTCGCGCCGCCCGCCACCGACAGCCTGCGCGTCGACGTGCGCCGGACCCCCGGCGGCGTGGTCGGCTACGAGGCGCTGCCCGACCACCGCCTCAAGCTGCACGCGGGCGCGCCGGTGGCGGGCGCCTGCCAGTTCCATCGCTTTCTCTACACGCGCGGCGACCTCGACATCCTGCCGGCCGGCAGCACCGACGTCTGGCATGAAGAGTCGCCGAGCACCTCGGTCGTGGTGCGCATGGCGCCCGCGCTGCTGGTGCGCACGGCCGACGAGATGGGCCTGCCGGCCGAGCGCGCGGTGCTCGGCGAACGCCATCAGTTTCGCGACCCGCAGATCGAGCACATCGCCTGGGCGCTCGACGCCGAGCGGCGCGCGGGCTTTCCCAACGGCCGGCTCTACACCGACAGCCTGGGCACCGCGCTCGCGGTGCAACTGATCGCTGCGGGCCCGCAGGTGGCGCCGTCACCCGTACAGGGGCTGACGCGGTTGCAGCTGAAACGCGTCACGGAGTTCATCGAGGCGCACCTAGACGGCGACCTGTCGCTGGCCGCGCTGGCCGAGGTCGCGGGCCTGAGCGCCTCGCACCTGAAGACGCAGTTCAAGCGCTCCACCGGCCAGGCGGTGCATGCCTACGTGGTGCACCGCCGCGTCGACCGCGCGCGCAGCCTGCTGCTGAACAGCGAGATGCCCGCGAGCCTCGTGGCGCTCGAGAGCGGCTTCTCGCACCAGAGCCACATGGCGCGCTGCATGCGCCGCGTGCTGGGCCTCACGCCCGGCGAGGTGCGGCGCGCGGCCTGAGCTCAGCGCGCTTCGTCGTCGAAGCCGCCGAATGCGATGTCGGGCGCGCTCGTGTTGTGCTTGGAGGGCAGGCTGCGGCCGAAGCGCACCTGCGTGGCGTTCAGCGTCTTCACTTCGGGCAGCGGCAACGCCTGCTCGGCCGCCTTCGGCGAGGCCTGCCAGCGCACCTCGCTCATGTCGGCGTTGTCGGGCGCCACGTACATCGAGCGCAGCACCGCGAAGGGCTGCTTCGCACTCGATGTGGGTTGGGAGAGCGTCACGTCGAGTGCAGTGCGGGTGCGGCTGATCTCGGTCACGCGCGCCACGGCGCTGCCGCCGTCGGCGAAGCGCAGGTGGATGGCCAGCGGTTTCGGCACGACGCGGATCGACGCGATGTCCACCACCGGTCGCCCGGCCTGCACGACCGGGCCGAGCAGGAACGACGAGCCGTACACGCCGTCGCCGAAGCGCGCCTCAGGCAGCGGCTTGAGGCGCCAGTAGCCGTCGGACGGGTAGAGCACGATGGCCTCGAGCGCCTTGCCGTTTTCCTTCTTGAACACCTGCAGCAGATGAAAGCCGCGGTCGCGGCGCGCGCCGACCTGCACCGGCACGCGCGCCGGACGCCAGAAGGTCGGCAGCGTCATGCCGACGATGCGCCACTGCGCGTTGTCGAGCAGCACGACGGTGCGCTTCTTGAAACGGTGCGCCGGGTCGGTGGGGTGGGCGCCGCCGTCGAAGTTGCAGCCCGAGAAATCGGGCGCGGTGACGTCGTTGCCGATGCTGCCGAGGTAGCTGGGCTGCAGCGCTTCGATGCGCATGTGGCGGATACCGTCGCCGCGCAGCACCATCGACACGTTGTCTTCCTCGGCGCAGGCCGTGGGAGTGGTGGCGTTCTCGACGGTGGCCGCCACGGGCGCTGCAGAAGCAGCGCCGGCGGTCAGCAGTAGGGCGAGGAAAGCGGCGGCGGGAGCGCGCGGGGCAAGGCGCGCAGCAATCGAAACGGGCATCGGGTCTCCGGTGAAGGGGAGAGGGCGCGCGAGCACCTGCGAACCGAAAGGCTCAGGACGGGTCGCGGCGCGCCATCAGGTCGCTGAAGAGCTTATGTTCGCATTCCGGGTCGGAACACTTCTCGCAAGGCCATGTCCACGAGGCGGGCTTCGCATCGCGGCGGGTGCGCGTGCGGGCACGGCCTTCGTTGCCGGCGATGGTGTTGATCGCATTCCATGCGTTCGCCAGCCGTTCGCCGCCGCTGCCGTGCACCACGGCGTACGAGAGCCCCGCGCGCGAGAGCGCGGCGCGCACGAGCGTGTCGGTCGGCTGGCGCGCATGCGGGCCGTCGCGCATGTCGTCGGCCACCCAGGGCAGGTCGAGCGCGGTGAGCAGCGTGATGGCATAGCGCCGCTGCGCAGCAAGGGCGCTGTCGTAGAGCGAGGTGTCGGCGAACAACTGCTCGCTGTAGACCGCCGTCATGAGCGCCGTGGTGTCGGCCACCACCACGCCCGTGGTGGCAGCCGCGTCGATGCGGCGCCTCTGTTCGTCGGCGATGGCCTGTTGCTCGTCGGGGCGCGGTGTGCGGCCTTCGCGCTCGCACCATTCGCGCAGGTACTCGCCCACCAGCGTGACGGGCGTGCCGCGGTCCTGCAGGCGCTGTGCGATGGCGCGCGAGAGCTCGGTCTTGCCCGTGCTCTCGGCACCCACGAGCGCGATGACGCAGCCGGTCGGCAGGTTCGGCGTCATGCCGGCACCGCCTTCGTCGTGGCCTTCGGCAGGCGTCGCTGCCATGCCAGGAAGCCGGCCACGCTGAGCATGGCGAACACCGCGTACAGCGCTGTCGTGAGCCACAGGCCCTTGTGGATGAACAGGCCCACGCTGACCACGTTCACGGCCAGCCAGATGAGCCAGTTCTCGATGAACTTGCGTCCGAGCAGGAACTGCCCGACCAGGCTCAGGCCGGTGACGAAGCCGTCCCACCAGGGCACGTCGGTGTTGGTGAAGCGACGCAGGAAGAGGGCGACCACGGGCCACGCAATGGCGCAGGCCAGGAGGGCGTACGCGGTACCGCGCGGCGACAGCCGGCTGACCCGCAAGGCGCTGCCGTCGGCGCGAAAGCCGCGCAGCCATTGCGCCCAGCCCCACAGGGCGACGAAGGCAAAGAAGACTTGAAGGGAGGCGTCGCCGTAGATGCGTGCGTTGGCGAACACCACCACGTAGAGCAGCGAGCTGACGATCGCCAGCGGCCAGCCCCAGTGGATCTCGCGCATGTTGCAGCCGACCATCGCGAGCGCGAGCACGGCGGCGACGAGTTCGAGCCAGGTGACGGGAGAACCCCACAGCGCAAAGGCGGAGGCCGAGAGAAGCTCTGGCATCGAGAAGCGGCGAAAGAAAGGATCAGTGCGCGATCTGCACGAAGACTTCGTTCGGTTTGACCATGCCGAGTTCCGCGCGCGCGCGTTCCTCGACCATCTCGAGGCCGTCTTTCAGGTCATTGACTTCGGACGCCAGCCGCTCGTTGTTGAGGGCGGCCTTGGCGTTGGCGTCCTTCTGGTCGGCCAGCTGGGTCCTCAGCTGGGCGACCTCGCGCACGCTGCCGCGCCCGTTCCACAGCTGCCACTGCAGGATGACCAGCAGCAGCACCAGGATGAGAGGAGGGACGAAGCGCGCGCGCATGCAGGCTGCGAGGCGCTACTTGAGGTTGTAGAACGCGCCGCGGCCCGGGTAGACGGCGATGTCGCCGAGGTCTTCTTCGATGCGCAGCAGCTGGTTGTACTTGGCGATGCGGTCCGAACGCGACAGCGAGCCGGTCTTGATCTGGCCGGCATTGGTGCCCACGGCGATGTCGGCGATGGTGCTGTCTTCGGTTTCGCCCGAACGGTGCGAGATGACGGCCGTGTAGCCTGCGCGCTTGGCCATCTCGATGGCGGCGAAGGTCTCGGTCAGCGTGCCGATCTGGTTGATCTTGATCAGGATCGAGTTGGCGATGCCCTTGTCGATGCCCTCTTGCAGGATCTTGGTGTTGGTGACGAACAGGTCGTCGCCCACCAGCTGCACACGCTTGCCCAGGCGTTCGGTCAGGTGCTTCCAGCCGTCCCAGTCGCCTTCGTGCATGCCGTCTTCGATGCTGATGATCGGGTACTTGTCGACCCAGGTCGCGAGCATGTCGGTCCAGCTTTCGGCCGTGAGCGACAGGTTTTCGCCGGACAGCACGTACTTGCCGTCCTTGTAGAACTCGCTGGCCGCGCAATCCAGGCCCAGGGCGATCTGCTCGCCGGCGGTGTAGCCGGCCTTGTCGATGGCTTCCAGGATCAGCTGGATGGCTGCTTCGTGGCTCTCGACGCTGGGAGCGAAGCCGCCTTCGTCGCCCACGGCGGTGCTGATGCCGCGGTCGCCCAGGATCTTCTTCAGGGCGTGGAACACTTCGGCGCCGTAGCGCACGGCCTCGCGGAAGCTCTTGGCGCCCACGGGGATGATCATGAACTCTTGCAGGTCCAGGCTGTTGTTGGCGTGCGCGCCGCCGTTGATGACGTTCATCATCGGCACCGGCAGCTGCATGCCGCCCATGCCGCCGAAGTAGCGGTACAGGGGCAGGCCCGACTCTTCGGCCGCGGCGCGGGCCACGGCCATCGAGACGGCGAGGGTGGCGTTGGCGCCCAGGCGGGCCTTGTTGTCGGTGCCGTCCAGGTCGATCATCGTGCGATCCAGGAAGGCCTGTTCGCTGGCGTCCAGGCCCAGCACGGCTTCCGAGATCTCGGTGTTGATGTTCTCGACGGCCTTCAGCACGCCCTTGCCGAGGTAGCGGCTCTTGTCGCCGTCGCGCAGCTCGATGGCCTCGCGCGAACCGGTCGAAGCGCCCGAGGGCACGGCCGCGCGGCCCATGGTGCCCGACTCGAGCAGCACGTCGCACTCGACGGTGGGGTTGCCTCGGCTGTCGAGAATTTCGCGGCCGACGATGTCAACGATTGCACTCATCTCTATCTCTTTCTCTGGGTCTCTTGGTGGAGTGGACTGGCAAAAAACGGAATCAAAGGCCTTCGACCGCGATCATGTTCATGATGGCGGCGCCGGCACGCGCTTCACGCGCCTTCAGGTATTCGGGCGTCTCGTAGAAGGCCTTGGCCTTTTCGAAGCTGGGGAATTTGAGCACGACGACGCGGGTGGGCTTCCAGTCGCCTTCGAGCGGCTGCACCTGGCCGCCGCGCACGCAGACTTCGGCGCCGTGCGCCTGCATCGCGACGCTCGACCACTTCTTGTATTCCTCGTACTGCGTCGGGTTGGTGACTTCGACGTGGGCAATGACGTAACCGCTGCTCATGCTTGAAAACTGTCCTCGAGGAAAGCGTTTTTCTTGGTGACCCGGTCGAGCGCGACGAGCGTCTCGAGCAGGGCCTTCATGTGCTTGAGCGGCACGGCGTTGGGGCCGTCGCTCAGGGCTTTGTTCGGATCGGGGTGCGTCTCCATGAAGAGACCGGCCACGCCCACGGCCACGGCCGCGCGCGAGAGCACGGGCACCATTTCGCGCTGGCCGCCCGAGCTGGTGCCCTGGCCGCCGGGCAGCTGCACCGAGTGGGTGGCGTCGAACACGACCGGCGCCTTCGTCTCGCGCATGATCGCCAGTGAGCGCATGTCCGACACGAGGTTGTTGTAGCCGAAGCTGGCGCCGCGTTCGCAGGCCATGAAGCTGTCTTCGTCCAGGCCGGCTTCTTTTGCAGCAGCGCGGGCCTTGTCGATCACGTTCTTCATGTCGTGCGGTGCGAGGAACTGGCCCTTCTTGATGTTCACCGGCTTGCCCGACTGCGCCGCGGCGTGGATGAAGTCGGTCTGGCGGCACAGGAAGGCGGGTGTCTGCAGCACGTCGACCACCTTGGCGGCCTCGGTGATGTCTTCATGGGTGTGCACGTCGGTCAGCACGGGCAGGCCGAGTTCGCGCTTCACCTTGGCCAGGATCTCCAAGCCCTTGTCGCGGCCCGGGCCGCGAAAGCTCGTGCCCGAGGAGCGGTTGGCCTTGTCGAAGCTGCTCTTGAAGATGAACGGGATGCCCAGCGACGCGGTGATTTCCTTCAACGTGCCGGCCGTCTCCATCTGCAGCTGCTCGGATTCGACCACGCAGGGGCCGGCGATCAGGAAGAAAGGCTGGTCCAGCCCGATGTCGAATCCGCAAAGCTTCATGCCACTGCCTTGAGCGTCTTGTTGGTGCTGCCCGCGCCCTTGTCCTTGTGGTCGAGCGCCGCCTTGATGAAGGCGTTGAACAACGGATGGCCGCCCCACGGCGTTGACTTGAACTCGGGGTGGAACTGCACGCCCATGAACCACGGGTGCACGTTCTGCGGCAGCTCGACGATTTCGGTCAGGTGTTCGCGCTGCGTGAGCGCCGAGATCACGAGGCCGGCGTTGCGCAGCTCGTCCAGGTAGTTGACGTTGGCTTCGTAGCGGTGGCGATGGCGCTCGGTGACCACGTCGCCGTAGATGCTGTGCGCCAGCGTGCCCGGCGAGACGTCGGAGCTTTGCGCGCCCAGGCGCATGGTGCCGCCGAGGTCGGACTTCTCGTCGCGCGTCTTCACGGTGCCGTCGCGGTCCTTCCACTCGGTGATCAGCGCGATCACGGGGGTGGGCGTTTCCGGGTCGAACTCGGTGCTGTTGGCGTTCTTCAGGCCGGCCACGTGGCGGGCGTACTCGATGGTGGCGACCTGCATGCCCAGGCAGATGCCCAGGTAGGGCACCTTCGATTCGCGGGCGAAGCGGGCGGCCGAGATCTTGCCTTCGACGCCGCGCTGGCCGAAGCCGCCGGGCACCAGGATGGCGTCGTACTTGGCCAGGCGCGACACGTCTTGCGCCGTGATCGTCTCGGAGTCGATGTAGTCGATCTTCACGCGCGCATGGTTCTTCATGCCGGCGTGACGCAGCGCTTCGTTGAGCGACTTGTAGCTGTCCGACAGGTCGACGTACTTGCCGACCATGGCGATCGACACTTCCTGTTGCGGATGCTCGACCTCGTACACCAGCTCGTCCCAGCGCGTGAGCTTGGCCGGCGGGGTGTTGATGCGCAGCTTGTCGCAGATCAGGCCATCGAGGCCCTGTTCGTGCAGCATGCGGGGCACCTTGTAGATGGTGTCCACGTCCCACATGGAGATCACGCCCCATTCGGGCACGTTCGAGAACAGCGAGATCTTGGCGCGCTCGTCGTCGGGGATCGGGCGGTCGGCGCGGCACAGCAGGGCGTCGGCCTGAATGCCGATGGCGCGCAGTTCCTTGGCGGTGTGCTGCGTGGGCTTGGTCTTGAGCTCGCCGGCGGCGGCGATCCAGGGCACGTAGCTCAGGTGCACGAAGGCCGAGTTGTTCGGGCCCATGCGCAGGCTCATCTGGCGCACGGCTTCCAGGAAGGGCAGCGACTCGATGTCGCCGACGGTGCCGCCGATTTCGACGATGGCCACGTCCACTTCATGCGCCGTGCCGATGCCGGCGCCGCGCTTGATGTATTCCTGGATCTCGTTGGTGATGTGCGGAATGACCTGGACGGTCTTGCCGAGGTAGTCGCCGCGGCGTTCCTTCTCGAGCACGGTCTTGTAGATCTGACCGGTCGTGAAGTTGTTGGCCTTGCGCATCCGCGTGTTGATGAAGCGCTCGTAGTGGCCGAGGTCGAGGTCGGTCTCGGCGCCGTCATCGGTGACGAACACTTCACCATGCTGGAACGGTGACATCGTGCCGGGGTCGACATTGATGTACGGATCGAGCTTGATGAGGGTGACTTGGAGGCCGCGCGATTCGAGGATCGCGGCGAGCGAGGCGGAGGCGATTCCCTTGCCAAGGGAAGATACGACACCACCGGTGACGAAGACAAATTTGGTCATGCCAGTTCCGGACGCGTGAATCCGGGCAGTGGGAAATTGCGATTATAGGTGTCCCCTTTGTGCCTCCACGGCCGAAGGCCATCCGGTTCCTGATCTTGTCGGTATGTGAGCAACAATATGTCCCATGCAAGATCTCGCCGGCAAACACATCGTCCTCGGACTCACAGGGGGCATCGCCTGCTACAAATCGGCCGAGCTGTGCCGCCTGCTCGTGAAGGCGGGCGCCACCGTCCAGGTCGTGATGACCGAGGCGGCCGAGCAGTTCATGACGCCGGTCACCATGCAGGCGCTCTCGGGGCGCACCGTCTACACCTCGCAGTGGGACGCCCGCGAGCCCAACAACATGCCGCACATCAACCTGAGCCGCGAGGCCGATGCGATCGTGCTGGCGCCCTGCAGCGCCGACTTCATCGCGCGGCTGGTGCAGGGCCGCGCCGACGAGCTGCTGAGCCTGCTGTGCCTGGCGCGTCCGACCGACCGCGTGCCGCTGTTGATCGCCCCGGCCATGAACCGCGAGATGTGGGCCCATCCGGCCACGCAGCGCAATTTGATGCAGGTGTCGGCCGACGGCGCGACCGTGCTGGGCGTGGGCAGCGGCTGGCAGGCCTGCGGCGAAACCGGCGACGGGCGCATGCTCGAACCGGCGCAGCTGCTCGAGGACATCACGGCCTTCTTCCAGCCCAAGCTGCTGGCGGGGCAGAAGGTGCTGGTCACGGCCGGCCCGACCTTCGAGGCGCTGGACCCGATTCGCGGCATCACCAACCATTCGTCCGGCAAGATGGGTTTCGCCATCGCCCGCGCGGCGCGCGAGGCCGGCGCCGAGGTCACGCTGGTGGCCGGCCCGGTGCACCTGCCGACCCCACGCGGCGTGAGCCGCATCGACGTGCTGTCGGCGCAGGAGATGCTCGAAGCCACCACCCGCGCTGCGCAGGCAGCTAGCATTTTTGTAGCAACGGCCGCCGTGGCCGACTGGCGCCCGGCGACGCACAGCGACCAGAAGATCAAGAAAGACGGCAGCGGCCAGACGCCGGTGCTGCACTTCGTCGAGAACCCCGACATCCTGCTCACGGTGGCAAAAAGCGAACGCGCCCAGGCCAGGAAGCTGTTCTGCGTGGGCTTCGCCGCCGAGAGCGAGAACCTCGCCGAGCACGCCAAGGCCAAGCGCGAGCGCAAGGGCATTCCGCTGCTGGTGGGCAACATCGGCCCGCTGACCTTCGGGCAGGACGACAACGCGCTGCTGCTGGTGGACGCGAAGGGCGTGCGTGAACTGCCCCGTGCGCCCAAGCTTCGGCTGGCGCGTGAACTGATGACGGAGATTGCCGCGCGACTTCCGGATTGGAGGGCCTGATGAACACCGAATCGAACACACCGCCGAATGGCGACTTCGCCCGTTACGTGGAGCAGTTGTCGGCGCGGGCCGGCCAGTCTGCCCGCGTTCCGGGCAAGGAATCCGAGCACGGGCTGGACGTCGGCATGACGCCTTCGCCCGGTGCGCAGGGCACCGTGGCCACGCGGCGTGAATCGCCGGGTGGCGAGGCCGCGAAGGCAGACGGCACCAAGGCCATCCCCCTGGGCACGCTCAAGGTGCTGGCCGGCATGGGGGCGCTGGTGTTCCTGGTGCTGTGGGCCATCGGCGTGCCGCTCTCCGTGCTCGTCCTGGGCGCCGCCGCGGCGGCCTGGTTCGGCAAGCGTTTTCTCAAGGGGCTCAACCTGAGGCCCGGGGTCGCCAAGTGGCAGCAGGTGCTCGAAGAGGCCGCCCGCAGGCAAAAAGAACAGCAACAGAAGTAAACAAGGCAGCAAGTCAGTGAACGTAGACGTCCGAATCCTCGATCCGCGCATGGTGGATCAATTGCCCGCGTATGCCACCCCCGGAAGCGCCGGCCTCGACCTGCGGGCCTGCCTCGACGCCCCGGTCACGCTCGAACCCAATGCCTGGCAACTGGTGGGCACCGGCATCGCGATCCACCTGGCCGATCCGGCCTATGCGGCGCTGATCCTGCCGCGCTCGGGCCTGGGCCACAAGCACGGCATCGTGCTGGGCAACCTCGTCGGCCTGATCGACAGCGACTACCAGGGCGAGCTGAAGGTCAGCGCCTGGAACCGCAGCAACACGCCCTTCGTGCTGCAGCCGATGGAGCGGCTCGCGCAGCTGGTGATCGTGCCGGTGGTGCAGGCGCAGTTTCGCGTGGTCGCCGAGTTCGAGGCCTCGCAACGCGGCGAGGGCGGCTACGGCTCGACGGGCAAGCACTGAGCCTTTGCCCCAGCAAAGCTGAAGGGCACCTGAGTATCCAAGGCGTAAAGAACGGAACCGCCGGCGCGTGGTTCGTCTCGAAGGTTTCAGCGTGTGTCTTTCGTCATCGCGGCTTCGGCTGAGGCGTTAGACACAGGCAGGCATGCAGCCCGTCCGGGCGCGTGCTGTTTTCTTCGAGGAGCCTCTTTCATGAACATCTCAATGCGCTTCATTTCCGTCACGGCGTCCGTGCTCGCACTGGCCACGCTCACGGCCTGTGTCGCGCCGGCCCCGGTCTACCAGGCCTCGCGCTACCCCTACCAGGCCCCGCCGCGGGCGATCCAGTACCAGGAAGCCGCCTACGTCGAGTACGGCCACGTGGCCAACATCGAGGTACTGCGCAGCGAAACCGCAGGCGTCGGCACCACGGGTGGCGGTGCCATCGCGGGCGGTCTCATCGGCGGCGTGGTGGGCAACCAGTTCGGACGCGGCAACGGCCGTGCCGCAGCCACTGCGCTCGGCCTCGTGGGCGGCGCCTTGCTGGGCAACACCATCGAGGCCCAGCAGAACGGCCCGCGTGCCTACGAAAGCTACCGCGTCTCGGTGCAGACCGACCGGGGCGGCTACCGTGCCTTCGACGTGCAAAACCCGGGCGACCTGCGCATCGGCGACCGCGTGCGCATCGACAACGGGCACATCTCGCGCATGTAAGCGGTCGGCCGCGCGCGCAAAGAAAAAAGCCGGGCACTGCCCGGCTTTTGCTTTGTGAAGTGGCGTGGTCTCAGTGCAGCATCTGGCCGCCCGGCGCCATCGGCGGGACCTTGAAGAAGGCAGTGCCTGCCGTGCCGCGGCCGACTTCTTCTTCGGTGGCTTCGCGCACCGAACGCACCGTGATGTCCAGGCGGATCGCGATGCCCGCCAGCGGGTGGTTGCCGTCGAGCACGAGGTGGTCGGGGTAGATCTCGGCCACGGTGTAGATCGCGTCCTTGGGGATGCCGTCGCTCACGCCCTTGGGCAGGGCGGAGCCGTCGAAGGTCATGCCTTCCTCGGTGCCTTCGGGGAACAGCGTGCGCGGCTCCAGGAAGAGCAGCTGGTCGTTGAAGTCGCCGAAGCCCTGCTCGGGTTCGATCTGCAGTTGGACGCGCGCACCGGGCTCATGGCCCTGCAGGGCGGCCTCGATCACGTCGAAGAGGTCGTCGCCGCCCACCATGAATTCCACCGGCTCGTCGAGCACGTCCAGCACATCGCCGAGCGTGTCTTTCATGGTCCAGGTCAGGCCGACCACGCATTGTTCAGAGATTTCCATTGCAGAATTCTCCCATGGAGATCAATCAACCGCTGCCCTTGCTTGGCGGCCTGAGTCCCGCGCAGTTCATGCGCCGGTACTGGCAAAAGAAACCCCTGCTGATCCGGCAGGCCGTTCCCTCGATGGTGCCACCGATCGACCGCCAAGCGCTGTTCGCGCTGGCGGAGCGCGAGGGGGTCGAGTCGCGCCTGATCCGGCATGGGAAGGCCGGCTGGTCGCTCAAGCACGGCCCGTTGCCCCGGCGCGCGCTGCCGCCGCTGAAGCAGCCGGGCTGGACGATGCTGGTGCAGGGCGTCGACCTGCACCACGACGGCGTGCACGACCTGCTGCGGCAGTTCCGCTTCCTGCCCGACGCGCGCCTGGACGACCTCATGATCAGCTACGCGAGCGACACCGGCGGCGTCGGCCCGCATTTCGACAGCTACGACGTGTTCCTGCTGCAGGCGCAGGGCCAGCGCCGCTGGTCCATCGGCAAGCAGTCCGACCTGCGGCTGCAGCCCGACGTGCCGCTCAAGGTGCTCGAGCACTTCGAGCCCGAGCAGATCTTCGTGCTCGAGCCCGGCGACATGCTGTACCTGCCGCCCAAATACGCCCACGACGGCGTGGCGGTGGGCGACGACTGCATGACGTATTCCATCGGGCTGCGGTCGTCCGCCGTGGGCGAGCTGGGCGCCGACCTGCTGGCGCGCGTGGCGCAGGCCTATGCCGAAGACCTGGAAGACGCGGGTCCGGCCGAGCTCGCGCGCTACCGCGACCCATCGCAACCTGCCGTCGAGGCCCCGGCCGCGATGCCGGCTGCGCTGCAGGACTTCGCACGCAAGGCCGTCGAGGCCGCGCTGCGCGACCCCGACGCCATCGACCGCGCGCTGGGCGAATCGCTCACCGAGCCGAAGGCCAACGTCTGGTTCGGCGAGGGCAACGAAGTGCCCGAGGTGCTGCGCGAAGTCGCGCTCGACCGCCGCACGCGCATGCTCTACGACGCGCGGCACGTCTACATCAACGGCGAGAGCTTCCGCGCCGGCGGGGCCGACGCCACGCTGATGCGGCGGCTGGCCGACCAGCGTGCGCTCGGTGCGCGCGAGCTGGCCCGCGCCAGCGAGGGCGCGCGGGCGCTGCTGGGCGAGTGGTGCGAGGCGGGCTGGCTGCATGCCGAATGAAGGTGCCGCACCGGTCCTGACCGAAGGCCGCTTCGACGGACGCGAGGCGTTCGCCGACCTCGTTCGCGGGGCCTTGTCCGCCGCTGCGCACCAGGGTTGGAACGAGATCGTCTTCAGCGACCCCGACTTCGCCGACTGGCCCCTGGGCGAGCGCGCGAGCATCGAGGCGCTGCAGGCGTGGTCGGCCAGCGGGCGTCGCCTGTTGCTGCTGGCAGGGCGCTTCGACCTGATCGAGCGTGGTCATGCGCGTTTCGTGACGTGGCGCCGCACCTGGGACCACATCGTCGAATGCCGCGCGGCAGGTCGCTCAGGCACGGCAGAGGAGGTGCCCAGCGCCTTCTGGACGCCCACCTGGTGCCTGCACCGCATCGACCCCGAACGCAGCCGCGGTGTCTGCAGCAGCGAGCCGCGTGCGCGGCGCGACCTGCGCGAAGGCCTCGACGAGCGCTGGCGCCAGGGGCGACCGGCCTTTCCCGCCTCCACGCTCGGCTTGTAAGCCAATGCCGCAAATACACCCCTGCGACATATCCGGGCGGGGTTGGCGGTCTAGAATTTTTTGGTTCCAGACCTTCATTGCCAAAGGAGTCCTCATGAAGAAGTCGTCGTCCGTCCTGATTGCCTCGCTGATCGCCGCTGCCGCCCTGGTGGCCTGCGGAAAGAAAGAGGACGTCGCCCCCGCGGTCGTGACCCCGCCGCCCGCTCCCGTGACCGAACCCGCACCCGCCGCACCGCCGGCCGCCGCACCTGCGTCGGCACCGTCGGCTGCCGCTTCTTCGGCCCTGGACGCCGCCAACGCCGCGACCGAGGCCGCCAAGAAGGGCGAGGCACCGAAGCAGTAATTCCGCTGCAGGTCCGCACCATGCAAAAAGCCGCCCTCGGGCGGCTTTTTCATTGGGGGAGGGCAATGCCTCGCCTGCTCAGACGTCGAGCCAGGGTGAGCCGTCGGCGGCGGTGGCCGTGAGCATCTCGGCTTCATCGCCGCCCAGCGCCTCGGCCATCAGGCGCCGCACGATCTCGGGCCGGTTGTTCTGCTCGCTCAGGTGCGCCGCGACCACGTGGCGCAGCCCGTCGTGAAGCACGGCACGCGCGATCTCGGCCGCCGCGGTGTTCGACAGGTGGCCGTAGTTGCCGCCCACGCGCTGCTTCAGGAACGACGGGTAGGCCGAGCCGGCCAGCAGGTCGCTGTCGTGGTTGAACTCCAGCAGCAGCGCATGCGCGCCGCGCAGCCGGGCCAGCACGTGGCTGGTGGCGTGGCCCAGGTCGGTCAGTACGCCCAGCGTGCGGTTGCCGTCGGTGCAGCGCAGCTGCAGCGGCTCGCGGGCGTCGTGGGGCACGGTGAAGGGTTGCAGGCAGAGGTCGCCGACCGTGAACTCGGCATCGTCGCGCGCCAGGTGCAGGCGGCCTTCGTAGTCGCGCCCGCCGGTCGCGAGCCAGGTGCCTTCGCTCATCCAGACCGGAATGCGGTCGCGCAGCGACAGGGCATGGGCGCAACCGATGTGGTCGCCATGCTCATGGGTGATGAAGACGGCGTCGAGGTCTGCGGCAGCCAGGCCCGCCTGGGCCAGGCGCCGGTCGAGCTGGCGGATGCCGAAGCCGCAGTCGACGAGGAGGCGGGTGGTGCGGCCGGCGCTGGTCGTTGCTTCGACCAGCGCGGCGTTGCCCGTGCTGCCGCTGCCGAGGCTTCGGAAGCGGAGCATGGGGCTTACTTCAGGTCGTCGGCGATGACCTTGACGATGCGCTGCGCGTTGGCCGAGGTTTCGGGCGCGCCGGCGTCGTTCAGGACCGAGACCGTGGTGGCTTCGCCCTGGCTCTTGACCGAGATGCGGAACTTGATCGGCGCTTCGTCCTTCTTGGAGCTGAACAGCTTGCCGAAGAAGCCATCGTCCTTCTTGTCGGGGTTCGGCGTCACGTAGCGCACGTAGTAGGTGCCGGCGCTGCGATCGCGGTCTTCGACGGTGAAGCCGGTGCGGTCCAGGGCCAGGCCGACGCGGCGCCATGCGCGGTCGAAGCCTTCGCTGATCTGCACGACCGGCTGGTTGCCGACGGTGGCCACGGTGGCGGTCTTGGGCGCTGCGGTGGTCGCGGCGAGGATCTTCGACTGCTCTTGCGACACGCCGAGCTTGACCATCAGGCGGCGCAGGAATTCGGTCTCGAGCTCAGGATCGCTCGGGCGGGGCTGCCACACGGTCTGGTCCTGGCGGGAATTGTTGTAGACCTCCTGCATGCCGCGGTGGCTGACGAAGATCTCGGTGCCGTTGGTGCTGCGCTCCAGGCGGGTGCGGAAGCGATCGAGTTCGCCGGTCGAGTAGACCGAGTCGACCAGCTTGCCCAGCGTGCCGCGGATGATGTCCTGCGGCAGCTTGGCGCGGTTCTCGGCCCAGTCGGTTTCCATGATGCCCAGGTTGCGCTGGTCGGTGGTCAGCAGGAAGCCGCTTTCCTGCCAGAAGTCCTTGACGGGCTCCCAGAGCTGGTCGGGCGTGCGGTTGATGACGATCCAACGCTGCGTGCCTGAGCGCTCCATGCGCACGTCGCCAATGTTGGCCACGGCGGTGGGGATGCCCGGTGCGTTCGCGATGCCGGCCTGGTAGGCGTTGGCGGTGACGGCGCCGCCCGGCACCGCGTAGCGGTTGTCACGCGAGAGCTGCGAAAGGTCAGGTGGGACTTCGAGCGTCGGGGCCTTGCCTGCACTCTTGTAGTCGATCTTGTCGCTCTCGAGGACGGAGCAGGCGGCGAGGCTGGCAACGAGGGCCAGCAGTGCAAGTCGCGAAATGTTCTTCAACGTCGTCTTCCTTGGTGGAATGGTTCGGTCAATCGATGGGCCCCAGCGCCCCGCCCTCTCTGAGCACCGTTGCGGCAAAAGGTTGCTTGACCTTGCTGCGAACAGGGGGAAAGGGCAGGCGGGAACCGGTGTGATCGGTGGGAAGCTCGGTCAGTCCTTGAGCAGGCCGGTGGCGCGCAGGGCGCCCTCGACCGCCGGGCGGCTCGCTTCGCCGAGTTCCGTGAGCGGCAGCCGCAGGGCGCCGCCGCACAGACCCAGGCGGGCCATGGCCCACTTGAGCGGGATCGGGTTGGGTTCGACGAACAGGTTGCGGTGCAGCGGCATCAGTTCGAACTGCAGCTGCATCGCGCGCTTGACGTCGCCGGCCAGCGCCGCCACGCACAGCTCGTGCATCTTGCGCGGCGCCACGTTGGCCGTGACGCTGATGTTGCCCTGGCCGCCGCACAGCATGAGCGCGACCGCGGTCGGGTCGTCGCCGGAGTAGACGGCAAAGTGCTTCGGCAGGTCGCGGATGAGCCACTGGGCACGTTCGATGTTGCCGGTGGCTTCCTTGATGCCGATGATGCCGGGCACCTGCGCCAGGCGCAGCACGGTGTCGTGCGCCATATCGGCGACGGTGCGGCCGGGCACGTTGTACAGCACGACGGGCAGGTCGCCGACAGCTTCGGCGATGGCCTTGAAGTGCTGGTACTGGCCCTCTTGCGTGGGCTTGTTGTAGTAGGGAACGACCTGCAGCTGCGAGTCGGCGCCGACGCCCTTGGCGAACTTGGCGAGCTCGATGGCTTCCTTGGTCGAGTTCGCGCCGCAGCCGGCCATCACGGGCACGCGGCCCCGGGCCTGCTCGACGGATACGCGGATGATTTCGCAGTGCTCTTCCACATCGACCGTCGGCGATTCGCCGGTGGTGCCGACCACGCCAAGGCAGTCGGTGCCTTCGTCAATGTGCCAGTCGATGAGCCGCCGCAGGGCGGGGTAGTCGACACTGCCGTCGTCGTGCATCGGCGTGACGAGCGCGACGATGCTGCCTGTCAGTTGCTCCAAGGGAATCTCTTTGTCGGTGGACGAAAGCGGCCATTCTACTGACTCCGGCCGGGCCGGAGACAGTTGTGTCGGCCAGCTCAGCTGGCCTTCAGGAAGTGGCGCGGCGGGGCGCCCGCGGCCGCTTCGCCGGGCCGCACGGCGGCGATGCGCTGGACGAAGCGCGCCGGCTCCGGCAGGAAGCCGTCTTCATAGGCGATCACCTGCAGGCTGGCGCAGGCCCCGAGCAGCTCGCCCGGCTGCAGCAGGAAATCGGGCCGCGAGGGTTTGCCGACGGTCTCGTTGCCGGCGGCGAAGGTCTCGTACAGCAGCACGCCGCCCGGCGCCACGGCGGCCACGACGTCGGCCATGCGCGGGCGCCAGAGGTAGTTGGTGACGACCACCGCGCCGAAGCGCTGGGCCGCGAAGGGCCAGGGGCCCGATTCGATGTCGGCCGCCACCACGCGACCGAAGGCGCCGGCCGCCTCGACGGCCTCGGGCGACCGGTCGACGCCGGTCGCCGCATGCCCGCGCCCGGCGAACCATTGCATGTGCCGCCCGGACCCGCAGGCCACGTCGAGCACCGTGGCGTTCGGGGCAAGCAGATGCGACCAGCGCACGATCCATTCAGAGGGCGCCGTGCTCGCATGCACGGGGATTGCTACATCTTTCATAGCTGCCTGGGCCCGACTTGCGGGCATTTCGGGGCGAAGTTGTTCAGAAACAGGACCACACCTGGTCGACCAGCGTGACCAGGAACGTCGGATGCACGTACAGCGCGAACACGCCGCCCAGCGCCGCCAGCACGGCGGCGAGCCAGGCGGCCTGGGCCAGGTAGTGGTTGCGTGTGCGGGGCGTCATGGCGATGGCTCCTTGCAAACAAGAGACGAAAAGCGCGGGCCGTCAGCCCGCCACGGCGGCCGGCCGCACTCCGCGCGCAATGGCGCTTTCCTTGACCGGCAGGTTGATCAGCGCCGCGAACACGCCCAGCGCGATCGAGATGTACCAGACGATGCTGTAGCTGCCCGTCGTGTCATACAGGAAGCCGCCCAGCCACACGCCCAGGAACGACCCCACCTGATGGCTCAGGAACACGAAGCCGCTGAGCATCGACAGGTGGGCCACGCCGAAGATGCCCGCCACGATGGCGTTGGTGGCCGGCACGGTCGACAGCCACAGGAAGCCCATCGCCGCCGAGAAGACGTACACGCTCAGCGGCGAGATCGGCACGAGCAGGAAGAGGGCGATCGACACCGCCCGTGCAAAGTAGATGGCCGCCAGGATCTTGGGCTTGGACAGCTTCTGCCCCAGCAGGCCGACGGTGTAGGTGCCGAACACGTTGAACAGGCCGATCAGCGCCAGCGCGTAGCCCGCCACTTCGGGCGACAGGTTCTTGTCGCGCAGGTAGGTCGGCATGTGGATGCCGATGAAAGCCAGCTGGAAGCCGCAGACGAAGTAGCCCGCCATCAGCAAGCCGAAGCTCGGGTAGCGGAAGGCCTCGCCCACGGCCTGCAGCACCGATTGGTCACGGTGGCCGCCCAGGGCCGCGGTCTTGGGTTCGCGCAGGCCGAAGGCCAGCGGCACGATCACCAGCACCAGCACCGCCACCACGGCCAGCGCCGTCTGCCAGCCGAAGGCCCCGATCAGGCGGCCTTCGATGGGCGCCATCAGGAACTGCCCGAATGAGCCGGCCGCCGCGGCCACGCCCATCGCCCACGAGCGGCGCTCGGCCGGGATCTGCCGGCCGATCACGCCGTAGATCACGGCGTAGGTCGAGCCCGCCTGCGCCGCGCCGATCAGCACGCCCGCACTCAACGTGAACAGCAGCGGCGTCGGCGAATGCGCCATGCCGAAGAGGCCTGCCGCGTACAGCAGCGAGCCGCCGATCAGCACGCGGAACGCGCCGAAGCGGTCGGCCAGCATGCCCGCGAACACGCCGAAGATGCCCCACGACAGGTTCTGCACCGCCAGCGCGAACGAGAAGGTCTGTCGGTTCCACTCCTGTGCCTGCGTGATGGGCTGCAGCCAGAGGCCGAAGCCGTGGCGGATGCCCATCGAGAGCGTGACGATCATGGCGCCACAGAACAGCACCTGCTTGATCGAAAGGGTGGGAGCGGGGGAGGCTTGCATCCTTCGAATGTAGCGAAATGGATGCTGTGGCAGGTGGCGCGGTGGCCATCGCCATTGATGATTTGTGGGCGCGGTTTCAATGCGCGCACGGCATCAAAGAAAGAAGGCAGGCGCGTGGCCTGCCTTTGGGGTCAGCGTGCCGGTGCCGCCGCCGCGCCACGCGCGTCCGGAAAGCCGTGCTCGCAGGCCCGCCACGCCAGCACCAGCCCGGGCACCAGCAACGCCAGCAGCGACCAGGGCAGGCTGCCCGCGCCGCCGCCCTGCAGCAGCAGGCCGCCTGCCAGCCCGCCGCCCGCGATGGCGAGGTTCCAGGTCGTCACGACCATCGACTGCGCCACGTCCGCCGCGTCGCCGGCGGCCTGGGCCGAGGCGGTCTGGAACAGCGTCGCCGCGCCGCCGAAGGCCAGGCCCCAGACCGCGACCGCGAGGTACACGCCCGCTGCCGATCCGCCCGCCGCGGCGAGCATCAGCGCCGCCAGCGCGAAGGCGGCCGTGCCGGCCAGCACCAGTGTGCGCAGCCAGCGGTCGATCAGCACGCCGGTGAGCCAGATGCCGCCCAGCGACGCGGCGCCGAACACCAGCAGCACCCGCCCGACCTGCGCGCCGAGCCCGGCGTGCGCCAGGAAGGGGGCGATGTAGGTGTAGAGGATGTTGTGCGCCAGCACGAAGGCGAACATCACGGCCAGCACCGGCCGCACGCCCGGCAGCAGGAACACGCGGCGCACGCTCTGCTGGCGTCCGGCCTCCTGGCCCGGGAAGTCGGGCACCTGCCAGCGCACCCAGCCGAGCAGCAGCACCGACAGCGCCGACATGATCAGGAAGGCCGGCCGCCAGCCGACGCTCGCGCCCAGCAGCGTGCCGGCCGGAATGCCCAGCGACAGCGCCAGCGGCGCGCCCAGCATCGCCACGGCGATGGCCCGACCCTGCTGCGACGGCGCCACCATGCGCGCCGCGTGCCCGGCCAGCAACGCCCACAGCAGGCCCGCGAACACGCCGGCGAAGAAGCGCGCGACCAGCGTCAGCGTGTAGTCGTGCGACAGCGCCGTCACCGTATTGACCACCGCGAAGCCGCCGATCGCGCCCATCAGCAGCGGCCGGCGCCGCCAGCCGCGCGTGAAGGCCACCAGCGGAATGGCCGCCACCAGCGAACCCAGCGCATACACGGTGACGAGCTGGCCGACCAGCGCGGGCGCAACGCCCAGGTCGGCGCCGATCTGCGGCAGCAGGCCGGCCGGCATCGCCTCGGTGAGGATGGTGATGAAGCCGCCGGCTGCCAGCGCCAGCAGGCCGGACTGGGGCAGCGGTGAAGAAGAGGTCGTGTCACGCATAGACGGCGTCCCTCAGTTCGGTGACGAAGCGGCCTGACATGCCTTCATAGAGCGTGTTCGTGAAGGCCACCACGCTGAGCCCGCGCGCCCGGTCGACGAACCAGGCGTGGCCGTAGGCGCCGCCCCAGCGCCAGGTGCCGGGCGATTCGGGCGTCTGCGTGGGCTGCGGGTCGTGCAGCACCGAAAAGCCCAGGCCGAAGCCCCAGCCCGGCGCGTCCGCCGGCCCCCAGGCGCCCGTGTGGTTGAGGCCCATGGCGTCGACGGTGGCGGTGCCCAGCAGCGGGGCGCCGCCGGTGCGCAGCGTGTCGAGCAGGCGCAGGAAGTCGCCCGCGCTGCCGACCATGCCGGCACCGGCCGAGGGCCAGGCGCTGGCGTCGAAGGCGCGCGCCGGGTCGAAGCGGATGCCGACGGCGCCCTCGAACGGCGTGGCGACGACGGGGCCGTCCATGCGCTGCGGCGGCGTGACGCCGGGGCCGTTCACATAAGGCGTGGCCAGCCGCGGGTCGCCGGGGACGGCGGCGAAGCCCGTGTCGTGCATCTGCAGCGGCACGGTCACCAGCGTGCGCACCGCCTCGGGCAGCGGCAGGCCGCTGGCCGCCTCGACCACCGCGCCGAGCACGTCGATGGCCAGCGAGTAGAGCCATCCGGTGCCGGGCGGGTACAGCAGCGGCACGCCGGCCAGGCGTTGCAGGTTGCCGGCCAGCGTGAGGCCGTCGTCGCGGTCCATGCCGTCCGACACGCCGGCGCGTGCGTACGGGCCGTCGTCCGTGCTTTCGAGGAAGCGGTAGCCCAGCCCGGCCGTGTGGGTCAGCAGCTGCCGCAGCGTGATGACAGCTTCGCCGCCGCCATTGGGAAGGCGCGGGCGGAAATCCGGCAGCCAGCGCGTCACCGGGTCGTCCAGGTCGAGCCGGCCCTGGTCCACGAGCACCATCGCGGCGGTCGAGACGATGGGCTTGGACACCGAGGCCAGCCCGAACAGCGCGTCCTCGCGCATCGGCCGGCCGGCCTCGCGGTCGGCCAGGCCGGCAGCGCGCCGGTGGACGAGGCGGCCACCGCGGCTCACCAGCACCACGGCGCCAACCAGCCGCTGCTCGGCCAGCGCACGGTCGATGGTCGCGTCGATGCGCGACGGGTCCGGGCCCTGCCACGCAGGGGTGAAAGTGGGGGAAATGTCGGGGAGAAAGGTCATGCGGCCCACGATAGGAAGAAGCCGACTTCGGATAAAGACGGCTACAGTTCCGCTCAATGCGGACGTTGAAGTCCGCAATGGAGATTCCCCATGGACAGCCTCAGCGGCTTTGCCGTCTTCGTTCAGGTCGCCGAGACCCGCAGCTTCGTGGCCGCCGGGCGCGCGCTCGGCGTGTCGGCCTCGGCCGTGGGCAAGCGCGTGGCGCGGCTCGAGGAGCGGCTGGGTGTGCGCCTGTTCCACCGCAGCACGCGCAGCATCACGCTCACCGCCGAGGGCGCGCTGTTCCTGGCGCGCAGCCGCCGCGTGCTGGCCGAAATCGAGGCCGCCGAGCAGGAGCTGTCGCACGCCGCCGAGGCGCCGCGCGGGCGGCTGCGCGTGAGCCTGCCGCTGGTCAGCTCGCTGGTGCTGCCGGTGCTGGCCGACTTCATGGCCGCCTACCCGGCGATCGAGCTCGACCTCGACTTCAGCGATCGCCTCGTGGACGTCATCGAGGAGGGCTTCGACGCCGTGGTGCGCACCGGCGAGCCGGCGGATTCACGGTTGTCGTCGCGCCAGCTGGGCGAGTTCTCGCAGCTGCTGGTGGCCTCGCCCGCGTACCTGGCGCGCCACGGTACGCCCGCCTCGCCGGACGACCTGGCCCGCCACGCCTGCCTGCACTACCGCTACCCGGCGACCGGCAAGGTCGAGGTCTGGCCGCTCGCGCCCGGGCCCGACGGCAGCGAGGTGCGCCCGCCGGTCTCGATGATCTGCAACAACATCGAGACCCGGCTGTGCTTTGCCCTGCGCGGACGCGGCATCGCCTGCCTGCCCGACTTCAGCGTGCGCGCCGCGCTGGCCGAGGGGGCGCTGCAGCCCGTACTGGCCGACCACCTGCTGCGGCCCCGTACCATCGCGTTCCGCGTGCTGTGGCCTTCGGGGCGCCATCCGTCGCCCAAGCTGCGGGCGTTCATCGATTTCCTGGGCGCGCGGATGTTCGGTCCGCCCGCAGAAACTCCCGCCTGATGTGCGAAAAGACCGAAGCCGGTGCCTGTATGGGTATCCAGTCATTTCAACCCAACTGACTACAATCCGCCCCCATGGCGACTTCCCCCAAGACATCTTCAGACTCCGCTTCCGGCTATTCGGAAGGCTCCATCCGCGTGCTCAAGGGCCTCGAGCCCGTGAAGCAGCGCCCGGGCATGTACACCCGGACCGACAACCCCCTGCACATCATCCAGGAAGTGCTCGACAACGCCGCCGACGAAGCGCTGGCGGGCTACGGCAAGAAGATCAAGGTCACGCTGCACACCGACGGCTCGGTCAGCGTCGAGGACGACGGCCGCGGCATTCCCTTCGGCCTGCACCCCGAAGAAAAGGCCCCCGTGATCGAGCTGGTCTACACCCGGCTGCACGCCGGCGGCAAGTTCGACAAGGGCTCGGGCGGCGCCTACAGCTTCTCGGGCGGCCTGCACGGCGTGGGCGTGTCGGTGACCAACGCGCTGTCCAAGCGCCTCGAAGTCAGCTCGCACCGTGAAGGCTCGGTCGCCAAGCTGGCCTTCAGCGCCGGCGACGTGATCGAGGCGCTCGAAATCCGCAAGCTCGAAGCCGGCGAACGCAAGCAGGGCACCACCGTGCGCGCCTGGCCCGACGCCAAGTACTTCGAGACCGCCGCGCTGCCCATGGGCGAACTCACCCACCTGCTGCGCAGCAAGGCCGTGCTGATGCCCGGCGTGAGCGTCACGCTGGCCGTCGAGAAGACCGGCGAAAGCCAGCAGTGGCTCTACAAGGGCGGCCTGAGCGACTACCTCATGCAGACGCTCAACGGCGACCCGGTCATTCCGCTGTTCGAAGGCAGCGGCCATGCCGACAAGAACGCCGACAACTTCGCCGAAGGCGAGGGCGCCGACTGGTGCGTGGCCTTCACCGAAGACGGCCAGCCGGTGCGCGAGAGCTACGTCAACCTGATTCCCACCAGCGCCGGCGGCACGCACGAAAGCGGCCTGCGCGACGGCCTGTTCAACGCGGTGAAGAGCTTCATCGAGCTGCACTCGCTGCTGCCCAAGGGCGTGAAGCTCCTGCCCGAAGACGTGTTCGCGCGCGCCTCGTACGTGCTCAGCGCCAAGGTGCTCGACCCGCAGTTCCAGGGCCAGATCAAGGAGCGCCTGAACTCGCGCGACGCCGTGCGCCTGGTGTCCAGCTTCGTGCGCCCCACGCTCGAGCTGTGGCTCAACCAGCACGTCGACTACGGCAAAAAACTGGCCGAGCTGGCCATCAAGGCCGCCCAGACGCGCCAGCGCGCCGGCCAGAAGGTCGAGAAGCGCAAGGGCTCCGGCGTGGCCGTGTTGCCCGGCAAGCTGACCGACTGCGAGAGCAAGGACATCAGCCACAACGAAGTTTTCCTGGTCGAGGGCGACTCCGCCGGCGGCAGCGCCAAGATGGGCCGCGACAAGGAAAGCCAGGCCATCCTGCCGCTGCGCGGCAAGGTGCTCAACACCTGGGAGGTCGAGCGCGACCGCCTCTTCGCCAACACCGAAATCCACGACATCTCGGTGGCCGTGGGTGTCGATCCGCACGGCCCCACCGATTCGCCCGACATGAGCGGCCTGCGCTACGGCAAGATCTGCATCCTGTCGGATGCCGACGTGGACGGCTCGCACATCCAGGTGCTGCTGCTCACGCTGTTCTTCCGGCACTTTCCCAAGCTCATCGAAGCCGGCCACGTGTATGTCGCAAAGCCGCCACTGTTCCGGGTCGATGCGCCCGCGCGCGGCAAGAAACCGGCCTCCAAGGTCTATGCACTGGACGAGGGCGAACTCACCGCCACGCTCGACAAACTGCGCAAGGATGGCGTGCGCGAAGGCGCCTGGAGCATCAGCCGCTTCAAGGGCCTGGGCGAAATGAGCGCGGAACAATTGTGGGAAACCACGCTCAATCCGGACACCCGTCGCCTGATGAAGGTCCAATTGGGGCGGTTCGATTTTTCGTCCACCCAGGGCGAGATCACCAAGCTGATGGGCAAGGGCGAAGCGGCGGCGCGGCGCGAGCTCATGGAATTGCGCGCAGACGACGTCGATATCGACGTCTGACAGTTTCCTTTTTCTTTCCTTCTTCTCACACGCCATGTCGGTTTTCAAGCGTTCGCTGTGGTTGGCCCTTCTGCTGTGCATGCAGCAGGGGCTCGCGCACGCGACCGACATCTACGGCTACATCGACAGTAACGGCGTGGCGCACTTCGCGGCCGAGAAGGTCGACGAGCGCTACAAGCTCTTCTTCCAGGGCGGCCAGAGCTTCGACACCGCCAAGGGCCTGTCGCCGATGGGCCGCGGCAGCATCCACCGCCGGCTCGACGGCAGGGTGTCGCCGGCGTCGCAGAACCTGCTCGCCATGTTCGAGGCCTCGCCCGGCTACAAGACCGCCAAGGCGGCGCTGCGCGATGCGTCGAGCAAGCACGCCATCGATTACGAGCTGCTGCAGGCGCTGGTCGCCACCGAGTCGGGCTTCGATGCAAAAGCCGTCTCGCCCAAGGGCGCGATGGGGCTCATGCAGCTCATGCCGGCCACCGCGCAGCGCTACGGCGTGGCGACGGACAAGCGCGGCACGATCGAGAAGAAGCTGTTCGACCCGCACATCAACATCGCCGCCGGCTCGCGCTACCTGCGCGACCTGATCGCGATGTTCCCGGGCCAGATCGAGCTCGCGCTGGCCGCCTACAACGCGGGCGAGGGCGCGGTGCAGCGCGCGGGCAACAAGATCCCGAACTACAAGGAAACGCAGAACTACGTGCAGACCGTGCTGCAGCTGTATGCGTACCTCAAGCCCTCGGCCGTGACCGTGGGCGGCAACCTGCGCAGCGGCAGTGGCAGCAGTGGTGGCAGGACGCCGGGGCGCATCCGCATGGAAATGTCGGTGCCCAAGGGCGGTGCGATCGGGCGCGGCAACATGCCGTCCGAGTCGCCGCGCAACGTGCCGACCATGCCCGATATTCCCGAGCCGTCCGACGTGCCGACCAGCGCGGCGGAGCCGGGTGACGCCTCGCCGCCGTCGCCGCTGTCGTGATCCCGCAGGCCGCCATGCACCCCACTTTCATTTTGGGCTGAGCGCGAACGCACGCCGCCCGTCACTGTTTTTCTTTCTCTCTTCTTCATGGACGACTCTCAACCTCCGCTCGACCTTGCAGGCCCCACCGACGGCGACACCACCCTCACGCTGGCCGACTACGCGCAGACCGCCTACCTCGAATACGCCCTGAGCGTGGTCAAGGGCCGCGCGCTGCCCGATGTGTCCGACGGCCAGAAGCCGGTGCAGCGGCGCATCCTGTACTCGATGTCGCGCATGGGCCTGGGCTTCGGCGGCACCAACGGCACTGTGGGCGCCAAACCCGTGAAGAGCGCGCGCGTCGTCGGCGACGTGCTCGGCCGCTTCCACCCGCACAGCGACCAGGCCGCGTACGACGCGCTGGTGCGCATGGCGCAAGACTTCTCGCAGCGCTATCCGCTGGTCGACGGCCAGGGCAACTTCGGCAGCCGCGACGGCGACGGCGCCGCGGCCATGCGCTACACCGAGGCGCGCCTGGCGCGCATCACCAGCCTCTTGCTCGACGAGATCGACGAAGGCACGGTCGACTTCATTCCCAACTACGACGGCAGCACCGAAGAGCCGCGCCTCTTGCCCGCGCGGCTGCCGTTCACGCTGCTCAATGGCGCCAGCGGCATCGCCGTGGGCCTGGCCACCGAGATCCCGAGCCACAACCTGCGCGAGATCGCCGACGCCTGCGTGGCGCTGATCAAGTCCAACGGCAAGCTCAGCGAAGAAGAACTCTTCGCCCTCGTGCCCGGCCCCGACTACCCGGGCGGCGCGCAGATCATCAGCAGCGCGAGCGACATCGCCGACGCCTATCGCACCGGCCGCGGCTCGCTCAAGGTGCGCGCGCGCTGGAAGATCGAAGACCTCGCGCGCGGCCAGTGGCAGCTCGTGGTCAACGAACTGCCGCCGGGCGTGAGCACGCAGAAGGTGCTGGAAGAAATCGAGGAAATCACCAACCCGAAGGTCAAGGCCGGCAAGAAGGCGCTGTCCGCCGACCAGACCCAGCTCAAGGCCGCGATGCTGTCGGTGCTCGACGTGGTGCGCGACGAGTCGAGCAAGGACGCCGCCGTGCGCCTGGTGTTCGAGCCCAAGACCTCGCGCATCAGCCAGGACGAGTTCGTGACCACGCTGCTGGCGCAGACCTCGCTCGAGACCTCGTCGTCGATCAACCTCACGATGGTCGGCATCGACGGCAAGCCCACGCAGAAGTCGCTGCGCCAGATGCTCAACGAGTGGATCGCGTTCCGCGAGATCACCGTCGAGCGGCGCTCGCGCCATCGCCTGGACAAGGTGCAGGACCGCATCCACATCCTCGAAGGCCGGCAGCTGGTGCTGCTGAACATCGACGAGGTGATCGCCATCATCCGCGCGGCGGAAGACCCGAAGGCGGCGCTCATCGCGCGCTTCAACCTCAGCGAACGGCAGGCAGAGGACATCCTTGAAATCCGGCTGCGCCAACTCGCGCGGCTCGAGGCCATCAAGATCGAGCAGGAGCTGGCCGGTCTGCGCGACGAGCAGAAGAAGCTCGAAGACATCCTCTCCAGCCCGGCCACGCTGCGCCGCCTGCTGGTGAAGGAAATCGAGGCCGACGCCAAGACCTTCGAAGACCCGCGCCGCACGCTCATCCAGGCCGAGAAGCGCGCCGTGGCCGAGGTGAAGGTGGTCGACGAGCCCGTCACCGTGATCGTGTCGCAGAAGGGCTGGGTGCGCGCGCAGAAGGGCTGGGCCAGCGAGAAGGCGGCCGGCAACGGCGGCACCGCGCCCGAGTACAGCTTCAAGTCGGGCGACACGCTCTACGGCGCCTTCGAGTGCCGCAGCGTCGACACGCTGCTGGTCTTCGGCAGTGCCAAGGACAAGAGCGTGCGCGTCTACACCGTGCCCGTGGCCTCGCTGCCCGGCGCGCGCGGCGACGGCCAGCCCGTCACCACGCTCATCGAGCTTGATGCCGGCACGCACGTCACGCATTTCTTCGCGGGCCCGGTGGGCGCCTGCCTGCTGCTGGCCAACACGGGCGGCTACGGCTTCATGGCCACCATCGAGAACATGATGTCGCGCCAGCGCGGCGGCAAGGCCTTCATCGACGTGGGCGAGGGCGAGCAGCTGTGCCGGCCGTCGCTGGTGGGCGGCGCGAGCGGCGCCGAGCCGATGCCGGCTGCGACGCACGTGGCCTGCGCCTCGAGCGGCAAGCGCATCCTGACCTTCGACATCGCCGAGCTCAAGAGCCTGCCCAAGGGCGGCCGCGGCCTGATGCTGATCGACCTGGAGGCCAAGGAATCGCTGGCCGGTGCGGTGGCCTACACGCGCAGCGTGCGGATCGAAGGCGTCGCCCGCGGCGGCAAGGAGCGCGAAGAAACGCTCGAGATCCGCTCGCTCAACAACGCGATGGGGGCCCGCGCGCGCAAGGGCAAGGTGGCAGACCTCGGATTCACGCCGGCGAGCGTGGTGCGGGTGCTCTGATGCTGGGCGGCATCGACATCAGCATCCTCGGCGTGGTCCTCGCCGTGGTCACGGGCTTCGGCAGCTACATCCTGGGGCGCCGCATGCGCGAGAAGCGCCAGGGCAAGCGGCGCGCGAAAGACCGCGCTGCGGCGCAGGCCAACGAGACGCGCCAGGTGCGGCGCGCGCGCGAGCGGCGCGAGCAGGAAGGCAAGTAGGCAGGCAGGCCGAGGGCTGGCTCACCAGCCCCCGTAGCCGTCGACGTTCTCGCGCGTCACGAGCTTGGACGGCAACAGCAGCACGCGCTGCTGAGGGGGCTGGCCCTTCAGGAGCTTCAGCCCGATCTGGGCCGCTCGCTGGCCCATCAACGTGGGCGACTGCGTCGCGCTGCCGACGATCAAGGTGGTCGGGTCCTGCAGCCGCTGCGCCACCTCCGGCGAACCGTCCATCGCCGTGATGACGATGTCGCGCCGGCCCGCGACCTGGGCCGCCAGTTCCGCGCCGATGCCGCACAGGTCGTTGATCGCGAACACGCCCGACAGCTTCGGATGGCGCGCGAGCAGCCGCGTCATCTGTTCGACGCCGCCGTCCTTGGTGGCGCCGCCATTGAGCGCCATCGACACGACGCGCACGCCGGGTGCGGCGTTCAATGCCTCGCGGCAGCCGTTGACGCGGCCCACCGCGGCCGTGTTCGGCGGGCCGTCGATGATCGCCACTTCGCCTTTGCCGCCGAGCGTGCGCACCAGGTGTTCGCAAGAGAGCTTGCCGGCCGCGCGGCTGTCGGTCACCACGGCCGCGTCCGCACCTTGCACGAGCGCATCGACCGCCACCACCTTGATGCCGGCGGCGCGCGCCTCCGCGACGCGGGCGTGCAGGGTGGTCGAATCGACCGGCGTCACGATCACCAGCTGCACGCGCTGGCGGATCATTTCCTTGAGCTGTTCGTCCTGCCGCTGCGGATCGAACCCGCTCGACACGACCGTGATGTGCGCCGCGTTGCGACTGTCTGTGGCCAGCGTGCTTTCCACTGCGCGCGCGATGTAGGCAAAGAAGGGGTTGCGCAGGTCGCTCACGAGCACGCCGACGCGCGGGCCCTTGCCATGGTTGGCATGTGTCGCGAGCGCGCTGCCCACGGGGCCCACGGCGAGGAGGAGGGCCAGCAGCCAGGTGCGCCAGGGACGTTTCATGGGCATGGGTGCGAGGGCCTCGTTGCGAGAGGGGGCCGGTGAAGGGGTGGGGATGATGACATGTTCCGCACCGCCTCGCATCCGCGATCTGCGGCGGCAAGCGTGGGGGAATGGACGAACCTGCCGACCCCGGTCGGTGCCGATGTTGTCGCGGGTCGGCAGCGTGGGCTGCGGCAGTGTCAGACATGGAGGAAGAAGGGGTTGTCCGGGTTGCTGACGATCAGGCCGATGTGCGGCGCATCGAGGGTGCGACGGCCCCTGCGCCCGCGATCGATGCCAGCACGCGCCCCGTGGCGAAACCCCTGGCGATGCGCGCCAGGCGGCGCCTCGGGGCGCGCGTCGAGATGGCGGGGATGCCGCCTCCTTTCTTGCCGGTTCTTCTTGTGATCACCTTGCTCCCTGTGGCTGCTGCCTTGCAGATGACGGTGTCGTCCGCGATCGGCGTCCGGTGAGGGATTCGTCGCGGCGACACGGCGATTGAACCGGCTGCTGGTTAACTGTCTGTAAACCTTCCAAAAGTGGCGAGCAACATTTGAAATACACACCGCCGTGTGGACGGCGCGCTCCTTACTTCAGCCCGGCCCACCAACGCACGTTGGTGCGCGCCTGGCCCACCGTGAGCACCTCGCCGATCACCGGCGTGGCCAGGTCGATCTTCTTCGCCTGCGCCAGGTCGGCGATGCGGTCCAGCGGGTCGTGCCAGGTGTGGAAGGCCAGGTCGAAGGTGCTGTTGTGGACCGAATAGAGCACCTTGCCGCGCAGGTCTTCGAAGGCCTGCACGCTCTGCTCGGGCGTCATGTGCACGCCGGGCCAGTAGGCGTCGTAGGCGCCGTTTTCCATCAGCGCCAGGTCGAAGCCGCCGAAGCGTTCGCCGATCTGCTTGAAGCCGGGGAAGTAGCCCGAGTCGCCGCTGTAGAAGATGCGCTGGTCGCCGCTTTGCACCACCCACGAGGCCCACAGCGTGCGGTCGCGGTCGGTCAGCGTGACCGCGCGGCCCGAGAAATGCTGCGCGGGCGTGGCCGTGAGCTTCACGCCCGCGTGCTCGCCGCCTTGCCACCAGTCGAGCTCGGTCACGCGCTCGGCGGGCACGCCCATCTCGATGAGCCGGGCGCGCACGCCCAGCGGCACGAAGTAGCGCTGCACGCGCGTGGCCAGGTACTCGATGGTGGCGACGTCGAGGTGGTCGTAGTGGTCGTGCGAGAGGATCACGGCCTCGATCGGCGGCAGCTGCTCCAGCTGGATCGGCGGCTTGTGAAAACGCTTCGGCCCGACCCAGGTGAAGGGCGAGACGCGTTCGCTGAACACGGGGTCGATGAGCCAGTACTTGCCCTTGAGCTTCAGCAGGTGCGACGAGTGGCCCAGGCGCACCACATGGTTGGCGTCGGCCGCGAGCGCGTCGAGCGCCTGGGGCGTCAGGGCGCGCACCGGAATGGGGTCGACCGGCACGGTGTCGACCTTGCTGCCGACGATGAAGCGCGACCAGATGCGCCAGGTGCTGGCGGCGGGCTGCAGCTCGGGGTTGGGCATGTTCTGGAACACGCCGCCCTTGAACTGCGGCGAGTTCTCGTAGCGCGTTTCCCCGCCGCCGGCGCTGCTGCAGCCGGCCACGAACGCGCAGCCCGCCGTGGCGAGCACCGCGCTGCGGTGCAGCAGCCGGGGTAAATAAGCGCCTTGCGAATCCGATTCGTCAGCCATGGGAAAGCCCTCTGCGTGTGTGTTGGTCTTGAGGCGCGAGACTAGCGGGAGTTGGCTTTTCAATGGTTTCAGCGACAGAAACATTCGGCGAGCGGGGGCAATCCGCGGGCCGGCGGCATACTGCGGCGATCCACGGCTTCAGCCCTTCATTGCCATGAAAACTGCCATCCTCGTCATCGACATGCAGCGCGGCCTTTGCGACGATCCGCCCCGGCCGTACGAGGCCGAAGCGGTCATCGGGCGCATCAACGCGCTCACGGCACGGGCCCGCGCGGCTGGCGTGCCGGTGGCCTTCGTCCAGCACGAGAACGCCATCGACCTGGAGTTCGATTCCGAGCGCTGGCAGCTGGCCGATGCCTTGCAGGTGACGCCGGCCGACGCGCGCCTGCGCAAGACCACGCCCGACGCGTTCCTGCGCACGCCGCTCGAAGCCTGGCTGTCGGGGCAGGGCGTGCGGCGCGTGGTGGTCTGCGGCTATTCGTCGGAGTTCTGCGTGGACACCACCGTGCGCCGCGCCGCCGCGCTGGGCTACGAGGTGGTGCTGGCGGCCGACGCCCACACCTCGCACGACAAGCCGCACGCCAAGGGCGCCTTCATCCGCGCGCACCACAACGCGACGCTGTCGGACATCACGAGCTTCGGCGTGCCGATCCGCGCGGTCGACAGCGCGGACATCGCTTTCGGCGATTGATCTGGCGCTAGGGCATGCGCCCGGTGGCCAGTGCGTGGGCCCAGTCCGCACGCCCATTGGCAGCAGCCAGTGCCGCCATGGCCACGTGGTCGTAGGGCACGGTGACCAGCGTGCAGGTCCACTGCCCGTGGTCGTGCCGTTCGACCAGCGCGTAGCGCGCATCGGGTGAGCCGGTCTCCACGTGGTGCGGGTGCGGATGCGCGTCGCCATAGGCCTGCAGGCCGACGCTGCCCGGGTTGACGATCAAGATGCCGTTGGATGCGTGCATCACGCGCGGCAGGTGCGTGTGGCCGCAGGCGACCAGCTCCGTGCCGGCTTCCACAGTGCCGAGACGCGCATCGATCTCTGCCGCAGTGGCCATGCGCAGTTGCGTGGGTTCGACGGTCTCGAGGAAGTAGGTGAGGTCGCTCTCCGGCGTACCGTGGCACAGCAGCACCTCGGGGCTCAAGCGCAGGCGTGGCGTGAGCGAGGCGATCCATGCGAACTCTGCTGCGCCGAGTCGGGCGTGTGCGAAGGCGTCGGACTCGCCGCGCTGGCCGGAGGTCGGCAACGTGAGCAGTTGCCGTTCGTGGTTGCCGGCGAGCTGGACCCAGTCCTGCGCCATCAGGAACTGCGCAGTCTCCAGCGGCATCAGTGGGCCTGAGAGGCTGTCGCCGAGGTTGACGGTGGCATCCACGTTGCGGCGTGCGATGTCCTCGACGACGGCTTTCAGTGCGGGAAGGTTTCCGTGGATGTCGGAGACAAGGGCGATGCGCATGCGTGGCTTCTTTGTGAGGGCGGTGATCTTAGTTCGGGGTGCGTGCACAGGCCACCGGGTACTTCCCTCCGCGAATGTCCCCCGGCCTGCGGCCTCCTCCTTGATTTCGCTGCGGGAAGCACCCAGTGTCCTGCGCACGGGACACGCTGTGGGTGCTCGCCGATCAACGACCGCACTGAACACGCTCACGTCGATGCGGTGCCTTGCGCAGCGAAATCAAGGAGGAGGGGCGAAGCCCCGGGGGACATTCGCGGAGCAAGGTACCGCGTCGGCGGGAGCGTCGCCCTGATCAGTCCGCTCCCGCCCGCCACACCCGCGCCAGCGCCGCCAGCTTGCCCCTGAAACTCAGCCGGTCGTTCGACAGCGCATCGATGAAGTCCGACAGCCGCTGCGACTTCACCATCGTGTAGATCGTGAGCCAGGTGGTGAACACGAACACCACGCCGAACCAGATCGCCTTGCGCCACAGCGGCGCGTCGGCTTCGGCCAGCAGGTTCATGCCGAGGAAGCCGGTGGTGACGGTGCCGATGAGGCCGAACAGCGTGACCACCGTGAGCCGCACCACGGTGCTGGCCTGCCGGCGCAGGCTGTCGGCATCGAGGTAGGTGTTCATGTCGGCGATGCGCGCCTTGACCTCGTCGTACAGCGGGTCGAGCCCGAGGTGCGCGGCGCACATGTGCGAGAGCGCGCGCACCTGCGCCTGCTCCGAAATCTCGTGGAACCAATAGCGGTGCGTGAAGCGAAGAAAGCGCTCGAAGCTCGCGCGGATGGCGCGCTTGAACTGCTTCACGCTCGGCGTGCTGCGGATGTCGAGCTTCTTCAGCGCCTCGACCAGCTGGTCCGAGAACATCAGCAGCGAGGCCTTCTGGAAATGCGCGATGAGGAACAGCAGGAAGTGCTGGTGCCTGAACTGCGCGAGCACGCCGCGGTCGCGGCAGCAGAAGAACTCGGAGCGCGCGTCGCCCACCACGACGAGGGCGTGGCCGTTGCACAGGTAGCGCGTGTTGGGCGCCGCGCCCGTGTTCACCCAGAAGCGGTCGTAGCAGTACTTGTGCTCGAAGTCGGCCAGGTGGTGCTCGGCATAGGGCAGGTGGGCGTCGGCCCCGCCCGCGCCGGTGACGAGCGCGAGCCGCACGAAGTCGTCGCGCGTGAGGCGGCGCGGGTCGTCCAGCGACAGGTAGGCCATCACCGGCATGCGGTAGTACTCGATCTGGCGGTAGCGCAGCACGCCGGGGTCGTCCGAGTGGTCGCTCACCAGCGGCTGCATCAGGTAGGCCCAGTGCGCCGCGATGCGCGGCGCGCGGTGCTGGGCCACGTGCGACAGGAAGGCGTCGCGCTGCTGTGCGTCGGAGGCGGCGAGCACGCGGCCGTCGGCGTCCAGCCATTCGACGCTGGCCATGCAGTGCAGGGCGGCGCCGTCGGGCTCCCAGCCCGAAGGGTAGGCGCGGCCGAAGCGGTAGAGGATGTCCTGCGCCTGCGCCAGGCTCAGGTGGTCGGTGCCGACCTCGAGGTTGAGCAGCACCACGTCGATGTCGAAGAAGAAGTACAGGTCGCAGTGAATCACGTCGAGGGTGATGGGCGCCTCGCCGGGGTGGGCCACCAGCCGCACGGACGCGATGTCGCGGCGGCGGAACACCCGCATCGGCGAATCGCCGTCGCTGCCTGTGCCGTCGGTGCTGCCGCGCGATCGGCCTTCGCCGTACAGGAAGCGCTGCACATAGGGCAGGAAGCTCACGAACTCGTTGTAGTGGCGCTCGTGGAAGCGGCCGCTGTCGCCGGTGTATTCGTCGACCTCCTCGCGCCAGGGCGAGGCCTCGCCCAGGTCGCGCAGCACGTGCCAGGGGCCGTGGTGCGTGGGCGCCGCGCCGGGCGCCGGCACCAGGCGAAGGGGCCAGAGCAGCGCCTGCCGGAAATGCTGCACGACGG
Source organism: Variovorax sp. GW823-FHT02B07 (assembly GCF_058797695.1). Classification (NCBI taxonomy): domain Bacteria; kingdom Pseudomonadati; phylum Pseudomonadota; class Betaproteobacteria; order Burkholderiales; family Comamonadaceae; genus Variovorax; species Variovorax sp. GW823-FHT02B07. Next base: position 1,256,252 of record NZ_JBXAJX010000001.1, read on the forward strand.
GGCCGGTGGCCGGGGTGCCTGCCGGGGAAGAAGTGGGGTCCGCGTGGGGGTTCGGCATCGCGCCAGTGTAGGCAGGCGGGTAGGGCAAAACGCCCACCTAGGGGAATCCCTAGCTAGGCCTGAAACCGGTTTCATTTAAGCTGCAAGCATTCCTTTCAGGGTCTGCGCACGGCCTGGCCGTGCACGCTCCGCCATGAACTACCAGTTCCAATTCGACGCCGTCTTTGCCGCCTGGCCGCTGCTGCTCAAGGGCACGTGGATCACGGTGCAGCTCTCGCTCACCGCCACCTTGCTGGGGCTGGTGGTGGCCATCTTCTGTGCCTGGGGCAAGACCTCGGGGCCGGGCTGGCTGCGCTTCATCGTCAATGCCTACATCGAGGTGATCCGCAACACGCCGTTCCTCGTGCAGCTGTTTTTCTTCTTCTTCGCGCTGCCGGCCATCGGCCTGCGCTGGTCGCCGCAGACGGCCGCGCTGGTGGCGATGGTGGTGAACCTGGGCGCCTATGCCACGGAAATCATCCGCGCGGGCATCGAGTCGATTCCCAAGGGCCAGATCGAGGCGGGCCGCGCGCTCAACCTCAAGCCCTGGGAGATCTTCCGCTTCGTGATCATCAAGCCCGCGCTGAAGGCGATCTACCCGGCGCTCACGAGCCAGTTCATCTTGCTGATGCTGAGTTCGGCCGTGGTCTCGGTCATCTCGGCCGACGACCTGACCTCGGTGGCCGCCAACCTGCAGTCGCAGACCTTCCGCAGCTTCGAGATCTACATTGTCGTGGCCGCCATCTACCTCGCGCTGGCACTGGCTTTCTCGGCCATGTTCAAGCTGATCTACAAGCGCACGCTCAACTACCCGGACCGCCGGTAACTGACTGACCACGACGGACGGAGCACACACCATGCGCACCTTCGGTTTTCCCGAATTCCTTTTCATCCTCGAAGCGGCCCAGTGGACGCTGGCGCTGTCGGCCATCGCCTTCGTGGGCGGCGCCATCCTGGGGCTGCTCATCGCGCTGATGCGCACGTCGGAATCGACGTGGGCGCGCGCCGTGTCGACCACCTTCATCCAGATCTTCCAGGGCACGCCGCTGCTGCTGCAGCTGTTCCTGGTGTTCTTCGGCGCGCCGGTGCTCGGGCTGGACATCAACCCGTGGGTCGCCGCGGGCGTGGCGCTCATCCTGAACAGCGCGGCCTTCCTGGGCGAGATCTGGCGCGGCTGCATCCAGGCCATTCCGCGCGGCCAGTGGGAGGCGGCGCAGGCGCTGAACCTGCACTACGTGGCGCGCATGCGCGACGTGGTGCTGCCGCAGGCCTTCAAGATCGCGCTGGCGCCCACGGTGGGCTACCTGGTGCAGATCATCAAGGGCACCTCGCTCGCGGCCATCATCGGTTTCGTCGAGGTCACGCGCGCCGGGCAGATCGTCAACAACGCCACCTTCCAGCCGCTCATCGTGTTCTCGGTGGTGGCCGCCATCTACTTCGCGATCTGCTGGCCGCTGTCGCTGCTGGCGGCGCGCATGGAGCGCAAGCGCGCCCAGGCGCTCGCACGTTGACCCTTTCGCTTTTTCTTTCTCGTCGCTTCCTTTCTTTATTCAGGAGACACATCCAATGACCGTTACCACCACCCGCCGCGCTGCCATCGCAGCCCTGGGCCTCGGCGCCGCGCTGACCGTGTTCGCTCCCTTCGCTTCGGCGCAAAGCATGGCCGACATCAAGAAGAAGGGCGAGATCACCATCGGCATGCTGGTCGACTTCCCGCCCTACGGCACCACCGACGCCAAGAACCAGCCCGACGGCTACGACGCCGACGTGGCCAAGCTGCTGGCGAAAGACTGGGGCGTCAAGGCCAACATCGTGCCGGTGACCGGCCCGAACCGCATTCCGTTCCTGTTGACCAACAAGGTCGACCTGCTGGTGGCTTCGCTGGCCGTGACGCCCGAGCGCGCCAAGCAGGTGCAGTTCTCGCAGCCCTACGCGGCCGCGACCATCGTGCTGTACGGCGCGACCAAGACCTCCATCAAGGCGGCAGGCGACCTGAAGGGCCTGCGCGTGGGCGTGGCCCGCGCGTCGACGCAAGACGTGGCCGTGACCAAGGCTGCACCCGAAGGCACCGAGATCCGCCGCTTCGACGACGACGCCTCGGCCATGCAGGCGCTGATCTCGGGCCAGGTCGATGCCATCGGCTGCTCGGTCACCGTCGCGGCGCAGATCGCCAAGCGCGTGCCGGCCAACACCTTCGAAAACAAGTTCACGCTGGTGCAGCAATCGATGGGCATCGCGATGCGTCCGGGCCAGGAAGAGCTGACCAAGGCCGTGAACGAATTCGTGCAGAAGAACACCGCCAACGGCGAGCTGAACAAGCTCTATCAAAAGTGGCTGCAAGCCGACCTGCCGAAGATGCAATAAGCGAAAGCGCTTGAAGGGAATCCTGGCATGACGACGGAATCGATCATCCGCATGGAAGCGGTCAACAAGTGGTACGGTGAATTCCAGGTGTTGACCGGCATCGACCTGTCGGTGCGCCAGGGCGAGCGCATCGTGATCTGCGGGCCCTCGGGCTCGGGCAAGTCCACGCTCATCCGCTGCATCAACCGGCTCGAGACGGTGCAAAAGGGCCGCATCGTGGTCGACGGCATCGACCTCACCGCGGGCGGCAAGAACGTGGACGCAGTGCGTGCCGAAGTCGGCATGGTGTTCCAGCAGTTCAACCTGTTCCCGCACCTCACCATCCTGGAGAACTGCACGCTGGCGCCGATGCGCTCGCGCGGCATGACCAAGGCGCAGGCGGAAGAGGTGGCCATGAAGTACCTCACGCGCGTGCGCATTCCCGAGCAGGCGAAGAAGTACCCGAGCCAGCTCTCGGGCGGCCAGCAGCAGCGCGTGGCCATTGCGCGCGCGCTGTGCATGTCGCCCAAGATCATGCTGTTCGACGAGCCCACCTCCGCGCTCGACCCCGAGATGGTCAAGGAAGTGCTCGACACCATGATCGGCCTGGCCGAAGACGGCATGACCATGCTGTGCGTGACGCACGAAATGGGCTTTGCCCGCAGCGTGGCCGACCGCGTGATCTTCATGGCCGACGGCAAGATCGTCGAGCAGGCGCCGCCGCAGGAGTTCTTCGGCAACCCCAAGGACGAGCGCACGCGCCAGTTCCTCGGGCAAATTCTCAGCTCGCACCAAGCCCACTGATGGCCTTCGAAGTCCTGATTTCTCTGTCGTCCTTCGGTGCGGCCGAGGTGGGGCGGCACGGCCAGCTCTGGTGCTCGCAACTCTCGCGCGCGGCCGGTGCCGATGCGGTGGAAGTGCGCGGCGAGATGCTGCGCGACGCCGATGCGGAACTGCCCGCGCTGAACGGTCTTGCTTCCGTGTACTCCAGCCCCGAAGGCCTGTGGGCCGAAGGCGGCTGGCTCGACAGCGCCGCGCTGCAGCGCGGCATCGCCGCCGCCACGCGCGTGGGCGCGAAGCGGCTCAAGATGTCCATCGGCGACTTCCAGCCCGCGTCGCACGGCTCGCTCTGGGGCCTGAAGGTCGCGCTGGCCGAGACCCGCGTCGAGCTGCTCATCGAAAACGACCAGACGGTGCGCGCCGGCACGCTGGCCGCGCTGCAGACCTTCTTCGACGTGGCCGACCGCGCCGGCGTGCCGCTCGGAATGACCTTCGACATGGGCAACTGGCACTGGCTCGGCGAGTGTCCGCTGCAGGCCGCGCAGGCGCTGGGTCACCGCGTGCGCTACGTGCATTGCAAGGGCGCGCAGCGCCTGCCGCACAAGTGGGTGGCGGTGCCGCTGGGCGACTCGGTCGCGCCGTGGCGCGCGGTGCTGCGCGCACTGCCGGCCGACGTGCCCCACGCCATCGAATACCCTCTGGTGGGTGACGACCTGCTGGCCGTCACTCGCACGCAGATTGACTTCATCCGCGCCGCACGGGCGTAGGGATACACACATGACGGAACCCACCGCTTTCGATGTCGCCTTGTTCGGCGAAGCCATGCTGCTGCTGGTGGCTGACCGGCCCGGCCCGCTGGAAGACGCCCAGTCGTTCCACAAGCGCACCGCCGGCGCCGAGACCAACGTGGCCATCGGCCTGTCGCGCCTGGGCCTGAAGGTCGGCTGGGCCAGCCGCCTGGGCACCGATTCGATGGGCCGCGCGCTGCTGGCCGCGATGCGCGCCGAGGGCATCGACTGCTCGCACGTGATCACCGACGCGACGCAGCGCACCGGCTTCCAGTTCAAGGGCCGCGTCACCGACGGCAGCGACCCGCCGATCGAATACCACCGCAAGGGCTCGGCCGCCAGCCACATGGGCCCGGCCGATGTCGACGAAGCCTGGCTGCGCTCGGCGCGCCACCTGCATGCCACCGGCGTGTTCGCCGCCATCTCCGAGACCAGCCTGCAGGCTGCGCTCAAGTCGATGGACGTGATGCGCGCGGCCGGCCGCACCATCTCGTTCGACACCAACCTGCGGCCCACGCTGTGGTCGTCCACCGAAACGATGCGCCACTGGGTGAACGAGCTCGCCTCGCGCGCCGACTGGGTGCTGCCCGGCATCGAAGAGGGCCTGCTGCTCACCGGCCACGACAAGCCCGAAGACGTGGCGAAGTTCTACCGCGAGCGCGGCGCGAAGCTGGTCGTCGTCAAGCTCGGCGCGGCCGGCGCCTACTACGACAGCGACGTGGCCGGCACCGGCCATGTCGACGGCTTCCCGGTGAAGGAAGTGATCGACACCGTGGGCGCGGGCGACGGCTTTGCGGCCGGCGTGGTGAGCGCGCTGCTCGAAGGCCGCAGCGTGCCCGACGCGGTGCGCCGCGGCGCCTGGATCGGCGCGCGCGCCGTGCAGGTGCTCGGCGACACCGAAGGCCTGCCGACGCGGGCGCAACTCGAAGAAGCGGGACTGTGATGACCAAGAAGAATGTGCTGGTGTTCCGGGCCTTGCCCGAAGACCAGCTGGCGCGGCTGCAGGCGGTGCACCACGTCACCGTGGCCGATCCGCGCAAGGCGCCCGAGGCCTTTGCCGCTGCGCTTGCCACTGCGCACGGGCTGATCGGTTCGAGCTACAACGTCGACGCTGCGCTGCTGGATGCAGCGCCGCAGCTCGAAGTGATTTCGAGCGTGTCGGTCGGCGTCGACAACTACCCACTGGCCGAACTGAACAAGCGCCGCATCGTGTTGTGCCACACGCCCGACGTGCTCACCGAGACGGTGGCCGACACGGTGTTCGCGATCCTCATGGCCACGCAGCGGCGCGTGGTCGAGCTGTCGACGATGGTGCGCGAAGGCCGCTGGACCAAGAACATCGGCGAGGAATTCTTCGGCACCGACGTGCATGGCAAGACGCTGGGCATCCTCGGCTTTGGCCGCATCGGCCAGGCCGTGGCGCGCCGTGCCGCGCTGGGCTTCGGCATGCCGGTGCTCTATCACTCGCGTCGCGCGGTCGACCTGGCCACGCAGGCGCCCGAGCTGCAAGGCCGCGCCACGCACACGCCGCTCGATGATTTGCTCGCGCGCGCCGACATCGTGCTCGCGATGCTGCCGCTGACCGACGCCACGCGCGGCATGATCGACGCCGCGTTCTTCGCGCGCATGAAGCCGGGCGCGTCGTTCATCAACGGCGGCCGTGGCGCCACCGTGAACGAAGCCGCGCTGCTCGACGCGCTCGACCACGGCACCTTGCGCGCCGCCGGTCTCGACGTGTTCGCGAAGGAGCCACTACCGGCCGACTCGCCGCTGCGCACGCACCCGCGCGTCACGCCGCTGCCGCACATCGGCTCGGCCACGCACGAGACGCGCCACGCGATGGCCGAGCTGGCCACGACCAACCTGCTGCAGGTGCTGGCGGGCCAGAAGCCCACGGCACCCTACGACACCGCCGCCGCCTGACATGAAGCCCACAGGCCGCGCCACCATCGCCGACGTCGCCGAAGCCGCGGGCGTCTCCAAGGCCACCGTCTCGCGCTTTCTGAACCACCGCGAGCGCCTGCTGAGCCCCGACATCGCCGCGCGCGTCGAAGCCGCCATCGCCAAGCTGGCGTACTCGCCCAGCCCGATGGCGCAGGCGCTGAGCCACGGCCGTTCGCGGCTCATCGGCCTGATCGTGGCCGACATCACCAACCCGTACTCGGTGGCCGTGCTGCGCGGCGCCGAGAAGGCCTGCCAGGACGCCGGCTACCTCGTGATGCTGTTCAACCTCGGCAACGAGAGCGAACGCGAGCGCGAGGCCATCAATGCGCTGGCGGGCTACCAGGTCGACGGCTTCATCCTCAACACGCTGGGGCGCGGCAGCAACGTGGTCGATGCGGTCACGCTGCACGGCAAGCCCGCCGTGCTGGTCGACCGCCGGCACACGGGCATGCACACCGACTTCGTCTCGCTCGACAACCACGCCGCCATGCGCGACACCTGCGGCCACCTGGTCGAAGGCGGCTATCGCGAGCTGCTGTACGTCACCGAGCCGCAGAAGGGCGTGAGCTCGCGGCGCGAGCGCACGGCCGCCTTCGGCGCCTGCGTGGCCGCGCACGAGCCGCGCGTGGCGGGCGAGGTCTTCGAATCGGTCGAAGGCGAGAACGACGCGCTCGACGACGCCTTGCGCGCATTGCGCCAGCGCGCCAAGCGCGGTCGCCGCGCCGCGGTGGTCGCGGGCAATGCCGTGGTCACGCTGCGCGTGGCGCAGGCCATGGCGCGGCTCGACTGGCGCTTCGGCGCCGACCTGGGCTTCGTGGGCTTCGACGATCCCGAATGGGCCTCGCTGATCGGGCCGGGCCTGAGCACCGTGGCGCAGCCCACCGACGAGATCGGCCGGGCGGCGGCCACCTGCCTCATCGAGCGCCTGCGCGGGCTCGACGCGGCGCCGCGTCAGCTGCTGCTGCCGGGCGAACTCATGGTGCGAGGCTCATCGACGGCACTGCCGTAGCGGATGCCGCGAAGGAGGCCGGCCCGCGCATCCAGCCGGCCGCGCGCTCCGCGATCATGATCGTCGGCGCGTTGGTGTTGCCGCCGATCAGCGTCGGCATCACCGAGGCGTCGACCACGCGCAGGCCCGCGATGCCGTGCACGCGCAATTGCGGGTCGACCACCGCCATCGCATCCACGCCCATCTTGCAGGTGCCCACGGGGTGGTAGATGGTGTCGGCGCGCGCGCGGATGTGCTCTTCGAGCTGCGCGTCGGTGTGGGCGTCGGCGGTGTAGACCTCGCGGTGGCGGTATTTTTCGAGCGCGGGCGCGCGCATGATCTCGCGCGTCTTCTTCACGCCCTGCAGCAGCAGCGCCATGTCTTCCGGGTCGGCCAGGAAGCGCGGGTCGATGCGCGGCGCCGAGTCGGGGCTGGCGTCGTTCAGCCGCACGTCGCCCCGGCCCTTGGGGCGCAGCACGCACACATGGCACGAGAAGCCGAAGCCCGCGTGCAGCTTGCGCGCATGGTCGTCGGTGATCGCGATCACGAAGTGCAGCTGCAGGTCGGGCCGGCGCAGCTCGGGCGACGACTTGATGAAGGCGCCGCCTTCCGCGAACGGCGTGGCGACCAGGCCCGTGCCGTCGCGGCGCCACTGGTTGATGGCCTTCAGCAGGTGCAGCCCGCCGACCGGGCCGATGCCGAACATGTCGGTCTGCTTGGACTTGTAGGCGACGATGAAGTCGCAGTGGTCCTGCAGGTTCTGCCCCACGCCGCGCAGCGCATGCCGCACGGCGATGCCGTGGCGCGCGAGCTCGTCGGGGTCGCCGATGCCCGAGAGCATCAGCAGCTGCGGCGAGTTGAAGGCGCCGCCGCACAGCGCCACCTCGCGGCGTGCGCGAATGGTTTCGACGTTGCCGCCGCGCCGCACCTCGACGCCCACCGCGCGCCGGTCTTCGAGCACCACGCGCAGGGCCTGCGTGCCGGTCATCACCGAGAGGTTGGGGCGCTGGTCCATCACCGGGTGCAGGTAGGCCGCGGCGGCCGAGCAGCGCTCGCCGTTTTTCGCGCCGCCGTGGAACTGCGTCACCTGGTAGAGCCCCGCGCCTTCCTGCTCGGGACCGTTGAAGTCGTCGTTGCGCGCAATGCCGCACTCGGCGGCAGCGCGCACGAAGGCCTCGGTGATGGCGCGCGGGCTTTGCTGCTCCGACACCTGGAGCGGTCCGTCGGCGCCGTGCAGCGCGCTGGCGCCGCGCTGGTTGCCTTCGGCGCGCAGGAAGTGCGGCAGCACCTCGTCGAAGCTCCAGCCGGCGCAGCCCGCGCGTGCCCAGTCGTCGTAGTCCTCGCGGTGGCCGCGCACGTAGAGCATGGCGTTGATCGCGCTGGAGCCGCCCAGGCAGCGCCCGCGCGGCTGGTAGCCGCGCCGCCCGTTGAGGCCGGGCTGCGGCACGGTCTGGTAGGCGTAGTTGTTGATGCGCGGGCGGCCCGGCAGCATCGCCACCACGGCGGCCGGCGCCCGCACGAGGATGCCGCGGCCGTCGCCGCCGGCCTCGATGAGGCAGACCGTCACCGACGGGTCTTCGCTCAGGCGCGAGGCCAGCGTGGCGCCGCCCGAGCCGCCGCCCACGATCACGTAGTCGAATTCCGCCATGGCTTCTGGTCCTTCTTGTCGTTGGATGTTGGGGCGCCCTGCGCCGATGCGCGCACCGGCATTGTGGCCAGCGTCCCCGGGGTCGGGCCCCGCGGGTTTCCCCTGCCGTGAGCGCACCCCGGGGCTTTACTGCGGCTTCACCCAGCGGACAAATTGCAACGCGCCGCCCGTGGCCCAATGCGCCTTCGGAGCGCTCGACCCTGCGCCCGCCCTTCAACGCTCTGCCCATGCACCTGCTTTCAGACGCGACGATATTCACCGAGGTCCGCTTCTGGGGGCTGGTGCTGTGCTCGCTGGTGCTGCCCGCCGCGATCTTCGTCTCGCTGTTCGTGCGGCGCGAGTTCTCCAAGACCACCGTGCTGGCCTTCGGCCTGCTGCTGATCGCGCTGGCGGGCGCGGACATCTTCCTGCTGCGCGCACTGGCGCGGCTGGCGCAGGCCACGCCTTCGCTGGCGGACGACCTCGTCTTCTCGTCGGAGCTGTCGATCGCGCTGTACATCTTTCCGGCAGCGTTCGGCACCATCGGGCTGAACATGGTGTCGCACGTGCTCATGCACTACCTGAAGCAGAAGGAAGCGCGCTTCGAGGCCCACCGGCAGGCACCGGCGCCAGCACCGCCAGAGCGCCGGGGTTCGCGCGTGCTGCGCCACCGTCGCGCGGCATCGCGCATGTCGCCCCGGCTGGGTTCGCGCACGGCGGCGGCGCGCCGTCCACCCGCCGACCGCTGAGGGCGATACCCGGCGGGTTTCCTCCGGCACCCACGGGGAACCGTGGGGTTCGACGCCGGTTGCCGCCAGAATCGAAGGATGCCCGCCACCATCCTGTTGATCGACGACCACGCGATGTTTCGCGAAGGCCTGTTCCTCGCGCTGCGCGAAGCCGAGCCGACGATGACCGTCGCCACGGCCCGCAACGGCGCCGAAGCGCTCGAGGCGCTCGCTACCTTGCCCCAGCTCGACGCGGTGATGACCGACTACTACCTGCCCGACCTCGGCGGTGCGGCGCTGCTGGCCGAGCTGCACCGGCGGCGCGGCGGCCTGCGCATCCTGGTGCTGTCGGCCTCCGAAGACCCGCAGGACATCGACACCGCGCTGGACGCCGGCGCGCAGGGCTTCGTGCACAAGTCGGCCGACAGCCAGCAGCTCATGGACGCGCTGCGCCGCGTCATGGCGGGCGAGCAGAACGTGGTGCAGGCCTCGCCGGCGGGCGGTGCGTCGCTGCCCGTGCTGTCGACGCCCACCGACGTGCTGAGCACGCTCACGGCGCGGCAGGCCGAGGTGCTGCAGCTTCTGTGCGAAGGGCTGCGCAACGCCGAGATCGCGCTGCGCCTGGCCACCAGCGAGAAGACGATCAAGGCGCACATCTCGGCGATCTTCGGCGCGCTCGGCGTGACCAGCCGCACGCAGGCCGTGATCGCGGCGCGGCGCGCGGGCATGCTCGGGCGCCCGCGCTAGTCAGCGCCGCAACGCCGTCAGCGCGGCTGCTGCTGCGTCGTGCAGTGGATGCCGCCGCCGCCCGCGGCAATGGCGTCGATGTCGAGCTGCACGATCTCCCGTTTTGGGAACAGCTCGCGCAGAAGCGAGCGAGCGTTGCCGTCGGCGCGCGCGTCGCCGAACTGCGGCGCAATGACGGCGCCGTTGCAGACATAGAAGTTGATGTAGCCCGCCGCGAACTCGTCCGATTCGTAGGTGCTGCGCACCGATTCCGGGCCGCGCAGCACTTCCACGCGCAGGCGCTGGCCGCGCGCATCGGTGGCCTGGCGCAGGATCTCCAGGTGGCGCCGGGTCACGGCGTGGTCGTAGGAGTCGGGGTCGTCGTCCAGGCCCGCGACCACCACGCCCGGTGCGGCAAAGCGCGCATAGAAATCGGTGTGGCCGTCGGTGATGTCGCGGCCCGCGATGCCGGGCAGCCAGATGATCTTGCGCAGGCCCAGCAGGCGTTTCAGCTCGGCTTCGCAGGCCTCCTTGCGCAGGCCGGGGTTGCGGTTGGGGTTGAGCACGCAGCTCTCGGTGATGATGGCCGTGCCCGCGCCGTCGACCTCGATGCCGCCGCCTTCGAGCACGAGCCGCGTGCGCAGGCGCTGCACCTCGGCGGCGTCGGTCACGTATTCGGCCACTTCGGCGTCGCGCGCATGCGATTGCTTGTTGCCCCAGCCGTTGAAGTTGAAATCGACGCCGGCCCATTCGCCCGCGCCGTTGCGCACGAACACGGGGCCGGTGTCGCGCATCCAGAGGTCGTCCACCGGCTGCACCTCGAGCGTCACGCGGTTGCCGCACAGCCGCGCCGCCAGGTCGTGCTCCTGCTCGCGCACCAGCAGGTGCACGGGCTCGAAGGCGGCGATGGTGCGGGCGATCTGCGCCAGGTGCTCGCGCGCCGGCTTCAGCAGGCGCCGCCCCCAGACGCGTTCGCTGGGGCCGAAGGACATCCAGGTGGCGCGGTGCGCGTCGCCCTCGTCGGGCATGTGCCAGGTGTCGGGTGCTGCGGCCGTGGCCGTGGCGACCAGGCCCAACGAGGCCAGGGGCGCCAGGCCCATGCCGTGCAGCAGGCGGCGGCGGGTCAGGGGAAGGTGCATGTCGGTCTCCGGAGTCAGGGGAGGGGGCGCGGCATCACGCCGGTTCCTGTTGCGTCGTGCAGTGGATGCCGCCGCCGCCCGCGGCGATGGCGTCGATGTCCAGCTGCACGATCTGGTGGCTGGGCAGGTGCGCGGCCAGCGCCGCGCGGGCTGCGCTGTCGGCCACGGCGTCGCCGAACTCGGGCATGAACACCGCCTTGTCGGTGAGGAAGAAGTTGACGTAGCCGGCCGCGAACTCCTTGCGCGCAAAGGTGGGGCGCACCTGGCTCGGCGTCTTCAGCGTGACGATCTGCAGCGGGCGCCCGCGCGCGTCGGTGGCGCCGGTCAGCAGCTCCAGGTGGCGGTGTGTCACGGCGTGGTCGTACGATTTCGGGTCGGTGTCCAGCGCCGCCACGACCACGCCGGGCTTGAGAAAGCGCGCGTAGAAGTCGGTGTGGCCGTCGGTGATGTCGCGGCCCGCGATGCCCGGCAGCCAGATGATCTTGTCCAGCCCCAGCAGGCGCTTGAGCTCGGCCTCCGCGTCGGCCTTGCTGACGCCCGGGTTGCGGTTCTTGTTGAGCACGCAGCTCTCCGTGATGATCGCCGTGCCCTGGCCATCGACCTCGATGCCGCCGCCTTCCATCACCAGGCTGCTGCGCAGCAGCGGCACCCCCGTGAGTTCGGCCATGCGCGCGGCGACTGTGGCGTCGCGTGCATGGGCCTGCTGGTTGCCCCAGCCGTTGAAGTTGAAGCTCACGGCGGCGCGCTCGCCACGGGCGTTGCGCACGAAGACGCAGCCGGTGTCGCGCATCCAGAGGTCGTCGATGGCGTGTTCGATCAGGTGCACGTTGGAGCCGCACAGTTGGCGGGCCGTGGAAACATCCGCGGGGTTCACCAGCATCTTGACCGGTTCGTAGACGCTGATGGCATTGGCGATGCGCGCCAGCGCCTGAAACACCGGCTGGCGCATCTCGGCCGTCCAGATGGATTCGCGCGCGGCGAAGGCCATCCACACGGCGCGGTGGGCGTCGCCTTCGTCGGGCATGCGCCAGCCGGACGCGGGCGCCGGGGCGGGTGCAGGCGAAGGGGCGGGCATGGGCACGGGGAAGGGCGGCAGCATGCCGCTGCCGCTCCCACCACCGCCGCCGCCACAGGCGGTCACGAGTCCACCGAAAAGGCCCAGGCCGCCCAGGCCCAGGAGAGTGCGTCGCGTTGTCATTGGAATCAGGGTTATTACTAAGTTCTAGGAAGCCCCGGATTCTGTCGACGCCTATCTATCTACACAATTGATGTCTTTTAAAGGGATTGATCGATCTGGCTCATATCGCCAGCGTCTTCCTGCGCAAACAGCCGCAGGCTGTCGAACACCTCCCGCACCAGCGGCAGGCGCGAGGGGCCCTCGGCGCACGCGATCCAGAGGGTGCCCAGCGGCAGGCTCGGGCTGTCCGCCAGCCGCCGCAATTGCCCCGTGCGCAGGGCGTCGTCGGCCAGCAGGCGCGACACCAGCGCGATGCCCCGGCCGCGCAAGGCCGCGTCGAGCACCAGGCGCGGGTCGTCGTAGATCGCAGCCTTGCGCAGGCCGCCGAAATGCGCGCGGATGAAGGGGCCGATGCGGTCGCTCGTGAGGTCTTCTTCGAGGCACAGCAGGCCGAGGCCGGCGTCGTCTTTCTGCGCGGGCGGCCCGACGGCCACGAGTTCGTCGGTGAGCAGCGGCACCTCGAACACACCCTCTTGCCGCAGCGGCGCGCGGGTGATGGCGATGTCCACGTCGAGCTCGTCGATGAAGCGCGCGCTCTCGTCGACCGAGATGATCGGGCACAGGTCCGGGTGCGCCTGCAGCAGCCGGTCGACCCGCGGCTGCAGCCAGCCGCTGGCCACGGGGGCGGGACACACCAGCGTGACGAGCCGGTCGTCCATGTAGGTCTCGATGCGGGCCAGCCCGTTGCGGATGTGCTCGAGCGACTTGCCCACGCTGTCCAGCAGCAGGCTGCCCGCCACCGTCAGCTCCACGCCGCGTCCCTTGCGCCGGAACAGCGGCTGGCCGACCTGCTGCTCCAGCTGCGAGATCTGGTGGCTCACGGCGGACTGCGAGACGAACAGCTCTTCCGCCGCACGCGAATAGTTGCCCAGGCGCGCCGCCGCCTCGAAGCCGATGAGGAACTTGAAAGAGGGCAGCCGGGTGTTGGACATATGAATGGGGTCGATGAATTCAGCCAAGAAATGTCGCTTTTTCATCGAAGAAATTCAAGTCAGAGTGGGCGTCCCTGCAATTTCTTCTGAAGGACCCTTTGATTTCCAACGATTTCGACGCTCGCCGCGCCGGCCTGCGCATGCCCGCCGAATGGGAGCCGATGGCCGCCATCTGGCTGGGCTGGCCGGTGCTCGACCACCGCGAAGCCCTGTGGGGCGCGCACTACGACGCGGTCTGCCGCGCGTTCGGCCTGCTGGCGCGCACCATCGCGCGCTACCAGCGCTGCATCGTGGCCGCGCACGCACCGCTGGCCGACGCGGCCCGCGCGGCCTGCGGCCCGCAGGTGCGCGTGGTGCCCATCGCGGCCGAAGACAACTGGCTGCGCGACTGCGGTCCGATCTTCCTCGTCGACGAGCACCAAGCGAGCCAGACCGCGGTGGGTTTCCGCTTCAACGCGTGGGGCGAGAAGTACCACCCGCACGACGGCTGCCAGCGCGCCGCCGGGGACATCGCCGCGCTGGCCGGCGTGCCGCTGGTGCGTTCGGACATGGTGCTCGAAGGCGGCGCCTTCTACGTGGACGGGCAGGGCACGCTGCTCACCACCGAGAGCTGCCTGCTGCACCCCAACCGCAACCCGGGCCTGCGCAAGCCGCAGATCGAGGCCGAGTTGCGGCGCATGCTGGGCGTGCAGAAGATCGTCTGGCTGCCGGGCCACGCGGCCGAGGTGGAGACCGACGGCCACGTCGACGGCATCGCGTCGTTCATTGCGCCGGCCCGCATTCTTTTCAATGCGGCCGACCCCGACCAGGGCGACTACTTTCGCGCGATGCAGGAGAACCGCCGCGCGCTCGAACTGGCGACCGATGCGTGCGGCCGTCGCTTCGAGATCCTCGAGCTGCCCGTGCCGCGCGACGTGCACAGCTACGGCAGCGCGCGCTTCTGCGACCTCTATTCGAACTACATCCTCGTCAACGGCGCGGTGATCTCGACCGCCTTCGGCGTGCCGCGCGATGCGCAGGCGCGCGAGGTGTTCGCGCGTGCGTTCCCAGGCCGCCGCGTCGAGCTGCTGCCCATCGACGCGATCTCGCTGGGCGGCGGCGCCGTGCACTGCTCGACGCAGCAGCAACCGATGCAGGGGAATCGCCTGGCCGCGCGCGGCTTCTAGGGCGCGATCAGCTGCGACACCGTCGCCTGCAGCTGCGCCGGGTCCACCGGCTTGTGCAGCATCTGCCAGCCGCGCGCCGCCACGTCGCTCAGGCGCCGCGGATCGGTGTCGCCGCTCACGATCAGCGCGGGAATCGTGTCGTCGTTGTATTCCTCGTGCAGGCGATCGACCACGTCGATGCCGGTCTCGCCCGCGCGCAGGCGGTAGTCGCTGACGATGAGCGCCGGCTTGCCGGGCTGGCGCGCGGCGAGCGCCAGCAGCTCGTCGCCGCCTTCGGCCGCGATCACCCGCAGGCCCCAGCTTTCGAGCAGCAGCTGCAGGCCCAGGCGGCTTTCGCCGTCGTCCTCGGCCACGAGCACGAGGCGGCCGGTGTCGGCCGGCAGCGGCGCGGGCGGTGCCTCGGGCGCGGGCAGCGCCTGGCGCGCCAGCGGCACCGTCACCGAGAACACCGTGCCCCGGCCCACGCGCGAGCGCAGCGCCAGCGGATGACCGAGCAACGCGGCCGTGCGGCGCACGATGGCCAGGCCCAGGCCCAGCCCCTTGGTGCGGTCGCGCTCGGGGTTGCCGAGCTGATGAAACTCCCAGAACACCTGCTCCTGCTCGGTGGGCGGAATGCCGGGGCCGGTGTCCCACACCTCGATGCGCAGCGCGTCGGCGCCCGCGCGGCGGCAGCCGATGAGCACGCCGCCGCGCGCCGTGTAGCGGATCGCGTTCTCCACCAGGTTGCGCAGCACGCGGTCGAGCAGCGCGGGGTCGGAGTGCACCACGGCATCGCCCGCACGCAAGCGCAGCGACAGTGCCTTGCCCGCCGCCTGCGGCGCGAACTCCAGCTGGATCTGGTCGAGCAGGCCCGCCAGCGCAAACGGCCGCGCCTTCACGCGCACCACGCCCGCGTCGAGCCGCGAGATGTTGAGCAGGCCTTCGAACAGCAGCCCCATCGCCGCGGCGGCGCGGCCGATGCTGTCGACCACGTGCCGGCTCGCCGCCGGCAGCGCCTGGCCGCGCAGCACGCCCACGAACAGGCTCAGCGCATGCACCGGCTGGCGCAGGTCGTGGCTGGCCGCGGCCAGGAAGCGCGACTTGGCGAGGTCGCTGCGCTCGGCCGCGTCTTTCTCCAGGCGCAGCTGGCGCAGCAGGTAGAGGTTTTCGAAACGCAGCTCGAGCGAGTCGACCTGCGTGCGGTACATGCGCTGCGCGAAGGCCAGCGTGACGAACAGGTAGAGCACGCCGGCCGCCGACATCACGCGCAGCAGCACGTCGTCGAGCGTGGCCATCGCGAGGATTGCGGGCGCGAAGTACGTCACCTGGAAACCGTAGAGCAGGCCCAGGTCGATGCAGTAGGCGTAGATCGCGCCCGTGCCCATGGTGAGCATCGCCACCACGATGAACATCTGCTGCGGCAGCGACACCTGCAGCATCCACCCCGCCAGCGGCAGCCCCCACAGCAACCCGCCGAGCACCGCGCCGACCATCGCGCCGCGCCGCCAGCGCCGCAGCGCGCCCGGGTCGTGCTCGGCCTGCCGGTAGCGTGCGACCTGCCAGGCGCGCGCTGCCGTCAGCACCGCGTTGGCGCCCACCCAGGCCAGCAACTGCTCGTGCGGAACGGCGCCCCACAGCGCCGCGACCACCAGCCCCGCCGTGAGCATCACGCCGAGCAGCGAGAACGGAAAGTTGCGTCGCAAGGCAGCCATGCGCGCGGCAAAGACGGGGTCGGCGGGCGTCGTGGGTGGGGTGGCGCTCATCGGTGTGTGGCGGGTGGGGGAGGTGGGATCGCCGAAGGTGGCGATCCCAAGGTAACGCGTGGCGTGGGGGGCGTCATGGGACTTTAGTCCAATGCGTGCGTTTGCCCGGGGTGCCGCAGGCGCATGGCATCATCGTGCGCCGCTTCCCACCGCCCACCCATGTCCGCCGATTCCTTCGTCCGCCGCGTTCGCAGCCAGCTCGACCAGTTGTCCGCGACCGAACGCCAGCTTGCCGATTTCGTCCTGGAGTTTCCCGGCGAGCTGGCCAGCTATGCGGGCAATGAACTGGCGGAGCTGGCGGGTGTGTCGCCCTCCACGGTGAGCCGCTTCATCCGGCGCATCGGCTACGAGAACTACGAAGAGGCGCGGCGCCAGGTGCGCGAAGAAAAGCAGACCGGCTCGCCGCTGTTCCAGAACGCCACCGAAGCCTCCAAGCGCGGCCACCTCGTGGCCACGCACTTCCAGCAGTCGCAGGCCAACCTGGCGAGCACCTTCGAGCGCCTGAGCGACAAGCAGATGGCCGAGATCGTGAAGGCGATCATCGGCGCGGGGCAGGTGCTGATCTTCGGCACGCGCAGCAGCCACGCGTTCGCGCTGTACCTGCGCTGGCAGATCATCCAGGTGGTACCGCGCGTCACCGCCATTCCGGGCCCCGGCGAGACGCTGGCCGAGCACCTGGCGGGGCTGGGCGAGCGCGACTGCGTGATCGTGTTCGGCACGCGCCGCCAGACGCGCCAACTCGACACGCTGCTGGCGGGCGCGCAGCGTGTCGGCGCGAAGATCGTCTACATCAGCGACCGCGCCTCGCCCGATTTCGCGGGCGCCACCTGGTCGCTGCAATGCGACTGCCGCGGCCCGGGGCTGCTCGACAACCACGCGGCCGTGATGGGCGTGTGCGACCTGATCGCCACGATGGTGATCGAGGCCGCCGGCTCGGCCGGGCGCAAGCGGCTGGCGGCGATCGAGCTGGGGCACGAGGAAAACGGCGAACTCTGAGGGGCGCCTTCGCGCGCCTGCGTGCGCTACTTCGGCTCGAGGATGGGGCGCCCGCCCTGCTTGTCCGCGATCGAGGTGCTTGCGCCCGAGGCAAGCAGCGCGTCCCAGAGCGCGCGTTTCGTTTCCCAGGGCGCGACGGACATGGGGCCGAGGCTTGCCGAACTCACCAGATGCAGCGGCGTCTTCCCATCAGCGTCCGCTGCGTTCGGGTTGGCCCCCGCGGTCAGCAGCGCCCGCACCGCGGTCGGATCGGACGAGAGAACCGCCTCATGCAGCGCCGTTCGGCTGTGGCTGCCCGGGGCATCGAGTCCCAGGCGGTGCGACATCAGGAACCGCAGGTCCTCCGCCGACACCTCCGGCCTGCCACGCCGGGCAGCGCACACGACCCACTCTTGCTGGGCTGCGGGTGGCAGGTCGGCGAGCATCTGCGAAATCCGGATGCGCTGCATGGTGGCCCGGTCGATGAGGGGCCTCCATTCAAAAGGGGCACCGCACCACAAGGCGCGCGCGAAATCGCGCGACGCGGGCGTGCGGACATCGGCGCGCGGCAGTGCCGCAGCCAGCGAGGCCTGCGCATAGGGTGTACCGAGGGCCGCGGCCATGAGTGCAGGCGACAGCACGTCGGGCACCGCGTCCGGTGAGGCCAGGGCTTGCAGTTGCCTGAGCAGGCCGTCGTCCTGCCGGTAGATGGCGAGCAACTGGTACTTCTGCAGGAACCGCGCGCGCAAGGCGGCGTCCTTGATGAGCGGCAGGAATTGCAGCGGCGTCATCGCATCCCATGCGTCCTGCGCCTGCGTGTCTCGCGGCGCGGCGCGCGAAGCGCTGCCCAGCCAGGTGTCGAGCAGGCGAAAGCCGCGGGTACCCGGGGTCCGGTCGTAGACGCCGCGGTACTCGACCTCCGCGCGGCGGTGCAGTGCCGCAGCCTCTCCCGTGAGCGGTCGGGTGGCCCCTTTGGCTTCCGTATAGATCAGCCGGGGCGCAACCCCGAGCTGGATCATGTGGAAGCGCGCCGCCGTCGCGCGGCGCTCGCTCAGCGCGACCGGATCGGGTTCCGAGGCTTCTGCATGGCCCACCACGATCATGACCTCGATCTGGCCCCGTTGATCGGCCTGTTCCGCCAACTGCAGGAGCTTCGCCTGGCTGATGGGCGTGATCGTGGTGCTGCCCGGCTCGAACAGGGCATCGGTCCCCCCGATGATCGTGTTGCTCCAGGCCAGGGCCTGACTGCCACCCATGCAGGCGACGGCAACGAGGGTGCACTTCAATGCGGACAGGAGGGTGGGATTTTTCATCAGGGCGCAGCCTACCGGGCGCTTGTGTCACCCGAAGGCAACTGCGCCTTCAACAACTGCGCCATCTCCTTCTTGCGCGCCGGCGGCAGCCGCGGCGTGATCGCGCCGAAGCTGATCGCCGCCAACGTGGTGGCCGACGCCGCGAACGTGCGCCCCACGCCCGACACCCCTTCGGTGAGCGTGTCCACGATGTCCGCATGGCCCGCCGCGCGCGTGCGCTTCACGGCCTGCTTCATGCGCTCGCGGGTGAAGCCGGCCTGCGCGTACTCGGCGGTGTGGCGCTCGAGGATGCGGTCGATCTCGGCGTCGGTGAGCGCTGCCATCAGCGCCAGCCCGCCCGCGCCCAGGCCCAGCAGGCGGCGTCCGCCGACGTCGGTGGTGAACACCTTCACCGGAAAGTGCCCTTCCTCGCGGTGCAGGCACACGCAGTAGTCGCCCTGGCGGATCACGAGGAACACGGTGTCGCCCGACATGCGCGCGAGCTTTTGCATGAGCGCGCGGCAGGAGTCCACCAGCGGCACGCGGCGCATCGAGGCGAAGCCCAGCTGCATGGCGTCGATGCCCAGGCGGTAGGCCTTGCCGTCGGGGTCGCGCTCGGCGAACTGCTCCTCGGCCAGGCACGACAGCAGGCGATGCACGGTGGAGCGCTCCAGCCCCGAGGCGGCGATCACCTCGGTGAGCTTGATGCCTTCCTCGTGGTGCTCGGCCAGCAGGCGCAGCAGCTGCAGGGCGCGCCGCAGGCTCTGGGCGCCGGCGGTCTCTCTGGGTTCGTCCATATAGTGGGAGAAATTGGAATTAGTGTTTGGGATGCAGGAATTTCGAAGTCTAAACTGCGCCCGCCCCAGACACAGACCCGGAGACACACGATGGCGTACGACACCCTCGAAATCGAACACCACGGCGCCGTGCGCCGCATCCTGCTGGCCCGCGACGCCCAGCGCAACGCCCAGAGCCAGCAGATGCTGGACGAGCTCATGGCCGCCTTCGACGACGCCGCGCGCGACGACACGGTGAACGCCGTGGTGCTCGGCGGCAAGGGCGCGCACTTCTCGGCCGGCCACGACCTCAAGCAGGCGCAGGCCGAGCGCGCGAACTTCACGGTGGAAGAGCGCTGGGCCTACGAAGAGCTGCGCTACTTCGACTACTCGATGCGCATCTGGGACTTTCCCAAGCCCACCATTGCGCAGGTGCAGGGCGCCTGCGTGGCGGGCGGTTTCATGATCGCCAACATGTGCGACCTGGTGGTCGCGGGCGAGTCGGCCTTCTTCAGCGACCCCGTGGGCCACACGCTGGGCGCGGCGGCCACCGAGGTGCTGATCCACCCCTGGGTGATGGGTGCGCGCAAGGCCAAGGAAATGCTCTACACCGGCGGCAAGCTGTCGGCACAGGAGGCGCACGCCATCGGCATGGTGAACCGCGTCGTGCCCGATGCCGAGCTGGCCGACGCCGCACTGGCGCTCGCGCAGCAGATCGCCAAGGCGCCGCCGTTCGGGCTGCGCCTGATCAAGCGCTCGATCAACCGCACGCTCGACGCGCAGGGCCTGCGCACCGCATTGGCCGCGCACTTCGACACGCACCAGCTCTCGCACCTGAGCGAGGGCTTTCTCACGGCCCGCGACCGCGGCCTGGCCTCGGCCATCCAGAAGAACCCCGCCTCCGCCTGAATCAAGATGACCTTGCACCGTCTCGAACCCCTGCTGAACCCGGCCTCGATCGCCGTGGTCGGCGCCAGCGGCAATGCCGCGCGCATCGGTGGCATGCCGCTCGCTCACCTCACGAAATTCGGCTACCGGGGCGCGATCTACCCGATCAATCCGAAGTACGAAGAAGTCTTCGGCCTGCGCTGCTGGCCCGACCTCGAAGCGCTGCCTGCCGCACCCGACCTGGTGGTGCTCGCACTGGCCGCGGCCGAGGTCACGCCGATGCTCAATCGCTGCCAGGCGCGCGGCGTGCGCGCCGTCATCGTGTATGCCGCGGGCTTTGCCGAAGCCGGTGACGCGGGCGCCGCGCTGCAGGCCGAGCTGGAAGCCTTCGTGGCCACCACCGACATGGTGGTCGCGGGCCCGAACGCCATGGGCTTTGCCAACCTCAACACGCAGGCCCACACCAACTTTGCCTCGGTGTTCAACACCGCGCCGATGCAGCAGGGCCCGGGCCGCGTGAGCCTGCTCACACAAAGCGGCAACGTGTGCGCGGCCGTGTACGCCATTGCGCGCCGGCTGGGCGTGGACTTCAGCCACTTCATCAACACCGGCAACGAAGCCTGCGTGGACTTCGCGCAGTACCTCGAGTACCTGGCGCAGGACGACGCCACCGAGGTGGGCATCGGCTACATCGAAGAGCTGCGCGACGGCCCGCGCTTCATGGAGGCCGCGGCCGAGTTCGTGCGGCGCGACAAGCTGCTCATCCTCTACAAGGCCGGCGAGACCGAGAAGGGCTCCGAGGCCGTGCGCTCGCACACCTCGGCGCTGGCGGGCGACCAGCAGATCTACCAGGCCGCGTTTCGCCAGCTCAACATCATCCAGAGCCACGACTTCGCGCAGATGGCGCAGCTCGCGCACCTGGCCGGCTACCGACAGCGCAGCGCCGGCAAGCGCGTGGCGATCATCACCATCTCGGGCGCGCTGGGCGCGATCCTGGCGGACAAGTTCATCGGCCAGGGGCTCGACGTGCCCACGCTGCCGCAGCCGCTGCAGGACCAGCTGCGCGCCGGCATTCCCGACTACGGCATGGTCTCCAACCCGGTCGACGTGACGGGCAACGTGGTGAATGACCCCGGCTTCGTGCGCACCGCGATGGAAGCGCTGGCGGTGTCCGACGCCATCGACGCCATCGTGGTCTACGCGCCGGGCTACATGCTCGACCGCATGGCCGACGACCTGTGCGCCGTGGCCGAGAAGCACCCGCGCCTGATCGTCGCGATCGACACCGGCGCAGCGAAGACGCGCGAGCAGTTGCGCGCGGGCGGCGTGCCGGTGTTCGAGGACATCGGCGTGGCGGTGTCGGCGCTGTCGCCTTTCCTGCTGTGGCAGGAGCGGCGCAAGCACAACCCCTGGCTGCAGGTGCGCAGCCAGCCCGCGCCCGCGCGCGCCGCGCTGGCGGGCCGCGCCGACGAGCACACCACCAAGCGCTACCTCGCCGAGTTCGGCGTGCAGCCGGTCGACGAGGCCGTGGCGCGCACCGCCGACGAAGCCGCGGCCGTGGCCGGGCGGCTGGGCTTTCCGGTCGTGCTGAAAGTGCTCAGCGCCGACATCGCGCACAAGACCGAGGCCGGCGGCGTGCGCCTGCGGCTGGGCAATGCGCAGGAGGTGCGCAAGGCCTTCGACGAGGTGATGGCCTCGGCGCGCGCCTACGCGCCCACGGCGCAGATCGACGGCGCGCTGCTGCAGAAGATGGAAGCAGGGCAGGCCGAACTCATCCTCGGCGCCACGCGCGACCCGGTGTTCGGCATGACGCTGACCGTGGGCCTGGGCGGCGTGCTCACCGAACTGTACAAGGACGTGAGCCACCGTGTGCTGCCCGTCGACGAGGCCATGGCGCGCGACATGCTGGGCGAGCTCAAGGCCTTTCCGCTGCTCACGGGCTACCGCGGCCGGCCGCTGGGCGACGTCGAGGCCGCGTGCCGCGCCATCGCCGGATTTTCACGCGCCGTGCTGGCGTTGCAGGAACAGGCAGACGAGGTCGAGGTCAACCCGCTGCTCGTGAAGGAACAGGGCCAGGGCGTGCGCGCGCTCGACGCGCTGGTCCTGGCTTCGTAAGACACAACCACAACCATCGACAGAGACAGGAGACATCCCATGTTCAAGAAAGCACTGGCCTGCGTGGCCCTGGCCGCCGCCGCTTTGGCGGGCGGCACTGCCGCGGCACAGACCTACCCGACCAAGCCCGTCACGCTCGTCGTGCCGTTCTCGCCCGGCGGCGCGGCCGACATCATGTCGCGCCTGCTGGCCGAGCGCCTGCACAAGCGCCTGGGCCAGCCCGTGCTGGTGGAGAACAAGCCCGGCGCCGGCACCATGATCGCGTCGGAGTACGTGGCCAAGGCCGCGCCCGACGGCCACACGCTGCTGCTCGCGGCCTCGTCGCTGGGCATCGCGCCCAGCCTGTACAGCAAGGTCAACTACGACCCGGTGAAAGACTTCGCACCGGTCTCGCAGGTGGCTTCGGTGGTGCACGTGCTGGTGGTGCATCCGAGCATTCCGGCGAAGAACGTGGGCGAGCTGGTGAGCTGGCTCAAGGCCAACCCCAACAAGGCCAACTACGGCTCGGTGGGCGCGGGCACGTCCACGCACCTGGAGGCCGAACTCTTCAACAGCGTGGCCGGCGTGAAGATGCAGCACATCCCCTACAAGGGCAGCGCGCCCGCGCTCACCGACATGATCGGCGGCCAGCTGCAGGTGATGTTCGACGCGTACGCGTCCTCGGGCCCCTTCATCAAGGACGGCAAGGTGCGCCTCCTGGCCGTGACCACGGCACAGCGTTCGCAGTCGCTGCCCGACACGCCCACCGTCGCCGAGTCAGGCCTGCCCGGCTACGAAGCCATGCCGTGGCTGGGCGTGGTCGCGCCGGCCAGGACGCCCCCGGCGGTCGTGAACAAGCTGCACGACGAGCTGCAGGAAGTGCTCAAGGAACCCGAGGTGAAAGACAAGTTCCGCAGCCTGGGCCTGGACATCATCGGCAACAAGCCCGAGGAGTTCGCGGCGTTCCTGCGCAAGGACATCGTCAAGTGGGCCAAGGTCATCAAGGACTCTGGCGCAAAGGCCGACTGACACCCGCGATCCATCAGCAAGAACGAGAAAGCAGACAAGCATGCAAGTGGGTTACTCGGCGGAAGATGAAGCCTTCCGCCTCACGTTGCGCGACTGGTTCGAGACGCACTATCCGCGCTTCGTCGCGGCCTGGCCCGGCGGCGCGCCCGACGCCAACGAGCTGACATGGCGCCGCGCCTGGGAAGACCACGTGTGCCAGGCCGGCTGGTCGGGCCTGGGCTGGCCCGAGGCCCACGGGGGCAAGGCCTGGCCGCTCACGCGGCAGGCCATCTTCCACGAGGAGCAGGCCCGCATCGGCGCGCCGCTGGGCGTGAACATCATCGGCCACGGCATCCTGGCGCCCACGCTGATCCACTTCGCGAGCGAGGCGCAGAAGGCCCGCTACCTGCCGGGCATCCTGAGCAACCGCGAGATCTGGTGCCAGGGCTACTCGGAGCCCGGCGCGGGCTCCGACCTCGCGGCGCTGTCCACGCGGGCCGAGCGGCGCGGCGACCACTACGTGCTCAACGGCCACAAGGTGTGGACCTCGTTCGCACACATTGCCGACCACTGCTTCGTGCTCGCGCGCACCGACGCCGCGGCCGCGCGCCACAAGGGCATCAGCTTCCTGCTGGTCGACATGAAGAGCCCCGGCGTGCGCGTGGAACCCATCCGCCAGATCACGGGCGAGTCGGACTTCAACGAGGTCTTCTTCGAGGACGTGAAGGTGCCGCTCGATGCGCTCGTGGGCGAGGAGAACGGCGGCTGGCGCCTGGCGATGGCGGCCGCGAGCTTCGAGCGCGGCACCTACTTCATTCCGCGCCAGGTGCGCTTCACGCAGGAGCTGGGCGCGCTCACGCGGCTGGCGGCCAGCGTGCAGAGGGGCGGACGCCCCGCGCTCGATTGCCCGCACCTGCGGCGCGACCTCGCGCGGCTGGCGGTCGACAGCCACGTGCTCAAGCTCAAGTCGTACCGCGCGCTCACGCACGCGATGCGCGGCGGTCCGCCGGGGCCTGAGGGCTCGTCGACCAAGCTGCACTGGAGCGAGTCGCACCAGAAGCTGCTCGCCACCGCCATGGAAGTGCTGGACGAGCGCGCGCTGGCCGGCCCCGAGCCCACGGGCGCCGACCCGCAGGCCGCGGCCTGGGTGCGCGACTTCCTGTGGACGCGCGCCGAAACCATCCTGGCAGGCACCTCCGAAGTGCAGCGCAACATCCTGGCCGAGCAGATGCTGGGCCTGCCCAAGAACTGATTGAAGACGACGACACGACGACCGCCATGGATTTCGCATTGAACGACGAGCAGCAGATGCTGCACGCGTCGGCCCACCGCTTCTTCGCCGACCACCACCCGCTCGTGCGCGCACGGCGCGCCTTGCCCTGGACCGATGTCACGCAGCAGTCGCTGTGGGCCGACATGGCCGGCATGGGCTGGATGGCGCTGCTGGTGCCCGAGGCGCACGACGGCCTGGGGCTCGGCATGAGCGAGGCCTGCATCGTGGCCGAGGCCGCAGGCCAGCAGTTGCTGAGCCTGCCGCTGGCTGGCAGCGCCGTGCTGTTGCCGTTGTGGCTGCAGGCGTGTGGCGATGCACCGCCCGAGTCGCTGCGAGACTGGGTGCGTGCGGCAATGGCGGGTGAGGGCGCCTTCCATTGCATCGCGGACGGTGATGGCTGGATCGACCATGCGGGGCAGGCTTCGGATCTCGTGGTGGTGCAGGGCTGGCACGACGACGCGGTGCCGCTGCGTGTGGCGCTGCGGCCGATGCCCGAGGGCGCGGCATCCGATGCGCTCGATCCCACGTTGCGGCAAGCACCGGCGGCTCCCGCGCCATCGCTCGCGTGGGAGACGCTGCCCATCGCGCCCGAAGCGCGTGCCCGCGTGCGCGCCGCCCACCGCGTCGCGCTGTCGGCGGAACTCGTCGGCGTCGCGCAGGCCGCACTCGACCTCGCTAGCGCCTACGCCCGCGAGCGCGTGCAGTTCGGCAAGCCCATCGGCAGCTACCAGGCCATCAAGCACCAGCTCGCCGACGCCTGGATGGGCGTGGACAACGCGCGCCTGGCCGTGCGCTACGCCGCCGCCGCGCTCGACGGCGGCCTGCCTGACTGGCGTTTTGCCTGCGCCGCCGCCGAGTTCACGGCCATCGAAGGCGCGCAGCAGGCCACCCGCACGGCGATCCAGGTGCATGGCGGCATGGGCTTCACCTGGGAGCACGACGCGCACCTGTACCTGAAGCGCGCGCAGCACCTGGCGACGCGCCTGGGCGGTGTCTCGCGCGCGCTGGACCAGGTCGAGGCGCTGGCCCTGGCCTGAGCGGCGTCAGGCCTGCGGCGCAGCATCCGCGCGCAGGCCATCGATCAGCAGCGACAGGCTCGCCCGGAACTCGGTCTCCGCATCGCTGGCCGTGGCGGCGGTCGCGATCTCGATCAGGTGCGGAAACCGGTCCTGTGGCAGGGCCTGGAAGCGCGCGATCGTGTCGTCGGGCGATTCGTCGGCCTGTAGCGTGAGCGGCCCGGCGAGCTCCGCCTGCGCGGCGCCCATGATGAGCGCCGACACCGCGCGAAAACCCACGAGCAGGCGGGCGCCGCTGCGGCCGCTTTGGGCCAGCGTGCGCAGCAAGGCTTCGGTTACCTCGAACACCGCGGGCGAGCGGCTGCGCTTCGTGAGGATCAGGGGAATCACATGGGGATGGTCGCGGATCACGCGCCACAGCGCGATCGCGATGTCCTCCAGCGCTTCGTGCCAGGGCAGGCGGTCGTCGGTCTCCCAGCGCACCTTGCCCAGCACCGCCTCGACCACCAGCATCTCCAGCTCCTCGCGCTGCGACACGTAGTTGTAGAGCGTCATCGCGCCGGTTTCCAGCCGGCTCGCGAGCGCGCGCATGGTCAGGCCGGAGAGGCCGTCCGCATCGACCAGCGCCAGCGCGGCCTGCTGGAGCTGTTCACGGGTGAATTTGGCGGGACGTCCCACGCTTGACTCCGTTCTCGAGGAGGTTGTAGAGTAATAAACGTACAGTGTACTTAAAAATCGGAAGACGCTTTCCAGCCACCCGGCCCGGCGTCCTCGCAACCCTCTTGAAGGATCATCGATGAAGTTCTCGCCCGGCGATGTGGTGCCCGCCACGGCCCTGGAAACGATCCACGGAAAGCCCTTGCAGCTGCCGGACGCCGGTTCGCGCTGGGTCCACCTGCAGTTTCGCCGCTTCGCGGGCTGCCCGGTCTGCAACTTCCATCTGCTGACCTTCGCCCGCAGGCAAGGCGAGCTGGCGGCGGCGGGCATCCGCGAGGTCGTGCTCTTTCACTCGTCCGCGCAGGAGATGCGCAAGTACCAGGCGCAGCTGCCGTTCGACTGCGTGGCCGACCCCGCCAAGGCGCACTACCGGCGCTTCGGTGTGGAAACCTCGCGGCTGGCGTTCCTGCATCCGCGCGTCTTCTGGAGCGGCCTGCGCTGGGTGCTCGCGACGGGCCGCTTCTACAGGCGGGCGGAGAACGGCATCACGGGCTTGCCGGCCGACGTGCTCATCGACGCGCGGGGCACCGTGGTCGCCGTCAAGTACGGCGGGCACGCGGACGACCATTGGGAGGTCGACGAACTGCTGGCGCTGGCCGGCGCCGCGAGCTCCTAGACAGCGGCGCACGCCCGCGGTGCGCAAGTGCACGCTGCAGGTGCGTTCGGGCGCCACTTTCCAGCCCAATCCCGGAGAACCCGTCTTCCAGGCCTGAAAACCACCCGGCATGAAGCTTGCAAGCGCTCGCAACTGAATGAAATTTGAATTTCAACTATTCAAAGTAGGTGAAATCCATATGCCATTCAGGCGTGATGCGGCCTACGATGCGATCCGCGACATCGGGCTGCCACGCGCAAGCAAGCACTTCATTCCTTCTTCAGAGGTTTCTCATGGCTGGACCTGCACTTTCTTCCGGGCCCGACTCGCCCCGAGTCGCGGAGCTCGATCGCGCGCTCGACACCATCGGCGTCACGCGTTCGCACCACACGATCATTTTCCTGATCCTCATCGGCTGCCTGTTCGACGCCTTCGAGCAGAACGCGGTCGGCATCGTCGGCCCGATGCTGCGCGAGCAGTGGGGGCTGAGCGCCTCCGACATCGGCTTCCTGAACACCGTCACCTTCGCCTGCGCGGCCATCGGACGGATCATTTCGGGCTTCATCGCCGACCGCTACGGCCGGCGCGTGATGCTGTCGATCGACCTGCTGCTGTTCACGCTCGGCGCAGGCATCTGCGCGATGGCGCCCAATTTCACGGTGATGGCGCTGGGCCGCGCGGTCGTGGGCTTCGGGTTGGGCGGCGAGATCGCCATTGCCGTGACCATGCTGGCCGAGTTCTGCTCGACCAAGTTCCGCGGCACGGCCGTGGGGATGGTGAACGTGGGCGCGGGCGGGCTGGGCAACTTCCTCGCACCGGGCTTCGGCCTGCTGGTGTTCTGGATGTTCCCGGGCGACAACGCCTGGCGCTGGCTGTTCGCCTGCCTCATGGTGCCGGCGCTGCTGGGCGCCTTCTACCGCCGCTACATCCCCGAGACGCCGCGCTTCCTGCTGTCGCAGGGGCGCGTGAAGGAAACCAACGCGGTGCTGTCGCGCCTCGCCTCGGGGCGGCTGTCGGGCAAGCCGGCGGCGCCGCAGCCATACATCACCGACGACGGCACGCTGGCGCAGGCCGCCCGGCCGAAGGTGCGCATGACCGAAATTTTCCGCGGCGCACTCGCGCGGCGCACGGTGCCGCTGTGCATCACGATCTGGATGACCTACGGCGCGCAGATCTCGGTGCTCACGCTGATGCCGACCATCCTCGTGACGCTGGGCTACAGCATGTCCAAGAGCCTGCTGTTCACGATGGTGATGCAGGGCGGCAGCCTGCTGGGCGCCATCGCGGCCTCGCTGCTGGGCTTTCACTTTCCGCGCAAGCGCGTGCTGACGGCCGGCGCTGTGTGCGCCTGCCTCGCGGCGCTGACCATCGGCTTCGTGGCCAAGAGCATCGTCGTGATCCTCATTGCGGGCGCGGTGTTCCAGTTCTTCGTGCTGCTGCTGAACACCACCATCTGGATCTTCGCGCCCGAGCTGTACCCGACGCGCGTGCGCGCCTTCGGCACGGCCTTCATCCTGGCCACGGGCACGGCGGCCGGCGCGCTGATGCCGCTGGTGGCGGGCCGCCTGTTCGACAGCTTCGGGCTGGTCGGCGTGTTCGGCCTGGCCGCCGCGATGTACGCGGTGTTCGTCGCCAGCGTGCAGTGCGTGCCCGAGACCTACGGCCAGTCGCCCGATGCGCTGCCGCTGCCCGGCGAGGCCGAGGCCGAAGACCGCGCACCGGGCGCGACGCTGGCCCGCTCGAACTGAGCCACGCACCGAACGATCTCCAAAGAAAGCGTTTTTCCGCATGCCCGACATCCTGCTCATCAACCCCAACGCCTCCGTCGCCACCACCGACATGATGGTCGGCATCGCGTCCGCTGACGCGCCCGCCGGTTGCCGCGTGACCGGCCGCACGGCCGTGCAGGGCCCGCCGATGATCGTCAACGAAGACGAGCTGAACGCGGCCGCGCTCGAGGTGCTGAAGGTGTGGCGCGCGGCGGCGGGCGAGGGCTGGGACGGCGTGATCGTCAGCGCCTTCGGCGACCCCGGCGTGGCGCTGCTGCGGCGCGAGGTCGGCGTGCCCGTGGTCGGCATCGCCGAAGCCTCGATGCTCGCGGCGGGCGAGGGCGGACGCCGCTTCGGCATCGCCACCGTCACGCCCGACCTCGTGGCGCCCATCGAAGCGCGCGCCGCCGCGCTCGGCTTGCGCGCGCAGTTCAGCGGCATCCGCCTCACGCAAGGCGATCCGCGCGCGCTCGCGGCCGATGCGAAGGCGCTCGAAGAGGCCTTGGCGCAGGCCGTGCAACGCTGCATCGACGACGACGGCGCGCAGGCCGTGATCATCGGCGGCGGTCCGCTCGGGCAGGCGGCGCTCGCGCTCGCACCGCGCTTCGAGGTGCCGGTGATCGCGCCGATCGGTGCGGCGATGCGGCTGCTGTGTTCGAAGCTCGCGGTCACGCCGTGAGACGATGGTCGCGGCGATGAGAGGCAAGGCGTTTGGGCAATGAACGCCTTCTAGAATGAAACGACACACTTGTCCGCAAACGTCGGGCAAGCCGCATCGTTCGTTTTCTTTTTTGCATGCCTCACCTTCGACCGCGTTCCGCTTTCCTCGCTTTTCTTCTTCTCTCTTCCCTCGGCGCCGTCGCACAAACCGCGACACCCCAGCTGGTCCTCGTGCCGCATCACGAGCGCGCCCCGGAAACATCCCAGGCCCCCGCACTCGACCTTGCCGTGACGCGCTTCGCGGGCATGGCGTCGGGCTCGTACTACTGGCCCGAAGGCTTGCTGGCCGAGCAGCTGATCTCGGGCCTGGCCTCGCGCCCCGACCGCAAGCAGCAGGCGCTGCCTGACGGCCAACGACTGCTTTCGTCGTACCGCCGGCCCTACGACGGCGGCGAGCGCGCGGCCGTGCTGGTCGACGACCGCAGCGGTGACGTGCTGGCTGCCGCACTGGTGCATCGCAGCTGCGGCAAGGACTCGTCGTCGAGCGGTTGCCTCGACGACCAGCATGCCGTGCTCTCGATCTTCTTGCGCCCCGGCCTCGACCGCACCAAGGCGCAACCGCTGGTCGCATGGAGCCAGCAGGTTCCCGACCGCATGCAGGGCGGCGAGGGCGTGGGCGAGAAGATCGCCACGACCGAGTACGTCACGATGGACGCCGCGCGCACCACGGCGCGTCCCATCGTGCGGCCCAACAAGGCCTTCTCCGCGCAGGTGCCGCTGTACCCCAAGGCGCTGATCTACGGCACCGCGCAGGACGCACTGAGCGACGCCAAGGCCAAGCGCGTGCTGCGCCTGCAGACCGTCGACACGCCGCAGCAGGTGCTGGCGTTCTACAAGCAGCTGTCGCCGCCGCTGAAGGACATCGAGTCCGGCGACGGCTTCATCGCCGGCAGCCGCAACGGCCTGAGCTTCTCCGTCAGCACGACGGTCCCGCGTGACATGCCCGCGATCACGAACATCGAAGTGGAGATTTCAGAATGAAGAAGAAGTTGATTCCGGCGGCGCTCGCGTCGCTGCTGTTCGCCTGCGCGTTCGCAGCCCATGCACAAGACACGGCCGGCCCCGTCACGACCGAACTGCCGCCGCCCACCCTGCGCCTCAGCGAGCAGACGCGCATCCGCAGCGCCGTGATCGGCCTGGTCGGCTACGCGCGCGGCAGCTACACCGAGCCCGACACGCTGATCGCGCAGCAGCTGCTCGAAGGCATGCGCTCGAAGTTCGACGTCACGCGCACCGTGTGGCCCGACGGCCGCCAGGTCATTGCGTCCGTCAGCGGCGGCGGCCACGGCGAAGAGCGCGCGGCGATGCTGATCGACGCCGACGGCCGCGTGCAGGCGGTGGGGCTGGTCAACGGCCACTGCCGCGCGGCCGCCAAGCGCGACGACCCCAAGGTGTGCAACCCCTTGCCGCAGACCGTGCTGTCGGTCTTCCAGCGTGCCGGTGCCAGCCAGGCCGACGCCGCGCCGCTGGTGGCCTGGAGCAAGCAGCTGCCGTCGTTCCTCGCGGCCATGGCCGACAGCGACGATCCGGCGGACGTGGCCGCCGCGCAGAAGATCGCCAGCGTCGAATACATCACCGGCCAGCCCGGCGTGCCGGGCTGGCGCGCCGAGCAGCTGCCGCCGGGCTTCCCGGCGTCGCTGCATCCGCTGCTGGTGCAGACGGCCGAGGTGAACAGCACCGCCAGCGCCGGCAAGATCGTGCTGCCCAAGGGCCTGGCCGGCCTGCCGATGCGCACGGCCTACGAGCGCTCGCAGCGCCCCGAGGCGCAGCTGCCCGATGCCGAGGTCACGCTGCGCAGCTACGAGCCGATCGCCAAGCTGGTCGACACCTACCGCGAACTCGCCAAGGGCGCGACGCTGGACGAAGAGGGCCGCGAGGTCGTCTTCAACGGCACCGACGGCGCGGGCCGCTACAGCGTGCGCCTGCGCGACGCGAAGGAAACCGGCGTGTTCATCACCGTGGCGAGCTGGAAGCGCAAGTAGCAGCGGCCAAGCGTTGCATGGCCCTTTGCGGGGCGGATGTCAATCGGAGGATTCTTGCCGCCCCCCTGCGATGACACCGAGGCGAGCGGGGCAGGGTGCTCACGAGAATCGATGCATGACCGAGGCCGTCAGAGCCCGCCGCATCCACCTCGAGGAGACAACCACCATGCACCGCTCCCGTTCTCTCGCAGGCCTCGTTCGCCTGCTGCTTCGCACCACGGTCCTGTGGGCGCTCGCGATGCTCGCGGCGCCCGCGCTGGCCGCCTACAACCAGAGCCTCACGCGCACGCTGGACGCCGGCCAGATCTACGGCAAGGTCGCGGCCAACAACACGCACGCCTTCCTGGGCATTCCCTTCGCGCAGCCGCCGGTGGGCAACCTGCGCTGGCGCGCCCCGCAGCCGCCGCAGCCGTGGAGCGGCGCGCGCGCCGCGACCACGCTGGCCGGCATGTGCGCGCAGGTCGGCAACCCCTTCGGCGAGCCCGACCCGGCCACCTTCGGCCAGCCCGTGGGCACCGAAGACTGCCTGTACCTGAACGTGTGGCGCCCGAACTCCAGCGCCGAGAACCTGCCGGTGTTCTTCTGGATCCACGGCGGCAGCAACACCAAGGGCTCGGCGCGCGAGCCGGCCTACGACGGCGCCTACCTGGCGCAGAAGGCCAACATGGTGGTGGTCACCGTGCAGTACCGCATGGGCATGCTGGGCTGGCTGAACCACCCGGCCATGAAGACCGGCAACGCGCTGGACGACTCGGGCAACTTCACCACGCTGGACCTCGTGCGCGCGCTCGATTGGGTGAAGGCCAACGCGCGCGCCTTCGGCGGCAACCCGGGGCAGGTGACGGTGGCGGGCCAGTCGGCCGGCTGCATCAACACCTGGGGCCTGCTGCAGTCGCCGCTGGCCGACGGCAAGTTCCACCGCGCGCTGTGCATGTCGGGCGTGCCCAATGCCTATCCGCCAGTGGTGGGCACGCTGGCGGCCGACTCGCTCATCGACAACCTGCTGGTCGACACCGGCCGCGCCTCGACCACGCTGCAGGCCGCGGCGCAGCGCGTGACGATGAGCCAGTCCGACATCGCCGCCTTGCTGCGCGGTGCGAGCGCGGCGCAGATCATGAAGTTCACGCCCAGCCCCGTGGTGCCGGGCCACTTCACCGACGGCACCGTGATCCGTGCGAGCGGGCTGCCCGGGCTGCTCGCGGGCAACTACAACAAGATGCCGCTGATGATCGGCTCCACGCACGATGAGGGCTCGTACTTCGCCTTCCTGTTCGGCATGGGCCAGCCCTCGCAGCAGGAGCTGTGGAACCTGACCAACTACGCGGCGCCCGGCAGCGTCACCTTCAACCAGCTGATCAAGCCCGAGTTCCGGCCGATCTACACGCAGACGCATGAAGTGATCAGCTACGCGCTGGACAACGTGATCGACAACGTGATCCGCGTGCTGCGCCTGCAGAACGGCGACATCTACCGCTACAACTACAACTGGGACGACACGCCGCAGCCCTGGAAGGACACCTTCGGCGCGTTCCACGGCATCGACGTGGCGGCGCTGTTCGGCAACTTCGTGACCGACGAGCCGAACTTCATGCGCTTTGCCTGGAGCCCCGCGAACGCCAGCAGCCGCAAGGCGCTGTCGGACAAGTTCATCGGCCACGCGGCGAGCTTTGCCCGCTACGGCGCACCGAGCCGCATGTTCGACGGCCAGACGACCTGGAACAACTGGACCAACTTCGTGTGCCTGCTGTGCAGCAAGCGCATGGTCTTCGACAACCAGCCGCGCATGTCGGCCGACGACTACCTGTTCTTCTGGCCGCGCTACTCGCTGCTGTCGCCGCAGCAACGCGAGTTCCTGTTCCAGCAGATCGACTTCAACGCGCTGCCCGATTCGGTGGACCCACTGCGCAACGGTACTCGCTGAGCTCCTGAAAAAGCCAGCTACTGGATGATCCCGTGCCGCACGGCATAGAGCACCAGCTCCGCCGTGCTGGCCACGCCCAGCTTGTCGAGGATGTTGCTGCGGTGCGTGCTCACGGTCTTCACGCTGATGAGCATCTCGTCGCCGATGGCGGTGAGCGACAGGCCCTTGAGCATCATGAGCATGATCTGGTGCTCGCGCACCGTGAGGCGCTGGTGCGCGGGGCGGTCGTCGCGGCCTTCGAGCTGGCCGCTGACCTGCGAGGCGGCGCGCGCGCTCAGGTACTGGCCGCCGGCCGCGACGCAGCGGATCGCGCGCACCAGCTCGGCGGGCTCCGCGTCTTTCGCGATGTAGCCGCGCGCGCCGGCCTGGATGGCGACCAGCGCGTACTGTTCCTCGGCGTACATCGACAGCATGAGCACCGGCAGCGCGGGCTGCAGCGCGCGGATCGAGGCCAGCACCTCCAGGCCGTTGCGGCCTTCCATGTTGATGTCCAGCAGCACCACGTCGAAGCGGCGCTGGCGCACCAGCTCGAGCGCTTCGGCGCCGTTGCCGGCCTCGGCCGTGGTGCGCAGGTCGGTCTCGTCGAGCAGCAGCCGCTGCAGGCCCGAGCGGAAGATCGTGTGGTCGTCGACCATCAGGATGTCGATCATGCCGGGCCGTTCTCCGGCTGCAGCAGCGGCACGCTCAGCGCCAGGCGCGTGCCCGCGCCGGGCGCCGCGTGGATGTGCAGCTCGCCACCGATCTCGCGCGCGCGTTCGCGCATGCTCAGAAGGCCCAGCGCGCTGCCCTCGGGCGCGTCGGGGTCGAAGCCGCAGCCGTCGTCGTGCAGCGCGAGCCGCAGGCGTTCGCCGTCCACGCGCAGCCGCACGTCCACGCGCTGCGCCTTCGCGTGGCGCAGGACGTTCGTCAGGCCTTCCTGGAAGATGCGGTAGACGGCGGTGGCCTGCTTGGGCGCGAGCCGCAGCGCGGGCGCGTCGGTGTCCAGCGAATGCAGCACGCCCGAGCGGCGCGTGAAGGCCTGCAGCTCGTGGGCCAGCGCCACCGACAGATCGAGGTGGTCGAGCGCGCTGGGGCGCAGCGCCTCCGAGATCTGCTTGACCGTGTCGATGGTCTGCTGCGTGAGCGCGATCAGGCCCTGCGTGAGCGCCTGCACCTCGGGGTTGTCGGCGCGGCGCTGGATGCGCGTGGCGTCCATCTTGATCGAGGTCAGCATGCCGCCGAGCACGTCGTGCACGTCGCGCGACAGCGCCAGTCGCTGCTCCTCGAGCTTGTTGGCGGTGTAGGCCGCCAGGGCCTGCAACTGCTCGCGCGAGCGCTGGCGCTCTTCCTCGTTGCGCACGCGGTCGGTCACGTCCACGCCCACGCCCATCACGGCCGGGCGGCCCCGGTGCTCGATGCGCGAGCCGTGGACTTCGACGAAGCGCACGCGCCCGTCGCGGTGCAGGCCGCGCGTGATGAAGTGCATGCTCGGCGGATTGCCCGCCAGCCGGATGCGGATGCGCGAGCGCACGACTTCCACGAAGTCGGGCGGCACGATCTCGGCCAGCGACATGCCGGTCATTTCCTCTGCGGTGTAGCCCACGATGGCGGCCCAGGTCGCGTTGCAGTAGACGAAGCGGTCGTCCTGGATCACGTAGATGCCCGCCACCGCCTGTTCGACGATGGTGTCGAAGGGCATGTCCTGCAGGCTCTCGCGGGCGGGTGCTGTCATGGGGGCGGGCGGTGGCGCGCTGCATGATAGGTCGCGGGCCGCGCCGCACGGCCGCGCCCGAGGGTTTGCGAGCAGCAGGGTTCCCCGTAGCGCCGGCCGGAAATGTCCGATGGCCGCCGCATGCGCTGCGCCGCCAAGATCGGGGCCCGCCTGCTTCAGGCTGCCCCACGGCCGGCGACGCCGGCAAGGACGACACGACGATGGTCTACCGCTGGCTTGCGCCTTTGCTCCTCCTGTGCCTGGGCCTGCCGGGCCGCGCCGACGAGATCGTGGTGGGGCAGTCGCTGCCGCTGAGCGGGCCGCTCGGCGAGGCCGGGCGCAACGTGAAGGACGGCATCGACGCCTACCTGGCGCGCGTGCAGCGCGAGGGCCTGCTCGGGCGCCACAAGCTGGTGTGGCGCGCGCTGGACGACGGCTACTCGGTGGAGCGCCACACGCAGAACATCCGCCAGCTGGTGGTGCAGGACAAGGTCGATGCGCTGGGCCTGTCGGCCGGCACCTCGCACATCGACGCGGCCTACCCGACGATGCGCGAGGCGGGCACGCCGCTGATCGGCGCGATGACCGGCGCCTCGGCGCTGCACGGCGCGCAGCGCGCGCTCATCTACCACCTGCGCGCAAGCTACGCCGACGAGGTGCGCCAGCTGGTCGCGCAGGCGGTGTCGGTGCGACAGCGGCGCGTCTTCGCGGTCTGGCAGGACGACGGGCTGGGGCGCGACGCTTTTGCCGCGCTCGAGATCGCGCTGCGCGGCGCGGGCATCGAACTGGTGGGGCAGCAGGGCGTGGCGCTGGCGCAGATGGACGGCGCCGCGCTGGCCGCGAGCGTGCGCGCGGCCAAGCCCGATGCGCTGTTCGCGCTGTGCGTGACGCCGTGCGGGGTGAAGCTGCTGTCGGGGCTGGCGGCGGAGAGCGGTGTTGCGAGGCCGACGCCGTACATGCTCTCGATCGTCAACGGCGAGGTGCTCGCCAAGAGCGTGGGGCCGGCGGCGCGCGGCACGGTGATCTCGCAGGTCATGCCCAACCCGCGGCTGGCAACCTCGCCGCTGGTGCAGCGCTACCAGCAGGACATGCGCAGCCACATGGGCCGCGACGAGTTCAGCTACTTTTCGCTGGAAGGGTACGTGGTGGCGATGGTGACGGTGGAGGCCGCGCGCTCGGCGCTGGCCGCTTCACCACGCCGCTCGATGCAGGACGCCATGAAGCTGATGCTGCGGCGTGAGATCGAGGGGATTCCGGTGTCGAGTGGCGACGATCCCGGGGTGCGTCCGCATCCGGTGACGCTTTCAATGATCGGCAACGGAGGGCGGCTCATTCATTGAGGCTGAGCCGCCCTGAAGAAGATCAGCCGATCTCGGCGATCAGCTCGATCTCGACGCAGGCGCCCATCGGGATCTGCGCCACGCCGAAGGCGCTGCGCGCATGCGCGCCCTTTTCGGGGCCGAACACTTCGGCGAAGAATTCGCTGGCGCCGTTGGTCACCAGGTGCTGTTCGGTGAAGGTGCCGACCGAGTTCACGAGGCTCATCACCTTGACGATGCGCTTGACCTTGTTCAGGTCGCCCACGGCCGCGTGCAGCGTGCCGAGCAGGTCGATGGCGATGGCGCGCGCGGCCTGCTTGCCTTCGTCGGTGCCGATGTTGGCGCCGAGCTGGCCGACCCAGACCTTGCCGTCCTTCTTGGCGATGTGGCCCGACAGGAACACGAGGTTGCCGGTCTGCACGAAGGGCACGTAGGCGGCGGCGGGTGCGGACACCGGGGGCAGGGAAATGCCGAGGCTGGAAAGCTTGTCGTAAACGCTCATGGAGACTCCTGATCTGGGGATGATGATGACGATGACGGGGGTGATTGTGTCTGTGTTTGCGCCGCCGACGCCGGCAGCTGCACCACTTCCCCCACGGGTTGCACGGTCACGCCGACATGCAGCGTGTGGCGCGCGCCGCCATGCAGCACGCCGCGCATCGGCGAGACGTCGGAGTAGTCGCGCCCGATGGCGAGCGTGACGTAGTCCTCGCCGGGCTGGCGGCCGTTGGTGGGGTCGAAGTCGGCCCAGCCACCCACGCTCTCGGGGCCTTCGCCCTCGCCAGGCAAATACACCGACACCCACGCATGCGAGGCGTCGGCGCCGACCAGGCGCGGCTGGCCCGGCGGGGGCTGCGTGAGCAGGTAGCCGCTCACGTAGCGCGCCGGCAGGCCCATGGCGCGAAAGCACGCGATGAGGATGTGGGCGAAGTCCTGGCACACGCCCTTGCGCTGCGCCAGGGCCTCGACGGCGGGGGTGTTGATCTCGGTGCTGTCGGCGTCGTAGGCGAAGTCGCGGTACATGCGCTCGGTGAGGTCCATCGCCACGTCGAAGGTGGGACGTTCGGGCACGAAGCTGGCGCGCGCGTAGGCCACGAAGTCGTCGTGGCGCGGCACGTACGGCGAGGGAAACACGAACTCCGAGGCGGGGTCGAACGGTGCGTCCTTGCGAAAGCGGAAGCGCTCGCGCACGGTCTCCCAGGGCAGCTCGCGTGCCACGGCGGGCGAGAGCAC
Organism: Variovorax sp. GW823-FHT02B07; assembly: GCF_058797695.1. Lineage (NCBI taxonomy): Bacteria > Pseudomonadati > Pseudomonadota > Betaproteobacteria > Burkholderiales > Comamonadaceae > Variovorax > Variovorax sp. GW823-FHT02B07. Next base: position 1,293,699 of record NZ_JBXAJX010000001.1, read on the forward strand.
GGGCGCCGAGGTTTTCACGACGCTTTCGGCCGTGACGATGAGGTGGTCGTGCGTTGTCTCGAGCGCGAAGAAGGCGCGCGTGTTGCCGTACAGGTCGGGCACCTCGTTGCGCTGCGCGGGCGCGGGGTCGATCGTGAGCTGGTGGCTCACGAGCTCCTGCGAGGCGGTGGCCAGCGGGCGCAGGTGCGCCAGGTGCTGCGCCGTCTCGACCGCCGGCGCGTACGCGTAGCGCGTTTCGTGGGTGACGTGCAGCAGCATCGCGCGGCTCGCTGGTTACTTGGACTCGGCGCCGAAGTGCGAGGCGTAGATCTTCGCGTAGGTGCCGTCGGCCTTGATGTCGGCCAGGCCCTTGTCGATCTTCGCCAGCAGCTCGGCGTTGCCCTTCTTCACGGCGATGCCGTACTGCTCGGTCGAGAAGCCGGCGTCGCTCACGGTCTTGAAGCCGCCGCCCGGGTTGTTGGCCAGGTAGTGGGCCACCACGCCGTTGTCGGCCACCACGGCCTGTACGCCGCCGGCTTCGAGTTCCTTGAGCGCCAGCGGCGTCGATTCGAAGCGCTTGATGTCGGTGCTCGACTTGCCCAGCAGCTTGCCCACCACCTCGTCGCCGGTGGTGCCGTTCTGCACGCCGACCTTGAGCTTCTTGATGTCGTCGAACTTCGCGACCGTCGAATCGCTCTTCACCGCGATGAGCTGGCGGGCCTCGAAGTAGGGCTGCGAGAAGTCCATCGTCTGGCGGCGCTCGGGCGTGATGGTGATGGCCGACACCAGCAGGTCGCGGTCGCCCAGCTCGAGCGTGTTGAAGATGCCTTCCCACGGCGTGTTGACGAACTTCACCTCGATGCCGGCCTTCTGCGCGATGGCCTTCACCACGTCGATGTCGAAGCCCACGACCTCGCCCTTTTCGTTCTGCGATTCGAAGGGCGTGTAGGCCGCATCGGTGCCGACGACCAGCACGCGCGGTGCGGCAGCGGGCGGCGGTGCCGAGGCGGCCCCGGGCGCGGCGGGTTCCTGCTTGCCGCAGCCGGCGAGCGCGAGGCCGACCAGGAGGCTGGCGGCGGTCAGTGTGAGACGGCGGTTGAGGGCGATGCCGGACATGGAAATGCCTCCTTCGAAATATCGTTGTGTGTATCTGTGGAATCAGGCGCCCACTGAGCGCAGCGATTCGGACGTGAGCGTGAAGTAGCGCGTGCCGATGGCGTCCGACACGTGGTACGCCGCGGTCTCGCAGGTGGCGAGCAACTCGACCAGCGCGGGGTAGTCGGCGCCGGGGCCGGCCGCGCACAGGTGTTCGAGCGTCCAGGTGGCCGGGTCGGGCAGCTCGTACGACAGGGCCGTGAGCTTGCCCGGCGCGCTGCCCGCGAGCCGCGCGATGCGCCCGCGCAGCGTCTGCGTGACCCAGGCCAGCGAACGCGGGTTCTCGGCGTCGAGCACCAGCAGGTCGACCAGCGTGGCGACGTCGCGGCGCTGCTGGTAGCGCGCATGGAAGGTGATGGTGCTGTCGAACAGCGCCACCATCGCCTCGAAGCCGCTCACCTCGTGCACGGCGCCGTTGGCGAAGCCGGCCTCGAGCGCGCTCGAGAGAAAGCCCAGCCGCTCGATGTGGCGGCCGATCGACAGCAGCCGCCAGGCGTCGTCGCGCGTCATGCGGTCGGTCTGCGCGCCGGTCATGGCGGCCAGCGCGGTGCTCGCGGATTCGAGCGCGCGCAAGGCGGCGCTGGCGGCAAAGCTGCCTTCGCCGGCCTGCTCGGCCGCGCGCCGCAAAAAGTCGCTTTCGGCGCGCACGATCTGGTTCCAGTTGTCCTGCGAGAGCCGCTCGCGCACGGCCGCCGCGGCCTGCCGGATGCTGCGCAGGCTGTAGCCGACGCTGCCACCGTTGTCGACGTCGCCCAGCTCGGCGATGAGTGCGCGTTCGAACACGCGGCGGGACTGCGGCGCGCTCGGCGCCTCGGCCGGCACGAGTGCATTGCGCACCGCCATGCGGTGCAGCCATTCGAGCAGCGGGCGCGAGGACTGGTCTTCGCTGCCCAGCAGGTTGAGCGTGAGCCGCGCCAGCCGCACCGCGTTCTCGGCGCGCTCGGTGTAGCGGCCGAGCCAGAACATGTTCTCGGCCGCGCGGCTGGTGACAGGCGCGCGGTGCCGCGCCAGCGAGGCCGGCGTGGCGTGCGGTTGCAGCAGCGTGGTGCGGTCGACCTCGCCGTGCGTCTGCACCCAGACGTCGGCACTGCTGCCGCCGCGCTGCATCGAGGCGATCTGTGCGTCGGGGCCCGCGAGGCGCGCCAGGCCGCCGGGCAGCACGCGCCACGACTGCGGGCCGTCGCTCACTGCGAACACGCGCAGCATCAGCGCGCGCGGTGCGATGTGGCCGGGGCCGAGGTCGCTGGCCCAGGTCGGCATCTGCGACAGCGGCAGGTAGCCCTGCACCGTGTGGACGTCGCCCTCGCGCACGATGCGGCCGGCCCATTCGTCGATTTCACGGCGGCCGAGCTGGCTGCCGAACACGGCGTCGAAACTGGAGCGCCCCTGGAAGCCGGGGTAGGTCGGCTTGATGGCGCTTTCGCCGAGCTGCGGCAGCACGGCCTCGAGCGCGGCGCGTTCGCCGCACCACCAGGTCGGCAGTGCCGGCAGCTTGAGCTTCTCGCCGATGAGCCGCAGCGCCAGCCCCGGCAGGAAGCCCAGCAGCGCTGGCGACTCAAGGAAGGCCGAGCCCGGCATGTTGGCCACGAGCAGGTTGCCCGCACGGATCGCCTGCAGCAGGCCGGGCACGCCGAGCGTGGAGTCGGGGCGCAGCTCCAGCGGGTCGAGGAACTGGTCGTCGAGCCGCTTGATGAGACCGTGCACCGGGCGCAGGCCCTGCAGCGTCTTCAGGTACAGGCGCTGGTCGCGCACCGTGAGGTCGCTGCCCTCGACCAGCGTCAGGCCGAGGTAGCGCGCCAGGTAGGCGTGCTCGAAGTAGGTCTCGTTGTACGGGCCGGGCGTGAGCAGTGCGATGTGCGGCGGCGAGCCCGAGGGGCACATGCGCTGCAGGCCTTCCATCATGGCGCTGTAGGTGGCGGCCAGCCGCTGTACCTGCAACGCCTCGAAGGCCTGCGGAAACTGCCGCGTGATCGCCAGGCGGTTCTCCAGCAGGTAGCCCAGGCCCGAAGGCGCCTGCGTGCGCTGCGAGACCACCCACCAGTTGCCGTCGGGGCCGCGCGCGAGGTCGAAGGCGGCGATGTGCAGCCAGGTGTCGCCCGCCGGCTTCACGCCGTGCAGCGCGCGCAGGTAGCCCGGATGGCCGCGCACCAGTGCCGGCGGCAGCAGGCCCTCGGCCAGCAGCTGCTGTGGGCCGTAGGCGTCGGCCATCACGCGGTCGAGCACGCGCACGCGCTGCTGCACGCCGGCCTCGACCTGGGCCCAGCTCTCGGGCGAGACGATCAGCGGGAACAGGTCGAGCGACCACGGCCGCTGCGGGCCGTTGGCGTCGGCGTACACGTTGTAGGTGACGCCGTTGTCGCGGATCTGCCGCTCCAGGCTGACCGCGCGCCGCGGCAGGTCGTTGATGCCGCCGGGGCCGAGCTGTTCGAAGAAGGCGTTCCAGGCGGGGGTGAGCGGGGGCTGCTCGCTGGAGGGTGAGGGTTCCTGTGCCTGCGATTGCGAGGAGGACTGTGACTGGGACTGCGATTGCGACGGAGCAGGTCGCTCCTCGGCGGCGTCGTACAGCAGCGGGGCCGCGGCGGGCGCCGGGGCCGCGCCCGACACCGGCCGTGAGGGCGCCGCGGGCGTTGCCTGTCCCCGCAATTCGTCGAAATGCCCAGGCAGGGCCGCCGGCGCGAGCGAAGACGCCAGGGCCGCCGGATGCTCCGGGGCCTGGGCGTCGAACAGGGATTCGTTCAGGGGTTCCACAGGGGGGAGATTGTCACATCACCGTCACCGGGGCCTCCGCGCACCGTCTCGCGAGGCGAAATGAAGGCGTTGAAGGTCCGTACATGAACAGCGGTAGCCATAATCAAAAAAACAATCCATCTCTTCACATGAGCGCGGCGTCCCCCAACTCACCGCTGCAACCACATATCGAGAGCCGCATCCTGTCATTGCGAGAGCAGCGCGTGATGCTCGATTCCGACCTAGCGGTGCTTTACGACGTGCAGACCAAGGTGCTGGTGCAGGCGGTCAAGCGCAATGCCGAACGCTTTCCGGCCGATTTCATGTTCCAGCTTTCGCCTGAGGAGTGGGCGGCTTTGAGGTCACAAACTGTGACCTCAAACACCGGCCGTGGCGGCCGACGCACGGCACCCTACGTGTTCACCGAGCAGGGCGTGGCGATGCTGTCCTCGGTGCTCGGTAGCCCGCGCGCCATTGCGGTCAACATCGAGATCATGCGCACCTTCGTGCGGGTACGGACGCTGGTCACCACGCACCAGGACCTGGCCAGGCGTTTGAGCGAGCTGGAAGACAAGACCGAGCTGATCGACATGCGGCAGGAATCGTTCAGCAGCAACACGCGCAACCAGCTGCGCCAGGTCTTCGATGCCATCAAGGCGCTGACGACGCCACCCGATCCGCCCAGGCGGCCCATCGGCTTTGTGACGCCCGATGAGAAGAAGGCTCCGAAGGCGCGCGGCAAGCAATAAGCCCCGCACGAACAGAGCCCACCTCGTTCCTCAGCGCCGCAGGTCCAGCGTGAACGGAAACTCCCGGCTGCCCGGCAGCTCGATGGTGGCCGGCGGCGTGCGCAGCAGGCCCGGGGTGTGGCCGGTGCGCGTGAAGCGCGAGTGGCGACGGCTCTCGGCCTCGTAGGCGTTGACCGGGAAGGTGTCGTAGTTGCGACCGCCCGGGTGGGCGACGAAGTACTGGCAGCCGCCCAGCGAGCGCTTCATCCAGGTGTCGACGAGGTCGAAGGTCAGCGGTGCGTGGGCCGGAATGCTGGGGTGCAGCGCCGAAGGCGGGTTCCAGGCCTTGTAGCGCACGCCGGCCACGAACTCGCCGGTGACGCCCGTGGGCTGCAGCGGCAGCACCTTGCCGTTGACGGTGACGACGTGGCGGCTTTCGTTCAGGCCGGTCACGCGCACTTCGATGCGCTCCAGCGACGAATCGACATAGCGCACCGTGCCGCCGGCCGAGCCTTCCTCGCCCATCACGTGCCACGGTTCGAGCGCGTTGCGCAGCGACAGCTCCACGCCCATCGACTGCATCTGGCCCACGAGCGGGAAGCGGAACTCGAAGTGCGGTGCGAACCAGTCGGCATCGAAGGCAAAGCCGGCCTGGCGCATCTCGCTGATGACGTCGTCGAAGTCCATCTTCACGAAGGTCGGCAGCAGGAAGCGGTCGTGCAGCTCGGTGCCCCAGCGGGTGACGGGCGCCTGGTAGGGCGCGTCCCAGAAGCGGGCGACCAGCGCGCGGATCAGCAGCTGCTGCGCGATGCTCATGCGCGCATGCGGCGGCATCTCGAAGGCGCGCAGTTCCAGGAGGCCGAGGCGGCCGGTGCTGGAGTCGGGCGAGTAGAGCTTGTCGATGCAGAACTCGCTGCGGTGCGTGTTGCCCGACACGTCGATCAGGATGTTGCGCAGCGTGCGGTCGACCAGCCACGCGGGCATATTCTGGCCGTAGATCTCGCGGTTCTTGGCGATTTCCTTCAGCGCGATTTCGAGTTCGTAGACCTGGTCGTTGCGCGCCTCGTCTACGCGCGGCGCCTGGCTGGTCGGGCCGATGAACATGCCCGAGAACAGGTAGCTCAGCGACGGGTGGTTGTGCCAGTACAGCAGCAGGCTGGCCAGCAGTTCGGGCCGGCGCAGGAAGGGGCTGTCGGCGGGCGTGGCGCCGCCCATCACGAAGTGGTTGCCGCCGCCGGTGCCGGTGTGGCGGCCGTCGGTCATGAACTTCTCGGCCGACAGGCGCGTCTCGAACGCGGCGTTGTAGAGGAACTCGGTGTGGTCGACGAGTTCCTTCCAGTTGTGGGCCGGGTGGATGTTGACCTCGATCACGCCCGGGTCGGGCGTCACGGCCAGCATCTTCAGGCGCGGATCGCGCGGCGGCGGGTAGCCTTCCATCACGATGCGCACGCCCAGCTGCTGCGCGGTGGCTTCGACGGCGGCGACGAGGTCGAGGTAGTCCTCCAGGCGCGCCAGTGGCGGCATGAAGACGTAGAGCACGCCCGAGGCGCTGCCTTTCTTTTCGGCCGCGGGGCCGTTGGCGCGGCGCGGGTCGCGCACCTCGACGCACAGCGCGGTGCGCGTGACCCAGTGGGCCGATTCGCCGCGCAGCGGCTGGCGCGTGGCGGGCGTGGCGGCATCCGCAGCAGCTGCTGCATCGCCCTTCGCCGCATCGCCGGGGCTTTGCATGCGCAGCGACGCGGCCACCACGGGCGGCGCGCCGAAGGTGTAGGGCACCTCGCCCAGGTCGGCGCCGGCCACCGGGGTGGCGGTGGCATAGCGCGCGCGGTAGTCGGACGCGCTGGGCAACGCCGCGCGCGGCGCGGTCGGGTCGCGCTCGATGAGATAGGGGTAGTCGCCCTTGCTGGCCCACGGTTGCGAGTCGAGCGGCAGGCGGTAACCCATGGGCGAGTCGCCCGGGATCAGGAACAGGCGGTCGTCGCGCAGGAACCAGGGGCCGGTCTTCCAGCCGGGGCCGGCGAGCGCGGGCGCGTCGCTGTTGGCGTTGCCGGGTTCGATGGGCAGCATGTAGCCGATCACCGCGTCGAGCTTCTGCGTGAACACGCGGCGCAGGCGCACGCGTTCGAGTTCGTCGTCGAGCTTGGAGTCGAAGGGGTCGACGTTCACCGGCAGGCGGCGTTCGCGCCACAGGTAGTAGTAGGTGTCCTCGTAGCCGGCCTGGATGTAGCGCTCGGTGAGGCCCAGCTTGTGCGCCAGCACGGTGGTGAAGCGGCGCGCATCCTCGCTCGTGTAGTGCGTGGGAAAGCGTTCGTCGGCGAACAGCTCGGGGTCGTGCCACAGCGTCTGGCCGTCGGCGCGCCAGAAGATCGACAGCGCCCAGCGCGGCAGCTGCTCGCCCGGGTACCACTTGCCCTGGCCGAAATGCAGGAAGCCGCCCTGGCCGTACTCGGCGCGCAGCTTGTGCACGAGCTCGGTGGCGTAGCCGCGCTTGGTGGGGCCGAGCGCGTCGGTGTTCCATTCGGGCGCGTCGCGGTCGCTGGTGGCCACGTAGGTGGGCTCGCCGCCCATGGTCAGGCGCACGTCGCCGGCGACGAGGCGCGCATCGACCGCGTCGCCGAGCGCGAGCACCTCGGCCCATTGTTCTTCGGTGTAGGGCTTGGTGACGCGCGGCGATTCGTAGATGCGCGTGACCTTCATCTCGTGGCTGAACTCGACCTCGGACTCGTCGACGCCACCTTCGATGGGCGCGGCGCTCGACGGCGTGGGCGTGCAGGCCAGTGGAATGTGGCCTTCGCCGGCGAGCAGGCCCGAGGTGGCGTCCAGGCCGATCCAGCCGGCGCCCGGCAGGAACACCTCGCACCAGGCGTGCAGGTCGGTGAAGTCGACCGTGGTGCCGCTGGGGCCGTCGAGCGCCTTCACGTCGGGCGTGAGCTGGATCAGGTAGCCCGACACGAAGCGCGCGGCCAGGCCGCAGTGGCGCAGCAGCTGCACCAGCAGCCAGCCCGAGTCGCGGCACGAGCCGCTGCCGTTGCTCAGCGTTTCTTCGGGCGTCTGCACGCCGGGCTCCATGCGGATGAGGTAGCTGACGTCCTTTTGCACCTGCTGGTTGATGCCGACCAGGAAGTCGATGGTGCGCTGCTCCTTGCGCTCGATCCTGTCGAGGTAGGCCTGCAGCAGCGGCGTGGGCTTCTCGGTGACGAGGTAGGGCGCCAGCTCTTCCGCCTGCGAGGCCGTGTACTTGAAGGGGAAGTTCTCGGCCTGCGGCTCGAGGAAGAAGTCGAAGGGGTTGTAGACCGCCATCTCGACCACGAGGTCGACCGTGACCTTGAACTCGCGCGTCTTCTCGGGGAACACGAGCCGCGCCTGGTAGTTGGCGAACGGGTCCTGCATCCAGTTGACGAAGTGCTCGGCCGGCTCGACCCGCAGCGAGTACGAGATCACATTGCTGCGGCAATGGGGCGCGGGGCGCAGTCGCACGACTTGCGGGCCCAACTGCACCAGGCGGTCGTATGTGTAGTGGGTGACGTGGTGGAGTGCGGCGTGGATGGACATGCGTAGGGGCGTGCAGTGCAGCGAGGTTGCATCGAAAAGATGTCTCTGGTGAGACGCATACTAGCCCAGTTGCCAAGCAATTAACGCGCCATCGAGCGTGGGTTGGGGGAGGGTTTGCATCATGGATTCCGGGGTGTCGGGAGGGCAGTCGCGGCGTGCGTCCGAGGCTGTCGCGGGTGGGTCGGGGGCCTTCGTTGCGCTGGGCGGCACGCTGCTCGGCGCGGCGGTGCAACTGCGCCAGCCGCTGTTGTGGGCGGCGGGTGTCTACGTCGCGTTGCTGCTCGTGGGGCTCGGCGGCGGATGGCTGTTGTGGCGGTGGCGTGGGCCTCGGTGGGCGGTGCTCGTGCTGTCGCTGGCCTGCGGCGCGATGGCCGGCGCGGGGCTCGCCGGATGGCGCGCCACGGCCTACGCGCAAGGGGCGCTGGAGCCGCAGCTCGAAGGACGCGACCTGCGGCTCACGGGCGTGGTCTCGCAGATGCCGCAGCCCGGCGAGATCGGAACGCGCTTCCGTTTCGATGTGGAGACGGCGCAGTGGGCCGAGGCCTCACGTGATGCTGCGCCGCCGGCGGTGCCGCCGCGCATCGCACTCGCCTGGTACGGCGACTACGGCGGGATGTGGGAGCAGCCCGCCGAACGTCGCGCATCCGTCGCACGCACCGTGGGCGAGGTGCACGCCGGCCAGCGCTGGCAACTGACCGTGCGCCTGCGCGCGCCGCACGGCAACCTCAATCCGCACGGCTTCGACAGCGAACTGTGGGCGTGGGAGCAAGGCGTGCATGCGCAGGGCCATGTGCGCGCCGGGGCGCGCGACCCCGCGCCGCGCCTGCTGGGCACGACGTGGCGGCACCCGATCGAGCGGGCGCGCGAAGCCGTGCGCGATGCCGTCTTCGCCCGCGTGGACGACCGGCGCCAGGCCGGCGTGATCGCCGCGCTCGTCACTGGCGACCAGGGCGCCATCGACCGCGCCGACTGGGACGTGTTCCGCGCTACCGGCGTGGCGCACCTGATGTCGATCTCGGGCCTGCACATCACCTTGTTCGCGTGGTTCGCGGCGCATGTCGTGGGCGCGCTCTGGCGGCGCAGCAGCCGGCTCATGCTGCGGCTGCCCGCGCAACAGGCTGCGCTCGCGGGCGGCGTGCTGCTGGCCGCGCTCTACGCGCTCTTCAGTGGCTGGGGCGTGCCCTCGCAGCGCACGGTCTGGATGCTCGCGGCCGTGGCGCTGCTGCGCCTGACGGGCCGGCGCTGGCCATGGCCGCACGTCTGGCTGCTGACGGCGGCGGTCGTGGTGGGCGCCGATCCGTGGGCGCTGCTGCAGGCCGGCTTCTGGCTCAGCTTCGTGGCGGTGGCGGTGCTGTTCGCCTCCGCCACGGCCGTGCCGGGCGAGGGCAGGGGGGGCGCGCTCACGCGCCTGGGGCGCTTCTTTCGTGAGCAATGGACGATCACGCTGGCGCTCACGCCGCTGAGCCTGCTGCTGTTCCAGCAGGTGTCGGCGGTCGGGCTCGTGGCCAACGCGCTCGCGATCCCGTGGGTGACGCTGGTGATCACGCCGCTGGCGATGCTCGGCGTGGCGGTGCCGCCGCTGTGGGACGCGGCGGCCGTCGCCGTGAAGCTGTTCGCGCTGCTGCTGCAGGCGCTCGCCGGCCTGCCGTTCGCCACGCTGTCGATGGCCGCGCCGCCGCCATGGCTGGCCGCAAGCGGCGTGGCGGGCGGCGTGCTGCTGGCGATGCGCCTGCCGTGGTCGGTGCGCGCGCTCGGCCTGCCGCTGCTGTTGCCGGTGCTGCTGTGGCTGCCGACGCGGCCCGCCGTGGGCGAGTTCGACCTCCTCGCCGCCGACATCGGGCAGGGCAACGCGGTGCTCGTGCGCACCGCCACGCACAGCCTGCTGTACGACGCCGGGCCGCGCTACGGGCTCGACAGCGACGCGGGCCACCGCGTGCTCGTGCCGCTGCTGCGCGCGCGGGGCGAGCGGCTCGACATGCTCCTGCTGAGCCACCGTGACATCGACCACACCGGCGGCGCCCCCGCCGTGCTCGCCATGCAGCCGCAGGCCGCGCTGCTGAGTTCCATCGAGGCCGCGCACCCGCTGCAGGCGCTGCGCCCCGCGCGCCGCTGCGAGGCCGGGCAGCGCTGGACCTGGGACGGTGTCGATTTCGAGGTGCTGTTTCCCTTCGACAGCGACTACCTCGGCTTCACGCGGCCCAATGCCGTGTCGTGCGTGCTGCGCATCGGCAACGGCCGTGCCACGGTTCTATTGGCGGGCGATATCGAACGGCTGCAGGAGGCCGCGCTGGTGTCGCGAACGCCCGGGCTTGCGGCCGACGTGCTGCTGGTGCCGCACCATGGCAGCAAGACCTCGTCGAGCGAGCTTTTTCTGGACGCCGTGCGCCCGCGCATCGCGCTCGTGCAGGCCGGCTACCGCAGCCGCTTCGGCCACCCCGCGCCCGAGGTGGTGGCGCGCTACGTCGAACGCGGCGTGCAGGTGGTCGACAGCCCGCGCTGCGGCGCCGCCCACTGGGCGAGCCCGGCGCCGGCCGAGCTGAAGTGTGAACGCGCGAATGATCCGCGCTACTGGCGCCACCGCATGCCATGAAGGTCCGAAACGCGAAATGCCCTCGCATCGGGCCCAAACCTAGGGCTTCTACTGGCCTCGAACTTGCTAAGCTATGGCTCAAGGAGATTGGTCGTTCCATGCACAAATTCGACGAGATGTATGAGCAGCTCCCCTATGCGGGCGCTGCAATCCGACAGCACTACAAGCGCTACGACCAATGGCTTGCGAAGCAACCCGGTGAGGTGATGCGATCGCGGCGTGAAGAGGCGGAAATGATTTTCCGCCGGGTCGGCATCACCTTCGCGGTGTACGGCGCCAAGGACGAGGACGGCTCCGGCACCGAGCGGCTGATCCCGTTCGACCTGCTGCCCCGGATCATTCCCTCCCACGAGTGGGAGAGCATGGAAAAGGGGCTGGTGCAGCGTGTCACGGCGCTCAACCGCTTCCTGTACGACGTCTACCACGACCAGGAAATCATCAAGGCCGGCATCATCCCGGCCGAGCAGATCCTGAACAATGCCCAGTTCCGCCCCGAGATGATGGGCGTGAACGTGCCGCACAACGTCTACTCGAACATCTCGGGCATCGACATCGTGCGCGCCCCCGATGCCCAGGGCAACGGCGAGTACTACGTGCTCGAAGACAACCTGCGCGTGCCCAGCGGCGTGAGCTACATGCTCGAGAACCGCAAGATGATGATGCGGCTCTTTCCCGAGCTCTTCAACCAGAACCGCATCGCGCCGGTCGCCCATTACCCCGACCTGCTGCTCGAAACCCTGCGCGCCAGCGCGCCGCCGGCCACGGCCGAGCCCACGGTGGTGGTGCTCACGCCCGGCATGTACAACAGCGCCTACTTCGAGCACGCGTTCCTGGCTCAGCAGATGGGCGTGGAACTGGTCGAGGGACAAGACCTGTTCGTGAAGGACGACTTCGTCTACATGCGCACCACGCGCGGCCCGGTGCGGGTCGACGTGATCTACCGCCGCGTCGACGACGACTTCCTCGACCCCGAGGTGTTCCGCCCGACCTCCACCCTCGGCTGCGCGGGCCTCATGCGCGCCTACCGCCAGGGCAACGTCGTGATCTGCAATGCCGTGGGCACCGGCGTGGCCGACGACAAGTCGATCTACCCCTACGTGCCGAAGATGGTCGAGTTCTACCTCGGCGAGAAGCCGATCCTGAAGAACGTGCCCACCTACATGTGCCGCAACAAGGACGAGCTGCAGTACACGCTCGACAACATGAAGGACCTGGTCGTCAAGGAGGTGCACGGCGCCGGCGGCTACGGCATGCTCATCGGCCCGGCCGCGACGCAGGCCGAGATCGAAGACTTCAAGAAGGCCGTCATCGCCAAGCCCGACGGCTACATCGCCCAGCCCACGCTGAGCCTGTCGACCTCGCCGACCTTCGTCGACGCCGGCATCGCGCCGCGCCACATCGACCTGCGTCCCTTCGTGCTCTCCGGCAGCGAGGTGCAGATGGTGCCCGGCGGCCTCACGCGCGTGGCGCTCAAGGAAGGGTCGCTGGTGGTCAACTCGTCGCAGGGCGGCGGCACCAAGGACACCTGGATTCTCGAAGCGGACCGCACGGCCAAGCCGAAGGCGGCCACGCAGTCGCAAAGCCAATCGCAGTAGGAGCACCCACGATGCTGTCCCGCACCGCAGACCACCTCTACTGGATGTCGCGCTACACCGAGCGTGCCGAGAACACGGCGCGCATGCTCGACGTCAACTACCAGACCTCTCTGCTGCCGCAGTCGGCCGAGGTCGCCAAGTACGGCTGGCAGGGCGTGCTCTCGATCAGCGAATTGCTGCCCTGGTACAGCAAGAAGTACGACCAGATCACGCCCAACGAAGTCATGGAGTTCATGGTCAAGGACGAGAGCAATCCGTCGTCGATCGTCTCCTGCCTGAAGGCCGCGCGCGAGAACGCGCGTGCCGTGCGCGGCGCGCTCACCACCGAAGCCTGGGAAACCCAGAACACCACCTGGCTCGAGGTGAACCGCATGCTGCGCGCCGGCGATTTCGAGCGCGACCCGGGCCAGTTCTTCGAGTGGGTCAAGTTCCGCTCGCACCTGTCGCGCGGCGTCACGCTGGGCACGATGCTCCAAGATGAGGCGTTCTACTTCTCGCGCCTGGGCACCTTTTTGGAGCGTGCCGACAACACGGCGCGCCTGGTCGACGTGAAGTTCCACGCGCTCAACAGCGAATTCTTCGGTGCTGCCACCGAGGAAGACCAAGAGTACGACTTCTATCACTGGAGCGCCATCTTGCGCAGCGTCTCGGCCTTCGAGGTGTACCGCAAGGTGTACCGCGACGTGATCAAGCCCGAGCGCGTGGCCGAGCTGCTGATTCTTCGCGCCGACATGCCGCGTTCGCTGCACGCGAGCCTGGTCGAGGTGGTCAACAACCTCGCCAAAGTGCAGAACGAGCAGAGCGCCGAAACCCAACGCCGTGCCGGCAAGCTGCTGGCCGACCTGCAGTACGCACGCGTCGACGAGATCCTGGCGACGGGCCTGCACGCCTACCTCACGCAGTTCCTCGACCGGGTGAACGAGCTGGGCGGGCGCATCAGCCAGGACTTCCTGGTGCCGGCGCACTGACGGTGCATTGAATCGACGTCCTGCGGGCCCAGGCCGGCCCCGGGACCTCGCACCCCCGGCGGTAGCATTCGAGTTCGATCTCGATCCAAGTTGCTGACCGCAGGGAGTTCTCATGAAGAAATCGATGCTTGCCCGTGATGGCAAGTGGAAGGCCGCCGCCTTGGCGGCTGTCGTGTTGCTTGCCGGCTGCGACCAGGCCGCCTCACCGAAAGAACAAGCCTCCGCGCAGGCATCGACGGCCGTCGTCGTCGATGCCGCCACGGGATTGCGCTGGCTGCGCTGCGCGCTGGGGCAGACTTGGCAGGGTGGCCGTTGCGTCGGCGAGGCCGAAGCCCTGAGCCTGATGGACGCGCAGGAACGCGTGCAGGCGCTCAACACCAAGGGCCACGAAGGCATCTCGCAATGGCGGCTGCCGACCATCGTGGAGCTGGGGGCGCTGCGGCGTTGTGACCATGGCCTGGTCGACGAGACCTTCACGCTCGAATTGAGTCCCGAACGGGAGCCCGTCACCGTGCCCCGGTGGTGCGCCCGCGAAACCTCCGTTCCCACCATCGACAGCGCACGCTTTCCGGATACGCCGCTGCGCAAGTTCTGGTCGGGCTCGGGCAGCGAGGCCGCGCAGCACTTCTATGCCGTGGACTTCAGCAATGCATGGATCGGCCAGAACGAGGCGGCCGAGGCCACCCACGCCGTGCGGCCGGTGGCCGATCGCTGACCTTCAGCTACTTCTACTTCGAGAACGACTCGACGGTCACCGGAATCTCCGGCGCCTGCCACCGGTAGCTGTCGCCCAGCACATTGCGCTCGGCCTTCTGCCCGCTCCAGCGGATGCCCAGCAGGTCCATCAGGCTCCAGCCGGCCCAGTCCGCGCGAAAGGGCTGCTGCGTGGCGGCGCCGGTGGGCAGCGGCTCGCGGTTGCGCCAGACGACGGCGGGGATGCGGTAGCCCGAGGCGGTCGCGGGGCTGTGGCCTGCGCGGTTGCTGCCGTGGCCGACTTCCTGGCCGTGGTCCGACAGGTACATCCAGGCGCGGTAGTCGTCCGGCTTGCCGGTGCTGCGGGTCTGCTGCAGCAGCTCCGACACCACGAAGTCGTGGTACAGCAGGGCGGCGTCGTACTCCTGGCGGAAGTGGCGCACCCAGGCCGAGCGGCCGTCCTTCACGAGGCCGTTCTCGACCGCGTCGACGCTGTCGTCGAAGGGATTGGCGTTCTCGGGAAAGCGCAGGCTGTAGTGCGGGTGCGCGCCCATCAGGTGGACCACGATGAGCTTGCGCTCGGTGCTGGTGTCGGCAAAGGCTTCCTGCACGCAGTCGAGGATCTCGCCGTCGAGTGAGGCGCTGGCGCGGCCCGGCGTGCGGTTCACCATGTCGACCACGTCGGCGTAGCGCGCGTGCTGCTGCTCGATGGCCAGGTCGTCGTGGTTGCTGATCCACCAGACCTTGTAGCCGGCGGCGCGCGCCAGGGCGAGCAGGTGGGGCGGGCTGTCGCCGTTCCCGTTGTTCCCGTTTCCGTTGGCGGGCTGGCCGAAATGGAACATGTTGCGCAGCGCGGGCAGGGTGCTCGCGTCCACCGACCACGCGTTGCGCAGCACGGCCATGCGGTCGCCTTCCTGCGCCTTGTGCGCCTGCAGGCGCGGCGTGGTCGGGCGGCCGTAGCCGTACAGGGCCATGTTGTCGCGGTTGATGCTGTCGGTGATGACGAGCACGACCGTGGACGGTCCCTCGCGCGTGATCACCGGTGCGATCTGCCGGGCCTGGGCCATCTGCGCATCGCGGGTTTTTTCCTGGTCGGCCCAGGCGGCGCGCTGGTCGTGCAGCGACTGCGACCACTGGGTCCAGAAGACGACCGGGTGCAGCCGGCGCCAGGGCTTGCTCACGTAGGCGACGCAAGCGGCGAGCAGGATGAGGAGCAGCAGCGAGCGCGCCCAGAACGGCCGCCGCGCATGCGGCGCCGTGGCACCGCGTCGAGCGAAGAGGCCCGCCACCATGCCCGCCGCCACGAGCGCGGCCGACCAGACGACGGCGGAGCGCCAGTGCATGCGCAGGTACTCGGTGCTTTCGCGCGCGTTGGTGTTGGCCGCGGCGCCCAGCACCATGGCGCTGTCGGGCGCGGCCTGGTAGGTGTCGAGCAGGTAGGCGCGGACCACGGCGTCCAGGCCGAAGCCCATGACCCAGAGCCACACGAGCGCCGTGCGCCAGCGCCGCAGGCGTGCGCTGTGCAGCGGCCACAGCAGCCAGAGCACGGGCGGCGCGGCAAGCACCGCAAGCTGGGCGATGCGGCGGCCGTCGTGGCCCAGGGCGATCAGTGCCAGCAGCGTTGCGCCGACCACGCCGCAGGCCAGCAGGGCGCTGGAGGGAGGACGCGGGGCGTCGATGGCGGGATGTGTCAAGCGCGGCGCGGGGGAGTCGAGGGCGGGCGAATTCTGCCCCGCACCCTGTCGCGACACGGCCAGTGTCCCGACCCTCGCGGGGTCTTTGGAGTGCGGCTCAGGGATATCCCCGCGGAACTTATCGGCGCTCAGCGTCCCAGAGGGGGCTTCGACCGGCATTTGCCGGACCTCTTGTGTCTTCTCGAAAGGAACCCTCGCCCCATGGCCCGATTCAGCCGCCGACTGCCCGCGCTCCTGCTCGCATTCTTCTTCTCGTGGATGCTGCTGCCGTCCGCCTTTGCCGCGCAGCCGCAGATGGTCAGTGTCGCGGTCAAGACCCTGAACATGCGCACCGCCCCCAGCCAGCGCGCCGAGGCGCACTGGACCGTGAGCAGGGGCTATCCGCTGCGCGTGATCGGCCGCAAGGGCGACTGGCTTCGTGTCACCGACTTCGAGAACGACAAGGCCTGGGTCTTCCGTTCGATGACGAGCAAGACGCCGCACCACGTCGTGAAGTCGAAGACCGCGCAGCTGCGCCGCGCGCCCGGCGCGCGCAGCCCGGTGGTGAAGAAGGCCGTGTACGGCGACGTGCTGCGCACCCTCGAGCGCCGCGGCGACTGGGTGAAGGTGCGCCACGAAGGCGGCACCACCGGCTGGGTGCTGAAGCGCTCCCTCTGGGGCTGGTAAGCCCGCGCCCGCTCAGGTCGCTGTGGCCTGGCGCACCGCGCGCTCCCAGCGCGCCATCGATTCCTCGGCCTGCGCACGGCCCATGGTCGGCATGAAGCGGCGCTCCACCTTCCACAGCTTCGAGAGCTGGCGCGCGTCGGTGTAGACGCCGGTCGACAGCCCCGCGAGGTAGGCCGCGCCCAGCGCGGTGGTCTCGACCACCTCGGGCCGCACCACGGGAATGCCCAGCAGGTCGGCCTGGAACTGCATCAGCAGGTCGTTCACGCTCGCGCCGCCATCCACGCGCAGCTCGGCCACGGGCTTGCCGCCCGCGGCCACCGCGTCGCGGCTCATGGCCTGCAGCAGTGCGGCGCTTTGATAGGCGATGCTTTCCAGCGCGGCGCGCGCGATGTGCGCGACCGTGGTGCCGCGCGTGAGTCCGGTGATCGTGCCGCGCGCATCCGCGTCCCAGTAGGGCGCGCCCAGGCCGGTGAAGGCCGGCACCATCATCACGCCGCCGGCGTCGGGCACGCTCTCGGCGAGCGACTGCACTTCGGCGCTGCCCTTGATGGCCTTGAGGCCGTCACGCAGCCACTGCACCACGGCGCCGCCGACGAACACGCTGCCTTCCATTGCGTACTGCGGGGTTGCATCGGTCTGCGCGGCGCTGGTCACGAGCAGGCCGTTGTGCGAGGGCTGGAACGCGCCGCCCGTGTGCATCAGCAAAAAGCAGCCGGTGCCGTAGGTGTTCTTGGCCATGCCGGCCTCGAAGCAGGCCTGGCCGAAGAGGGCGCTCTGCTGGTCGCCGGCCACGCCGCCGATGGGCAGCGCATGGCCCAGCAGCGCGGCGTCGGTGTCGGCAAAGTGCGAGCTCGAGGGTTGCACCTTCGGCATGAGCG
This sequence comes from Variovorax sp. GW823-FHT02B07, assembly GCF_058797695.1. Taxonomy (NCBI): domain Bacteria; kingdom Pseudomonadati; phylum Pseudomonadota; class Betaproteobacteria; order Burkholderiales; family Comamonadaceae; genus Variovorax; species Variovorax sp. GW823-FHT02B07. The sequence continues at coordinate 1,310,924 of NZ_JBXAJX010000001.1, forward strand.
CGGCGGGGATGTCGAGTGCCTTCAGCAGGTCGGCGTCCCAGTCGTTCGTGTGCACGTTGAAGAGCATCGTGCGCGAGGCGTTGCTCACGTCGGTCACGTGCACCTTGCCGCCGGTGAGCTGCCACATGAGCCAGCTGTCGACCGTGCCGAAGGCGAGTTCGCCGCGTTCGGCCTGGGCGCGCGCGCCGGGCACGTGGTCCAGCAGCCAGCGCAGCTTGGTGCCCGAGAAATACGCGTCGATCACCAGCCCGGTCTTCTCGCGGATGGTGTCGCTCAGGCCCTGCTCGCGCAGCTGCGCGCACAGCGGCTCGGCGCGGCGGTCCTGCCAGACGATGGCGTGGTGCACCGGCTGGCCGGTGGTGCGGTTCCACAGCACGGTGGTCTCGCGCTGGTTGGTGATGCCGATGGCGTGGATGTCGGCGGGCTGCAGCTTCGCCTTGGCCAGCACCTCGCGCGCGGTGGCCAGCTGGCTGCGCCAGATTTCCATCGGGTCGTGCTCGACCCAGCCCGGCTGCGGGTAGATCTGCGTGAGTTCCTTCTGGGCGATGGCGACGATGCGGCCTTCGCGGTCGAACACGATGCTGCGCGAACTGGAGGTGCCCTGGTCCAGGGCAAGCAGGTAGGTGGTCATTCGATGAGTCTGATGGGGTTCAGTTGTCGCGCGCGATCTCGAGGCGCACCTGCGCGGCATGCAGCAGGTCGGGGAAGGGCGGCGGCGGCGCGGCGTCGGTGAACAGGCGGTCGATTTGCGAGAGTGTGCCCAGCTGGATCATGGCCGGCCGGTTGAACTTGCTCGCGTCGGCCGCCAGCCACACCTCGCGCGCCTGGGCAATGATGGTCTGCGCGACCTTCACCTCGCGCAGGTCGAAGTCGCGCAGCGAGCCGTCGGCCTCGATGCTCGACACGCCGATGAGCGCGATGTCGACCTTGAACTGGCGGATGAAGTCGATGGTGGCTTCGCCCACCACGGCGCGGTCGCGCGGGCGCACCGAGCCGCCGGCCACGATCACCTCGCAGGCCGTGTTGCCGCTCAGGATGGTCGCCACGTTCAGGTTGTTGGTGATCACGCGCAGGCCCGTGTGGCGCATCAGCGCCTTGGCGATGGCCTCGGTGGTGGTGCCGATGTTCAGGATCAGCGAGCAGTCGTTGGGCACCAGCTCGGCCACGCGGCGCGCAATGCGCGCTTTTCCGTCGGCATTGAGCGTTTCGCGCTGCTGGTAGCCGATGTTCTCGGTGGTCGAGCTGGGCACGCGCACGCCACCGTGGAAACGCGTGAGCAAGCCCGCATCGGCCAGCCGCTGCACGTCGCGCCGCACGGTCTGCAGCGTGACGCCCAGCATGTCGGCGAGCTGTTCGACGGTGACCGAACCGCGCGCGCGCACGGTGTCGAGGAGGTTGATCTGGCGCGGGTTGGAGTTCACAGAGGCGTCGTGGAAAGCGGAAAGACTGGGGTCGAGGGTACAGGCCGCGTCACTTTAAAACGAAAGAAAACGAAGCCGAGTAAGGGAAAACTCGGAGGAAAATCGCGCCAAAAGGAATCCAAATGAAAAAACGCGAAAATACAATCTCGGCCTTTGCTGACAAAAGTCACGAACCTACGGACCTCCAGCCTGTGACCGATTTCTCCTCTCCAGCGGCCGAACCCGCCACCGATTGCGATGTGCTGGTCGTCGGCGGTGGCATCAACGGCTGCGGCATTGCGCGCGACCTCGCCGGCCGGGGCTGGCGCGTGGTCCTGTGCGAGAAGGACGACCTGGCCTCGCACACGTCGTCTTCTTCCACCAAGCTGATCCACGGCGGGCTGCGCTACCTCGAGTACTACGAGTTCTCGCTGGTGCGCAAGGCGCTGCAGGAGCGCGAGGTGCTGCTCAAGAGCGCGCCGCACATCATGTGGCCGCTGCGCTTCGTGATGCCGCACGACCCCTCGATGCGCCCGGCCTGGATGATCCGCATCGGCCTGTTCATGTACGACCACCTCGCCAAGCGCGAGGTGCTGCCGCCGTCGCGCGGCATCGACCTGCGCCAGCACCCGGCCGGCGCGCCGCTCAAGGCGCAGTACAAGCGCGGCTTCGTGTACTCCGACGGCTGGGTCGACGATGCGCGGCTGGTGGTGCTCAACGCCATCGACGCGCGTTCGAAGGGCGCCGAAGTGCTCACGCGCACGCGCTGCATCCATGCGCAGCGCGGCGCCGACGGCTGGGTCGCCACGCTCGAAGGCCCCGATGGCGCGCACCGCACCGTGCGTGCGCGCGCCGTGGTGAACGCGGCCGGCCCCTGGGCCGAATCCTTCCTGCGCGGCGTGGCCCAGTCGGCACGCGGCGAGGCGCTGGCCACCAAGAGCCTGCGGCTCGTGAAGGGCAGCCACATCATCGTGCCGCGCCTGTTCGACCACGACCACGCCTACATCTTCCAGAACCCCGACAAGCGGATCATCTTCGCCATCCCTTACCAGGGCGCGTTCACGCTGATCGGCACCACCGACATCGAGATCAGCGGCGACGACCCCGGCGCCGCGCGCATCGCGCAGGAAGAAATCGACTACCTGTGCACCCAGGCCAGCCGCTACTTCGACAAGGCCATCGTGCCGGCCGACGTGGTCTGGACCTACTCGGGCGTGCGCCCGCTGCTGGACGACGCCTCGGGCGACCCCTCGGCCGTCACGCGCGACTACCTGCTCGAGTCGAACACCACCGCCGCGCCGCTGCTGTCGGTGTGGGGCGGCAAGATCACCACCTTCCGCAAGCTGGCCGAGGACGCGGCCGACGAGGTCGGCAAGATGCTCGGCCAGTCGGGCGCGCAGCGCCCGGCCTGGACCGACGGCGCCTTCCTGGCCGGCGGCGACCTGTCGGCCTGGATCGGCGCGCCCAAGCGCCCCGATGACGACTTCGCCCGCTTCGTGGCGGCCGTGCAGGCCAAGTACCCCTGGCTCGACGCCCAGGTCGCGCTGCGGCTGGCGCGCGGCTACGGCGCGCGCGTGGCCGAACTGGTCGGCGAGGCGCAGTCGCTGGCCGACATGGGCACCGAGGTGGCGCCCGGCCTGTACGAGCGCGAGCTGCGCTTCTTGCAGGCGCGCGAATGGGCCGTGAGCTCGGACGACGTGCTCTGGCGCCGTACCAAGCTCGGCCTGCACTACACGCCGGCCGAGCGCGAGCAGGTGGCGATCTGGCTGCAGGCCAACGCAAAGAACAACAACGACACCGTGGAAGTGGAGGTGAGCTGATGCAGCTGACTCTGGAGCGCGTCACCAAGAAGGTCGGCGCGCAAACCTGGCTCTACGAGCAGAGCATTGCGCCCAAAAGCGGCGCGGTGACCGTGCTGCTCGGCGCCACGCAGGCCGGCAAGACCAGCCTGATGCGCCTCATGGCCGGGCTCGACACGCCGAGCACCGGGCGTGTGCTGGTCGACGGCAAGGACGTCACCGGCACGCCGGTGCGTGAGCGCAACGTCGCGATGGTCTACCAGCAGTTCATCAACTACCCCTCGCTCAAGGTGGCCGACAACATCGCCTCGCCGCTGAAGCTGCGCGGCGAGTCGAACATCGACGCGCGGGTGAAGGCGCTGGCCGACAAGCTGCACATCGGCATGTTCCTCGACCGCTATCCGCAGGAGCTGTCGGGCGGCCAGCAGCAGCGCGTGGCGCTGGCGCGCGCGCTCGCCAAGAACGCACCGCTGATGCTGCTCGACGAGCCGCTGGTCAACCTCGACTACAAGCTGCGCGAAGGCCTGCGCGAAGAACTCACGCAGCTCTTTGCCACCGGCGACTCGACCGTCATCTACGCCACCACCGAGCCCGGCGAAGCGCTGCTGCTGGGCGGCTACACGGCCGTGATGGACGCCGGCGAGCTGCTGCAATACGGCCCGACCGCCGAGGTGTTCCACGCGCCGCAGTCGCTGCGCGTGGCGCGCGCCTTCAGCGATCCGCCGATGAACCTGCTGGCGGGCACGGCCGCGGCCGGCCGCGTGCAGCTCGCGGGCGGGCCCGCGCTGACGCTGGCCCTGCCTGACAGCGTGTCGGGCGCGGTCACCGTCGGCCTGCGCGCGAGTGCCTTGAACGTGAACGCGGGGGAGGGCGACATCGCCTTGCCCGGCAAGGTGGAGCTGGCCGAGATTTCGGGCTCCGACACCTTCGTGCACGTCGACACGGCGGTGGGCGAACTGGTGGCGCAGCTCACCGGTGTGCACCGCTTCGAGCTGGGCGCTTCGATCACGCTGTACTTCAGCGCGTCGCAAGCCTATGTGTTCGATGCCAGCGAAAAGCTGGCGCTCGCGCCGGCATGGCGCAAAGGAAGCTAGTCATGGCACGCATCGATCTCGACCTGGCCCACGCCTACCGCGCCAACCCCACGCAGGACAGCGACTACGCGCTGCTCCCGCTGAAGATGAGCTTCCGCGACGGCGGCGCGTATGCCTTGCTCGGCCCCTCGGGCTGCGGCAAGACGACCATGCTCAACATCATCTCGGGCCTGCTCGTGCCTTCGCAGGGCAGCGTGAGCTTCGACGGCCGCGACATGACGCGCGCCACGCCGCAGGAACGCAACATCGCGCAGGTGTTCCAGTTCCCGGTGATCTACGACACCATGACCGTGGCCGAGAACCTGGCGTTCCCGCTGCGCAACCGCAAGGTGCCCGAAGACCAGATCAAGAAGCGCGTGGGCGAGATCGCCGAAATGCTCGACATGAGCGGCCAGCTCAACCAGCGCGCCGCGGGCCTGGCGGCCGACGCCAAGCAGAAGATTTCGCTGGGCCGCGGCCTGGTGCGCAGCGACGTGTCGGCGGTGCTGTTCGACGAACCGCTCACCGTGATCGACCCGCACCTGAAGTGGCAGCTGCGCCGCAAACTCAAGCAGATCCACCGCGAGCTCAAGCTCACGCTGATCTACGTGACGCACGACCAGGTCGAGGCGCTGACCTTCGCCGAAGAAGTGGTGGTCATGACGCGCGGCAAGGCCGTGCAGGTGGGCAGCGCCGAGGCGCTGTTCGAGCGGCCGGCCCACACCTTCGTCGGCCATTTCATCGGCTCGCCGGGCATGAACTTTTTGTCGGCCCACAGCGCCAACGGCGCACTCGAAGTGGCGGGCACGCCGCTGGTGCCCACGCGCGAGCTGCCGCCCGGCGCGCTCAAGATCGGCATCCGGCCCGAGTACCTGCGCCTGTCGAATGCGGGTGCGGCCGGCGCCGTGCCGGCGGTGGTGAAGCAGGTGCAGGACGTCGGCACGCACGCGATGCTCAGCGCCGAGGTCGACGGCGGCGTGGTCAAGGTGCGCATGCATTCGGACGAACAGCCGCCCTCGGTGGGCGACACGGTGTGGCTGCGGGTGCTCGACACCCACACCTGCTATTACAAGGACGAGGAACTGGTGGCATGAACCCGACGAACAAGCCGATCAACCAGAAGGCCTGGTGGCTCGTGCTGCCGGTGCTGATCTGCGTGGCCTTCTCGGCCATCGTGCCGCTGATGACGGTGGTCAACTACTCGGTGCAGGACATCATCTCGCCCGACCGGCGCGTGTTCGTCGGCACCGAATGGTTCGCCGCCGTGATGCGCGACGACGAGCTGCACCAGGCGCTGTGGCGCCAGCTGGGCTTCTCGCTGTCGGTGCTGCTGGTGGAGATTCCGCTGGGCATCGCGCTCGCGCTGTCGATGCCGGCCACGGGCTGGAAGTCGTCGGCAGTGCTGGTGGTGGTGGCGCTGTCGCTGCTCATTCCGTGGAACGTGGTGGGCACCATCTGGCAGATCTACGGCCGTGCCGACATCGGCCTGCTGGGCCACGCGCTGCAGGTCATGGGCATCGAATACAACTACACCGGTAGCGCGACCGACGCGTGGCTCACGGTGCTGGTGATGGACGTGTGGCACTGGACGCCGCTGGTGGCCTTGCTCTGCTATGCCGGCCTGCGCTCCATTCCCGACGCCTACTACCAGGCCGCGCGCATCGACGGTGCCAGCAAGTTCGCGGTGTTCCGCTACATCCAGCTGCCCAAGATGCGCGGCGTGCTGATGATCGCGGTGCTGCTGCGCTTCATGGACAGCTTCATGATCTACACCGAGCCCTTCGTGCTGACGGGCGGCGGGCCGGGCAATGCGACCACCTTCCTGAGCCAGTACCTCACGCAGAAGGCGGTGGGGCAGTTCGACCTCGGGCCGGCGGCGGCGTTCTCGCTGATCTATTTCCTGATCATCCTGCTGTTCTGCTTCGTGCTCTACAACTGGATGCAGCGCGTGGGCACGCAAGAAGTGGAGAAAGAACAATGAACGAAAAACGCTTCCACAAGCGCAGCATCTTCTTGCTGCTGTACATCCTGTTCGCGCTGTTGCCCATCTACTGGATGGTCAACATGAGCTTCAAGACGAACGAGGAGATCCTGTCGAGCTTCTCGTTCTTCCCGCAGCAGCTCACCTGGGCCAACTACGCGCGCATCTTCACCGACGAGTCGTGGTACTCGGGTTACATCAACAGCCTGATCTACGTGGCGATCAACACGGTGATCTCGCTCACCGTGGCGCTGCCGGCGGCCTATGCGTTCTCGCGCTATTCGTTCCTGGGCGACAAGCACGTGTTCTTCTGGCTGCTCACGAACCGCATGACGCCGCCCGCGGTGTTCCTGCTGCCGTTCTTCCAGCTGTACAGCACCGTCGGACTCATGGACACGCACCTGGGCGTGGCGCTGGCGCACCTGCTGTTCAACGTGCCGCTGGCGGTGTGGATTCTCGAAGGCTTCATGAGCGGCATCCCGCGTGAGATCGACGAGACGGCGTACATCGACGGCTACTCGTTCCCGCGCTTCTTCCTCACCATCTTCCTGCCGCTCATCAAGGCCGGCGTGGGCGTGGCGGCGTTCTTCTGCTTCATGTTCAGCTGGGTCGAGCTGCTGCTGGCGCGCACGCTCACCAGCGTGAACGCCAAGCCCATCGTGGCGACGATGACGCGAACGGTGAGCGCCTCGGGCATGGACTGGGCGACGCTGGCCGCGGCCGGTGTGCTCACCATCGTGCCCGGCGCGATCGTGATCTGGTTCGTGCGTCACTACATCGCGAAGGGTTTCGCGATGGGCCGCGTTTAAGGAGGTCGAAAGATGTTCGACTGGATGGTCTGGACCACCCCGGTGGCCGTTTTCTTCAGCTGCATCGCGCTCATGCTGGTCGGTATGACGGTGTGGGAATTCAAGTCGCCCACCACGATGCGCCGCGGCTGGCTGCCCATTGCCACCACGCGCGGCGACCGGCTCTTCATCGGCCTCTTGTCCGCGGCCTACGTCAACCTGATCTTCGTCGGCCTGGCCGGCAAGGTGCAGGAGTGGCTGAGCCTGGAGGCGGAGCCCTCGATCTGGATCGGCTTCGTGCTGTCGATGTTCGTGCTCGCGCTCGTGATGCGCAAAGGCTAGCTCCACCGATTTCGTCAACGCGTCCGGCTCTCCGCCTCCCCGGAGCCGCGATGAAAAAACCGGGGAAGCACAACCGAGGAGACACATTCATGAAGATGCGCTACACGGCATTGGCAATGGCGGCGGCGATGGTCGCCGCGCACGGCGCATGGGCCGCAGAGCCCGAAGCCAAGAAATGGATCGACAGCGAGTTCCAGCCGTCGACCCTGAGCAAGGACCAGCAGGCGGCCGAGATGAAGTGGTTCATCGACGCGGCCAAGAAGCTGCAGGCCAAGGGCGTCAAGGAAATCTCGGTGGTGTCGGAGACCATCACCACGCATGAATACGAATCGAAGACGCTGGCCAAGGCCTTCGAGGAAATCACCGGCATCAAGGTCAAGCACGACCTGATCCAGGAAGGCGACGTGGTCGAGAAGCTGCAGACCTCGATGCAGTCGGGCAAGTCGATCTACGACGGCTGGATTTCCGACTCCGACCTGATCGGTACGCACTACCGCTACGGCAAGATGATGAACCTCACCGACTACATGGCCGGTGCGGGCAAGGAGTACACCAACCCCGGGCTCGACCTCAAGGACTTCATCGGCACCAAGTTCACCACCGCGCCCGACGGCAAGCTCTACCAGCTGCCCGACCAGCAGTTCGCCAACCTGTACTGGTTCCGCGCCGACCTGTTCGATCGCAAGGACCTGAAGGACAAGTTCAAGGCCAAGTACGGCTACGACCTGGGTGTGCCGCTGAACTGGAGCGCCTACGAGGACATCGCCGAGTTCTTCAGCGTCGACGTGAAGACCATCGACGGCAAGCCGATCTACGGCCACATGGACTACGGCAAGAAGGACCCGTCGCTGGGCTGGCGCTTCACCGATGCGTGGCTCTCGATGGCCGGCACCGCCGACATCGGCACCCCCAACGGCATGCCGATCGACGAGTGGGGCATCCGCGTGGCCGACGACAAGTGCACGCCCGTGGGCGCGGCCGTGTCGCGCGGCGGTGCGACCAACTCGCCGGCCGCCGTGTACGCGCTCACCAAGTACATCGACTGGATGAAGAAGTACGCGCCCAAGGAAGCCATGGGCATGACCTTCGGCGAAGCCGGCCCGGTGCCCGCGCAGGGCCAGATCGCCCAGCAGATCTTCTGGTACACGGCCTTCACGGCCGACATGACCAAGAAGGGCCTGCCCGTGGTGAACGAGGACGGCACGCCCAAGTGGCGCATGGCGCCCGGCCCGAACGGCCCGTACTGGAAGCAGGGCATGCAGAACGGCTACCAGGACGTGGGTTCGTGGTCGTTCTTCAACGGCCATGACGCCAACAAGACCGCCGCCGCCTGGCTCTACGCCCAGTTCGTGACCTCCAAGAGCGTCTCGCTCAAGAAGACCATCGTGGGTTTGACCCCGATCCGCGAATCGGACATCCAGAGCAAGGCCATGACCGACATGGCGCCCAAGCTGGGCGGCCTGGTCGAGTTCTACCGCAGCCCGGCCCGCGTGGCATGGACGCCCACCGGCACCAACGTGCCCGACTACCCCAAGCTGGCGCAGCTGTGGTGGAAGAACGTGGCCGAGGCCGTCACGGGCGAGAAGACCCCGCAGAAGGCCATGGACAACCTGGCCGACGAGATGGACAACGTGATGGGTCGCCTGCAACGCGCCGGCATGGCCCACTGCGCGCCCAAGCTCAATGCCAAGGGCGACCCGAACAAGTGGCTCAGCGACCAGCACGCCCCGTGGAAGAAGCTGGCCAACGAGAAGCCCAAGGGCGAGACCATCGACTACAACAAGCTGCTGAGCGCCTGGAAGGCCGGCAAGGTGCGCTGACCGGCGCGTCGCCAGCAGCAATTGCAAACAAGGGCCGCGCCGCGAGGTGCGGCCCTTTTTCGCTTTCTGGCGCCCTGGTTCGTCGGATTCACGCGACGCCATGACCTATGGCAGATGCACCTTTGAAAAGGTTCGCTTACATTCGACGGCCCCCGCCACGGCCCGCCAGTGAATCCAAGTTCTTCCAGCCCCACCGCCAGCCCTCCTGCCACCCCGAGCGCGCGTGTCAAACGCGTCCTGCTGATCCAGTACTCGCAGACCGGGCAACTCGACCGCGTGGCCGGGCAGATCGCCGCGCCGCTGCGCGCCGACCCGGGCATCGAACTGCGCGTGGAAACGCTGCGGCCGCTGCAGCGCTTTCCCTTTCCCTGGCCCTTCCTGACCTTCTTCGACGCGTTCCCCGAGTCGGCCCACCTGAAGCCGGGCCCGCTGGCGCCGCTGACGCTCACGGGCGATGAAGACTTCGACCTCGTCATCCTGCCGTACCAGGTCTGGTTCCTGGCCCCCGCGCAGCCGGTCGTGGCCTTCCTGCAGCACCCCGTGGCGGCGCGGCTGCTCAAGGGAAAACCCGTGGTCACGGTCATTGCTTGCCGCAACATGTGGCTGCTGGCCCACGAAAAGCTCAAGGGCCTGCTCGCCGCCACCGGCGCGCGCCTGATCGACAACGTGGTGCTCACCGACCCGGGGCCCACGCTCGCCACCTTCTTCACCACGCCGGCCTGGCTCATCTGGGGCCGCAAGCGCGGCTTCTGGGGCATGCCCGATGCGGGCCTGAGCGAGGAACAGATCCGCGGCTGCGGCCGTTTCGGCCGGGCCCTGCGCGACGCGCTGCATGAAGGCCGCGAGCAGGGCGATGCGCCCTTGCTGGCCGGGCTGGGCGCGGTGCGCGCCCAGGCGCGCCTGCTCATCAGCGAGAAGGCCGGCACGCGCAGCTTCTATCTCTGGGGCAAGCTGATCATGGCGGCCGGCGGGCCGGGCGCGGCGGTGCGTAAACCGCTGCTCTTGCTGTACGTGCTGTTTCTGCTGGCACTGATCGTCACCGTCGTGCCGGTGAGCCTGACGCTGCAGGCCCTGTTGCGGCCGTTGTTCCGAGGGTGGCTGACTAAAATGACGGCTCAATTCGAGCGCCCGTCGGGCTCTGCCACGGACCGGCTCCCTCTCTATGACGACTGATGTTTTCCTGACCCGCACCGCCGCCTTCCTGCCTTTTTCTCCGGTCAGCAACGAAGACATCGAAGAAGTGTTGGGCCGCATCGGCGGCAAGGTGTCGCGTGCGCGACGCCTCATCCTGCGCAGCAACGGCATCCAGTCGCGCCATTACGCCATCGACCGCGCCACCGGCCAGCTGGCCATGACCAACGCACAGCTCACCGCCGCGGCCATCCGCGCGCTGGGCGACGACATCGGCCCGGTCGACTGCCTGGCCACCGGCACCTCGCTGCCCGACCAGCTCATGCCCAACCACGCGGTGATGGTGCACGGTGAACTGGGCTGGCCCCGGCTCGAGGTGGTGGCCTGCGCCGGCATCTGCCTGGCCGGCGCGGCGGCGCTCAAGCATGCGTGGCTGTCGGTGCGTGCAGGCGATGCGCGCCGCGCGGTCGCCACGGGCTCCGAGCTGGCCTCGGCCGTGATGCGCGGCATCAACTTCGAAGCCGAGCTCGAGCACAAGCTCGAAGCGCTCGAAGCGCGCCCCGAGATCGCCTTCGAGAAGGACTTCCTGCGCTGGATGCTGTCCGACGGCGCCGGCGCGGTGCTGCTGGAGCGCGAGCCGCGCGGGCCGCTGTCGCTGCGCGTCGAGTGGATCGAGCTGTCGTCGGCGGCGCACGAGCTGCCGGTGTGCATGTATGCCGGCGCCGACAAGAACGAACAGGGCGGCCTCGACGGCTGGGCCCGCACCTCGCCGGCCGACTGGCAGCGCGACTCGACCTTCGCCGTCAAGCAGGACGTGCGCCTGCTCAACGACAACATCGTGCGCGCCACGCTGGCCGAGCCGCTGGCGGCCATCATCGAGCGGCGCGGACTGAAGACCGACGACATCGACTGGTTCCTGCCGCACCTGTCGTCGCACTATTTCGTCGAGCCCGTGGCCGCGAGCCTGGCTGCGCTGGGCCTGCCGATTCCGCGCGAGCGCTGGTTCAGCAACCTCGCGACCAAGGGCAACACGGGCTCGGCCTCGCCGTACATCATGCTCGACGAGCTGTTCCGCTCGGGCCGCATCAAGCCCGGCCAGAAGCTCCTGATGTTCGTGCCCGAAAGCGGCCGCTTCTCCAGCGGCTTCATCTACCTGGAGGCGGTGTAGCCATGGACCTCGATGCCGTGCCGCAAGAGGGCAACGCGACCCTCGCGGGCCATTCCAAGCTGATGTACGCCCGCGACGCGCAAGGCCGCGTCGTCACCACCACCTCGAAAGGCTGGGAGGCGGAAGAGATCGTCACCAGCCACGCGGTCGATGTGCTCATCGAGCAGGCGCAGGAGGCCAAGGCGCGCGTGAAGGCCGGGCTGGCTTCGCCGCTCGAGTACTGGATGTACGAGCGCCGCATGGACGTGGCGCTGCTCTCGCAGACCAGCGGCTTCTGGCAGTGGCGCGTGCGCCGCCACCTGCTGCCGCGCCATTTCGCCGCGCTGTCGCCGGCCCAGCTCGCCCGCTACGGCCAGGCGCTGGGGCTGCCCGTTTCCACCCTGCAAGGCCTGCCGTGAACTTCCAACACCAACAGGCGGCGCACTGCGAAAGCGGCGTCATCTCCAGCCTCATGCGCCACCACGGCGCGCCGATGAGCGAGGCGATGGCGCTGGGGTTGTCGTCGGCGCTGTCGTTCGCCTACCTGCCGTTCATCAAGCTGTCGGGCCTGCCGCTCATCTCGTACCGCATGCCGCCCAAGGCCATCATCAAGGGCCTTTTGGCACCGATGGCCGCGCGCTTTCGCTTCGAGACCTTCCGCAGCCCGCAGGCCGGGCAGCAGCGGCTGGACGCGCTGCTGGCCGACGGCCAGCTCGTGGGCCTACAGACCTCGGTCTACTGGCTGCCGTACTTCCCGCCGAACATGCGCTTTCACTTCAACGCGCACAACCTGCTGGTCTACGGCAAGGATGGCGACGACTACCTGATCAGCGACCCGGTGTTCGAGGAGCCCGTGCGCTGCGCCAGCGAAGACCTGTCACGCGCCCGCTTCGCCAAGGGCGTGCTGGCGCCCAAGGGCCTCATGTACTACCCGCAGGCCATCGAGCGCAAGGCGGTCGACGCCGCCTCGGTGACCCAGGCCATCCGCAAGACCGTGCGCAACATGCTCGCGCCCATTCCCATCGTCGGCGTGCGCGGCATGCGCACGCTGGCCAAGCGCATGCAGAAGCTGTCACCGAGCGATCCGCGCAGCGTCGACTTCATCGGCCACCTGGTGCGCATGCAGGAAGAGATCGGCACGGGTGGGGCGGGCTTCCGTTTCATCTACGCGGGCTTCCTGCAGGAGGCCGCGCAGCTGCTCGACAAGCCGCAGCTCACGCAGATGTCCGAACGCCTGATCGCCATCGGCGACGGCTGGCGCGCGTTCGCGCTCAAGGCGGCGCGCATGGTCAAGGGTCGCGAGCCGGTCGATCCGGTGGCGCTCGCCGGCAAGCTGCGCGAGCAGGCGCAGCAAGAGGAAACCTTCTTCCGCGACCTCAAGGCCGCCGTCGCCTGATGCTCGAGCTTCACCAGCTCGGCTACCGCTACCCGCACGCTGACAAGGCCGCGCTGGCCGACGTGTCGCTCGCCGTGCCGCGCGGTTGCGTGCTGGGCCTGCTGGGGCCGAACGGCGCCGGCAAGACCACGCTGATCTCGCACCTGTCGGGCGCGCTCGCGGTGCAGTCGGGCGACATCCGCATCGACGGCCAGCCGCTGCAGCAGGTGCGCGCCAAGGCGCCCACGCGCATCGCCGTGGCGCCGCAGGACCAGGCCTTCTACCCGATGCTCTCCGTGGCAGAGAACCTGGCCTGCTTCGCCGCGGCCGGCGGTCTCTCGGGCGCGCGCAAGAAGGCGCGCATCGACACCTGCACGCAGTTCGCACAGCTCGAACAGTTCTCGGGCGTGCGCGCCGAGCGGCTCTCGGGCGGCCTCAAGCGGCGCCTGAACCTCGCGATCGCCTTGCTGCCCGAGCCCGAGCTGATGCTGTTCGACGAGCCGACGGTGGGCGTCGATCCGCAGTCGCGCGCCTTCATCCTCGATGCGATCAAGAGCCTGGCGCAGGCCGGCGCGGCGGTGATCTACGCCTCGCACTACATGGAAGAGATCGAGGCCATCGCCGACCGCGTGGCCATCCTCGACCAGGGCCGCGTGCTGCGCGAAGGCCCGCTCGACGCGCTGCTGTCGCAAAGCGCGATGCTGCTGACCCTGGCCGCCGACGGGCTTGACGCGCAGAGGCTCTCGCGCTTCGGCACGGTGGAGCAGGGCGCGGCGCACTGGCGCATCCACCTGAACGCAGGCACCGGCCCCGGCCCCGTGCTGGCCGCGCTCGAAGCCGAAGGCATCGAGGTGCGCCAGGCCGAGTTCGGCCGGCACGACCTCGAGCAGCTGTTCATGGCGCTCACGCACCGCTCGCTGCGCGACTGACCGAACGCCATGCTCCTAGCGCTCATCAAGAAAGAACTGCTGGCCCTCGTGCGCGACATGCACGGGCTGGCCGTGCTGTTCGTGATGCCGATGGTGTTCATCGTGCTGATGTCGCTCACGCTGAAGGACATCTACCGTCCGCCGCTGGCCGAGCTGAGCTACGCGGTCGATGCGCGCGACAGCGGCACGCCCGCCAAATGGCTGCTGCAGATCTGGCAGCGCAGCCACGGCGCGCCGCAGCCGCTGGGCGCCGACTGGCAGGCGCGGCTGCGCAACGGCACGCTCAAGTACGTGATCGTGCTGGAGCCCGGGCTGTCGGACGAGCTGGAATCGGCCGCGCTCTCCACGCGCGCCCACATCCGCCTGCTGGCCGAGCCCGGCATCGACGCCAACCTGTTCAATGCGCTGCGTGCCGAACTCATCGGCGCTTCGGGCGAACTCAAGGCGCGGCTCGCGCTGGCGGTGCCCGGCACGGCCAGCCCCGCACCCGAGGCGTCCATCCAGGCGATGGTGCAGGCCGAGCGCTTTGCCACCGCCGGCCCGCGGCCCACGTCGGTGCAGCAGAACGTGCCGGCCTGGCTGGTGTTCGGCATGTTCTTCGTGGTGGCCTCGCTGTCCAGCCTGTTCGTGCAGGAGCGCGGCTCGGGCGCGCTCGGCCGGCTGCAGAGCCTGGGCGTGTCGCGTTCCATGCTGCTGGCCTCCAAGGCCTTGCCCTACCTCGGTGTGAACGCGCTGCAGGCGCTGCTGATGCTGGCAGCGGGCATCTGGTTCATGCCGCTGATCGGTGGCGACGCGCTCTCGCTCGCGGGCATCCACTGGGGCGGTCTGCTGCTGTCGCTCGCGGCCGTGAGCCTGGCGGCGGTGAGCCTGTCGCTGGCGGTGGCCTGCCTGGTGAAGAGCCATGCGCAGGCCGCCACGCTCGGGCCGATGGTGAATGTGCTGATGGCGGCGGCGGGCGGCATCATGGTGCCCAAGTTCGTCATGCCGGGCTTCATGCAGCGCATGGTCGAAATTTCTCCCATGAACTGGGGGCTCGAAGCGCTGCTCACCGTGCTGCTGCGCGGCGGCGGCGTGGCCGAGGTGCTGCCGCAGGTCGGTCGGCTGGTGGCGTTCGCGGCCCTCATGTTCTTCGTGGCTGTCTTTCTGTTTCGCAGGCGCGCACCGTGACGAGCACCGTTTCTTCTCCTGAATTCATCGCCCGCCTCAAGGCCCTCGTGCTCGAGGCCGTCGAAAAAGACGCGCCGCCCGGCGGCCTCGGCGACGACGAGCCGCTGTTCGGCCCCGAGGCGCGCCTGGACCTCGACTCGCTCGACGCGCTGCAGGTGTCGATGGCGATCCAGCAGCACTTCGGCCTGCGCATGCCCGACAGCAAGGACACGCGCCGCGCGATGACCTCCATCGCGCACCTGGCGGAACACCTGGCGCAAGCGGGCAAGGCATGAGCCTGGTGGCCCCCGTGTACCTGGCCGGCATGGGCCTGGCCTGCGTGCTCGGCGACGACGTGCCGTCGGCGCTCGCTGCACTGCGGCGCGGCGGCGTGCCGCCCACGCCGGTGACGGTGGCCGATGGCCTGCAGTGGCCGGTCTATACGCTGCCCGTGCCGCCCGGTGACTGGGCGCAGCGCGTGCAGCACACGGTGCGCCGCGTGGTCGCGCAGACCGGCGAGGGCCTGGACCGGCAGGGGCCGCTGTTCGTGGCCTCGTCGTCGCTCGACATCGGGGCCATGGAGCATGCGCAGCACGATGCGCGGCTCAGCGGCGACCTGCAGGATTTCGCCGACATCGCCGCCGCCGCGCTCGACTGGCAAGGCCCGGTCTTCACCGTCTCGACCGCCTGCACCTCGGCGCTCAACGCGATGCTGGCGGCCGCAGACATGGTGCGGGCAGGCGAGGCCCGCGAGGCGCTGGTGATCGGCGCCGAACTCGACAACCGCTTCACCGTGGCCGGCTTCGGCGCGATGCAGCTGCTGGCGCCCGACAGCGCGCGGCCCTTCGGCGCGGGGCGCCAGGGGCTGGTGCTCGGCGAAGCGGTGGCGGCGCTGCGGCTCGGGTCGCAACCTGCCCGCTGGGCGCTGCTGGGCGGCGCCAACGTGGTCGACGGCCGCAACCCGTCGGGTACCGAGGCGAGCGCGGTGCGCGCGATGTGCCGTGACACGCTGGCGCGCAGCGGCCTGCAGGCCGCGGACATCGACCTCATCAAGGTGCAGGCCGCCGGCAGCCTGGTCAACGACGCGATCGAGGTCGAGGCGTTGCGGGAGGTGTTCGCGCCGCTGCCGCCGCTGGTGTCGCTCAAGTCGGCGATCGGCCACACGCTCGGCGCGGCCGGGGCGGCGGAGCTGGCCCTGCTGGTCGGCTGCATCGAAGGCGGCGCCTGGCCGTCGGTCGGCTACGCGCTGGACGAGACCCTCGGCATCGCGCTGAGCGACGGGCCGCCGGCGTGGCTGCGCCACATCCTGCTCAACGTGGTGGGCTTCGGCGGCGGGCATGCGTCGCTGGTGCTCAAGGATTGCGACGCCGCATGAGCCACGCTGCAACAACCCCCTGGCGCACCGTCGCCCATGTCGTGGCGCATCCGCCGCCCGACGACTGGCGCGACGCGCTCGCGACCCGCCTGGGCCGCCGGCCGCGCCGCGTCGGCCTGTGGACCGAGCTGGCGATGTACGGCGCGCTGCGCTGCCTCGACGCGGCCGGCGAAGCCGCGCTGCCGGCGGGCGCGCGCCTGCGCGTGACCAGCCGGCGCGGCGCGTGGGAGGCCACGCGCGCGGGGCTGGCGCAGCTCGACGCGGGCTTGCCGATGCCCTTCACCTTCATGCAGGGCCAGCCCGCACTGATGCTGGCCGAGGTCGGCCGCTGCCTCCACTGGCAGGGCGATGCGAGCTTCATGCTGTGCCGCGATCTCGCGCAGCCGCTGGCGCTGTCGCAGCTGGGCGCTGGGCGCGACGGGTTGCTGTTCGGGGTGGTGGAGGAGACGTTCGGCGACGTGCCGCCGCGCTCCGAATGGTGGCGGCTGGTGCCGACGGTTCAGCCCGCGATCGAGCGCTGAAGGTTCTCGCGCGCCCGCGCTTCGAGCAGGGCATGCAGGCGCGGCGTGGCGTAGATCGCCGGACGGTCGAGAAAGCGCTGGAGGATCGCGCGCCGGCGCGGCAGGCGAATCTCCTCGGGAACGAAACCGTATTCCGCATGCACCTGGCGCTCGTACTCGTCGAAGCGCGCGCGCTCGGCGCCGAGGATCGACAGGTCGATGTCGATCAGCAACTCGGCGTCGCGGCCCTCGGGCACGGCGTCGTGGCGCGTGGCCATGACGAGCGCGTGGACGCGCTCGGCCGACGCATCGCTCGCACCGGCGGCCTGCAGCGCCTGGCGCGCCCAGTCGGCGCTGCGGGCCTCGTTGTCGTGCGCATGCACGTCGTAGATCGCGTCGTGGAACCACAGCGCCAGCGCCACCTCGCCGGGGCGTTCGGCGAGTGCCTGTTCCCGGTCGAACCACGCGAGGCATTCGCCCAGGTGCTGCATCGTGTGGTAATGGCGCTGCGGCTCGCCGTAGCGGCGCTGCAGTTCCAGCTGCAGCGCGTCGTCGGGCGCGGCCACGCCCAGCGCTTGCCAGGCGGCGGTCCAGTTCGCGTGCAGCGCCTGCGGTGTCATCGCGGTCACTGCTCCATCGCGGCCTTGACCTCCTGGCCGAGGTCGAGCACCGACATCGCGTAGTAGCTGCTCCAGTTGTAGCGCGTGATCACGTAGAAGTTGCGCGTGCCCGCGACATAGGTCGGCGGCGCGTCGAGGCCGTTCTGCAGCTCGATGAGCGCCAGCAGGCCCTTGTGCTTCAGGCCTTCGCCCTCGGGAACGGCACCTGCGGCCACGAAGCTGTCGGCGCTGAAGGTCGGCAGGATGTCGGGTGCCAGCAGCAGCGCCTTCTTCAGGCGCGCTTCCTCGAAGTGCACCGGGTAGATCGACGGCATGCCCGGGGTCCAGCCGAAACCCTTGAAGTAGCTCGCGACCGAGCCGATCACGTCGACCGGGTTGTTCACGAGGTCGATGCGGCCGTCGCCGTCGAAGTCGACCGCGTACTTGGCGATGCTGCTGGGCATGAACTGCGGCATGCCCATGGCGCCGGCGTAGCTGCCCACGGGCGTGAGCGGGTCGTCGGCGGTGCGGCTTTCGGTGCTCAGGAAGCTCTCGAGCTCGCCGCGGAAGAAGGCGACGCGCTCGGCCGCGCGCGGGTGGCCCTGCGGGAAGTCGAAGGACAGCGTGGCCAGCGCATCGATCACGCGGAAGTTGCCCATGTTGCGGCCGTAGATGGTCTCGACGCCGACGATGCCGACGATGATTTCCGGCGGCACGCCGTAGGTGGCCTCGGCGCGCGCGAGCGTCTCGGCGTTGGCGCGCCAGAAGCGCACGCCGGCCGCGATGCGCACCGGGTCGATGAAGCGGCTGCGGTAGGTCTGCCAGTTCTTCACCGTGCCGACCGGGCCCGGCAGCATCAGGCGCGGCACGTTGGGCAGGAAGCGCGCGGCACCGATGGTGGCGCGCACCCAGTCGCGGTCGAGGTTGCGGCGCTGGGCGACGTCGTCGGCGAACGCCATGGCGTCGTCGCGCGTGGCGTAGGGGGTGCTGCCGCGCACCGGCGTGACGGCGGGGCGGCCATTGGCCTGGGGCTTCTGGGCCAGGGCGCCCGTGGGCCAGGCGACGCAGGCGGCGAGGAGGGCGGTGGCGGCCACTGCGGCGCGCAAGGGCGTGGGAAAGGCGTGTGACATGGGCACGATTGTGCCGCCCGTGCGCATGCGCACTTTCGGGGGACACATGTGGTTGCAGCCGCGCGTCAGGCGCGCGGCGGCGTGGGCGGCCAGGGCAGCCGGCGGAACTCGGCGCGCAGCGCGGCGAGCGAGGCCGATGGGCCGGACGCGGCGGGCGCGTAGCGCTGGGCTTCGAGCTTCAGCAGCCAGTCGCGCACGGCCTGCGCGGCGGGCCCGAAGCGGGCGTCGGCGGCCTGGGCCATCTGGCGCGGCGGCGCTGTCTCGGGCAGCGGCAGGCCGGCCTTGGCCAGGCGCGCGCGGGCCCGGCCCAGCAGGCGCAGCCACGGGTCGTGCCGGCTGCGCTCCCACAGCGTCCAGCCGGCGCCGGCCAGGCTCGCGGCCACCAGCAGGTACAGCAGCACGTAGCCCAGGTCTTCCAGGCTCGGGGCGTTGAAGCCGAGGGTCTTCAGCAGGTCGAGCTGGCGGCTCTGCGTGTAGTTGAGCACCCACTGGTTCCAGCCGTTGTTCACGGCCTCCCAGGCGGCGCGCAGGTTCTGCACCAGCGTCGGGCTCATGACGCCGATGGCGCCGGCCAGCAGGCCGGGCTGCGGCGTGAGGCGCTGGAACTGCCCGATGCGCCCCGGCGCGACCGAGCCGGTCGGGTCGACGCGCACCCAGCCCGCGCCTTCTTGCCACACCTCGGCCCAGGCGTGCGCGTCGCTCTGGCGCACCACCCAGTAGTTGTCGACGTTGTTGAGCTCGCCGCCCTGGTAGCCGGTGACGATGCGTGCCGGAATCTGCAGGTGGCGCATGAGCACCACAAAGGCCGAGGCGATGTGTTCGCAGAAACCTTCCTTGCGGTCGAACCAGAATTCGTCGGCGGTCTCGTTGCCGTACACGCCGGGCTCCAGCGTGTAGGTGTAGCCGCCGGTGCGCAGACGTTGCAGCGCGGCCTGCACGAAGGCCTGTGCATCGGCGCCGGCCAGCGTGGGGTCGGCGCGCATCTGGGCGGCGAGCGCGGCGGTGCGCGGGTTGCTGCCGGGCGGCAGCGCCAGGTAGGGCTGGAGCCGGCCGCCGGTGCGCGTTATTGGGCCGCTCTGGAACTGCGGGTGGCTCTCGGCGCGGTAGCGCACGAGGTCCATGATCGGCCGGTTCACGAACCACTGCAGGTCGGGTGTGCCGGTGACCTCGTAGCCGGGCACCTCGGGCGCGCGCGGCGCGGCGTCGAGCGTGAGCAGCCACGGGCGCTGGCTGGCTTCGAGCGTGACCTCGTAGCGCACGGGTTCGCCGCGCGTGCGCAGGTTCGACACCGACTGCCCGCTGCGTGCCCAGGTCGGCAGTGCCGTCCACTCGCGGCCGTCGA
The DNA here is from genome assembly GCF_058797695.1 of Variovorax sp. GW823-FHT02B07. Lineage (NCBI taxonomy): Bacteria > Pseudomonadati > Pseudomonadota > Betaproteobacteria > Burkholderiales > Comamonadaceae > Variovorax > Variovorax sp. GW823-FHT02B07. Next base: position 1,330,801 of record NZ_JBXAJX010000001.1, read on the forward strand.
ACTGCGCCAGCACGGGGCCGCGGAAATACAGCTGGCTCTGCGGCGGCGCGCGGTTGTCGTCGAACTTGATGCGCGCCGCGATGCTCCCGTCGAGCGCCAGCTCGGCGATGCTGCCGACCCGCATCGTGTTCGACAGGCCGGTGCGCCCGGCCATGGCGTCGCCGGGCGTGCCCCACAGCGGCGCGAAGCGCGGGAACAGCAGGAACAGCGCGAGCATCACCGGTGCCCCCGCCAGCGCCATCCAGCCGGCCATGCGCGCGGCCTGCATCAGCGGCGGCCGGCCCACGGGCATGTGGGCGTTGACCAGCGCCGTCAGCAGGCCCAGCAGCGCCAGCAGCATGGTGAAGGCGGTGAGTAGCGACTGCGAATAGAAGAAGTTCGTGAGCATCGCGAAGAAGCCCAGGAAGAAGACCACGAAGGCGTCGCGCCGCGCGCGCAGCTCCAGCGTCTTGAGCGCCAGCAGGCACACGACCAGCGTGACGCCCGCGTCGCGGCCCAGCAGCGTGCGGTGGGTGGCGTAGGTGCCGGCCAGCGCCAGCGCCAGCAGCGCGATGCGCCACCACTTGCTGGGCAGCGGGCGCGCCTGCACCGCCAGCGAGGCGCGCCACAGCAGCACCATGGCGGTGATGGCCGAGCACCACCAGGGCAGCTCGTCCACCTGCGGCAGCAGGATGAGGCCGATGACGCACAGCAGGAACAGCGTGTCCCGTGCGTCCCTCGGCAGTGCGGTGAGTTCGCGTACGACCCGGTTCATGCGGCGATCCCGTTCATGCGCACAGCGCCAGCGCTTCGAGGCAGGCGCGCCGGTGCGCTTCGCCTTGCGACGGTTTCACCGTGCGGCCGGCGACGCGCACGCCATAGTCCACGTCCAGCCGGTCGGCCATCAGCACCCAGGCGCACAGGCGCGACAGGCGGGCCTCGATGTCGGGCAGCGCGGCGGCGTGCGCGTCGAGCCAGAGCTCCTCGCGCTGCGTGTGCTGCGTGTCGCGGCTCACGAGGTCTTCGGAGCCGTTGGCCTGCGCGCGGGCGGCCTTCTTCCAGACCACGAGCTTGAGCGGGTCGCCGCGCCGGTAGGCGCGCACGCCGTCGTATTCGCCGGCGTTCTGCGCCCGCACCGCGGCCGACGCGGCGGCGGGCCCCGAGAGCGGCTCGCCCGCCGGCAGCGGCGGCGGATGGGCTTCGGGCGTCGGGTACACGAGCAGCTGCGCGGCCGGCCGCCAGACCGTCCAGACGCGGAAGGTGCCGAGCGGAAAGCGCGTCTCGGCGGTCAGCGGCGGCACCGGGTGCAGGCCGCGCCGCTCGGGCTGGAAGGCGATCTCCACCGTGGCCGTGCCTTCGGCGGGCACGTCGGTCCAGGCCCACTGGCCGCTGCCGCGCACCGCCATGCCGATGCCGTAGCGCACGCTGCGCCGTTCGTTGTGCAGCACCACGCGCAGCACCGCCGCGGCGCCCGCGAACTGCGCCTCGGGCGGCACCATGCGCAGCGCCAGCCCGCGCAGCGTGGCGTGGCACACATGCATGCCCACCGCGACGCTGCCGGCCAGCAGGAAGGTCAGCAGGTAGCCCAGGTTGAGCTGGTAGTTGATCGACGCTATCAGCAGCACCAGCAGCGTGGCCGCCAGCGTCCAGCCGGCGCGCGTGGGCACGATGTAGACGTTGCGCTGGGTGAGTTCGAGCGTGTCCGACGGGGCCCGGCGCGAGAGGAACCAGCCGTCGATGCGCGAACGCAGGACGCCGACAGGGTTCACGGCAGCGGCACCGCGGCGATCATGGCGCGCACCTGTTCGACGGCGCCACGGCCCGCGTCGCCCACGGGCGTGAGGCGGTGCGCGATGGTCTGCGGCAGCACGGCCTGCACGTCGTCGGGCGCCACGTAGTTCCGGTTGGCCAGCAGCGCCTGCGCCTTGGCGGCGCGCAGCACGGCGATACCGGCGCGCGGCGACAGGCCCTGCAAAAACCAGCGGCCCGAGCGGGTCGCGGCGATCAGGTCCTGCAGGTAGTTCAGCAGCGGCTCGGCCGCATGCACCTGCTGCACGCGCTGCTGCAGGGCGGTGAGTTCGCCGGCGGTCAGCATCGCGGGCAGGCCGGCGAGCATCTCGCGGCGGTCGGCGCCGGCCAGCAGCTGGCGCTCGGCCGCGCGGTCGGGGTAGCCCAGCGAGATGCGCATCAGGAAGCGGTCGAGCTGCGACTCGGGCAGCGCGAAGGTGCCGAGCTGGTCCTGCGGGTTCTGCGTGGCGATCACGAAGAAGGGCGAGGGCAGGGGGCGGGTCTCGCCCTCGACGGTGACCTGCTTTTCTTCCATCGCCTCGAGCAGCGCGCTCTGGGTCTTGGGGCTGGCGCGGTTGATCTCGTCGGCCAGCAACACCTGCGCAAAGATCGGCCCGGGGTGGAACACGAAGGCCTGCTGGCCCCGGTCGTAGATCGCCACGCCCGACAGGTCGCCCGGCATCAGGTCGGCCGTGAACTGCACGCGCGAGAACTGCAGGCCGAAGGTGTGCGACAGCGCATGGGCCAGGGTGGTCTTGCCGACCCCCGGCACGTCCTCGATCAGCAGGTGCCCGCCCGCCAGCAGACAGGCCACGCAGTCGCGCACCTGGGCCTCTTTGCCAACAATCACCGTGTTAAGCTGACTCAGCAAAGTGGCTAGCTTCGCAGCAACGTCCATATTTGTATCCATATGCAAACGATACCGTAAGACCTTGCGGCCCCATGCTGCGTGAGGTCTAGACGCGACGACACGAGACACGGCGAGAGATGGGCAAGACAGGCTACTTCACGCATCGCGACTTCTGGAAGCACGACATGGGCAACGGGCATCCCGAATGCCCCGAGCGGCTGGATGCCATCGAAGACCGGTTGCTGCTGACCGGCGTCGGCGACGCGCTGGCGCGGGGCGAAGTGCCCCTGGCCACGCTGGAACAGATCACCCGGGCCCACAGCCACGCGCATGTCGAACACCTCGAGGAACTGCAGCAGCGCCTCGTGGCCGACGCGCCCGCCGGCGGCCCCGACCATGCGCAGGTCGACCCCGACACCGTGCTGACCCGCTTCACCCTGCTGGCCGCGCGCCGCGCCGCGGGTGCCGCCGTGGCGGCCACCGATGCCGTGATGGCCGGCGAGATCGAGAACGCCTTCTGCCCCGTGCGCCCGCCGGGCCACCATGCCTGCCGCGAGCAGGCCATGGGCTTCTGCTTCTTCAACAACGTGGCCATTGCCGCGCGGCATGCGCTCGAGGTGCACGGCCTGGACCGCGTGGCCATCGTCGATTTCGACGTGCACCATGGCAACGGCACCGAGAACATCTTGTCGAACGACCCGCGCGTGCTGATGGTCGGGTTCTTCCAGCACCCGTTCTATCCGTACAGCGGCACCGAGCACCCGGCGTCGAACATGCTGAACCTGCCCATTCCGGCCTACACCAAGGGCATGGACGTGCGCGAGCTGGTCGAGGCGATCTGGATGCCCCGGCTCGAGGCCTTCAAGCCGCAGATGGTGTTCATCAGCGCCGGCTTCGACGCCCACCGCGAGGACGAGCTGGGCCAGCTCGGCCTCAACGAAAACGACTTCGCCTGGATCACCGGCCGCGTGCGCGATGTCGCCAAGCGCCATGCGCGCGGGCGCATCGTCTCGCTGCTCGAGGGCGGCTACCACCTGGACGCCCTGGCGCGCAGCGTGGAAGCGCACATCCGCGTGCTGGCGGACCTGTAACCCGGTTGGCGCCCGCGAGGCGCCCTGTTTCTTTCACCGATGAATTTCAATTTCGACGACTTCCTCCAGCGCCTGCGACAGGTCGACGCGCACGGCCTGGGCATCGAACTCGCCGTGCTCGTGGCCTGCGTGGGCGTGGCATGGGCGGTGTGCAAATGGTTCGGGCGCGACCAGCCCAAGGATTCGATCTGGTTCGGCGAGCGCACCTTCGACGGCCTGCTGTTCCCGCTGCTCGCGCTGGTGCTCACCGGCATTGCGCGCCGCCTGGCGCTCGACCTGCTGCCCGTGGTGCTGGTGCTGCGCATCGCCGTGCCGGTGTTCCTGTCGCTGGCGGTCATCCGGCTGTTCGCGCGGGTGCTGCGGGCCGTGTTCCCGACCTCCAGCCTGGTGCGGCTGATCGAGCGCACCATCTCGTGGCTGGCCTGGATCGCCGCCGTGCTGTGGATCGTCGGGCTGTTGCCGCCGGTGCTGGCCGAACTGGACGACATCACGCTGGCCTTCGGCAAGACCCGCGTGAGCCTGCAGACCATCATCCAGGGCGCGCTGTCGGCGGGGCTCGTGCTGATGATCGCGCTGTGGATCGCCAGCACCATCGAAAAACGCATCCTGCGCGAGGCCGTGAGCGACCTGTCGATGCGCAAGGTGGCGTCGAACGCGGTGCGCGCCTTCCTGCTGCTGATCGGCCTCTTGTTCGCGCTGTCGGCGGTGGGGGTCGACCTCACGGCGCTGTCGGTGCTGGGCGGCGCGCTCGGCGTGGGCCTGGGCTTCGGCCTGCAGAAGCTGGCGGCCAACTACGTGAGCGGTTTCGTGATCCTGCTGGAGCGCTCGATCCGCATCGGCGACAACGTGAAGGTCGACACCTTCGAAGGCCGCATCACCGACATCAAGACGCGCTACACGCTCATCCGCGCGGGCAACGGGCGCGAGGCGATCGTGCCGAACGAATCGCTGATCACCGGCCGGGTCGAAAACCTGTCGCTGGCCGACCGCAAGTTCAACATCACGACCAACATCGTGGTCGGCTACGAGAGCGACGTGGCGCAGGTGCAGGGCATCCTGTGCGACGCCGCCAAGGCCCAGCCGCGCGTCATGACCGACCCGGCGCCCATCGCCTACCTCGTCACCTTCGCGCCCGACGGCCTGGAGTTCAGCCTGAACTTCTGGGTCGCCGACCCTGACAAGGGCAAGGACAACGTGCGCTCGGCCATCAACATCGCCATCCTCGAAGGACTGCGCGCCGCCCGCATTGACATTCCCTATCCGCAGCGGGTGCTGCGAGTGGAATCTTTGCCGGCGGGAGTGACCGCAGCGCCTCCCGCTGTTTTATAATCACGGAAAAGCACGATCGTTCTTTTTTTCATGGCCCTCGAGGCCGACAAGAAGAATGGAGAGGCAGCCAAGGCCGGCGTCCTAAAATGGCAGGCTGCTCTCGAAGCCCCCCTTTTTGCAATCCAATGGAGTCAAGTCAATGAAGGTTCTTGTGCCTGTCAAACGGGTCGTCGATTACAACGTGAAGGTGCGCGTCAAGAGCGACGGCACCGGGGTGGACATTGCCAACGTCAAGATGAGCATGAACCCCTTCGACGAGATCGCTGTCGAAGAAGCGGTGCGGCTGAAGGAAAAGGGCATCGTGACCGAAGTCATCGCCGTCTCCTGCGGCGATGCCAAGTGCCAGGAAACCCTGCGCACCGCGATGGCCATCGGTGCCGACCGCGGCATCCTGGTCGAGACCGCTGAAGAGCTGCAGCCGCTGGCCGTGGCCAAGCTGCTCAAGGCACTGGTCGACAAGGAACAGCCCCAGTTGATCATCCTGGGCAAGCAAGCCATCGACGACGACGCCAATCAAACGGGCCAGATGCTGGCTGCCTTGGCTGATCTGCCCCAAGCCACCTTCGCCTCGAAGGTCGACCTCGCAGCTGACAAGGTCACCGTCGCACGCGAAGTCGATGGCGGCATGGAAACCCTCACGCTCACGCTGCCCGCGGTCATCACGACCGACCTGCGCCTGAACGAGCCACGCTACGTCACCTTGCCCAACATCATGAAGGCCAAGAAGAAGCAGCTGGACACCTTCAAGCCCGAAGACCTGGGCGTGGACGTCAAGCCCCGCCTGAAGACCCTCAAGGTCAGCGAGCCCCCGAAGCGGGGCGCCGGCATCAAGGTGCCCGACGTTGCCACCCTGGTGGACAAGCTCAAGAACGAAGCCAAAGTGATCTGAGGAAGAAACGAACATGACCGTACTCGTCATTGCCGAACACGACCACGCCAGCATCAAGCCGGCCACCCTCAACACCGTGACTGCAGCCCTGGCTTGCGGTGGCGACGTCCACATCCTCGTGGCCGGTGCCAACGCCGCCGAAGCCGCCAAGGCCGCCGCGCAGATCGCCGGCGTGTCCAAGGTGATCGCTGCCGACAGCGCATCGCTGGCAGAGAACCTCGCCGAGAACGTCGCAGCGCAAGTGCTCGCGATCGCCGGCAACTACAGCCATATCCTGTTCCCCTCGACCGCCAACGGCAAGAACGTCGCTCCGCGCGTGGCTGCCAAGCTGGACGTGGCGCAGATCAGCGACATCACTTTGGTTGTCAGCCCGGATACGTTCGAGCGCCCGATCTACGCCGGCAACGCCATCGCCACCGTGCAGAGCACCGACGCCACCAAGGTGATCACCGTGCGCACGACCGGCTTCGACGCAGCTGCTGCCACCGGTGGCAGCGCAGCGATCGAAACGGCTGAAGGCGTCGCCGACAGCGGCAAGAGCGCCTTCGTGGGCCGTGAAGTCACGAAGAGCGACCGCCCCGAACTGACGGCCGCCAAGATCATCGTCTCCGGTGGCCGGGCTCTCGGCAGCGCCGAGAAGTTCAATGAAGTGATGACGCCGCTGGCCGACAAGCTCAACGCCGGCCTGGGCGCCAGCCGCGCCGCAGTGGATGCAGGCTACGCCCCGAACGACTGGCAAGTGGGCCAGACCGGCAAGATCGTCGCGCCGCAGCTGTACATCGCCGCGGGTATCTCGGGCGCCATCCAGCATCTGGCCGGCATGAAGGACTCGAAGGTCATCGTCGCGATCAACAAGGACGAAGAAGCACCGATCTTCTCGGTGGCCGACTACGGCCTCGTGGCCGACCTGTTCACGGCCGTGCCGGAACTCGTGAAGGCGCTCTGATCGCTTCAACGCATTGAGCCAGAAGGCATCGTTCGCGATGCCTTTTTTACATCTGCCGCTCCCACCGCGGCCCCTGGAGAGAAGACATGAGCTACACCGCCCCCCTCAAGGACATGCTGTTCGACATCGAACACCTGGCCAACATCGGCGAGATCGCCAAGCTGCCCGGCTTCGAAGACGCCGGCCTCGAAACTGCACAGGCCGTGCTCGAAGAGTGCGCGCGCTTCAACCAGGACGTGGTGGCGCCGCTGAACGTCGAAGGCGACCGCAACCCGTCGTCGTTCAAGGACGGCGAAGTCACCACCAGCAAGGGCTTCAAGGACGCCTTCGCGCAGTACGTGTCGGGCGGCTGGCAGGGCCTGCAGCATCCGGCGGACTTCGGCGGCCAGGGCCTGCCCAAGACCATCGGCGCGGCCTGCGGCGAAATGCTCAACTCGGCCAACATGAGCTTCGCGCTGTGCCCGCTCCTGAGCGACGGCGCCATCGAGGCGCTGCTCACCGCCGGCTCCGACGAGCTCAAGGCCGTGTACCTCGAGAAGCTCGTGAGCGGCCAGTGGACCGGCACGATGAACCTCACCGAGCCGCAGGCCGGCAGCGACCTGGCCATGGTGCGCAGCCGCGCCGAGCCGCAGCCCGACGGCACCTACAAGGTGTTCGGCACCAAGATTTTCATCACCTACGGTGAGCACGACATGGCCGAGAACATCGTGCACCTCGTGCTGGCCCGCGTGAGCGGCGCGCCCGAAGGCGTGAAGGGCATCAGCCTGTTCGTGGTGCCGAAGTTCATGGTCAACGCCGACGGTTCGCTCGGTGCGCGCAACGACGTGCACTGCGTGAGCATCGAGCACAAGATGGGCATCAAGGCCTCGCCGACCGCCGTGCTGCAGTACGGCGACCACGGCGGCGCGGTGGGTTACCTCGTGGGCCAGGAAAACCGCGGCCTCGAGTACATGTTCATCATGATGAACTCGGCCCGCTACGCCGTGGGCATGCAGGGCATCGCGATCGCCGAGCGTGCCTACCAGCACGCCGTCGCCTACGCCAAGGACCGCGTGCAGAGCCGCCCGGTCGATGGCTCGATCAATGCCAGCGCGCCCATCATTCACCACCCGGACGTCAAGCGCATGCTGATGACGATGCGCGCGTATACCGAAGGCTGCCGCGCGATGGCCTCGGTGGCCGCCGCCGCCTACGACGCCGCCCACCATCATCCCGATGCCGACGCGCGCAAGCAGAACCAGGCCTTCTACGAATTCATGGTGCCGCTCGTGAAGGGCTACAGCACCGAGATGAGCCTCGAAGTGACCTCGCTGGGCGTGCAGGTGCACGGCGGCATGGGCTTCATCGAGGAGACCGGCGCGGCGCAGTACTACCGCGATGCGAAGATCCTCACGATCTACGAAGGCACCACCGCGATCCAGGCCAACGACCTCGTGGGCCGCAAGACCGCACGCGACGGCGGCCAGACGGCCAAGGCGATTGCCGCGCAGATCGAGAAGACCGAGGCCGAACTTGCCAAGAGCGACAGCGCTGCGGCCGCCGCCGTCCTCAAACGTCTGACCGCCGCGCGCCTGGCCTTCATCGACGTGGTCGACTTCGTCGCCGGCCAGACCAAGGCCTCGCCCAACGCCGTGTTCTCGGGCAGCGTGCCGTACCTGATGTTGGCAGGCAACCTCGTGGCCGGCTGGCAGCTGGCACGCTCGCTGATCGTGGCGCAGGACCAGGCCTCGCACAATGTCGACGTCGCCTTCATGCAGGCCAAGATCGCCACCGCGCGCTTCTACGCCGAGCACATCCTGAACAAGGTGCCGGGCATCCGCGACAGCATCGTCGAAGGTGCCGAGAGCGTCACGGCGCTGGCGCTCGAGGCGTTCTGACGCACCCGCCGCTGTCGCCGATCTGACGGGCGGCAGCGGCCCCTTGCTCTTATAAAACCGAACCCCTTCCCGGAGACGACATGTCCAAGCTGCCTTCTGTTCTCGCGAACCTCCCGCTGCCGATCATCGGCTCGCCGCTGTTCATCATCAGCAACCCCAAGCTCGTGATCGCGCAATGCAAGGCCGGCGTGGTCGGCTCGATGCCGGCGCTCAACGCCCGCCCGGCCGCCCAGCTCGAAGAGTGGCTGATCGAGATCACCGAGGAGCTGGCGGCCTACAACAAGGCCAACCCGGACAAGCCGGCCGCGCCGTTTGCCATCAACCAGATCGTGCACAAGAGCAACGACCGCCTGGAGCACGACATGGAGATGGTCGTAAAGTACAAGGTGCCGATCGTGATCACCTCGCTGGGTGCGCGCACCGACGTGAACGACGCGGTGCACAGCTACGGCGGCGTGACCTTGCACGACATCATCAACAACAAGTTCGCGCAGAAGGCGATCGAGAAGGGCGCCGACGGCATCATCGCCGTGGCGGCCGGGGCCGGCGGCCACGCGGGCGTGAAGAGCCCGTTTGCGCTGGTGCAGGAAATCCGCCAGTGGTTCGACGGCCCGATCGCGCTGTCGGGCTCCATCGCCTCCGGCGGCGCGGTGCTCGCGGCGCAGGCCATGGGCGCCGACTTCGCCTACATCGGCACCGCCTTCATCGCGACCGAAGAGGCGCGCGCGAGCGAGGAGTACAAGCAGGCCATCGTGGACGGTAACTCGGACGACATCGTCTACTCGAGCCTGTTCACCGGCGTGCACGGCAACTACCTGGCGCCCAGCATCGTCAAGGCCGGCATGGACCCGGCCAACCTGCCCGAAGGCGACGTGACGACCATGAACTTCGGCGGCGGCGAAGGCAGCAAGGCCAAGGCCTGGAAAGACATCTGGGGCTCGGGCCAGGGCATCGGCGCGATCACCGAAGTGGCGAGCGCGGGCGCCTTCATCGAGAAGCTCAAGCGCGAGTACCAGGAAGCACGACAGCGATTGGCACTTTGAACGGTTCGCACGCACCGGCATCGACCTCCGCTGCGAGCGGTGGCGGCGGGGCCGTGCCTGCGCGGCAGGGGCGCATGCCGCTGCTGGACGTGGTCAAGGGCCTGGCCTGTGCGCTGATCGTCGGGCATCACCTCGCGCGCTACGGCCCGATGCCGGCCGGCGCGCAGGTGCTGGCGCCCGATTTCTTCGGCTGGCTGGCGAATGACGGTCGGCTCGCGGTGCAGGTCTTTCTCGTGATCGCCGGCTTTCTGGCCACGGCGAGCCTGGCGCCCGACGGCGTGCTGCGCGTGGACCGGCCGCTCTCGCGGATCTTCCAGCGCTATGGCCGGCTGGTCATGCCGTACCTTGCGGCACTCACGGTCTGCGTGCTGGTGGCCGAGGTGGCGAGGCCATGGCTGGGTGAAGAGGTGGTGCCGGCCGAGCCGAGCCTCGGTCAGTTGCTGGCGCACGGCCTGCTGCTGCAAGACCTGCTGAATTACGAGTCGCTGTCGACCGGTGTCTGGTACGTGGCGATCGACTTCCAGCTGTTCGCGCTGGCGCTCGCACTGGTCGGGCTGCCCGCCGTGCTGCGACAACCCACTTCGGCCGCGCGCTGGGCGCCGGTGGCGCTGGTGTTCATCGTGGCCGTGGCGTCGCTCGCGCTGTTCAACCGGCAGGCGCGGCTGGACGAAACGGCGTTCTATTTCTTCGGCGCCTACGGGCTCGGCATGCTGGCCTTCTGGGTCGGCCGCGCCACGCGCACCAGCACCTGGTGCAGCGCCGTCGCGCTGCTGGCGCTGGTGGGGGCGGGCGCGCTTGCCATCGACTGGCGCAGCCGCATCGCCATCGCGCTGGTGACCGCGCTGTTGATCGCGGTGGCGCAGCGCCGGCAGTGGCTGTCGCCCGCCCACTGGCCCGCGGCGGCCGTGCCGCTGCAGCAGTTGGGGCGCATTTCGTATTCGCTGTTCCTGATCCACTTTCCGGTGCTGCTCGCCGTGAACGCGCTGGTGGCGGGTCTGGGGCCGCATGGGCCATGGGTCGACCTGCTGGGCATGGTCGCGACCTTCGGCCTCTCGGTGGGCGCCGCGGTGCTGCTGTACCGCGGGGTCGAAGCCCGGCCGGCGTCGCTGCGCAGCGTCTGCACACTTTTTGCCGCATTGCTCGTCAGCGGCCTCATCGTGTCGTACTGAAGCGCGCCGCACCCGCTGCGGTGCGGCCCTTTTTCTTCCCATTCCTTTGCAAATCTGTTGCCTTCGGGCTTCAGAGCGGGCAGTCTGCGCGAACTGCCCCTGTTGTGTATGATTGTGAATCTTTCAGTAAATACTGAAAATACACAAACTCAAGGAATGACAGAACCATCGCCGCCACGATCGCCGTTGAAGGCTTTCACGTCGCCCGACATCGGCAGCGTGGTGCAAGGCGTCGCGGCGCTCGCTTGGTTGCCGCAGGCGGCGCTGCTGGCGATGGCAGTCCAGGGTCTGGCCAACGGCGAGGGCATGGCGGCCGTGCTGTGGCCGGCGGTGGGCATCCTCTTTCTCGGCCTGCTGCGCGCGGGCTGCGAAGCCTGGGGCGTGCGCCGCACCTTCGGGCGCGCGCGGGCGCAATTGACGGCCTTGCGCGCGCAGACAGCGTCCGTATTGGCGGCCAGTTCGCCGCTCGACCGCGAACGCGCGCCCTCCGGCCTTGCGGCCAGCGTGCTCGCCGAACAGGCCGAGGCGCTGGTGCCGTACCTCGTGCGCTACCAACCCGCGCGATGGCGCGCGACGGTGGTGCCGCTCTTCCTGCTCGCGGCAGTGGCCTGGTTCTCGTGGGCTGCGGCGCTGGTGCTGCTGGTGGCGGCGCCACTGATCCCGATCTTCATGGCCATCGTCGGCTGGCGCGCCAAGGCGGCCAGCGAGGCGCAGATGGTCGAGATGGGCGGCATGAACGCCTTCCTGCTCGACCGCCTGCGCGGCCTGGCCACGCTGCGCGCGCTCGATGCGGTCGATACCACGGCCGACCGGCTCGGTGCCTCCGCCCAGTCGCTGCGCCAGCGCACGATGGCGGTGCTGCGCATCGCCTTCCTGTCGTCCGCCGTGCTGGAGCTGTTTTCCGCGCTGGGCGTGGCGCTGGTCGCGGTCTACATCGGTTTCCATCTGCTGGGCTCGCTCGGTTTCGGCGCCTGGGGCCAGCAGCTCAGTCTGGGCGAAGGCCTGTTCGTGCTGTTGCTGGCGCCGGCCTTCTTCGAGCCGCTGCGCGAGCTGTCGGCGGTCTGGCACGACCGCGCGGCCGGCGAGGCGGCGTTGCAGGCGCTCGACGACCTGCAAGGCGGCGCGCTGCCGTTGCCCGGCGCGGGCGTCGCGGTCACGCGCGCAGCGACTGGCGCCGCCGGGGCAGGGGCTGCGCCTGCGGTGACAGTCCATGGGCTGCACTTCTCCTGGCCCGGCGAGTCGACGCCGCTCTTCGATGGCTATGAATTGCGCATCGGCGCCGGCGAGCATGTCGCGTTGGCCGGCCCCAGCGGATCGGGCAAGACCGCGCTGCTCTCGCTGCTGGCCGGGCTGATGCCCGCCACGCGCGGCGAGATCGCCATCGGCGGCGTGCCGCTCACCGAACACACGGCCGCCGCGCTGCGCCAGCGCACGGCGTGGATGGGACAGAAGCCCCACGTCTTCGCCGGATCGGTCGAAGCCAACGTGGCGCTGGGCCGTGCCGACATCGGCGCGCCCGAGGTCGCCGAGGCGATGCGTTTCGCGGCGCTCGACGACGTGGCGCAGGCCCACCCCGGCACCGCGCTGGGCGAGGGCGGCAGCGGCCTGTCGGGCGGCGAGGCCGTGCGGCTGGCGCTGGCGCGCGTCGCGGTGCATCCGCATGCCGACCTGATCCTGGCCGACGAACCCACGGCCCACCTGGACACCGCCACCGCCGCGCGCGTCGCCGACGCCCTGGTGGCGCTCGCCCGTGGCCGGACCTTGATCGTCTCGACCCACGACCCGATGCTGGCCGCGCGCATGGACCGCACCGTGAACCTCGGCCCCGAACCGCTGGTGGAGAAGGCCGCATGAGCAACCACGCGACCCGCTCCCCCCGCTGGCGCGACCTGCGCCTCGTGTTGCGTCCCTTCCTCGCGACGCAGCCGCGTGCCTTGCTGCTGGGCTGCCTGCTGGCTGCTGTCACCGTGCTCGCAGGCATGGCACTGCTGGGCCTGTCGGGCTGGTTCATCACGGCGACCGCGCTCGCCGGCCTGCACGCGGCCACGGCCTTCACCTTCGATGTCTTCATGCCTTCGGCCGGCATCCGGCTGCTGGCACTCGGACGCACGGGGTCGCGCTACGGCGAGCGGCTGGTCACGCACGACGCCACCTTCGCCGTGCTCGCCGAGCTGCGCGTGCGGCTGTTCCGAGGCTGGGCACGCCCCGAGGCCGCGCGCGACCTGCTGATGCGGCCGGCGCGGCTGCTGTTCCGCCTCACGGCCGACATCGACGCGCTCGAGTCGCTCTACCTGCGCCTGTTCGTGCCTGCTGCTGCGGCGCTCGGCGCGGCGCTGCTGGCGGGCATCGTGCTCGGCTTCATGCATGTGGGGATGGGCGTGGCGATCGCGCTCTGGCTTTGCGCCGTCGGCTGGGGGCTGGCGTTCCTCATCGCGCGGCGTGCACGGCAGCCGGCGCGGCAACGCGCGCATGCCGTGGAGGCGCTGCGCGCGCGGGCTGTCGACCTGGTCGCAGGCCAGGCCGACCTTGCGATGGCAGGCCGGCTCGACGCCCAGCGCGCCGCGCTGATGAATGCCGACGCGCACCTCGCGCAGGCCGATCTCGCACTGAACAAGCTCGAAGCCGCGGCCGGTTTCGCCTATGGCAGCGCGGGCACGCTGACGCTGGTCGGCGTGCTGCTGGCCGTGGGCGCGCTGGTGAGCGAAGGCGTCATCGGCGCCCCCGGCGCGGCGCTCGCGTTGCTGATCGCGCTGACCGCCACCGAACCGTTCGCCGCGCTGCGGCGTGGCGCGCTCGACGCGGGACGCACCTGGCTGGCGGTGCGTCGGTTGGCACCGCGACTGGACCCGTCGGTGGAAGAGGGCGCGCGCCCCGCTCGCACCGCGCAGACGGCGGCCGTGCAGGTCGACCAGCTCACCGTCATGCACCCCGGTAGCCTGGCCGAAGTGCTTGGCGGTGTGTCGCTGCATCTGAACGCGGGCGAGCGCGTCGCGCTGGTCGGCGCCAGCGGCGCAGGCAAGTCCACGCTGCTTTCCGTGATCGCCGGCGACCTCACGCCCCGCGCCGGTCACGTGCAGGCACAACCGGCCTGCCTGCTGACCCAGCGCACCGAACTCTTCCAGGACAGCCTGCGCGACAACCTGCGCCTGGCCGATCCGCAAGCGAGCGACGAGCGCCTCTGGTCCGTGCTGCACGCCGCCGGCCTCGATGCCGATGTGCGCGCGCTGGCCACCGGCCTCGACACGCGCCTGGGCGAAGGCGGCCTCGGCCTGTCGGGCGGGCAGTCACGCCGGCTCGCGCTCGCGCGGCTGCTGCTGCGCCCGGTGCCGCTGTGGCTGCTCGACGAACCGACCGAGGCGCTCGACGCCGCCACCGCGCACGACGTGCTGCAGCGCCTGGCGCAAGAGGCCGGTCCGCGCACGCTGCTGATCGCCACGCACCTGCGCCGCGAAGCCGCGCTGGCCGACCGCCTCGTGTGCATGGTGCAGGGTCGCATCGTCGCCGACCTGCGCCGTGGCACGGAGGCCTTCGAGGCTGCGCTGCGCGGCCTGCGCCCCGATTGATGAGTTGACCGACCGAGCAACGAACGAACAGAACACATAAAGGAAGCCCCCATGGACCTTGACATCGTCGCGCTCTCGCGCCTGCAGTTCGCCGTGACGGCGCTGTACCACTTCCTGTTCGTGCCGCTCACGCTCGGACTGTCGATCATCCTGGCCATCATGGAGACGGTCTACGTGATGACCGGGCGCGTCATCTGGCGCGACATGACCAAGTTCTGGGGCGTGCTGTTCGGCATCAACTTCGCGATGGGCGTGGCCACCGGCATCGTGATGGAGTTCCAGTTCGGCATGAACTGGAGCTACTACAGCCACTACGTCGGCGACATCTTCGGCGCGCCGCTGGCCATCGAAGGGCTCATGGCCTTCTTCATGGAAGCGACCTTCGTGGGCCTGTTCTTCTTCGGCTGGGACAAGCTCTCCAAGGTGGGCCACCTGACCGCGACGTGGGCCGTGGCCATCGGCTCCAACTTCTCTGCGCTGTGGATTCTCATCGCCAACGGCTGGATGCAGAACCCCGTGGGCGCGGCCTTCAACCCCGCGACCATGCGCATGGAAGTGACCGACTTCGCCGCCGTGCTGACCAACCCGGTGGCGCAGGCCAAGTTCGTGCACACCGTGTCGGCCGGCTATGTGTGCGCCGCGGTGTTCGTGCTCGGCGTGTCGGCGTGGTACCTGCTCAAGGGCCGCCACATCGAGCTGGCCAAGCGTTCGATGACCGTGGCCGCGTCCTTCGGCCTGGCCGCCGCGCTGTCGGTGGCGGTGCTCGGCGACGAGAGCGGCTACCTCTCGGGCGAACACCAGAAGATGAAGCTGGCCGCCATCGAAGGCATGTGGGAGACGCAGCCCGCGCCCGCCGCGTTCACCGTGATCGGCTTCCCCGACCAGAAGGCGCGCGAGACGCACTACGCCATTCACATCCCGGCGGTGATGGGCCTCATCGGCACGCGCTCGCTCAACACCGTGATGCCCGGCATCGACGAGCTCGTGAAGCGCGCCGAGGCCCGCATCCGCGAGGGCCTGAAGGCCTACGACGCGCTGCAGAAGATCCGCGAGGCCGGCGGTGCCGACAAGGTAACGCAGGGCGTGCGCGGCGACTTCGAGGACAACGGCATCAACATGGGCTACGCGCTGCTGCTCAAGCGCTACGTGGACGATCCGCGCCAGGCCACCGACGAGCAGATCGCCAAGGCCGCATGGGACACCGTGCCGCAGGTGGCGCCGCTGTTCTGGCTGTTCCGCGTGATGGTGGGCATCGGCATGCTGCTGATCCTGCTGACGGGCACCTTCTTCGTGCTGTCGGCGCGCCGTGCGCTCGACCGCCACCGTTGGCTGCTGAAGGTCGCGGTGTGGGCGATTCCGCTGCCGTGGATCGCCATTGAATCCGGCTGGCTGGTAGCGGAGTTCGGTCGCCAGCCCTGGGTGATCGAGGGCGTGCTGCCGACCGCGGTGGCCGTGTCGAACCTGGGCGTGACGACACTGCTGATCACGCTCGCGGGCTTCATCGCGATCTACACGACGCTGCTCATCATCGAGATGAAGCTGATGCTCAAGGCCATCCGCAAGGGCCCCGAGGTCGAGCATGCGCCCACCGAGGGCGATGCACGCTCGCACATTCCGCCGGCGCGTGCCGCCACGTCTTCCTCTTCTGCCTCGACCGGGAGCGCCGCATGATCCTCCACACACTCCTCGACTACGACACCCTGCGCTTCATCTGGTGGCTGCTGATCGGCGTGCTGCTGGTCGGCTTCGCGGTGACCGACGGGTTCGACCTGGGCGCCGGCATGCTGCTGCCCTTTGCGGCGCGCAACGACATCGAACGGCGCGTGGTCATCAACAGCGTGGGCCCGGTGTGGGAGGGCAACCAGGTGTGGCTCATCCTGGGCGGCGGCGCCGTCTTTGCGGCCTGGCCGCAGCTGTACGCCGTGTCGTTCTCGGGCTTCTACCTGGCGATGTTCGTGATCCTGTCGGCGCTGATCTTGCGGCCGGTGGCCTTCAAGTTCCGTAGCAAGCGCGAGTCGCCGCAGTGGCGCGCGCGCTGGGACGGCGTGCTGTTCTTCAGCGGCTTCGTGCCTGCGCTGATCTGCGGCGTGGCCGTGGGCAACGTGCTGCAGGGCGTGCCGTTCCGCTTCGGCGCCGACATGCACATCTTCTACGACGGCAGCTTCTTCGGCCTGCTGAACCCCTTCGCCATCCTCTGCGGGCTGGTGTCGGTGGCGATGCTGGTGATGCACGGCGCGGCCTGGCTGCTGCTCAAGACCGCCGGGCCGGTGGCCGAGCGCGCACGCAGCTACGGCATGGTCGCGGCGGTGCTCACGCTCGTGTTCTATGCGCTGGCCGGCGTGTGGCTGGCCATGGGCATCGGGGGCTTTCGCATCAGCAGCGTGGTCGACGCGGTAGGCCCGTCGAACCCGATGCTCAAGACCGTCGAGCTGCATGCCGGCGCCTGGATGGGCAACTACGCGGCGCACCCCTGGACCATCGCCGCGCCGGCGGCGGGCTTCGTCGGCACGCTGGGCGCGCTGCTCGGGCTGGTGCTGCGCCGGCCGGGGTTCGCGCTGCTCACGGCGGCGCTGGGCATCGCCGGCATCATCCTGAGCGTGGGCGCGTCGATGTTCCCGTTCATCCTGCCCTCGTCGATCGACCCGCGTGCCAGCCTCACGGTGTGGGATTCGTCGTCGAGCCACCTGACGCTGTTCATCATGCTGGTGGTCACCGCGATCTTCATCCCGATCATCGTGGCCTACACCACCTGGGTCTACCACGTGCTGTGGGGCAAGGTCGACGAACAAGCCATCCGCGACGAGAGCGGACACGCCTACTGAAACGGGAAGGAAAAAGACATGTGGTACTTCGCCTGGATCCTCGGCCTGCCGCTGGCCGCCGCCTTCGCCGTGCTCAACGCCATGTGGTACGAGCTGATGGACGACGAGGCCATCCGCAAGGAAAAGCTCGGCACGCCGGAAACCCCGCAGGGGCAGGAACGGCTGTGAGGGCGTAGCGCCCCGTCCGTTCCCTCAGCCTCGCGGCGCGACTCAGGTTTCGCCCGCGGGGCCTTTGCTCTGCTTCGACGCACCGCCCGTGAGGCGGTCCTTGAGCGTCAGGACCTTCGTCACCGTCGCGCCCATGCCCATGAGCTGCATCGCAGTCTCGGGCGCCAGCCGCTGCACGTCGTCGAACCATTTCATCAGCCGGTCGATCAGGTCGTGCATCTCGCGCATGCGGGCCTGCGCGTGGCGTTCGGCGTCGCTGGTGGGCGATTCGAGCAGCGCGTTGCGCAGCATCGAGAGCGTGGGCTCGATCTCGCGGCGCCGGCGCTCCTCGGCCAGCACGCGGAAGATTTCCCACACGTCCTTCGGCGCCTCGAAATACTCGCGCCGGTCGCCCGCGTGGTGGCGCAGGTGCACGAGGCGCCAGGCCTGCAGCTCCTTCAAACCCATGCTCACGTTGGAGCGCGAGAACTCCAGCATCTCGGCGATCTCGTCGGCATTGAGCGCGCGCTCCGACAAAAAGATCAGCGCGTAGATCTGGCCGACGGTGCGGTTGATGCCCCACTTGCTGCCCATCTCGCCGAAGTGGGCGACGAACTGGCGGTTGAGGGGAGGGAGGTCGGGTGCGGAAGCCATGCGGCGGATTGTCGCGCCGGATTGCTGGACGTACGGAAGTTTCCGAAAACCCAGCAAGGATGGCGACGCGCATGAATAACTAGTTCTGGCGATAGGTTGGAAACAATTTATTTACAAAAATAAACGTTTCCTGACGGTTTGCCCATTTCTGGTGCATCCGGCCTCTCATTTCAAGGTTTTTCTCCCCATGAACAAAGCACATCGCAGCCTCTGGAACTCGTCGCTGGGGGCCTGGGTGGCCGCACCTGAAACCGCGCGTGCCTCGGGCAAGTCGGGCGCGGGCTCGAAGGTGCGTGCGGCTGTCCTGGCCGCGGGTCTGACCGTGGCCGGCGCTGCCGCACTGGCTGCCGGGGGCGCTGGTGGGGCGGGCGACTTTGACAGCGGTGGCGCGGGCGGCGATGTGGGACAGGCCGGTGTTTCTACGGACCATGTCGCAGGCGGGGCGGCCGGTGCGTCGCCGGGCGCCAACGGAGCCGACGGTGTGCCCAACTCTCAACCAACCGCGGGCAGCGGAGGGGGCGGCGGCGCGTCCGGTACCTTGCAGTCGCCGACCGGCGGCAATGGCGGCAATGCCGGCGAAACAAGAGCCGGCGGGAACGCGAGCTATGGCGGCGGCGGTGGCGGCGCGGGTGGCCATGGGGCCGTGGCATCCACCGATGTTGTCAACGCAGTGGCCGTTCGAGGCGGGAATGGCGGCAATGGCAGCGCCGGGTTCCGTGGCTATAACGTTGGCGGGGCGGGAGGGGGCGGCAGTGGCGGCGACGGGGGGCTCGGGCTTGTTGTCGACACGGCCGTGGCGACGATCACGAATGCCCAGGGCGGCAGCGTGTCTGGCGGCAATGGCGGCAATGGAGGAGCGGGCGACGGTGTTGCCCTCGCCGGGGGGGCTGTCGGTAATGGCGGCAGTGGTGGCCGAGGTGGGGTGGGCCTCTCGCTCTCAGGAGCCGGGCTTTCACTTGTCAACGCCGGCAGCATCACCGGTGGCAACGGCGGCACAGGGGGCAGCAGCACGGACGCTGCAGCAGGCGCTGCGGGCACGGGTGGAGAAGGCATCGTCGCCAGCGGTGCCTCGCGCATCGTCAGCAGCGGCACCATCTCGGGCGGGCTCTCTGGCGATGGCGTCACCCGCGCGAACGCCATCAGCTTCAGCGGCGGCAACGCTTCACTCACGCTGCAGACGGGGTCGGTGCTGAACGGCCAAGTGGTTGCCCTCGGTAGCGGCAACACCCTGAATCTCCAGGGCAGCGGCAGCGAAGACGATGCGATGTCGGGCTTCTCGAGCGTCCATGCCCACAGCGGCAGCCAGTGGACGCTGACGGGCGCGTTCCTGCCCACGGGCGACCTCACGGTCACCGTCGACGGCACCGGCCCAATGCCTGCGCATCTGGCCATGAACGGCGTCATTTCCGGCGCCGGCAGTCTCACGGCCGACGGCGGCGGCACGCTGGCGCTGGGCGGTCCCAACACGTACGCCGGCGGAACCACGATCAAGACAGGCACCACGCTGCAGATCGGCACGGCTGGCGCGCTCGGCGCCGGTACGGTCACGCTCGACGGCGGCAAGCTGACCGCCACCTCGAGTCTCCACCTGACCAACCGCCTGGACTTCGCCGGCGGTCAGCGAAGCACAGTGGCTGCCGCCAGTGGCCAGGCGTTCGGTATCGGCGGTGCCCTGAACCTGGGCGCCGGGGCGACTGTCGTCTTTGGCAGCGCCGCCGAAAACGGCACCATCCGTCTGAGCGGCGGCGGCGGAGGCAGCCTCTTTTCGGATGCCGCGATCGTCGTGGCCGGCGGCACGCTGCAGGCGGTAGACGCCGGTTTCCTCAATTTCCTCTTGTCCAACGTGGCTTCCACCACGGTGGACACAGGCGCCACGCTCGACCTGAACGGCGCCAGCGCCACCCTGCGCAACCTGCAGGGCGCCGGAACGCTGAACACCCGAACCGGAAACGGCCCGACCCAGACCACGACGGTAGAGTCCGGCACGTTCTCGGGTGCAATCATTGGCGAGGGCCAACTCGCGAAGACGACGGCGGGCACCCTGACCCTGACCGGCGCCAACACCTACAGCGGCGGTACGACCATCCAAGCGGGCACGCTGCGCTTCGGCGCCGCATCGGCCCTGTCGCAGAACACGGCGTACACCCTGCTTGGCGGCGTGCTCGACCTGGGCAGCTTCAACCTGCGTGCCTCGAGCCTGTCGGGCACCGCAGGCACCGTTCAGCTGGGCAGCGCGACCCTGACCGTCGGGTCGGCCAACGCCAGCACCACCTTCGCAGGCAGCATCGACGGCACGGGCTCGCTGGTCAAGGAAGGCTCGGGCACCTTGACGCTCTCGGGCTCGAACACCTACACCGGCGGCACGACGGTCAGCGCGGGCACCTTGCAGATCGGCAGCGGCGGCACCACCGGCAGCATCGACGGCAACGTCACCAACCATGCGGCGCTGGTCTTCAACCGATCGAACGATGCGGCCTTCGCAGGCCACATCACCGGCAGCGGCAGTGTGACGAAGACCGGCGCGGGCACGCTGGTCTACACAGGCAACGCCACCTACACCGGTGGCACGACCCTCAACGGCGGCACCCTGGAGATCCGCGACAGCGGCAGCATCCTCGGCAGCATTGCCAACAACGCCGCGCTGGTGTTCAACCGCAGCGCCGACACCACCTTCGCCGGCAACATCAGCGGCTCCGGCAGCCTTCTGCAGAAAGGCGCGCGCAAGCTGACCCTGACCGGCGACAACACCTTCACGGGCACCACCACCGTCGTGGCCGGCAAC
This sequence comes from Variovorax sp. GW823-FHT02B07, assembly GCF_058797695.1. NCBI lineage: Bacteria > Pseudomonadati > Pseudomonadota > Betaproteobacteria > Burkholderiales > Comamonadaceae > Variovorax > Variovorax sp. GW823-FHT02B07. Next base: position 1,351,730 of record NZ_JBXAJX010000001.1, read on the forward strand.
ATCCTGCAGATCGGCGCGGGTGGCACCACCGGCAGCATCGCAGGGAACATCGCCAACGACGGCGACCTGGTCTTCGACCGCGCGGACAGCCTGAGCTACGCAGGCGTCATCAGCGGCTCCGGCACCCTGTCCAAGAACGGCGTGGGCGTGCTGGAACTGACGGGCGCCAGCACCTACAGCGGCGCGACCGAGGTCAACGCCGGCACGCTGCGCGTGAACAACAGCACCGGCAGCGCCACGGGCACGAGCACGGTGCAGGTCAAGAACGGCGCCACGCTCAGCGGCGGCGGCAGCATCGCGGGCCAGGTCACCATCGCCAACGGCGCGACGCTCGCACCGGGCAGCAACCTCGGCACGCTGACCACCGGCATGCTGCGCTTCGACCCGGGCGCCTTCCTGAGCTACGAGCTGGGCCAGGCCGGCACGGCGGGCGGTCCGCTCAACGACCTCGTCAAGGTCAACGGCGGCCTCGTGCTCGACGGCACGCTCAACGTGGCGCAATCGGCCGGCGGCACCTTCGGGCCCGGCCTGTACCGCCTGATCAGCTACTCCGGCTCGCTGATCGACAACGGCTTGAATATCGGCATAGTGCCCGCGGGCACGGCGGTCGGCGACCTGCACGTGCAGTCGTCGGTGCTGGGCGAGATCAACCTGATCAACAGCAAGGGCGTGTCGCTCGGCTTCTGGGACGGCGCGGGCGGCGATGCTTCCACCTACAACGACGGCACGATCAGCGGCGGCTCCGGCACCTGGCGCATCGGCAACTCCACCCTCAACGACCCGTCCGACAGTTGGACCGGCGCCAACGGCAAGACCAACACCGGCTGGCAGCAGAACCAGTTCGCGCTGTTCGGCGGCGCGGCCGGCACGGTCCGGGTGGACAACACGGGCGGCGCGATCAGCATCGATGGCGCGCAGTTCTCCACCAGCGGCTATGTCGTCAACGGCGACGCACTGACGCTGGGCAATGCCAACACCGTCATCAAGGTCGGCGACGGCACGGCCTCGGGGGCGCAGATGCAGGCCACCATCGCGTCGGTGCTGACCGGCGCGGGCGGCCTCACGAAGGACGACCTGGGCACGCTGATCCTGAAGGGCGCCAACACCTACACCGGCGGAACGCTCGTGCGCGCCGGCACGCTGCAGGGCGATACCACCAGCCTGCGCGGCCCCATCGTCAACGACGCCCGGGTGGCCTTCGACCAGGTGGCCAGCGGCAGCTTCGCGGGCACGATGAGCGGCGCGGGCAGCCTGCGCAAGATCGGCGGCGGCGAGCTGCTGCTCACCGCGGCCAACAGCTACAAGGGTGGTACGCAGGTCGACGGCGGCACGTTGAATGTGGGCGCGACAGGCGCGGTGGGTACCGGTCCGGTGGGCGTGAGCAGTGGCGCGGCCTTGATCTTCAGCGGCAGTGCGGATGCGGAAAGCCTAAAGATCACGGCAGGCGCCGCCCAGTCGGGCAACGGCGGCTTCGTCCAGTTCCAGGACAACGCCTCGGCCGGCCACGCGACCTTGACCGCGCATGCCGGCGGCTCGATCGACTTCCGTGGCAACGCGACGGCCGGCAATGCCACCATCGAGAACCGCGGTGGCGAGGTCATGGTCTGGTTCAACGCCAAGGCAGGCAAGACCCACATCACCAACTTCGCTGGTGGCACGACCTACCTCTGGGGCGACGCTTCCGCCGAGCAGGCGACCATCGTCAATGAGCGCGATGGCGTGCTGGACATTCGCGACAACGCAACGGCCGCCCAGGCGAGCGTGGTGAACAAGGCCGGTGGCACGGTCTTCCTGTCCAAGCTCGGCACACCCGGCATCACCATCGGTTCGCTCGAAGGCGCCGGCCGCGTGCTGCTCGGCGCCAAGGCGCTGACAACGGGCGCTCTCAACACCGACACGGAAATCTCGGGCGTGATTTCCGGCATCGGCGGCTCGCTCATCAAGGTCGGCACGGGCGCGCTCACGTTGTCGGGCGAGAACACCCACACCGGTGGCACGGCACTGCGCCAGGGCCGCCTGAACGTGGGCCACAGCCAGGCATTGGGCACCGGCACACTGTCGATGGACGACGACACCACGCTGGGCTTCAGCGCGAACGGCCTCACGATCGCCAACACCATCAAGCTGACGGGCAACAACGACCCGGTCATCGACACCGGTGCGTTCAGCGGCACGCTGAGCGGTGCGATCAGCGGCGGCGGCTTCATCACCAAGCAGGGCACGGGCACGCTGACGCTGTCGGGCGCCAACACCTACACCGGTGCGACGAACGTGGCGCAGGGCACGTTGAAGGCCGGTGCAGCGAACACGCTGAGCGCTGCTTCAGCCCACAGCGTGGCCACAGGTGCCACGCTCGACCTGGCGGGCTTCAACCAGACCGTCGCGTCATTGGCCAACAGCGGCACTGTGTCGCTGGCCGGCGCGACCGCAGGTACGACGCTGACCGTCAAGGGCGCCTACGTTGGCAACAACGGCGTGCTCAAGCTGAGCACGACGCTTAACGGCACCGGTCCCTCCGACCGCCTCGTGCTCGACGGCCCCACCGCGATTGCCAGCGGCAAGACCACGGTGCAGATCAGCAACCTCGGTGGCCTGGGCGCACTCACGAGCGGCAACGGCATCGAGGTCATCACCGCGCAGAACGGCGCGACCACCACCGCGCAGACCACGAAGGACGCCTTCTCGCTGGCCGGTGGCCATGTCGACGCAGGCGCCTACGAGTACCGCCTGCATGCCGCCGATGCGAAGGGCGCGGGCGAGAGCTGGTACCTGCGCTCCACCACCGACGCAGTGTCGCCGGGTCAACCGGTGGGCCTGCCCGTCGTCACCTACCGCCCGGAAGCGGCGCTGTACGCCGCGTTGCCGGGCCAGCTGCGCCAGGGCAACCTCGCGATGCTGGGCGATGTGCGCAAGCGCGTGGGCGACGAAGATGTGAAGGGAACCACAAGCACTCAGACCGGCTCCGACCGCCGCGCCTGGGCCCGCGTGCTCTCCACCGACATCGACATCCAGCAGGGCGGCACCGTCTCGCCCACCAGCAAGGGCCGCCTCACCGGCTTCCAGGCGGGCACCGACCTGCTCGCCACGCCGAACTGGCGCGCCGGCCTGTACGTCGGCCAGCTCGACGGCGATGCCCGCGTGAGCGGCTTTGCCAGCGGCATCCGCCACCTCGCGGTGGGCCGCAACGACCTGCGCAGCCAGTACGTCGGCGTGTACGGCACCTACACCGCCGACAGCGGCTTCTACGCCGATGCGGTGGTGCAGTCGGGCCGCCACCGCTACACGGTCGAGCCCATGCTCGGCGCCGGCGTGGGCGGCAAGGGCCACAGCCTGCTGGGCTCCATCGAAGTGGGGAAGGCCTTCGCGATCGGCGGCAGCGGCTGGCGCATCGAGCCGCAGCTGCAGCTGATCCACCACCACATGGACCTGGGCAACTCGGCCATCATCGGTGCCATCGCGCAACCCCAAGCCGACAGCGGCTGGATCGCCCGCGCAGGCGTGCGGGTCAAGGGCCAGATCGACACCGGTGTGGGCGTGCTGCAGCCCTACGGCCGCGTCAACGTCTACAAGACCTCGAGCGGCACCGACATCGCGCGCTTCGTGAATGGCGCGACCACGACCGACATCGCCGCGCCGACCGGCGGCACCAGCACCGAACTCGCAGGCGGCTTCACGCTGGCGCTGAGCCAGGCGACCAGCCTGTACGGCGAAGTCGGCAAGCTGTGGTCCTCGGGCGGCGATGCCAAGGTGAAGAGCTCGGTCAACGGATCGCTCGGCGTGCGGGTCAAGTGGTAGACGGGTAGCTTCAAGCCTCGGGGTCCGAGTCCGGCTCCGGATTGGGTCGCCTTCGATACGACCCCGGCGCCCCGCCGGTCCAGGTCTTGAACGCGCGCTGGAACGCCGCGCTGTCCGAAAAGCCCAGCTCCTCGGCCAGAGCCGCCAGCGGCACGGTGCTGGTGTTCAAGCGCACGATGGCCACGTCGCGCCGCAGCTGGTCCTTGAGCGACTGGAACGAGGTGCCCTCGGTGGCCAGGTGGCGCTGCAGCGTGCTCACCGACATGTGCAGGCTGCGCGCGGCCGTGGCCAGGTCGACCCAGGCAGGGCGGTGCTGCTGCAGCACGGTGCGCACACGCGCGCTCACGGCCAGCTCGCCCAGCGGCGGCAGGATCACGTGGGCCGGCGCGGCGGCCAGGAAGTCGCTCATGGCCCGCGCGTCGCGGTGGATCGGCGTGGCCAGCGCACTCGCGTCGAACCACACGGCCGACAGCGGCTGGCCGAACTGCAGCGGCGCGGGGAACACCTTGGTGTAGCGCGCCGCGTAGGGCGGCTGCTCGAAGCCGAAGTCGAAGCGGCGCGCCGTCAGTCGGCCGCCGTGCAGCCAGGCAAAGAGCCGCCAGTACACGCGCAGCATCAGCTCGTGCAAGAAATTCAGCGGCGTGCGCGGCAGCTGCTGCACCCGCAGGCCGAAGCCCGCGAGCGGGCCCTCGCGCAGCAGCACCATCTCGAGGTCGTCCTGCAGCAGGCTGAAGGCCCGGGCCACGCGCCGCAGCGCCACCTCGAGCGTGGGCGCGCCCAACGTGGCGCGCGTCATGAGCGCGAAGCTGCCGCAGCGCAGGCGGCGCGACAGGAAGCACAGGGCCTCGTCGTCCAGCCGCTCCATCAGCAGCGCGAACAGCGCCACGTACTGCTCGGCCGTGACGCGCGCGCCCGGTGCGTCGAGCAGGGCGGGGGCGATGCCGGCGTCCTGCAGCGCGGTGTCGATGCAGACGGGGGCGTCGTCGCCGCGCGCGCGCACGCCCGAGAGCATGCCCTGGACGAACACGATCGGGATGGTGACGGGCGGTTGCAGCATGCGTGAGCGGATCAGACCCGGTGGCGGCGCGGGTGTCGATTGAGGTTTTCTGCCATGCGGGCGATGCGATGCGCAATCGCCGTGGCACGGCGCGGTTTCTACCATGCGCCTACACAAGAACCGAACGGAGACAACCGCCATGTACCTGACCCAGTCGCTGCACCGCAGCGTGCAGCAGCACCCCGACCGGATCGCCGTGCGCGCCGCCGGCCGCACCCTGAGCTTTCGCGCCTATGCCGAGCGGGTCGCGCGCCTGGCGGGCGCCCTGCAGGGGCTCGGCATGCAGGCGGGCGACCGCGTCGCCATGCTGGCGCTCAATTCGGCGCGCTACCTCGAATACCAGATGGCCGTGCCCTGGGGCGGCGGTGTGCTCAACCCCTGCAACATCCGCTGGTCGGCGGCCGAAATCCTGTACTCGCTGGACGACTCGGGCTCCACACTGCTGCTGGTGGACGACACCTTCCGCCCGGTGGTCGAGCAGATGCGCGGGCAGGCGACCAGCCTGCGCGAGGTGATCTATTGCGGCGACGGCCCGACGCCGCCCGGCATGCTCGGCTACGAGGCGCTGCTGGAGGCCGCCTCGCCCGTGCCCGACGCCGGCCGTTGCGACGACGACCTGGCCGGCATCTTCTACACCGGCGGCACCACGGGTTTTCCCAAGGGCGTGATGCTGAGCCACACCAACATGGGCAGTTCGGGGCTGGCCCTGCACGCCGAGGGCCTGGCCTCGCCCGAGGGCTGCTACCTGCATGCCGCGCCGATGTTCCACCTGGCCGACATGGGCCTGGCCGCACCGCACTGGCTGGAGGGCAACACGCACGCGATCATTCCGGCGTTCAGCCCCGAGGCGGTGCTGAACGCCATCGAGCAAGACCGCGTCACGCACGCGCTGCTGGTGCCCACCATGATCCAGATGCTGGTCGACCATCCGGCGATGCGCGAGCCGCGCGACCTCGGCAGCCTGAAGTGCATCACCTACGGCGCCTCGCCGATCTCGGAGGCGGTGCTGACCCGCGCGATGGCCGCCTTTCCGGGCGTGGACTTCGTGCAGGCCTACGGCATGACCGAGCTGTCGCCGCTGGCCACCGTCAACCCGGCGCGCAACCACACGGCCGAAGGCCAGCGCCGGGGCAAGCTGCGCTCGGCCGGCCGCGCCAGCTACTGCACCGAGGTGCGCATCGTCGACGCCGAAGGCCTCGAGGTGCCGCGTGGCACGGTGGGCGAGGTCGCGGTGCGCGGCCCCAACGTGATGCAGGGCTACTGGAACCAGCCCGCGCAAACGGCCGCGGCTGTGCGCGGCGGCTGGATGCACACGGGCGACGGCGCGTACATGGACGACGACGGCTACATCTTCGTGGTCGACCGCCTGAAGGACATGATCATCAGCGGCGGCGAGAACATCTATTCGGCCGAGGTCGAGAACGCCATCAACCAGCATCCGGCCGTGGCGGCCTGCGCGGTCATCGGCATTCCCAGCGAGGAGTGGGGCGAGGCCGTGCATGCGGTGCTCGTGCTCAAGCCGGGCCAGCAGCTGGCGGCCGACGCACTCATCGCGCATTGCAAGGCGCTGATCGCGAACTACAAATGCCCGCGCAGCGTGGCGGTGGTCGAGGCGCTGCCGCTGTCGGGTGCGGGCAAGGTGCTCAAGACCCGCCTGCGCGAACCGTTTTGGCAAGGGCGCCAACGAAGCGTAGCCTGACGGTTTTCGAACTCTCTCTTACTTTCCATTCATTCATTTCAGGAGCCCCTCATGAGCCAGGATGTCTACGTCGTCGGTGTCGGCATGATCCCCTTCACCAAGCCGGGCGCGAACCAGCCCTACCCGCAGATGGCCGCGCACGCGACCAACGCCGCCTTGAAAGACGCCGGCATCGGCTACGAGCTGGTGCAGCAGGCTTACGTCGGCTACGTGTACGGCGACTCCACCGCCGGCCAGCGCGCGCTCTATGAAGTGGGCATGACCGGCATCCCGGTCGTCAACGTCAACAACAACTGCTCCACCGGCTCGACCGCGCTGTTCCTGGCGCGCCAGGCCGTGGCCAGCGGCGCGGCCGACTGCGTGCTGGCACTGGGCTTCGAGCACATGAGCCCCGGCGCGCTGGGTGCGGTGTTCAACGACCGCCCGAGCCCGTTCGATCACTTCGAGTCGATCACCGACGAGCTGGTCGGCAACGAGCAGGTGCCGCTGGCGCTGCGCTACTTCGGCGGCGCCGGCCTGGCGCACATGCAGCAGTACGGCACGCAGATGTCGACCTTCGCGAAGATCCGCGCCAAGGCCAGCCGCCATGCGTCGAACAACCCGGTGGCGCTGTTTCGCACCGTCGTCACCGAAGACGAGGTGATGGCCGCGCCCGTGATGTGGCCCGGCGTGATGACGCGGCTCATGGCCTGCCCGCCGACCTGCGGCGCGGCCGCGGCCATCGTCTGCTCGCCGCGCTTTGCCGAACGCCACGGGCTGGACCGCAGCGTGCGCATCAAGGCCCAGGCCATGACCACCGACCGCGCCATCACCTTCGAGGCGCGCGACATGCGCGAGGTGGTGGGCTTCAGCATGGCGCAGGAAGCCGCGCAGAAGGTGTACGACGCGGCCGGTGTCGGCCCGCAGGACATCGACGTGGTCGAGCTGCACGACTGCTTTGCGCACAACGAGCTCATCAGCTACGAAGCGCTGGGCCTGTGCCCCGTCGGCGGCGCGGAGAAGTTCGTGGTCGATGGCGACAACACCTACGGCGGCAAGGTCGTCACGAATCCGTCGGGCGGTCTGCTGTCGAAGGGCCACCCGCTCGGTGCGACGGGGCTCGCGCAATGCACGGAGCTGGTTCAGCAATTCCGCGGCACGGCCGACAAGCGCCAGGTCGAAGGCGCGCGGATGGCGCTGCAGCACAACCTCGGGTTGGGCGGCGCCTGCGTGGTCACGCTGTACGAACGCGTCTGAGGGCAGCGCAGATGATCGACAAGAAATGGATCGGCCATGAGTTGCCCGCGTCGGTGCTGCCCATCGAGCGCAGCCGGCTGCAGTTCTTCGCCAAGGCCATCGGCGAGACCGACCCGGTCTACACCGATGCCGCCGCCGCGCGCGACGCCGGCTACCCCGACCTGCCCGCACCGCCGACCTTCCTGTTCGCCGCCGAGCTGGACTCGGGCGCGTCGGACCAGTTGCTCACCGACCTGCAGATTCCGTTGTCGAAGCTGCTGCACGGCGAGCAGAGCTTCAGCTACCACCGCCCCGCCTGCGTGGGCGACACGGTGACGGTGCGCTCTACCATCAGCGACATCTACGACAAGAAGAACGGCGCGCTCGAATTCGTCGTCAAGACCTCGCGCGCCACCAACCAGCGCGACGAACTCGTGGCCGAGCTGCGCACGGTGATCGTCTGCCGCCACTGAAGAAAGAACGAGCGATGACCCTCCGCTACGACACCGTCCAGGTCGGCGACGAACTTCCCGCGCTGCAACTCCCGCCGGTGAACCGCACCACGCTCGCGCTCTTCGCGGGCGCCTCGGGCGACCACAACCCGATCCACATCGACACCGACTTCGCGCGCAAGGCCGGCATGCCCGACGTGTTCGCGCAAGGCATGCTGGGCATGGCCTGGCTAGGCCGGCTGCTCACGCAGTGGGTGCCGCAGGCGCAGCTGCGCCGCTTCGACGTGCGCTTCCAGGGCATCACGCACCTGAGCCATGCGGTGCGCTGCACCGGCCGCGTGGTCGAGAAGCTGGAGCTGGGCGGCGAGCGCTGCGTGCGCGTGGAAGTGCTCAGCGCCAACCAGCACGGCCAGACGCGCATCGCGGGCGAGGCGCTGGTGGCGCTGCGCTGACCCCTTGAACGAACGAAAGAAAGAAGAGAGAAGAGACATGACACCCAAACTCGAAGGCAAGGTCGCCCTCATCACCGGCTCGGGCCGCGGCATCGGCCGCGCGATCGCGCTCAAGCTGGCCAGCGAAGGCGCGCGCGTCGTCGTCAACGACCTCGACGCCGCACCGGCCGAGGAGACCGTGCAGGCCATCCGCGCCGCCGGCGGGCAGGCCGTGGCCTGCGTCGGAAGCGTGTCGGCGCCGGACTTCGCCGAGCGCTTCGTCGGCACGGCGGTGAACGAATTCAAGGGCCTGGACATCATCGTCAACAACGCCGGCTACACCTGGGACAGCGTGGTGCAGAAGATGACCGACGAGCAGTGGTACGCCATGATCGACGTGCACCTGACGGCGCCGTTTCGCATCCTGCGCGCCGCGCAGCCCGTGATCCGCGCGCTGGCGAAAACCGAGGGCGAAGCGGGCCGGCGCGTGGTGCGCAAGGTGGTCAACATCTCGTCGGTGGCCGGGCTCTTCGGCAATGCGGGGCAGGCCAACTACGCGACCGCCAAGGCCGGCATCGTGGGCATGACGCAGACGCTGGCCAAGGAGTGGGGCCGCATGAACGTCACGGTGAACTGCGTGGCCTTCGGCTTCATCCAGACGCGGCTCACGGCCAGCACGGCCGAGGCCACCACCGCGAACATCGAGGGGCGCGAGATCAAGGTCGGCGTCAACCCCGGCCTGCTGGCGATGATGGAACAGTCGATTCCGCTGGGCCGCGGCGGCACGCCCGAAGAGGCGGCCGGCGCGGTGTACCTGCTGTGCGCGCCCGAGTCGGACTACGTGAGCGGCCAGACGCTCATGTGCACCGGTGGGCTGACGGGGATCTGAGATGCAGTTCGAAGAAGGCATTGCCTGGGGCGTGCAGGACGGCATCGGCCGCATCGTGCTGAAGCGGCCCGAACGCGCCAACTCGGTGTCGCTGGCGAGCAGCCATGCGCTGGCGCGCGCCATCGACGAGGTGCTCGAAGCGGCGCCGCGCGCCATCCTGCTGACGGGCGAGGGCCGCGTGTTCTGCGCGGGCGGCGACATCGACAGCTTCGTGGCGGCCGGCGACAAGCTGCCCGAGCTGGTCGACGCCATCCTCGACCGGCTGCATCCCGCGCTGCTGCGGCTGGCCCAGAACCCGGCGCCGCTGGTGGTGGCGGTGAACGGCACGGTCGGCGGCGCAGGCGTGGGGCTGGCGCTGTGCGGCGACTTCGTGCTCGCCACCGAGTCGATGAAGCTGCGCACGGGCTACGCGGCCATCGGGCTGTCGCCGGACGCGGGGAGTTCGTATTTCCTGTCGCGCCGCATCGGGCCGGTGTGCGCGCAGCAGTGGCTGATGCTGAGCGACGCGATCGACAGCGCGCGCTGCCTGGCGGCGGGTGCGGTCGATGCGCTGTACCCGGACGCCGAACTGGCGGCGGCCGCCGAAGCGCTGGTGAAGCGGCTGGCGAACGGTGCCACCGCATCGTTCGCGGGCATCAAGGCGCTGTGCGGTGGTGCCACCGCGCGCCCGATCGAAGAACACTTCGAGATGGAACACCGCCTGCTGCGCCGACGCGCGGGCAGCGCGGATGGGCGCGAAGGCGTGAAGGCCTTCACCGAGAAGCGCGCGCCGCGCTTCTCGGGCCGCTGAGCGCGGCGGGCTGCTGCAGGCTCAGCTCTTCTTCTTGAAGAGCTTCGTGAGGCCCCACAGCGCCGCGCCGCCCGCCACCACGGCGACCTTGGCAAACTTGGCCAGGAAGGCGAGGGCGACCGCGAACAGGCCCAGCTTCTTCGCAGCCGCGCCGGCCACCAGCGCGGCCAGGCCGTAGGCGGCGACCTTGTCGGTGGACGCGTTGAAGTCCGCGTACTTCTTGCCGTCGTCGTACTGCAGCGCGCCGAGCAGTTGGGTGGCGTCGGGCTTGTACTTCTCGAGGTCGTTCGCGTTGGTGATGAGGTTCAGGCTCAGGTAGCCCTCGCGGCCCAGTGCGTAGGTGTTGTAGTTGACGCCGGGGTTGCCGCCGTCGCTGCCCTTCTTCTTCGACAGGGCCGACCACACCAGCCGGTGCGTCGCGGCGTCGTACTGCGGCTTCTGCGCCCAGCCCGTGACCTCGATGCCCGGGATGCCGCGCTTGGCGCGTTCCTCGTTCGCGGCCTCGGTGCCTTCCTTCAGGCTCGTGAGCAGTTCGTCGGCGTTCCAGTCCTTGGCGTCGTCGTCCTTGATGTAGCCCTCTTTCACGAACTTCACGACCGCCATCCAGTCGCCGTCGTCGGCGGGGAAGATGGCGCCGATGAAGGTGTCGTCGGTGCGGTTGCCCATGCTGCGCATGAGCTGCGCGGCGGCGGGTGTGGGCACCCAGACGTAGCCCGCGGGCAGCTTCAGGTGGGCCTGGTCGCGCAGCGTGATGTCGGCGGGGCCGGCTTTCTGCACGGCCTTGGCGGCCTTGAAGGCGGCTTCCTGCTCGGCTTCGAGCGAGCTCGCAGCAGAGGTTGTGGAAGCGGTGGTGGGGGATGCGGCGTTGCTGAGGTGGGTGGCCGTCAGGGCGCACGCGAACAGCAAGCCGGCCGTCAGGCGGGCAGTATGAATACGCAAGTTCTCTCTCCTCGGTTGTTGTCGTTTCTGGTGAGACGCGAGGAGTTTATCGGCGCGCAAAGCCGCGCCGGCCGTGGGTTTCAGGGCCAGGGCGTGGGCGGCGGAATTTCGCAGACCGGCTCGACGTCGATGCTCTTGAAGTCGGCCGGTGAGACGATTTCCAGGTACTCCATGTCGGGCGAGTAGTCGAAGAGAAAGTGGCGGATGCCGGGGCGCTGGTGCACCACGTCGCCGGCTTCGACGCGCGTCTCCTTGTCCTCGTACATGAAGCGCGCCCAGCCCTTGAGCATGATGACGATCTGGAAGTCCGCCTCGTGGCGGTGCCAGCCGGTGCCCGCTTCCGGTGCCATGTTGGCCTTGACCAGGTGCGCGATCACCTTGCCGTGCGTGGCGGCCGCAATGCCGAGGTCGCGGTACAGGAAGAAGTCTCGCAACCCGCCCGAGACGTAGTCGGTGTCACCGGGCTTGACGTGGGAGAACTGGGTGGCGGTTCGGTCCAGCATGGGCGCTCCTTCGCGGGGGATGATGCTGCGATGCAGCATGCATAAACCGTTCCTGCGCACGGCCCATTGCTTGACGGCCCGCAGGGCCCTCAAGATACTCAACCGCATGGTTCACTCAGATGCCCTGGACGCCGTGTTTGCGGCCCTGTCCGACCCGACCCGCCGCAGCGTGCTCGAAGCGCTGGGCGAGGGCGGCCTCAGCGTGACCGAGCTCGCCGAGCCGCACGGCATGTCGCTGACCGGCTTCATGAAGCACCTGCGCGTGCTCGAAGGCGCCGGCCTCATCTCGCGCACGAAGGCGGGCCGCGTCGTGCGCTGCGAGCTGTCGCCGGGCCCGATGCAGGAGGCCGCCGTGTGGCTCTCGCGCTACGAGAAGTTCTGGACCGGCCGCCTCGATGCCCTGGCGCGCTTTCTCTACCACCAGGAGGACACCGAATGGCGAAACCTTCCCCCGGCCCCACCGCCGGCCCCGGCACCGATCGCCCCTCGCTCACGCTCCGGCGGCACTTCCGCGTCAGCCCCGCCAAAGTCTGGCGCGCGTGGACCGACCCGCAAGCGCTGAAGCACTGGTTCGGCCCCGAGGAAATCGTCGACGTGCCGCTGGCCGAGGTCGACCTGCGCGTGGGCGGGCGCTTTCGCGTGACCATGTTGGCGGCCGACGGCGAGACGCACGACGTGAGCGGCACCTACCTGGAGGTCGTGCCCGAGCGCCGGCTGGTCTTCAGCTGGGCCTGGCGCAGCACGCCCGAGCGCGAGTCGCGCGTCACCGTGCAGCTCGAGCCCGATGCGGGCGGCTGCGAGCTTGTGCTCATGCACCAGCAGTTCTTCGACGAAGCGGCGCGCGACGGCCACAACCATGGCTGGACCGGCTCCCTCGTCAAGCTCGAGAGTTGGTTGCTCGCCGGCGACACCGGGTGACGGCACAACCGACGGCCATCGCCGACACGCTCGACGCGATCTACCGCAGCGAGTCGCGCCGCATCTTCGCCACGCTGGTGCGCCTGCTGGGCGATTTCGACTTGGCCGAAGAAGCCCTGCACGACGCCTTTCGCGCCGCGCTCGAGCAATGGCCGCGCGAAGGCGCGCCGGCCAATCCGCGCGCCTGGCTGGTGTCGGCGGGGCGCTTCAAATCGATCGACGGCATCCGCCGGCAGGCGCGCTTCACCGCGTGGGACGAGGCCACCGCCCACACCGACACGCTGGCCGACCCCGCGCCCGCTTGGCACGAGGCCGACCCCGATGCCGACGCGCTCGAGGACGACCGCCTGCGCCTCGTCTTCACCTGCTGCCACCCCGCGCTCGCGCCCGACGCCCAGGTGGCGCTCACGCTGCGCGAGGTCTGCGGGCTGGCGACCGAGGAGATCGCGCGCGCCTTCCTCGTGCCCGCGCCCACCATCGCGCAGCGCATCGTGCGGGCCAAGGCGCGCATCCGCGAGGCCGGCATTCCGTACCAGGTGCCGGGCCTGACCGAGCTGTCCGAACGGCTCGATGCCGTGCTGCGCGTGGTGTACCTCGTGTTCAACGAAGGCTACGCGGCCTCGTCGGGCCAGAGCGTGACGCGTGCCGACCTCTCGGCCGAAGCGATCCGGCTCGGGCGGCTGGTGGCCGAGCTGCTGCCCGACCCCGAGGCGCTGGGCCTGCTCGCGCTGATGCTGCTGCACGACGCGCGCCGCGCCGCGCGCACCTCGGCGCAGGGCGAGCTCGTGCTGCTCGACGCGCAGGACCGCAGCCTGTGGCACCGCGGGCAGATCGGGGAGGGCGCGGCGCTGGTCGAGCGCGCGCTGCTGTCGCGCCGCTTCGGCCCGTACACCTTGCAGGCCGCCATTGCCGCAGTGCATGCCGAAGCACCCGAGGCCGCCGCCACCGACTGGCCGCAGATCGTCGGCCTGTACGACGTGCTGCTGCGGCTCGATCCCTCGCCCGTGGCCGAACTCAACCGCGCGGCGGCCGTGGCGATGCGCGATGGGCCGGCTGCGGGGCTCGCGCTGATCGACGCGCTGCTCGCGCGCGGCGAGCTGGCCCGCTACCACCTGGCGCACGGCGCGCGCGCCGAACTGTGTCGGCGCCTGGGCCGCACCGACGACGCGCGTGAGGCTTATCTGCAGGCACTGTCGCTGGTCCGCCAGCAGCCCGAGCGGCAGTTCCTGGAGCGGCAGCTGGCCTCGCTGCCTGACACGAAAAATTTTTGACAGCCCTTGTCGATTCCGGCCGTCGCCGTTCGACCAGTGATGTCCTCACTCAAATTTGCAAGGAGATTCCGCATGAAATACCTCTGCCTCGTTCACTGCGACGAAGCGGTGCTTCGCGCGCTGCCGCCCGACGAGCGCCGTGCGCTCAATGCCGACTCGATGGCCTACGACCGCCTGCTCGAAGCCGCCGGCCACTTCATCGCCGCCGAGGCGCTGAGCCCGGTGCGCGCCGCCAAGGTCGTGCAGGTGCGCCAGGGCCAGCGCTCGCACGTCGACGGCCCCTATGCCGAAGCGCGCGAGCAGCTGTGCGGCTTCATCCTGGTCGAGGCGCGCGACCTGAACGCCGCGATCCAGCTGGCGGGCCGCATTCCGATGGCGCGCTACGGCGCCATCGAGGTGCGTCCCATCGACGTCATGGAAATGATCGAAAACCCCGAGGGGAATGCCGCATGAGATACCTTTGCCTGATCTACGGAACCGACGCGCAGACGAGCCACTTCTCGGCGCAGGACATGGACCACTACATCAACGAACACATCGATTACGACGCCCATCTGCAGGCGCTCGGCAAGCTCGTCGTGGCCGAGGCCTTGCAGCCGGCCGGCACGGCGGTCACGGTGCGCATGCGCAACGACAAACTCTCGGTCACCGACGGGCCGTTCGCCGAAACCAGCGAGCAGCTGGGCGGCTTCTACCTGGTCGAGGCCGACAGCGAAGAAGAAGCGCTGCAGCTCGCGGCCGGCATTCCCTCGGCGCGCTTGAGCAGCATCGAGGTGCGCAAGGCCTGGTCGGCAAGCGACAGCGGAGCCGGCCCATGAGCGGCGCACTCGACCGGGCGGCGCCCGCCCGCGCCACGGCACGCGAATGGACCGGGCTGGCGGTCATCGCGCTGCCGTGCATGCTCTATTCGATGGACCTCACGGTGCTGAACCTGGCGATCCCGTCGATCAGCGAAGACCTCAAGCCGACCGCCTCGCAGCTGCTGTGGATCGTCGACATCTACGGCTTCTTCGTGGCCGGCCTGCTGGTCACCATGGGCACGCTGGGCGACCGCATCGGGCGGCGCCGGCTGCTGCTGATCGGCGCGGTGGCCTTCGGCGTGGCCTCGGTGCTCGCGGCCTTCTCGACCAGCGCCAACATGCTGATCGCCACGCGCGCGCTGTTGGGCGTGGCGGGGGCGACGCTGGCGCCGTCCACGCTCTCGCTCATCCGCAACATGTTCCTCGACCCGGCGCAGCGCACCGTGGCCATCGGCGTGTGGATCTCCAGCTACTCGGCCGGCGCGGTCATCGGCCCGGTGCTGGGCGGCGTGCTGCTGCAGTTCTTTCCGTGGGGCTCGGTGTTCCTCATCGGCGTGCCGGTGATGGTGCTGCTGCTGGCGCTCGGGCCGTGGCTCTTGCCCGAGTACCGCGACCCCGACGCGGGCGCGCTCGACCTGGCCAGCGTGGCGCTCTCGCTCGGCGCGGTGCTGGCGGCCATCTACGGCATCAAGCAAGTGGCCGAGCACGGGCCCGACGCGGTGTCGCTGCTGGCCATCGCGGCCGGTGCGCTGCTCGGCTGGCTGTTCGCGCGCCGGCAGGGGCGGCTGGCCAACCCGATGATCGACCTGCGCCTGTTCAAGCTGCCGGCCTTCAGCGTCTCACTGGGGGCCTACATGCTGGCCTGCTTCGTGATGTTCGGGCTCTTTCTGTACAACGCGCAGTACCTGCAGCTGGTGCTCGGCCTGCCGCCGCTGGCGGCGGGCCTGTGGAGCATGCCGGGCGCCGGCGCCTTCATCGTCGGTTCGATGATCGTGCCCGCGCTCACGCGGCGCCTGTGCCCGGCCTACGTGATGGGCGGCGGGCTGGGCGTGGCGGCGCTGGGCTTCGGCATGCTGGTGCTGCTGCCCGCGCAGGGCGGGCTGGCCTGGATGGTGACGAGCGCGGTCATCTCCTCGCTCGGCCTGGCGCCGGTGTTCACCCTGGCCACCGACCTGGTCGTGGGCAGCGCACCGCCCGAGCGTGCGGGCGTGGCCTCGGCCATCTCGGAGACCAGCTCCGAGTTCGGCGGGGCGCTGGGCATCGCCATCCTCGGCAGCGTCGGCGCGGCGATCTACCGGGCGGCCATGGCCGACGCCGTGCCGGCCGGGCTGGCCGATGCGGCCGCGGTCGAAGCCGCCCGCAGCACGCTCGGTGGGGCGGTTGCGCTGGCCGGGGAACTGCCCGGTACCACGGGCGCCGCGCTGCTCGACACCGGGCGCGAGGCGCTGCTGCGCGCCCTGCGGCTGGTGGCCGGCCTGTGCGCCGTGGTGCTGCTGTTCGTCGGCGTGCTGGTGGCCGTGCGCCTGCGCAGTGTGGGCACGGCCCCGGCGCACGGCGCGCAGGACGAGGGCGCCGTACCCCCGGGCGGTGCCGCATTGCCGGAGCGTTGACGAGCCTCCATACTGGGGCTTCCACGACGCATCCCACGACCGAACGGAGGCCCCATGAGCAACGAACTGCGCAAGAAGCTGCATGACCTGGCGGAACTGTCCGACAGCACCTCCGACCCGCAGACCAAGGCCATCGTCGAGGCGATCCGGCTGCAGACGGCGGTGTTGAACGAGCGGCTGTTCAGCATCGAGCTGCAGCTCGGCGTGCTCGCCAAGCGCATGGAAAACACCACCGACTGAGTCGGCTGCTGCTTTGTGGGGATAATCCCCGGCATGAGCGGCAACACCTTCGGAACTCTCTTTGCGGTCACCAATTTCGGCGAGTCGCACGGCCCGGCCATCGGCTGCGTGATCGACGGCTGCCCCCCGGGCATGGCCCTGAGCGAGGCCGACATCCAGGGCGACCTCGACCGCCGGCGCCCCGGCACCAGCCGCCACGTCACCCAGCGCAACGAGCCCGACGCGGTGCAGATCCTGTCCGGCGTGTACGAGGGCAAGACCACCGGCACGCCCATCGCGCTGCTGATCCAGAACACCGACCAGCGCAGCAAGGACTACGGGCAGATCGCCCAGCAGTTCCGCCCCGGCCACGCCGACTTCACCTACTGGAAGAAATACGGCATCCGCGATCCGCGCGGCGGCGGGCGTTCTTCGGCACGCCTCACGGCGCCCATGGTCGCGGCCGGCGCCGTCGCCAAGAAGTGGCTGGCCGAAAAATACGGGATGGTGTTCCGCGGCTGCATGACGCAAATCGGCGAGATTGCCATTCCCTTCGAGAGCTGGGACCACGTCCCGAACAACCCCTTCTTCGCCCCCATCGCCGACGTGAGCGCGCTGGAGGACTACATGGATCGCCTGCGCAAGGCCGGTGACTCGTGCGGCGCTCGCATCCGCGTCACCGCCACGAACGTGCCCGTGGGCCTGGGCGAGCCGCTGTTCGACAAGCTCGACGCCGAGATCGCCTACGCCATGATGGGCATCAACGCGGTGAAGGCCGTGGAAATCGGCGCCGGCTTCGACAGCGTCACGCAGCGTGGCACCACGCATGGCGACTCGATCACGCCGACGGGTTTCCTCAGCAACAACGCGGGCGGCATTTTGGGCGGCATCAGCTCGGGGCAAGATCTCGAGGTGAGCATCGCGATCAAGCCCACCAGCTCGATCATCAGCCCGCGCCAGTCCATCGATGTGAACAACAACCCCGTCGAGGTCATCACCAAGGGCCGCCACGACCCCTGCGTGGGCATCCGCGCCACGCCCATCGCCGAAGCCATGCTCGCGCTGGTGGTGATGGAGCACGTGCTGCGCAACCGCGCGCAGTGCGGCGACGTGAACCCGCCCGTCGAGAAGAGCGAAGCTGCGTCGCCGCAGTCGTCCTTCCTGTAGTGTCGACGCCGCCACCTGTGGCCGCCGGGCGCGGCCACCTGTTGGCATTTGCTGGCCTGTCGGCCAGCTACTTCGCGCACATCGGTTTCTTCAACCCCTACCTGCCGCTGTGGCTCAAGGACCTGGGCCTGCCGATCTTCACGATCAGCCTGCTGGCTTCGGTGCAATCGATCACGCGCGTCTTCGCGCCCTATGCCTGGGGCGCGCTCAGCGACCACACCGGCCAGCGCGTGAAGCTGCTGCGCTTCAGCGCCGCGGTGGCGCTGGCCAGCTCCTTCGGCCTGTGGTGGCATGGCGGCGCCTGGTGGCTCGCGCTGGTGCTGCTCGTGATGTTCACGCACACCAGCTCGATGATGTCGCTCACCGAAGCGGCCATGGCGCAGATCGTCGCGGGCGATTGGGGGCGCTACGGGCGCATCCGCCTGTGCGGCTCGGCCGGCTTCCTGGTCACCGTGTTCGTCGCGGGCGAGTGGTTCGAGCGCTTCGGCATGAAGCACTTTCCGTACTGGGCCGCCGGCACGCTGGCCGTGGTGCTGCTCGCGACCATGAAGCTGCCCGACCTGCGCGAGCCGCCGGCTGCGCACGACGCCGTGAAGGAGCCCATCGGCCCCGTGCTGCGCATCCCCGCCGTGCGCTGGTTCTTCGCGTCGCTGTTCTTCCAGGTGATGTCGCACTTCTCGGTGTACGCGTTCTTCTCGCTGTACCTCGACTCGATCGGTTACAGCAAGAGCACCATTGGCCTCTTGTGGGCGCTGTCGGTGGTGGCCGAGATCGTCTGGTTCTTCCTGCAGGGCCGGCTCATCGGCCTGTTGCCGATGCCGCGCTGGATGCTGGTGTGCGGCATCGCCGGCGTGGCGCGGCTCGGCCTCACGGCCGGGCTGGGCGGCTTCATCGCTGCGCTGGTCATCGCGCAGTGGCTGCATGCACTGAGCTTCGCGGCGCACCACACGGCCTGCATCGCCGTGGTGTCGCGCCGCTTCCCCGGCCACCTGCGCGGACGCGGGCAGGCGCTGTTCACGGTGATCGGTTACGGCTTCGGCGGCGTGCTGGGCGTGCTGCTCGGCGGCGCGGTGGCGCAGGAGCTGGGCTATCGCACGATGTTCGCGCTGGCGGCGTTGCTGGCGGTGGCGGGGACGTTGTGTGCGTGGCGGATGGTGGTGCTCGAACCGTCGGGGCGCGCGGTCGGCAAGGGCTGACGCCGAGTTCTTGAGCGGCGAAATTTGCGACCAGGCCCGTGACTGCGGCGCCTCTTTTTTGCCTCAGGATTCACGCAGCGTTCTCTGGCAATCGACAAAGAACCAAAGAAAAAGCCACGCGGTGCGGACTGCGTGGCTTGTTCTTGAGCAGGGCGCCGGCATCGTAGCCGATGCCCTGCAAAAGAGGGTCAGCGCTTCAGACCGATCTGTATGTAGCCGGCAACCGGACCGGTGCGTGCACCCACCACGACCGAGAGCGTATCGTCTTGGGTTCCGAAGTAGCTCTCCGAACTCGGCCCCTTGAAGGCCCTCAAGTTCAAGACGGTCGGGCTCGGGGAGCTCAGGGCGGCCCCGAAAGCGGAAACCGTCGCGTCGCTGCGGGCTAACACGGTGGAGTACGTCGTGGCATCGAAGTCCAGCGTGCCCCAACTGCCGTTGGTGTCACCGCCGCTGGACGTGCTCACCGGCCAGTTTGCGGATTCAGCGAGGCCAATGCGGAACAGGGCGTCGTTCGGCGGCTTTGGGGTGGTGCCGGCGGAGAGGTAGACGTTCTTTCCGGCCAGGCGGGCGATGTAGATGGAGCCTGTATCAAGCGGATCGTTCACGTTGGTGATGGTCCATGCATCCGATGTCGAGCCTGGCGTCACGTTGTACGTCAACAGGGACGCGGGTGGGCAGGCCGCAATCGATGTGATGATTACCTCGTTGCACATGTAGACGACCGTGCCACCGTTTGCGACCTGCACCTGCCGGATGTTCGAGTCACGGGTGGCGGCCTGCAGGTTGATGCCAAGGCGCGTGTAGATGCCGTCGAGCGCCGACTGCGTCGTTACCAGCGCACGCGAGGCAAAGAAGGGCTGCACGGCGTAGGTACCCGGGACCTTGGCAACCTGGAATGGGAAGCTGCCCACCACGGTATCGGTCGCGAGCCGGAACCGGGCGTTGAGGGCCTTGGCCGTGTTGCGCGCGCTCTTGAACAGGTAGGTGCCAGCCTCGGAAAGATCGGTCTCGAAGTCGTCCGAGACCGTGGCGCCAGTCTCGTCCGTCATGACGTACGACATCGTGTCGAAGTTGAGCGACAGTGCTTGCCGGGTGCCATTGGTCGCGAAGACCTTGTACTTGGCATTGCGGGCATCGCCGGCCGACACATTGAACACGGTGTCCTTGACCTGCGCGCTGTTGGCGGAGGCCTTGGCCGTGACGGTGAACACGCTGGCAGCAGCGGTCTCATTGGCGAGCTGCGCAGACCACTTCAGCTTCGAGATGTCTGTCTTGCGCAGGCTCACGGAGCCGGCGGGCGACGAACTGCTGCTCCAATCGGAGTCGAGATTCGGAACGATGGCGACCGTGTCGCCGGGCTTGACGGCGTACTGGCCGCTGCCATTGGCTTGGACGGCGTTGCCGTTGACGGTCACGGTGACGCCAAGCGCGACGGGAGTGGGTGGAAGAATTGGAAACCCGGCCCCGCCGCCTCCACCACCGCCTCCTCCTCCGCATCCCCCCAACCCCCCCGCCAAGATGACCACCCCGGCCATCGTATAAAACGATTTCATTACAAAAATCCCTTGGTTATTTGAATGTCCCGGTCGCTGAGATTGCAACCAATGACCTTCAAATCGTAAGTGGAAATGCAATGAAGTTAAGAGATGAAAGGCCGAGGGTAATCCTTTAGGGGGTGCAGTAGAGGCTCCTGCTTGCTTCCTATTTCTTCTTGCGCTTCGGGGTGCTGTTGCTGCTCTTGCCGCCCCCGACCTCCTTCTCGAACATCGCAAAGTACTCCGAAGCCATCTTGCGCAGCGAGCGCCCGATGTTCGCGTAGTCGTACTCGTTGAGGTTGGCCAGCGACACGCGCCCCGACGGGTGCTTGCCGCCGAAGCCGCGACCGGGCAGCAGCACGATGCTGGTTTCGGCGGCGATGCGGAACAGCGCTTCGTTCGGTTGCAGCTTCGTGAGAATCCACTTGCCGAAGCGCTCGCCGTGCATCTGCGTGGCGATGTCCTGCAGGTCGAGCAGGTGGTAGTAGCTCACCGAGTTCGGGTCGGGCTGCAGCGGCAGGCCGAGCTCGCGGTACAGCGCTTCCTTGCGCCGCGAGACGATGTGCTTCATCGACTTCTTGTAGGTCTCGCCCTCGTCCATCAGGCAGAACAGCGAGAACATCACCATCTGCGCCTGCACGGGCGTGGAGAGACCGGCCGTGTGGTTCAGCGCCACGGTGCGGCTGTCGGCCACGAGGCGGTCGATGAACTTCAGCTTGCGTGGCTCGGTGGTGATGGAGCTGTAGCGCGCGTCGAGCTCCTTGCGCTTGGCCTCGGGCAGGGCGGCGATCTTGCGGTCGAGGATGTTGTCCTCGTGCGTGGCGACCACGCCCATGCGCCAGCCGGTGGCGCCGAAGTACTTCGAGAACGAATACACCAGGATGGTGTTCTGCGGACAGATCGCGAACAGCGACAGGAAGTTGTCGGCGAAGGTGCCGTACACGTCGTCCGTGAGGATGATGAGGTCGGGCCGCTGCTTCACGATGTCGGCGATGTAGCCCAGCACCTCGTCGCTGATCTTCACCGACGGCGGGTTGCTCGGGTTGCACAGGAAGAAGGCCTTGACCTTCGGGTCGAGCAGCTTCTGCAGCTCCTTCTTGGTGAACTGCCAGTTGTTCTCCGGCGGCGCGTCGATCAGCGCCTCGATGAGCTGGTAGTCGTTCAGGTGCGGGATCTCGATGTAGGGCGTGAAGATCGGCATGCCCAGCGCGATGGTGTCGCCGGGCGACAGCAGGTGGTTCTCGCGCAGGCTGTTGAACAGGTAGGTCATGGCGGCGGTGCCGCCTTCCACCGCGTACATGTCGAACTTGCCCACGAAGGGGTGGGTGCCGATCATTTCCTTGTGGATGTACTGGCCCACGACGATCTCGGTCAGGCGCAGCATGCGGTCGGGCACCGGGTAGTTGCAGCCCAGGATGGCCTCGCACATCTCGTAGATGAAGTCGCCGGCCGACAGGCCCAGCTGGTCGCGCACGTAGGACACGGCGGCCTCGATGAAGCGCACGCCGGGCTCGCCCTCGTGCGACTTGGCGAAGAGCTCGAAGCGCGCCTCGATGCCCTCGCGCTGCGGAAAGCCGCCCACGTCCGCCATGTAGATGTACGAGCGCTCGGCCTCGGTCATGGCAAAGAGGCCGAACTGGAAGAAGCCGTGGCGCGGGGTGGTGGCCAGGAAGTTCGGGTTGCCGCGGCCGGCGTTGAGCATGAGCCGGTCACTCTGTCGTGCGACCTGGATCAGCGCATCCTTCAGTTCGAACGGGCTCAGGCCGCCCAGCTTTTTCACGTCGCCGAAATCCATGGAGTACTCCTTGGTTGATAAAAAGAAAGAAGAAAGAAAAGGGAAGGCGCGGTGCTCAGACCAGCGCCACGATCAGCGGCCCCAGCAGCGTGAGGAACACATTCGCCAGCGCGTAGGTGATGGCGAAGGGCACGGTGGGAATGGCGTTCTCGGCCTTGCCCAGCACTTCGCCGAAGGCCGGGTTGGCGCTGCGCGAGCCGCTCAGCGCGCCCGCGAAGACGGCCGTGTTGTCGTAGCGCAGCACGTAGCGCCCGAACAGCATCGTGAGGATCATCGGCACGAGCGTGACGACCACGCCGACGCCGAAGATGGTCAGGCCCAGCTCCTTGATGGTCTGCACGGCCTGCAGGCCCGACGTCAGGCCGACCACGACCACGAAGCCCGCCAGGCCCAGGTCTTTCAGCAGCTGCACCGCGCTGGGTGGCAATGCGCCGAAGGTCTGCTTCTTCGCGCGGTACCAGCCGAACAGCAGGCCCGACAGCAGGGCGCCGCCGCCGGCGCCGAGCGTCAGCGGAATGGCGCCGATCTTCACGCTCAGCAGGCCGACCAGCAGGCCCACCACCAGGCCCGCGCCCAGGTACACGAAGTCGGTCTTGGCACTGGGCACGATCACGTCGCCGACGAGGGACGCGACGCGCTTCACATCCTGCTCGGCGCCGAAGATCGACACCAGGTCGCCCACCTGCACGACGGTGTCGGGCTTCATCGGCAGCACCTGGCCCATGCGGCTGAGCTGCACCACGAAGATGCCGTGGCGCACGCCGCCGGCGGTGGCCTGGCGGATCTGGTCGACGGTCTTGCCGCCGAAGTCCTTGTTGGTGAGCACGATCTCGCGCTTGTTCAGCGTCAGCTCCATGCCGTCGACCGCGTCGACCTCCTTGCCCAGCAGCGGCGCGCTCGCCACCACGGCGTCGCGCCGGCCCACGGTGAGCACGTAGTCGCCCTGGCGCAGCACGAGCGTGGGGCTGACTTCGACGAACTTGCCGTCGCGCTTCACGCGCTCGATGGTGATGGTGGTGGCCGGGTTGGCGTTCTCGATGTCGGCCACCGTGCGCTGCGGGTCGCTCGTGAGCTGGTAGATGCGCCCGACCAGCGAGGGCGCGGCTTCTTCCTGGTCGGGGCCGAGCACCTTCACGCCGGCCTGCATCGCGGTCTCGGCCGCGATCGCATCGTCGCGGATGCTGCGGCCCATGAGCTTGGGCAGGATGTTGACGCACACGATGATCGCGCCGAACGAGCCGAACACGTAGGTCACGGCGTAGCCGATGGCCACGTTGCCCTGCAGTCGCGCGGTCTCGGCCGCGGCGAGCCCGAGCTTGCCGATGGCGTCGCCCGCGGTGCCGATGATGGCGCTCTGCGTGAGGCCGCCGGCCGCCACGCCCGCCGCCAGGCCCTTGTCGAGCCCGAACAGCTTGGCCATGACCACCACGGTCGCCAGGCCCGTGGCCGCCATCACGGCGGCCAGGATGATCTCCTTGATCGACTGCTTGCCCAGCGAGCTGAAGAACTGCGGCCCGCTCTCGAAGCCCACGGCGTAGATGAACAGCGCGAACAGCACGGCCTTCACGCCGCCGTCGATCTGCACGCCGACCTGGCTGACGATCACCGCCACCAGCAGCGAGCCGGCGACGCCGCCGAGCTGGAACTTGCCGAACTTGATCTTGCCGATCCAGTAGCCGACGGCCAGCGAGAGGAAGAGCGCCATCTCCGGCGATTTCTTGAAGAGTTCATGCAGCCAATCCATAGGGGAAGTCCTTTCAGGGCATCAATGAGAAAAGAGAGAGGGCGTGGAGCGTCTCGGGGCGTTGTCTTATTTCGCGTGCTGCACCAGTCCGGCCAGGGCCACGATCAGCGGCCCCATCAGCGGCAGCACGACGTTCGAGATGGCGTAGGTGATCGTGTAGCCCAGCAGTGGCGTGGCGTTGCCCGCGGCGTTCTGCACGGCGCTGAGCGCGGGCGTGCTGCACTGCTGGCCGGCGATGGCGCCCAGCAGCACCGGCGCCTCGAGCTTGAGCAGGCGGTGGCCGACGAACAGCGAGATGCTGGCCGGCACGACCGCGACGGCGATGCCCACCAGCGGCAGCGCAACGCCGAATTTCTGGACCAGCGCCAGCGCCTGCGGCCCCGAGGCCAGGCCCACGCAGGCGATGAAGGTGGCCAGGCCCAGGTCCTTCATGAGCGCCAGCGCGTCGGCCGGCACGCTCAGGCGGTGCGGGTGCTTCGACTGGTACCAGCCGAAGGCCAGCCCCGTGAGCAGCGCGCCGCCGCCGGTGCCGAGCGAAAACGGAATGCCGCCGAGCTTCGCGCTGAAGCTGCCGATGAACACGCCCAGCAGGATGCCCGCGGCGGCGAAGCTGATGTTGCTGCGCGTGGAGGCGATCACGCGGTCGCCGACCTGCGCGATCGCGCTCGCCACCTCGGGCGCGGGGCCGTAGAGCTGGAGCACGTCGCCGCGCTGCAGCGTCAGCGCGTTCACGAGCGGCATCGCGTGGCCGTCGCGCGCTACGCCGATCACCTGCACGGCGGACGGCAACTCGTTTTCCAGCATGCGCAGCCCGCGGCCGAACCATTCGCGGCGGTTGGCGACGACCTCGGTGGTCTCGACCACGGTGTCGAAGGCGGTGGTGTCGGCGAACTCGCGACCCAGCAGCTCGCCCACGTTGACGAGCGCGCTGCGCCGGCCGATGGCCAGCACCTGGTCGCCCACGCGCAGGTGCAAGTCGGGCTCGACCGCGAGGCTCTGGCCGTCGCGCACCACGCGCTCGATGCTGGCCTGCCGCCCGAGTATCGACGTGAGCTCGCCGACCGAGCGGCCGCGGCCCACGGTGACGCGGAACACGCGCCCGACCATCTCGGGCGTGGCGCTGGCGGCCTCCGGGTCGTCGGCGCCGCCGCCCATGGTCTTCCAGAGCTTGTCGGCTTCGGCGCGCAGGTTCACGCGCAGCAGCAGCGGAAACACCTGGCTCGTGACCACCACGATGGCGATCAGCCCGAAGACGTAGGTGATGGAGTAGGCCGTGACCACGTTGGCCTGCAACTGCGCGATCTCGGCGGCGGGGAGCGAGAGCTTCGAGATCGCGTCGGTCGCCGTGCCCACCACCGCCGATTCGGTGGCCGCGCCCGCCATCAGCCCGGCGGCCGTGCCGCGGTCGAGCGACAGCAGCACCGTGGCGCCGAGCACCAGCGCGAGCACCGCCACGACCTCGACCAGGCACAGCAGGCCCAGCCGCAACCCCTTGGCGTCGAGGTTGGCGAAGAACTGCGGACCGCCCGCGTAGCCGAGCGCAAAGATGAAGAGCATGAAGAACACGTTCTTCACGCTGTCGTCGAGCCGGATGCCCAGTTGGCCGACCACCAGCGCGGCAATCAGCGTGCCGCAGATGCCGCCGAGCTGGATCGGGCCGAAACGGATCTGGCCCACCGCGTAGCCGATGCACAGCACCAGAAACAATGCGATCTCCGGACTGTTTCTGAGTATTTCCACAAGGTGGCCGAACATCTGCCGCGATCCCTCCGGGTTATTTGTTCATTCGAGCGGGTCGGCGGATCGCAACGAAAAAAGGAGCACTGCATCCATTGGCATCAACGGCTGGCGAGTGGTGGGGCTCCAGCGAAAACTTTATTTTTCGTTTTGCGAATTGCCGATTCTTTGCATCTTCGATGA
Organism: Variovorax sp. GW823-FHT02B07; assembly: GCF_058797695.1. NCBI lineage: Bacteria > Pseudomonadati > Pseudomonadota > Betaproteobacteria > Burkholderiales > Comamonadaceae > Variovorax > Variovorax sp. GW823-FHT02B07. The sequence continues at coordinate 1,377,675 of NZ_JBXAJX010000001.1, forward strand.
CGATAAATCAACATCCATGACAATTGTCAAAATCAGAAAAGAATTGAGCGAGCGGCAATAGAAACGAGGCCGTTTGAATTACAAATTACGCGCTGCACGGAATCCTCCGTCGCAGTCAGCTCTGACCGCACGAACCCGTCAGGCCTCGGGTTTTCGATAACTCAAGTTGCTTGATTTAGTCGGTCGACTGCTCGATAGTCCCCCTCGTCCGAATGCCTTTCCGCTCGTTGGCGGATCGTCATCCGGTTCCATAGCAAGCACGGCAGGCGCTGTGCGCCCGCCCCCCTGAAGGAGACAACCTCATGTTCATCAGCCCGCGCTTCGTTCCCGCCCTGGCCGTCCTGGCCCTTGCCGCATCGGCCACGTCCACGGCCCTGGCCGCCGACCCGCCCGTCATCGGCCTGGTCACCAAGACCGAGACCAACCCCTTCTTCGTGAAGATGAAGGAGGGCGCGCAGGAAGAAGCCAAGAAGCTCGGCGCCAAGCTGCTGTCGGGGGCAGGAAAGGCCGACGGTGACAACGCGGGCCAGATCACGGCGATGGAAAACATGATCGCCGCCGGCGCCAAGACCATCCTCATCACGCCCAGCGACGCCAAGGCCATCGTGCCGGCGATCAAGAAGGCGCGCGACAAGGGCGTGCAGGTGATCGCGCTCGACAGCCCGGCCGATCCGCCGGACGCCACCGACGCGCTCTTCGCCACCAACAACTACACGGCCGGCGTGCTCATCGGCGAATACGCCAAGGCCGCGATGGCCGGCAAGACGCCCAAGATCGTCGCGCTCGACCTGTTGCCGGGCCACCCCGTGGGCGCGCAGCGCCACAACGGCTTCATGAAGGGCTTCGGCCTGCCGGCCAACGACGCCAAGTCGAACGAGCTGTCGAAGTCGCCCGAGATCGTCTGCATGGCCGACAGCTTCGGCGACCAGGCCAAGGCGCAGACCGTGATGGAGAACTGCCTGCAGAAGGCGCCCGACGTGAACCTGGTCTACACCATCAACGAGCCCGCCGCGGCCGGTGCCTACAACGCGCTCAAGCGCGCGGGCAAGGAGAAGGGCGTGATGATCGTCTCGGTCGACGGCGGCTGCCAGGGCATCAAGGACACGGCCGCCGGCATCATCGCCGCGACCTCGCAGCAGTACCCGCTGAAGATGGCGGCCATGGGCGTGGCCGCGGGCGTCGAATTCGCCAAGACCGGCAAGAAGGCCTCGGGCTACGTCGACACGGGCGTGACGCTCATCGCCGGCAAGAGCGTGGCCGGCGTCGACAGCAAGGACACCAAGACCGGCACCGAGCTGTGCTGGGGCAAGAAGTAAACGGCCCCGGTCTATAGGGAGGCACACCGATGGCGAAATCTCCGACGCACCACATCCCGTGGGGCGCCCTCGGGCCGTGGCTGGCCCTGCTCGGCGCCTGCATCTTCTTTGCGACGCAGTCCGAGCGTTTTCTCACGGGCGGCAACCTGTCGCTGATCCTGCAGCAGGTGATGGTGGTGGGCGTGATCGCCATCGGCCAGACGCTGATCATCCTCACGGCCGGCATCGACCTGTCGTGCGGCATGGTGATGGCACTGGGCGGGATCATCATGACGAAGTTCGCCACCGAGCTCGGCATGCCGGTGCCGGTGGCCATCCTGTGCGGCATCGGCGTGACGACGCTGTTCGGCCTGCTCAATGGCCTCTTGGTCACGCGCATCAAGCTGCCGCCGTTCATCGTGACGCTGGGCACGCTGAACATCGCGTTCGCGATCACGCAGCTGTATTCGTCGTCGCAGACCATCACCGACCTGCCCGCCGGCCTCACGGGCCTGGGCACCACCTTCACCATCGGCAGCGCCGAGGTGGCGTGGGGTTCGGTGCTCATGCTGGCGCTCTATGCGCTCGCGTGGTTCGTGCTGCGCGAGACAGCGGCCGGCCGGCATGTCTATGCGATCGGCAACAACGCCGAGGCCACGCGGCTGGTGGGCATTCCCACGCAGCGCGTGCTGCTCGCGGTGTACGTGGCGGCGGGCGTGTTCTACGGCATCGCCTCGCTGCTGTCGGTGGCGCGCACCGGCGTGGGCGACCCGAACGCGGGCCAGACCGAGAACCTCGACGCCATCACGGCCGTGGTGCTCGGCGGCACCAGCCTCTTCGGCGGGCGCGGCATCGTGCTGGGTTCGCTCATCGGCGTGCTGATCGTGGGCGTGTTCCGCAACGGGCTCACGCTGATGGGCGTGTCGTCGATCTACCAGGTGTTGGTGACGGGCGTGCTCGTGATCCTGGCGGTGGCGGCCGATCAACTCTCGCGCAAGGGAGCCCGCTGATGAACACCGTGGCCAATCCCAAGATCGTGATGCAGGCCAAGGGCCTGGTGAAGCGCTACGGCCAGGTCACCGCGCTCGACGGTGTCGACTTCGAGCTGCGCGAAGGCGAGATCCTCGCGGTGATCGGCGACAACGGCGCGGGCAAGTCGTCGCTCATCAAGGCGCTGTCGGGCGCCATCGTGCCCGACGAAGGCCAGATCCTGCTCGACGGCGCACCGGTGCATTTCCGCAACCCGCTGGACGCGCGCCGCGCCGGCATCGAGACGGTCTACCAGGACCTCGCCGTCGCGCCCGCGATGACCATCTACGAGAACCTCTTTCTCGGCCGCGAACTGCGCCGCCCCGGCTTCCTGGGCAACGTGCTGCGCATGCTCGACAAGAAGAAGATGCTGCTCGAAAGCACGGCGCGCATGGCCGACCTGAAGGTCGGCATCCAGTCGATGACGCAGGCGGTCGAAACGCTCTCGGGCGGCCAGCGCCAGTGCGTGGCCGTGGCGCGCAGCGCGGCCTTCGCGCGGCACGTGGTCATCATGGACGAGCCCACTGCCGCGCTCGGCGTGAAAGAGGGCAACATGGTGCTCGAGCTGATCCGCCGCGTGCGCGAGCGCGGCCTGCCCGTGGTGCTCATCAGCCACAACATGCCGCACGTGTTCGAGGTGGCCGACCGGATCCACGTGGCGCGCCTGGGCAGGCGCGCGGCCGTGCTCAATCCGAAGAAGATCAGCATGAGCGACACCGTGGCCGTGATGACCGGCGCCATGACCGCCGACCAGTTGCCTGCGGAGGCGCATGCTTGATACCGATGCCCTCGAGCGCCCGTCGGCCCTGCTGCGTCCGCGCGGCTCCAACCAGGTGGGCATGCGCCAGTTCAACGAGCGCGTGGTGCTCCAGGCGCTGCGCGTGCACACCAGCCTGCCCAAGGCCGACCTCGCGCGGCTCACGGGCCTGAGCGCGCAGACCATCGGCCTCATCACCGCGCGGCTCGAGGACGACGGCCTCATCGTCAAGCAAAGCCGCGTGCGCGGGCGCATCGGCCAGCCCTCGGTGCCGCTGGCGCTCAACCCCGACGGCGCCTTTGCCATCGGCGTCAAGCTCGGGCGGCGCGGCGCTGAGTGGCTCTTGATCGACTTCGCGGCGCGGGTGCGCGAGCACCACGCGATCCGCTACGAATTTCCGGACGCCGGGGCGCTGCTGCCCGTGATCGCCGAGCACATCCACCGGCTGCGCGACGGGCTCGGGCTGCTGGCCGCGCGCAACGTGGGCGCGGGTCTGGCGGCACCGTTCCAGCTCGGCGGCTGGCACCGCACGCTGGGGCTGTCGAAGGCGCAGTCAGACGAGTGGAACCAGATGGACCTGCTGGCCGAGGTGCGCGCGCGCACCGACGTGCCCGTGGGCTTTGCGCGCGATACCGTGGCGGCCTGCGTGGCCGAACTGGTCACCGGGCGCGGCCACGACCTCAAGAGCTTCCTGTACATCTTCGTCGACACCTTCGTGGGCGGCGGACTGGTCATCAACTCGCACCTGCACACCGGTGCACACGGCAATGCGGGCGCGCTCGCGTCGATCCCGATGCGCACCGAGAAGCCTTCCGAAGGCCTGTCGACCCAGGTGGTGGCCGAGGCGTCGCTGTGGGAACTGGAGCAGCGCCTGCGCGCCGAAGGCCTCGACGCCACGGCGGCCTACGACGACCGTGCGCTCGAGGCGCCGTTCGCCACTGCCACGCAGGCCTGGCTCGGCAGCGCGTCACGCGCGCTGGCGCATGCCATCGTCAGCAGCACGGCCGTGCTCGACCTGGCCGACGTGGTGATGGACGGCTCGATGTCGCGCGCGCTGCTCGACGCATTGCTGGTACAGACCCGCGCGGCGCTCGCGCAGTGCAACTGGGAAGGCCTGTGGGCGCCGCAGCTGCATGGGGGCAGGGCGGGGGCGCAGGCCTGCGCGCTCGGCGGTGCGATGCTGCCGCTGCACGCCAACTTTGCGCCGGACCACGATGTGTTCTTGAAGGCGGGGTGAGCCGCTCAAGAACTCAGGGACTCGCCGAGGCGTGCAGGTCGCGCGGCAATCGCAGCGTGCTCGCGCGTGCGCCTGCGGGGCACGGCCCGTCGGAGTAGGCCGCATCGCCCTCGGGCATGACGCACTTGTGCACCTCGACGACGGCAGGAACGGACTTAGCGGCCTGCGTTTCGGGGCCGATCACCGGAGGCTCGAAGTGCGTGTTCGTCAGGGTGACGGGTGCCGAAGAGGATGCGCTTGGCGCCGCATCCGGCAACGTTTGGCGGGCGGTCGATCTGTCGGGCTCGGCCTCGACCGGACCGACTGCCGTGGTCAGGAGCGCAGCGCGCACCGCGCTCTCATGCACCAGGTCTTTCAAGGTCACATAGAAGAGCGACATCGCCACCAGCGCCACGCCCAGGCACGGGGCCCAGTACCGCCGGGGGTCGCCTGCGGGCGGTCGGGCCCGCGAGGTCAACGCCGCGGCCATGCCAGGCCTCCGTTCTGCAACACGCCGGCCAGCTTCGCGATGCCGCCGGTGCCGCTTGCGGCCCGGCCGATCAGCGCGCCGCCGGCGGCGGCTGCGACGATCCGCATCAGGAACGACCGGCTGCGGCCCGCGGCCAGCAACAGCAGCACGCCGGCGCCGAGCACGACGAGGTGTTCGCCGGGGTAGTCGGCGCGCGCCGCATCCACCTGCTTGATCTTGTCGATCGTCTGTTTCAGGTCCATGGCTGAAGCTCCTTGTCGTGTTCAGCCGTTCTTACCGGTGGGCGCCGGGCTCCGCTGTAGGCCGGCGCCATGCGCGGTGACGGAATCCGCCGCGAAAACGCCGTGGAGAAAGCCGCATCGCACGGGAAGCGGGGCGCTCTCGATAATGCAACCCGCTTGTAGAGAACCCCACAGAAGCACGGAAGTAGAGAACCGCGAAATGAGTGCAGCAGATTTTCTTTTCGCCCCCGAGGTGCAAAAGCTCTTGATGGTCGCCTACGCCGCGCCCAACCAACCCCTGTCTTCCAGCGAGCTGGCCCAGCGCTCGAAGCTCGACCCCGCCGATGCGGAGCGCACCTTGGCGCACCTCGTCGGCAGCGGCATCCTGAAGAAGCAAAAGCCGAAGGCCGAGGAGGCCGAGACCTTCTCGATCGACCGCGCGTTCATCTTCCACGACGAACTGCGCAACATCGCGCTCAAGTCGTTTGCCGCGGCCGAGCCGGTTCGCGCGATGCTGCGCGGCAAGTTCAAGGCCTCGGTCGTGCGCGCCTTCGTGCTCGCAGAGGACGAAGACGGCACCCTGGAGCTGCTCGTCGTGCACGGCCAGTCGATGCCCGACGAAGCCACCCTGGCGGCCGCCTGCCGGAAGCTCTCGAAGAACATCCACCGTCACCTGAAGGTGCACGTCATCTCGAACGCGAAGTTCAACAGCCTCACGCCGCGCGATGCGCTCATGCCGAAACCCGCGGCGCTCGAGATCATCAAGCCCGGGGATACGAAGGCGCCGCTGCCTGTCGAGAAGGTCGGCCTCTTGCAGAGTGCGAGGAAGAAGTTGGCGACGCTGTCGCGTTCGTCGGCGTGATCGCCTGGCTGTGGTCCCGTGAGGCCAGCTGCCGATGCAGGCCGCGACGGACCCCGACGTGTTCCTGAAGGCGGCCTGAGCCGGGGAGGAGGGCGTGCTGGGGGACAATCGAAGCAACCCCCTCGACATCACAGCATCCCACGACCATGCCCCGCCTCGACGACCCCCGCCACGACGCCGAAGTCGGCTCCCGCGACAGCACCCTCGACACCACCCGCATCGACGACGTGCGCATCGGTGCCGTGCGTCCCCTCATGACCCCCGCGCTGCTGCAGGAGCGCGTGCCCGTGCGCGACAACACGCTCGCGCTGGTCGAAGGCAGCCGCGCGGCCATCGCCGACGTGCTGCACGGCCGCGACGACCGGCTGGTCGTGGTGGTCGGCCCGTGTTCCATCCACGACCACGACCAGGCCATCGAGTACGCGCAGCGCCTGAAGAAGGTGGCCGATTCGCTGCAGGACGACCTGCTCATCGTGATGCGCGCCTACTTCGAGAAGCCGCGCACCACCGTCGGCTGGAAGGGCTACATCAACGACCCGCACCTGGACGGCAGCTTTGCCATCAACGAAGGCCTGGAGCGCGCGCGGCGCCTGCTGCTGGAGCTGACCACGCTGGGCCTGCCGACCGGCACCGAGTTCCTCGACCTCTTGAGCCCGCAGTTCATCGCCGACCTGATCGCCTGGGGCGCCATCGGCGCGCGCACCACCGAGAGCCAGAGCCACCGCCAACTGGCCTCGGGCCTGAGCTGTCCGGTCGGTTTCAAGAACGGCACCGACGGCAGCGTGAAGGTGGCGGCCGACGCCATCCTCGCGGCCCGCGCGCCGCATGCCTTCATGGGCATGACCAAGATGGGCATGGCGGCGATCTTCGAGACGCGCGGCAACGACGACTGCCACGTGATCCTGCGTGGCGGCAAGGCGCCCAACTATTCGGCCGCGGATGTCGCTTCGAGCTGCGAGGCGCTGCTGGCCAACGGCCTGCGCCCGCAGGTGATGATCGACGTCTCGCACGGCAACAGCAGCAAGCAGCACCAGCGCCAGATCGTGGTGGCCGAGGACGTGGCCACGCAGATCGCGGCCGGCGAGCGGCGCATCACCGGGATCATGATCGAGAGCCACCTTGAGGAAGGCCGGCAGGACCTGAAGCCCGGTGTGCCGCTGAAGCACGGCGTGTCGATCACCGATGCCTGCATCGGCTTTGCGCAGACGGTGCCGGTGCTCGAGGGGCTGGCGTCGGCGGTGAAGGCGCGGCGGCGGTTGGCCAAGGCCTGAGGCTGACGAGGGGGCAGGGCGACTCCCTGCCGCCTGCGCCCGGGCGGGTCCGGGCAACGCTTTGAGCCGGCCCGCATCGACTTCCTGAGGCTGCCCAGCCTCGGGCGCCACCAAGCCCTGCGCTTGTTGCGACCACTTCCCCACCCGCTATCGACCGCACCAAGGCCTCCACTTCGCGGAGGCAGGGGGTGCTTTGACTGTGGTGGAAATGTAAACAATGCAAACAGTTTTCCAATTGTTACGAGAACTAGATCACGAAACTTGAGCCGAGGCGCCGTGAATCCGAGGGCAAACGGGCCGGTTGTGGGGCATTCTTGCGCCACTTTGTAGTCAAAACGTATGCAAAATGATTACAAAATACCGACCCGTCAGGTCTTATTGATTACATTTGGAGTGCTTTCATGCTCAAGCTCGCAGTCGCCGCGGCGGCCACCGCCACCCTCGTTTTCGCATCCGGTTCGGCCCTGGCTGACACCGCCGGTGCCAGCTTCCAGGTCAAGATGACCATCGTGCGCAGCTGCTCGGTGACCGCCGGCAACGCCTCCGACATCAGCCTGGGCACCTCCGTGCAGCCCACCGCCACCAACCAGACGGGCAACAACACCATCTCGGTCACCTGCTCCAAGACCACGCCCTACACCGTCGGCCTGCTGCCTTCGTCCACCAACGGCGGCACCACCGACGGCACGGGTGCCATGTCGTCCGTCGCCAACTCGGCCACCAACACCGACAAGGTGCCCTACGCGCTGTACTCCAACGCGGGCAACACCATCGTGTGGGGCAACACCATCGGCACCGGCGCCAATGTGGTCGGCGGCACGGGCACCGGTGCGGCGATCACGCACACGGTCTACGCCAAGAACACCAACGCCAACTTCACTCCGGACAGCTACGCCGACACCGTGACGGTGACGGTCACGTACTGAGCCAGAGCTGAATCACCGAGCCAGGGCTGAATCGTGAGACGTGCACTTGCCAACCTCGGACTGTGGGGCGCATGCCTGCTTGGCGGCGGTGCGGTCCAGGCGGCCGGCCTGCAGGTCTCGCCGGTCACCCTGACGCTGGCGCCGACACGGCAGGGCGACGGGCTCTGGCTCAGCAACACGGGAACGGCGCCGCTGGACGCACAGATCCGCGTCTTCCGTTGGACGCAGGTGGACGGGCAGGACCGCATGGAGCCGGCGGACGGACTGGTCGTCAGCCCGCCCATGCTGCAGCTGCCCACCGACGGACGGCAACTGGTGCGCGTGATCCGCAACGGCCCGCCGCCCGCGGGCCCGGCGGAAGAGGCCTACCGCGTGCTGGTGGATGAACTGCCCGTGCCCCAGGCGGCGGGCACCGCGACGGACGGCAAGAAGAGCAACCTGAACTTCGTGATGCGGCACTCGCTGCCCATCTTCGTGTCCCCGGCGGGCGCGGAGCCGGCCCCCGCGCAGTTGCGCTGGAGCCTGCGGCGCGAGGACGGCAAGGCCGTGCTGGAAGTCAGCAACAGCGGCGGGGTGCATGCCCAGCTGGCGGACCTCGTGTTCACCGGCGCGGACGGCCGCGCCGTCGCCGCCTACACCGGCCTGCTGGGCTACGTGCTGCCCGGCGCCACCATGCGCTGGCCGCTGAAGACGTCGCCCGCCGCCCTGGCCGGCGCAGGTCGCTGGCAGGTCATGATCGATGGCAGAACGACGGACGCCAACCTCGCGCCGCTGGCGCGCTGAGCGGGCCGGGTTCGCTGCGAGGGCCTTGCTGGCTCCGTTTGCGCTGGCCCTGACTGCGCTCCCCGCCCACGCAGCGCCCGCCGCGCAGTCCGTGCCGGGGGCCATGACGCTGTACCTGGAGGTCAGCCTCAACGGCATGGCGCGCGGGCTGCACCCGTTTCGCCTGCAGGCCGGGGCCTTGTCGGCCTCCCGCGCGGTGCTGCGCGAACTGAGTTTCTCCCTGCCCGACAACGGCGCCGAATGGCTGCCCCTGCGCGACCTGCCCGGGCTCGTGGCCGACTACGACGCTGCGCGCCAGCAACTGAGCCTGACCGCGCCGCTGGCGATGCTGCAGCTGCCCACGGCCACCGTGGGGCAGGCGGCAGTCACCGCGCAGCCCCTGAGCACGTCCACCGGTCTGCTGCTGAACTACGACCTCTATGGCACCCAGGGCAGGGGCGGCAGCGCCAGCCTGAGCGCCTTCGGCGAGCTGCGCGCGTTCCGTGGCGCCAGCGTGCTCAGCACCACCTGGCTGATGCAGCGCACGCACGACACCCAGGGCTGGAAGGACCAGTCCGTGCGCATGGACAGCACCTGGAGCATGGCCTTCCCCGACAGGATGCTCACCCTGCGCGTGGGCGACACGCTCACCGGCGCCGTGCCCTGGTCGCGCGCCACGCGCATCGGCGGCATCCAGCTGTCGCGCGACTTCGGCCTGCAGCCTTACCGGCAGACCGCACCGCTGCCCAGCTTCATCGGCTCGGCGACGATGCCTTCGGACGTGGAACTGTTCATCGACGGCATTCGCCAGTACAGCGGCCAGGTGCCGGCGGGGCCCTTCCAGCTCAACGCGCTGCCGCGCATCAACAGCACGGGCACGGCGCAGGTGGTGGTGACCGACGCGCTGGGCCGCGCCGCCACGCTGAGCTTCTCGCTCTTCGACAGCAGCCGCCTGCTGGCGCCCGGGCTGAGCGACTGGACGGTGGACCTGGGCGTGGTGCGCCGCAACTACGGCCTGCGCTCCTTCGACTACGGCAAGCAGCCGGTGCTGACCGGCACCTGGCGCCGCGGCCTCAGCGACAGCTTCACGGTGGAAGCGCATGGCGAAGTGACGCGCGGACTGGCGCTGGCCGGTGCCGGGGGCGTGTGGCAACTGGGCGGCGCGGGCACGCTGTCGGCGGCGCTGGCGGGCAGCCGGCACGACGCCGACACCCCGGGCGGCAGCCGCAGCGGCACGCAGACCAGCCTGGGCTACCTGTGGCGGCAGGAGCGCCTGTCGGTGGGCCTGAACGGCACCCGCACCCAGGGCGACTACCGCGACGTGGCCACGGCCTACGGCTCGGCCCCGGCCAAGGGCAGCGCCAGCGCGAGCGTGGGCTACGACATGGGCGGCCTGGGCAACGTCAGCGTGAGCTACCTCTACCTGCGCCCGGTCGGGCAGAACGCGTCGCGCTACGCCAGCGTGAACTGGTTCCGTTCGATCGGGCGCACGACCTCGGTCTCGGTGGGCATGAACCAGAACCTGGACAAGCGCAGCGACCGCGGCATCTTCGTCGGCCTGAGCTGGTCGTGGGACGCACAGACCAGCGTGAGCGCCGGCGTGCAGCGCAGCGGCGACCAGGGCACGGTGGGCACCGTCAGCGCGCAGCACTCCCCCCTCGGCGACGGCGGCTGGGGCTGGCGCGCCACCGCGCGCACGGGCGGCGGCACGACCGGCGGGCAGGCCGAAATCAACTACCTGGGTCCCTACGGCCGCGTGCAGGCCGGCGTGAGCGAGATGGGGGGCGGCCGCGCCAGCCGCTACGCCTATGCGGGCGCCAGCGGTGCGCTGGTGCTGATGGGCGGCGGGGTGCTGGCCGCGCGGCGCATCGACGACGCCTTTGCCGTGGTGGACACCGACGGCGTGGCCGGCGTGCCCGTGAAGCTCGAGAATCGACCGGTGGGGCAGACCAACTCGCGCGGGCTGCTGCTGGTCGTGCCGGTGAACGCCTACCAGAACAACAAGCTGGCGATCGACCCGATGGACCTGCCCGCCGACGTGCGCATCGAGCGCGCCGAGAGTCTCATCACCCCGGCCGGCCGGTCGGGCGCGCGGGCGCATTTCGGCATCACGCCCGTGCGGGCCGCCCACGTGGCATTGATGGACGCGCAGGGCCAGCCCTTGCCGCTGGGCAGCCGCGTGCAGGTGAACGGGCAGGAGGGCGGTGGCGCGGTGGTGGGCTACGACGGCTGGGTGTACCTGGACACGCTCGACGTGCGCAACACGCTGGCCGTGCGCGCGCCCGACGGCGCGGTGTGCCGGGCGCAGTTCGACTGGCGGCGTCCCGAGGGGGGTGGTTTGCAGAAAGAGCGGTTGACATGTGGACGTTGAGATTCGTGAAACTGGCGCTGGCGCTCTCGTGGCTGCTGGGCATGGGCGCGGCGCATGCCGACCCGAGCTGCTGGGTCGCCAGCCAGCCCAGCTTCGCTTTCGGCACCGTCACGGCGTCGGCGGCGACGGACACCACCGCCACGGTCGGCTTCGCCTGCCAGAACGACACCGGCCAGACGATGTACATGAACTACTGCGTGTACGTCTACCAGGGCAACGAGATCGCCGGCTACGCGCCGCGCTACATGACCAACTGGAACGGCTCGCAGATGGCCTACAACATCTATTCCGATGCGGGCCGCAGCAGCATCGTCGGCCCACCGCCGGGCGGCGGCACCTACAGCAGTGCGGCGGGCGTGTTCGTGCTGCCGGCGAGCGGCGGCAACGTCGCGCTGAACATCCCGCTGTACGGCCGCGTGCCGTCGGGGCAGTCGCTGGCTGCGGGCAGCTACCAGGCCAACATCTACAACTCCCAGGTCGTCTGGGGCATGAAGAGCGGCAACGCCCCCGGCAGTTGCAACGCGAGCTCGGCCAAGTACACCGGGGTGACGAATTTCTACACGCAGGTCACGGCCACCTACTCAAGCGCCTGTGCCGTCAGCGTGACGGCCACCGACCTGGACTTCGGCAGTGCCAGCTCGCTGGCGTCCGCGGTCGACGGCGCGGCCGCCATCACCATGGCCTGCCCGCCCAGCACCGCCTGGAAGGTGGGGCTGAGCAATGGCGTGAACGTGACGGGGACGCAGCGGCGCATGGCGGGCGGCACCGGCGACTACATCCGCTATGAGTTGTACCGCGATGCCGCGCGCTCGCTGCGCTGGGGCAATGCCGCAGGCACGGACACGGTCGACGGCAGCGGCAACCCCGGCAGCGCCATCCCGGTCTACGGGCGGGTGCCGGCGCAGACCAATGTGGCGCCGGGCAGCTACAGCGACACGATCACGGTCACCGTGACTTACTGAGTCGTCATCACCCCAGGGCCGGGGCTGCGCATCAGATCGGCGCGTACGCGCCCGTGCCGCCCGGCCAGGCCGTCAGCACCTCGTACCCGTCTGCCGTGACCGCCACCATGTGCTCCCACTGCGCGGACAGCGAGCGGTCCTTGGTCACGACGGTCCAGCCGTCGGCCAGTTGCTTCGTTTCGGCGCGGCCCGCGTTGAGCATCGGCTCGATGGTGAAGACCATACCCGGCTCGAGCACGAGGCCCGCCCCGCGCCGCCCGAAGTGCAGCACCTGCGGTTCGTCGTGGTAGATGCGGCCGATGCCGTGTCCGCAGTATTCGCGCACCACGCTGAAGTGCTCGCGCTGCGCGACCGACTGGATCGCGTGGCCCACGTCGCCCAGCGTCGCGCCGGGCTTCACCTGGCGGATGCCGGCGCACAGGGCTTCGTAGGTCGTCTCCACCAGCCGGCGCGCCAGCACGCTGGGCGCACCGACGAAGAACATGCGGCTGGTGTCGCCGAACCAGCCGTCCTTGTTGACGGCGACGTCGATGTTGACGATGTCGCCCGCCTTCAAGATCTTGTCGGCCGAGGGGATGCCGTGGCACACCACCTGGTTCACCGAGGTGAGGATGGTCTTCGGATAGCCCAGGTAGCCCACGTTGGCGGGAATGGCGCCTTGCACCTTCACGATGTGTGCGTGGCAGAGGCGGTCGAGCGCTTCGGTGCTCACGCCGGGCACGACGTGGGGCTCGATCATGGCCAGGACCTCGGCGGCCAGCTGTGCGGCGCGCCGCGCCATCACCAGCTCTTCGGCGGACTTGAGTGGAACGTCGTGTGCCATCGTCAGTGCTTGCCGTTCGCGGGGGCGCGGGGCTTGCCCGGTGGCGCCGCAGTGACTGTCGCGGCAATGTCCAGCCCGCCCGAAAGCTCGGCCTGGATCAGCAGCTGACAGACCTCCCGGTAGTCGAGGTCGGGATGCATCTCGGTCAGCATGCCGACCCGCATCCAGTGCTCTGCCTGCGCATTGATCGACCGGCTGAGGGCGTTGCCCGCCACGCGCAGGTTCTCGTGCATCAGGTCTGAAATCTTGACGATGCCCATGGGCCACCTCTGTATGAAACGTATATGGATTGTATGCGTTTCATATGGCCCGGTGTTTTGGGTGGACTACGCGCTCTTGTCCCGCGCGATCAGCAGGTTGCGCGCTTCCGTTAAGAGCGGCTTCACGGTCTCAAAGGTCGCGGCGCTCGGGTTGATCACGCTGACCCAGTGCATCTTTGCGTACACCGGGTGCGGCATCAGCCGGTCGATCGCGGTGTAGTCGATGTCGACTGGTGGCTGCTCGCCGAACAGCGCACGAAAGCTCTCCTTGCCCACGCCGACGTTCAGGCGGAACACGCCGGGCCGGTTCAGCTTCGAGGCGCTGTCGAACTCGTTGTCCTTCGTCACGATCGTGGCGAAGGGGAACTTGTTGTCCGCGCCGTGGAAGAAGAAGGTGTTGTCGTGGGCCACTTCGAAATGGCCGCCGCCGAGCATGTCGATGAGGTGTTGGGTGATGTCGTCTTCGGTCATGGAGGTCAGTTGAAGATCAAGGCTTCCAGCGCCGCAGCCCGAGCTCGTCGGCCAGTGCCTGGTAGGCCTTGATGCGCGCCTGCACGTAGTCGTCGAGCGCGGCGCCGGTGAGCGCGAAAGGATAAAGGCCGTGCCGTTCGCGCAGCGCCGCGTAGCCCGGCGCGGCCGTGGCCTCGGCGAAGGCGGTGGTCCAGGCGCGCACGGCGGCGTCGGGCACGTTGGCGCTCAGGTAGACGCCGCGCACGGTCGGCCAGACGATGTCCGCGCCTTGCTCGCGCGCGGTGGGCACGCCGGTGAGCGCGCCGCCCAGCCGCGCTTCGGACAGCACCGCGAGCAGGCGCAGCGGCGCGCCGCCGGCGATGGCCTGCAGCGCCTCGGCGGCGTCGCCGGGGAACGCGTCGACGTGCTTGCCCTGCAGCGCGCCCAGCGCATCGCCGCCGCCTTCGAAGGACACGAAGCGCATCGCCTTCGGCGCGCCGCCGGCCGCGCGCACCAGCAGCGCGGCCTTCACCCAGTCCTGGCTGCCGACCGTGCCGCCCGCGCCGAAGACCACGCGCGACGGGTCCTGGCGCAGCGCGGCGATCAGGTCCTGCAAACGGCGATACGGCGAGTCGCGGTGCACGGCGACCACGCCGTAGTCGGTGCCCAGCGTGGCGATCCAGCGCACGGCCGAGGGCGGGTGCGGCCCGAAGCGGCCCTGCGCGAGGTTGAGCAGCGAGCCGCTCGAGAACGCGACCAGCGTGCCCGGCCCGCCGAGCTGGCCGCTCGCGATGCGGTCGAAGGCGACGGCGCCGATGCCGCCCGGCAGGTAGCGCTGCGCAAGCGGCGTGCGCGCGGGGCGCACGGCCTGCAGTGCATCGCGTGCGAGGGCGCAGGTCAGCGCGAAGCCGCCGCCGGCCTTGGCGGGAATCACGCATTCCGCCGGGCCTTCGGACACATCGCCCGCGGCCGCCGTCGCCTGCAGCGCGACAGGCGCGAGCCACGCGGACAGCGCGCGCAGCGCATGGCGACGGGTGAAGGCGAAGGGGCGTGGCATCGAAGGGAAGGACGGCGGCGGTTCACCCCGCAGGCCGGGGCCACCAGATGATGGCATGCAGGCCCGGCCCCGCGCCGCGCGCTTCGAGCCGCAAATCGCCGCGGTGCCGCTGCGCGATGGAACGCACGATCGCCAGGCCGAGCCCGAAGCCGCCCTGGTCCGCGCGCGTGCCACGCCGGAAGCGCTGGCCCAAGGTGGCGCGCTCGTCCTCGCTCAGGCCGGGGCCGTCGTCTTCCACGTTGAGGCTCCAGCCCGCGGCGTCGCCGGCCGCGAAGAGCGTGATCGTGCCGGCCGCCGGCGTGTAGGCGATGGCGTTGGCCACGAGGTTGCTCAGCGCCTCGCGCAGCAGGCCCCGGTCGCCCACCGCCTGCAGCTCGGGCGAGGGCGCATGGATGCCCAGGTCGATGCGCTTGGCGCGCGCCAGCGGCAGCAGGTCGACCGCCACTTCGCGCAGCAGCTCGGCGGTGTCGAATTCGGCCGGTGCCACGGCCACGGTGTCGCTGCGGCCCAGCGCCAGCAGCTGCTGCGCGCTGCGCGTGGCGCGGCCGATCTCGGCGCCCAGCGCATCGAGCGCGGCGCGCACCTGCGCCGGGTCGTCCTCGCGGCGCGCGTAGTCGGCCTGCATCTGCAGCGTGGTCAAGTGCGTGCGCAGCTGGTGCGAGGCGTCGTCCAGAAACTGCCGTTGTTGTGCGACCAGTTCCTGCGTGCGCGCCATCTGCTGGTTCACGGCGGCCACCAACGGGCGCACCTCGGCGGGCAGGTCGGTCTCGGCGATGCGCGTGAGGTCGTCGGGCGTGCGTGCCTGGACCTCGCGCGCCAGCCGCGAGAGCGGTCGCAGCGCCGCCGCCAGCGCCAGCGCGGTGCCGCACAGCAGCATCGCGAGGATCAGCCCGTCGCGCAGCGCGGCGCTGCGCACGAAGCGGCTCGTGAATTCCTGGCGCGAGCGCGTGCTCTCGCCGACCTGGATCAGCACGCTGCGCCCGGTGCTGCCGGCCGGCGCGCGGTCCAGGTCGCGCCGATAGGCCGCGAGCCGCACGGCCTCGCCGAAGTAGGTGGCGTCGTAGAAGGCCGGCACGCCCATCGGCGGCTCGACGGGCGGCGCGGGCAGGTCGGCACTGCCCAGCTCCACCAGCCCGTCGGAGGTCGCGACGCGAAAGAACACCTGCCCGCTGGCCGTGAGCTCGAAGAACTCGAACATCGTGTACGGCAGCTCGACCGACAGCCCGCCCGAGGCCGTGGAGATGTTCGCGTCGATCGACTTGAGCGCGCCGAGCAGCGAGCGGTCGTACGCGGCGTTGGCGGCGGCCAGCGCGTCGTGCCGCGTCATCCACAGCTCGATGCCCGTCACCAGCAGCAGGGCGGGGAACAGCAGCAGCGCGAGCCGCTGCCACAGGCTGGTGCGGCGCAGGCGGTCGGTGAAGCGGCGCAGCGCGCTCACTCAGTCCGCTTCCAGCACGTAGCCCAGGCCGCGCAGTGTGACGATGCGCACGCCGCTGCCGTCGAGCCGCTTGCGCAGCCGGTACACCAGCACCTCGATGGCTTCGAGGTGCACCTCGTCGTCGTCGGAGAACACGCGGTCGAGGATCTGCTGCTTCGACAGCGGCTCGCCGCTGCGCTGCACCAGCGCGCGCAGCACCGCCTGTTCGCGCGGCGACAGGGCGAGCGCCTCGCCGCCCAGCGTGAACTGCCGGCGTGCGCCGTCGTACACCAGCGGCCCGCAGGCCAGGCGCGGATGCTCCACGCCGCGCGCACGGCGCACCAGCGCGTGCAGCCGCGCTTCGAGTTCGGCCAGCGCGAAGGGCTTGGCGAGGAAGTCGTCGGCGCCCGCGTTGAGGGAGGCGACGCGCTCGTCCAGCGAATCGCGCGCCGTGAGGATCAGCGCCGGCAGCCGCTGGTCGCGTTCGCGCAGCCGCTGCAGCACCGTGTGGCCGTCCATGCCGGGCAAGCCCAGGTCGAGCACCAGCGCGTCGTGGTCGCGCTGCTGCAGGGCCCGGTCGGCCAGCCGGCCGTCGTCCACCCATTCGACCTGGATGCCCGCATGCTCCAGCGCCTTGCAGAGCCAGGTGCCCAGGGTGTGTTCGTCTTCGGCCAGCAGGATGCGCATGGCGCCGATGCTAGGGCCTGTACCGGTCAATCAGGCTTGATGTTTGCCCTTGCGATGACCTTTTGCCAGCGGTTCTGTTCTGCGGTGATGAACTGCGCGAACTGCTCCGGCGTGCCGCCCACGGCCTCGGCCGCATCGGCCGTGAGGCGCTGCATCGAGTCGGGCGATTTCACGGCCTTCATGGTCTCGGCCGAGAGCTTGGTCATCTGCGCGGGCGTGATGCTGGCCGGCGCGAGCATGCCGTACCACTGCGTCATCTCGAAGCCGGGGAAGCCTTGCTCGGCCACGGTCGGCACGTCGGGCAGCTGTGCCAGACGCTTGGCCGAGCCGGTGGCGATGCAGCGCACCTTGCCGGCCTTGATGAACGGAATGATCGCCGCCGCGCCGATGGCCGAGGCGTCGAGCCGGCCCGAGAGCAGGTCGGTCACCATCGGGCCGGTGCCGCGGTAGGGCACGTGCAGCATGAACACGTCGGCCGTCATCTTCAGGTACTCGAAGGCCAGGTGGCCCGCGCTGCCGTTGCCGGCCGAGCCGTAGCTGAGCTTGCCGGGCTTGCTCTTGGCGTAGGCGATGAATTCCTTGAGGTTCTTCGCCGGCACGTCGGGGTGCACCACGTACAGGCTGGGCACCTTGGCCAGCAGGCTCACGGGCTTGAAGTCCTTGTTCGCGTCGTAGGGCAGCTTGGCGAAGATGTAGGGGTTCACGGCCAGCGTGCCGATGTGGCCGAGGATCAGCGTGTGCTGGTCGGTGGCGCGCGCCACTTCGCTCATGGCGATGTTGCCGGCCGCGCCGGGCTTATTGTCGACGAACACGCTCTGGCCCAGCGTGCGCGACAGCTCGGCGGCGGTGGAGCGCGCCACGATCTCCGAGCTGCCGCCCGGCGCGAAGGGCACGACGAAGCGGATCGACTTGCTGGGCCAGGCGTCTTGCGCCGAGGCCATCGAAGGCAGCAGGCCGCCGAGGGTGAGGGCGCCGCCGGCTTGCAGCCAGTGGCGGCGGCTCAGGGGAACGTCGGTGGGGAAGCGGTCGGACATGGCTTGTCTCCAGTGTTTTTTGGATGGAAGCCCGCATCCTGCCGGGCGGATGCTGTCGGAATGCTGTCAGTGCCTCAGATCAGGTTGCGCATCGCCTGCGCCGTCTCACGCAGCACCGGCAGCACACGGGCCACCGCGTCTTCCGAACTCTCGTGCCCCATCGGCATCGTGATGTTGAGCGCGCCCACCAGCGTGCCGTGGCGGTCGCGCAGCGGCACGGCGATGCCGCGCGAGTTCAGGTCGAGCTGCTGCTCCGACAGCGCCCAGCCCTGGGCGCGGATGCGTGCCAGCTCGAGCTTCATGCGCTCCATGCTCGCGATGGTGTGCGAGGTGAACACCGTGAGCTGGCGCGTGGCCAGCCAGTCGTTCAGCTCGGCGTCGCTGCGCAGCGCCAGCATCAGCATGCCCGAGGCCGTCACCTGCGCCGGCACGCGCGCGCCGAGCACGTAGCCGGTGCTCATGCTGCGGTTGGGACCGTTGCGCGCGATGTAGACCACCTCGTCGCCGTCCATCACGCTGAGGTAGGCGATCTCGTTGGTGCCGGCCGCCACGCGTTGCAGAAAAGGCTGCACCACGCGCGGCAGGCGGGCCGATTCGAGGTACGACTGCCCCAGGCGCAGCACGCGCGGCGTGAGCCAGAACAGCTTGCCGTCGCTGGCCACGTAGCCCATGTGCTGCAGGGTGAGCAGGTAGCGCCGCGCGGCGGTGCGCGTCATGTTCGTGCGCTGGCCGGCCTGGCTGGCCGTGAGGCGCGGGTTGGCGTCGTCGAAGGCCTCGATGATGCTCACGCCGCGCTCCAGCCCGGCGATCCAGTCGCGCTTGTCCAGGCCGGCGGGCGGCGTCGAGTCGTCGGGGCTGGTGCTGTTCATGGGCGGAAGTGTGCCCGCGTCCGGCGCGGTGGCGAGGCCCGAATGGCTAAGTAAAAACCCGCAATTTGATCGATTAACGAACTTGAAAGATCGATCATCGAGCGTTTTGCGTCTCGTATGTCAGCAGGCCGCGCGCGAAGGGACTATAAAGCCCGCTGTTCCGCCCCGAAACGAGCGATTGACGAACGGAAGCACGCCCATGAGCCCATTCATCACCGGCAGCACCCAGGCCTACCTCATCCCCGGCGACCCGGTCCGCAACGTGCGGCTGCCGCGCATGTTCAACGTGGCCTTCGCGCGCTACGGCATCGACGCGGTGCTGGTGCCCATGCAGGTGCCGGTGCGCGACTTCGCGGTGTTCATGAAGTCGGCCTTCCTGGCGCGCAACGTGCGCGGCATGGTGATCGCGCCGCCGCACAAGCCGCGCGTGGTCGACCTGCTCGACGGCTGCGGCCTGTTCGGCCGCGTGGCCGGCTCGGTCAACGTGGTGCGCCGCACCGAAGGCGACCAGCTCGAGGGCGACCTGTTCGACGGCGAGGGCCTGATCGGCGCGCTCGATCGCTGCAACGTGCCGTTTCGCGGCAAGCGCGTGCTGATCCTGGGCGCGGGCGTGAGCGCCGCGGCCATCGGCGTGGCGCTGGCCGAAGGCGGCACGGTGAACGGCGCCGAGCACATCGCCTTCTTCGACACCGCCTCCGGCAAGGCCGCGGGCGTGGCCGCCAAGCTCGACGCTTTCTTCGATGCGACCGTGGTCGCGGTCGACAGCAACGCGCCCGAGGGCTACGACCTCGTCATCAACGCCACACCGCTGGGCCTGGCCGAAGACGACGCGCTGCCGCTGGACGTGGCGCGCATGGAACCGCACGCGGCGCTGTTCGACATCCTGCTGCGCAACCAGCCCACGCCGCTGGTGCGTGCGGCGCGGGCGCGCGGCCTGAATGCGCAGGCCGGCTTCGAGATGCTGGTGCAGCAGATGCCGCACTACTTCCGCTACTTCGGTCACATCGACGCGGCGGATGCGATGCAGGCCGACGCCGACTTTTTGCGCGAGCTCATCTATCCGCCGGCGATGCACGCTGAGATCGCAACGCCATTGCGCTACCAATCCCCGAGCGTGGCCTGACCCCGTACCTTCCTGAACAAGACGACTCCCATGATCTCCGGCAAGACCACGCTCATCGCCCACATCGGCTACCCCACCGAAGCCTTCAAGGCGCCGATGATCTACAACCCCTGGTTCGACAAGCAGGGCATCGACGCGGTCGTCGTGCCCATGGGCGTGAAGCCCGAGGACTACGCGGTGTCGCTCGCGCAGATCTTCAAGTTCTCGAACCTGCGCGGCGCGTTGGTGACGATGCCGCACAAGGTCAGGACGATGTCGCTGGTCGACGAGGTCACGCCCACCGCGCGCGTCGCGGGCGCCTGCAACGCCGTGCTCAAGCGGCCCGACGGCAGCCTGCTGGGCGACCAGTTCGACGGCGCAGGATTCGTGCGCGGCGTGGAGCGCAAGGGGCGCCTGTTCAAGGGCACGCGCGTGCTGGTGTCGGGCACGGGCGGTGTCGGGTCGGCCATTGCGGCTTCGATCGCGGCAGCCGGCGCGGCCGAGCTGATGCTGTTCGACATGAGCGATGCCTCGGCGCAGGCGCTGGCCGCGCGGCTGCGCGAACACTATCCGCAGATGAAGGTCACCACCGGCTCGAAGGACCCGGCGGGCTTCGACATCGTCGTCAACGCCACGCCGCTGGGCATGAAGGACACCGACCCGCTGCCCTTCGACGTGGACCGCATCGCGCCCGAGACCTTCGTCGGCGAGGTCGTCATGAAGACCGAGTACACGCCGCTGCTGCAGGCCGCCAAGGCCAAGGGCTGCCAGGTGCAGGTCGGCACTGACATGCTGTTCGAGATGATCCCAGCCTACCTTGAGTTCTTCGGTTTCGGCACCGCCTCGCCCGAAGAGCTGCGCGCCGTTGCGCAATTGAAATACTGAAAACACCGGAACACGCATGAGCATTTTTGAAGGCTTCCTTTCCACCTCCGAAACGCTGGGCGCCTTCAGCGACCGCGCCTTCGTCGACGCCATGCTGCGCTTCGAGGCCGCGCTCGCGCGCGCGCAGGCGGCCGAGGGGCTGATCCCCGAGAGCGCCGCGCATTCGATCGTCGGCAGCTGCAAGGTCGAGCTGTTCGACGTGGCCAAGATCGTGCGCGAGAGCGGACGCGCGGGCAGCGTCGCCATCCCGCTGGTGAAGGCACTGCGCGAAGCGGTGGGCCTGTTCAATGCCGAGGCTGTGCCCTTCGTGCATTTCGGCAGCACCAGCCAGGACGTGATCGACAGCGCGATGGCGCTGGTCACGCGCGAAGCCGTCGCACTGGTCGAGGCCGACCTGGCCAAGGCCGCCGACGCGCTGCTGCGCCTGGCCGTGCAGCATGCCGACACGCCGATGCTCGCGCGCACGCTGATGCAGCCGGCCTCGGTCACCAGCTTCGGCTTCAAGTGCGCCGGCTGGGCCGCGCCGCTGGTGCGCAGCCGCACCCGCCTGCGCGCCGCCGCGAAGCACGCGCTGCAGCTGCAGCTCGGCGGCGCCGTCGGCACGCTGGCGCAGATGAAGGGGCAGGGCGCCGCAGTGCGCCAGCGCATGGCCAAGGAACTCGGCCTGGGCGACCCCGGCGCGACGTGGCACACGCAGCGCGACGAATGGGTCGCGCTTGGTTGCGAGCTCGGCCTGCTCACGGGCAGCCTGGGCAAGGTCGCGGTCGACATTTCGCTGCTCGGCCAGTACGAAGTGGCCGAGGTCGCCGAGCCCAGCGAACCCGGGCGCGGTGGCTCGTCGGCGATGCCGCACAAGCGCAACCCTGTGGCCTCGATGGTCGCCATTGCTGCCGCGCACCGCGCGCCGCAACGCGTGGCCGCCTTGCTCGGCGCCATGCCGCAGCAGCACGAACGCGCGCTCGGCGCCTGGCAGGCTGAGCTGGCCGAATGGCCGCAGCTGTTGATGTCGGCGCACGGCAGCGTGCGCGCCATGGCCGGCGCCTTGCCCGGCCTGCAGGTCGATGCCACGCGCATGCGCGCCAACATCGACCGGCTGCGCGCCGAGCTGCCGCGCGACGCGGCCGACGAATGGTTCGACCCCGCGCTCGCCGTGAACGCGGGGCAGACCGCACTGGCGCAGGTGAAAGCCCTGCAAGCCCAACTCTCATCCGACAAGGAACTCTCGCCATGACCGCCCCCGACACCCCGAGCAATCCTTACGAAGACGGCCTCGTCAACCGCCGCCGCGTGCTCGGCGACGCCTGGGTCGACAAGTCGCTCGCCAACCGCAACGGCTTCAACGCCGAGTTCCAGGAACTGATCACGCGCCACGCGTGGAACGACATCTGGGGCCGCCCCGCGCTGGGCGACAAGACGCGCCGCTTCATGGTGCTGTCGATGATGCTGGGCATCCATGCGTACGAAGAGTTCGCCATGCACGTGCGCGCCGCGCTCGACGGCCCGCCCGAGTCGCGCCTCACGCCCGACGAGATCAAGGAAGTGATCATGATGGCCGCGATCTACTGCGGCGTGCCGGTGGCCAACCACGCCTTCGGCATCGCGACGAACATCCTGCGCGAGAAGGGCCTGCTGCCCGCAGCACCCGCTGCTCCGTCCGCGGCGCAGTGAACGCGCCGGTCGCCCCGAAGAAGGGCCGGTTCGACGTCAGTTTCACCTTGCTGCTGCCGCTGCTGCTGGCCGCGCAACCGGTGGCCACCGACAGCTATCTGCCCGCGCTCCCCGCCATCGCGAAGGAGCTGGGCTCAGCCAGCACCAGCCTCACGCTGTTCGTGCTGGCCTTCGGCTTTGCGCAGCTGCTGTGCGGCCCGCTGGCCGACCGCTTCGGCCGACGGCCGGTGCTGCTGGCGGGGCTGGCCTGCTATGTGGTCGCCGCTTTCGGCGGCGCCTTTGCGGGCAGCGTGGCGGTGCTCGCGGGCTGGCGCACGCTGCAGGGTTTTTCGATGGCGGCGATTCTCGTGTGCTCACGCGCCGCGGTGCGCGACCTGTATCCGGCGCACGAGGGCCCGCACGTCATGGCACGGGGCCTCACGGGGCTGGGCATGGTCGGGCTGGTGGCGCCGCTGCTGGGCGCCTGGCTGGTGCAGGGCGCAGGCTGGCGCTGGGTGATGGTCGCGATGGCGGTCTATTCACTGGCGCTGTTCGCGCTGTGCTGGCGCTCGTTCGGCGAAACGCGCAAGCCACTGGCCGGAGGCGAATCGTCCGCGCCGCGCGGCAGCACGCGCGCCGTGTTCGCGAGCCGCGCCTTCCGCGCCTGGGCCTCGGTGGCGGCGGCCACCTACGGCGGGCTGTTCTGCTTCTTGCTGCTTTCGCCGATGGTCTACATCGGCTACCTCGGCTGGTCGCCTGCGTGGTACGGCTGGATTCCGGCCGGCGGCTCGCTGGTCTACATCTTCAGCACCACGATGTGCCGCAGCCTGCTGCGCCGCTTCGGGCCGATGCGCACCGTGCGCCTGGGCGCGGTGCTGAGCATCACCGGCGCCGTGATCCAGGCGCTGGGCTGCTGGCTGATGCCGCACAGCGCGGTGCCGCTGCTGGCGGGCCACGCCGTGTACTGCCTCGGCCACGGCATCCACCAGCCCTGCGGGCAGGCCGGCGCCGTGGGCGACCTGCCGCACCTGGCGGGGCGGGCCGTGTCGTGGTCCGGTTTCGGCATGATGATGGTCGCGTTCTGCGTGGGGCAGGTCGCCGCGCTGTTCGTCGACACGAGTTTTTCGTACGGCGCCTGGCCGATGGTGGTGCCGATGCTGATGGCCGGCACCGTGCTGCTGGCCATCGCGTTCCTGTGGCTGCCGCGCCTTGCGCAACCTGCTTCTCCATCCTCTCCCCAGAAGGACTCCACACCATGACCACTTCCTCCCCCCGCCTGAATGTCGTGCGCGAAGGCGACGGCCCCTTCGTCGTGCTCAGCCATGCGCTCGGCTGCGACCTGCACATGTGGGACGGCGTGGCCGCGCAGCTCGCGCGCGCCCACACGGTGATCCGCTACGACCACCGCAACCACGGCGGCTCCGAGGTGGTGCCCGGCGTGCTGCGCGTGGAAACGCTGGCGCAGGACGCGTCCGAGCTGATCGCGCGCGAGACGGGCGGCGAGCCCGTGCACTTCGTGGGCCTGTCGATGGGCGGCATGACCGCGCAGGCGCTGGCGGTGCGGCACGCCGCGCAGCTCAAGACCGTGGTGATCGCCAATTCGGCCGCGCACTACCCCGACCAGGCCCCGTGGCGCCTGCGCGCGGAAACCGTGGCCGCCAAGGGCGTGGCCGCCATCGCGCCGGGCGCCGTGGCGCGCTGGCTCACGCCGGCCTACGCCGCCACGCCCGAGGGCGCGGTGGCCGCGCGCACGCTGCACGACACGCTGGTGCGCACCGACGCGCAGGGCTACATCGAGAGCTGCAACGCCGTGGCCGCCATCGACTTTCGCGACAGCAACCGCCGCATCGCCACGCCCACGTTGGTGATCGGCGGGCTGCAGGACGAGGCCACGCCCCTGGCCATGTCCGAGGCCATGGTGGCGCAGATCCCGGGCGCGCGGCTGGCGACCATCGACGCCGCGCACCTGAGCGCGGTGGAGCGCCCGGTCGAGTTCGCGCAGATGCTGATCGATTACTGGCGCAGCCTCTGAAAAAACGCCCGGCCCGCACCCCCGCGCGGGCTAGGTGTAACCCCTATTTCGTGCGAATGATGATCGGTAGCGTGCGATCATCGATCAGGCGGGGCTGATTTGCGTTGTGGCGCGCCCGGGCTCTTTCTACAGTCCATCCCCATGCACCGCGCCATTGCCACCGTCTCGCTCAGCGGCACCCTCCGCCAGAAGCTCGAAGCCATCGCGGCCGCGGGCTTCGACGGCATCGAGCTGTTCGAAGCCGACTTCGTCAACTTCCGCGGCACCGCCGCCGAGCTGCGCCGCATCGTGGCCGACCTGGGCCTGGCTATCGACCTGTACCAGCCCTTCCGCGACTTCGAAGGCATGCCCGAAGCGCAGTTCCACCGCAGCCTGGAGCGCGCCGAACGCAAGTTCGACCTCATGGAAGCCATGGGCGCGCCGCTGGTGCTGTGCTGCTCCAACACCTCGCCGCTGTCGGTGAACGACCCGGCGCGCGCCGCCGCCCAGCTGCACGAACTGGCCGAACGCGCCGCGCGCCGCAACCTGCGCGTGGGCTTCGAGGCGCTGGCCTGGGGCCGCCACACCTCGCGCTACGCCCAGGCCTGGGACATCGTGCAGCGCGCCGACCACCCGCACCTCGGGCTGATCCTCGACAGCTTCCACACGCTGTCGCTGAAGGACGATCCGGCGGGCATCGCCGCCATTCCGGGCGAGAAGATCTTCTTCGTGCAGATGGCCGATGCGCCGCTGTTGTCGATGGACGTGCTGCAGTGGGCGCGCCACCACCGCTCGTTCCCGGGGCAGGGCGATTTCGACGTGGTCGGCTTCTTCGAGCAGGTGCTGCGCGCGGGCTACACCGGGCCGCTGTCGCTGGAGATCTTCAACGACATCTTCCGCGAGACGCCGAACCGCCGCACCGCCGTCGATGCGATGCGCTCGCTGCTGTACCTCGAAAGCGAAACGCGCGAGCGGCTCGCCAACGGGAATGCCCCCGTGCAGCCGCAGCGCGTGGAGCTGTTCAATCCGCCGCCCGCGCCGGCGCTCTCGGGCCTGTCGTTCATCGAGTTCGCGGCCGACGAGGCCTCGGCCGCCACGCTCGGCGCGCTGCTCGGGCAGCTGGGCTTTCGCCGTGTCGGGCGCCATCGCTCCAAGGCCGTCACGCTGTACCGCCAGGGCGGCATCCACTTCATCGTCAACGCGCAGCCGGACTCGTTTGCGCGCCGCCGTTTCGAGGCGCACGGCACCTCGGTCTGCGCGCTGGGCGTGCGCTGCGCCGACCCGCTCGCGGCCGTGGGCCGCGCCAGCGCCATGCGCTCGCAGCGCCACGACAGCCCGGTGGGGCCGAACGAGCTGCGCGTGCCAGCCATCGTGGCGCCGGGTGGCAACCTGATCCATTTCGTGCCCGAGGCGCTGGGCGCCAACGGGCTGTACGAGACCGACTTCATCCTCGAGGACGCGGGGCCGGGCGACAGCGATGCCGGCCTCACGCGCATCGACCACGTCGCGCTGGGCCTGGCGCTCGACCAGCTCGACACCTGGGTGCTGTTCACGCGCGCCGTGCTCGGCCTGGAGCCCGGCGAGAGCCTGGAGCTGGCCGACCCCTTCGGGCTGATTCGCAGCCGCGGCGTGGCCAATGTCGACCGCAGCCTGCGCCTGGTGCTGAACGTGTCGCTGAGCCAGCGCACGCGCACCGCGCGCACGCTGAGCGTGACCGGTGGCGGCGCGGTGCACCACATCGCGCTCGACTGCGACGACATCTTCGACACCGTGGCCCGGCTGCGCGCCAACGGCACGCGCTTCGTGCCGATCTCGGACAACTACTACGACGACCTGGCCACGCGCATCGACGTGGCGCCCGAGCTGCTGGCGCGCATGCGCGAAGCGGGCGTGCTGTTCGACCGCTCGGCGGCCGGCGACTACCTGCACATCTACACCGAGAGTTTCGACGGCGGCCTTTTCTTCGAGGTCGCGCAGCGCGTGGGCGGCTACGACGCCTATGGCGCGCTCAACGCACCCGCGCGCATGGCGTCGCAGGCGCAGCAGCCCCAACAAAAAGACTGATTTTTTCCCCTCGCATCCGACACCTTCGTCACACCACTGGAGACAACCCATGGCCCACCCATCCGCCAAAGAGCCGCAAGGCAAGCACCAGTCGAGGAAAGCCGCCGCCAGCGGCTGGATCGGCTCGGCGCTGGAGTACTACGACTTCTTCATCTACGCCACCGCCGCGGCGCTGATCTTTCCGCAGATCTTCTTTCCCAAGGGCGACCCGACCACGGCCATCATTGCGTCGCTCGCGACCTACGGCGTGGGCTATGTCGCGCGCCCCATCGGCGCCTTCGTGCTCGGCCACTGGGGCGACACGCACGGGCGCAAGCAGGTGCTGGTGCTGTGCATGTTCCTGATGGGCTTCTCGACCGTGGCCGTGGGCCTGTTGCCGACCTACGACCAGGTCGGCCTGCTGGCGCCGGCGCTGCTGGTGTTCCTGCGCCTGGTGCAGGGCTTCGCGGTGGCCGGCGAGATCTCGGGCGCGAGCTCGATGATCCTGGAGCACGCACCGTTCGGGCGCCGCGGCTTCTTCGCGAGCTTCACCTTGCAGGGCGTGCAGGCCGGCCAGATCCTGGCGGCCGCCGTGTTCCTGCCGCTGGCGCACTACATGCCTGAAGAGTCCTTCAACTCGTGGGGCTGGCGCATTCCGTTCCTGCTGAGCTTCATCGTGATCGTGGCCGGCTACATCATCCGCCGCGAGGTCGACGAAACGCCGGCCTTCGCCGAAGTCGACCAGAAGGGCGAAGTGGCCAAGGCGCCGATCGTCCAGGCGCTGACCGACAGCTGGGGCGACATGCTGCGCGTGATCTGCATGGCGCTGATGAACGTGATTCCCGTGGTCGCCACCGTGTTCGGCGCGGCCTACGCGGTGCAGGCCGCCTACGGCATCGGCTTCCAGAAAGACGTGTACCTGTGGATTCCCGTGCTGGGCAACATCCTGGCCGTGCTGGTGATCCCGTTCGTGGGCAACCTGTCGGACCGCATCGGCCGCAAGCCGCCGATCATCGTGGGCGCACTGGCTTCGGGCCTGCTGTCGTTCGTGTACCTGTACGCCATCAGCATCAAGAACGTGCCGCTGGCCATCTGCATGTCGCTCTTGATGTGGGGCATCGTGTACCAGGGCTACAACGCGACCTTCCCGAGCTTCTACCCGGAGCTGTTCCGCACCCGCAACCGCGTGTCGGCCATGGCCATCTCGCAGAATATCGGCACCACCTTCACCGCGCTGCTGCCGGCGCTGTTCGCCGCCGTGGCGCCTCCGGGCTCGACCAACATCTGGTTCACCGTGGGTGCGATCACCTTCGCCGTGACCGTGCTGGCCGCGCTGGCCGCCATGAGCGCCCGCGAGACCTACCGCGTCCACATGCACGACCTGGGCAACCCGAACGCGGTGCCGGTCGACAAGGCCGAGTACGACCGGCTGCGCGAAGAAACGCTGGCCAGCGCCCGCACGGAGCGCGAGCGCCGCAAGGCCATGGCCTGAAGACCCCGCGCGCACAAAGGGGTTGTGGCGCCATGAAGAATGGCGCCATGACCGCCCATCTCAAGATCGATTTCGTTTCCGATGTGTCCTGCCCCTGGTGCGCCGTGGGCCTCGGCTCACTCGAGGCCGCCCTGAAACGGGTGGCGCCGGAGGTCACGGCCGAACTGCATTTCCAGCCCTTCGAGCTGAACCCGCAGATGCCGCCCGAAGGCCAGGACACCTTCGAGCACCTGAACCAGAAGTACGGTTCCTCGCGCGAGCAGCAGGCCCAGGCCCGCGAGGCGATCCGCCAGCGCGGTGCGGCCGTCGGCTTCGAGTTCAGCGCCGGGGGCCGGCCCCGCGTGTACAACACCTTCAACGCCCACCGCCTGCTGCACTGGGCCGAACTGGAAGACCCGGCCAAGCAGGTGGCGCTCAAGAAGCTGCTGCTGAAGGCCTACTTCACCGACAGCCAGAACCCTTCGGACATCGAGGTGCTGGTGCGCGCGGCGACCGAGGCAGGGCTGGACGCGGCGCGGGCCCGCGAGATCCTGGCCGGCGACGAGTTCGCGCAGGAAACCCGCGAACGCGAGCGCCTGTACACCGACGCCGGCATCCATTCGGTGCCCGCGATCATCATCAACGACCAGCACCTGATCTCCGGCGGCCAGCCGGTCGAGGTGTTCGAGCGCGCGCTGCGGCAGATTGCGGGCGCGGAGCCCAGCAGCACGGCCAAGGCCTGAACGTGCGGGGCCTCGGCCCCGTCGTTTCGTCCTGAAACGAAGCTGACCTTCAGCTTTACCTGAGCGCGGCCCGAGGTCGGTCAACCGCCTACATCGCGAAGCGGTTGAAGGGCGCATGATCGACCGCATGCCGTTTCCGAAGCTGCACCGTTCGCGCGCGATCGCCGTGACGCTGGTCGCCGTGCTGGCGCTCACCGCCTGCTCCACCGGCCTGCTGCGTCCCGAGGGCCCGCCGCTCACGGCGCTGGGCCATGCCGCCGACACGCCCGCCGCGCAGCTGCGCTGGCTCGACCGCGTGAGTTGGGGCGCCAACGCCGGCAGCCAGGCCGAGCCGGCGCGCGACGGCCTGCCGCGCTGGATGGGCCGCCAGCTGCGTCCCGCGCCGCGTCCGCTGCCCGCGGCGGCGCAGGCACAGATCGACGCCATGGCCATCTCGCGCACGCCGCTCGATCAGCTCGTCTTCGCGCTCGATGCCCGGCGCAAGGCCGCCGATGCCTTGCCCGACGAAGAAGCGAAGAAGGCCGCACGCACGGCCTACCAGCAGGAACTCAACACCCTCGCGCGCGAGGCGCAGCAGCGCTTCCTGCTGCGCGCGCTGTACTCGCCCAACCAGCTGCAGGAGCAGATGACCTGGTTCTGGATGAACCACTTCAGCGTCAGCATCCGCAAGGACCTGGTGCGCGCGATGGTCGGCGACTACGAAGAGAACGCCATCCGCCCGCACGCGCTCGGCAAGTTCCGCGACCTGCTGGGCGCCACCGCGCGGCACCCGGCCATGCTGCGCTACCTCGACAACGCGCAGAACGCCGCCAACCGCATCAACGAGAACTACGCGCGCGAGCTCATGGAGCTGCACACGCTGGGCGTGGGCGGCGGCTACACGCAGGCCGACGTGCAGGAGCTGGCGCGCGTGCTGACCGGCGTGGGTGTCAGCGTGCAGCCGCCCGACGCGGCGCCGCCCGCGGTGCGCCCGGCCGTGCGCGCCGACTACGTGCGCCAGGGCCTGTTCGAGTTCCACCCGAACCGGCACGACTACGGCCCCAAGATCTTCCTGGGCCAGCCCATTCAAGCGCGCGGCCTGGCCGAGACCGACGAGGCGCTCGACCGCCTGGCGCGCGCGCCGGCCACCGCGCGCTTTATCTCGCGCAAGCTCGCCGTGTACTTCGTGGCCGACGAGCCGCCGCCCGCGCTGGTCGATCGCATGGCCGCCACCTTCACGCGCAGCGACGGCGACATTGCGGCCACCCTGCAGACGCTGTTCGAATCGCGCGAGTTCGCCGCCTCGCTGGGCCGCAAGTTCCGCGACCCCGTGCACTACGTGGTGGCGGGCGTGCGGCTGGCCTACGACGAGCGCGTGGTGCTCAACACCACGCCGATGATCGGCTGGATCAACCGCATGGGCGAGACCCTGTACGCCCACGAGACGCCCGACGGCTACCCGCTCAACGAGGCCGCCTGGGCCAGCGCGGGCCAGATGAACACCCGCTTCGAGATTGCGCGCGCCATCGGCACGGGCGGCGCCGTGCTGTTCCGCACCGACGACAAGGCGCCGCTCGAGAAGCCGCCGTTTCCGCCGCTGGCCGAGTCGCGCGCCGTGCATGCGCTGCAGCCCGGCCTGAGCGCCGACACGCAGCAGGCGCTTGCGCAGGCGAAGAACCCGCCGGAGTGGAACACCTTCCTGCTCGCATCGCCCGAGCTGATGCGGCGTTGAAAAGAGGGACCGTCATGCAACGTCGACACCTGCTGCAACTCATCGCCGCCACGCCGCTGGCCGGCGCCGCCGCGCGCGTGGTCGCCGCGCCCGCGGCCGAGGGCACCAAGCTGCTCGTCGTGTTCCTGCGCGGCGCCTACGACAGCACCAGCCTGCTGGTGCCCACCGCGAACAGCGACTTCTATTACGCCTCGCGGCCCAACATCGCCATCCCCCGGCCCGGCACGCCCGACGGTGCGTTGCCGCTGGACGGCGGCGACTGGGGCCTGCACCCCGCGCTCGCGCAGAGCGTGCTGCCGCTGTACCAGCGCAAGCAGGCGGCCTTCATTGCCTTCGCCGGCACCGACGACCTCACGCGCAGCCACTTCGAGACGCAGGACGCGATCGAGCTGGGCGTGGCGCCCGACAACGCGCGGCGCGACTACCGCTCGGGCTTTCTCAACCGGCTGGCCGGCGTGCTCGGCGCCGGGCCGCTGGCCGACGTGTCGCCCATCGCCTTCACCGACCAGCTGCCCATCGTGCTGCGCGGCGACGACGCCAAGGCCGCCAACATGGCGCTCGCGGGCGTGGCGCGGCAGGCCCTCGATGCGCGGCAGAGCCAGATCATTGCGTCGATGTACCGCAACACCGCGCTCGCGCAGCCCGTGGCCGAGGGCTTCCAGGTGCGCGACGAGGTGGTGCGCGCCATGCAGGCCGAGATGGACGCCGCCAGCCGCAACGCCATGAGCCCCAAGGGCTTCGAGCAGGTCGCGCGCCGCATGGCGCTGTTGATGCGCGAGCGCTACGACATCGGCTTTGTCGACGTCGGCGGCTGGGACACCCACGTGGGGCAGGGCGCGGCCAAGGGCTACCTGGCCAACCGCTTCGAAGAGCTGGGCCGCGGCGTCGCCGGCTTCGCGCAGGAAATGGGCGAGCCTGCCTGGCGCCAGACCGTGGTGGTCGTCGTCAGCGAGTTCGGCCGCACCTTCCGCGAGAACGGCAACCGCGGCACCGACCACGGGCACGGCACCGTGTACTGGGTGCTCGGCGGCGGCCTGGCCGCACAGGCGGGCGGGCGCGTCGTGGGCGAACAGCAGCCGCTGACGCAGGCCACGCTGTTCCAGAACCGCGACCACGCGGTGCTCAACGAGTACCGGGCGGTGCTGGGCGGGTTGTTCCAGCGGATGTATGGGCTGTCGACGGCGCAGGTGGCGCGGGTGTTCGGCGGTGCGGCGGTGAAGGACCTGCGGCTGGTCTAGCGAGCCGGCGCGTGCCGCCGCACGGCGCTGGCGGCCACGCCACCGAGAATCGGTGCATGCCTCACGCCGTCTCCCTCCTTCGCGCCGCGCGCCTGGCGCGCAGCGCCAAGCCTTTTCTTGCCCGTGGCGGTTTCAAGCGCGAGCGCTGTGCGGGCTGCCGCCTGGTGCCCAGCCATTGCATGTGCGCCGTGCGTCCTCCGGTGGCCACGCGCGCGGGGGTGTGCCTGCTCATGGCCGACATCGAGCCGCTCAAGCCCACCAACACGGGGTGGCTGGTGGCCGATGTGGTGGCCGACACCTTCGCCTTCGGCTGGGCCCGCACCGAGACCGATCCCGCGCTGCTGGCGCTGCTGGACGACCCGCAATGGCAGCCCTACGTGGTGTTCCCGGGGCAGTACGCGGCGCCCGAGCGCGTGGTGCTGGGTGTTCCTGCATCGCCTGATACGGCCGGTGGCGGCAGCGCGAAGCGCCCGCTGTTCATTCTGTTCGACGCGACCTGGGCCGAGGCGCGCAAGATGTTTCGCCGCAGCCCCTACCTCGACCGGCTGCCGGTGCTGAGCCTGCAGCCCGAGCAGATCACGCAGTACAAGCTGCGCAACTCCGGCCGCGGCGACCACTTCTGCACCAGCGAGGTGGCGGCGATGTGCATGGACCTGGCCGGCGAGCAGGCCGCGCAGCAGACGCTGGACGCCTATCTGGGCGTGTTCACGCACCACTACCTGTGCGCGAAGAACCAGCAGCCGGTGGCGTGGGACGGCGCCGCGCACCAGCGGCTGCGCGAGGTGGCCGCGCTGCGCGATCAGGCCGCCTGAGACCTCCTGCGCGGGCCGGCCTCAGCGCAGGTCGAACAGCGCCGCCGCGTTGCCCCAGGCGATGCGCTGCGCCACGGCGGGCGGCAGGTCGCCCAGCCAGGTGCGGTAGCCGCGCATGATTTCGTCGTAGGCGCTCCAGCGCTGGTTGACCCAGGTGTCGGAGCCGACCATGAAGCGATCGGGGTGCTTGAGGATCAGCGCGCGCCATTCGGGGCACAGGCGTCCGCCCTCGCAGGTCAGTCCGGGGCGGTACGAGAGTTCGCCCATCAGCAGCGGGTAGCGCTCCAGCATCGCCTGCACGCGCTCGACCGGCGTGCCGCCGATGCCGGTGTGGGCCCAGATGAGGCGCAGCGCACGGCCCTTCGACGGCGCGTTCGCCATCAGCAGGTCGACGGCCACATCGTCCACGTGCGCGAGCACGGCGAGCTTTTTCTCCTCGGCCAGCGCGATGAGTTTCTTCGCGACCGGGCCGTTGGCGTTGGCGCTCTCGTACAGGTGGAATTCGCCGAGCCCGCGGTAGGGGCCGCTGGCGGTGCCGCGCGCCAGTTCGGCCAGCACCATCTCGTGGATGCTTTCGTCGCGGAACCAGTTGTTGTAGTCGTCGCGGTTGCGGTACAGGCGCACGAAGGGCACCACGGTGACGCCGGCGGCGCGGGTCTCGCGTGCGGCGGCCAGGGTCTGCGTGCCGGCGTTGGGCCGCGAGTTCGCGATGATGGCCTTCACCTGGTTGCGCTGCATGCGCGCGAGCGCCTCGGTGGGCGGGAAGGGGCCGGCGGTGCCGTCCCAGGCTTCCTGGTTGTAGTGCAGGTGGGTGTCGAACAGCGGGCCGTCGTAAGGCGCGGCGGTTTGCGCGTGGGCTTGGGACAGGGCCAGGGCCGCGCAGGCGGCGATGCAGGCAATGAAGCGCATGGGGTTCTCGCGGTGAAGGCCGGGGAGCCGGATTACATCACCCCGGATCACCGCATCGGCACAGCCGCGCCCTTGTCGCCGGGCGCGACCTCGAGGCGATCGCGCGGGCCGGCGTCAGCTGCCGGCCGGGTGCGTCGTCGCCTTGCGGCTGCCATCCAGCGAGTACAGCTGCGGGCGGTCTTCCACCGCGACCGCCACTGCCTCGGTGCCGTGCTCCGCGGCGCGAGGTTGCCGGTACAGCTCGTTCTCGAGCCGCCGGGCACGTTCCGCGTACATGCGGGCGAGGGCGCTGTGATGCTCTGCGGCAGCCTGGTGTTCGATGCGTGCCATCTGCGCCTCTTCGAGCAGTGCCGAGGCACGTTTCAAATAGGCCGTGTGGGTGGGCCGAAACAAGAAGTCGAACATGGTTTCACACTCCTTTCCGCTGCAACAACGGTGCAATCATTGTGAACGAATGGCCTCAAAACGCCATCGGTTCCTGTGGCTGCGACGCATCGAAGAAGCGTTCTGTTTCACTTGAGTCAGACAGAATCGGTGGCGAAGAGAGGGTTCGATCACCGATGAGCAATGAGGTTCGTTTTTGTCTGGAATACCGGCTCGCCGAAGGCGGGCCCGCGCATGCCGTGCAGACCGCGTGGATGGTCGATTCGCCGGCCACGCGTGCGCAGATCGAGGAAATGATTGTCAACGCGCGCGCGATGAATGCTGCGCAGGCGAAGTGGTGGGTGGAGGAGCGCCAGGGCGGCGACGCCCCGCGCTGAAACGACCCGGCGGGCCTCAGTCGCGCATGTTCGCGAACTTCACCAGCGTCGTGTACTTGGCCGTGTCCTCGCGCATGATCTGCCCGAGGTTTTCCTTGCCCGTGGCGGGAATGGAGCCGCCTTCTTCCAGCCGTCGGCGGATCGCCGGGTCGGCCAGGCCGGCCTGCAGCGCCGCGCGCAGGCTCTGCACGATGGGCGCGGGCAGGTCCTTCGGGCCCGCGAGCGCGAACCAGCCGCTCAGCTCATAGCCCTTCAGCTGCGGATGCTCGCCGAGCGCCGGCACCTGCGGCAGGCCGGGAAAGCGCTTGGCCGACGACACGCCCAGCGGCACGATCCGCCCGCCCTGCAGGAAGGGCGCCGCGGCGGTGGGCGACACGATCGCGAAGTCCAGCGTGCCGCCGACCAGGTCGCTCGTGAGCGGCGCGGTGCCGCGGTAGGGAATGTGCGTGAGGAACAGGCCCGCGCGCTGCTTGATCTGCTCGCCCACGAAGTGCAGTGTCGAGCCCACGCCTGAGCTGCCGTAGCTGTACTTGCCGGGGTTGCGCTTGGCCAGGGCGATGAACTCGTCGAGGTTCTTCACGCCCACCTTCGGACTCGCCACCAGCAGCACGGGCGCGAAGGCGAGCAGGCTGACGGGGGTCAGGTCTTTCACCGGGTCGTAGCGCTGCGCTGGGTTCACCAGCACCGTGGCCGCCATCTCGTTGCTGGAGCCGGCCAGCAGCGTGTAGCCGTCGGCGGGGCTGCTCACCGCGCGCTGCGCCGCGACCACGCCTGCGGCGCCGGTCACGTTCTCGACCACCACCGTCGCACCGAGCTTGGCCGACAGGATGTCCGCCGCCACGCGCGCGGCCATGTCGACCGAACCGCCCGGCGCGTAGCCGACCAGCAGCTTGATGGGCTTGGCGGGGTAGGTACCCTGCGCGAACGCGGGGGCGGCGGCACAGAAGGCGGCGGCGCCGAGTGCGCTCAGTGCCACGCGGCGCGAAACGGAAGAAGCAAGACGGGTCATCGCGGTTCCAGTACGGGGAAGTGGGAAAAGGAAGAGGCCCGCTCAGGCCTGCGCGGTGAGGAAGCGCCGCACCAGCTGCACCCAGTAGCTGGCCGCGATCGGCAGGATCGCGTCGTTGAAGTCGTAGCCGGGGTTGTGGACCATGCAGCCGCCGGTGCGGTGGTGCTCGCCTTCGCCGTTGCCCACGATCAGGTAGCTGCCGGGGCAGCGCTCGAGCATGAAGGAGAAGTCTTCGCTGCCCGTGAGCGGCGCCAGCGGCGGCAGCAGGCCGTCGTCGCCCAGCCAGTCGTGTGCGACCTGCCGTGCGAAGCGCGTGGACTCTTCGTCGTTCACCAGCGCGGGGTAGCGCCAGTGGTAGTCCACCTCGGCCTTCACGCCGAGCGTGGCGGCCTGCGCCTGCGCCAACTCGGTGATGCGCTCGCGCAGCATGGCACGGATCTCGGGGCGGTAGGCGCGCACCGTGAGGCGCATCTGCACGCTGTCGGCAATCACGTTGGGCGCGTCGCCGCCGTGGATCGCGCCCACCGACACCACCGCCATCTCGCGCGGGTCGACGTTGCGCGACACGATGGTCTGCAGCGCCACGACGATATGCGCCGCCGCCACCACCGGGTCGGCCGACAGGTGCGGCGCCGAGCCGTGCCCGCCGCGCCCCGTCACCGTGATGGTCACCGAGTCGGACGAGGCCATGAACGAGCCTTCCTTGAAGCCGAACTTGCCCGCCGGAAAGCCGGGCATGTTGTGCAGCGCGAAGATGGCGTCGCAGGGAAAGCGCTCGAACAGGCCTTCTTCGACCATGCGGCGCCCGCCACCCAGGCCTTCCTCGGCCGGCTGGAAGATCAGGTGCAGCGTGCCGTCGAAGCCGCGCTCCTGCGCGATGACGCGCGCGGCGGCCAGCAGGATGCTGGTGTGGCCGTCGTGGCCGCAGGCGTGCATCTTGCCGGGCACCTGGCTGGCGTAGGGCAGGCCGGTCGTTTCCTGGATCGGCAGCGCGTCCATGTCGGCGCGCAGGCCCAGGCGCCGCGTGCCCGTGCCGCATGTCAGCGTGGCGACCACGCCGGTGCCGGCCAGGCCGCGGTGCACCTCGTAGCCCCACTCGGCCAGGCGCGTGGCCACCAGCTCGCTGGTGACGTGCTCTTCGTAGGCCAGCTCGGGGTGGGCGTGAATCTGGTGGCGCAGGCCGACCATCTCGGGCGCGACCTCGCGCACGGCGGGCAGCACGCTCTCGAGGGCGGCGGCGTTGTCGACGGTGTAGGTCGTCATGGGGAAATCTGTCTCCTTGCTGTCTTGCGGCGAGTCTAGGAATTCGCTGCCCGCCGGGGCAGACAGGCGCCGCCATGCGGAGGTGGGCGGCGCCTGTCGCCACCGATGGCTGCGGATAATCGGCCGCCATGAAGCTGCACCAGCTCCGCTATCTCGCCGCCGTCGCCTCCGAAGGCAGCATCCGCGCCGCCGCGCGGGCACTGGGCGTCACCCAGGCCACGGTCACGCAGGGCCTGCGCGAACTGGAGGCGCATGCGCAGGTGGCGCTGTTCACGCGCCACGGCGGCGGCATCGCCTTCACGCCGGCCGGCCTGGAGCTGCTGGAGCATGCGCAGCGCGTGCTGGCCCAACTGCGCCAGGCCGAAGACACGCTCTCACGCCACCGCGACACCGGCGCGCAGCAGCGCCTGACCGTGGCCATCACGCCCTGGATCACGCAGACCCTGCTGCCGCGCGTGGTGTCGCTGTTCCGCGAAGAGCTGCCGCACGTGCAGCTCGAAATGTTCGACGGCCTGTCCGCACTCAGCTACCCGCGGCTGCGCGAGGGCAGCCTCGACCTGCTGATCGGCCGCATCGGCCCCGACGAGGCCATGCAGGGGCTGCAGGCGCAGCCGCTGTTCCGCTACGACATGACGGTGGTGGCGCGCCGCGGCCATCCGCGGGCCGGTGCGCAGTCGATGGCCGAGCTGCTGCAGGACGACTGGGTGCTCAACTTCACGCCGGGCGAGGGCGCGAGCTTTCTCGACAACCTGTTCCGCCAGCACGGCCTGGCCGCGCCCGTGCAGCGCATCCAGCTGGCGCATTCGCCGTCGATGATGCTGGGCCTCGTGCGCAAGACCGACATGCTCACCTTCTGTCCCTGGCCGCTGGTGGAAACCGAGAGCCTGCGCCATGCGCTCGTGACCTTGCAGCTGCGCGAGCGCTTCCACAGCAACGTCGTGGGCATCGTGCGCCGCGCGCAGGAGGCGCCGTCGCACGCGGCGGCGCGCTTCATTGCGCACTTCCTGGCGCAGCTGCCGGCGTGGCAGGGCTCGGACGATCCGGAGCTGCGGCGGGTGCTGCACTCGGTGGATTTCATCGAGGCGGCGCCTCACCCGTGATAGTCGCTCCACGACATGCGCACCATGCCCGGCGGCGTGGGCGCGCCGGCTGAGGCCAGCGTCACCGGCGGGTCGTCGTCCACGCGGCTCTTGGCGCGCGAGTCCCAGTCGTCGAGAAAAACCTGCTGGTAGTACTGCGCCACGTCTTCGTTGTGGATGATCAGCCCGGCGTCGCGGTTGCGCAGCACGCCGTCGCCCGACCAGTTGGTGCTGCTCACCAGCACCGCCTGGCCGTCCACGATGATGCCCTTGTTGTGGATGCTGCCCTGGACGCGGAACACGTCCTGGTTGCAGCCCGCCTCGACCAGCTTGCGGATGTTGTCGGCCGCGCTGGTGCTGCCCAGGATGATGCGCAGGTCGAGGTCCGGCTCGGTGCTGCGCTGCGCGAGCTTGCGCAGCAGCGCGCGAAAGTCCGCGTCCTTGTCCGCATCGCTCCAGGTCATGTAGGCGAACTGCAGGTACAGCGAAGTCTGTGCGCTGTCGATGAGGGCATTGATGTGCGGCAGGTAGTTGTCTGGCGTGAGCACGGGCTGCACTTTCACCGTGGTCTTCACCGCCGGCAGCCGCGCGGGTTCGACCGGCACGACGGGGCCTGCGAAAGCCACGGCCTGTTCCAGCAGGTGATCGAGCGGCACGAACACGTCGGGCAACGTGAGCTTGGGCGCGACGTCCAGCGCTGCGTCGGCGGCGCCGTCGGCTTCTTCCTTCTCGGAGGCCTTGAGGTCGTGCAGGATGTATTTCTCGAACACCTTCGAGAGCGCGGCGTCGTTGCAGATCACGTGCCACTCGCGGTTGCCCTTGCTGAACATGCCCTTGGCCTGCGCGGGCGTGGCCACGGGGTCGATGTCGGGCTGGCTGCGCTTGCTCCAGTTGCCGCTGGAGAGCCAGAAGGCCTTGCCGTCGCGCACCGCCACTTTCTCGTGGTACGCGCTGGCGAAGCGGCGGCCCTTGCCGCACTGCACGAGCCAGGCCCTGAAGTCGGCCTCCTGCTGCAGCTTGCGAAGCTTCTTGCGGATGGCCTGTTCTTCCTTCGTCATGCCGTCGTCCCAGCTCAGCGCCGCCGCGATGCCGCCGTCGCGCACGAGGTCGATGAAGACCTGGGCGACGTGGTCGGCGTTGAAGTCGTACATCGCCACCGACAGCGAGCGCGTGGTGCCTTCGAGAAAGGGCCTCAGCACCGGCCACCCCGCATCGGGGCCGACGTGGCACAGGAAGGGCTGCTTCACGTTGTAGACCTTGTCGATGGGCTGGCCCGCAGGCGGCTTGTAGACGAGGCCGACGGCGGCTTCGGCGAGCGCGTTCACCGTGTCCTCGAAGTCCGCACTGGCGGCCAGCTGCCGCGCCGGGTCGGCCTGCATCACGCAGACGCGGTACGGGCCGAGCTGCCGGGGCGCGCGCTCGGCCACGGGCACCTCCGACAAGGGCCGCTTGCGGTCGACCAGCACGATCACGGCGGGCTCGCGCAGGAAGCGGCCATCGACCAGCGGAAAGCCCGGCTCCGCCGCCACGTAGCCGGGCAGGGCGGCCAGCTGCGCCTGGTGGGTGGCGATCACCGACCGGACCGCCGCGCGCGCGGCATCGTCGAGCACTTTCATGGGTGTTCCTTGGGAGGGGTTGTGGGGCACGCGTGTGCGGGCGCCTGCCGGCATGGCATGCGCGAAGGCAGCGACCCCGCGGGGCCGCGTGTCAGGAGATGTTGGGCAGCCGGCGCGACAGCTCGACCGACTCGACGGCCGGGTCGGCTTCGAGCTGCTGGAGCTTGTCGATCGGAATCTCGGCCGAGAACAGGCCCGGCGAGATGTCGGCACGCGCGGCGATGTAGTCCGGCCGCTCGGCGCCCTCGCACAGCTTGACCAGCACGACGACGCGCTCGCCCGACACCGGCGCGGGGGCGGCCGAAAAGTCGAGCTTCTTGAGCGAGCGCAAATCGATGGGCATGAGAGGGCAGATGGGGGCGGGAACACAGATTACACCCCCCGCTCGGGTTCGGCACAACCGCACCGGGCGTGGGGGTCATGGCGAGGTCTTCGGGTGGAGCGTCAGATCGCGCCGCTGCCGGCCCGGCCGTCGCCGCGCTGCGGGTCCCAGCCGGCCGGCCCGGCGCCGGGCTTGACGCCCGCCTTCAGCCTGGCGCGGATGTCGGCGATGGTCAGCTTCTTGCCCGCTTTGTGGGCCTTGGCCAGCATCAGCGCGACCAGCCCCGTCACCGCCGGCGCCGCCATGCTGGTGCCCGACTTCTTCACCATGCCGTCCTTCGTGCGCGACTGCGCGGCCTTCAC
Source organism: Variovorax sp. GW823-FHT02B07 (assembly GCF_058797695.1). Lineage (NCBI taxonomy): Bacteria > Pseudomonadati > Pseudomonadota > Betaproteobacteria > Burkholderiales > Comamonadaceae > Variovorax > Variovorax sp. GW823-FHT02B07. The sequence continues at coordinate 1,417,418 of NZ_JBXAJX010000001.1, forward strand.
CTGCACGCCGGGGGCGCTGACCTCGGGCTTGGGCCGGCCGTCGCGCGTCGGGCCCGCGCTCGAGAAGCTGGCGGCGGGCTCGCCCGTCTTGCGCGCGTCGTACGCGCCGACCACGATCGACAGTTTTCCCGTCGACAGCGAGCCCAACAGGTGCGACTTCACCGGCTGGCCGAAGTACGACTGGCCGCTGTCCAGGCGCTCGATCCAGGCGTGAAACGGCACGTCGTCGGCGGCCAGGGCGTGCAGCCGCACCTTGAACTCGCCGTCGGGCCAGTTGGGTGCGAGCCAGATGCCGATCACGTTGTCCTTGTTGTTCGGGTCGGTGATGCGGCTGCTGAGGAACGCGGCGATCTCGCCGTTGCCCGCGCCGAGCGGAAAGTTTTCGCCCGGTGCGACGCTGGCCAGCACCTCGCCATCGGGGCCCAGCAGCTCGGCGCGCAGGCGCTGGCTGCCGCCGTACCAGAGTTCGAACTCGCCGCCCTTGCCGTTGACCAGGGTCCACGACACATCGAGGTGCCCGTTGCCGGGCACCGTGCCCGCCGTGTGCGTGTTGTCTTCCTGCGAATTGCCGGCCGCCAGCACGATCGCGCGGTTGGGCTTTTGCGACACGAGCGCGTCGAAACCCTGCTCGACCAGCGAGGTGCCGTCGTGCGGGCCGCCGTTGGTGCCCAGGCTCAGGTTGACGACGCAGGGCCTGTCGCCGGCGCGGTCGAAGATGAACTTCACCGCCTCGAGCATCTGCACCGAATCGCCGAAGGAGCTGAACACGGCGTTGTGGCCGGTCCAGGCGATGTCGCGGGCCGACATCTCGACGAAGATCAGGTCGGCCTTGGGCGCCACGCCGGGTTGCAGCGACCCCCGGCCGTTGCCGCCGGCGATGTCCATCACATGCGTGCCGTGCGAACCCGGGCTGCCCGGCATGCCCGCACCGGGGTCGTAGCCCAGCGCCTTGTACGGGTCGGCCTTCTTCAGCGCCTTGTCGATGTCCGCCGCCTCGAAGAGCCGGCCGTAGCCGTAGGGGCTGTTCGCCTTGGCCGGCGCGCCTTGCTGCCACAGCGCCAGCAGGCGCGTCTTGCCGTTGGCTTTCAGGAAGTTCTGGTGCGCGAAGTCGCCGCCCGAATCGACCACGCCGATCACCACGCCGGCGCCGCCCGCCGTGCCGGCGAGCGCGGGGTTGTCGGCCTGTACCCCCATCGAGGCGATCGTGTTGTTCAGCGCCGGCAGCACGGGCTGCGAGGCCTTCATGCTGAGCACGGCCGGATGCTGGCGGATCGCCTCGGCCTTGCCCAGCGGAATGCGGCCCGTGACGAGCACCGTGCCGTCGTCGGCGGTCCCGATGTCGGAGCCCGCATCGACGTCGGGAATGTCGGCCCACTCGGCATGGCTGGTGACGCGCGCCACCACCGGCACCGAGTCGCCGTCGGCGGACGAGATCGGCATGCTCTGCTTGCCCGCGCGGCGGTTCATCACCGCCAGTTGGAGGCGCGGGTCCATCGAGGTCTCGACGTCCATCGGCAGGCGTTGCAGTTGTGCGAGCCCGAAGGTCGACACCGGCGAGAGCCGCGTGCACAGCGCGTCGGCCGTGCCTGCGAGTGCGGCGGTGAGGGCGGGGGAGGCTTCGCCCGGCAGGTGGCCCGCGGCGGGCGCATCGGCGTGGGCCGACTGCGCCACCATCGCGGCGGCCATCTCGGGCGGAAGATCGACCCAGCTGTTGAGCAGCTTGATCTGCCCGGTCACGTGCAGCCGCACGCTGCCGGACGACAGCGCCGGCGTCAGCACCCCGTGCGGCATCCTGGGGACTTTCGTATCAGCGGGCGAGGGCTTCTTCGCGGCGACGCGCTTCTTGGCTGGGGCCATCGGTCGGATCTCCTTGCGCAGGGGCACGGGTGGGTACCGCGAGGTGTAGCAGATTGCCGTGTCATCTGTCACCCCGGCTTGGGCAAGGAGGCGGTCAGAATCGCCGCATGAAAGTGGTGTTCAAGCTTCTGCTCGCGTACCTGGTGGCGAGCCTGCTGTCGACCGGCCTTGCGCTGGTTCTGTTTCCGCTGCACGCGCATGTGCCCGCGGTGGTGGTGCTGCTCGCGTTTCCGCTGGTGCCGTGGACCTTGCTTGGCAACCTCGCGAGCGAGGGCTTCAGGGCCAGGGAGGTGGGGCCGCTGTTGGTGTTCGTGCTGGCGTTCGGCGGCGTGGCTTGGCTGATGTTGCGCGCGTCATCGAAGGCCGCGCAGCGATAGCAACGCCGGGCTCACTTCGCACCGATCTCGAAGACATCGCCGTTCGTCGGCGTCGCGTTCTCGTGGTAGATGTCGTAGAGGTACTGCGCGAGGTCGGCCGGCGCCACGTCGGGCGGAATCGCGAGCTGGGCGAGGCCCAGTTTTCCGTCGGCGCCGACCCAGTGGCTGCGCCAGCGGGCATCGGTCATTTCGACGCGCAGGGTACGGCCGAACACGTTGAAGAGGTGGCGCATCGTCGGGGCTTCGGGCATGCACGAAAAGAGATGAGGGGACAGCGACTGTAGCGCCCTCGTCGTATGCACAATGGGCCGACTCGCCCGTCACATCCACTCCAGAGTCCGCATGGCAGACCCCAACGTACGCAAGACCTACGAAGCGGCCGTGGCCGCGCTCGGTCCTGCTGCCGAGCGGATGCTGGCCGGCGGTGTGAGTGAAGAACAGGTGGCGCGCTGGATCTTCGCGCAGCGGGACGATCTCAAGCTGCACTACCGCGCGCTGACGCCCTCGCACGAGCTGCAGGCCCTCGAAGCCAGGTCGCACAGCCGCTACGGCAACACGCTGGGCCCGTCGATCGAGCAACTGCGAAGCGCGGGAAAGTCGTGGCGGGACATCATCGATTCGGCGGCGCGGCCGGGGAACCACTACCGCCAAGGCGATTGATCGCTACTCGGCGCTGCGCCAGCGGCCCGAGCTCGCGCAGACCTCGGCCGGTTCGCCGTTCACCCGCACCTGTTCTTCACCGAGCCGCGACGCGGTGACCGGATCGACATCGAAGCCGACGCCGAGCAGGCGCGCCACCTGCGCGTCTTCGATCGACAGCTCCCAGGTCAGGAACAGCTGCGTGCGATCGAGCGAAGACGGGAAGTCGGCCGCATCGAAACCGTGGTCGCTGCCGCGCGGCACGACCGCGTGGGGCTGGCCGGTGTCGAACAGCAGGGCCGTGCCCCGGGTGAGCGGAATGCGATGGCCCGTGACGGGAAAGTGCACGTCCAGGCCCTTGTCCTCGCTGAGGAACAGGTTGCAGAAGGCCGCGCCACCGTACTGCGCGCCGTCGTGGTGGTAGCGGGCCCCGCGGCACACCATCAGGGCGACGTCGCTGGCAGGCAGCAGCGAGGCGGGCAGGCCCAGCGTGCCCAGCCAGCCGGACATCGCCTGCACGCACTGCGCGTAGTCGGGCCAGCGCGTGCGCGCGCGGGCCAGCGGCATCGGTTCGACATCGCCGGGTTCGAGCAGCACGTTCGTGGCGATCTCCCGCTGCCAGTCGGCTACGAGGCGGGCTGGGGGCTCGGGCACGTCGAGCAGGGCCGCGTGCACGATGCCGCTCACGCTGCGGCTGCGCAGCGTGTCGCCGTGCCAGAAATAGGAGGTCAGCAGGTCGTGCATGCGAGGGCTTTCAAGGCACGGAGGGTACACGCGGCGCGGCGCCGGGCACCGGGGAGCGACGGCCGATGCGGCATACTCCCACCCCCTCCCAACTCGCCAGAATTCCGCTGAATGGACAAGGAAGTCGACCCCTCCGTGCTCGCTGCCATCGATGAGATGCGGCTCTCCGGACCGCGCCTCACGCCGGTCGAAATCGTCGCCAAGATGGGGGTGTTCGACGCACGCGACAAGCCGTTCGAGCACGCCTGGCTCGCCACCGGCGACAACGTCATCGCCACCATCTGGGGCGAGTACGTGAGCGTCGCGGCCGGTGGCCGCTGGTTCTACCTGGAATCGCTCGACGCCCAGCGCCGCCCCGGCGGCGGCGTGCGCAGCGCCCAGCAGGCGCAGCGCGCCAAGGACCGCCTGGCCCTGCTCAAGCGCACCTTCGACGCCGGCCAGGGCTTCCGCGCCGTGCTGCAGACCAACCGCGTGGCCATTGCCGAGCTCGAGAGCAACAAGAGCGCCAAGGTGTCGACCCGCGTGCGCGACGATGCCGAATGGCACGTCGCGAGCTGGGAGCCCGAGCAGCAGCTCGCGGTGCTGGTGCGCGGTGCGCGCGGCTGGGTGCCGACCGAGGCCGACATCACGGCCGCCAAGGCCCGTGGCGGCGTGCCGGCGGCCGACGACGCCGACGCGGCCCCGGCCGGCCCGACCACGACCGACGCCGTGCAGGCCGCCGCCATGGCCTACGTCATGGGCCACTTCAAGGGCTACGGCTACAACGCGGAAGACGTCACCAGCAAGGCGCTGGGCTACGACATCGAGGTGTCGAACGCCAAGGGCGCGATGCTGCTCAAGGTGGTCGTGAAGGGCACCGCCCCGGCGCTGCCGACCTTCGCGCTCACGCCCGAGGAAAGCCTGTGCGCCGTGCGCGAGCCGCTGTGGCGCCTGCTGGTGGTGGCCGACGCGGGCAGCGCGACGGCGGCGCACAAGATCTACAAGCCGACCGAAGTCGACCAGGCGCCGGGCTTCCAGCGCAAGGCCTGACCGGCCTCCCAGGCAAACGCCGCGGCCGCACCGGCGCGCCGCGGGCGTTTCCAAATTCTTACAACTGAGCCCCCGGAAACCCGTCGTTTCCAACGGTAAAGTTCCGCCGTCCGGCGCGAACAGTTCGTGCCTTCGCCCCCTCTGTTCGCCCCCCTTCATGTCCAACCTCATCGTGCACGGCGGTACGCCCCTTCGCGGCCGCATCATTCCCTCCGCCAACAAGAACGCGGTGCTGCCGGTGCTGTGCGCCACCTTGCTCACCGGCGAACCGCTGCGGCTGCACGGGGTGCCCGACATCACCGACGTGCGCAAGATCCTCGACATCTTCCGCACGCTGGGCAGCGAGGTCCGCATGGACCACGAGAGCGGCACGCTCGAGCTGCACCACCGCGCCACCACCTTCGATGCGGCGCTCCACCGCCTGCCGGAGGAGATGCGCTCGTCGATCATGCTGGTGCCGCCGCTGCTGGCGCGCTTCGGCGTGGCGCGGCTGGAAGACAACGTCAAGGGCTGCACGCTGGGCGTGCGCGAGATCGATCCGCACGTCGAGGTGTTCCAGCGCTTTGGCGGCCAGGTGGAGCGCACCGAGGGCTCGCTGCTGGTGTACGCGCCCGGCCGGCTCACGCCTACCGACCACTGGCTGGACTACGCCTCGGTGACGACCACCGAGAACTTCGTGCTGTGCGCGGCCGCCGCGGGCGGCACCTCGACGCTCACCAACGCGGCCTCGGAGCCGCACGTGCAGGAGTTCTGCCGCTTCATGGCCATGATCGGCGTGCGCATCGAGGGCATGGGCACCTCGCGGCTCACGGTGCATGGCGGCGGCGCGCTGGGCGGCGGCGAGTTCCGCTTCGACGAAGACTTCCACGAGATCACCACCTTCCTGGCGCTGGGCGCGATCACCGGCGGCGACGTCGTGGTGCGCAACAGCGCGCCGGGCAACTTTCCGCTCATCGACCGCACCTTTGCCAAGTTCGGCGTGCAGATCGAGCATGCCGACGGCTGGTCGCGCGCCATCCGCAGCGGCCCGCTGAAGGTGCAGACGCCGTTCACCAGCAACGTGCTCACCAAGGTGGAGGCCGCGCCGTGGCCGTACTTCCCGGTCGACCTGCTGCCGATCTTCATTGCGCTGGGCGTGCGTGCGCAGGGCAACGCGATGTTCTGGAACAAGGTGTACGACGGTGCGCTGGGCTGGACCGGCGAGCTGTCCAAGTTCGGCGCGCACGTGTTCTCGTCCGACCCGCACCGGCTCATCACCTTCGGCGGCCACGCGCTCACACCGGCGGTGGTCGAGAGTCCCTACATCATCCGCGTGGCGATCGCGCTGTTCATGGTGGCCGCGAGCATCGAGGGCAAGTCCGAGATCCGCAACGCCACGCCGATCCGGCGCGCGCATCCGCGCTTCGTGGAAAACCTGCGCAGCCTGGGCGTGCAGGTGGAGTGGACCAGCGAGGAGTGAAGCGGCCGTGATCGTTTCCGTCTCGCACAGGGCCAAGTGGCTGCTGATGCAGCTCGGGCAGCTGGTGCTGATGGTCGGCCTGACCTCGCTGGTGTTCAACTACGCCTACCGCTTCCTGGTCGACCGCACGATCAACACGCCGCTGTTCTATGCGGTGACGCTGCTGCTGGCGCTCGTGGTCATCGTCGCGGTGCGGCGCGACTACCTGTTCGTGTCGCGCTACGAGTTCACGCCCGAGGCCATCGTCGTGCGCACGGCACTCGGTGCCTCCAAGCGCTTCGAGACGCAAGATTTCAAGTTCGTGCCCAGCCTGCACAAGACGATCAACCTGCCGGAGCCGAAGGCCTCGCTGTCCTTCGATGTGCAGAACCGCCAGACGGGCCGCCGTGCCCGCAACTACACATGGACCGGCTTTGCGGTGGAAGACTTCCGCGCGGTGTGCCGCCTGTACGGCTACCAGGACGACACCGATTTCAAGCTGAAGGACTTCGGCAAGGCGCGCTGAGCCGGCGGGCGGCTGCGCCCGCGATGACCCCGCAGCCACAGCGCCCACCGGCTTCGCCGGAGAATGCCGTCATTCGACACACGGACACAGGAGCGCACCCCGAATGACGACGTTGCAACAGATCCTCGGCACCGAACTTCCATTGATCCAGGCGCCGATGGCCGGCGCGCAGGCCAGCGCGATGGCGATCGCGGTGTGCAACGAGGGCGCGCTGGGGTCGCTGCCGTGCGCGATGCTCGGCCCCGACGCGATGCGCAGCGAACTCGCGGCGATCCGCGCGGGCACCGACAAGCCCTTCAACGTCAATTTCTTCGCCCACACCCCGCCCACGCCGGACGAGGCACGCGAGGCCGCCTGGCGCGCCGCGCTGGGGCCGTACTACGCCGAGTTCGGCATCGACCCCGCGGGCATCCCGACCGGCCCCGGGCGCAACCCTTTCAGCGCCGAGGTGGCCGACCTGCTGGCCGAGTTCAAGCCGCCAGTGGTGAGCTTCCATTTCGGGCTGCCGCCCGAGTCGCTGCTGGCCAAGGTGCGCGGCTGGGGCGCGAAGGTGCTGGTCTCGGCCACCACCGTCGATGAAGCGCTGTGGCTCGAGGCGAAGGGCGTCGACGCGGTCATCGCGCAGGGGCTGGAGGCCGGCGGGCACCGCGGCCATTTCCTGTCGCACGACCTCACGAAACAGCTCGGCACCTTCGCGCTGCTGCCGCAGCTGGTGCGCGCATTGAAGGTGCCGGTGATCGCCGCCGGCGGCATTGCAGATGCCGACGGCGTGGCTGCGGCCATGGCACTGGGCGCGGCCGGCGTGCAGGTCGGCACGGCCTACCTGCTGACGCCCGAGGCCATGACCAGCGCGCTGCACCGCGCGGCGCTGAAGAGCGAGGCCGCGCGCCACACGGCGCTCACCAACCTGTTCACCGGCCGACCCGCGCGCGGCATCGTCAACCGCGTGATGCGCGAGCTGGGCCCCATCGGCCCGGCGCCGGAATTTCCGCTCGCCACCTCGGGCATCGCGCCGCTGCGCGCCAAGGCCGAGGCGCAGGGCAGCGGCGATTTTTCTCCGCTGTGGTCGGGGCAGAACGCCACCGGCTGCCGCGAGGTGTCCTCGGCCGAGGTCACGCGCGCGCTGGCCAAGGGCTTTCGCTGAGCCGCGCCGTCCGTCATTTTTTTCGAGCCCTTCCGACCCATGACATCGCTCCATCTGCCCCTGCAGTTCCTGCACCATCCCGCACCCTCGGGCGGCCCTGAACCCTGGCTGCTCGTGCTGATGCACGGCGTGGGCAGCAACGAGCAGGACCTGTTCGGCCTGGCGCGCATGATGCCGCCGCAGTTCCACGTGCTGAGCCTGCGCGCGCCGTATGTGCTGTCGCCCGGTTCCTACGCGTGGTTCGAGTTCCAGGTGCTGGCCGACGGCGGGCGCCGCATCGACGAAGAACAGGAGCGCGAAAGCCGCTTCCTCATCGGCGAGATGGTCACGTCGGCGTCGCAGCAGCTGGGCATCCCGCCCGAGCGCGTGGTGGTCGGCGGCTTCAGCCAGGGCGGGATCATGTCGTTGTCGCTGCTGCTCACGCAGCCCGGGAAGCTGCGCGCCGCGTTGGTGTGGCACAGCCGGCTGCTGCCCGAGGTGGTGCCGCACATCGCGCCGCCCGAGGCCTTCGCGGGCAAGGCGCTGTGGGTGAGCCACGGCAGCGCCGACAACGTGATTCCGCCGAGCGCCGCACAGGCCACGCGCGAGCTGGCGCGCGGGCTGCCGCTGGCGCTGTCGGGTTCGGACTTCCCGGGCGCGCACGAGATCCGCCCGGCCGAGCTGCAGGGCACGCTGGCGTGGCTGCAGGCGCTCAGCGCGCCAACAGCCGCGCCCTGACCATCGCTTCCATCTCGGCGACCCACGCGTCACTCGCCGCGTCGTCGGGCTGCACCAGCAGCCGGTAGCGGCGCCCGCCCCAGGCGGCGGTCAGCAACGCCTGCACGGTGGCGGGCGAGGGCGGCGGCTGCAGGTCGCGGCAGGCGGCGAAGGCCTGCGTCCAGCGTGCGAGCAGTTCGTCATACACGCGCCGGTGGTGCTTGGGCTCGGCCACGCGGTGCTCGAGCATCAGCATCTCGTGGTCGAAGGCGGGCAAGTCGTCGATGCGCGTGTCGCAGGTGAGGCGCACGAGGCGTGTGACGCGTTCGCGCCAGTCGATGCCTGAAGGCGCGATCACGTTCGCGTCGAGCCGCGCCAGCAGCGCCTCGACGCAGTGGCGCACATAGCCCGAGAGCAGGGCTTCCTTGTCGGGAAAGTAGTCGTAGAAGGTGCCGACGGCGATGCCGGTTTCGAGCGCCACGGCGCGCGTGGTCACGCCTTCCCAGCCCTGCGTGCGCCAAATCCGAACAAAGGCGTCGTAGATGGCCTGCACGGTGAACTTGCCGCGCGCCTGCGTGGGGCGTTTCAGGGGCTTGGAGCGGGGTGCGGCGGGCATGGACCGGGTTTCCGAACCCGCGGCGAAGCGGGCCGTCCTACAGTTTGCGAATGAACAACGCATTCACTTTAACCCGCCTCGAAACGCGCAAGAACGCACTCGGAACCACCCGCATCGTCACTTCGGAAGACGCCGGCAGTTTGCAGCCGGGCGAGGTGCTGATGAAGATCGAGCGCTTCTCGCTCACCACCAACAACATCACCTATGCGGCCTTCGGCGATGCGGTGATGAAGTACTGGCAGTTCTTTCCCACCGGCGATGCTGACTGGGGCCACATGCCGGCCTGGGGCTTTGCCGACGTGGTGGCCTCGAATGTCGAAGGCGTGGCGGTGGGCGAGCGCTTCTACGGCTACTTTCCCATCGCGAGCCACCTGCGCATGCAGCCGGTGCGCGTGACGCCGCGCGGCTTCTACGACGGCGCGGCGCACCGCAGCGAGCTGGTGTCGGCCTACAACCAGTACATGCGCTGCAGCCACGACGCGGGCTACGTCGCCGCGCTGGAGGACTACCAGATGCTGGTGCGTCCGCTGTTCATCACCTCGTTCATGCTGGCCGACTTTCTCGAAGACAACGCCTTCTTCGGCGCGACGCAGGTCGTGGTGTCGAGCGCATCGAGCAAGACGGCGTTCGGCACGGCCTTCTGCCTCGGCCGCCGCGAGGGCCTGCAGCTGATCGCGGCCACCTCCGAAGGCAACCGCGCCTTCGTCGAGGCGCTGGGCTGCTACGACCGCACGGTGGCCTACGGCGAGATCGCCACGCTCGCGGCCGACGTGCCCACGCTGTACGTCGACTTCGCGGGCCACGACGCGCTGCGCGCCACCGTGCACCACCACTTCGGCGAATCGCTGGTGTACGACTGCTATGCGGGCTCGGCGCAGAAGACCGAATTCCTCGGCGACACCAGCGCGCTGCCCGGCCCCACGCCGAAGCTCTACTTCGCGCCCGTGCAGATCCGCAAGCGCAATGCCGACTGGGGGCCGCAGGAGGTCAACCGCCGCTTCAACGATGCGCAGGGCCGCTTCATCGCCGAGCTCAGCCGCCCGGGCAACCGCTGGATGACGCTGGCCCAGGGCCGCGGCTTCGCGCATGCGCAGGCGGTGATTGCCGACCTGCACGCGGGCCGCGTCGATCCGCGCGAGGCGCATGTGGTGCGCATTGGCGGCGCGTGACGGGCTGAGCGACTGAACTTCGGCGCGGGTGGGGCGTCACAGGGGGTTACGAGAACGTGGCGATCGTGCGGGCCGTGCAGGCCATCCTGGTGCACCATTGCCTTTCGTCTCCCCACTGCCATCCCGCAAAAGGAAACCGCCCATGTCCGACGCCGACTCCCCCCGCGACACCCCCGAATTCCGACCCCGCAAGGAAGCACCGATGGGCACCATCGTCGGCCTGGCGCTGGTCGTGCTGGTGGCGGCTTATTTCGGCTGGCGCTGGTACCAGCAGCAGCAACTGGCGCCGCTGCCGACCGCGCCCGTGGCCGTCGCCCCGAACGACGCGCCCCCCGAGCCGCCCAAGGCCGAAGAGCCGAAGGGCCCGCAGAACCCGGTCGAGGCGCTGGCCCCGCCCGATGCCGCGCTGCCCGCGCTGGCCAGTTCCGATGCGCGCGTGATGAAGGCGCTCACCGAGCTGCTGGGCGGCAAGGCCGTGGCGGCCTACCTGCAGTCCGACGGCGTGGTGCGGCGCTTCGTCGCCACCGTCGACAACCTGCCGCGCGAGCAGGCGCCCGCCAGCAAGTGGCCCGTGCAGCCCGCGCCGCAGCGCTTCATCACCGAGGGGCCGCAGCAGGGCGGCGTGCAGACCATCGCGGCGAACAACGCCGCGCGCTACAACGGCATCGTGATGCTGGCCGGGGCGGTCGATCCGGCCAAGGCGGCGGCGGTGTATGCGCGGCTGTACCCGCTGTTCCAGCAGGCGTACGAAGAGCTGGGCTATCCGGGCCGCTATTTCAACGACCGCTTCATCGCCGTGATCGACCACCTGCTGCAGGCGCCCGAGCCCACGGGGCCGGTGCAGGTGAAGCTGGTCGAGGTGAAGGGCGACATTCCCTCGCAGCGGCCCTGGGTGCGCTACGAATACGCCGATCCGAAGCTCGAATCGCTCTCGGCCGGCCAGAAGATCCTGGTGCGCATGGGGCCCGAGAACGAGCGCAAGATGAAGGCCAGCCTGCGCGGGCTGCGCGCGCAGATCGCCACCGGCGAGATCGCGAAGAAGAAGCAGCCCTGAGGCGTGATGCACTGACAGCGCCCCGCCTGCACGCCCTGTAGGCGCGGGCCGATTGCATGCGGCGCGAAGGGCCGAGATGATTTGCGCCTACGACTTCGAGGGCAAGCCATGAACCTGATGAGCGTCGATCTTTACCAGAGCACCACCGACCCCGGGAAATTCCTGGCGCTTCCCGCCGGCACCGACCCGACCGAACTCATGGGCCCGATGACCTTCGACCGGGACTATGCGCACATCAAGCGCTACCAGGCGGCCTTCGCGTTCGATCCGTCCGAAACCTACGCGGGCGTGAACGCCGCGAAGATCGCCGCGGACCTGCTCACCGTGAAGTGGGCGATGTACCGCCGCGAAGGCTGAGCGGCGGGCGGCTTGCGCCGCCGCGCTTTCATCAGGCCTCTTCGGTTTCCTGGTACTCGCCCACCGGCACGCAGCTGCAGAACAGGTTGCGGTCGCCGTAGACGTTGTCGACGCGCCCGATCGGCGGCCAGTACTTGGCCTGCTTGAGTTCGGCCAGCGGGAACGCGCCCAGTTCGCGCGAGTACGGGTGGCTCCACTCCGTGCCAAGCAGGCTGGCGGCGGTGTGCGGCGCGTGCTTGAGCGGGTTGTCGTCCTTCGACCAGACGCCTTCTTCGACGCGGCGGATCTCGCCGCGGATGGCGATCATCGCGTCGACGAAACGGTCGAGCTCGGCCAGCGGTTCGCTTTCGGTGGGCTCCACCATCAGCGTGCCGGGCACGGGGAAGCTCAGCGTGGGCGCGTGGAAGCCGTAGTCGATGAGGCGCTTGGCCACGTCTTCGGCGGTGACGCCGCTGGTGTCCTTCAGCGGGCGCAGGTCCAGGATGCACTCGTGCGCGACGTGGCCGTTGGGGCTCGCGTACAGCGTGGGGTAGTGGTCCTTCAGGCGCGCGCTGATGTAGTTGGCGCTCAGGATGGCCGTCTCGGTCGCGGCCTGCAGGCCCTTGGCGCCCATCATGCGGCAGTACATCCAGCTGATCGGCAGCACGGCTGCGTTGCCCAGCGGCGCGGCCGACACGGCGCCCACGCCGTTCGAGGGCACGCCGGCCGTGGCATGGCCCGGCAGGTAGGGCACGAGGTCTTCGACCACGCAGACCGGGCCCACGCCCGGGCCGCCGCCGCCGTGCGGGATGCAGAAGGTCTTGTGCAGGTTCAGGTGGCTCACGTCGCCGCCGAACTCGCCCGGCGCGGCCACGCCGACCAGCGCGTTCATGTTGGCGCCATCGACGTACACGCGGCCGCCGTGCTCATGCACGAGCTCGCACAGTTCCTTCACGCGCGTCTCGAACACGCCGTGCGTGCTGGGGTAGGTGATCATCACGGCGGCCAGGTGGGCGTTGTGCTTCTCGCAGGCGCGCTTGAGGTCGTCCATGTCGACGTTGCCCTGTGCGTCGCAGGCCGTCACCACCACCTGCAGGCCCACCATCTGGGCGCTGGCCGGGTTGGTGCCGTGCGCCGACGAGGGAATCAGGCAGATGTTGCGGTGGCCCTGGCCCTTGGCTTCATGGAAGGACTTGATGGCCAGCAGGCCCGCGTACTCGCCCTGCGAGCCCGCGTTGGGCTGCAGGCTGATGCCCGCGTAGCCGGTGGCCTCGCACAGCCAGGCGCGCAGCTGCGCGTCGAGCTGGGCGTAGCCCTGCAGCTGGTCGGCGGGCGCGAAGGGGTGGATGTTCGCGAACTCGGGCCAGGTGATGGGGATCATCTCGCTGGTCGCGTTGAGCTTCATGGTGCAGCTGCCCAGCGGGATCATGCTGCGGTCGAGCGCGAGGTCCTTGTCCGACAGGCTGCGGATGTAGCGCAGCATCGCCGTTTCGCTCTTGTGGGTGTTGAACACCGGGTGCGTGAGGAAGGCGCTGGTGCGGCGCAGGTCCTCGGGAATCAGCGGCGTGGTGTTGGCGGCCAGCTCGTCGAAGCGCGGCATCGCGGTGCCGGCGGGCACGAACAGCGCCCACAGGGTTTCGATGTCGGCGCGCGTGGTGGTTTCGTCCAGCGAGATGCCCAGGTGCTGTTGCAGGCGCTGGCGCAGGTTGACGCCGCCGGCCTGCGCGCGTTCGATGATCGCGGCCGTGTCGTCGCCGGTGCGGATCGTCAGTGAGTCGAAGGCGGTGGTGTTCACCGGCTCGCGGCCCATCTGCGACAGGCCCTTGGCGAGGATGGCGGTGAGCACGGCCACGCGCTGCGCGATGCGCGTGAGGCCGTCGGGGCCGTGGTACACGGCGTACATGCTGGCGACCACGGCCGGCAGCACCTGCGCGGTGCAGATGTTCGAGGTGGCCTTCTCGCGGCGGATGTGCTGTTCGCGCGTCTGCAGCGCAAGGCGGTAGGCCGGCTGGCCGTGCGTGTCGACGCTCACGCCGACGAGGCGGCCGGGCAGCGAGCGCTTGAACGAATCGCGGCAGGCCAGGTAGGCGGCGTGCGGGCCGCCGTTGCACAGCGGCATGCCGAGGCGCTGCGTGGTGCCGCAGACGATGTCGGCATCGAACTCGCCGGGGGCGACCAGCAGCGTGAGCGCCAGCAGGTCGGCCGCGACGATGAAGGCGGCGTCGCACTGGTGCGCGTGGCCCGCGAGCGGGCGCAGGTCGTGCACGTGGCCGGTGGTGGCGGGGTACTGCGCGAGCACGCCGAAGAACTCGCCGCTCACCATCAGGTGCGGCAGCGTTTCCGACACGGTGCTCACCTTGACCTCGATGCCCAGCGGCGCGGCGCGCGTCTTGATGACTTCGATGGTCTGCGGATGGCAGTCGCCCGACACGAGGAACACGTTGCTCTTGCTTTTCACGCTGCGCTTGGCGAGCGTCATCGCCTCGGCGGCGGCCGTGGCTTCGTCGAGCATCGAGGCGTTGGCGATGGCCATGCCCGTGAGGTCGCACACCATCGTCTGGAAGTTGAGCAGGGCTTCCATGCGGCCCTGCGAGATCTCGGCCTGGTAGGGCGTGTAGGCGGTGTACCAGGCGGGGTTCTCCAGGATGTTGCGCAGGATCACGCCTGGCGTGTGCGTGCCGTAATAGCCCTGGCCGATGAAGCTCTTGAACACCTTGTTCTTCGACGCCAGCGCCTTCAGCTCGGCCAGCGCGTCGGCCTCGGTGACCGGCGCGGGCAGGCGCATCGGCCGGGCGCGGCGGATGGCCGCGGGCACGATGCCGTCGATGAGCTCCGCGCGCGTCTCCGAGCCGATCACCGGCAGCATGCGCGCCTCGTCCGCCGCATCGATGCCGATGTGGCGGGCGAGGAATTCTTCGGCGTTCTCTAGTTCTTGCAAAGAGGGAAGGGCGGGAATCGGCATGGCGGTGAAGGCTCGGGGGAGAAGGAACGAAGGTGCGAAGAAGCTGCTGTTCAGCGGATCAGGATTCGGCGGCGAACTTGTCGTAGCTGGCGGCGTCGAGCAGGGCGTCGAGCTGCGCGGGCTCGCTCAGCTTGACCTTGAAGAACCAGCCGGCGGCCAGCGGGTCGCTGTTGGCCAGCGACGGGTCGGCGCGCAGCGCTTCGTTGACTTCGGTGATCTCGCCCGACACGGGCATGAACACATCGGCGGCGGCCTTCACCGACTCGACCACACCGGCGACCTCGCCCTGCGCGAAGGTCTTGCCCACTTCAGGCAGGTCGACGAACACCACGTCGCCCAGCGCGTCCTGCGCATGCACGGTGATGCCGACGGTGGCGGCGCCGCCTTCGGCCGCCACCCATTCGTGGTCCTTGGTGTATTTGATGCTCATGAAAAAACTCCTCGTGGAAAAAATGGAATCGGGGTGCAGAGCCTAGCCGGGTCTGCGGGGTTCAGTGTCGGTCAGCCGCGGTAGTAGCGCGTCGGCACGAAAGGCATGGTCGAGACTTCCATCGGCACCGGCTTGCCGCGCACGATGGCCTGCACGCGCGTGCCGGGTTCGGCGAAGGCGGCGGCCACGTAGCCCATGGCCACGCAGCGGTCGGCCGTGGGGCCGAGCAGGCCGCTGGTGACGGCGCCGATGTCGTGGCCTTCGAGCGACTGCAGCAGCGTACCGTCGCGCACCGGGATGCGTTCCAGTGCCACGAGGCCGACGCGCTTGCGCGTGAGCGTCTTGTGGTCGGTGTGGCCGGCCGCGCCCGAGGCGACGGCGGCGAGCTGGGCCAGCACCTTGGCCGCGCCCGGAAAGCCGCCTTCGCGCGCACCGCCGGCGCGGCGCACCTTCTGGATCGCCCAGTTGAGGGAGGCTTCGACCGGGGTGGTGGTGGTGTCGATGTCGTTGCCGTACAGGCACAGGCCGGCTTCGAGCCGCAGCGAGTTGCGCGCGCCCAGGCCGACGGGCTTCACTTCGGGCTGGGCCAGCAGCAGGCGGGCGAGGGCGTCGGCGTCCTTTGCGGCCACCGAGATCTCGAAGCCGTCTTCGCCGGTGTAGCCGCTGCGGGTGACGAAGGCGGCGATGCCGCCGATCTGCACCGCGCCGCCGGTCATGAACACGAAGCGCTCGATGCCGGGCGACAGGCGCGCCAGCGTGGCCGCGGCCTGCGGGCCCTGCAGTGCGAGCAGGGCATGGTCGGGCAGGGGCTGCACTTCGCAGCGAGCGCCGATCCTGGCCTGGATGTGGGCGATGTCGGCCACCTTGCAGGCGCCGTTCACGATCACGAAGAGCGAGCCATTGCCTTCGTTGAAGAACATCAGGTCGTCGAGGATGCCGCCCTCGTCGTTCAGCAGCAGGCCGTAGCGCTGCTTGCCGGCGGGCAGATCGACCACATCGACGGGCATCAGGGTTTCGAAGGCGGCGGCGGCGTCGGGGCCGACCAGGCGCAGCTGGCCCATGTGCGAGATGTCGAACAGGCCGGCCGCATCGCGCGTGTGCTTGTGCTCGGCCATGAGGCCGGCGGGGTACTGGACCGGCATCGAATAGCCGGCGAAGGGCACCATGCGGGCGCCCAACTCGACGTGGAGGTCGTACAGCGGGGTCTTGAGAAGTTGAGTATCCGAAGAAGCGGAAGCGGAGGAAGCGGCCACGGGGCACTCCAAAGGGGCAGTCGAAATCCATGGCTGCAACGCCACGGGCCACCCCTGCTGTCCGCTTTACCTGAGAGATTCGCCCCACGATCGGGGTTTGCTCCTTCGGTGGGCCGCATGCAATGCCACGGCCTCTCTCCAGCAAGGAAACGCCGGTGGTTGCCGGCGTCTTGTCAGTCCTTTTGCCTGAGCGTTCGGGGAACCCCTGCGCCTTCGGCGGCCCCGTCGCGCGGGGCTCTCTCCTGACCCGGCGAGTGTAGTGGATCGTGCGGGGTCAGGGTCTGATCGAACGTCCTCGCGACGAAGTCAGTCAGAGCTAGCTGTTCATTTTTTCGGCGGCGCCGATGGCCGCTGATCTAGCTTTTTTCCAGGAAGGGATGCATGCAATTACCACCAGAGCAACGACAACCACGCTGACGATGAGACCTAGCCAATAGTTTGGCCACCGCGCCTGAGGTAGGACAGGGTCTAACTTCGCAAGTAATTGAAGGAAGAAGGAAATGCAAAGAAAGCCGGCGCCATAACCAAAGTCTGCTTTCTGCTGCCCGAGTTCCGCCGCCTGTTGCTGCCCCCCGTCGTAGAAGGAGCTGGCAATAATTTGAAGCGATTCTCTCTTCATCGCTAGAACGCCATAGCTAAACGAAAAACCACTAGCCAAGCCAAAAAATAAGCCTGTGAGGTCAAGGAACAGGGCAATGCTCATACTCTCTCCAGAAGGGCTGAAAACTCATTCGATTGATGAACCAGCTGAAGGCCTGGAACATCGAATTTTGAGCCGGATGCAAGCTACGCAAGACGCAATATTCCGGACGAGGCTTGTGCTCCGCATAGCAGCCAGATTTGCTCAAAGGGGTGTTCGGCCGGGACCAAGATCCGGGACCGCTGTTCTTGGAAATCGCAGAAGTCCCACAAGGGGAAGGCCGAGCGAATCAAAAGCCAGACTCTAGACGCGCGATACCTCTTGATTGCTTTATCCGCCAAAAGACGGTTTAACGGGGTCAGTACGCGGATATCCAATGGAACCATTGCGGATGTCATCCTCTCCTCTTGCGAGGGTGCTAACGAGCCCGTTCGTCCAAGAAGCTGTTTTACATCGGATGTTGTGCCATACACGTGACCGACCTCGACGTAGACAGCTTCTCCGTCGAGCTCACAATAAGCGTCTGGTTCGGGAGGTTTCCGCAGTTCCTTGAAATGAAAGCGAGACGCTCCTAGCTCGGAGGAAAGTGCTTCCGAAAATTGCCGAAGCGCCCCGGTTTCGAGTTCTTCTTTTTCAAACTGCATGGCGCAGTTTAGGCCAGGTGCGCTGCCGTAGTCGAAGGGCAATTGCGTATCGACGCACTGATCGGAGCAGCTCACATGGAGCGTTCGATGACCTTGGTTTGGCTTTTATGCAATGCGCTTCATGCAACCTTACGTAGGGGGGCGCGGGCCGGGGATTCGAGCCTCAGTGCACGGTTTCCGCCGGCGGCAGCAGCTTGTCGATGCGCTCGCGCAGCGAGTCGGCGCGCTCGGGGCCGGCGGCCTTCTCGATCTCGGAGAGCATCAGCGCGGCGATGGTCAGCATGGCCTCGCGGTCGCGGGCCTCGCGCAGGGCGTCGCGCATCTGGTTGGCGAAGCGCGGGTCGCGGCGCACGAACATGCGCTCGCAGATGTCGAACAGGAACATGCGCGTGGTGGCCAGCGAGCGCTTGCCGTCGAAGCTGTCGGCCGAGGTGGCGACCTGGATCGGCTCGGCGGCGGGGACGGGCGTGGGGGCCGGTGCGGGAGGCGGCGCGACCGGTCGCGCGTCTTGCAGATAGCCCCGCTGCATCAGCCCGTGGATCGCCTGTTCGGCCTCGACGCGGCTGGGGAACAGCGGGCTGAAGTCGGTCAGCGAGCGCCGGCCGTCGGCCATGAGCAGCAGGGCGCGCTCACGCTGGCTGAGCGTGCGCTGCCCGGCCTGGAGTTCGTCGCGTGCCTTCTCGGTCTTGGTGGGGAACATGGCGGCCACAGCTTTCGGAGGTCGAAGGCTGCAGCATCGTTGCAAGTGGTGACATCTTCGTGAACCATTTGCCTTACAGGGACAAGGGGGTGCGCGTCAGTTGCCCGCGCTCTCCTTGCGGATCAGCCAGCGCGTGCCCACGCGCTGCAGCTCGAGGGTCTTGCGGTCGGTTTCGGTGAGCGCGTCGGCGCTGTAGACCTGCCGGAACTGCGCGCTGGCCGAGGTGCCCTGAACGCTGATCACCAGCCCCTCGATGCCCACGCTGATGCGCGACTTGCCCGTGATGCGGGCGCGCCGGTCGGCCTCCCAGCGCTCGCGGGTCTGGCCGCGCGCGGGGGTGAAGTCGCTCGCGTAGGCGGCGAGGTAGCGCTCCACGTCGCGTGCGGACCAGGCGGCGGCCCAGGTGCGCACGGCGCTTTCCACTTCGGCGAGGTGGGTGACGGGATTGGTGGGGTTGGCGGGGGCGGCTGCTGGTGCAACGGCTGCAACGGGCGCAACGGGTGCGGTGGCCGGCGTGGCCGCGATACCGGCGGTGGCCAGCAAGCCGGCAGCGACAAGGCTGCTGCCCTGGGCGACGATTCGGTGCATGGCGTCCTTCTCTTTCCTTCTTCTTGTCTGTCAGGCTCGACGTCGAAGCTTGCGTCGATTCTGGCAGTGAAAGAGAGCGCGTGCGGCGTTGAATCGCCCACGGATTTCGGTGGTTCGTGGATCAGGGCGTGTGCACAGGACACCGGGTACTTCCCTCCGCGAATGTCCCCCGCCTTCGGCTCCTCCTTGATTTCGCTGCGGGAAGCACCCAGTGCCCTGTGCACGGTGGGCGCTGCCGTTGCGCGGGAAAGGAACTCAACTCAGGCCGCCGCAGCCTCGCCCGCCATCACCTGCACCGTGCGGTTGCGCAGCCGCAAGGCCAGCACGGTCGCCACGCACAGCACGCACAGCACCACCGTGAGCGTCACGCCGAGTCCGCGTGCATCGGACAGCAGGCCGAACAGCGGCGACACCAGCCCGCCGACCGAAAGCGCGAGGCCGAGCGTGATGCCGCTGGCGGTCGCCGGGTTGCGCGGCAGGTAGTCCTGCGCGAGCGTCACCTGCGCGGCGAAGGGCAGGAACATGCTCATGCCGAGCCACGCCGTGCAGGCCAGCGCCGCGCCGGGCGTGGAGGCGAGCACGAGGCCCGCCATGGCCGGCAGCGCGAGCAGGTAGCCGCAGCGGATCGTGCCCATGCGCCCGATGCGGTCGCCGAGCCAGCCGCCGGCCAGCGTGCCCACGGCCCCTGCGGCGGTGAAGGCGGTGAGCGCCGCGGCGCCCTGGAAGGTGCTGCCGTGCAGGTCGCGCGTGATGCGCAGCGAGAGCATCGACAGCACCGTGACGTAGGGGATCGACCAGCCCACGATGGTCGCCACCAGCAGGCTGAAGGCGCGCCAGTCGTTGTGCGGTTTCAGCACCTGGGCGCGGGCCTGCGCGGCGCGCGCCGCCGCGGCTGCCGCGTTGTTGGCGACGGCACCGCGCCGCGCGTTCGCTGCGACCCACACCACGCCCATCGCCACCGCGGGAATGCCCAGCAGGTAACTGCGCGACAGGCTGCCGCCGCCGACCACCGTGGCCGCCAGCACGGGCGCGAACGAGGCGCCGATGGTGCCGCCCACCGAGAACACGCTCATCGCCTTCTGCGAGGCGCCGCCGGCCGCGCGCGCGGCCACGGTGGCGGGCGGGTGGTAGGCCGCGATGCCCAGCCCGCACAGCGCGACCGCGATCCAGGTCAGCAGGTAGCTCTGGCTCAGGCCCGCCAGCACCACGCCCAGCGCTGCCACCAGGAAGCCCACGGGCACCAGCCAGGCGCGCGGGTGGCGGTCGGCGTACAGGCCGAACAGCGGCTGCACCACGCTCGACAGCCCGGTGGCCGCCAGCATCAGGCCGCTCACGGCCGTGTAGCTGTAGCCGCGCTCCAGCACCATGAAGGGCAGCAGCGCGGGCACGAGGCCCTGGTAGAGGTCGTTGACGGCATGGGTGCCGGTGAGCAGCCCGAGTCGGCGCGTGTTCATGCGATGGCTTCTTTCTTCGATGTCCGGTTTGAGAAAAAGGGAGGAAAAGCCATCGTAGGAAGACACGGAAAGATGTTCTCGCTACGAATGTGCAAACATCGTCGTGAAATGGACAAACTGAATCTGCGCCCCGACGAGGGCGAATCGACCCCGCGCGCGGTGGCCGTGCTGGCCACCGATCCGGCGGGCGACGCCTTCATTCCGCCGCATGCGCACCGGCGCGGGCAGCTCATCCACGCGATCTCGGGCGTGATGATGGTCGGCGCCGCGGCCGGCAGCTGGGTGGTGCCGCCGGGGCGCGGCGTCTGGGTGCCGCCGGGCATGACGCACCAGATCCGCATGGCGGGCGAGGTGAAGATGCGCACCGTCTTCGTCGAGCCCGGCACGCGCGCCGACCTGGGCGCCGAGTGCCGCGTGATCCATGTGGGTGCGTTGCTGCGCGAGCTGATCGTGGCGGCCGTGTCGCTGCCGCTGGACTACCCGCCGGGCGGGCGCGACGAGCGCGTGATGGAGCTCATCCTCGACGAGATCGAGGCCGCGCCCGCGCTGTCGCTGCATGTGCCGATGCCGCGCCACGCACGCCTGGCCGCGCTGTGCGAGGCGCTGATCCGCGACCCCGCGCAGCCCGCCACGCTCGACGGCTGGGCCGCGCGGCTGCACATGAACGCGCGCACGCTGGCGCGGTTGTTCGAACGCGAGACCGGCATGACCTTCGGTGCGTGGTGCCGCCAGACGCGGCTGCTGCTGAGCCTGCCGCGGCTGGCCGCGGGCGCGTCGATCCTGGAGGTGGCGCTGGCGCATGGCTACGAGAGCCCGAGCGCCTTCACCGCGATGTTCCGCCGCACGCTCGGCGTGCCGCCGAGCCAGTACCTGCACCCGCCGGCCTGAGGCGAGTGGGGGCGCGGACGGGAGCGGCCTGCGCCGCTACTTGAACCCGAGCGCGCGCGGCAGCCAGGTGCTGAGCATCGGCACGAAGGTCAGCAGCATCAGCACCGCGCCGTGCGCCCACAGGAAGGGCACCAGTTCCTTCACCAGCGCCGACATCGGCACCTTCGACACGTTGCAGGTCACGAACAGCAGCCCGCCCACCGGCGGCGTGATCATGCCCAGCGTGAGGTTGAAGATCACGATCATCGCGAAGTGCACCGGGTCGACGCCCAGCTTGATCGCCACCGGCGCAAGAATCGGCGCCAGCACCATCACGCCCGGCAGCGGCTCGATGAAGATGCCGAACAGCAGCAGGAACACGTTGACGATGATCAGGAACATCCACGGCGAGAGGTTCATGCTGATGAGCCATTCGGCCATCTGCTGCGGAATGCCCTCGATGGTCAGCACCCAGGCGAACGAGGCCGACAGCCCGATGATGATCAGCACCGACGCCGACAGGAGGGCCGAGCGCGACAGGATGTCGGGCAGCATCTTCCACTCGAGCGTGCGGTAGATGAACTTGCCGCACACCAGCGCGTAGAACACCGCCACCACCGAGGCTTCGGTGGGCGTGAACCAGCCGGCGCGCATGCCGCCCAGGATCACCACCGGCAGCAGGATGGCGGGAATCGCCTTCCAGGTCGTGATGAGAATCTCGCGCAGCGGCGGTGTCTGGCCGTCGCCCTTGTAGTTGCGCTTCTTCGAGACGTAGAAGTTCACGACGCACATCGCCACCGCGATCAGGATGCCCGGCACGATGCCGGCCACGAACAGCTGGCCGACCGACACGGTCTCGTCCTGCAGCGCGTAGATGATCATGATGATCGAGGGCGGAATGATCGGCCCCACGATGGCCGTGGAGGCCGTCAGCGCCGCCGCGTACGAGCGGTCGTAGCCGGCCTTGTCCATCATCTTGATGAGCATCGAGCCGGGGCCGGCCGCGTCGGCCAGCGCCGAGCCCGAGATGCCCGAGAAGAAGGTCAGCGACACCACGTTGGTGTAGCCCAGCCCGCCGCGGCGGTGGCCGACGAACTGGCCCGCAAAGCGCAGCAGCACCTCGGTGAGCGAGCCGCCGCTCATCAGTTCGGCGGCCAGGATGAAGAAGGGCACGGCCATCAACGGGAAGCTGTCGATGCCGGTGAAGGTTTCCTTCAGCAGCACCATCAGCGGGTAGCTTTCCGCGAGGATCAGGGTGGCGGCCGTGGCCAGGCCGAGCGCGAAGGCCACGGGCACGCCGATGGCCAGGAACACGCAGGCGGAGACGATCAGGACAATGCTGGCATCCATGGTCTGCTCCTTACAGCGAGGCCGACGCGTTGGCGTCGAAATGCGCGTCGGACGCGAACTCGCGGTGCAGCACATAGCCGCGCACCACCAGCAGCCAGTGCACGATCAGCAGCACGCCGCCGATCAGCATCGCGCTGTAGATGTAGGCGAACGGAATCTGTGTCACGGCGGTGAGCTGGAACATCGTGCGTTCCATGTAGAGCCAGCCGTACCAGACCATGAAGCCGAAGAAGGCGAACAGCAGCCCGGCCACCACGATGCGAACCGCCACGGCCGCGGGCCGGGGCAGGGCATCCTGAAGGTTCTCGACGGCGATGTGGCCGCCGTAGCGCAGCACCGGTCCGGCGCCCAGGAAGGTGAGCCAGATCATCATGTGGCGCGACACCTCTTCGGCCCATTCGATCGACTGGTTCGTGGTGTAGCGCAGCACGACGTTGGTGAAGATGATGACGGACATGGCCGCCAGCAGGAGGATCAGCGCCCACCGGTTGGCGGCGAGAAAGTAGCGCTCGAAGGCTTGCACGTTGTGGTTCTCTGTGGTGTCGGAAATGCGAAGCGCCCGGCACACTGAGGCGGGCCGGGCGCGGTCGGGGCGGAGCGGTCTTACTTGACGTCCGTGATCTTCTTGATGTTGTCGGCGCCGAATTCCTTGGCGTAGCCCACGTAGGCCGGCTTCAGGGCTTCGCGGAAGGCCGCGCCGTCGACGGTGCGCGTGACCTTCATGCCGTCTTTCTCAAGCTGGGCGATGCCGTTGTTCTCGTCGTCGTTGACCTTCTTGCGCTGTGCGATCGAGGCCTTCTTCGCCGCTTCGGTGAACACCTTCTTGTCGGCATCCGAGAGCTTGTTCCACACCTTGGGCGACAGCAGCAGCAGCGCCGGCGAGTAGACGTGGCCGGTGAGCGACAGGTGCTTTTGCACCTGCGAGAACTTCGAGGACAGGATCACGGGAATCGGGTTTTCCTGGCCGTCGACCGTGCCTTGCTGCAGCGCGCCGAACAGTTCCGGGAAGGCCATCGGCGTGGGCAGGATGCCGAAGGTGCGGTAGCCGTCCATGTGCACCTTGTTTTCCATCGTGCGCATCTTCAGGCCGGCCGCGTCGGTGGGCTTGACGATGTCGCGCTTGCTGTTCGTCATGTGGCGGAAGCCGTTTTCGGTCCAGGCCAGCGCGATGATGCCCTTGCTCGGGAACTTGGTCAGGATGTCCTGGCCGATGGGGCCGTCCATGACCTTGCGGGCGTGGTCGTAGTCGCGGAACAGGAAGGGGATGTCGACGATCTTGACCTCGGGCACGAAGTTGCCCACGGGGCCGGTCGAGGTGTTCAGCAGGTCTTGCGTGCCGAGCTGGATTGCCTCGATCTGCTCGCGCTCGCCGCCCAGCGCCGAGTTGGCGAAGTGCTGGCACTTGAAGCGGTTCTGGGTGTTCTTCTCGACCTCTTCGCAGAACACGGTGGAGCCCACGCCGTAATGCGATTCCTTGGACGTCGCATAGCCGATCTTGAGAACGGTGGGTTGCTGCGCGAGGGCGGCGCTGCCCAGGGCGAGCGAAAGGCAGGCGGCGGCGATGTGGCCGAATTTCATGGTGTCTCCGGGGAGTTGGGGGTCGAAAGCGCGTCAGGCGCAGGTCAGGAAATGACTATGCACCAATAACCAGTTTGACCGCGTCGGGACTTTCACGGACGTAGGCGCGGATCACCGCGTCGAAGCTCTCGTCGGCCGTGAGGCCGAGGGCCCGGGCGCGCGGCGTGTCGAAGCGCCCGGGCCAGGTCTTGACGATGCGGCGGATGGCGGCGTCGGGTGTGCGGTCGAGCAGGTCGGTGGCGGCGCGGCCCGCCACGCGTTCGAGCGCGGCGGCCATTTCGCCCACGGTGGTGGCCAGCGAGGGCAGGTTGAGCGCGGTGCGCGGGCCCCAGTCGGCGTCGCTGGCCTCGGCGGCGCGCACGATGCCTTCGATGGTCCGGGCCGGCGAGGCGATGGCCACGGGCGTCTCGTCGGGCACCGGGCAGGCCGCGCGCAGGCCGGCGAGCGGCTCGCGGATCATGCCGCTGAAGAAGCCCGAGGCCGCGCCGTTGGGCAGGCCGGGGCGCACGCTCACCGTCATGAGGCGCACGCTGCGCCCCTGCACGAAGCCCTTGCGCGTGTAGTCGGCCACCAGCTGCTCGCCGATGAATTTCTGGATGCCGTAGCTGGTCTGCGGCGTGGGCAGCGTGTGGTCGTCGATGAGCGCGGGCAGCGGCTGTTCGGGTGAATCGCCGAACACGGCGAGCGAGCTGGAGAACACCAGCACCGGGCGCGTGCCGAGCGCGCGCAGCTTCTCGAGCAGGCCGTGCGTGGCGGCGAAGTTGCTGCGCATGCCCAGGTCGAAGTCGGCCTCGCATTCGCCGCTGACGGCGGCCGCGAGGTGGAACACCGCGTCGGCCTCGCGCCAGAAGGTGGCGCCGTCGTCGGCCAGCTGGGCGTTGAGGTCGCCGGTGGCGGCCGCGATGCGCGGGTTGGCCGCGAGGTCGGGCGGCGGCGGCGCGCGGTCGACCAGCGTGATGCGGGCGATGTCGCGGGCGGGGGCGCCGGCGAGCGACAGCTGGCCCAGGGCCAGGAGGGTGCGCGCCAGGCGTGCGCCGAGAAAGCCGGCGCCGCCGGTGATGACGATGTGCATGGGGTCCTGTCTCCTTGTGTGCTTGTGTCGCGAGGATAGCGTCGGTGGTATCGCACAATTTGCGCATGCCCATGCTGCCTCCCGATCTCCTCGCCACCCTGCGTTTGCCTGTGCTCCAGGACGCCGACCTCGACACCCAGGCCTCCTTCTTCAAGCGGCCGGAGGTCCGTGGGCTCTACTTCGAGGTGGTGGAGGGCTCGGCGAAGGACGAGGTGCTGCGGGCCGCCGTCGCGCAGCTCGGCGAGCTGCATCCGCACCGGGCCGCGTTGCTGGCGGTGTTCTGCGGCGCGCTGGTCGAGAACGGCGCCGATCCGCAGCTCATGTTCGACGCCGTGCGGCAGCTGATGGGGCGCCTGCTGGCGTCGCTGGCGCCTTACTGCGCGGCGCAGCCTTACGAACCCGACGAAGACGACGAAGAACCGCAGGACGAGGCGGAACTCGCCGCCTGGCAGGCCGCCGAAGCGGCGCTCGCGGCACTGTCGCCGCAGGCGCGTTTCGAGGTCGATGCGCTGCAGCGCGCGGTCGACCTGCTGGTGCTGCCGCTCATGACCATGGTGGTGCGCGACGTGCGCAATCACCAGTCGCTGGTGGCGGACGCAGGCCTGCTCGCGCACATCGAGGCGATGTACGCCAACGACTCGCTGTCCTTCGAGGCCTTGCACTTCCTGCGCGCCGCGGCCCAGCTGTCGTACGAGGACGAACTGGTGGTTCTGCTGCCGGCGTCGCGCGCGGGCATGGTCGTTCGCGCCCAGGGCATCAACAACAACTTCCACGCCTTCTCGCTGCTGCAGGACCTGATGGAAACGCACGCCCAGACGTTGGGCATCCGGCAGCCGCCGCGCACGCGCCGCGACGCGGACAGCGATGCCGCCGCCTTCCTCTGGCTGCAGGCGACGGCCTTCGCCCAGGGCGAGCTGGTGGACCGCATGGCGTGGTCCTGGGGGGAGGGCACGCTGCGCGAGAACGCGCGCCGGCAGGGGCGGCTGGTGCTCGTCGCGCTGGAGACGGACGACAAGCCCGCGCGCGGCTGGAACGGGTTCACCCACGTGCTGCACGCCGAGCAGAACCCGCAGGTGTCGCTGGTGCACTTCCTCACGCCCGACGAGGTCGCCGCGTACCTCGCCTGAAGCGCCATGAAAAAAGCCCTCCGAAGAGGGCTTTCTGATGTGTCTTGAGGGGCGCCTTACATGCCCACGTAGTTCGGGCCGCCACCGCCTTCAGGCGTGACCCAGACGATGTTCTGCGTCGGGTCCTTGATGTCGCAGGTCTTGCAGTGCACGCAGTTCTGCGCGTTGATCTGCAGGCGCTCCTTGCCGGCGCTGGCTTCGTCGGGCACGAACTCGTACACGCCGGCCGGGCAGTAGCGGCTTTCGGGGCCGGCGAACTTGGCGAGGTTGACGTTGACCGGCACCGAGGCGTCCTTCAGCGTCAGGTGGGCGGGTTGCTGCTCTTCATGGTTCGTGTTGCTGATGAACACGCTGGAGAGGCGGTCGAAGGTGAGCTTGCCGTCCGGCTTCGGATAGACGATGGGCTTGCACTCGGCGGCCGGCTTCAGATACTGGTGGTCGGGCTTGTTGCGGCGCAGGGTCCATGGGATGTGGCCCTTGAGCAGCCACTGCTCGACACCGTTCATGACCGTCGCGATGCCCAGGCCCTTCTTGAACCAGGCCTTGAAGTTGCGCGCCTTGTTCAGCTCGGTGTAGAGCCAGCTCTTCTCGAACGCGGCGGGGTAGGCCGTGAGTTCGTCGTGCTGGCGGCCGGCCATGACCGCGTCGAACGCGGCTTCGGCGCACAGCATGCCGGTCTTGATGGCGGCGTGGCTGCCCTTGATGCGGCTCACGTTCAGGTAGCCGGCCTCGCAGCCGACCAGCGCGCCGCCCGGGAACACCGTCTTGGGCAGCGACATCAGGCCGCCGGCCGTGATGGCGCGCGCGCCGTAGCCGATGCGCTTGGCGGGCTTGATGCCCTTGGCTTCGTCGCCCTCGAGGTACCAGCGGATGTTGGGGTGCAGCTTCCAGCGCTGCATTTCCTCGAACGGGCTCAGGTACGGGTTGCTGTAGTCCAGGCCCGTGATGAAGCCCATCGTGACCTTGTTGTCCTCCATGTGATAGAGGAATGCGCCGCCGTAGGTGTTGTTGTCCATCGGCCAGCCGGCCGTGTGCAGCACGAAGCCGGGCTGGTGGCGCTTGGGATCGATTTCCCAGACTTCCTTGACGCCCAGGCCGTAGGTCTGCGGGTCGCGGCCTTCGTCGAGCTTGAACTTGGCGATCAGCTGGCGGCCCAGGTGGCCGCGCGCGCCTTCGGCGAACACCGTGTACTTGCCCAGCAGCTCCATGCCAAGCTGGAAGTTCTCGGTGGGCTCGCCGTCCTTGCCGACGCCCATGTTGCCGGTGGCCACGCCGCGCACCGAGCCGTTCTCGTTGTAGAGCACTTCGGCGGCCGGGAAGCCCGGGAAGATTTCCACGCCCAGGTTCTCGGCCTGCTGCGCCAGCCACTTGGTGAAGGCGCCCAGGCTGATGATGTAGTTGCCGTGGTTCTGGAAGCAGGCCGGCAGGAAGGCGTTGGGCGTGCGCAGGCCCGACTTCTCGCTCAGGAACACCATGGCGTCGTCGGTCACGGGCTGGTTCAGCGGGGCGCCGAGTTCCTCCCAGTCGGGCAGCAGCTCGTTGAGCGCGCGCGGGTCCATGATGGCGCCCGACAGGATGTGCGCGCCGGGCTCGGAACCCTTCTCGAGCACCACGACGGAGATTTCCTTCTCCTGCTGGGCGGCGAGCTGCTTGAGGCGGATCGCGGTCGAGAGGCCGGCGGGGCCGCCGCCGACCACGACCACGTCGTATTCCATGGCTTCGCGAGGGCCGAACTGGGCGAGGATTTCGTCGTGCGTCATGTGGGTTGGGTCGATAATGATTTTTAGAGGCGCGGGGGCGTCCCGGTTCGCCGGGCATTTTATGCGGCGTCCGGCGGGGGCCTTGTCGCCGGCAGGCGAGGCGCCTTGCGTCACCTGCGCGACTCCACAGGATTCAGCTCATGGCTTACAGCATCGATCTCTCCGGCCGCGTGGCTTTCGTCACCGGCGCCTCCAGCGGACTGGGCGCCCAGTTCGCCAAGACACTGGCCCGTGCCGGCGCCGCCGTGGTGCTGGCCAGCCGCCGCGTCGAGAAGCTCAAGGAGCTGCGCGCACGCATCGAAGGCGAGGGCCATGACGCCCACGTGGT
Organism: Variovorax sp. GW823-FHT02B07; assembly: GCF_058797695.1. Taxonomy (NCBI): domain Bacteria; kingdom Pseudomonadati; phylum Pseudomonadota; class Betaproteobacteria; order Burkholderiales; family Comamonadaceae; genus Variovorax; species Variovorax sp. GW823-FHT02B07. The sequence continues at coordinate 1,445,796 of NZ_JBXAJX010000001.1, forward strand.
CGAGCTCGACGTGACCGACATCGGCAGCATCAAGGCCGCCGTGGCGCGCGCCGAGACCGAAGTGGGGCCCATCGACGTCCTGGTCAACAACTCGGGCGTGAGCGCCACGCAGCGCCTGCAGGACGTCACGCCCGAGGACTACGACTACATCTTCGACACCAACGTGAAGGGCTCCTTCTTCGTCGCGCAGGAGGTCGGCAAGCGCATGCTGGCGCGCGCCCAGGGCAAGGCGCCGGGCACCTACATCGGCGGACGCATCATCAACATCGCGTCGTCAGCGGCGCTGAAGGTCATGCCGCAGATCGGCACCTACTGCATGAGCAAGGCCACCGTGGTGCAGATGACCAAGGCCATGGCGCTCGAATGGGGCCGCTTCGGCATCAACGTGAACGCGCTGTGCCCGGGCTACATCACGACCGAGCTCAACGAGGAGCACTGGAGCACCGAAGGTGGTGCCAAGCTGGTCAGCATGCTGCCGCGCAAGCGCGTGGGCAAGCCCGAAGACCTCGACGGCCTGATCGTGCTGCTGGCCAGCGGCGAGAGCCATTTCGTGAACGGCGCTGTCATCGCGGCCGACGACGGGTTCGCCCTCTGAGCCCCCGAGCCTGGATCGGCATTGCCGCCGGCCTGGGCGCGGGCGCGCTCTGGGGCCTGGTGTTCGTGGCGCCGCGCATGGTCGGCCACTTCGGCATGGTCGACATCACGGCGGCGCGCTTCGCGGTGTTCGGCGCGGTGTCGGCGCTGGCGGTGTTCGCGCGGCCCGCGGCCGTGCGCTGGCCCACGGGCCGGCAGGCGCTGGCGGCGCTCGGCCTCAGCGTGCTGGGCTTCAGCGGCTACTACCTGCTGCTGGCCTTCGGCATCGCGGCGGCGGGCACCGAGGTGCCCAGCCTCATCATCGGCACGATCCCCGTCTGGATGATGCTGCTGGGCCGGCCCGCGGGCCTGCACATGCGGGCCTTGCTGCCCGGCCTGCTGCTCACGGGTGCGGGCATCGCGCTGATGATCTGGGGCGCGTGGTCGGCGCAGCACGGCGCGGGCGGTGGTGGCGGCGGCGCGCGCTTCGGCTGGGGCATTGCGCTGGCGCTGTGTTCGATGGTGAGCTGGACGGTCTACGGCCTGCTCAACGCCGCCTGGCTGCAACGGCACCGCGAGGTGCACGCGGCCGACTGGGCCAACTGGCTGGGCATCGCCACCGGCCTCGGGGCCTTGTTGCTGTGGGCGGTGGCGGGCAGCGATGTCGCCACGCTGCAGTCGCAACCCGACGGCATGCTGTTCATCTGGATCGCGCTGGCGAGCGGCTTCGGCTCGTCGTGGCTCGCGACCATTCTCTGGAACGTCGCGAGCCAGCGCCTTTCGGCCAGCCTGTGCGGCCAGCTCATCGTGAGCGAGACGCTGTTCGCCTTGCTCTATTCCTTCCTCTGGGACGGCCGCTGGCCGCAGGCCACCGAATGGGTGGCGGCGGCGCTGTTCGTCCTGGGCATCCTCGCATCCATCAAGGCCCACCGATGAGAATCGAAATCCCCGAAAAGAAGAAGCTCGTGTACGAGATGTCGATCCCCATCCGCTGGGGCGACATGGACGCCATGGGCCACCTGAACAACGGCACCTACTTCCGCTACCTCGAAACGGCGCGCATCGACTGGATCCGCTCGCTCGGTGTCGAGCCCACGCCGGGCGGCGAAGGCATGGTGATCGTCAACGCCTTCTGCAACTTCTACCGCCAGATCGAGTACCCGGGCAACGTGCGGATCAAGATGTACGTGAGCGACCCCGGGCGCACCACCTTCGAAAGCTGGGCCACCATGGTCCGCGAAGACGCGCCCGACGTGCTCTGCGCGGCCGGCGGCGCCACCACCATCTGGGTCGATTTTCCGAAGCAGAAGGCGCTGGCGCTGCCCGACTGGCTGCGCGAGATCGTCAGCGACTGAAAGCGCGCTGACGAAAAATCTCAGGCCGGCCGCAGCACGATGCGCGCCTCGAAACCGCGCGCCATGCCGGGCGGCGGCGAGGCCAGCTCCAGCGTCGCGTTGTGCTTCTCGACGATGGTGCCCACGATCGACATGCCCAGGCCGTAGCCGGCGCGGTCCGAGCCGTGGCGCACATGGCGCTGGTGCAGCGACCGCAGCTGCTCGGCGCTGACGCCGGGGCCGGCATCGCGCACCACCAGCACGCACGGCGCCGCCACCTCGATCGTCACGCGGCCGTCGCCGCTGTAGCGCAGCGCGTTCTCCACGAGGTTGCGCAACGCGATCGCCAGCGCATCGACGTCGCCGAAGGCCACGGGCGCCGCGCTGTCGGGCACCTTGAGCTTCAGGCGTTCGTTGATCTGCGGGTCTTGCCAGAACTCCTGTGCCACCGTGCCCGCCAGCTGCACCAGGTCGACCCGCGCCCGCGCGAGCGAGGCGCCCGATTCGGCGCGCGACAGCTGCAGCAGTTTTTCGGCGCGGTGGCTCAGCATCTGCAGCGCCTGCAGCGCGCCTTCGACGTCGGTGCGCTTCAGGTCGTGGTCGAGCGCGGTCTGCAGCCGCAGCCGCGCGGCGGCCAGCGGCGTGCGCAGCTCGTGCGCGGCATTGGCGGCCAGCGCGCGCTCCACGTCGAGCGACTGCGACAGCCGCTGCAGCAGCCGGTTGACATGGTCGCCCACTGCGCGCAGCTCCTGCGGCAGGCCGGGCAGGGTGATGGGGCGCAGGTCCGCGCCGTTGCGCTTCTCGATCTCGGCGGCCAGCTGCTGCAGCACGCGCAGCTCGGTGCGCGCCACGCGGCGCAGCACCAGCGCCAGCAACGGCAGCACCGCGCCGAGCGGGATGATCAGGCCGAACAGCGTGCGGTTCAGCGCGCGGCGGCGCTCGTCGAGCGGGTCGGCCACCTGGAAGTACAGGCCCAGCGTGGGGTGGCGCACGGTGTAGATGCGCCAGGTCTGGTTGTTGGCGAAGCCGGCGGCCAGCGGCACGTCGAAGGCGTCGTCGGGCGCCTCGGCCGAGCGCAGCAGCACATGCTCGTGCACGTCGACCACCTGGTACATCACGGCGTCTTCGGAGAACAGCTGCTTGGGTGCAATCAGCGGCGTGTCCTGCTTGCCGCTTTCATGGCGCAGGCGCAGCTTCTCGAGCTCCTGCACCGCCATGTCGAACATGCGGTGCGACACCTCCACCAGCTCGTTGTCGAAGTTGTGGTTGATCTCGCGGTCCACGTACCAGACCACGGCGAGCACGCACAGCAGCCACACGCCGCCGACCCACAGGATCAGCGTGCGCGTGAGGCGCCCGGCCAGCGAATCGCGGCGGTCGTGCAGCAAGGTGCCGGTCATTCCTCGTCGTCCGCAGAGAACGACAGCCGGTAGCCCAGGCCGCGCAGCGTCTGGATGTGGCTGCGCCCGAGCTTGCGCCGCAGCCGGCTGATGAACACCTCGAGCGTGTTGCTGTCGGCCTCGTCGCCGAAGCCGTACAGCGCATCGGCCAGGTTGTCGCGCGTGTGGATGCGCTCGGGCCGCGTGGCCATCACGCGCAGCAGGGCCCATTCCTTCTGCGTGAGCACGACGGGCACGCCGTCCTTGCGCACGCGGTCGTGCGCCAGGTCGATCTCCAGCGTGCCCAGCTGCAGCACCGGCGAGGTGTTGGCGCTGCGCCGGCGTTCCACGGCGCGCAGCCGCGCGAGCAGCTCGGCCGGGTCGTAGGGCTTGATGAGGTAGTCGTCGGCGCCGGCATCGAGGCCGCGGATGCGGTCGGTGACCTGGTCGCGGGCCGTGAGCACGATGACGATGGGCGGCTCGCGCAGCGCGCGCACCTGCGGCAGCAAAGAGAGGCCGTCGCCGTCGCCCAGGTGCAGGTCGAGCAGCACCGCCGCGTACTGCACCGAGAGCAGGGCGCCGCGCGCCTCGGCCAGGCTGGGGGCCACGTCGACGACGAACGCCTTGGCGACGAGGTAGCTGCAGACCGCGTCTGCCAACGAACTGTCATCTTCGACCAGCAAGATTCGCACGCGGTGGCCCTTACAAAAACTCGAAGTCTAGCGCCGCCCCTCTGGCGATCGCGTCAGGAATCGTTCAGGTCGCTTCAGACTGGGTTCATCCCGCGTGCGTAGGCTCGCGCCAGTCTGTTCCGAGGCCTGTTTTTCTTCATGACCCGTCGTACCCCGCATCTCCGTCTCGGAGCCCTGACCTTGCTTGCCCTGGCCCTGCTGATGATCTGGGACGCCCTTGGCGGCGACCTGCCGCTGGCCCGCCTGGCCGGCACGCCGATGGGCTTTCCCTGGCGCGAGAACCCCTTCCTGGTCCACGTGATGCACGAGGGCGCGAGAAACCTCAGCTGGCTGCTGGTGATCGGCCTGTTCGCCGCCATCCGCTGGCCCGTGGGCGTGCTGCGGCGCCTGGGCACGGGCGCCCGCGTGCAGCTGGCGCTGACGGTGCTGGCCTCGGTGCTGGCCGTGAGCCTGATCAAGCACGCGAGCGACACCAGCTGCCCCTGGGACCTGAAGGAGTTCGGCGGCGTGGCGCGCTACGTGTCGCACTGGGCCTGGGGCCAGGACGACGGCGGGCCGGGCGGCTGCTTCCCGGCCGGCCATGCGTCGGCCGCCTTTGCCTACCTCGGCGGGTATTTCGTGCTGCGGCATGTAGCGCCGCGTGGGGCCATCGTGTGGCTGTGCGTGGCGCTGGTCGCCGGGCTCGTTCTGGGCGTGGCGCAGCAGATGCGCGGCGCGCATTACATGAGCCACACGCTGTGGACCGCCTGGGTCTGCTGGAGCGTCGGCTTCCTCATCGAGCTGGTGGCGACGCGCCGCCGCACGTCTCCTCCCATCGAGCGCACCGCGCCCCTGCATGCAAGCCCTTGATTTCGCCCTGTTCAGCTGGATCAACGCCTCGGCCTCCGCGCCGGCGTGGAGCTTGCGGTTCGCGATGTTCGCGTCCGACGTGCTGCCGACCCTGCTGGCGCTGTCCATCGCGGCCGCAGCGGCCTTCGATCGCCGCTGGCGCCACGCCTTCTTCACCGCACTGGTCAGCGTGCTCGTCGTGTGGCTGGTGGTGAACGTGTTCCGCTCGGTGCTGCCGTTCCCGCGGCCCGCGTTCTACGGCCTGGGCATCCAGTGGGTGCCGCAGGGTGCGCGCCCGGGCTTCCCCAGCCTGCATGCGGCCGGCACCTTCGCTGCCGCCTTCTCGCTGTGGTGCCTGCCATGGCGCACGCCGATGCGGCTGGCCCTGGTGGCGGCGGTGGTGGTGGCCTGGAGCCGGCTGTACCTGGGCCTGCATTTCCCGACCGACGTGACGGCCGCCGCGATCCTGGCGGCGCTGGTCTCGATCGTGGTGGAGCGCGGCATCAGCCGCCCCGCCGGCCGCGCGGTGTCGCGCAGCCCGCGCCTGCGTCTGCTGCGCCGCGCGCGCATCGGCCGAGCCTGAATGCGCTCTGAATGAACTGTTCAGGCTCTCTTCAGGCACGCTGCCTACATTGGCGGCATGTCTGTTTCGCGTCTCGACTCCGCGCTGCTGGCGCGTGCTCCCAGCCGGTCTGAATCCCGCCCCGCGCCGCTGTCGGATGCGGGCGCCGCCGGCACTTTCTGGCAACGCATCGACCGCTGGATCTCGCAGCCCCGCTCGACGCGGCAGGTGATCGTCTGGCTCAGCCTGTACCTCGGCCTCACCGCCAACTGGCCGCTGCTGAACGACCTGGCCCGCCTGGGCGGCGCGCCCAGCACCTACATGCCGACCATCGCCGCGCTGGGCATGCTCACCTTCTGCGGCACCGTGGCGATGCTGTCGCTCACGGCCTGGTCGCGCTGGATGAAGCCGCTGTGGCTGCTCGTGGTCGTGATCGCCGCGGTGGCGCAGCACTACATGCTCCAGTACCGCGTGGTGATGGACCCGAGCATGATCGCCAACGCGTTCCAGACCGACCCCAACGAAGCGCGCGACCTGTTGAGCGGGCGCATGGCCTTCAACGTGCTCGTGGTCGTGCTGCCCGCGGCCTGGGCGATCTGGCGCGTGCGCATCGTGTCGATGGGGCTGCTGTCGCACGTCTGGCGCAACGCACTGCTGCTGGTGCTGGCCGCCGTCGTGGCGGTGGTCACGGCCGTGGCCATGAACCGGCAGCTCGCGCCGCTGATGCGCAACAACGTGCACCTGCGCTACATGATGAACCCGATCGCCAGCCTGTACTCGGCCGGCGCCGTGGTGCTCAAGCCGATGTTCAAGCGCAGCAGCAAGCTGATCCCGATCACCGCAGGCACGGCGCTGGGCGCGAGCTATGCGGCGCAGAAGCGCCCGCCGCTGTTCGTCGTGGTGGTGGGCGAAACCGCGCGGTCCGACCACTTCGGCTTGAACGGCTACGCCCGCGACACCACGCCCGAGCTCGCCAAGCGCAACGTGCTGAGCTACCGCGAGGTGCGCTCGTGCGGCACCAACACGCTGGCCTCGGTGCCCTGCATGTTCTCGCCCCTGGGCAAGAGCGGCTACGAGTCGCGCAAGGACGAGTACGAGAACCTCATGGACGTGCTGCAGGCCTCGGGCCTGGCCGTGTTCTGGCTCGACAACCAGGCCGGCTGCAAGGGCGTGTGCGCGCGCATCCCGAACGCCTCGGCCTTCGACGGGCTCGATGCGGCCACCAAGAAGGCCCTGTGCGACGGCGAGGAGTGCCTCGACAACGTGATGCTCAAGGGGCTGGACGAACGCATCGCCGCGCTGCCCGCCGAGCGCCGCGCCAAGGGCGTCGTGCTCGTCATGCACCAGATGGGCAGCCACGGCCCGGCCTACTACAAGCGCTCGGCGCCCGAGCTGAAGCGCTTCACGCCCGAGTGCAAGACCAACGCGCTGGCCGAGTGCGCGCATGCCGAGCTGATGAACGTCTACGACAACTCGATCGCGCAGACCGACCACTTCCTCGGCCAGACCATCGACTGGCTCCAGACCCAATCGAAGCAGTACGACACGGCGCTGCTGTACATGAGCGACCACGGCGAGTCGCTGGGCGAATACGGGCTGTTCCTGCACGGCGTGCCCTACAGCTTCGCGCCCGATGCGCAAAAGCACGTGCCCATGGTCACCTGGTTCGGCGACGGCATGAGCGAGCGCCGCAAGCTCTCGCGCTCGTGCATGGAGGCGGGCCTGGACGCGCCGCTCACGCACGACAACCTCTATCACACGGTGCTGGGCCTCATGGACGTGACCACGCCCACCTACAAGCCCGCGCTCGACGCGCTGGCCTCGTGCCGCGGCAAGGCCTGAGCGCGCCCGCAGCTTCGGCTTCTTACTTCTTTTCGCGCGGCAGCCGGCCCATCAGGAAGAACTCCGGGTTCGGCTGCATGCCGCTGAAGCTGGCCAGGCGGTTGCTCAAGCCGAAGAAGGCGGTGATGGCCGCGATGTCCCAGATGTCCTCGTCGTCGAAGCCGTGCGCGTGCAGCGGCCCGAAGTCGCGGTCGTCGATCTCGTGCGAGCGTTCGCAGACCTTCATCGCAAAGTCGAGCATCGCGCGCTGGCGCTGCGTGATGTCGGCCTTGCGGTAATTCACCGCCACCTGGTCGGCCACCAGCGGTTTCTTCTCGTAGATGCGCAGCAACGCGCCGTGCGCCACCACGCAGTACAGGCATTGATTGACCGCGCTGGTGGCGGTGACGATCATCTCGCGGTCGCCCTTGGTGAGCGAGCCTTCTTCCTTGAGCATCAGCGCGTCGTGGTACGCGAAGAAGGCCCGCCACTCGGCGGGGCGGCGCGCAAGGCCGAGGAACACGTTGGGCACGAAGCCGGCCTTTTCCTGCACGGCGAGGATCGCGGTGCGGATGTCGTCGGGCAGGTCTTTCAGTTCGGCGAGGGGGTAGCGGGGGGCGTTCATCTGCTTGTCTCCTGGGGATCGGTCCCGGGATCATAGGCAACGGCGTCCGGGCTTGCAGCCAGCACCGCCAGGTCGCTCTCATCCTTGAGCCCCACACCGCTCAACCCCCGGCGCAGCGACTCGCGCACCAGCCACGCGAGCTTGAAGGCGGCCTGCGCGTACGACAGCCCCTCGGGCCGCACGTTCGAGATGCAGTTGCGTTCGGCGTCGTGCCGGCCGCGGCGTGGCGAATGGGTCAGGTAGATGCCGAGGCTGTCGGGCGAGCTCAGGCCCGGGCGTTCACCGATCAGCATGACCGACAGCGCTGCGCCGACCGCTTCGCCCAGCTCGTCGGCCAGCGCCACGCGCGCCTGCGTGGCGATGAACACGGGCGACACGCGCGTGCCGGGCGGCAACTGCGGGCGCAGCGCGGCGAGCAGCGGCACGGCGTGGCGGGCGACGGCGAGTGAGGAGAGGCCGTCACCGATCACGAGGCAGACGTCGCAGCCGCCCGCGGGCCGGCCGTCGCGCAGGCGTGCGGCGTCTTCGGCATCGAGCTGGCGGCCCAGGTCGGGGCGGCGCAGGTAGGTGGTGCGGTCGGGGGCGCGGCTGCGCACACGGTTCACGTGCCATTGGTCGGCGCGCAGCGCGGCGTCGAGCGCGTCGACATCGAGCGCCGCATGGATCGCGTCGCGTGCCATCGCGTGGGCCCAGCCGAAGCGCAGCGTTTCGTCGGTGGGCATGCCGGCACCGGCGCGGCCGAGTGCGAGCCGTGCGGGCGTGGCGGCGCGCCATTGCGCCCAGGGGTTGGGGGTGACGGGCGAATCGCTCATGGCGCCAGCGCGGAGAGCCCGCCCATGTCGCTCAACAGCCGGTTGGCCGTGGGCGGTGCGAGCCGCCCGGTGGTGTCGGTGATCTGCATGCGTTGCAGCCAGGCCTCGAACTCGGGCGCGCGCTTCAGACCCAGCGTCTCGCGCAGGAAGAGGGCGTCGTGGAACGAGGTGCTCTGGTAGTTGAGCATCACGTCGTCGGCGCCCGGGATGCCCATGATGAAGTTGATGCCCGCCGTGCCCAGCAGCACGAGCAGCGTGTCCATGTCGTCCTGGTCGGCTTCGGCGTGGTTGGTGTAGCAGATGTCGCAGCCGATCGGCAGGCCCATCAGCTTGCCGCTGAAGTGGTCTTCGAGCCCGGCGCGGATGATCTGCTTGCCGTCGTACAGGTACTCGGGGCCGATGAAGCCGACCACGGTGTTGATGAGCAGCGGCCGGTAGCGCCGCGCCAGCGCATAGGCGCGCACCTCGCAGGTCTGCTGGTCGACGCCGAAATGGGCGTTGGCCGAGAGCGCACTGCCCTGGCCGGTCTCGAAGTACATGAGGTTGTTGCCGACGGTGCCGCGCGCGAGCGACTGCGCCGCGGCGTGGGCCTCGTCGAGCAGCGCGGGCGTCACGCCGAACGAGAGGTTCGCTTTCTCGGTGCCGGCGATCGACTGGAACACGAGGTCCACCGGCGCGCCGGCCTCGGCGAGCTTCAGCGTGTTGGTCACGTGCGTGAGCACGCAGCTTTGCGTGGGGATCTCGAAACGCTGGATCACCTCGTCGAGCATGTGCAGCAGGCGCCCGAGCACCGGCAGGCTGTCGGACACGGGGTTGATGCCGATCACCGCGTCGCCCGCGCCGTAGAGCAGGCCGTCGAGCGTGGAGGCGGCCACGCCGCGCAGGTCGTCGGTGGGGTGGTTGGGCTGCAGGCGCACGGCCAGGTGGCCGGGCAGGCCGATGGTGTCGCGAAAGCGCGTGACGACGTGGCACTTCTTCGCGACCGCGACCAGGTCCTGGTTGCGCATGAGCTTGGACACGGCCGCCACCATCTCGGGCGTGAGGCCTGGTGCGAGCGCGGCGAGTGCCTCTGTGGTGGCCTGTTCCGACAGCAGCCAGTTGCGGAAGTCGCCGACCGTGAGGTGTGCCACCGGCGCGAAGGCCTGCGCGTCGTGCGTGTCGATGATGAGCCGCGTGATGTTGTCCTGCTCGTAGGGAATCAGCGCCTCGGTGAGGAACTGCTTGAGCGGCGTGTCGGCCAGCACGTGGCGCGCCGCCATGCGCTGCTGCGCGGTGGCAGCGCCGAGGCCCGCGAGGTAGTCGCCCGAGCGCGCGGGGCTGGCGCAGGCGAGCACCTGCCGCAGATCGTCGAAGGCGAAGCCCTGGCCGGCAATGGTGGTGCGATAGCGCATCTTTGTTTGTCAGGGCGTGGAAGACAGCATCGCGTCCGGCGCGGCGGCATCGCGCTGCGCCGAGGTGAGCAGGAAGTAGCCGTAGGCGGCCGCCATCAGCACGAGGAACAGCACCGTGAGCATCGGGTTGAACCAGACCATCGCGCCCAGGCACACCAGCCCGAGCCCGAGCGCGACGGCCGGGAACACGGGGTAGAAGGGCGCGCGGTAGGTGCGCAGCAGGTCGGGCTCGGTGCGCCGCAGCTTGAACAGCGCGGCCATCGAGATCAGGTACATCACGATCGCGCCGAGCACGGCCATAGTCACGATGTTGGCCGTGAGCGTCTGTCCGCCGAACTGCACCCACTCGTCGCTGAAGATGGCGGCGATGCCCACCACGCCGCCGGCCAGCAAGGCGCGGTGCGGCGTGTCGAAGCGCGGGCTCAGGCCGGCGAAGTAGGCCGGCAGGTAGCCGGCGCGCGCGAGCGCGAAGATCTGGCGCGAGTAGCCCATGAGGATGCCGTGGAACGAGGCGACCAGGCCGAACAGGCCGATCCACACCAGCATGTGCAGCCAGCCGCTGTTGGCCCCCACCACCGCCTTCATCGCCTGTGGCAGCGGGTCGTTGATGTTCGCGAGCTGGCGCCAGTCGCCCACGCCGCCCGCGAAGATCATCACGCCGAACGCCAGCAGCACCAGCGTGACGATGCCGGTGGTGTAGGCCAGCGGAATCGTGCGGTGCGGATCGCGCGCCTCTTCGGCCGCCATGGCCGCGCCCTCGATGGCCAGGAAGAACCAGATCGCGAACGGGATCGACGCGAAGATGCCCGACACCGCCGCGCCGTTCAGCACATTGCCGCCGGCCCATCCGTTGGCCACGAAGTTCGCCATCGACCAGCCCGGCGCGACCACGCCCATGAACACCAGCAGCTCGAAGATCGCGAGCACCGTGACGAACAGCTCGAACGCGGCCGCGATGCCGATGCCGATCCAGTTCAGCCCGATGAAGACCACGTAGGCCCCCACCGCGAACCACTTCGGGTTGATGCCCGGGAACTGCACGTTGAGGTAGGCGCCGATGGCCAGCGCGATGGCTGGCGGCGCGAAGACGAATTCGATCAGCGTCGCGAAGCCCGCCACGAAACCGCCGCGCGGCCCGAAGGCGCGCCGCGCATAGGCGAAGGGGCCGCCCGCGTGCGGGATGGCGGTCGAGAGCTCGGTGAAGCTGAAGATGAAGGTCGTGTACATCGTCGCCACCAGCACCGTGGCGACCAGGAAGCCGAGCGTGCCGGCCGTGTTCCAGCCGTAGCTCCAACCAAAGTACTCACCCGAGATGACGAGGCCGACCGCGATGCCCCACAACTGGACGGGACCGAGGACTTTCTTGAGATGACCGGTGCCGGCGACGGGGGCCGGCGGAGCGTCGTTGGAGCGCATGGGGGCTTCCTCTCTGGGCGGATGGTGACAGTGCACCCCTCCCAAAGCAAGGGCCGTTCCATCGGATACATCGGCGTACAGGCGGCTTCACCGGGGCTGTCCATAATCGGCAGCTTTTCAACCACCGAGGTGTTTCGTGAAGTCATTTGTCTGTGCCGCGCTCGTGTCCGTCCTTGCCATTCCCGCAGCCTTTGCGCAGTCCGCGGCGGTCACCACGCCCAGCGGCCTGATCTACCAGTCGCTCAAGGAAGGCACTGGCGCATCGCCCGCCGCCACCGACGTGGTCAAGGTGCACTACCGCGGCACCTTCCCCGACAGCGGCAAGGAGTTCGACAGCTCGTACAAGCGCGGCGAACCCACCGAGTTCCCGCTCAACGGCGTGATCCCGTGCTGGACCGAAGGCGTGCAGAAGATGAAGCCGGGCGGCAAGGCCAAGCTGACCTGCCCGGCGTCGATTGCTTACGGTGCGCGCGGTGCGGGCAACGGCCTGATTCCGCCGAATGCGACGCTGAATTTCGAAGTCGAGCTGGTGTCGGTCACGAAGCGATAGCGGCCGGGGCCGGTCAGGACCGGCCTGGGCAATGAGCGACGCGTGCAGTCCGTCACGCTGCTCGCCACGCAATAGTTGCCCGATTCTTTCCCCCTGTTTTTGCGCGCATGGGCCTCCCACAATCCGCGGCCTGACCCCTGATCCACAGGAGCGGGTTCTGGGAGGAACACATGTCCGCATTCAGTGCAGCGCCAACGCGCACGCTCGACATCAACAGCACCGCCATTCCGGTGTTTCTGGGGCGTCCGGCGCTCGAGCCGGTTCGTTTGTATGGGCGCGAAGGCGTCAACCGCCTGTTCGAGTACGAGCTGCTGCTCATGAGCCCCGACGCACTCAACCTGGGCGCGAGCGAGGCTGCCGATCTCGGCCGCGATGCGCAGGGAGTTGCCCAACATGGCTAAGCAGGAAAAGAAAAAGCCAGGATCGGTGGCTGGAACCATCCTGTGGGTGGTTCTTGCGCTCCTCGTCGTGCTTTGCGGGCTCTATTGGGCGTTCGTGTGTTTCGTCATGTGCGGTCGGATAGGTTGAGGGCACCATGAGCGCCAAACAAATCATCGAGGACCACGACAAGTGGCGAAAAGGCGCAGGCGGTGCGCCAGCGGGTCTTTCTGGCCAGAGCGACGGCAATGCCTACGCTGGCTTGGACCTGAACTTGATCACCTTCTCGTCCAGCGCCTTCAGCGGCAGCAGCTTCACATCGACCACTTTTCAGGACGCCGTCTGGACCGCATGCCAGTTCAGCGGTTGCTCCTTCAGCCAGTGCGACATGGAGCGCATCGCGATCAGCGGATGCACCTTCATCGACTGTACTTTCAGTGCGTCGCAGCTCAAGGCCAGCACGCTCAGTGATTGCACCTTCACTCGATGCAACTGGACCGAACTGAACTTCGATGCGAGCCATTGGTCAGGTCTGAAGTTGCTCGAGTGCAGAGGCACGCAAGTGAGTGCGACCAACCTGCAGGGCGAGCAGGTCGACTTCACGGGCAGTCAGTTCGAAGACATGCAGCTGACCAACGCGCGCATTAACTGAGGCTGCAGGATGCAGCCGCTCCCGCTCACCCCGGCTGGTACTGGTACAGCCAGGTCTCCGTCAACGTCTGATCCCCGTTCTTCAGATACAGCCGCATGTCTACTGGCTCCGTGCCCTCGGGCGTGAAGTCGAACTGCGCACGCCAGTGGCCCGGCACGCCGTTCGGCACGGCTTCGGCGAAGACGTAGGAGAACTTGCCGCGCGGCGCGGTGAGCACCAGTTCGGGTTTCACGCCGAAGGGCACCGTGGTGAGCGGCTGCCCGATGAACTCCACCATGAACTTGCGCACGCCCTGCGGGCGCGGCTGGCCCGGTTGGCCACCGCGGCCGATGCGGGTGGCGACGCAGCGCGCGAGCGGTGACGGAAAGGGCTCCTGGTCGGTCCAGTGCAGCCGGTACTGCAGGCTGTAGCTCGCGCCGGCTTTTGCATCGGCCTTGGGCACCCAGAAGGCGACGGTGTTGTCGTGGATCTCGTCGTCGGTCGGGATCTCGATGAGCTGGACCGAGCCTTCGCCCCAGTCGCCCAACGGTTCGATCCACAGGCTCGGGCGCCTCTCGTAGTTGACGCCGTCCTGGTAGTGATCGAAGTTGCGGTCGCGCTGCAACAGGCCGAAGCCGCGCGGCCGGGTGTCGGCGAACGCGGAGGCGCGGGTCTGCGTGGGGTTGTTGAGTGGGCGCCAGATGCGTTCGCCCGCGCCGTTCCAGATCGCGAGGCCGTCGGAGTCGTGCACCTCGGGGCGCCAGTCGATGGCGGTGGGTTTGATGGTCTCCGAGTACCAGTACATCGACGTGAGCGGCACCAGGCCCAGGCGCGACACGTCGCGGCGCAGGAAAACGCGCGCGTCGATGTCCATGATCACGGCCTTGCCGCGCTGCATGACGAACTTGAACACGCCCGTGACGCTCGGCCCCTCGAGCAGCGCGTAGACGGTCATCGAGGTGGTGTTGCCCGCAGCGGGTGTCTCGAAATAGAAGCGCGTGAAGTTCGGGAACTCCTCGGGCTTGTCGGGCACCGCGACGTCGAGCGCGATGCCGCGCGCCGACAGGCCGTACTGGTAGAGCTCGCCGATGGCGCGGAAGTACGAGGCGCCGAGAAAGGCGACCCAGTCGTTCTTCTGCCAGTCGAGCTTGCCCTGGTCGCCCAGGCGACTTTCCTGCAGGCGAAAGCCCGCGAAGCCCGCGCCCTCGGGCAGGGCGCGCGCGGGGCTGTCGGCGGGCATCGAGAAGTACGTGGGGCTGTAGAGCACCTCGCGCGCAAAGCTGTCGCCGCCGGCGGTCTCCAGCACGTGCATGCGCACCGGGGTCTGGAAGAAGCGGCCGAGGTGGAAGAACGTGACCGGAAAGGCGCCGGGCCCGTCGCGGAAGAGGGCGTTGGCGGGGTCGAAGCGGATCTTGCCGTGCGCGTCGTAGTCGATGCGCTCCAGCACCTGCGGCGCCAGCGGCGCGGCGGCGGTGTAGGGGCGGGCCGCGAGGCGCTTGGCCTGCGCGACGAGCGCATCGAAGGAGAAGGGCGCTGGCTGGCTCAGTTGCAGGCCGTTGGCGGCCAGCGCCTCTTCGGGCAGTCCCAGGGCGGCGAGTGCGGCGGCGGCACTGCCGGCGGCGAGGAAGGATCGGCGATCAAGCATGGGTTCTTGAGGGGCGGCGAAAGCCTTTGGAGGAGAAGGGAAAAGAGAAGCGTCGGGGAGACGGGGGAAAACAACGCCAAGCATGCCCCGGACCACAGGGTACGGCGCGTCAGCCATTCCGCGCAAACGGGGCCGGACAAGGCCCCGCGCTGTCTTGCGGCAGCGGGTGCCGGTCGGGCCCTTTTCGGTGCGTCGCCGGGTATTCTCGCGCCATCGAAAGTGCCAGGAGACAAAGGACATGTACACGGAACAAGGCGGCGAAGGCCCGGACCTGCTGGTGCTGCTGCACGGCATGGGCGCGACAGGCGCGGTGTGGTCGCCGCTGTGCGCGCAGGCGGATGCGCGATGGCGCGGCCGTTGGCTGGCGCTCGACCTGCCCGGGCACGGCGCGTCGGACCGGCAGGCTTCCTATGTCATCGGCCAGCACGCCGCCACTGTGGCGCGCGCGGTGCTGCCGCATCTGCAGCCGGAAGGCCGCCTCGTGGTGCTCGGCCATTCACTGGGCGGCGTGATCGGCCTGGCTTTCGCGACGGGATGGTTTGGCGTCGTGCCGCACGCGGTGTTCGCGGCGGGCATCAAGGTCGGATGGAGCGATGAAGAAGTCCGCCGCATGGAGACGCTGGCGACGCAGCCTACCAAGCGTTTCGCGACGAAAGAAGAGGCAGTTGACCGCTACCTGAAGGTCTCTGGCCTGGCCGCGATCGCCGACGCGACGGCGCCCGTCGTGGCGCGCGGCGTGACGCAAGAGGACGAGGGATGGCGCCTCGCTATGGACCCGCGCGCCAATGCCGTGGGCAAGCCGCCGCTGTCTGAACTCGTCGGACTGGCACGCTGCCCGATTCACCTCGGCCAGGGCCGCCACGATGCGCTGGTCACCCTCGAGCAGACCCGCTCCCTCGACCCCGATGCCCGCGACCTGGGCCCGCATGGCCACAACGTGATGGTCGAGGCGCCCGGCGCGGTGTGGGACTGGATGGCCTCGCTCAGCTGAGCCGCTCGTCGGCGCGGCGGATCGGCACCGTCACTCGCACTTCGGCCGCGCGCGCCCGCAGCTGGCCGCAGCCGCCGTCG
The DNA here is from genome assembly GCF_058797695.1 of Variovorax sp. GW823-FHT02B07. Classification (NCBI taxonomy): domain Bacteria; kingdom Pseudomonadati; phylum Pseudomonadota; class Betaproteobacteria; order Burkholderiales; family Comamonadaceae; genus Variovorax; species Variovorax sp. GW823-FHT02B07. Next base: position 1,461,504 of record NZ_JBXAJX010000001.1, read on the forward strand.
ACGTCCTGGCCGGCCGAGTAGCGCAGCTTCGTGAGGATGCCGCGTTCGTGCAGCGTGCGGGCCATCTGCTCGCAGCGCTCGCGCGACGGGCGGCCGAAGGCCACGCCCTCCACCGTGTTGAACGGGATCATGTTCAGCACGCCGTACTTGCCCGACAGCAGCCGAACGATGCCTTCGACTTCCTCGGGCCCGTCGTTCACGCCTTCGAGCAGCGTCCACTGGTACTGGATGGGGTAGCCGGTGGCGCGGGCGTAGTGCTCGCCCGCGTCGATGAGGGCTTCGGGTGTCAGGTTCGGCGCGCGCGGCAGGAGCTTGCGGCGCAGCTCGGCATTGGTCGTGTGCAGCGAGAGCGCCAGCGCGGGCCGCACGCGCGCCTGCAGCAGCCGCTCGAACACGCGCGGATCGCCGACGGTGGAGAACACCAGGTTCTTGTGGCCGATGTTGCCCACGGTGCCGAGCAGATCGATGGCCTCGATCACGTTGTCGAGGTTGTGGGCCGGTTCACCCATGCCCATGAACACCACCTTGCGCACGGGCCGGCGCAGGCGCGCGAGCGCGACCTGCGCAACGATCTCGGCGCTTTCGACCTGGCGCAGCAGGCCGTCGCGGCCCGTCATGCAGAACTGGCACCCGACGGCGCAGCCGACCTGCGACGACACGCACAGGCCGTCGCGCGGCAGCAGCACGCTTTCGACCGTCTGGCCATCGGCCAGTGCGACGAGCAGCCGCTCGGAGCCGTCGGCGCCAGGGTGAACCGCATGGATGCGCGCCAGGCCCGCCAGTTCGGCCTCGATGGCCGGCAGGGCCTCCATCAGCGACGACGGGAAGAAGGTGGCCGGCAGGCGCCTGCCGCTGTTGCGCGGCAGCGCATGCGACCACAGCCGCAGGATGCGCTGCTCGTGGCTGGGGCCGGCCCCGGCCTCGCGGAGTCGTCGTTTCAGTTCGTGGATTCGCATGCGCGGCGTGGGGCAAAAGGGGGCTCGGGGGAGCGCCGATTGTGCACGGCAGGCATGCGAAGGCGCGGCGCGCCGGGGCGGGCGCCGCGCCTTCGGTGCGCGAGAAAGCGTGCGATGGGGAGGGCCGCTGCCGGCCTCTCCCGCCTTCGGTCAGCCCAGCAGGCCGTGCAGGATGTTCGTCACGGGCGCCAGCGCGGAGCCTGTGCCGCTGTGGTCGAGCAGGCTGGTGATCGGGGCCACGACCTCACACACCAGCGGCGTGACCGCGTGCTCGACGGTGTTCACCACCTCGGCGACCACCGGGGCAACTGTCGAGCTGGCGCCGGCCAGGATGTCGGCCGCGGGCACCGCGGCGCCGGATGCGGCTTGCGTGGCCTCGGCCACGACCGGTGCCACGGCATCGCTTGCATGGCAGAGCACCGACGACACCGGCTCCAGGATGTCCGCGACGGGGCTCTTGCCTCCGAGCAAGCCGCCGAGCAGGCTGCCCACGAGGCCGTCTTCGCCGACGATGCCGCCGAGCAAGCCGCCTTCGCCGCCACCGAGGACGCCGCCCAGCAGGCCGTCGTCACCGAGCACGCCGCCGAGGAGGCCACCTTCATCGCCGCCGAGGACGCCACCCAGCAGGCCGTCGTCGCCCAGCACGCCACCGAGCAGACCGCCGTCGCCGCCGAGGACACCGCCCAGCAGGCCATCGTCACCCAGCACGCCACCGAGCAGACCACCGTCACCACCGAGGACACCACCCAGCAGGCCGTCGTCACCGAGCACGCCGCCGAGCAGACCGCCGTCACCGCCGAGGACGCCGCCCAGGAGACCGTCGTCACCCAGCACACCGCCGAGCAAGCCGCCGTCTCCGCCGAGGACACCACCCAGGAGGCCGTCGTCACCGAGCACGCCGCCGAGCAAACCGCCGTCGCCGCCGAGGACACCGCCCAGCAAGCCGTCATCACCCAGCACGCCGCCAAGCAATCCGCCGTCGCCGCCGCTGAGCAGGCTGCCCAGCAGGCCTTCGTCACCCAGCAAGCCGCCGAGCAGGCCTCCCTCACCACCGAGGACACCACCCAGCAGGCCGTCGTCACCGAGCACACCGCCGAGCAGGCCACCGTCGCCGCCGAGCAGGCCACCCAGGAGGCCGCCGTCACCGCCGAGCAGGCCGCCCAGCAAACCATCGTCACCCAGCACACCGCCGAGCAGGCCGCCACCGTCGCCACCGAGGACGCCATTCAACAGGCCGCCGACCGGGCCTTCGGCACCGAGGATGCCGTCGTCGCCCAGCACACCGCCCAGCAGGCCGTCGTCACCGAGGACGCCACCCAGGAGCCCGTCATCGCCCACCAGGCCGCTGAGCAAGCCGTCTTCGCCGCCGAGCAGGCCGGCCAGCGGGGTCGCGTTCAGCAGGGAGCCGACCGCGCCGTCGGGACCGAGCAGGCTGTCCACGAGTCCGTCGCCACCGAGCAGTCCGCCGGTGAGGCCTTCGCTGCCGAGCAGGCCGGACAGGGCGCCGTCGCCGCCGAGCACGCCGCCCAGGATGCCTTCGTCGCCGAGGAGGCCGTTGACCAGGCCGACGTCGCCCAGCACGCCGCCAAGCAGGCCGCCCTCGCCGCCGAGGACGCCACCCAGCAGGCCATCGTCACCCAGGACGCCCCCGAGCAAGCCGCCTTCGCCACCGAGGACACCGCCCAGCAAGCCGTCGTCGCCCAGCACGCCGCCGAGCAGACCCCCATCGCCACCGAGCAAGCCGCCCAACAGGCCGTTGTCACCCAGCACGCCGCCAAGCAAGCCGCCTTCCCCGCCGAGGACACCACCCAGCAGGCCGTCATCGCCCAGCACACCGCCGAGCAGGCCTCCATCGCCACCGAGCAAGCCGCCCAACAGGCCGTCGTCACCCAGCACACCGCCCAGCAGGCCGCCTTCGCCGCCGAGCACGCCGCCCAGCAAACCACCATCGCCCAGCACGCCTCCCAGCAGCCCGTCATCGCCCAGCAACTGCCCGATCAATCCGTCTTCGCCGAGCACGCTGCCCAGCAGGCTGCCGTCACCCAGCAGCCCCTCGAGCACCTGGCCGACGACACCGTCCGTGCCGAGCAGGTCGTCCACGAGGCCGTCCAGGCCCAGCGGGGTGGTGATGCCGCCGAGCAGGCCTTCGCTGCCCAGCACGTTCTCCAGCGCATTGCCCAGCGCGTCGGTCAGGTAGTCGACCTGGCCGATCAGCGAGCCGACGAGGGCGTCGGTCAGGCCATCGCCGAGCAGGCCGTCGACCACGGGGGTCAGCACGCCGCCCACGTGAACGGCAATGTTTTCGACCGCGTTGTCCACCGGTTCGAACTCGTTGGGATCGTTGGGCTTGAACTCATCGCCGGTGACCGGCGAGAGCAGGTCGTCGACCAGGTCGGTGAGGCCGTCGGCCACGGGCATCAGCGAGGCCAGCGTGCCCGACGAGCCGGAGGCGCTGCGCACGTTGGTCGCACCGCCGCCCAGGCCGAGCGCGTTGTCGAGGGCGCCCAGCAGGTGCCCGGCGAGGCCGTCGCCCGGATCGAGCAGGTGGTCTGCGTCGGCGTCGGCATCCGCGTCCGAATCGGCGTCCGCATCAGCGTCGGCGTCTGCATCCGAATCCGCGTCGGCGTCCGAATCGGCATCGGCATCGGCGTCTGCATCCGAGTCGGCGTCGGCGTCTGCATCGGCATCCGAATCGGCATCCGCGTCGCTGTCGCCGATGCCCGAGACGAACAGTGGGAACCCGCCGCCGTCGCCGCCACCACCGCCGCTCAGCGCGGCGCCCAAGCCGATGGCGCCCAGCGCGCCGAGTGCGAATTCACCCAGGCCGATGCCGCTGCCGGCCGCAGTCTTCTTGCTCACGGCGAGCGCCGCGGCTTCCGCGTCGCTGTCGGGCGAGGTGACATCGAGGTTGCCCGCGGCCACGTCGACGTTCACCTGCTCCAGGCCGCTGGACAGCTTGGTCGAGGTGATGGTGGCGTCGGTGCCGCCCGCAAACACGCCGGCCAGCGGCGCCTTGTTGGTGGCCGAGCCGGGGAAGAGCACGTTGGCCTGGCCGCCGTCGGGCACGATCACGCGGTCGCCGGCGATGAGGGTCTGGTTGCCGTCCACCGGCATGCGAAATCCGTCGCGCATGACGACCGTGCCGGGCGTGGCGTTGGACAGGGTGCCCAGGCTGGTCGGCCCGGCGGGCGCGGCCATGGGGGCGCCCGATCCGACGGGGCCCAGGGGGGTGACGCTGGCCTGTGCAAGCACCACGGGGGCGCCGCTTTCGGCGGCGGCGGGGATCGAAGCGATCGGCGATACGGTGGTGGTCATGCGGCCTCCTCGTCAAATAAATGACTACAGAGGGCAACATGCGTGCCGCCTTCGACTTCATCCGTCAGCGACGGGCCGAAAACGCCGTATCTCGTTGATTCAAAAAGAGTTTTGTGCGAATGGCCCTGTCAGGCCAATGGTGCAAAACGGGCAGCTGTCGCCACTCGTTACGTAACACGGCGCACGCTTTGGCCGGAACGCCGGGCGCGTTCAGCGCGGGTCAGCCGCGCAGCCGGACCTGCAGGCTCTTCAGGTTGGCGAGCCACGCGAGGTAGTCCTCGTCGTCCTCGCCCAGCTCGGCCCAGGTGTCGTGCCCGTCTGCATCGGGGTCGTCGAGGATGGCCTGCAGCGCGTCGGCGGCAGCCTTGCGCAGGTCGGCGGGCGGCGCGGCCTTGCCGGCGCACCAGTCGACGGCGTCCGGGTGTGCATCGGCGCTGCCGTGTCCGGCGAGCAGTGCCAGCACTTCGGCCGCGGCGACGGTGCCTTCGGTCGAACCTGAATCCAGCGTCTCGCGGATGAAGGCGAGCGCGTCATCGGCTTCCTGCAGTTCCGCCAGCCAATCGAGTGCCTCGTCGTTGCCGAAGCCTGCTGTCGACCATGTACCCATTCGTTTGACTCCCGTGTGTGGCGTGTCGCGGTGCGGCCACGGTTTGAAGATGCGGTGATGCTAGCGGCGCGAATCTCGTGATCGCGCGGCCTCGCAGAATTCGTCAGAATGCCAGGCGACGCTTCCCAGTAGCATGGCCGCGCTCCTGACATGGGGGCGCGTGATCATCCAGTCCGTGAGCCGCCGGGGAACACTTCCCTTGGGCCGGCGTTGCGGCGGTGTCCTTCCAGGACACGCCGCGGTCACGGCCGATCTGCCGTGCATGGCCCACGGAAGCAGATGCCGGGCCGCTTACCCATTCACAACCACGGTTTCAGGGAGAGATTCAGCATGTCATTCGTTTTTTCGTCGTTCACCGATCACCTGGGCGCGTTGCCGCCCGAACGCGCGCGCCACGGCGATGCCTTGCGCACACGCGTGCAGCAACAGGTGCAGGCACCGTTGCATGCCGACCTGTCGGCCTTTGCCTTCCTGCCCGACCAGGCGGACCACCCCGATCACGAGGATGCGCCGCAGGTGTTCGCGCAGGCGGTCGAGCAGATGTACCTGCCCAGGCCGTGGCTGGGCGACGAGATTCCGCTCTTCTTCCTGGGCTACCACGCGATGAACCGGCTCAGCGGCAAGCGCACCTCGCAAGGGCTGCTGCTGACCGACCAGGCGGTGTACGTGCAGGACGACTTCACCGTGCTGTCAGCCGCACCGCCACCGGCGCAGGGCCATGCCTTGCCTGCGCGCGCGGACGATGCACCTTCGTTCGTCTCGACGCTGCTCGCGCGCTTCAAGGCGTGGAAAGACTGGTCCGGCGTGGCCGACGCGCCCGAGCCGGTGCTGCTCAAACGCTGCGGCGAGCTGCTGGCGCCGACGGTCGCGGCGGTGCTCGCGTACCACGCGGAAAACGGCAGCCAGCGGCAGGCGCAGCAGCGCGTCTGGACGCTGGCCGAGCTGGTGGCCGACCACGGCGCGACCGACACCTTGCTCGACCCCGCCAACCCGAAGCTCGCCAAGAAGCTGGGCAAGGTGACGGACAAGTTCCAGATTCCCGCGGGCGAGACGCTGCAGTTCGCGCTGGCCGACTTTCCGCTGTTCGGCGGCCCCTACGGCGTGGCGCTCACCGCGCAGGCGCTGTACGGCAAGGACCTGATGGAGTCGCCGCTGCGCATCGCGCTGGAGCGGGTGGAGGTGCGTGCGCTGCAGATCGGAGAGAAGGGCGACCAGCTGCTGACGGGCTCGACCCCGCCGATGGCGTTGCCCGCGCACATGAAGGAATCGCTGCGCGCACCGTTCCTTGCGTTCCTGCAGCAGGAGATCGCGCGCCTGCAATCGAAGGCCTGATCCGCCCGCGCGGCATTCAACAAATTTCGGGGGAGTTTTCATGGGGTTCAAGGACACGCTCGCGCACGCGATGCTCGACAACGACAAGCTCAAGTTCGACGCCGCTGCGCCCGCGCTTCCCGCGCAGGAGCAATGGCTGGTCACGTTGAGCACGCCGCTGTCGGCCTTCAACGGCGACTGCGTGAACGCGGTGCTCACCGGCAAGGACAACGACACCCTGCGCGAAGGCATCGCGCAGGTGTGGAACGTGAGCGACCGCGCGAGCTTCGAGCAGACCGCGCGCTGGCTGACCGAGGAAGGGCAGCGCGCGAAGTACCTGCCGGCCTGGAAGGCCATCGGTGCAATCGATGCGGCGGTGCAATCCACGCCGGGCGTGCTGCGCCTGGTCATGGACGCGTGGTTTCCCGCGTTCTTCCAGATCAAGGCGCGCGAGCACCTGGACATGCGGGCGCTGTCCGCGCAGACCGGGCACTCGAGCGCCGAGCTGAGCCAGCTGATGACCGGCAGCCAGAGCTGGGTCAGCGCCCTGCGCAAGCACTTCGGCGTGGCGCCGGATCAGCTGACGAACCTTGTGGCCTGGGACGCGGTGCGCCTGGCCAACCTGTCGCGCTGGGCCGTGCAGCTGGGCTACATCGAGCGCGCGGAGTTCGCGGACTTTGCTGGCGGCCTGGCATCGCAGGTGCGCGCGGCCTATGCCAGCTGGTCGCAGGTGAGCGCCGCGTACATCGCGGCGGGCCTGATCTGGCAGTACTCCGATGCGCGCGAAGAGCACCTGCTGCGCACCAACCGCCTGCTGCTGAGCGACACGCGCAGCCCGTGGCGCAGCGTGCCTTTCGCCTGACGCAGCCCTAGTCCTTCGCCCTCAGCGCGTACACCGCATAGATCGGCACGCCGAGAAAGAACAGCACCATCGGCGCGAACAGCGTGTAGGGCCAGCCGATGCCCTCCATCACGCGGTAGGTGCCGTCCAGGTGCAGGCGCGGATGGGGCTGCGTGAGGTCTTCGTACCGGCGCAGGCCCCACTGGAACTCCGCGCCGGTCGCGCGCACCGAAGGATGCTGGCGCGCGCGGCCCACGGCCAGCCAGCACATCGCGTCGAAGGCCAGCACCGAGCCCGCAGGCGCGCGCTCGCCGAAGGTGGTGAACACGGCGTTCACCTGCTCGGGCGTGAGGTACATCAGCACGCCCTCGGTGAACAGGAAGACCGGCTGCGCCTGGCGCTTGCGCGGCAGACCGAGTTGCTCCCACCAGTCGGGCGCCGTGAGGTCGAGTTCGCGCAGGTCGTGGCGCGGGTGCGTTTCGGGCAGCAGCTCGCGGCGCAGGGCCAGCACCTCGGGCAGGTCGGCGTCGGTCATGCGCGACTTGCCGTCGTCCAGCCATTGGAAGTAGTGGCTCAGGCCGCAGCCCAGGTTCACGACGCGCGCGCCCGGGTGCAGCTGGAGGAAGTCCTGCGCCAGGCTGCGAAAGCGCCGCGTGCGCGCGAGGATGCCGTAGATGGTCGTGCGGTCGTCGGGCAGGGCGTGGTCGTCGTCGCGGATCTGCTCGAGGATGCCGGCGGCGTAGGCGTCGCGCACGGCCATCTGCGGAAACAGCGCATCGCCCGAAGCCCGCGCGGCCAGCGGAATCCGCAAGGTGGACGGCACGGCCGAGAGCTTGCGCGCGGATTTGCCGGTGGTCATGAATGCGGGGGCAGGGCCATGCGCAAAGTCTGGCCGCTCCCGCGCGTGCGGGCAAGTCAGTCTTTGGTGTTGCCCGCGGGCGGGCGCTGGCGCGCGAGGTGGCGGTACACGGTACTGCGGTGCACGCCGAGCCGACGGGCGGCGCGCGCCACGTCGTGGTCGCAGGCGCGCAGGGCTTCATCGATGGCGTGGCGCGTGATGGTCTGCAGGGGTGCATCGGGTTGCGACAGGGTGGCTTCGTTGAAGTCAGCGAGGGGGGCGGCGTCTTGCAGGTGCGCGGGCAGCGCATCGGCCGTCACCGCATCGCCCGGGTCGGCCAGCGCCACGAGGGCGCGCAGCACGCTGCGCAGCTCGCGCACGTTGCCGGGCCAGCGGTAGGCGGCCAGCCGTTCGAGCGCGTCGTTCTCCAGGCACAGGTGCTTGGCGGCGCCGCCCGATTCGAGGAACAGCCGCGCGATCAGCGCGCGCCGGTCGGCGCGTTCGTGCAACGCGGGCAGGGCGACGGTGAAGCCGGCCACGCGGTACATCAGGTCGGCGCGAAAGCGCCCCGCCTCGACCAGCGCGGGCAGGCCGGCGTGCGTGGCGCAAATCAAATCGAAATCGACCGCCACGCCCTGGCCGCCGCCCAGCGGCGTCACCACGCGGCCTTCGAGCACGCGCAGCAGGCGCGTCTGCAGCGCGAGCGGGATCTCGGCGATCTCGTCGAGAAACAGCACGCCGCCGTGCGCTTCGCGGATGCGCCCCGGCATGCCCTTGCGGCGCGCGCCGGTGAAGGCGCCTTCTTCGTAGCCGAACAGCTCGGCCTCGATCAGCGTCTCGGGCAGCGAGGCGCAGTCGACCGCCACGAACGGGCCCGCGCTGCGGCGGCTGGCGGCGTGCAGGCGGCGCGAGAACACCTCCTTGCCGCTGCCGGTCTCGCCATTCACCAGCACCGGCACGCCTTCGTTGAGCACGCGCACGGCGCGCGCCAGCAGCGGGCGCACGACGTCGTCGTTGTCGACGGGGGCGGCGTTCGCGGTCATCACCTGCCGCGCGCCGGAGCGGCCCGTGCCGCTGTTCGCCGTGCCCGTGCGCTCCATGACCGTTGCGATCTGCCGCCCGCCCGGCAGCGTGAGCAGGCTGCGCCGGTGCTCCATGCGCGGCCACTGCGCGCCCAGGAATTCTTCGGCGTCGAGGTCGAGCAGGCCCTCCCACGAACGGCCGAACAAGTCGAGCGCAACGCGGTTGGCGGCCACGATGCGCCCGCCCTCGATCACCATCAGCCCTTCGCGTGCGGTGCCGATCAGTGCCGGCCGCGCATGGAAGCGCAGCACGTGGCCCGAGGCCTCGGCCAGCAGCATGCGGTGCTCGACCTGCTGCGCCGCCATGCGCACCAGGCCCAGGGCGTGGTGGTTCACGCGCGCGGTCTCGCCCGAGATGTCGAGCGCGCCGGCCAGCTCGCCGCGTCCGCTGAAGATGGGCGCCGCCGCGCAGCCCAGCCGGCCGTTCTGCGCCAGGTAGTGCTCGCCGCCCAGCACCATCAGCGCCACACGCTCGGCCAGCGCCGTGCCGATGGCGTTGGTGCCGCGGTGGCTCTCCGACCATTCCACGCCGGGCTGCAGCGCCACGCGCTGGGCCTTGGGCAGGAAGTCGGGGCTGCCGATCTCTTCGAGGATCAGGCCGCTCGCGTCCGACAGCGCGACGATGCAGCCGTTGCCCACCGCATGCTCGGCGAGCCCGTCGAGTTCGGGCTGCGCGCAGCTGAGCAGGCGCATCGCCTGCTCGCGCCGCTCGTTGAGCAGCGAAGGCGCCATGGGCGTCGGGTCGATGCAGTGCGGATCGACCGGCCGGCTGCGCTGCCACGAGCGCGAGATGTGCGGCGCGATCCACGGGGCCGGGTCGCGGCCTTGCGCGAAGAACAGCTCGCGCGCCTGCGCGACGCTGACCGATGGCGCGGAAGCTTCACTCGTCATGCGTGACTCCGTGGACGGGGGTTGCCGGCGATTCGCCTTGTGCGACATCGTAGTCGCCGCCGTCGCGCCCATCTGTCGCAGATTGCGAATGGAAACCCTCTGCGCGGGCCGCGCCCCTGTGGCGCGGGGCTTGGGGATTGTCCCGATCCGCGCGGGTATGCCGCTTGCGGTGCCTGTGCGGGCCGCCGCATGTCGCGGCGCCCGTTCACACCTTACCCAACGGAGACAACCCATGGACATGCTCGAACCGGGCAAATTCGGTACCGCGGTGCCTTTCAAGAAGCGCTACGGCAACTACATCGGCGGCGAATGGGTCGCGCCGGTGGAGAACCAGTATTTCGGCAACATCACGCCCGTCACCGGCAAGGTCTTCTGCGAAGTGCCGCGCTCCAGCGCCGCCGACATCGACCGCGCGCTCGACGCCGCCCACAAGGCCAAGGGCGCCTGGGGCCGCACCTCGACCACCGAGCGCGCCAACATCCTGAACCGCATCGCCGACCGCATGCAGGAGAACCTGGCCATGCTGGCCGCCGCCGAGACCTGGGACAACGGCAAGCCGATCCGCGAGACCATGGCCGCCGACCTGCCGCTGGCCATCGACCACTTCCGCTACTTTGCCTCGTGCGTGCGCTCGCAGGAGGGCGGCATCAGCGAGATCGACCACGAGACCTTCGCGTACCACTTTCACGAGCCCATCGGCGTGGTCGGCCAGATCATTCCGTGGAACTTCCCGATCCTCATGGCCGTGTGGAAGCTCGCGCCCGCGTTGGCAGCCGGCAACTGCGTGGTGCTCAAGCCCGCCGAGCAGACGCCGGTGTCGATCCTGGTGCTGCTGGAGGTCATCGGCGACCTGCTGCCGCCGGGCGTGCTCAACGTGGTCAACGGCTTCGGCGTGGAGGCGGGCAAGCCGCTGGCGTCGAGCAACCGCATCGGCAAGATCGCCTTCACCGGCGAGACCACCACCGGCCGGCTGATCTCGCAGTACGCGAGCCAGAACCTCATTCCGGTCACGCTGGAGCTGGGCGGCAAGTCGCCCAACATCTTCTTTGCCGACGTGATGGAGCGCGACGACGCCTTCTTCGACAAGGCGCTCGAAGGCTTCACGATGTTCGCGCTGAACCAGGGCGAGGTCTGCACCTGCCCGAGCCGCGCGCTCATTCAAGAGTCGATCTACGACCGCTTCATGGAGCGCGCACTGAAGCGCGTGGCCGCCATCAAGCAGGGCAGCCCGCTCGACGCGGCCACCATGATCGGCGCGCAGGCCTCGAGCGAGCAGCTGGAAAAGATCCTGTCGTACCTGGACATCGGCCGGCAGGAGGGCGCGCAGGTGCTCATCGGCGGCGAGCGCCAGCAACTCGACGGCGACCTGGCCGACGGCTACTACGTGAAGCCGACCGTGTTCCGCGGCCACAACAAGATGCGCATCTTCCAGGAGGAAATCTTCGGCCCGGTCGTGTCGGTCACCACCTTCAAGGACGAGGAAGAAGCGCTGGCGATCGCCAACGACACGCTCTACGGTCTGGGCGCCGGCGTGTGGAGCCGCGACATGAACCGCGCCTTCCGCATGGGCCGCGGCATCCAGGCGGGGCGCGTGTGGACCAACTGCTACCACCAGTACCCGGCGCACGCGGCTTTCGGCGGCTACAAGCAATCGGGCATCGGACGCGAGAACCACAAGATGATGCTCGACCACTACCAGCAGACCAAGAACCTGCTCGTGAGCTACAGCGAGAACAAGCTGGGCTTCTTCTGATGACCGGCGAGGTCCTGCGCGTCACCGCGACCGATGCGGCGCTCGCGCTCATCGACGACCTCGCCGCACGGCACGGCCCGCTGATGTTCCATCAGTCGGGCGGCTGCTGCGACGGCAGCGCGCCCATGTGCTACGCGCAGGGCGAGTTCATCGTGGGCGACTACGACCGGCTGCTGGGCCGCATCGGCGGCATGCCGTTCTACATCAGCGGGCCGCAGTTCGAGTACTGGCAGCACACGCAGCTGATCATCGACGTGGTGCCGGGGCGCGGCGGGATGTTCTCGCTGGAAGGGCCGCTGGGGGTGCGCTTCCTGACGCGCTCGCGGCTGTTCACGGAGGCGGAGTGGGCGGTGCTCGAGGCGGAGGCGGCGGGGTAGGGCCCCGGCCGGTCGTCAGTTCGACGAGGCGAGCAGCTGCCGCACCAGCAGCTGCGTCGCCGGCGTCAGCGCCGCGCCCGTCTTCGTCGCCATCAGCAGGCGCCGCGTGGCCCACGCGTCCTTGAGGTGCACCACCTTCAGGTCGAGCGCGGCCACCTGCGCCTTGCAGGCGGCGAGTGGCACCACGCCGATGCCGAGGTTGGCCGCGATCATGTGGCACATCGCATCGAAGCTGCGCACCTGCACGCGCAGCCGCATCGGAATGCCGGCCTGTTCGGCCGCGCGCGAGGTCAGCTCGAGCAGCGAGCTGCTGCGGTTCAGCCCCACGAACTCGTGCGCCAGGCAGATCTTGAAGTCGACCTGCTTCGCACGCAGGCGCGCCAGCGGATGCGGCCTGGCGCACAGCACCACGAGCTCGTCGGTTTGGAAGGGCGCGACGTCGAGGCCGTAGGCGGGCGTGTTCTCGGCGAACACGCCGACGTCGGCGAGGCCATCGACCAGCGCGCGCACGATGTCGCCGCTGAGCTGTTCCTCGACCTCGACGCGGATATCGGGATGCTGTCCCAGGAACGCCGCCAGCGTGGTCGGCAGGAACTCCGTCAGTGCCGACATGTTGGCCCACAGCCGCACGTGGCCGCGCACGCCGCTGGCGTAGTCGCCCAGCTCGTTGCTGAACTGCTCGAAGCCCTGGAAGAGGCGCATCGCATGCTGCATCGCCACATGCCCGGCCGGTGTGAGCGCGATGCCCTGGGCGCTGCGTTCGAGCAGCTTGGAGCCCGTGGCGGCTTCGAAGTCGGACAGGCGCCGGCTCGCCGCCGAGAGCGCGAGGTGACACGCTTCCGCGCCCTTGGTGATGCTGCCCGACTGCGCCACGGCGCAGAACAGGCGCAGCGTCACGAAATCGACACGCGCGGGGTTGATGGTGCTGGCCATCGGCGGATTCTAGAGAGCGCGCCAGTGCCGAAAGTCATGCGCATGGGTTAAAAGAATTTTTGACATGTTATGTCGCTGCACCTATAGTGAATCCATCGAAGCATCGCGCGCTTCCCACGGTAGACAACCCAAAGGAGAGGTATGCAATCACTGCTGGATCAACTCGAAGGCCTCGATGTGCTGGCCGGCGCCGCGATGGGCGGGCTGTCTGTTCAGCTGCAGCCGATTCCGGGCAGCACGCCGGTGGTGCAGGTGAGCATCGAAGGGCGCGATGAGCTGCCGATCTTCGTCACCAGCTCCGACATGCAGATCATCTGCATCTGCTACCTCTGGACCGAAGAAGACGTGAAGCCCGCGCGGCGCACCGAGCTGCTCGAATCGCTGCTCGACCTCAACCCGTCGGTCCCGCTGTCGTCCTTCGGGCGCGTGGGCGGACGCTACGTGCTCACCGGCGCGCTCGGGCGCAACGCGAGCGTCGAAGACATCGCACGCGAAGTGGCCGTGCTGAGCGACAACGCGCTCGATGCGCTCGACGCCTTGTCCGAATTCCTGAACTAAGCGGAGATCACCATGACAGTCATCAAGAAGCTGGTCACCTTGCTGCGCGGCAGCGCCCGCGAAATCGGCGAGAGCGTGATCGACAGCAATGCCACGCGCATCTACGAGCAGGAAATCATCGACGCCAAGCACAGCATCGAGAAGGCCAAGGGCGACCTCACCGGCGTGATGGCCAAGGAGATGCAGTCGGCCCGCGAAATCGAACGCCTGAAGGGCGAGGTCGCGCGCTACGAAGGCCTGGCGCTCGAAGCGCTCAACAAGACCCAGGAAGGCCTCGCACTCGATGTGGCGGCCAAGGTCGGCACGCTCGAGCAGGAGCTCGAGGAGCAGGCCAAGGCTCACGCCTCGTACGCGCTGCAGGTGTCGCGGCTCAAGGACCTGATCAAGTCGGCCGAGGCGCGCATCCGCGAGCACGAGCGCGAGATCGGCATCGCCAAGACCACCGAGAGCGTCTACCGCGCCACGCAGTCGATCTCCGAGAACATCGGCAGCGGCGGCTCGCGCCTGGCCAGCGCGCGCGAGTCGCTGGAGCGCATCCGCTCGCGCCACGAAGACCTGTCCGATCGCATGGCGGCGGGCCAGCAGCTGGAAGACGAGTTCGGCCACAGCGCGCTCGAGAAGAAGCTGGCTGCGGCAGGCATCGGCAACGACGCCGACCGCACCGGCAAGGTGATGGAGCGCATCCGCGCCCGGCAGGCCAAGCCGTCCGAACCGTCCAAGCCGGTTCAGGAGTGACGATGGTGCGGGTCAAGCCGGTACGCTGGCAGGGCTCGGACGAGGCGATCCGCGCGGTCCAGGTGGCCTTCGACGTGGAAGAGGCCGTGCTCGAGGCCGTGCGCACCGCGGCCTTCGAGCAGCATGTGTCCACGCCCGACCAGATCCGGCAGGTGCTGGGCCTGGCGACCACCTCGAAGCCGAAGCGGCCGCGTCTCACGGTGTCGTTGAACACGGCCGACTACGAATTTCTGGCGGCGCGGTATGGTCTGTCACCCGACGACCGCCTGGCCATCAAGGAGAGGGCCACGCGCGAACTGATTGCCTTTGCAGGCAAGGCGAACAAGAAGAACACCGGCACGAAGAAGCCGGGCGGCAGGTAAGAAGAAAAGAGAACAACAACCAACCCGCACGCGGGAGGATCAATGGGCGATTTCATGGGAGCGGTGACGGGGTACCCCACCGCGATCTACACGGTGCTGCTCGGCGTCGTGGTGATCTATTGGGTGCTCGCGGTGGTCGGCATGGTCGACTTCGAGAGCAGCGGGATCGACGTCGACCTGCAGACGCATGCCGATGGCGACACCAGCGACATGGGCCAGATCGCGAGCTACGTGGTCGCCTTCGGCCTGAACGGCGTGCCGTTCTCGGTGGCCGTGAGCCTGCTGGTGCTCGTGGCCTGGACGCTCTCGTGCCTGGGCGGCGAGTGGCTGCTGCCGCTGGTGCCGACGATGGTGCTCAAGCTGGTGGCCGGCACGGTGCTGCTGGTGGTCAGCGCGGCCCTTGCCATCCCGGTGACGGCGGTGGCCATCCGCCCGCTCAAGGGCCTCTTCGTGAGCCACACGGCCGTGAGCAATGCGGCGTTGGTGGGCCAGGTCTGCCGCGTCGTCACCGGCGTGGTGAACGAGAAGGACGGCCGCGCCGAAGTGGCGCGCCGCGGCGCCAGCCTCAACATCCGCGTCTGGGCGCCCACGCCCAACGCCCTCAAGCGCGGCTCGCACGCGCTCATCCTCGAATACGACGAGGTGGCCGCGCGCTACCTCATCGCGGCGCACGAAGACATCGTCTGAGAAGGCGTGAACGAACCCGCCATGTCCGTTCATCGGCCACGCCGGATTCACTCACACCTTCTGCTCGCGTGCATCCCTCACCCAAGTTCGTTCGCTCGCTCTTAAAGCATCTGGAGAAAAAATGGAGCCCATCATCTTCGCCGTGGTCATACTGGCCGTCGTCATCCTCGGCCTGTTCGCGATGTTCGCCAAGTTCTATCGCAAGATCGAACAGGGCCACGCACTCATCGTGAACACGCTGCGCGCCGAGCCCGAGGTGACCTTCACCGGCCGCATGGTCTACCCGATCATCCACAAGGCCGAGCTGATGGACATCTCGGTCAAGACCATCGAGATCGACCGCTCGGGCAACGAAGGCCTCATCTGCCGCGACAACATCCGCGCGGACATCAAGGTGAAGTTCTTCGTGCGCGTCAACAAGACCGCCGACGACGTTCTGAAGGTGGCGCAGGGCATCGGCTGTGCGCGGGCCTCCAACCACGAGACGCTCGAAGAGCTGTTCTCCGCCAAGTTCTCCGAAGCGCTCAAGACCGTGGGCAAGTCGATGGACTTCGTCGACCTGTACCAGGCGCGCGACGGCTTCCGCGACGAGATCATCAGCCAGATCGGCAATGACCTCTCGGGCTACGTGCTCGAAGACGCCGCCATCGACTACCTCGAGCAGACCCCGCTGTCGGAGCTGGACGCCAACAACATCCTCGATGCGCAGGGCATCAAGAAGATCACCGAGCTGACGGCGGTCGAGCACGTGCGCACCAACGAGCTGCGTCGCAACGAGGAAATGCAGATCAAGAAGAAGAACGTCGAGACGCAAGAGGCATTGCTCGAGCTCGAGCGCCAGCAGGCCGACGCCACCGCGCGCCAGCAGCGTGAAATTGCCAGCGTGCGCGCCCGCGAAGAAGCCGAGACCTCCAAGATCCAGTCCGAAGAGCGCACCAAGTCCGAAACCGCCCGCCTCATGGCCGAACAGTCGGTCTCGGTGCAGCAGGAGAACGTGCAGCGCGAGAAGGAAGTGGCCGAGAACAACCGCAAGCGCGCGGTGGCCATCGAGGAAGAAAAGGTCACGCGTGCCCGCGACCTCGAGATCGTCGATCGCGAGAAGGAAGTGACCCTGCAGCGTATCGAGAAGGACAAGGCCGTCGAAGTGCAGAAGAAGGCCATTGCCGACGTGATCCGCGAGCGCATCGTGGTCGAACGCACCGTGGCCGAACAGGAAGAGGCCATCAAGGAACTGCGCGTGGTGGCCGAGGCCGAGCGCACCAAGAAGTCGGTCGTGATCATGGCCGAGGGCCAGGCCGAAGAGAAGATGGTGCTCGACGTGAAGGCCGCCGAAACGCAGGAAAAGCGCGCCCGCCACAAGGCCGCCGAAGAACTCACGCTGGCCGACGCCAAGCTCAAGGTGGCCGAGCGTGACGCCGAATCGAAGAAGCGCGAAGCCGAGGGCGTGGAAGCCATTTCCGCCGCACCAGGCCTGGCCGCCGCCAAGGTCGAAATTGCCACGGCCCAGGCCAAGCTCGCAAGCTTTGAAGCCGAAGCATCGGGCAAGGAAAAGCTGGGCCTGGCCGACGTGCATGTGCGCCAGGCCGATGCCGACGCGATCCTCAAGGCCGGCCAGGCCGACGCGCAGGTCATCGAAGCCCGTTCGCAGGCCGAAGCCGCCGGCATGCGCGCCAAGTTCGAGGCCGAGGCCTCGGGCAAGGAAAAGCTGGGCCTCGCCGAAGTCAACGTGCGCACGGCCGACGCCGAGGCCACGCTCAAGTCGGGCCAGGCCGATGCGCAGGTGATCGAAGCGCGCTTCAACGCCGAGGCCAAGGGTCTGCACGAGAAGTTCGAGGCCATGAAGTCCATGAGCCCCGAGACCCGCGACCACGAAGAGTTCCGCATGCGCCTGGAAAAGTCGCACATCGAAACCATGAAGGGCATCGACGCGCAGACCTCCATCGCCAAGGAACAGGCCGACGTGCTGGGCACCGCGCTCGCCAACGCCAAGATCGACATCGTGGGCGGCTCGGGCGACTACTTCGACAGCTTCGTGCGCTCGCTCTCCGTGGGCAAGGGCATCGACGGTGTCATCTCCAAGAGCCAGGCGGTGCAGGTCGCCTTCAAGGAGCAACTCTCGGGCGAGCGTGACGTGGTGAAGGACCTGCGCGACATCGTCGGCGCGCTGGGCAATTCGTCGGGCGAAATCCAGAACCTCAGCGTGGCCTCGCTGATGAGCAAGATCGCCAACGACGGCACCGAAAGCCAGAAGTCGGCGCTGCAGAACCTGATCTCCTCCTTCCGCAACTGAGCCGGGGGCGCGCAATGAACCCGAACCTGAAGTGCAGTTGCGCCGCCCATGCCGCGATGCAGCCCGTCGCGCTCGCCGAAGCCTTGCTCGGCGTGCAGTGCGGCGACTGCCACGGCATGGTGATGGACATGGACGACTGGCGCAGCTGGAAGGCCGCCGACCCGAAGCGCGTGCCGCATGAGGTCGACGACGAGGTGATCGAGGTGTTCGACGTCGCCGCCGTGCGCCACTGCCCGGAATGCGAGCGGTTGATGCAGCGCCTGCGCGTGAGCGCGGGGCCTGACTTCCGCATCGACCGCTGCGTGGCCTGCCAGAACCTCTGGTTCGACCAGGGCGAATGGCGCGCCCTCGTGAGCCGTGGCCTGGCCGGCCGGCTCGACGAGCTGCTGTCCGACGGCTGGCAGCGCCGGCTGCAGACCGAGGAGGTGCGCGAGGCGCGCCTGGCCGCGCTGCGCCGCCGCTATGGCGACGACTGCATCGACGAGCTGGACCGCATCCGCGCCTGGCTCGACACCCAGCCTCACCGCGACGAATTGCTCGCACTGCTGCGCGCGGACTGACCGCGCCGATCCATGCAACCCACCGACGACACCGCAGCGCCGCCCGGCGCCCAGGCCCCCATCGACCCTACCGAAGCGCTGGTCTCCGGCAGCGGCAGCTACGACCTGCTGAAGAAGCGGCTCGAAACCCAGGGCGAGGGCCTGCTCAAGAAGACGCAGGCGCTCAACGAGCAGCGGCTGGCCGAGTTCGGCCGCTCCGACCAGGCGCTGATCCTGCGCACCCGCGCGCGCACCGAGAACAACGCCGTGGCGCGCGACATCGTGCGCATCGGCGACCTGCTGCTGTTCGGCTACAACGTCTTCATCGGCCTGCGCAAGGAAACGGCCGTGGGCGACGTGTTCGGCCTGTACCGGCTCGCATCGCCGGGCGAGGCCGCCACCGAGAACGACGAGCTGCAGCCCGTGCCGCTGGCCGGCACCTTCCTGGAAGACGCGCGTTTCGCCTCCGACTTCCGCGAGCTCTACGCCTACTACAAGCAGGCCACGCTGCTGCAGCTGCGCGTCACGCAGGACAAGCTTCTGGCCTCGTTCCAGATCGGCCAGCAGCTGCACGACGTGCGCGTGTTCCGCTGGGCCATCGAGCGCAACGGCAACATCAATTACATCGACAACCGCGGCGAGCGCGACATCGCCTTGCCCGCGAGCCACGACTTCGAGTGGACCGTGGCCACGCGCGAAGACCACGTCGGCGGCAAGCACCCGCACGTGAACGTGCTCGACACGGTGTTCGTCGAGACGCTGGGCGGCGACCTCACGGTCAAGATCGAGAACAACACCGAGACCGGCTTGGGCATCTACAGCGAGCCGGTGGAGGACAAGAGCCAGTCGCTCACCGACGCCGAGATCGCCTGGGCCAAGCTGGGCATGCTGATCCTGCTGCGCGTGAAGCCCTACCGCGAGCAGGTCACGCGCTACCTGGTGTTCAACATCCGCACGCAGCAGGTCGAGCGCATTGACGCCATCGGCGGCTCCTGCGTGCAACTGCCCGAAGACCACGGCATCATCTTTCCGGGTGGCTACTACCTGCAGTCGGGCGAGTACAAGCGCTTCGACCTGCCGGCCGAGGTGGTGGAAAACCTGCGTTTCAAGCGCATGCTGCGCTCGCCCAACGGCGAGGACGTGGCCTATGTCTTCTACGACCCGAAGCCCGGGCGCTATGCGCTGTTCAACTACAACCTGATCGACAAGAAGCTCGCCACGCCGATCATCGCCAACGGCTACGCGCGCTTTGCCGACGGCCGCATCCTGGTGTTCAACGGCGAAGACGGCGAGCCCACGCGCGTGCACCCGATGCAGCTGTGGCAGACGCCGTTCGCCAGCGAAGAGCACGTGAGCGCGCAGCCGCCCGCCACCGGCTTCTTCGGCAAGATCGGCAACGCCGAGCTGGTGCGCGGCGTGAGCGATCTCATGGGCATCGCCCGCGCGGTGCGCGAACAGGCGCCCACGCGCGCCGCCTACGAAGACCTGATCCGCCAGTGCACCCGCGTGAGCGACGCCTATTTCTGGCTCGACGCGCCCGAGGCCACCGGCCTCATGGGCGAGCTGCGCAGCATCGCCGAGGTGGCGCGCAGCACGCTGGCCGAGTTCGAAAAGGTCGACACCATCCGCCGCGAAACCGCGCGTGCGTTGGTCCGCGCGGAAGACGAGCAGCATGCGCTGCTGGTCGACATTGCCAGCACCCTCTGGCGCGCGCCCGACGATTTCGTGAAGGCGCTGGGTCGGCTGCGCGAACGGCGCGGCGCGCTGCAGATGCTCAAGGAGCTGCGATACGCCGACCTGCCACGCATCGCCGCGATGGACGCCGCGCTCGAGGTCGAGCAGCAGCGCATCGGCGAGCGCGCGATGCAGTTCCTGGCGGCCGACACGGCCTTCCACGGCCAGCGCCAGGCGCTGGACAAGCTCGCGCTCGAACTGCCCAACCTGGCTACCTCGCCCGCGCTTGGGCAGATGCTGGCCACGCTCGACGAGCAGGCCGCCGGCCTCGACCTGCTGACCGAGCAGCTGGGCAGCCTGCCGGGCGGCGACGCGGTGATCCGCACGTCGATCCTCGACCGCATCTCGCTGATCTACGCCGACATCAACCGCATGCGCGCCGATGCGCGCGCGCGGCGCAAGTCGCTGGGCGCGACCGAGGCGCGTGCCGAATTCGGCGCGCAGTTCAAGCTCTTCAGCCAGGCGGTCGAGAACGCGCTGGAGTTCGCCGACACGCCCGAGAAGTGCGACGACGCGCTCACCCGCCTCTTGGCCCAGCTGGAGGAAATCGAAGGCCGCTTCGCCGAGCAGGAAGACTTCCTGGCCGACATCGCCGAAAAGCGCGAGACCGTGTACGAGGCGCTGTCCGCGCGCCGCCAGAGCCTGGTCGACGCCCGGCAGCGCCGCGCGCAGGGCGTGGTCGACGCGGCAGGGCGCATCCTCGACGGCATTCCGCGCCGCATCGCGCAGTTCGGCGACCTGACGCAGGTCCACAGCTACTTCGCGGCCGACCCGATGATCGGCAAGCTGCACACGCTGATCGCCGACCTGCGCACGTTGGGCGCCGCGGTGCCGGCCGACGAACTCGACACCCGCCTGAAGACCGCGCGCGACCAGGCGCTGCGTTCCATCCGCGACAAGCGCGAGCTGGTGAGCGAGGGCGGCGACACGCTGCGCCTGGGCCGCCACGCCTTCACCGTGCACCGCCAGCCGGTCGACCTGACGCTCGTGGCCCGCGACGAGGGCATGGCCTACCAGGTGACGGGCACCGACTACCAGAGCCCGGTCGATGAACCCCGGCTGCTGCCGCTGCAGCGCTACTGGGACCAGTCGCTGGTGTCCGAGACCCCCGAGCTGTCGCGCGCCGAATACCTCGCCGGCCGGCTGCTGGAGGCGCTGCTCGACGGCAAGGCCGAGCGCACGTGGGCCGAGGTGCTCACGCTGCTGGCCGAAGACCCGCTGCACCCGCAGCTGCTCGACATGGTGCGCCGCTTCGCCGCGGCGCGCTACCAGGAGGGCTACCAGAAGGGCGTCCATGACGACGACGCGATGCGCCTGCTGGGCGCGCTCGTCGGCATGCAGGACCAGGCGGGCCTGCTCGCCTGGGGCCCGACCGAACGCGCGCTGGCCTTGCTCTACTGGCAGCACGGCCACCTGATCGCGCACCGCGAATCGATGCTGCGCCGCGCACGGGCCGCGATGCAGATGCTGGCGCTGTTCGGCCGGCGCGATGCGCTGGAGCAGCTCGAAGCCGACATCGCGCGTGCCTTGAATCACTTCGCCCGCGACGTGGTGCCCGACCTGCTGCCCGTGGCCGACACCGCAAACGACGAAACACGCGACGCGCACGACGGCCGCGTGACCACCTTGTGCGACCAGGCCGCCGCATACCTCGTGCGCGAACTTGCCGGCCCACATGGCGGCGAGACCTGGGCCGTGTCGGGTGCAGGCGAAGACCTTGCGGCGGCGCTGCTGCGCGAGCTGGAGCGCGGCGGCCGGCGCGACGCGTGGCAGCACGACCTCGATGCCGCACCGCCGGCCGAGCGCTGGCGCCTGGCGCGCGACTGGGTGCGCGCGTACGCGACGCACCAGGCGCCGCAATCGGTCGACTGGACCGACGACGCGGCCAGCGTGCTGGCCATGCCGTTGCAGCGCACCCGCGTCAATGCGGCGCTCGACCGCACCGTCGAGGGTCTGCGCGGCGAGCACCCGCGCGTCGCCGAAGGGCGCCTGACGTTGAACCTCAACGACTTCTGGCGCCGCTTCCTGTTCCACACCCTGCACGCGGTGCCGGGCTACGAGGCGCTGCACGGCCTGCGCCACGAGCTGCTCGAGCGCGAGAAGGCGCGGCTCAAGCTGAGCCAGTTCCAGGCCAAGCCGTTGTCGACCTTCGTGCGCAACCAGCTGATCGACGAGCTGTACCTGCCCATCATCGGCGACAACCTCGCCAAGCAGATCGGCTCGGCGGGCGAGGGCAGCCGCACCGACCGCATGGGCCTGTTGCTGCTGATCTCGCCGCCCGGCTACGGCAAGACCACGCTCATGGAGTACGTGGCCGACCGGCTCGGCCTGATCTTCGTGCGCATCAACTGTCCGGCGCTCGGCCATGGCGTCACGGCCATCGACCCGGTGAACGCGCCCAACAGCGCCGCGCGGCAGGAGCTGGAAAAGCTCAACCTGGGCCTGGCCATGGGCAGCAACGTGATGCTGTACCTGGACGACATCCAGCACACCAGCCCCGAGTTTTTGCAGAAGTTCATCGCGCTGGCCGACGGCACGCGCCGCATCGAGGGTGTGTGGAACGGCGAGCCGCGCAGCTACGACATGCGCGGCAAACGCTTCGCGATCGTGATGGCGGGCAACCCCTACACCGAGTCGGGCGACGTGTTCAAGATCCCGGACATGCTGGCCAACCGCGCCGACATCTACAACCTGGGCGACGTGCTCTCGGGCCGCGAGGCGGCGTTCGCGCTCTCGTACATCGAGAACAGCCTGACCTCCAACCCCACGCTGATGCCGCTGGCCTCGCGCGATCCGAAGGACGTGCAGCTGCTGGTGAAGATGGCGCAGGGCCACGACGTGCCGAGCAGCGCGCTCTCGCACGCCTACAGTTCGGTCGAGCTGGAAGAGATCAAGGCGCTGCTGCAGCGCCTGTTCCGCGCGCGAGACCTGCTGCTGAAGGTCAACCTGGCCTACATCGCCTCGGCTGCGCAGCAGGAGAGCTACCGCACCGCGCCGCCGTTCAAGCTGCAGGGCAGCTACCGCAACATGACCAAGCTCGCGGGCAAGATCACGCCGCTGATGCGCGACGACGAGCTCGACGCACTGCTGCGCGACCACTACCGCGGCGAGGCCCAGACGCTGACCACCGGCGCGGAAGAAAACCTGCTGCGCCTGGCCCAGCTGCTCGGCAGCCCGACGCCGGAGGAGAGCGCCCGCTGGACCGCCATCTGCGACGAGTTCGTGCGTCAGCGCAAGCTCGGCGGCGCCGACGTGGACGGCAGCCAGCGCATCGCGAGCAGCATGCTCGACGTGGCGCGCGCGGTCGACGCGCTCAAGCCCGAGCCCAAGCCTGTCGCAGAGGGGCCGAACGAGAGCCAGCGCCTGGCCGATGCCATGCTGCAGATCGCCGTGACCTACCGCGAGCTGATCCTGCCGCTGGTGACCGCCACCGAACGTCGGCTCGAACTCGACCGCTCGATCAAGCAGGACATGGAGCGCCTCGCCGCCGAGGTGCAGGCCACGCGGGCCGCGCCCAAGCGTGTGGCACCGCCGCCATCTCCGCCCAAAACCGACAAGGATCAGTGATGTCCGCATTGCCCGAACTGCTGGCCCAGCTCGACGCGACGATGGTCGACGCGCGTTTGAGCGACGACGAGCGCCGCGTGCTGGTCCACACCCTGCGCGAGGCCTCGCCCCCCGAAGACGGCCTGCGTCAGCTGCGCAACCGCGCCTTCGACCTCGTGCGCTCGCGCACCGCCGACCCCGAGCAGCTGTCGCTGCTCAAGTGGCTCGAAGGCGTGGTGCGCGCGATCGACACCGGCCGATCGCCCGACAGCGTCACGGTGCGCTCGCAGGCCTACTTCAGCCCCGGCACCGCCTGCCTGCAGGCGATCAACCAGCAGCTGAGAACGGCGAAGCGCGCGGTCGACCTGTGCGTGTTCACGCTCTCGGACGACCGCATCACCGCCGAGGTGCTGGCGGCGCACCGGCGCGGCGTGACGGTGCGCTTCATCACCGACAACGACAAGGAATACGACCGCGGCAGCGACGTCGGCCAGCTGCGCGCGGCCGGCATTCCGGTGGCGGTGGACCGCACCGAGGCCCACATGCACCACAAGTTCGCGATCTTCGACGGCGCGCGGCTGCTCAACGGCAGCTACAACTGGACCCGCAGCGCCTGCGAGTACAACGAGGAGAACCTGGTGCTGAGCAACGACCCGCCGCTGGTGCGCCGCTTCGCGGACGAATTCGACACCTTGTGGAAAGAACTGCAGGCCCCCTGATGCCAAGACGAATCGACTACGACTGGGAACTGCCCGCCGCCATGCAGCAGCGGCTGGGCGGCAGCACCTACGGCGCGCAGCGCATCATCCACGAGCAGGAGCATCTGATGGTGATCCTGCACGAGCCGCCCTCGGGCACCGGCGCCGAACGCAAGCCCATCGTGTTCCTGCGCAAGCCGGACGGCGCGTGGCTGCACAAGGGCAACAACCCCGGCGAGCGCGCGCTCGCCAAGCTGCTCGAAAGCTACCGCGCGGCGTTCAGCACCTTCGAGATCCGCCACCAGGCCGCCGAGACCTCGGAAGACCTGTTCCAGATCCTCGGGCCGCTGATCCCGCTCACCCGCGCCGCCCGGAACATGCAGGACACGCTGCAGGCCGCGCGCGATGCGGTGAAGGGCGACCTGATGCTCATCGACCAGCGCGACCTCGCGGTGGAGATCGCACGCGGCTTCGAGCTGCTGCTGGCCGACACGCGCATGTCGCTCGACTACCGGCTCGCACGCGCCGCCGAGGCGCAGGCGCACTCGGCCCTCGAGATGAGCCGTGCGCAGCACAAGCTCAACACCATCGCCGCGCTGACCTTTCCGCTCATGGCCGTCGGCGCGGCCTTCGGCATGAACCTGCACAGCGGTGTGGAGAACCTGCCTTCGTGGGTGTACTGGCTCATCTTCGCGGCCGGCATCTGCCTGGGCGTGATGCTGCGCGGCTGGGTGAAGACGCCGGCCGAGCCGCTGGTGGTTGCCAGGCCTGCGTCCACGCTGAAGAAAAAGTAGGGCGCACCGCAGGGTCTTCGCGTTTCGCGAAGGCCTGCTGCCATCCGAGCAATTCCGTTCATCGCCATCTGTTCCTAGAGTCGGGGCAACCCACCTGGAGACAGACAAAGATGAACGCACTCGAAGGCCTGAAGGTGCTGGAGCTCGGCCAGCTCATCGCCGGCCCATTCGCCGGCAAGACGCTCGCCGAGTTCGGCGCCGACGTGATCAAGGTCGAGCCCGCCGGCGTCGGCGATCCGCTGCGCAAGTGGCGGCTGCTGCGCGATGGCACCTCGGTGTGGTGGGAGGTGCAGTCGCGCAACAAGCGCTCGGTGTGCCTCGATCTGCGCAGCGCCGAAGGGCAGGAGGCCGTGCGCGCGCTGGCGCTCGAGGCCGACGTGCTCATCGAGAACTTCAAACCCGGCACGCTCGAAGGCTGGGGCCTGGGCTGGGAGCAGCTGCATGCGCTGAACCCGCGGCTCATCATGCTGCGCATCTCGGGCTACGGGCAGACCGGCCCCTACCGCGACAAGCCGGGTTTCGGCGTGCTCGGCGAATCGATGGGCGGGCTGCGCTACCTCAGCGGCGAGCCCGGCCGGGTGCCGGTGCGCGTAGGCGTCTCGCTGGGCGACACGCTGGCCGCGCTGCATGGCGTGATCGGTGTGCTCACGGCGCTGCACCACCGCACGGCGCACGGCGGCGAGGGCCAGTTCATCGACGTGGCGCTCTACGAGTCGGTCTTCAACGTGATGGAAAGCCTGTTGCCCGAGTACGACGCCTTCGGCGCCGTGCGGGAGCGGGCCGGCAGCGCCTTGCCGGGCATCGCGCCGACCAACGCCTACCGCTGCAGCGACGGCCACTACGTGCTGGTGGCGGGCAACGGCGACAGCATCTTCCGCCGGCTGATGCGCGCCATCGACCGGGCGGACCTCGAGAACGACGCAGGGCTCGTGCACAACGACGGCCGCGTGCTGCGTGTCGAAGAGATCGACGCCGCCATCGAAGCCTGGACCCTGCAGCGCAGCCGCGACGAGGTGCTGGCCGTGCTCGACGCGGCGGGCGTGCCGGTCGGGCGCATCTACACGGTGGCCGACATCGCGACCGACCCGCAGTACCTGGCGCGCGAGATGATCGTGCAAGCGCGTGGCTCCGACGGTGCGCTGCTCAAGGTGCCGGGCGTGGTGCCCAAGCTCAGTGCCACGCCGGGGCGCATTGCGCATGCGGCGCCGCGCCTGGGTGAGCACACGGCGGACCTGCAGGGCGCCGGCTGGCCGGTGCGCGCCACCGACAGCGAGGCCACCGTATGAAAACCGGAAACGGCACGCGGCTGTTCATCAACGAGGTCGCCACGCGCGACGGCTTCCAGATGGAAAGCCGCTTCATCCCCACGGACGACAAGGTCGCGTTGATCGACCGGCTCGGCACGCTCGGCTACGCCAAGATCGAGGTCACTTCGTTCACTTCGGCCCAGGCGATTCCCGCGCTGCGCGACGGCGAAGCAGTGATGCAGCGCATCGCGCGCCGGCCGGGCGTGGTCTACACCGCGCTGGTGCCGAATGTGCGCGGCGCCGAGCGCGCGCTCGAAAGCCGCATTGGCGAGTTCAACATCGTCATGTCGGTCAGCGAGACGCACAACCTCAGCAACCTGCGGATGACGCGCGAGCAGTCGTTCGCGCAACTGGCCGAGGTGATCGCGCTGGCGAGGCAGGCGAGGGTGCCGGTGAACGTGTCGCTCTCCTGCGTGTTCGGCTGCCCGATGGAAGGCGAGGTGCCGCTGGCAACGGTGCTCGGATGGATCGACCGCTTCGCGGCGTTGGGCGTGCAGGGCCTCACGCTGTGCGACACCACCGGCATGGCCTATCCCACGCAAGTGCAAGCCGTGTGCGAGGCCGTGCGCGCGCGGCACCCGGCACTGGAATGGACGGCGCACTTCCACAACACGCGCGGCATGGGCCTGGTGAACACCATCGCCGCGGTCGAGGCGGGCATCCGCCGGCTCGACATGTCGCTCGGCGGCATCGGCGGCTGTCCCTATGCGCCGGGCGCGACGGGCAACGTCGCGACCGAGGACGTGGTCCACATGCTGCAGTGCATGGGCTACGACACCGGCATGGACCTTGAGGGCCTGATCGGCGTTGCGGCTGAACTCGAGTCGCTCGTGCTGCACGAACTGTCGAGTCAGGTCTCGCGCGCCGGCCACCGGCTGACGCGGCATGCGCCGCCGGCCGATTTCAACGCCATCGTCGAACGCGCAAAGGCGCGCCCCATCAAGAAGGAGAACGCATGATCGACCACCTGGATCACCTGGTGCTCACGACCGCCAACGAAGAAGCCTGCGTGCGCTTCTACATCGAGGCGCTGGGCATGACGCTGGAAACCTTCGGCGCCGGCCGCAAGGCCTTCCGCTTCGGCCACCAGAAGATCAACCTGCACGTGAAGGGCCACGAGTTCGAGCCGAAGGCCGAGCTGCCCACGCCCGGTTCGCTCGACCTGTGCTTCATCGCCAGCGTGCCGCTCGAAGAAGTCATTGCGCGGCTGCAAGCGCAGGGCGTGCCGATCCTCGAGGGCCCCGTGATGCGCACGGGCGCCACGTCGCGCATCCGCTCGGTCTACGTGCGCGACCCCGACCTGAATCTCATCGAGATTTCGGAGCTGGCCCCCTGACGCGCACAGCCTGAAGACAGTCCACAAAAACCACCGGAGACAAACCCATGAAACCCGCTCACCGCCTGCTCGCGGTCGGCCTCGCGCTGGCCGCTGCCGCCTCGCACGCCGACACCTGGCCTTCCAAACCCCTGACCTTCGTGGTGCCCACGGCACCCGCGGGCTCCACCGACATCATGGCGCGGCTGGTCGCCGACCCGCTGCAGCGCGCGCTGGGCCAGCCGGTCGTGGTCGACAACAAGCCCGGCGCCAGCGGCAACATCGGCACCGAGTTCGTGGCCCGCGCCGCGCCCGACGGCTACACGCTGCTGCTGCAGTACTCGGGCTACCACGTTGGCAACCCGTCGCTGTACCCGAACCTGCGCTGGAGCCCGACCAAAGACTTCGTGCCGGTGGCGATGGTGATGCGCGCGCCGCACGTGGTCGCGGTGAGCGGCAAGCTGCCGGTGACCTCGATGAAGGAACTCATCGAGTACGGCAGGAAGAAGGAGGGCGGCCTGTTCTACGCCTCGTCGGGCAACGGCTCGATCCAGCACATCGCGGGCGAGCTGCTGTCGCGCCAGACCAAGCAGCCGGCCACGCACGTGCCCTACAAGGGCTCGGGGCCGGCCATCAACGATCTGGTGGCGGGCAATGTCGACATCTTCATCACCACGCCGCCCTCGGTCATCGGCCACTTCGCGGGCGGGCGCATCAAGGCGCTGGCGTACACGGGCAGCAAGCGGCACGCGTCGATGCCGAACGTGCCGACCTCGGCCGAGGCCGGGTTGCCGGGCTACGAGGTCGAGTCGTGGTTCGCGGTGTTCGCCCCGGCGAAGACGCCGCCCGAGGTGGTGAACAAGCTCAGCGCCGAGATCAGGAAGATCGTCGAGAGCGAGGCCTTCCGCAAGAAGGTGGACGAGCAGGGCGCCTTCGCGACCTACATGGACCCGGCCACGCTGGGCAGGTTCGTCGACCAGGAACTCGCAGCCTGGTCGAAGGTGATCAAGGGCGCCGACATCAAGCCGGAGTGAAGGCCCCCGGCCAGGCTCAGGGCTTGACGCCCAGCACCGACAGGATCACCGCCGCAAGGCCGAGCGCCACGGGCACCTGGTGCCCGGCCAGCGCGCGGGCCTGGGCCACGGACAGCCTGGTTTGCTGAAGGAGGTTCTTTTCCGAATGAAGGGGTGTGGACATGGTGTCTGCTCCTGTGTGGGGCGAACGGTGTGTTCGCGTGGGTTCCACGATAGGCCTCTCGATGGGCGATGGCGCATGGGTTTTGTCGACACGGCGTTTCCGTTTTCGCAACGATCCGGGGCCTCTGGCAGGGAACTTCTGCCCAGAACTCAGAATGGAGTCATGCAACGGAAAGAACGAAACACTCGCATGAAGGGTTTGACGATGCGCACGGCCACCCCGGCGGACGCCGTGCCCTGGCCGCTCCTGTTCGACGCGGACGGCCCGCGCCCCGAGATCGAAAAGTACCTGCTGCGCGGCGAGCAATGGCTGGCCGAACAGGCCGGCGAGGTTGTCGGCCAGATGGTGCTCATGGCCACGCGCGTCGACACGTGGGAAATCATGAACATCGCCGTGGCTGAAGCCCACAAGGGCCAGGGCATCGGCACCGCGATGCTGAAGAAGGCGAAAGCTCTTGCCAGGCAGCGCGGCGCGCACCGGCTCGAAGTCGGCACAGGCAACAGCAGCCTGCGCGAGCTGGCCTTCTACCAGCGCTTCGGCTTTCGCATCGTCGGGGTCGACGTCGACTACTTCGTGCGCCGCTGGGGCAAGGCGACGAAGCAGAACGGCATTCCGCTGCGGGATCTGGTCCGCATGGAGATGGTGCTCTAGCGCGCCCCGCACCACGACCGCACTCGGTGTGCGCAGGACACTGGGTGCTTCCCGCAGCGAAATCAAGGAGGAGGGGCGAAGCCCCGGGGGACATTCGCGGAGGGAAGTACCCGGTGGCCTGTGCACGCGCCCTGAAGGAATCACCCCGCAATCAACTTCTGCACCAGCTCCGCAGTCGTCGCCGCCGCGTACTTGCGCATCAACCGCGCCCGATGCAGCTCCACCGTGCGATGGCTGATGCCCAGAGCCTTCCCGATCTCTTTGGAAGTCAGCCCGCGCATCACCTGCGCCGCCACCTCCCGCTCGCGCGGCGTGAGCTCCGCCTTCACCGCGCGTCGCGAACCCAGGTCCTCGAAGGTCCAGATGCCGGCTTCGTGCGGCGCCGCGCGGTTCATCGCATGGCCGGTGACGTGGCACCAGAAGGTCTCCCCGGCCAGCGCACCGTGCAGCCCGCCCAGGCGCTTCATCATGCGGTTGTCGGCGTAGTGGCCGCTGGCGTTCAAAAAGGGCTCCATGCGCTTGCCGATGCGCTCGAACTCCGCCACGCTGGGGTACAGGATGCTGAACGAATGCCCGACCAATGCAGAGGGCTCCGCGCCGAAAATTTCGCACACGCGCTGGTTGCAGGCGACGATGGTGCGGTTGCTCGAGACCACCATGCCGACGGGTGCATGTTCAAAAGCCAGCCGGTAATCGATCTCGGGCATCGGGTGTCACCATTACGAAATACTACGTATACGAGTAGGTAGTATCGTTGAAGCCTTTCCCACCCACTCTCCACCACCCATCAAGGAGCCCGAGTGAACAAGATTTATCCCTCCGCAGACGCGGCACTCAAGGGGGTCGTGGCCGACGGGCAGACGCTCGCGGTCGGCGGCTTCGGCCTGTGCGGCATTCCCGAAGCGCTGATCGACGCGCTGAAGGATTCCGGCGTGCAGAACCTCACCGTCATCTCGAACAACGCGGGCGTCGACGGCTTCGGCCTCGGCAAGCTGCTAGAGACGCGCCAGATCAAGAAGATGATCGCGTCGTACGTGGGCGAGAACAAGGAGTTCGAGCGCCAGTACCTGGCCGGTGAACTCGCCCTCGAATTCACGCCCCAGGGCACGCTGGCCGAGAAGCTGCGCGCCGGCGGCGCGGGCATTCCGGCGTTCTTCACGAAGACCGGCGTGGGCACGCAAGTGGCCGAAGGCAAGGAACTGCGCGAGTTCGGCGGCGAGACCTACGTCATGGAGCACTCGCTGGTGCCCGACGTGGCGCTGGTCAAGGCCGACGTGGCCGACAAGGCCGGCAACCTGCGCTTCCGTCTCACGGCGCGCAACTTCAACCCCGCCGCCGCCATGGCCGGCAAGGTCTGCATCGTCGAGGTCGAGAAGATCGTCGAAGTGGGCGAGCTGGCCCCCGACGACATCCACCTGCCGGGCATCTACGTGCACCGCCTGGTGCTCAACGCCACGCCCGAGAAGCGCATCGAGAAGCGCACCGTGAGCGCCTCGGTCGATGCCGCCGCCGCCAAGGTCGAGGCCCAGACCGCCATCGCCCAGGCCGCCGCCGCCGGCAGCGAATCGGCCGTGAAGGCCGTCAACAAGAAAGAAGGAGCCTGAGATGCCCTGGACCCAAGACCAGATGGCGGCCCGCGCCGCGCAAGAACTCGAAGACGGCTTCTACGTCAACCTCGGCATCGGCATTCCGACCCTGGTGGCCAATCACACCGGCACCAAGGAAGTCTGGCTGCAGAGCGAAAACGGCATGCTCGGCATCGGCCCGTTCCCGACCGAAGACAACGTCGACGCCGACCTCATCAATGCCGGCAAGCAGACCGTCACCACGCTGCCCGGCTCGGCCATCTTCGGCAGCCATGACAGCTTCGCGATGATCCGCGGCGGCAAGATCAACCTGTCGATCCTCGGTGCGATGCAGGTCAGCGCCAAGGGCGACCTCGCCAACTGGATGATCCCCGGCAAGATGGTCAAGGGCATGGGCGGCGCCATGGACCTCGTGGCTGGCGTGAAGCGCGTGATCGTGCTGATGGAACACGTCGCCAAGAAGAAGGACGGCACCGAAGACCTGAAGATCCTCGAGCAGTGCTCGCTGCCGCTGACCGGCGTGGGCGTGGTCGACCGCATCATCACCGACCTGGCCGTGATGGACGTCGTGCCTGAGGGCCTCAAGGTGATCGAGCTGGCGCCGGGCGTGAGCTTCGACGCGCTGCAGGCCAAGACCGGTGCGAAGCTGATCCAGTAAGCCATCCGCACAAGGTCGCGAACGCAACGACAACAACAAGGGCAGGGCCGCGCAAGCGGACCCTGCCTTTTTCATTTCTTCTTTTTCTTCCCTGAAGGGGCGACGCATGGCAACGAGTGAAGAAGTCCTGGCCGGTCTCTGGCAACTGGCGGGGTTGCCCGCCGAGGCGCTGGCTTTCGCGCGGCTCACGGGTGCCGACCCGGTGCTGCCGTCGTCCTTTGCGGTCGGCCTCGCGGCGCAGGCCAGCATCGCCGCCGCAGCGCTCGCGGCCTGCGAGCTGGGACACCGGCGCGGCGTGGCGCGGCAAGAGGTGGCGGTCGACACGCTGCACGCCGCGCTCGACTGCACGGGCTGGTTCAGCCTCGACGGCCGCGTGCCCGACCTGTGGGACACCTTCTCGGGCGTGTACCGCTGCGCCGACGGCTGGGTGCGCATCCACGCCAACTTCAAGCACCACCGCGAAGGCGCGCTGTGCCTCATGAAGCTGGACCCGGCCAACGCCACGCGCGCCGACGCCGAGGCCGCGATGGCCGGCTGGCGCGCGATCGATTTCGAAACGGCCGCCGCCGCGCAAGGCCTGGTGGCGACCGCGCTGCGCCGCTTCGACGAGTGGGACGCCACGCCGCAGGGGCAGGCGATCGCGGCGCAGCCGCTCTTCACCATCGAGCGCATCGGCGATGCACCGCCGCGCGCGCTGCCGCCGCTGCGGGGCGACCAGCGCCCGCTCGAAGGCCTGCGCGTGCTCGACCTCACGCGCATCCTCGCGGGACCGGTCGGCGGCCGGGCGCTGGCGGCCTATGGCGCCGACGTGATGCTGGTCAATTCGCCGAACCTGCCGAACATCGAATCCATCGCCGACACCAGCCGGGGCAAGCTCTCGACGCACGTGGACCTGTGCACGGACGAAGGTCGCGCCGTGCTGCACGGCCTCGTCGCCGATGCGCATGTCTTCGTGCAGGGCTACCGCCCCGGCGGCATCGCGGCGCTGGGCTTTGGCCCCGAGGCGCTGGCGCGCGAGCGGCCGGGCATCGTCTGCGTCTCGCTCACGGCCTATGGCACGCAGGGGCCGTGGGCCGGGCGGCGCGGCTTCGATTCGCTGGTGCAGACCGCCATGGGCTTCAACCATGCGGAGGGTGAGGCCGCGGGCGACGGCAAGCCGCGCCCGATGCCGATGCAGATCCTCGACGAAGCCAGCGGCTACCTGATCGCCCTCGGTGCCGCGGCCGCGTTGTGGCGCCAACAGCAGGAGGGCGGCAGCTGGCATGTGCAGGTGTCGCTGGCGCAGACTGGCCAGTGGCTGCGCGGGCTGGGCCGCGTGGATGGCGGTTTGTCGATTGCGCGGGCCGATGTCGCGCCCTACGTCGAGACCTCGGCCTCGGGCTTCGGCGAACTGGCGGCGGTGCGCCACAGCGCGCAGCTGTCGCGCACGCCGGCCGCCTGGCCACGGCCGTCGATGCCGCCGGGCAGCCATCCGCCGGTGTGGCCCACCGCTGCCGGGGGATGAGAAACTGGGCGCATGGCCTATCTAGACATCGACAACCTCCAGAGCATTTTTCTTGACGACGAGGCGCTGCGCGCGCGGCATCTGCAGCGCCAGCCTTGCGGGGCCCTGCACCTCACGAGCGGCCGCATCGTGGCCTGCGATCCGCTGGTGCAACCCGAGCGCGAGCCTTTCGTTCGCAGCGTGAGCGGGCGGGGCGCATTCCCCGTCGAGGTGCTGCAAGGCGGCGGCCGCCATGCGCTGGCCGTGCTGTGGCTGCGTGAGCGCGGCAGCCTGCAGGCGAGCGAGTTGCACTGGGAGGCGGCGTTGCTCGAAGGGCAATCGCAGGACGAACTCGGCAGCGATGAGTTCTACGGCTACCCGGTCGATGCCGGCGTCGGTTGCTTCATGGACGCCGACGGCGCCAAGGCCATGGCCGAGCGCGAGGCGCGCGAGTCCGCCACCAACCCCGAGTACGTGAGCTACTACGACGACGTGCTCGGCGCCGACCTCGCTTCGGCCGACATCGCCGACCACTACCCGCTGGGCACGGGCAACGCGAACAACGTGCTGATCTTCAGCGCCGGCTGGGGCGACGGCAGCTACCCGAGCTTCTGGGCGCTCGACGCCGCGGGCGAGCCCGTGGCGCTCGTGACCGATTTCATGGTCATGCAGGGCGGTGACGCGCGCGACGAGGACGACAAGCGCAGTGACGCCTATGTGGCCAGCCTTTCGCCCGAGAAACTGGCGGCGCTCGAGGCGCAGGGCGCGGCGGCGGTCCAGGGCGATGCAACGGCGATCCAGCCCCTGCTCGCCAGCGGGCTCGCGCAGCCCAACGAGATCGTCCCTTCGCTCGGCGAGACCGCGATCATGAGCGCCATCCGCATGAACCAGCTGGACGCGCTGCGCGTGCTGCTGGCGGCGCTGCCAGGCCAACTGCCGATGCCGCCGCAGTTCTATCGCATGGACGAGGAAGAGAGCTACATCGACTACGCGCGCCGGCTCAAGAAGCCGCGCGTGGAAGGGCTGATCGAGCTGCTCGAAAAGGCGGCGGCGCCGGCACCGGCGCCGGCGGCCAAGCCTGGGTTCCTGAAGCGCCTGTTTTCCTGAGCGCGC
Organism: Variovorax sp. GW823-FHT02B07; assembly: GCF_058797695.1. NCBI lineage: Bacteria > Pseudomonadati > Pseudomonadota > Betaproteobacteria > Burkholderiales > Comamonadaceae > Variovorax > Variovorax sp. GW823-FHT02B07. The sequence goes on from NZ_JBXAJX010000001.1 coordinate 1,495,661, forward strand.
GAACCGGTCACCTGGCGTTCGCCGCGCTGTCGGGCAACAGCACCTGCTGTTGCGCCGTGGCCGTCGCGCGCAGAAATTCCCACACGGTCTGCATGCGCGCCAGGTGCTTCGTTTCCGCCGGCATCGACATCCAGAAGGTCCGCGTGAAGTTCGCCGCGTCGGGCAGCACCGGCTTGAGCGCGCGGTCGTCCTGCGCGATGAACGCCGGCAGCACCGCAATCCCCGCACCCGCCGCCACCGCCCGGTGCTGCGCCAGCACGCTGGTGCTGCGCAGCGCAAAGCTGTCGGGGCGGTGCAGTTCGTCCAGGTACTGCAGCTCCTTGCTGAACAGCAGGTCGTCCACGTAGCTGATGAAGGTGTGGCCGCGCAGGTCTTCGCGGGTCTTGATGGGCTTGTGCGCGGCCAGGTACTGCTTGGAGGCGTACAGGCGCAGCGTGTAGTCGGTGAGCTTGGTGACCACCACCGGCCCGCGCGCCGGCCGCTCGAGCGAGATCACGATGTCGGCCTCGCGCCGCGACAGGTGCACCAGCCGCGGCATCGCGAGCAGGTCGATGGTGAGCTTCGGGTGCTGCACCGCGAACAATGCCAACTGCGGCGCCAGCACCACGGTGCCGAAGCCCTCGGTGGCGCCGATGCGCACCAGCCCCGACAAGCCTTCCTGCGACGCCGGCGCGGTGCTCTCCACGGCCTGGAAGGCGCTCTCCATCGCCTCGACCTGCGGCTGCAGCCGGCGACCCGCCTCGGTGAGCCGGTGGCCGCCGGCCTCGCGCGAAAAGAGGGGTGCGCCCACCTCTTTTTCGAGCGCCTGGATGCGCCGCGCGACGGTGGTGTGGTCGACCTCCAGCCGGCGCGCCGCGCTCATCAGCGTGCCCGAGCGGGCGAGTTCGAGAAAGTAGCGCAGGTTGTCCCAGTCCATGTGCGTCCGGCCTTGTGTGCGGTGGGATGCGGTGCTTTGCATTTTTGCAAAGCGATGACGCATATTTGTCTATTGTCATGGCAAATCTGCAAAGCTAGGATGCAGGCTGCACCGGTTCGAACCGGTCCCGTATTCACAGGAGACAAACCCCCATGGACGCCACCACCACCCCCTCGACCCAGGTCGCCACCGTCAAGCTGCTGATCGGCGGCAAGTTCGTCGAATCGAAGACCACCGAATGGCGCGACGTCGTCAACCCGGCCACGCAGCAGGTGCTGGCCCGCGTGCCCTTCGCCACGCAAGCCGAACTCGACGCCGCCGTGGCCTCCGCCAAGGAAGCCTTCAAGACCTGGCGCAAGACGCCCCTGGGCGCGCGCGCCCGCATCTTCCTGAAGCTGCAGCAGCTCATCCGCGAAAACATGGGCGAGCTGGCCGCGATCCTCACGGCCGAGCAGGGCAAGACGCTGCCGGACGCTGAAGGCGACGTGTTCCGCGGCCTCGAAGTGGTCGAGCACGCCTCGAACATCGGCAACCTGCAACTGGGCGAGCTGGCCAACAACGTGGCCAACGGCGTCGACACCTACACGCTGCTGCAGCCGCTGGGCGTGTGCGCCGGCATCACGCCGTTCAACTTCCCCGCCATGATCCCGCTGTGGATGTTCCCGATGGCCATCGTCACCGGCAACACCTTCGTGCTCAAGCCCTCCGAACAAGACCCGATGGTCACGATGCGCCTGTGCGAACTGGCGCTCGAAGCCGGCGTGCCGCCCGGCGTGCTGAACGTGGTGCACGGCGGTGAAGCGGTCGTCAACGGCATCTGCGACCACAAGGACATCAAGGCGATCAGCTTCGTCGGCTCGACCAAGGTCGGCACGCACGTCTACAACCGCGCCACGCTGGCCGGCAAGCGCGCGCAATGCATGATGGGCGCGAAGAACCACGCCATCGTGATGCCCGACGCCAACAAGGAGCAGACGCTCAACGCACTGGCCGGCGCGAGCTTCGGTGCAGCCGGTCAGCGCTGCATGGCCGTGTCGGTCGCGGTGCTGGTGGGCGAGGCGCGCAACTGGGTGCCCGAACTCATCGAGAAGGCGAAGACGCTGAAGATCGGCGCGGGCACTGAAAAGGGCGTGGACGTGGGCCCGCTGGTGTCGTGCGCAGCGTACGACCGCGTGAACAGCCTCATCGAACGCGGCGAAGCCGACGGCGCCAAGCTCGTGCTCGACGGCCGCAAGCCCACCGTGCCCGGCTACGAGAAGGGCAACTTCGTCGGCCCGACGATCTTCACCGGCGTGAAGCCCGGCATGACGATCTACGAACAGGAAGTGTTCGGCCCCGTGCTGTGCATCGCCGACGCCGAGACGATCGACGAGGCCATCGACCTGATCAACAGCAACCCGAACGGCAACGGCACGGCGATCTTCACGCAGTCGGGCGCCGCGGCACGCCGCTTCCAGGAAGACATCGACGTGGGCCAGGTCGGCATCAACGTGCCGATCCCGGTGCCGGTCCCGATGTTCTCGTTCACCGGTTCGCGCGCTTCCAAGCTCGGCGACCTGGGCCCGTACGGCAAGCAGGTCATCATGTTCTACACGCAGACCAAGACCGTGACGGCACGCTGGTTCGACGACAGCACCGTCTCGCACGGCGTCAACACCACGATCAGCCTCAAGTGAGGCAGGGGCTTCGCGTCGCAGCCTGGGCCGCCACGGCGGCGCTTGCCCTGCTGGCCGGCGGGGCGCGGGCGGCCGGCTCCGACGAGCCGGTCGACTGCAACCCCAACGGCAACCAGCAGCAGATGAACGACTGCGCGCTGCGCGATTTCCGCGCGGCCGACGCCGAGCTCAACATCCGCTACGGCGAGGTGATGAAGACGCTCTCGCCGCAGATGCGCGTCGCGCTGCGCACCGAACAGCGGACCTGGCTCAAGGGCCGCGACCCCGGGTGCAAGCGGGCTGCGAAGGCGAACGAAGGCGGCTCGATCTGGCCGCTGGTGTTCAACGCGTGCCTGGAAAAATCGACCCGCAAACGCACCGCCGAACTGGACCTCTGGAAGGGTCGTCAACCATGAATTTCGAACTGTCCGAAGAACAGAACGCCTTTGCGCAGACCGCGCGCGATTTCGCGCAGGCCGAGTTCGCACCGCACGCCGCGCAGTGGGACGCCGAGGCGGTCTTTCCGCGCGAAGCCATCGCCAAGGCCGGCGAGCTGGGCTTTTGCGGCCTGTACGCGCCCGAGCGCATCGGCGGCCTGGGCCTGCCGCGGCTCGACTCGGCGCTGGTGTTCGAGGAAATGGCCGCGGTCGACCCGTCGACCACGGCCTTCATCACGATCCACAACATGGCGACGTGGATGCTCGGCACCTGGGCCACCGATGCGGTGGCGCAGCAGTGGGGCGAAGACCTCACGAGCGGGCGCAAGCTGGCGTCGTACTGCCTGACCGAGCCCGGCGCGGGCTCCGACGCGGGGTCGCTCAAGACGCGCGCCGAACTGCAAGGTGCCGAGTACGTGATCAACGGCAACAAGGCCTTCATCTCCGGCGCCGGCTCGACCGACGTGCTGGTGCTCATGGCCCGCACGGGCGGCGCGGGCGCCAGCGGCATCTCGGCCTTCGCGGTGCCGGCCGACGCGCCGGGCGTGAGCTACGGCAAGAAGGAGCACAAGATGGGCTGGAACAGCCAGCCCACGCGCACCATCAACTTCGACAACGTGCGCGTGCCCGCGCAGAACCTGCTGGGCAAGGAAGGCGAGGGCTTTCGCATCGCCATGAAGGGCCTGGACGGCGGGCGCATCAACATCGCGACCTGTTCGGTGGGCGCGGCGCAGGGCGCGCTCGACGCGGCGCGCCGCTACCTGCACGAGCGCCAGCAGTTCGGCAAGCCGATCGCGAGCTTCCAGGCGCTGCAGTTCAAGCTGGCCGACATGGCGACCGAGCTGGTGGCCGCGCGGCAGATGGTGCGGCTGGCCGCCAGCAAGCTCGACGCGGGCCATGTGGATGCGAGCACCTATTGCGCGATGGCCAAGCGCTTCGCGACCGATGCGGGCTTCAATGTCTGCAACGACGCGCTGCAACTGCACGGCGGCTACGGCTACCTGAGCGAGTTCCCGCTCGAGCGCCTGGTGCGCGACACGCGCGTGCACCAGATCCTCGAAGGCACCAACGAAATCATGCGCGTCATCGTTGCGCGAAAATTGCTGGAAGGCGACAGCGACATCCGCTGACCTCGCCGCACCCAGGACCTGAAAACAATGACCGACAACGTAGTTCTCTTCAACGAAATCAAGACCGCCGGCGGCCAGCGTTTTGCCGTGGCCACGCTCAATGCGCCGGCTTCGCTCAACGCGCTGTCCGTGGACATGGTGCGCCTGCTCACGCCCAAGCTGCGCGAGTGGGCGGCCGACGCCGGCATCGTCGGCGTGCTGCTCGACGCGGCGGGCGAGAAGGCCTTCTGCGCCGGCGGCGACCTGCGCCAGCTGTACCAGACGCTGCTCGACTGCGGCCCCGAACGCAACACCTACGCCGAAGACTTCTTCCGCGAGGAGTACGAGCTCGACCACCTGATCCACACCTTCCCCAAGCCCTTCCTGTGCTGGGGCCACGGCATCGTGATGGGCGGCGGCGTGGGCCTGCTGGCGGGCGCCTCGCACCGCGTGATGACGCTGCAAAGCCGCATCGCCATGCCCGAGATCAACATCGGCCTGTACCCCGACGTGGGCGGCAGCTGGTTCCTGCGCCGCACGCCGGGCCGCACGGGCCTGTTCCTGGCGCTCACGGCCGCCAACATCAACGCGCACGACACCATCTTCTGCGGCCTGGCCGACGTGCTGGTGCCGCAGGAGCGCAAGGGCGCGGTGATCGAGGCCATCGCGGCCACGCAGTGGGCCGGCGGCGACGCCAAGGCCGACCGTGCCACGCTGTCGCGCATCCTGGCCCAGGCGGGCGAGGGCGCCGAAATGCCCGCCTCGAAGGTGCGCGAGCACTACGACACGATCAACGCGCTGATGGCCGGCGACGACCTGCTCGACATCGCCAAGCGCCTGCGCGACGTGCAAAGCGACGACGCGTGGCTGCAGACCGCATCGAAGACCTTCACCAAGGGCGCGCCGAGCTCCATCGCGCTGAGCTTCGAGCTCTGGCAGCGCGTGCCGCGCATGTCGCTGGCCGAGGTGTTCCGCCTCGAGTACTGGGCGTCGCTGGGCTTCTGCGCGAACAAGGATTTCGCCGAAGGCATCCGCGCCGTGCTGGTCGACAAGGACCGCAACCCGCGCTGGAATCCCGCCACGCTCGAAGAGATCACGCCGGCCTTCGTCGAAGACCACCTGCGTCCGCGCGGCGAGATGCCGGCGGAACTGGCCTCGCTGACCTGATCGGCCCCATTCCCTGCACAGAACAACGGAGACAAGACACATGAAGATCGCATTCATCGGCCTGGGCAACATGGGCGGCCCGATGGCCCTGAACCTGCACAAGGCAGGTCACACGCTCAGCGCCTTCGACCTCTCGGCCGAAGCCTGCAAGAAGTTCGCTGCCGAAGGCCTGCCCATCGCGAAGTCGGCCGCCGAGACCGTGGCCGGCGCCGAGGTGGTGATCAGCATGCTGCCCGCCAGTGCGCATGTCGAGGGCCTGTTCCTCGGCGGCGCCGGCAAGCCCGGCCTGCTCGACAGCATCCAGGCCGGCACGCTCGTGATCGACAGCAGCACCATCGCCGCCGCCACCTCGCGCAAGGTGGCCGAGGCCGCCGCCGCCAAGGGCGTCGCGATGATCGATGCACCCGTGTCGGGCGGCACCGGCGGCGCCATTGCCGGCACGCTGACCTTCATGGTCGGCGGCGACACCCAAGACCTGGAGCGCGCGCGCCCGGTGCTCGAGAAGATGGGCGCGAACATCTTCCACGCCGGCGCGGCCGGTGCGGGGCAGACCGCCAAGATCTGCAACAACATGCTGCTCGGCATTCTGATGATCGGCACCTCGGAAGCGCTCGCGCTGGGCGTGGCCAACGGGCTCGACCCGAAGGTGCTGTCCGAAATCATGCGCCGCAGCTCGGGCGGCAACTGGGCGCTCGAGAAGTACAACCCCGTGCCCGGCGTGATGGAAGCGGCGCCGGCCTCGAAGAACTACGCCGGCGGCTTCGGCACCGACCTGATGCTCAAGGACCTGGGCCTGGCGCAGGAAAACGCCACCGCCGTGCGAGCGGCCACGCCGCTGGGCGGCCTGGCACGCAGCCTGTACGCGGCGCACAGCCTCGCCGGCCACGGCGCGCTCGATTTCTCGAGCGTGCTGAAGCTGGTTCAGAAAGCCGGCTGAACGGCGCGCCGGCCGCGTCGCGCCATCGCGAGCAGCAGGCCGGCCGCCACGAGGTTGGCGCCGATCGCCACGAGGATCGGTAGCAGGTAGCTGCGCGTGAGGTCGAAGGCGAAGCCCGCGGCGCTCGGCCCGATCAGCGTGCCGATGGCCACGCTGGTGTACAGGATGCCGATGATCGCGCCGATGTGGCGCCCGCCGAACCAGTCCATCACCAGCGCGGGCAGCAGCGCCACGAAGCCGCCGTAGAACACGCCGTAGGCGAAGGCGAACAGGGCCAGCCCCCAGAACCCGCCCGACACGGCCCACACCACCAGCGACAACGCCATGCCCGCCGACATCAGCGGCAGCGCATGGTCGCGGCCCATGCGGTCGGCCAGCCCGCCCAGGAAGAAGCGGCCCGCCGTGCTGCCCACGCCGATCGCGCCGAGCAGCAGCACCGCCGACGACGCGGCCACGCCGTGGTCGAGCGCGTAGGGCACCAGGTGCACGAAGGGCACGAACAAACCGAACGAGCTGATCAGGCAGGCCGCGTACAGCCCCGCGAAACGGCCCGAGCCCACGGCCTCGCGCACCGAGGCGCCGGGCGGCAGCGCGGTGGCGGCCTGCGCCTGCGGTGGCTCGCCATCGGGCCCGAGGCCGCGTGCGCGCGGATCGTTCTCGACCAGCAGCGCCATGCCCACGCCCACCACGGCCGCAAGCACGCCGAGCGCCAGGTAGGCGTCGCGCCAGCCCAGCGTATCGATGAGCCACGAGGCCAGCGGCGGCATCGCCAGCGTGCCCACGCCGATGCCGCTCACAGCCAGCCCCGAGGCGAAGCCGCGCTGGCGCACAAACCAGCGCTGCACCGCGCCCAGCACCGGCACGTACGAAGCACCCACGCCGAGGCCGACGCCGAGCCCATAGGCCCAGAAGATCTGCGTCAGGCTGCGCGCCTGCCCCGCGAGCACCAGCCCGAGGCCGACCAGCACCATGCCCGCGACCGCCAGCCGCCGCGCGCCCCAGCGGTCGGCGAGCGGGCCGCTGAACACGCCCAGCCCGAAGTACAGGAAGCCCGCGAGCGAGAACACCAGCGACACCTCGCCGCGCGAGGCGCCGAAGTCGCGCTGCAGTGCATCGAGGAAGGCGCTGAAGGTGTAGGCGCAGCCGAAGCCCACGAACATGACGGCGAAGGCGCCGGCGACCACGAGCCAGCCGTGGAAGAAGCGGGGGCGTGGAATGGCAGGGGCGTCGAGGGTCTTCGGAGAGGTCATGGGGCGGTCCGTGGTGGTGGTCGATCTTCAGGCCGTGCACCACCACGCACTGGCCGGATTCGGACGTGATCCTCCCGCCCTCGGACTCGCAGGGCTCACAGCAATTCGATCCCCGGCAGGCTCTTGAAGCAGCTCTCGCGCGTGACGCGCACGAAGTCGTCCAGCCAGGGCCGCGCCGACGTCGCCTGCGTGCAGGCCATGTACAGCCGCCCCGTCAGGCCCCGGGCGCCCACGCGGCGCGCCGTGACGTAGCCGCGGTCGAGGTAATTCTGCACCGCCCACAGCGGCAGCGTGGCCACGCCGCGCCCGCTGGCCACCAGCTGCAGCATCGCCACCGTGAGCTCGGTCGTGCGCCGGTGCGCGGGCTCGACGCCGGCGGGCGCCAGCACCTGGCGCACGATGTCGAGCATTTCGTCGGGCACGGGGTAGGTGATGAGCGTCTGGTCGGCGAAGTGCCGGGCCGTGAGGTGCGCCTTGGCCGTCAGCGCATGGTCGTTGGCCAGCAGCGCGACGATCTCGAAGCGGAACAGCGCGTGGTAGTCGACCGTTTCATCGGGGTCCTGCTCGGAGACGATCGCCACCTCGGCACGGTTCTGCATCACGAGCGCGATCGGGTCGGGGTGGAAGCCCGAGACGATGTCGAGTTCGATCTCGGGCCAGCGCTGGCGGAAGGCGTCCATCGCGGGCATCAGCCAGTCGAAGCAGGTGTGGCACTCGACCACGATGCGCAGCTGCCCGCTGCGCCCCAACGCGAGCCGCGCCACGTCGCGCTCGGCCTCTTCGACGAGCGGCAGCGCGGTGTCGGCCAGCTGCAACAGCCGCAGCCCCGTGGTGCTGAACTGCGGTGGCACCGACTTGCGCTCGAACAGCTGCGCGCCGTAGCGCTCTTCGAGCAGCTTGATCTGGTGCGACAGCGCCGACTGCGTGAGGTTGAGCAGCTGCGCCGCGCGCACCAGGCTGCCGGTGTCGCGCAACGCGGTCAGCGTGCGCAGGTGGCGGATCTCGAGGATGGACTGCATCATGAAAATGATTCAAGCGAACGGGCAAAAGGTTTCGTTTGAATCATATGCGCCAAACGCCGAGGATCACCGGTTTCCAAGACCAGCGACCGGATTACCTGCAATGACCACCCGTACCCACATCCTCGGCTTTCCGCGCATGGGCGCCCACCGGGAACTCAAGTTCGCCCTCGAGAAGCACTGGCGCGGCGAAACCGGCCACGCCGCGCTCGAAGCCGTCGGCGAGGCGCTGCGCGCGCGCCACTGGCAGGCGCAGCGCGACGCGGGGCTCGACTTCGTGACCGTGGGCGACTTCGCCTTCTACGACCACGTGGCCAATCACATCCAGCTGCTGGGCTGCGAGCCGGCGCGCTTCGGCTTCAGCGGCGACGAGCCCGAGCTGTCGCGCTACTTCAAGATGGCGCGCGGCGTAGAAGACGAAGCGGGCCATGTGCACGACGACAGCTGCACCCACGGCGCCGAAGGCACCTTCGCGCTCGAGATGACCAAGTGGTTCGACACCAACTACCACTACCTCGTGCCCGAGTTCGATGCGGCCACGCAGTTCAGGCTGGCATCGACGCGGCTGTTCGACGAGGTCGCGCAGGCGCAGCAGGCCGGCCACGCGGTCAAGGCCGTGCTGCTCGGGCCGCTGAGCTTCCTGTACCTGGGCAAGGAGAAGGCGGCCGGCTTCGACCGCTTCTCGCTGCTCGAATCGCTGCTGCCCGTGTACGAGCAGGTGCTCGGTAGGCTCAAGCAGCAGGGCGTGGAGTGGGTGCAGATCGACGAGCCGATCCTGGGCCTCGACCTGCCCGAGGCCTGGCGCAACGCCTTCGAGCGCGTGTACTGGCAGATCGCGCGCAATGCGCCGAAGCTGCTGCTGGCGAGCTACTTCTCGCCGCTGTCCGAGAACCTGCGCCTGGCCTGCCAGCTGCCCGTGGCCGGCCTGCACGTCGACGCCGTGCGCGCGCCGCAGGAGCTGACCGGCGTGGCCGACTGGCTGCCGGCGCACAAGGTGCTGTCGGTCGGCGTGGTCGACGGCCGCAACATCTGGCGCACCGACGTCGATGTGGCGCTGGGCAAGCTCAGGCCCGTGGCGGAGAAGCACCAGGGCGAGCTGTGGATCGCGCCGTCGTGCTCGCTGCTGCATGTGCCGTTCAGCCTCGCGGCCGAGACGAAGCTCGACACCGAACTGAAATCGTGGCTCGCCTTCGCGATCGAGAAGCTCGATGAGTTGCGCGTGCTGCGTGCGGCTGTCGAGGGCAACGAAGCCTCGGTGGCCGCCGATCTCACAGCCGCCCGTGCCGCCGTGGCTGCGCGCCGCGCCAGCCCGCGCGTGCACCGCGCCGACGTGGCGCTGCGCCTGGCGCGCAGCGTGGCTGGTGACGACCGCCGCGTGTCCGTTTTCCCGCAGCGCCAGCAGGTGCAGCGCGCGCGCTTCGCATTGCCCGCGCTGCCGACCACCACCATCGGCTCGTTCCCGCAGACCGCCGAGATCCGCGCGGCCCGCGCCGCCTTCAAGCGCGGCGAGCTCGATGCCCCCGGCTACCGCGAGAAGATGCGCGCCGAGATCGCCCTCGCTGTGCGCAAGCAGGAAGAGCTCGGCATCGACGTGCTGGTGCATGGCGAGGCCGAGCGCAACGACATGGTTGAGTACTTCGGCGAGCAGCTCGACGGCTTTGCCTTCACGGCCAACGGCTGGGTGCAGTCGTACGGCTCGCGCTGCGTGAAGCCGCCGGTGATCTTCGGCGACGTGGCGCGTCCGGCCGCGATGACGGTCGAGTGGACCGCTTATGCGCAGAGCCTCACGACGCTGCCGATGAAGGGCATGCTGACCGGCCCCGTGACCATCCTGCAGTGGTCCTTCGTGCGCGACGACCAGCCGCGCGCCACCACCTGCGAGCAGATCGCCTGGGCAATCCGCGACGAGGTGAACGACCTCGAGGGCGCCGGCATCGGCATCATCCAGATCGACGAGCCTGCCATCCGCGAAGGCCTGCCGCTGCGCCGCGCGGGCTGGCCGGCGTACCTGAAGGCGGCCACGCGCGCCTTCCGCATCAGCGCCTCGGGCGTGCGCGACCAGACGCAGATCCACACGCACATGTGCTATTCGGAGTTCAACGACATCCTGCCGGAGATCGCCGCGATGGACGCCGACGTGATCACCATCGAGACCAGCCGCTCGGACATGGAGCTGCTGCGCGGCTTCGGCGGAGAGGGCGGCTTTCGCTACCCGAACGAGATCGGCCCGGGCGTGTACGACATCCACTCGCCGCGCGTGCCCTCGGTCGACGAGATCGTGCGCCTCATGCGCAAGGCCGCGCAGGTGGTGCCGGGCGAGAACCTCTGGATCAACCCCGACTGCGGCCTCAAGACCCGCGGCTGGCCCGAGACCGAGGCGGCGCTGTCGAACATGGTGGCGGCCGCGAAGCTGCTGCGCGGGGAGCTGGCGCAGGCCTGATGAAGGGCGCGGGATCGCGGCGTGCCAATAATGCGGGATGTCCTTGCTGTCCCGCCTGTCGTCGCCCCGTTGCCTCTTGTTGCTGTCGTTGCTTCTCGCCCCCTTGACGGGGTGGACGCAGGACCGCGCGCAGGCCCTGCTCCAGTTCGAGGGCGTGCAGGCGCGCTACCAGAACGCCTACGGCCCTGGCGCCGTGTCGCGCGGCGCGCGCGAGCTGTTGGAACCGCCCGACCTGGCCATGGCCGACAAGGCGCTGCAGTCGCTCGACGTGGCGGCCGGTCGCGCCTTCGACGTGAACGCCTCGGTGACCGCGATCCGGCAGGACGTGGCGGCGGCCGGGCAAGGCGCCGCTGCGCCGACGCCTCCGGTGCTGGAAGCCGTGGCGCGCCTGGCGAAGCTGCGCGCCGACTACGCCGCGATGGACGAGCCCGGCAAGGTGACCTTCTTCCATCAGCAGCACGCGCGGCCGGCCGACCCGGCGCGCGTCGAACTGCTGTCGCGCATGACGGTGGCCGAGGCGCGCGAGATCGATTTCTCGAGCCAGCTGCTCATGAGCGCGGTGGTCAAGCAGCTGGCGCGCGGGAATGCCGGGCAGTTCAGTTCGCTGCCCGACCGCACGCTCGACACCGCGCTCGATTCGCTGTGGTCGCGCGGCGTCACCTCGCCGCGACCGCGCAACCTGATGACCGTGGCGCGCGAGTTCGAGAAGCTGGTCACGCAGGCGCTGCTGCTGGCGCTGCCCGACGCCGACGTGGCCGCCTTGCTCGCCTGGCGCAACGAACCGCAGGCCGCCGCCGAGCGCGAGGCACTGCTCGGCAGCTACCGCGCCGAGGTCAAGGGCAGCGGCGCGGTCGCGATCCGCACGCTGGTGCGCAGCTGGGGGCGGCCCTGAGGCTTGACGAAAGCGCGCCAAAGTTTGCAAACTCGGGGACGTTTGTACGAAAAAGTTTCACGCGAACCCCGCATGCCGGAAAGTTCCCCGTGATTGTTTCAATTCCGTGAACACTGCGATTCAGAATGACTGGGGTTTACCCTAGGAATTTGGCGCACACTTCAGGGCATCCAAAGCCCGATCAAGAAGGAATTGAAATGAAGACCTCGAACATCCTCGCCGCCGCCGCTCTCTCCCTGCTCGCCGCCGCTGGCGCCGCCCACGCAGAGACCTACGAAGGCGTTCACGCCGTGACCTCCGGCTACAGCCGCGCCGACGTGGCACCGCAAGCCGTGGCCGCCGCCCGTGCCGGCAACGAATACAGCGACGCCGTGTCGGCCAGCGTGGCCCCCGTGCTGGCCTCGTCGGTGGACCGCGCTTCGGTCCGCGCCGAAGCCGTGGCAGCCGCCCACGCTCCCGGCCAGAACCTGCGCCGCGAATCCTTCGCCGGCAGCGTGATCCCCTCGCAGGCACGCAGCTTCACGCGCCAGGCTGGCCTGTGATCGACGGCGGCGCAAGCCGCCTCGGTTAGCAAGACCACCACCCGAAAGAACCGGACCGTGCAACAGCACTGTCCGGTTTTTTCATGCCTGTTCAGGCGCGGCGGTGGTCGCGATGGTCACGGTGGCAATGGCAGTCGGGCGCGTGATCGTCGACGATGCCCGTGGCCTGCATCCAGGCATAGACGATCACCGGCCCGACGAACTTGAAGCCGCGTTGCTTCAGCGCCTTGGACATCGTTTCGGACAGCGGCGTCTGCGTGGGCACCGTGCCCGTGGTGTTGACGACCGGCTGGCCGCCCGCCAGGCCCCAGACGAAATCGGAGAAATCTTCGCCCGCCGCCTGCATGGCCAGGTAGGCCTTCGCGTTGCCGATGGCGGCCTCGATCTTGGCGCGCGAGCGCACGATGCCCGCGTCCTGCATGAGGCGCTCGACGTCGGCCGGCGTGAAGCGCGCCACCGTCTCGGGCACGAAGCCCTCGAAGGCCGCGCGGAAGGCATCGCGCTTGCGCAGGATGGTGAGCCACGACAGGCCGGCCTGGAAGCCGTCGAGCATCAGCTTTTCCCACAGCGCGCGGCTGTCGCGTTCGGGCACGCCCCATTCGGCGTCGTGGTAGCTGGCCAGCAGCGGATCGGTGCGGGCCCAGGCGCATCGCGGGGGTGAGGAAAGGCTGTCGTCGTGAGGCATGGCTCGGCTATCGTCGGGGAATGTTTTCGGAATGAGGGGGTGACCCTGATGCAGCAGTCTCGTTTTTCATTGTCGGCGCTTTCGCTGGCTCTCATGGCGCTCGTCGTCGCTGTCCCGGCCGGTGCCGAGACCCTCAAGAAGCCCGCGCTCGACCAGCTCGCCGCCGCCTGGAAGGGCGGCCGCACGGCGCCCGATTTCAAGGCCTTCCTGGCCCAGGCCGCGCAGGCCCAGCCCGCGCTGCAGCCCAGCGTGGCGGGCTACACCGGCGGCAAGGCACTGGCGGGCGACGACCTCGTCAACATCGCGCGCCTGCTCGGCCTGTACAACTGGCTGCAGAACCAGCAGGCCGTGATCGCCAGCATCGGCACCATGGTGGCGCTGCCCACCGTGCGCAACGTGCAGGTGCCGCCGCACGAGAGCCCGCCGATGGTCGCGTTCGGCCAGCTGGTCGAGAAGATGGCGAAAGATTTCGGGCTGGGCTACCGCAACGTCGACGGCCGCATCTTCGAAGTGAGCCTCAAGGGCCGCGGCAGCGAGGAGTTCGGCATCCTCACGCACGCCGACGTGGTGCCGGCCGTGCTGTCCGAATGGGTGCTCGACGACGGCACGCGCCTGGATCCCTTCGCGATGACGCGCGTGGGCGACTTCCTCTACGGGCGCGGCACCATCGACGACAAGGGCTCCATCGCCGCCGTGCTCTACGCCATGAAAGCCGTGAAGGACAGCGGCCTGCCGGTGGAGCGCGGCGTGCGCCTGATGATCGAGACCACCGAGGAAACCGGCGGCGACGCGATGCAGTACTACCGCGACAAGACGCCGCTGCCGGCCTACAACATCGTGCTCGACAGCAAGTACCCCGCGGTCGTGGCCGAGAAGGGCTCGGGCGCGCTCAAGGTGTTCTTCCCCGCGGAAGCGGCCGACCCTGCCGCAACCGCCATCACGGCGATGAGCGGCGCGGCCTCAGCGAATGCGATCCCGCAGACCGCGACCGCCACGCTCAAGGGCGGCGACCTCGCGGCCGTGGCCGCGAAGCTCGAGGCCGCCAAGGCCGCCTTCGTGCGCAAGTACGAAAGCCAGGGCGGCAAGTTCGCGATCGACATCGCGCGCGGCGCCGAGGCCGTCGAGCTGAAGGTCACGGGCACCTCGGCCCACGGCTCGCGACCCGAAGAAGGCGTGAACCCCGTGCCGCGGCTGGCGCTGTTCCTGAAGGAGTCCGGCGTGCCGCTGGCGGCCAACCCCTACCTGCGCGCCGTGCAGTACATCGACGCGCTCTACGGCACCGGCTACCTCGGCGAGAAGATGGGGCTGGGCTACCAGGACGACTTCATGGGCCCGCTCACGATGTCGCCCACGCTGGTGCGCATGGGCGCCGACGGCCGCCTCGAGGTGACGGCCAACGTGCGCATGCCGCGCGGCCGCACGCCCGACGAACTGAAGGGGCAGGTGGCGGCCAAGGTCAACGGCTGGGCCACGGCCAGCCAGGTGAAGCTCGAGCTGTCCTACGACCAGGGCAACTGGATGGCGCGCGACCCGAAGGGCGCGTGGCTTTCGACCCTGCTCAACATCTTCGGCGACACCACCGGCCTCGAAGCCAAGCCCGTGCCCACCGCCGGCAGCACCACGGCCAAGCTGATGCCCAACGCCATCAACTTCGGCCCCGCGATGCCCGGCAAGAAGTACACGGCGCACAACGCCAAGGAATACAAGGAAGTGCCCGACCTCGACGCCGACATGCAGATGTTCACCGAGATGCTGGTGCGCATCGGCAACCTGCAGCAGATGCAGTAGCGGCCGGCGCTGGGGCGCAGCGCGTCAGGACTTCGATGTCGCCAGGGGCACCAGGGGGGCCCCGTTCTTCGTCTTGGCCTGGATTTCCGCGATGGTGCGCCGCATCGCGACGAAGCGTTTGGCGGAGCTCGGCGCGGCGCTCATGAAGCCCTTCTTTTTCGCGCCGGCCGTGTGCACCCCGAGCTCGCGCCAGATCCGTTCGGCGCCGTCGATGTCGTAGCCCGCCGCGGCCACCATGTAGAGGCCGAGGTAGTCGGCCTCGGCGTCGAACTGCTGCGAGAAGGGCGACGACAGCGCCTCTTGCGCCAGCCCGGTGCCGCCCAGCGCGCCATCCACGATGCCGGCCGCGATGCCCACCGCGCGCGTCTTGCCGCCATGCGACAGCACGCCGTTGGCCAGCTCGTGCCCCAGCACGATCGCGAGGTCGCGGTTGTCGGGAAAGAAGCGCATCAGCGCCGAGTTGACGAGGATCTCGTGCCCGTCGTTCTCCGCATGGACCTCGTTCTTCATGCGCGTGACGGCGGTGTAGTTGCACGCCGTGGTGTACGGCAGGCGCAGCGCCGTCGACTGGCCCTCGCGCTGCACCACGGCGTCCAGCCAGCCTTCGCGTTTGGCGGGCTTGGCGCGCGCGGCGTCGATCAGCACGTCGTTGAGCCGATCGATCCCTTTCTCGCCGGCGGGCAGCGGCTTGCCGCCGACGGACAGCAGCATGTCCCCGGCGCGCAGCGGCGTGGCCGGCGCCTGCTTCCTGTCGAGCGTCCACAGCACGCTCAGCCGGTCGTCCAGGTGCAGGGTCTGTTTCGCCGCCGCGCGTTCTTCCTTCTCGAAGCTCCACAGGCTGGCGATGTGCGCGCCCAGGCTGGCCCGCACGTCGCCGCCGCAGAACGGCGCGCTGTGCTCCAGGAGCGGGATCGCCACGTCGTCGAGTCGGCGTTGCAGCGTCATGCGGTGGTTCAGCGACAGCGAGTGCTGCAGGGCCTGCTCCTGCACGACGTCGGGGTCGTCGCTGGCCGGCCGGATGGAGGCGGCGCAGGCCGTGAGGACAAAGGTGGCCGCGATCGACGCGCAGGCCGGGAAGAAGGAAGGGCGAGGGTTGTTCATTCGCTCAAGAGGTGCTCGGCATCGGTCGCATCCAGGCCCGGACGCGATGCCGGATGCCATCGGAAGAAGGGGGATGTCCCGGCGGCGATGGCGACCGGGATTTCCAGGCAAGGCGAGGTGTCCCGCCCGCTGGAATTGTGGGAGCGCCAACGCGCTCCAAGCTGAAGATCAGATGAAGGCTCAGCCCGTCTTGCGTGAACGCAGCGTGGCAGAAGGCAGCTCGCCGAAGCGCTGCTGGTAGGCCGCGGCGAACAGACCGAAGTTGGCGTAGCCCCATGCCTGCGCCACCGAGCGCACCGTCGCGCCGGCGTCGGCCATCAGCAGTTCGGCGCGCACGCCCTGCAGGCGCTGCTCGCGCAGCGCGCGCATCGGGGTGGCCTGGCGGTATTCGCGAAAGGCGCTGTTCAGCGTGCGCACGCTGACGCCCGCCACGCTCGCCAGTTCGCCGAGCGTGGGCGCATGCTGTGCGTGCTCGCGGATGTGGCGCTCGGCCGCCAGCACATGCCGCGGTGCCATGCGGTGCTGTACCGCTTCGGCCGGGTGCTCCAACTGCTCGCGCCACTGGGTCAGCACGTGCACGCCGATCATCTCTTCGAGGTGCCGCCCCAGCGGGCCGGTGTCGACCGCCTCGGGCAGCTCGGTGACGCAGCGGCAGGCATACGACAGCAGCGCGATCCAGCTCGACTGGGCGCCGCCGAACTTGAACTTGCGCGTCCACAGCCGCTCGTCGGCGGGTGCGCCGAACCAGCGTGCGTGCAGCGCGGCCAGCGCGTCGTGCGAGAAGCTGAGGTTCACCTGCAGGTGGTTGGCGTCGAAGTCCACCCAGTAGTGCGTGCGCGAGGTGTCGACCACGAAGGCGTCGCCCACGCCGGTGTCGGCATAGGCATTGGCTTCGGACCAGTGGCGGCCCGCGCCGCGCACGGTCGTCAGCACCATGCCGACGCCGCTGTCGGGCGAGAAGTCCTTGATGTTCACCGGAATGCCGTAGTGGAACCGGCTCAGCGTGAAGTGCCCGATGCGCGTGGCGTCGAGTACCGAGTCGGGCGTGCGCGCCCGCCCGATGGGCGTGACGCGGTAGGGCATGTAGATGCGGTCCGACCAGCGCCGGATGTCGTCCCAGTCGTGCGAGGCCACCAGGCGGTGGCGCTCGCTCGGCTGCCCGCGGGCGTCGGTGACCAGCACGTTGCGGATCGCATCCATCGCGCACCTCGGTTCAAGGAGAAGAAGGCGCCGCGGCCCGGGGCAACGGCTCAGCGGTGATGGTAAACCGCGGTCTCGAAAGCCACGAAGCCCGGGTAGCTCGCGCAGTCCTGGAAGGGCAGGATCTGCGTCGCCCAGTAACCGCCGATGCCGTTCTCGCGGTCGATCCAGAAGAAGCTGTTGGCCAGGCCCGCCCACATCAGCGAGTTCGCGGCGCGGCCCGTGGGCGCGCGCTCGCGGTTGGTCATGAAGGTGTAGGCCCAGCCCTTGTCGGTGCCGGGCAGGAACTCGCCCGTGTTGCTCAGCGCCGGCACCGACGTGCGCCAGCCGCCCACCGACAGGTCCATGGCGGCCAGGCCGTCCTGCGCCATGCGCTGCACCGTGTCGGCCTTCAGCACGCGCCCGTGCGGCCCGGCGCCGTCGTTCAGCACCATGCGGATGAACTTCATGTACTCGCCCACGGTGGCATACAGGCCGTGGCCGCCCATGTCCATCGGCGGCGGCTCGGGTAGCACCAGCTCGGGCAGCGGCGTGAGCCGGCCGTCGGCCGCGCGGTCGTGGATGGTCACGCGGCGCGCCTTCATCGACTCGGACATGCCGAAGCCGATGTCCTGCATGCCCAGCGGCTCGAAGACGCGCTCCTTCATCACCTCGCCCAGGCGCTTGCCGCGCTGCTGCTCGACGATGCGGCCCAGCCAGTCGATGTTGGCGCCGTAGGTCCAGGCCGCGCCCGGCTCGTGCAGCAGCACGGTGCGGATCGATTCGAAGCTGCCCGACACCACCGTGGGAATGTTCAGCGCGGCGCGGTACTTCAGGTCGTCTTCGCTGAAGAACTCGTAGCCCAGGCCCGAGGTGTGCAGCATCAGGTCGTTGACCGTGATGCGCCGGCGCGGCGCGCGCGTGCGCGGCCGGCCGTCGGCGTCGAAGCCGTCGAGCACCTGCAGTTCGTCGATCTCGGGCACGTAGGCGCCGGCCGGGTCGGTGAGAGAAATCTTGCCTTCCTCGACCAGCTGCATCACGCAGGTGCCCGTGATCGCCTTGGTGGTCGAGAAGATGGCGAACACGCTGTCGGTGGCCATCGGCCGGTCGAGCCCGAGTTCGCGCGTGCCGGCGGCGCCTTCGTAGAAATTGCCCGTGCGGTCGGTCGCCATCGCGACGACGCCGGGGGCGCCGCCGTGGCGGTGAACGGTCTGGTGCAGCGTTGCGTCGAGCGCGGTCTTCAGCCTGTGCGAGGTCATGCCTTCTTGTCTCCTGTGTGAGGAGGCCGGGCGTGTGTGAAGGGTTGCCTGCGCGCCGGCCTGCCATGCGAAATTCCGCAGGCAGTGGCAATCTAGGGCCGAGGGCTCACCGATCCTGTTCGCAAATGGCGGGCGGCTGTGCGAATCTGGCAGTCATTGCACGCGCGTGACCCGCGACGCGCGCGCAGCGCCTTTCAGCCCACGCCGTGCGCCTGCAGCACCGCCTTCAGCCGCCGCACCTCGTGCTGCAGGTCGAGGATCAGCGCGGCGGCGTCCAGGTTCACGCCGAAGTCGCGTTCGAGCCGGCGCGCTTCGAGCGCGTGCTGCAGGTCGGTGCTGGAGAACTCCCAGCGTTCGGGCGGTGCGTCGGTCGTGGTGACCTGCACGATGCCCACTTCGACCAGTTGCACGACCCAGGCGGTGTCGGCGCCGCAGGCGTGCGCCAGTTCGTTCGCGGCCAGCGGGTGCGAGACGCCGATGGCCGTGGTGGTGGTCACGGAAGAAAAGTTCGCCATGCTCAGACTCCCAGGTGCTGGCGGGGGTTGAACGAGGAGGTCGCCTGCGCGAGTTGTGCGTAGGCGTTGCGCGCGGCCTCGCTGTCGGCGGGCGGCAGTGCGATCTCGAGCAGCAGGTACAGGTCGCCGGGCGTCTTGCCCGCGAAGCCGCGGCCCTTGAGCCGCAGCTTCATGCCGCCGCGCGCGTTGGGCGGCACGGTGACCTCGACCACGCCGCCGGTGGGCGTGGGCACCTGCACCTGCGCGCCCAGCGCGGCCTCGGCGGGCGTGATGGGCAGTGTCATGTACAGGTCGCGCTCTTCCACGCGGTACAGCTTGTGCGGCGCGATGCGCACCTCGAGGTACAGGTCGCCGGCCGGCTCGCCGCCGTGGCCGGGCATGCCCTGGCCTGCGAGGCGGATGAACTGGCCAGGGTGCACGCCGGGCGGGATCTTCACGGCGAGCGTGCGGTTCTCCCACTGCGGGTGGCCCTGCGCGTCGAGTGTCTGGGCGCGCAGCGTGAGTTCGCGTTCGGCGCCGTTCAGCGCGTCTTCGAGCGTGATCTCGATCGCCGCGTGGTGGTCTTCGCCGCGCGCGCGGTAGTTCTGGCGCGTGGCGCCGCGTCGTTCGGCGTCGCCGAACATCGACGAGAAGAACTCGCTGAAGTCGGCGTGGTCGGCCGGGCCCTGGCGCGGGCCGCGGTGAAACTCGTAGCCGGTGTCCCAGCCGGGCGGCGGCTCGAAGCTGCCGTCGGGGCGGCCGCCGCGCGCGACACGGTCGGCCAGCGCGTCGTAGGCGGCGCGCTTCTCTTTGTCGCCGAGCACGTCCTTGGCCTCGTTGATGTCGCGCATGCGCTGCTCGGCGTCGGGCTCCTTGCTGACGTCGGGGTGGTACTTGCGGGCGAGCTTGCGGTAGGCCTTGCGCACCTCGTCGTCGGACGCGGTGCGTTCGACGCCCAGTGCGCTGTAGTAGTCCTTGAATTCCATGGTGGGTGGTGATTCCTTTCAGGACGGCGTACAGATCAACCGGGAGCCAGGTCAGGCCAGGGCTGCTCCGCCGTCGGCGTGCCGCTGTTGCAGCGGCGTCACGGCCCATGTGGGGCCGGCACGTGTGAAGCGCAAGGGTTGCGCGTTGCCGAAGATGCTCGCATCGACCGCCACGCCCAGCAGCGCGGCCAGCGCGTAGAGCGTGCCGCCGTGCGCCACCACCAGCACCGGCGCGGGCTGCGCGGCGAGCGCGGCAGCCAGCGCCTGGCGCTTGCGGTCGACGAACTGCGCCAGCGTCTCGCCGCCCTCGGGCTCGCAGGCCCAGTCGATGTTCGCCGACGAGGTGCCGATGAGTGCGCCGAAGTTGCGCTCGCGCAGGTTCTCGTGCGCGCTGGGCACGAGGCCCAGGGCGCGCGCCACGGTGTGGGCGGTGTCGAAGGCACGGCGCGCGTCGCTGCACACGATGGCGCCGATCGGCTCGCCGGCCAGCAGCTCGGCCGCCTGCACCGCCTGCTGCTCGCCGAGCGCGCTCAGGGGCTCGTCGGGCGCCTGGAAGACGCGCAGCGCATTGCGCCCGGTCTGGCCGTGGCGCAGGAAGTAGAAGTGGTCACAGGCCGGGGTGAGCGGCTGCTCGGCGGCCAGGCGGTTCAGCAGGTCGATGCCTGTGGCG
The DNA here is from genome assembly GCF_058797695.1 of Variovorax sp. GW823-FHT02B07. Classification (NCBI taxonomy): domain Bacteria; kingdom Pseudomonadati; phylum Pseudomonadota; class Betaproteobacteria; order Burkholderiales; family Comamonadaceae; genus Variovorax; species Variovorax sp. GW823-FHT02B07. The sequence goes on from NZ_JBXAJX010000001.1 coordinate 1,516,187, forward strand.
GCGTGGGCGGGAAAGGGAACGGGGCTCGAGGACATGGTTCAGTACGCCAGCTGCAGCGGCTTGCCTTCGCGCTGCGCCTGCACGTCGGCCGGGTGGAAGGGCAGCGGATGCCACTGCTTGGCCGCGAACAGCGGCAATTGGTCATAAGCGCGCGGCGAGGCCGGGTCGCTGCTCTGGCCGTAGGTGAGCAGGCCTTGCGCCACGGGGCCACGCGCGTCGAAGGTCACGACCTGCATGTAGCTGCTGCCGTAGTTGACGGCGTAGCCCTTCGGGTCGATCAGCGGCTGGCCCTGCGATTCGAGCTTGTTGAGCACGCCCTCGAACTCGTCGCCGCCGGGCAGCGCGATCTTCTGGCCGCGCACGGTGCGCGATTGCGGCACGCCCAGCGCCACATCGGCCGCGAAGCCGGCGGTGCGCACGGTGCCGACCGCGTCGCCCAGCGCCTTGAACACCGCCTCGCGCGTGGCGGGCGTGGCCATGTCCAGGCCGGTGGGCGTGGTCACGGGCTGCGCCGGGTCGAAGGGCACGCGCCAGACCTTCGGCAGGTCCTTGGCCTTGCGCCAGAACTCGCGGAACAGCGCCGCGCCCTTCGACTCGGCGTTGCTGGTGCGGTCCCAGGCGGAGAGCACGCGGCAGCCCAGGGCCTGGTCGGCGCTCAGCGCGGCGCCGGTGGCGGTGCACGCGGCTTTCAGGTCGTCCATCACCAGCATGCCGGCGAGGTTCCTGTCGCGGAAGATCACGCTGCGCAGCTCGGCCGCGCCCATGCGGTTGCCGGGCAGGCCGTCGGTGCCGGCCAGTCGGCCTTCGATTTCCATGATGCCGCTGCGCGTGCGCAGCCGCTGCGGCACGCCGACGGGGCCGACCAGCGGCGACACGCCGGCCATCGGCGGCACGCGCGGGTTGCTGAGCCAGAAGCTGTCGTTGCTGTTCTGCACCCAGTCCGGCGTGACGACGACGGGCATGCGGGCTGGCGCGATGATGCCCGGCGCGGCGGCGCTGGGGTCGCGGTGCCAGGCGCAGGCGCTGCGCGAGCCATCGAGCACGGGCAGGCCGGCGGCGTTGAGCAGCGCGGCGGCGGCCGGCGAGGGCGCGCAGGCCTTGAGCATCTCGGCCGACACGTCGGGCACCACCGACAGGTCGGCGTACATCGCGTTGCCTTCGCGGTCGGCCGCCAGGGTGTTGATCCACGGGATGCCCTGGTTGCCCATGGCGGCGCGCAGCTCGGCGACGTTGCGGGCGCGGCCCATCTTCATCCAGCTTTCGGCGGAGCGCACGTTGAGCGTGTTGGCGTCGCGGATCGCATAGGCCTTCTGGGCGGTCCAGCCCAGGCCGGCGCGCGGCAGCGAGACCACGGGGCCCCAGTCGGTGGCATAGAAGGTGTGCTGCACGGGCGCGCCGCCCGCCGTGGCGGCGGCCGGCAGTGCGACGGTGCGCGCGACCATCTTCTTCGGCTGGCCGTCGACCCAGTACACGGTCGGGTCGTTGGGGTCGAGCTTGAGTTCGTACAGCGTGAAGCGCTTGCCGGTCGACACGGTGTGGGTCCAGGCCACGTCCTTGTTGAAGCCGATCGACACCACCGGGCTCAGGCCGCCGGTGGCACCCATCACGTCGAGCTGGCCGGGAATGGTCAGGTGCATCTGCCAGAAGCGGTTGGTGCCGTTCCAAGGGAAATGCGGGTTGCCCAGCAGCAGGCCCTTGCCGTCGGGCGTGGCGTTGCGCCCGAAGGCCCAGCCGTTGGAGCCCAGCTCGCCGCCTTCGGGGTTGGCGTTGAAGCTGTGGCGGCCGATCTCGGCCACCGCCTGCTTGAGCGCGACCGGCGCCGCACCGGTTTTTGCGCCCGGGGCCGGCGGCACGGCGGCCAGCACCGCGCCGGCCAGTGCGCCCAGGCCGCCCTGGATCATCGATTGCTCGGTGGCGCGCGCCAGGTCGGCGGCCGTCATCGGGCGCACCCAGGGCTTGCCGCGGCAGGCTTCGGGCAGGCCATTGGGGCCCGCATCCTGCAGGTAGCGGTTGTAGCCCGCCACGTAGCCGCGCAGCGCGGCCTTCACCTCGTCGCTGGTGGTGGCCGCCGCGCGGGCCAGCGCCGCGTCGTCCATGTGGTAGCGCACGAACAGGTCGATCTGCGCGTTGGGCATGCGGCCCAGGCCGAAGTCGCCGGTGTTCTGCGCCCCGAGGAACTGCGCGCGGTCGCCGCGCAGCGTCAGCAGGTGCTCGGCGGTCTGGCAGACGTTGTCCTGCGCATGCGCGTAGGCGGTACCGTAGGCCAGGCCTTCGTAGTCGGGCGCCGTGATGTGCGCGATGCCGAAGGTGGTGCGCTCGATGCTCACGCTGCGGCTGCCGGGCGGCGGCGTGCTGGCACAGGCCCCGAGCAGGGCGACCAGGCCCAGAGAGAGGGCCGTCAACGAGAACCGGGAGCGCGAGGTGTTCGAAGTCATGGGGCGGGCGTGGTGGGGAAAAGGGTCGAAAAAGAGGGACCGATTAGAGGATGAACCTCTGCCGCGCACTGTCGCCAGCGCGGCACGCCTTGCCACTTACCTCAGCCGAACTTCATGCCCCTGGGCCGCGCCTGCAACCGGTGGATGTAGGCGTCGAGCTTGGGCCGGTTGGTGCGCCCGCCGAAGGCGCGGTGCCAGATGAGCATCGAGCCGATCATCACGTCGGCGGCCGTGAACTGGGCGCCGAACAGGTAGGGGCCGTCGCCGAGCTCGCGTTCGACGGCGTCCTTGGCCTGCTCGAAATCGGTCCAGCCGCGCGCGCTGTTGTTGCTCTTGATCTTCAGCAGGCTGTCGCCCATCGAGGGCTCGAGCTGCGCGGTCGAATAGACCATGAGCGACAGGTAGCGCCCGCGCTCGGGCGTGCCCACGGCCGGCGCCAGGCGCTTGCCGGGGTACTTCTCGGCGATGTACATGCAGATGGCCGCGTTCTCGAAGATGCGGGTGCGGCCGTCGACCAGCGCGGGCAGCTTGCCGGCGGGGTTGATCTTCAGGAACTCGGGGCGCTTGTGGGCGCCCTCCCGGATGAGGGTGGGCACGATCTCGTAGTCGACCTCGGCTTCGTCGAGCATCCACTTGGCGACCTGCGCACGGCTGCGCGGGTCGAAATACAGCTTCATCGCCATGCGGGGTCCCCTTTGTCAGGTGGGTGAGATGGGCGGGTTGTCAGAACTTGGGAATGCGCAGGGTCTTGCTGATCATCAGCGTGCCCGAGAGCGCGAACAGCAGCACCAGCGGATGCAGCTGCCAGGGGCCGAGCGTCCAGGCGCCGCCCCACACGTGGGCGCCGAGGGCGCCCTTCGAGGCCGCGTAGGCCAGCACGCCCACCAGCACCACGCTGGTCGGGATCGGCGTGCCTTCGAAGTACTTCACCTTGTCGGCGCCGGCCGAGAGGGCCTCGGCCGTCACGTTGTAGCGCGCGAGCCGGCTCACGCCGCAGCCCACGAAATAGATGAGCACGGCGCAGTCCCAGCCGCCGTCCAGGCCGGCGGCGAAGCCGAGCGCGGCGGGCAGCACGCCGAAGGAGATCACGTCGGCCAGCGAGTCGAGTTCGCGCCCGAGGGCCGACTGGGTCTGGCGCCAGCGCGCGATGCGGCCGTCGAGCACGTCGAAGATGAAGGCGGCCGGGGCGAGCGCCGCGGCCCAGTAGAAGTGCGCGAGCGACTGGCTGCGCATGAAGGCCATCGCGAAGAACACCGCCCCGACGCCGCAGGCCGCGTTGCCGAGCGTGAACACATCGGCCAGGTGAAAGCCGCGGATCATCGAGAAGTGCTTGCGGGCCGGCGGGGACGAAGGCGTGGTCATGAGGCGGGGAAAGCTGCGAAAGGAACCGCACCTTAACCCAAGCGGGGCCCGCTTTTTGTAGTCGCGCGCCGACGCCCCGTCGGCGCGCTCAGGCGGCTGGCTGCGCCTTGGCCTCGACGATCCGTGCGAAGCGCCCGAGCAGGCCCGCCGCCGCGTCGGTGGGGCGCACGCCTTCGCGCAGCGCCGCGGCATCGAGCCCGTCCGCGGCGAGGTCGCGGGCCAGCAGTTCGATGTAGCCGCCCATGGTCCGGGCGTCGAACTCGGGGTGGAACTGCAGGCCCCAGGCCTGCGCGCCCACGCGGAAGGCGTGCACGGGTTCGTGCGCGCTGTGGGCCAGCTTCACCGCGCCGTCGGGCAGGCGCAGCGCGCTCTGCCAGTGGATCGCCTGCGCCGGGAACTGCGCGGGCAGGTCGCCCAGCAGGGCGTCGCCGGCGGCTGCGGCATCGAGCGTGACGGTGACCGTGCCGACCTCCGGCCCTTGCGGGTGGTGGCCGGCCTCGCCGCCGAGCGCGTGCGCCAGCAGCTGGTGGCCGTAACAGATGCCGAGCACGGGCGTGTCGCGCGCGACCAGTTCGGCGAGCCAGGCGGCGGTGGTTTCGCTCCAGGGTTCTCTGTGCGACACCATCGCGTGCGAGCCGGTGACGACCACGCCCGCGACCTGGCCGGGCGCGGGCAGCGTGTCGCCGCGGCGCGGGTCGACCACCACCAGAGGCAGGGTCTGCGTGCCGAGGCCGTCGGCGATCCAGTGCTCGAAGTCGCCGCGGCCTTCGCGCAGCGCGTCATGGGTGTCACCGACCTTGACGATGACCAGGGGATACGGGGGCGTGCTGTGCATGGCGTCGATCATGCCGCAGCGCACCGTGCGCCGGTCAGCTGCGGGACGATTCCCGACGGTGCAGCAGGTCCATGAAGGCGCGGCCCACGGGCGAGGGCGAGCGCCCCGCGCGCGTGACCAGCCCGATGGGCCGCGACATCAGCGGGCGCTGCAGCGGCACGGTGGCCAGCTCGTCGTTCTGCGACAGCTGCAGGGCGAGCCGGGGCAGGGCGGTGAGCCCCAGCCCGGCCGCCACCAGCGCGCCCGCCACGGCCACGCTCGGGTATTCGAGCGCGGGCTGCACCTGCAGGCCGCGCTGCAGGAAGGCGGCGTCGGTGATCGGGCGGATGCTGCTCTGGAAGCTGCTCGCAATGAAGGGCCGCGTCGCGAACACCGACCACGACACCGAGGCCCGCGCGGCCAGCGGGTCGTCGCGCCGGCACAGCAGCACGAAGGGGTCGTCGCGCAGGTGGCGGTACAGCAGGGGCTCGTGCGCGCCGGGGCGCACGCTGAGGCCGAAGTCGGCGCGGCCTTCGTCCACCGCGGCGCGCACCGCTTCGGCCGGCCCTTCGATCAGCGAGAACTGCACCTGCGGATGCTGCTGGCGGAACTCGGCGATGGCGCCGGGCAGCAGCGCCACGCCGGTCGAGGGCAGTGCCGCGATGGTGAGGTGGCCGCTGCGCCCTTCGAGGAACTGCGACAGCTCGCTGAACGAGCTGTTGAAGTTCTCCAGGATGCGCAGCGCGATCGGCAGCAGTTCGCGCCCCGCCGGCGTGAGCTCGACGTGCCGCGTGTCGCGGTCGAACAGGCGCGCGCCCACCAGGTCTTCGACGATGCGCACCGTGCGGCTCAGCGCCGGCTGCGACACATGCAGCGCCTGCGCGGCGGCGCGGAAGTTGGTGGTCTTCGCGACTTCGACGAAGGCCTCGAGCTGCTGCAGCGTGATGTCGACTCGCACGGACGCGGCCTTCCCGGAGTGGCTGTGGATTGATCCATCCAAGTTATCACAGATATAGGAATATTGTTCTTCACAGATCAATGCACGGCGCCGAGACTGGCGCATTCGATACACGGAGACAAGGGGCTCACGCGCCCCCGTGACATGGACACCAAAATTCTGGAAGGCATCCGGGTGCTCGAGCTCGGACAGGTGCTGGCGGGGCCCTTCGCGGGCGCGATCCTGGCCGACCTCGGCGCCGACGTCGTGAAGCTCGAGCGCGTCGAGGGCGGCGACGACGCGCGCCACATGGGACCGGCGTTTCGCCACGGCGACGCGCTCAACTTCCACGTCTTCAACCGCGGCAAGCGCTCGGTCGCCATCGACCTGAAGAGCGAAGAGGGCATGGCCGCCTTCGAGACCCTGGCGGCCGGCGCCGACATCCTCATCCACAACCTGCGCCCGGGCGTCACGCAGTCGATGGGCATCGACGGCCCCTCGCTGTGCGCGCGCCATCCGAGGCTCATCTACTGCGAGATCTCGGCCTTCGGCCACACCGGCCCGCTGCGCATGCAGCCGGGCTACGAGCCGCTGATCCAGGCCTTCAGCGGGCTGTCGAGCATCAACGGCGGGCCCGACGATCCGCCCATGCGCACCGGCGCCTCGGTCTGCGACCAGGGCACCGGCATGTGGGCCGTGATCGGCGCGCTGGCGCTGCTGCAGCGGCGCCACCTCACGGGGCGGGGCGGGGTGGTGAGCACCTCGCTGCTGGAGACCGCGCTGGTCTGGACCGGCCAGAAAGCCGATGCTTACGTCAACGAAGGGCGACTGCCCGAGCGCCACCGCTCGGGCCATCCGGGCTTCGTGCCTTACGAATCTTTCGATACCGCCGATGCACCGCTGCTGATCTGCTGCGGCAACGACCGGCTCTTCGCCAAGTTCGCGCACGAACTCGGGCGCGACGACTGGACCACCGACGCGCGCTTTGCCGGCAACCGCCAGCGGCTGCAGCACAAGGCGGCGTTGTTCGAAGAGATCGGTCCGCTGCTGCGCGCGCGCACCCGCGCCGACTGGATGGCGCGCTTCACCGCCGCCGGCGTGCCCTGCGCGCCGGTGCACACCGTGCCCGAGGCCGTCGCGCATCCGCAGGTCGAGGCGCTGGGCATGCTGCAAGCGGTGCCGGGCGAAGACTTCCGCCTCACGGCGCTGCCGATGTCCATCGACGGCGTGCGGCCCGCGCACCGCGCGGTCGCGCCCCGGCTGGGCGAGCACAACGCGGCGCTCGGCGCACCGCCGGTGCCGCCGCGCGACGGCGCCTGAGCGGCCGCACCTTTTCCCTTCTTAAAACTACATCCCACCGGAGACATCACCCATGCGCACTTCCATCTTCCGCCTCGGCGCGGTCCTGGCCTTCGCGGTCGCGGCGGCGGCACCTGCCCACGCGCAGGACTATCCCTCCAAGGCGCTCACCGTCGTCGTGCCCTTCGCGGCCGGCAGCGGCACCGACCAGCAGGCGCGCAGCTTCGCGCAGGCCCTGACCGTCGAATACAAGGTGCCGGTGATCGTGGAGAACCGCGCCGGCGCCAGCGGCTTCCTGGCCGCGCAGTACGTCGCCAAGGCCGCGCCCGACGGCTACACGCTGCTCATGACCACCAACACCACGCACGCCGCCAACGAGCACCTGTACAAGAAGCTGCCCTACGACCCGGTGAAGGACTTCACCCCCGTCGCGCTGCTGTCCAAGGGACACATGCTGCTGCTGGTGGGGGCCGATTCGCCGATCAAGTCGGTGGCCGACCTCGTGGCGGCGGCGAAGAAGTCGCCGGGCAAGCTCAACTTCGGCAGCGGCAGCTCGTCGAGCCGCGTGGCGAGCGAGCTGCTCAAGCAGATGGCCGGCATCGACATGGTGAACGTGCCCTACAAGAGCAACCCGATGGCCATCACCGACCTGCTGGGCGGGCAGGTCGACTTCATGTTCGCCGACGCGCCCACGGCGCTGCCGCACGTCAAGAGCGGCAAGCTGCGCGCGCTGGCCGTGAGCGGCGACAAGCGCCTGGCCGCCGTGCCCGCTCTGCCGACCGTGGCCGAGGCGGGCGTGAAGGGCTACGACATGTCGTACTGGACCGCCGTCTACCTGCCGCCGGGCGCGCCCGCGGCCGTCACGCGCAAGCTCAACGAAATGCTGGTGAAGGTGTCGGCTTCGCCGGCCATCGTCGCCTACCAGGCCATCTCCAGCGGCGAGGCCGCCACCGGCACGCCCGAGGCGCTCGCGAAGTTTCAGGCCGCCGAGTCGCAGAAGTGGGGCCGCGTGATCCGCGCCGCCGGCATCGAGCCCGAGTGAGCGGCGCGATGAACTCCCCGGAGACGCACAAGAAGACCGTGCGCATCGGCGGCGCCTCGGGCTTCTGGGGCGACAGCAGCACGGGCGCGCCGCAGCTTGTGGCGCACGGCGGCATCGACTACCTCGTGTTCGACTACCTGGCCGAACTCACGATGTCGCTGCTGGCCGGCGCCAAGCTGAAGAACCCCGACGCCGGCTACGCCACCGACTTCGTCACCACCGCCATGGCCGCCGTGCTGCCCGACGTGATGCGCCAGGGCATCCGCGTGATCGCCAACGCCGGCGGCGTGAACCCGCGCGCCTGCGCCGCCGCGCTCACGCAACTGGCGGCCGGCATGGGGCTCGCGCCGCGCATCGCCGTGGTCATGGGCGACGATGCGCTGCCGCATGCCGAAGCGCTGCGCGCGCAGGGCATCGGCCACATGAGCACGGGCGCACCGCTGCCCGAACGCCTCGTGAGCGCCAACGCCTACCTGGGCGCCGTGCCGATCGCGCGGGCGCTCGATGCCGGCGCGCAGATCGTCATCACCGGCCGCTGCGTCGACAGCGCCGTCACGCTCGGCGCGCTGATGCACGAATTCGGCTGGGCCGACGACGACTGGGACCGCCTCGCGGGCGGCAGCCTGGCCGGCCACATCATCGAATGCGGCGCGCAGGCCACCGGCGGCCTGCACACCGACTGGGAGCAGGTGCCCGACTGGGCCCACATCGGCTACCCGGTGGTCGAATGTGCGGCCGACGGCAGCTTCGTCGTCGGCAAGCCGCCCGGCACCGGCGGGCTGGTGAGCCGCGCCACCGTGGGCGAGCAGCTGCTGTACGAGATCGGTGACCCCGCGGCCTACCTGCTGCCCGACGTGACCTGCGACTTTCGCACCGTGCAGATCGAGGCCGTGGGCGCGGACCGGGTGCGCGTCTCGGGCGCGAAAGGACGTGCGCCCTCGGGTCGCTACAAGGTCACGGCCACCTACGCCGCAGGCTACCGCTGCAACGCCGAACTGCTGATCGTCGGCTTCGACGCCGCCGCCAAGGCGCGGCGCAGCGGCGAGGCGATGCTGCGCCGCACGCGCGACCTGTTCGCGCAGAGCGGCTGGGCCGACTTCTCGGCCACCCACATCGACGTGCTGGGCGCCGAGCAGTGCTACGGCCCGCACGCCACCGCCCAGCCGCCGCGCCAGGCGGTGCTGCGCGTGGCTGTGACGCACGTGGACAAGGCGCCGCTCGAACTCTTCGCGCGCGAGATCTCGGCGGCCGGCACCTCGTGGGCGCCCGGCACCACGGGCCTGGGCGGCGGACGGCCGTCGGTGGCGCTGTCGATCCGGCAGTTTCCGCTGCTCGTGGACAAGGCGCTGTTCACGCCCGTGGTCGAGATGGCGGGCGAGTCGTGGCCCGTGGCCGTGAGGGCGCAGGTGGCGGAGGTTGCCATGGCCGATGAGGTGGCGCCGCAGGCAGACGCCGGCGACCCGGACACGGACGACGAATGGCTCGAAGTGCCGCTGATCCGCCTGGCCTATGGCCGCAGCGGCGACAAGGGCGACGTCTCGAACATCGGCATCCTCGCGCGCGAACCGCACTACCTGCCCGTGCTGCGCGAGCAGCTCAGCGCGCAGGCCGTGCGCGCCTACATGGCGCACCTGGTCGAAGGCGAGGTGACGCGCTACGAGCTGCCCGGCATCGGCGCCTTCAACTTCGTCTGCGAAGCGGCGCTGGGCGGCGGCGGCATGGCATCGCTGCGCACCGACCCGCTGGGCAAGAGCATGGCGCAGATCCTGTTGTCGATGCCGGTGCGCATCGCGGCCCGTCGGCTGCGCGCGGCCTGAGCTGACGCGCCGCCGGGCCCGCGTTTTCAGCGCGGGCCCACGCCATCGCGCATCGCTTTCGGATTCGTCCGATGGCCTGCCTCGGTGGTTTTTCCTAGAGTGCTTCGTTCCCTGAGCGCTGGCTGTTTTCCGGCTGCCCCGCTCTTCCTTCTTTTCGTCAGATGGCCGCCTCTTTCTTGAAGGCGCTCGAAGCACGCCATGTCCTTGTCCAGATTCCTTTCCTTCCATCCCCGCCTGCGCGCGGGCCGCTGGCTGCTTGCCGCCTCCACGCTGGTCGCGGGCTGCGGCCCCGTCGCCGTCACGCCGTACGTGCCGCTGCCTCCGATGCCGCCGCCCTCCGAGCCGATGAACATGTCCGTGCCTGTCGCGGTGTCGGCCACGAGCTCGCGCAAGGGGGCTGTGTACCGGCCCGCGCCCGCGGTGGTGCCCGAGTTGGCGCAGGTCGTGTTCTTCCGCCGCGCCACGTCCACGCCCAGCACGGGCGCGGCGCATGTGTATGTCGACGGCGAGTTCCATGCCGCGCTGATGCCCAACGGCTTCACGCGCCTGTGCGTGGCGCCGGGCGCGCATTCGCTGGAGGCCTACATCGACGACGCGCCGCTGTACGCGGGCAAGTCGCAACCGAAGACGCAGGCCGTGCTCGAAGGCGGGCAGACGGTGTTCGTGGCCGTGTCGGAAATGGGCGAGGGCGCGCCGCTGCCCCACGGCAGGGTCGCGGCCGAGCGCCTGCTCAAGGGCGCGCGCGAGCAGCGCCAGGTGATCAGCCGCGCGGTCCGCGTGCAGCCCTGCCGCGCGCCTTCGCAGCCCGCCCGCCGGGCCTGACACCGCCTGACGGCCTTCAGCGGATGTGCGTCGCGTAGGCCGCCTCGGCGGCCTCCAGCTGCGTCCAGAAGCCTTGCGGCGCGCGCCCGTGCAGCACCTCGTCGAGCACGCCCAGGTGCGCGTGCCAGCCGCTGGCCACGCTCAGCGTTTCCTTGCGGTCAGGCAGGCGGCGGTGCGTGAGCACCAGGCGCGTCGCTTGCGCACCCTGCGGCGACAGTTCGAAGCTGACCTCGGACGCGTCCTCGCGCTCGCTGCCCCAGCTGATGACCAGCAGGGTCGGCGGCTCGATGCGCAGCACGCGCGAGTGCTGCACATGGGTCTCGCGGTGGGCCGCGAAGCGCTCGGGCGCGACTTCGCCCGACAGCTCGGTGTGCTGGAAGCGCAGCTCGAACACCGCGCCCGGCGCCTGCGCCATCGTGCCGCCGGCCAGCCAGCTGCGGCGCTTCTCGGGATCGACGAGGTAGGTCCACACGCGGTCGATGGGGCCGGGCAGGGTGCGCTCGATGCGCAGGGTGCCGGGCTCGGTCTGCGTGCCCAGGCTGTGCTTCAAGGTCGTGGTCATGGGTCGGTGCTCCTTGGGTGAATGAGGGGAGAGAAGGCGCTCACGCGCGGCTGTGGCCGTCGTCGTGGGCATCGCGCCGCAGCGCATCCGCCAGGGCGTCCAGGCGGTGGTTCCAGAAGACTTCGTACGCACGCAGCCACGCATCGGCCGTGGCGAGCGCCGCCGGCTCCAGCCGGCACACGTGCGCGCGGCCCTGCACGGTGCGCGACACCAGCCCCGCGCGCTCCAGCGTCTTGACGTGCTTGGAGGCGCCCGCGAAGGACATGCGAAACGGCGCGCCCAGCTCGCCCACGCTGCATTCGCCCTGCGCAAGCAGCTGCAGCATGGTGCGCCGCGTGCTGTCGGCCAGGGCGTGGAACACGGCGTCGAGCCGTTCGTCTTCGATTTCAAGTTCAACCATGAAGTTGAATATAGATCGGTCGCGAAGAAAATTCAACCCGAAGGTTGAATGATGAAGTGGCGTTACACCTGATACACCCGGGACGCCGTGCGCGCTCCGGGCGCTGGAAGCGCGAGGGCGGCGCTCCTACGATGCCTTTCATTCCATCCACTCGCGAAAAGAAAGACACACGCACATGAACCCTCTGATCCAGCGCCGCACCCTGTTGCTCGCCGCCGCCGTGACCCCGCTCGCCGGCGCCTGCAGCGCATGGCCGAAGAAGGGCGCGCAGTCGGACGCCGAAACGCAGCTCGCCGAACTCGAGCGCGCCTGCGGCGGGCGCCTGGGCGTGTCGGGCTTCCACACCGGCAGCGGCGCACGCCTGCAGCACCGCGCGCACGAGCGCTTTCCGCTGTGCAGCACCTTCAAGCTAGTGCTCGCCGCGGCCGTGCTCGAACGCAGCGCGACCGACGCCAGCCTGCTCGGGCGCCGCATCAGTGTCGGCAAGGGCGACCTGGTGTCGCACTCGCCGGTCGCCGAGAAGCACCTCGCCACCGGCATGACCGTGAACGAGATGTGCGCCGCCACCATGCAGTACAGCGACAACGCCGCCGCCAACCTGCTGCTGAAGGTGCTGGGCGGACCGGCCGCCGTCACCGCGTTCGCGCGGCGCATCGGCGACACCACCTTCCGTCTCGACCGCACCGAGCCCGAGCTGAACACCTCCATTCCCGGCGACCCGCGCGACACGACCAGCCCTGCGGCCATGGCCGACACCGTGCAGCGGCTGGCGCTGGGCGATGCGCTCGGCGCGCCGCAGCGCGAGCAGATGCGCGAATGGCTGCTCGGCAACACCACCAGCACCGAGCGCTTCCTGGCCGGCGTGCCCAAGGGCTGGCGTGTGGGCGACAAGACCGGCGCGGGTTCATACGGCAGCACCAACGACGTCGGCGTGCTGTGGCCGCCGTCGGGCGCGCCGCTGGTGCTGTCGGTCTACCTGACCTTCCCCGACAAGGACGCGAAGAACCGCAACGACGTGGTCGCCGAGGCCACGCGCATTGCAGTGAGGGCCCTCGCGAGCTGAGTCGGCGACGGGGCCACAATGGGCGCCCCATCTTTCCCCGTCGCCCCATGGACCTGAGGTCTCTTCGCTATTTCATCGCGGTGCTCGAAGCCGGCAGCCTGTCGCGCGCGGCGGCGTCGCTGTACGTGGCGCAGCCCGCGCTGACCGCGCAGATCAAGAAGCTCGAGGCCGAGCTCGGCACGCAGCTGTTCGACCGCTCGCATGTGGGCGTCACGCCCACGGCCGCCGGGTTGCAGCTGTACCAGGACGCGCGGCGCCTGCTGTCGGATGCCGCGGCGATGCGCGAGCGGCTGCAGCGCGCGCCCGACGGGCCCGAGGGCTCGGTCACGGTGGCGGTGCCGTTCCTGCTGGCCTCGCTGCTGCTCGGGCCGGTGCTGGCGCGGCTGAAGCAGTCGCACCCACGCATCCGCGTGTTCGTGATCGACGACCTGAGCCTGATGGTGCGCAAGGCGATGGTCGATCGCCGCGCCGACATCGGCCTGCTCGTCGACACCCCGAGCGTCGAGGGGCTGGACGTGCGCCCCTTCGTGCGCGAAGGCATGTTCCTCTGCGGCTTCGATGCGAAGGGCGAGGTGGCGGCACTGCTCGGAAAAAGTGCGAAGGGTGGGCGCGCGAAGAAGGGCGCACCGGTGCGCCCCACGGTGCCTTTCGCACGCGCCGCGAGCCTGCCGCTGGTGCTGCAGTCGCGCCGCTTCAGCATCCGCCAGCGTGTCGAGGCGGCCGCCGAGGCCGTGGGCGTGGAACTCAACGTGGTGCACGAGCACGACTCGGCGCGCGTGCTGCGCTCGCTCTACCTGGCGGGCGCGGGCTTCACGGTCACGCCCGCCTGCGCGCTCGCGGACGGGCCGGGCGATCAGCCGAACTGGTTGATCGCACGCATCGTCGAGCCCGAGCTGGCGCGTACCTACCACCTGGCGACGCCGGCCGGCAAGGCGCCCGACGCGGCCACGCAGGTCGTGAGGCAGGCGCTGGCCGACGAAGCGCGCTCGATGATCGCCTCGGGGCGTTGGGATGCGCAGTTCCTGGGCGACGGCAAGCCATAGCCATCGCGGGCAGGAAGATCGCGCGCCGCGGCCATCATCTTTTGTGATGGCTACGCATCAGCAATCGGTATTTGTTGTGCGGCGGCGTTGTTTGCGAAAGTTCTCCCCACGGTGCACAGGCACCGGCCTCAAGGAGACAACTTGCCCTCACTTTCGCCCGAGGTCGCCAACGTCGGCGAACTCGCATCCCGCGCCGCCCGCCTGCATGCGCGGCAGATCGCCGTGACCAGCCCGCAGCGCGCCTGCACCTACGAACAGCTCGACCGGCGCGCCAACCGCCTGGCCAATGCCCTGCGCGGGCTCGGCCTGCAGCGCGGCGACCGCGTGGGCGTGTACCTGCCCAACTGCGTCGAGATCGTCGAGCTGGAGCTGGCCTGCTACAAGGCCGCGCTGGTGAAGGCGCCGATGAACGCGCGGCTCGCGCCGGTCGAGGTGGCCGAGGTCATCGAGAACAGCGACGCCGCGCTCATCGTCACCACCGCCGCGCGCGCCGAGACCTTCCTGCCGCTGCTGAAGGGCGCGGCCCCGAAGCTGCTGCTGCTCGACGCGGCCGAAGGCACGCCCGCTTCCTACGAAGGTCAGCTGGCACGCGCGAGCGACGCCTTCACCTGCGAGCGCGTGCGTGCCGACGAGCTGGCCGTGCTGCACTACACCTCGGGCTCCAGCGGCGTGCTCAAGGCCGCAATGCAGACCTTCGGCAACCGGCTGGCCCAGCTGCGCAAGTTCCTCTCGCGCAGCGAAGGCCTGCGCCCCGGCGACCTGCTGGGGCTGGTGGGGCCGATCACGCACGCCTCGGGCATGCAGATCGTGCCGGCGCTGTGCAGCGGCGCGACCATCCGCCTGTTCACCGGCTTCGAGCCCGCGCGCTTCCTGGACGACATGAAGAAGGAGCGCGTGACCCACACCTTCATGGTGCCCACCATGATCAACATGCTGCTGGCCGAGCTGCAGGGCCGCTACCGGCCGCTGCCCGACCTGCAGCGCCTGGGCTACGGCGCCGCGCCGATGGCGCCCGCGCGGATCATGCAGGCGATGGACGTGTTCGGCCCCGTGCTGTCGCAGGGCTACGGCGCGGGCGAGACCACCTCGGGCGTGTGCGGCCTCTCGGTGGAAGACCACCTGTTCGCGCGCGCCGCCATGCCCGAGCGGCTGGCCTCGTGCGGGCGGCCTTTCCTGGAGTCGCTGGTGGAGATCGTCGACGACGAAGGCCGGCCGGTCGCACCCGGCGAGGTGGGCGAGATCGTGGTGAGCGGCGAGGACATCTTCGCCGGCTACTGGCGCGCGCCCGAGCTCACGGCCGAGGTGCTCAAAGAGGGCCGCTACCACACGGGCGACCTCGCGCGCGCCGACGACGAGGGCTACATCTACATCGTCGACCGCAAGAAGGACATGGTCATCAGCGGCGGCTTCAACGTGTACCCCTCGGAGGTCGAGGCCGTGCTGTACCAGCATGCGGCGGTGGCCGAGGCCTGCGTGTTCAGCGTGCCCGACGACAAGTGGGGCGAGGCGGTGGCCGCGCACATCGTGCTGAAGCCGGGCGCCTCGCCCGACACGGCCGGGCTCGACGACTTCTGCGCCGCGCGGCTGGCGGGCTTCAAGCGGCCGCGCCGCATCGAGTTCGTCGATTCGCTGCTGAAGAACGCCAACGGCAAGGTCGCGCGCAAGGCGATCCAGACGCCGTACTGGGCCGGCCACGCGCGGCGCGTCAATTGAAAGAGAACGACATGGACACCACGCTGACCCCTTCCGCAGCACCCACCGAGGCTTCGGCCATCCGCGCGCCGCTGTTCGACGGTCCCTTCGAGGGCTCGCCGCGCGCGGCCGAGCTGATCGCCCGCATCGGCGACTTCCTGAACGGCGAACTGGCCGACCTGGTGCGCGAGAAGGGCATCGACCACGAGCACGGGCCCGACAGGGAGACGCTGCGCCACGTCTGGCGCCGTTCGCACGCGATGGGCTTCTACGGCATGACGCTGCCACCGGCGATGGGCGGCCTGGGCCTGTCGCTGCTCGACCATGTGCTGGTGAAGGAATCGATCTACGCCAGCGGCTCGCCGCTCGCGCCGCATGTGTTCGGCGAACTCAGCGGGCCGCCGCGCGTCGGCGCATTGGCCAAGTTTGCGACGCCGGAGCAGATGGCGAAGTTCATCCGTCCCGTGGCACAGGCCGAGAAGGCGATCTGCTTCGCGCTCACCGAGGCCGAGGCCGGCTCCGATGCCGGCGCGGTGCAGACGCAGGCGCGGCGCGAGGGCGACGTGTACGTGCTCAACGGGCGCAAGCGCTTCATCTCGGGCTCGCCCTTTGCCGATCTCGCGGTGCTCATGGCGTCCACCTCGGACGATCCGGCGCGCCGCGAGGTGACGGCGTTCTTCGTCGACCTGACGCAGCCGGGCGTCCAGGTGCAGGCGGGCTACAAGACCATGGCGGGCCAGTCGACCACGGGCGACATCGTGCTCACCGATTGCCGCGTGCCGGCCGCGAACCTCATCGGCGAGCCCGGCAAGGGGCTGGCGCTGGCGCTGGGGCGCATCACGGTCAACCGGCTGCTGCACTGCCCGGGCATGGTGGGGCTGGCGACCGTGGCGCTGAAGGACGCACGCGACTACGCGCGCACGCGCCGCCAGTTCGGCCGCGCCATCGCGCAGTTCCAGGCGATCCAGCATTCGCTGGCCGACATGGCGACGCAGCTGTGCGCGGCGCGCGCGCTGATGCTGTCGACCGCGCGGCAGATCGACGCCGGCGGCGACCCGCGCGCCGAGGCCTCGATGGCCAAGCTGTTCTGCTCGGAGGCCGCGTTCCGCGTGGCCGACGCGGCGGTGCAGATCCACGGCGGCGAAGGCATCGTGCAGGGGCGGCGCGTGGAGTTTTTGTTCCGCATGCTGCGCATGTACCGCGTGCTCACGGGCACGAGCGAGATCCAGAAGAACATCATCGCGCGCGAGCTGATCGGCGATGCGGCCTGAGGCCGAACCAGAAAATCAGGAGACACCACAAGCCATGACTCTCATCAATGCCAATCGCCGCGCGCTGTGCGGCGCGATCGCGGCCTCGGCACTGCTGCCGGCCATCGCGCGCGCGGCCGGTGCAACCACCGCCCCCTGGCGGCCGACCCGCCCGGTCAAGTGGGTCGTGCCGTACCTGGCCGGCACCGGCCCGGACAACGCCGCGCGCATCCTCGCGGAAGCGCTCGGTCCCTTGCTGGGGCAGCCGGTCGTCATCGAGAACCGGGGCGGCGCGGCCGGCAACATCGGCGCGCGACAGGTCGCACGGGCCGCGCCCGACGGCTACACCTGGATCTACTCGAGCGCGCCCATGGCCGCCAACATGCGCATGCAGCAGAACCCCGGCTACGACGCGCTCAAGGACTTCCGCCACATCATGCGGCTCACCACCTCCGACGTGCTGCTGGTGGTGAATGCGGGCTCGGGCATCCAGACCCTGCAGGAACTCGTGGCACGTGCGCGCGCCAACCCCGGCAAGCTCGACTACGCCTCGGGCGGCGTCGGCACGCCCTCGCACCTGGGCGTGGAGCTGTTCCTGCAGGCCGCGGGCGTGCAGGCCACGCACGTGCCGTACAAGGGCGCGTCGGAAATCGTCAACGCGGTGCTGGGCAACCAGGTGAACTTCGGCATGCCGATCTTCTCGGTGGCGCTGCCGCACGTGCAGGGCGGCAAACTGCGCGCCCTGGGCGTCGCCGGCGCCAAGCGCAACGCAGCCTTGCCGCAGGTGCCGACGCTGGCCGAACTGGGGCTGCGCGGTGTCGAGCTCACGTCGTGGGGCGGCGTCTCGCTGCCGGCGGGCACGCCCGACGCGATCGCTGCACGCATCTACGAGGTGTTCGGGCAGGCGCTGAAGCAGCCGTCGGTGATCGCCGCGCTGACGGAGCTGGGCAGCGAGGTGAGCCCCTCGACGACCGAGGCCTACGTGCAGGGCTTCGCGAGCGAGATGGAGCTGACCGAGCGGATGATGAAGACCGCGAAGCTGCAGCCGCTGTAAGAAGCAGGCTTCAGAGCACGAACCATCCCACGGCCACGTAGTGGCTCGTGGTGCCGGCCAGCACGAACAGGTGCCAGGCGCCGTGCGCGTGGCGCAGCCCCCGCCGGTTGCGATAGAACACCGTGCCCACCGTGTAGAGCACGCCGCCCGCGACCAGCCAGGCCAGGCCGGTGGCGTGCAGCTTGGCCGCCAGCGGCGCGGCGGCCAGCACGCCGAGCCAGCCCATGCCGATGTACAGCGGCAGCGAAGGCTTCTTCGCCGCGTCGGCCGCAGCGGGTTTCAGCTCGCGCCAGATGCCGAAGCACGCCGCGCTCCAGATCGCCGCGAGCAGCAGCCAGCCCCAGGGGCCTTGCAGCGTGACGAGCGCGAAGGGCGTGTAGGTGCCCGCGATGAGCAGAAAGATCGCGCAGTGGTCGGCGCGCTCCCACAGGCGCTTGCTCCGGCCGCGCGTGCTGTGAAAGAGCGTGGAGGCCGCGTACAGCGCCACCGCCGAGAGCGAAAACACCAGCCCGCCCGCGATGCGCGCCGGGTCGCCCGTGGGCAGCGTCTTTGCGAGCAGCAACGCGGCCGCCGGCAGTGCGAGCAGCAGGCCGAACAGGTGGCTGTAGCCGTTGAGTCGTTCGCCGGGGTACATGAGGTGCTGAGGTGCGGTGAGGAAGTGGGCGCGTCGGGCGCACGCGGATGCTAGGGAAGGGCCATGACTGCCCCGTGACCGGGCAAACCCTGTCTGGATTTTGGTTGCAAATGTTTACATTCAGCGGCCGGGATGCGTTCCCGACACCCGCCGCGTGCTTTGGCGCACCCGCGCCGGCGGGCCTTCTCACCGCGAGGGACTGCCGATGAAAAAAAGTTTGATGTCGTGGCGCCGGGCTGCTGTCCTGTGCGTCGCCATGGGGAGCGCCGCTGTCGCTTGTGCGCAGGTGCAGCAGTTCAAGTGGGGCCACATCTACGAGCCCGCGAGCATCTTTCACCAGCAGGCCGAACTGGCGGCGCGCAAGCTCGCCGAGCAGTCCGAGGGCAAGATCAAGATCGAGGTGTTGCCCGCCTCCAAGCTGGGGCAGGAGCGCGACTACGCGCTGATGCTCGCCAACGATTCCATGCAGATCGCCTACGTCGGGCAGGCCACGCTGGCCGAGGGCTATCCGCCGCTGGGCCTGGGCAGCTACCCCTTCGCCTTCAAGGACCTGGACCACGTGCGCAAGTACCTCGCGAGCCCGCTGCTCGCGGACCTGATGAAGGGCTACAACGAGCGCAGCGGCAACCGCATGGTCGCGTCGGTCTACTACGGCGCGCGGCAGGTGACCTCGGGCAAGCCGCTGCAGCGCCCCGAGGACTTCCGCGACCTGCGCCTGTACGTGCCCGACGCCGCGGCCTACCAGCTCTTTGCCACCGCGCTCGACGCCAAGCCCGTGTCGCTGCCCTTCAACAGCCTGTACGGCGCGCTCAAGAAGAACGAGGTCGAGGCGCAGGAGCATCCGCTGGGCACGGTGCGCGCCAAGCAGCTCTACGAAGTGCAGAAGTACGTGCAGCTCACGGGCCACATCTACGACACGCTGGGCATCGTCATCGGCAAGGCGGCCTGGGCCCGGCTCACGCCGCCGCAGCAGGCGATGGTGGAGAAGACGCTGGCCGACACGGCCAAGTGGACCAACGTCGGCGTGATCGCCAGCGAGCTCGAAGACGAGCAGTTCCTGCGCGGCAAGGGCATGACCGTGCAGCCCGTCAACCGCATGCCGCTGCTGGAGCGCGTGACGAAGCGCTCCACGCCCGAGCAGATGGGCGCGCGGCCGGGCGACTTCGCCAAGCTGCAGGCGCTGGCCGGCGCAGCGAACTAACCGGCCCGCTGCCGGTAGCCGCGCGGCGTGCTGCCGGTCCACGTGCGAAAGGCGCGGTGGAAGGCCGGCGTGTTGTCGAAGCCGACCGAGGCGGCGATGCGGTCGATGGGCTCGCGCGTCTTCACGAGGCGCTGGATCGCGAGGTCGCGCCGCACCTCTTCCTTCAGTGCGCGAAAGCTGGTGCCCTCGGCCGCGAGCTGGCGCGACAGCGCGCGTTCCGACATGTGCACCGCGCGCGCCGCCGCGCCCAGCGTGGCATCCGAGGCGAGGTGCGCGGCGACGAACTCGCGCACCGTGGCGCTGGTGGTGTCGTGGTCGAAGGTGACGAAGATCCAGTCGTCGGGCGCGCGGCGCACGAAGTCGAGCAGCTCGGCGCGCGTGCGCTGGAAGGTCTGGCGCAGCACCGGTTCGGCAAAGCGCACCGAAGATGTGTCTTGCTCGAATTGCAGCGGGCCGGGGAACAGGTTGGCGTACTCGTCGAAGCGCGCCGGGCGCGGGAACGCAAAGCCGACGCCCAGCACCGGCAGCTGCCGCCCCATGAGCCACGAGGCCACGCCATGGATCAGCTTGACCATCAGCGCATGGCCGAAGGGCGTGGTGGGCCGCGCGGCGGCTTCCGGGTGCGGCGCGATGGCGATCGTGGCCACGCCGTGGGCGCGCGTCATGCGCAGGCGGTGGTCGTCCAGCAGCAGGTTCCAGAAGCGCGTGAAGCGGTACATGGCGACCATGAGCGAGGGCGCGTCGAGCAGGCTGAGCCCGAGGTACTTGAGCGCGCCGGCGCGGATCGGGCGCGACCACAGGCCCAGCATCTCGTCGCCCATGAAGAGCGACACGCACTCGTACATGCGAACGAACTGCTCGCGCGTGACGCGCGCGCCGTCCTGGCGCAGCAGCTGCGGCGAGAGGCCGGCCTGCGCGGCCAGCAGGTCGATGTCGCGCGGGCTCAGCTGACGGCGCGCGCCGCTCAGCAGGTGCTGCAGGAAGCTGACGGCGACGGTGGCGCGCTCTGGCGGCATGACGGGTTCAAAAGACGGTTGGCGGAATCTGCAAATGAATG
The DNA here is from genome assembly GCF_058797695.1 of Variovorax sp. GW823-FHT02B07. NCBI lineage: Bacteria > Pseudomonadati > Pseudomonadota > Betaproteobacteria > Burkholderiales > Comamonadaceae > Variovorax > Variovorax sp. GW823-FHT02B07. The sequence continues at coordinate 1,536,671 of NZ_JBXAJX010000001.1, forward strand.
GGCGCGATCTGCAAGCAATGGCGCGGCGCGCAGGGCTATCGTAGCCCTGAAGCGCCCCATTCCGGTGGCGGAACCCGCAACAACCCAAGGAGCCCTGCCGTGATCGAACGGAACGTCACCCTGCACATGGACGAAGAGGTCGCCGTCGTGACCCTGAACCGTCCCGCCAAGCGCAACGCCATCGACGAGGCCACGCTGGCCGCGCTGGACGCCGTGTTCAGTGCGCTGCCGCGCGAGGCCAAGGCCGTGGTGCTGACCGGCGCGGGGCCGCATTTCTGTGCCGGGCTCGACCTCAAGGAGCACCACGACAAGGAACGCACCGCGGTCGACTTCATGCGCGTGTGCCAGCGCTGGCACAGCACCTTCGACAAGATCCAGTACGGCGGCATCCCGGTGGTCGCGGCGCTGCACGGCGCGGTGGTCGGCGGCGGGCTGGAGCTGGCGGCGGCCACGCATGTGCGCGTGGCCGACCCGTCGACCTACTTCGCGCTGCCCGAGGGACAGAAGGGCATCTTCACCGGCGGCGGCGCGACGGTGCGCGTGGCACGCATCATCACGCCGGGCCGCATGGTCGAGATGATGCTCACCGGCCGCGTGCTCGACGCCCGCGCCGGCAAGACGCTGGGCCTGGCGCACGAGATCGCCGCACCCGGCGAGAGCCTGCGCGCCGCGATGGTGCTGGCCAAGCGCGTGGCGAAGAACGCGGCGCTGTCGAACTACGCGATGGTGACGTCGATCAGCCGCATCGCCGACATGTCGGCCACCGACGGCATGTTCGCCGAGTCGCTGATGGCGGCGGTGGTGCAGACCGGCGGGGAAGTGCAGACGCGGCTGGGGGCGTTTGTCGACAAGTCGCTCGCCAAGGTCACGCCCGAGCAAGTGGCGGGCTGAGGCCTAGCTTCAGGCCTCGAAGGCGCGCCGCAGTTCGCTCGACAGCGTGCCGGCCAGCGCCTCGCGCTGCGGCGCGGGGCGCCAGAAGCTGCGCGTGAGGGCGCCGGTCGATTCCCACTCGGGATGGCTGCGCGCCGGCTGCACGGCGCGCACGGCGCCGGCGGCGGCACGCATCAGCGTGTCGTCCTCGTCCGACGACGGGGCCTCGGCCCGGATGCGTTCCACGGCCGCATGGCCGCGCCGCTCCAGCGCCTGCGCGAGCTGCAGCTGCCACGCCGCGAGCGTGAACAGCACGCTGTCTTCCACCGTGAGCTCGTGCATGTCGCGCAGCTTGTTGGCCAGCTTGCGTCCGAGCGGCCCCCAGCCCTGCGACACCGCACCGCCGATGGCGCCGCCCAATGCCGCGCCCGCGCCCAGCGACAGCCCCGCCACCGCGAGGTCGGCCACCACGCCCACGGCGGCGCCGATGACCGCGCCCTTGCCCAGGCGCAGGCCCGCGTCCTTCATCGCCTCGGGGTTGAAGAAGTCAAGCGTCCAGCGCCCTTCGATGATCGGCAGCGGCGCTTCGTCGGCGTCGCCCTGGCGAAAGCCGTAGAGCGCGAGCAGGTCGTCGGTGCAGCGCTGGGCCTTGTCGAACACGTCCTTCTGCACGCCGGCGACCAGCGCCTGGCGGCGCGTGGCGTCGGCGAACTCGGCGGCCGGCACGGTGCGGCGGATGGCCGCGGCATCGACCAGCAGGTCCGCGATGCGCGTGCAGGCCGACTGGCGGCGCGCGTCGGCCTCGGCGTCGAGCGCGTCGACCACGCCGCGCAGCACGTCGCGGCGGTCGCGCAGCAGGGTGGCCAGGTCGTTGTAGAGGTCGTGCTCGGCGCCCACGAATGGCGCCGCCGCATCGAAGCGCACCTGCACGTGCAGGCCGTAGGCCGAGAGCAGTTCTTTCCAGGCCGGCTCGCGGCTGGCTGCGTCGCGCACGAAGTTGAGCACCGGCAGCACCGGGCGCGCGCAGGAGTTCAAGAGCTCGATCTCGTCGCGGAACTTGGGCAGCACCGGCTCGCGCACGTCGATCACGAGAAAGGCGGCGTCGATGTCGAGCATCGCGCGAAGCACCTTGGCCTCCTGCTCGAACACGCCGTGCGCCTCGGGGCCCTGCAGAAAGCGGCGGATGCGCTCGGGCGGCGTGGCTTGCGCGGTGGCGTCGAGGCCGGCCAGGTGCTCGCGCAGTGCGACCGCATCTTCGAGGCCCGGCGTGTCGAGGAAGCGCACGGCCGGCTGGCCGTTCACCTCGAGATCGACCGACTCGACATGGCGCGTGGTGCCGGGGCGCTGCGACACCTCGCCGAAGTTCACGCGCCGCGTGAGCGTGCGCAGCAGCGAGGTCTTGCCCGCGTTGGTGTGGCCGACGACGGCAATGCGGATCGGAGTCGGGGAGGTCATGTGGTGGCGGTGCCTTCCGTGAAGACGGCATCAAGCCGGTCGCTCGCGACCACGTGGGCCAGCCCGGCGTCGCGCAGCCAGTCGCGCCAGCGCTGCGTGGCGGCGGCGTGGGGCGCGTCGGCCAGCCAGAGGCGGCATTCGCCGCAATGCGCCAGCACCTCGCGCAGGAAGCGCTCGGTGCCGCGGTCGGGGCTCGAGGCCGCATGGCAGACCAGCAGCACGGTGCGCGGGTGGACCTGCGCGAGCTGGTCGAGCAGCGCGCGGCGCGCCGGGGCGCTGCCGTCGATGCGGACCGCCGATGCCGGCAAGCCGACGGGCGGCCAGGGCAGGTCGGGGGGCAGTTCGAAGCCGACGACGAAGAGGCCGTCGTGCTGCTCGGAGGCCGGCAGGCCCGTGGGCGCGGCGGGGTGCGCGCGGCCCGGGTCGGCATCGACGATGGCGGGCGGCGCCAGCGCGGCGAAGCGGGCCAGCAGCTTGCGGTAGTAGGGCGCCTGCCAGTCGGGCTGCAGGGCGGGGCGGCGGTGGCGGCAGACGGCGGCGCTCAGGAGCACCAGCGCCAGGCGCGGCAGCAGGCCGTACACCGCGATGCAGCCGGTGAGCCACAGCGCCCAGGTGCGCTGGGCCGCAGCGACCGGCGCCGCCGATTGCACGGTGGCCGCATCGGGCACCGGAAAACCGAACTGCGCCGGCAGCCAGCCCAGGGCCTGCACCACGCGCACGAAGAAGGCGGGTTCGAGGATGGTGGTTTCCCAGCTCAGCGTGTAGCTGCGAAAGGCCAGGGCGAACAGCATCGCGGCCAGCACCACGGCGAACGAGAGCGCCCAGATGCCGTGGCTCACGAGCCCGAAGGCCCAGGGCAGCAGACGCGCACGCGTGAGCAGCCCCGTGGCCGCGCGCACCAATTGCGGCGCCTGCCCGCGCTGGCCGCCCGCCACGCGCGCCGTGAGCGACAGCCACAGCCAGCCCAGCGAGGCCGTGCCGAAGGTGCCCGACGGCAGCCACAGGCCGGCCAGCCACAAGAGCAGCGTGAGCGCATGCAGTCCCAGCAAGCTCACGAGCGCGACGATCACGTTGATGTGGCGGTCGTTGCCGCCGACCACCTGGCCCGCGAGGCCCAGGCCCGCGATCACGACCAGCGCCACCAGCGCCAGCAGCACCCACGGCGCCCATTGCCGGCCGCGCGCGAGTTCGGCCTGCAGGCCCATGCGCTCGCCGAGCTGGCGGGCGCGTTCAACGATACGGGTGGGGCCGTCGGCTGCGCGCGAGGCCGCGGTGCGAAGGGCCGACGCGTCGTCGAGCGGGCCGTTCTGTTCGGTCCATCGGACCGCCTCGGTGATCACCGCATCCGGAAAAGCAGGTGCGCGCAGCGCGGTGGTGGTGATCAACAGGGTCCCTTCTTCTTCGCCAATGACGCCCCGGCGCAGCAAAGCGGTGGCGGGGCGCGCAAATTATGCCCGGCGCATGCAGAAGGCCTGCCCAAGAGAAACGGGGCCGCGAACGGCCCCGTGGCGCAGCGCTTGCGGTTTCAGCGCAGGCCGAAGAACGACAGCACGGCGACGACGACCACGACCAGGCCGACGATGTAGATGATGGAATTCACGCGAAGGCTCCTTGTGGTTGGCGATGACCCAGCATCGGGCGCCCGCCGTCGCGCGGGTGTCGGCGAGGGACGGTGCGTGCTGTAGGACTCGCGAAGCGCGCACACGGCGACAAATGCCCGAGATGGGCGTGGACGTGGGCGTGGGCGTGCACGCCTGGCCCGCTGTGTGACCATTGTTTGCAATGAGCGGCGGGCATCCACGCAAGACTCTGCCCCTTCCAGAAAAGGCCAGGTCATGCGGCTCACCGAGCAATCCCCGTTCACAGGTTCCCACCCCGCGCACCCCGGCGCCCGCGCGCCCCGCGGGCCCGATGCACCCGCCGCACCGCGCGTCAACGCGCAGCTGCTGCCCACGCTGTTCGACCGCCTGCGCGACGAGGCGCCCGGCCGCAGCGCCGAGCTGCCGTCCGAGTACACGGCCACGCCGGCCCGGATGCGCGAGATCATCCAGCGCGACCTGGCCCTGCTGTTCAACACCACCAACGCCGAAGACCTGATCGACCGCACGCGCCATGCCGACGCGGCGTCTTCCACCGTCAACTACGGCGTGCCGCCGCTGGCCGGCAGCTACCTGTCGGAGCGCAAGTGGGCGGACATCGAACGCATCATCCGCCGCGCCATCCGCGACTACGAGCCGCGCCTGATTCCCGACAGCGTGCAGGTGGTGCCGCTCATGAAGGAAGACGGCGCGGCCGAGGCCTACAACGTGCTGCTGTTCGAGATCCGCGCGCTCATCCACCTGAAGCCGTACCCGCTGGCCTTCACGGTGCAAAGCGCGGTCGATCTCGAGACCAACCGCATGCGCATCGTCGGCGCGGCGGACTGAAGCCTGTCTGTCTTTCATTTCTCCTTTACTTCAACCACGCCAGGGAAGGCTCACCGTCATGGACCCGCAACTCCTCGAGTACTACAACCGGGAACTCGTCTACATGCGCGAGGCGGCGAGCGAGTTCGCCGCCTCGCACCCCAAGATCGCGCGCCGCCTGGGCATGCACGGCATCGAGGTGGCCGACCCGTACGTGGAGCGGCTCATCGAGTCGTTCAGCTTCATGTCGGCGCGCATGCAGATCAAGCTCGACGCCGAATTTCCGCGCTTCACGCAGCGCCTGCTCGAGGTGCTGTACCCCAACTACCTGAGCCCCACGCCGTCGATGGCCGTGGCGCAGCTGCATCCCAGCGTGAAGGAGGGCGACTTCACGCGCGGCTTCGTGGTGCCGCGCGGCACGGCTTTTCATGCGCGCGTGCCCGCGGGCGAGCAGACGCCCTGCGAGTTCCGCTCCAGCCAGGACGTGACGTTGTGGCCCTTCGAGATCGCCGAGGCGCGGCTCACCGGCGCACCGCCCGACATCCCGGCGCTGGAGCGCTACGTGCCGCCGCACGTGCAGGTGACGGGCGCGCTGCGCCTGCGGCTGCGCATCGTGGGCGAGATGGGCTTCTCGGCACTGTCGGGGCTAGACCGGCTGCCGATCTACCTGCGCAGCAACGAGCAGGTGGCGTCGCACCTGTTCGAGCTGCTGCACACCTCGGCGGTCGCGACCTTCATCGGCGAGCCCGGCCAGTTGATGGACCGTCCGCACGTCGTGACCGAAGGCGCGCTGGTGCACGAAGGGCTGGGGCCGGGCGAAGGCCTGCTGCCGCTGGCGTGGAACACCTTCCACGGCCACAACCTGCTGCACGAGTACTTCGCGTGCCCCGAGCGCTTCTACTTCTTCACGCTCACGCAGCTCGCGCCGGGGCTGGCGCGCATTCCGGGCAAGGAGGTCGAGATCGTCGTGCTGCTGAGCAAGCCGCCCGGCGCGCTGGGGGCGCTGGTCGATGCGGCGCAGTTCGCGCTGTTCAGCACGCCGGTGGTCAACCTGTTCGAGCGGCGCACCGACCGCATCGAACTCGACAGCGCGCAGACCGAGTTCCATCTCGTGCCCGACCGTTCACGGCCGATGGATTTCGAGGTGTATTCGGTGCAGCGCATCGCCGGCCAGCAGGCGCGCACCACGGCCGAGATCGACTTCCGCCCGCTCTACCAGACGCTCAACGAAGACGAGGGCAACCACGGCCGCTACTTCTCGGTGCGGCGCGAGCCGCGGCTGGTCTCCGAAACGGCGCGCAAGTACGGCACGCGCACGCCGTACATCGGCACCGAGGTGTTTCTGTCGCTGGTCGACCAGCAGGAGGCGCCGTACCCCGAGAGCCTGCGCTACCTGTCGGTGAAGGCGATGCTCACCAACCGCGACCTGCCGTGCCTAGTGCCGCGCAACGGGCAGGCCGACCTCGCGGTGGCCGATTCGATCCCGGTGTCGGCCGTGGGCCTCATCCGTGCGCCGAGCACGCCCAAGTCGCCGTTCGCGCAGCGCGAGATCGCGTGGCGGCTGATCCGCCAGCTGGGCTTCAACCACCTGCCGCTGGCCGATATGCCGCACCGCGAGGGCGCACAGGCGCTGCGCGACATGCTGCGGCTGTTCGTCACGGCCGACAACGACGTGCTGCGCCGGCAGATCGATTGCCTCGTCGGCTCGCGCATCGAGCCCGTGACGCGGCGCCTGCCGGGCGCGGGGCCGCTGATCTACGGGCGCGGCGTGCAATGCACGCTGAGCGTCGACGAAGAAGGGTTCTCGGGCACGAGCCCGTACCTGCTGGGGCTGGTGCTGGAGCACTACCTCGCGCGGCACGTGAGCATCAACGTGTTCACGCAGACCACGCTCGAATCGATGCAGCGCGGCACCGTCGCCAAGTGGCCCGTGCGCATGGGCGGTCGAGGCGCGGTCTAGTTCCTCTTGGGCGGGAGCGCCTGCTCCAGCAGCCACAGCATGGCCGCCCGCACCTTGGCGGCATCGGCGCCGGCGTCGATCTCCAGCGCCGCGCGGTCGAAGGCGGCCGACAGCAGGCGGGCGAGGGCGTCGAGCGACACCTCGCCGCGGCCCATGCCGGCGCGCGCCAGCCCCTGGCGCAGCGAGTTCGCCGAGGTAGCGTCGTCCATCGACATCATTTCCGCCAGGCCCAGGACGGCCGGCCCGTCGATCAGCAGCAACCGGGTGCGCCCCGGCACCGTCATCGCCTTCAGGTAGGCCTCGCTGCCCACGAGCAGGGCCTCGCGCGGGCCGAGCTCGTCGGGCGTGGCGGCATCGATGTCGGCCGCGACCGCCTGCGCTTCCAGCAGCAACACCTGGCGGAACAGGTCGCGCTTGTCGTTGAAGTGGTGGTACAGCGCGCCGCGCGTGATGCCGGCGGCCATGGCGATCTCGGGCGTCGAGGTGTCGCCGTAGCCCTTGCTGACGAACAGCGTGCGGGCCGCCTCGGTCAGGGCGAGGCGGGTGGTTTCGGTGCGTTCGCGGTTGGTGCGTGCCGGGGTTTTGGCCATGACCCTAATTTACATGCAGTCTGTTTGTGGATTAATATTTAACTTACATGCAGTTTGTACGTTTTATCCACGAAGGAGCCACCCCATGAAAGTGACGAGCTATTACCCGGTGATCATGACCAACGACGTGGCCGGCACCGCGGCCTTCTACCAGGCGCATTTCGGGTTCGTGTCGCTGTTCACGACCGACTGGTACGTGCACCTGCAGCTGGCGGACGATGCTTCGGTGAACCTCGCCGTGCTCGACGGCACGCACAAGACCATTCCCGCCGAAGCGCGCGGGCAGGTGGCGGGCGGGCTGCTGCTGAACTTCGAGGTGGAAGACCCCGACGCGGAGCACGAGCGCCTGAAGGCGGCCGGCCTGCCGATCCTGCTGTCGCTGCGCGACGAGGCTTTCGGTCAGCGCCACTTCATCACGCGCGATCCGAACGGCGTGCTGATCGACATCATCAAGCCGATCCCGCCGTCGGGTGAGTTCGTGCAGCAGTACGAAGCCGGCGCGTTGCCGACCTGACGCCCGTTCAGGCGCGCAGGGCTTCGTCTTCTTCGAGCCCGTCGCCCAGGAAGCCGCCGCTCTGGTGCGCCCACAGCCGCGCATACAGGCCGCCCTGGGCCATCAGCGTGCGGTGGTCGCCTTCCTCGACGACGCGGCCTTCGTCGAGCACGATGAGCCGGTCCATCGCGGCGATGGTCGACAGCCGGTGCGCGATGGCGATCACGGTCTTGCCTTCCATCAGCGTGTACAGGCTTTGCTGGATCGCGGCCTCGACCTCGGAGTCGAGCGCGCTCGTGGCTTCGTCGAGCAGCAGGATCGGCGCGTCTTTCAGCATCACGCGCGCAATGGCCACGCGCTGGCGCTGGCCGCCCGACAGCTTCACGCCGCGCTCGCCCACGTGCGCCTCGTAGCCGCGCCGTCCGCCCGCATCGCCCAGCGTCTGGATGAAGTCGTGCGCCTCGGCACGCTTCGCGGCCGCTTCGATCTGCGCCAGCGTCGCGTCGGGCCGGCCGTAGGCGATGTTGTCGGCCACCGAGCGGTGCATCAGCGAGGTGTCCTGCGTGACCATGCCGATGTGCATGCGCAGTGAATCCTGCGTGACCTTCGAGATATCCTGTCCGTCGATGAGGATGCGGCCGCTCTCCAGGTCATGGAAGCGCAGCAGCAGGTTCACCAGCGTCGACTTGCCGGCGCCCGAGCGGCCGACCAGGCCGATCTTCTCGCCGGGCCTGACCACGAGGTTCAGGTCGTCGATCACGCGGCGGCCCGCGTCGCCATAGCGGAAGCTCGCCTGCTCGAAGCGCACCTCGCCGCGCGGCACGTCGAGCACCGTGGCATCGGCCGCGTCGAGCACCGTGCGCGGGCGCGACAGCGTCTTCATGCCGTCCTGCACCGTGCCGATGTTTTCGAACAGGCTGGTCATCTCCCACATGATCCAGTGCGACATGCCCTGCAGCCGCAGCGCCATCGCCGTGGCGGCGGCCACCGCGCCCACGCCGACCGTGCCGTGCGACCACAGCCACAGCGCCATGCCGGCCATGCCGGCCGTCAGGCCCATGCTCAGCGTGTGGTTGACGATCTCGAAGGCGCTCACCAGCCGCATCTGGCCGTAGCCCGTCTTCATGAACTCGCGCATCGCGTCGCGCGCAAAGCCGGCCTCGCGCTGCGTGTGCGAGAACAGCTTGACGGTCGCGATGTTGGTGTAGGCGTCGGTCACGCGCCCGGTCATGAGCGCGCGCGCGTCGGCCTGCGCCTTGCCGACCTTGCCCAGGCGCGGCACGAAGTACACCAGCGAGGCGATGTACAGCGCCAGCCAGATGACGAAGGGCCACACCAGCTGCGCGTCGAGCACGCCCACCAGGATGATCATGGTGGCCACGTACACGCCCATGGCCACCAGCACGTCGGCCAGCACGAACACGGTCTCGCGCACGGCCAGCGCGGTCTGCATCACCTTGGCCGTGATGCGGCCCGCGAACTCGTCCTGGTAGAAGGCCATGCTCTGGCCCAGCATCAGGCGGTGGAAGTTCCAGCGCAGGCGCATCGGCAGGTTCACCGCCAGCGTCTGGTGCTTCACGATGGTCTGCAGCGCCACCACGCCGATGCTGATCACCAGGAACGCGGCCAGCCACAGCAGCGTGTCGCCGCGCTCGGCCCACAGCTTGGACGGCACCTGGCCGCCGAGCCAGTCGACGATGCGTCCGAGGATCGCGAACAGCGCGGCCTCGAAGGTCGACATCACCGCCGTGAGCACCGCCATCGCGGCGATCTTGCCGCGCACGCCGTGCGTGCAGGCCCACAGGAAGGCAAAGAAGCCCTGGGGCGGCAGCGTCGGTTCGGCGGCGGGGTACGGGGGAAGGAGTTTTTCGAAAAAGCGGAACAAGGAATCGGTCTCCAGCAGAGCCTTCGAATGTAGCCCTGCATGCATGACCTTGCCCCGAAAAGGTGCGTTCGCGGCCGGTGCCTTCAGCAACCCTTCAGCTGCGGCGCACCTTGCTGTCGTCGGTGCGTGCTGCCTTTGTTTCCATGCCCCCCAGCCGCGCGCTCAGGAAGTCGATGAAAGTTCGCAGCTTGGGCGACATGTACTGCCGGCTCGTGTACACGGCGAACAGCGTGACCGGCGTGGCCTCGAACGCGGGCAGCAGCCGCACCAGCCGGCCCTGTGCCAGGTCGTCGTCGATGAGCCACACGGGCAGGTACGCGATGCCCATGTCGGCGCGCACCGCGTGCAGCGTGAGCGTGGTGTCGTCCGAGCGCATCGCGGGCGTGAGTCGCAGCGGGAACATGCGCCCGCCCGGCCCCTTGAGCGCGAGGTTGTCCAGGTTCACGTAGCTGGGCACGATCGCGCCCAGCTTCGCGAGGTCGGCCGGCACCGCGGGCATGGCGCCGTGGCGCTTCAGGTAGGCCGGCGTGCCTGCAAGATGAAAGGGCACGCGGCACAGCGGCCGCGCGATGAGCGCGGGCGAGGGCTCCTGTGTGGCGCGCAAGGCCAGGTCGTAGCCGTCGGCCGCGAGATCGACCTTGCGGTTCTCCAGGTGCATGTCGACCAGCACCTCGGGGTACGCCGCACGGTAGTCGGCCAGCACGCGCGCAAAGCGCGGCGTGGCGCACCACACGGGCGCGCTCACCTTGAGCTGGCCGCGCGGTGCGTCGCTTGTCTGGCCGATGGCGGCCTCGGCCGCGTCGAGCAGGTCGAGCGCGCGGCGGCTCTGTTCGTACCAGGCGGTGCCGGCCTCGGTCAGGCTCAGGTGGCGGCTGGAGCGGTGCAGCAGCCGCGCGCCCAGCGATTTCTCGAGCTGCGCCACGTGCTTGCTGGCCATCGGCGCCGACAGGCCCAGGCGCTCGGCCGCGGCCACGAAACTGCCGGCCTCGACGACCTCGCGGAACACGCGCAGGCTGGTCATGCGGTCCATCGATGATTTCCTGTGAAGAAAGGATTTGATGCATCGTAGCCTGTCGATTTCCTGAAAGGAAATGTCTACAGTCGATCCAACGCCTTCAAGGAGCATCGACTTGACCCACGACACCAACACGCTTTCCCGCCTGCCCACGTACTTCATCTCGCACGGCGGCGGCCCCTGGCCCTGGATGAAGAAGGAGATGGGCGCCACCTACGACCAGCTCGCCGCCTCGCTGGCCGACATGCCGCGCCAGATCGGCCGCACGCCGGCCGCCATCCTCATGGTCTCGGCGCACTGGGAGTCGCCCGTGTTCACCGTGCAAGGCAACCCGCGCCCGCCCATGATCTACGACTACGGCGGCTTTCCGGCCCACACCTACGAGGTGCGCTATGCCTCGCCCGGTTCGCCGGAGCTCGCGCAACGCGTGCAGTCGCTGATCGCCGCCGCCGGCCTGCCGGCGCAGATCGACCCCGAGCGCGGCTACGACCACGGCATGTTCTCGCCGATGGCCGCGATGTACCCGAACGCCGACGTGCCGGTGGTGCAGCTGTCGCTGCGGCGCGGGCTCGACCCGGCCGAGCACCTGGCATTGGGCCGTGCCATCGCGCCGCTGCGCGACGAGAACGTGCTCATCGTCGGCAGCGGCCTGAGCTATCACAACCTGCGCAACTTCGGCCCGCAGGCGCACGGCGTGTCGAAGGCCTTCGGCGACTGGCTCGACGAGACGGCGGTGCAGGCCACGCCGCAGGCACGCGTGCAACGCCTGCAGGACTGGGCCTCGGCCCCGTCGGCGCGCATGGCGCACCCGCGCGAGGAGCACCTGATTCCGCTGATGGTCGCGGTGGGCGCGGCCGAAGGCGACGTCGGCGAGCGCGTCTACCACGAGGACGCCTTCATGGGCGGGCTCGTGGTGTCGAGCTACCGGTTCGGCGCGGCCTGAAGGCACGCGGGCCGCGCGGCAGAATGAAGCCATGCCCACGCCTGCTCTTCCCACCCCCGACGAATCCGCCGAAGCCCGGCGCCAGATCGCCCGCATCGAAGCCCTGTCCACCTCGCACGACCCGGTGCACGACGGCATTCGCGTGCGCTGGCGCCGCTTCGGCTCCGACACGACGCAGCCGCCCATCGTGCTGCTGCACGGCGGCCACGGCAGCTGGATGCACTGGCTGCGCAACGCCGAGGCGCTGTCGGCGCAGCGCACGCTGCTCCTGCCCGACATGCCCGGCTTTCACGATTCCGACGCGCTGCCGCGCGTGGCGCCCGGCGAAGACGCCCTGGTGCCGCTGCTGGCCGCGCTCGGCGGCACGCTCGATGCGCTCATCGGCGCCGGCACGCCCATCGACCTGGGCGGCTTTTCGTTCGGCGGGCTCACCGCCGCGCGCTTCGCGGTGCGGCGCGGCGCCATCCGCCGGCTGGCGCTGATGGGCAGCGGCGGCCACGGCACCTTGCGCCGCATGACAGTCGAGATGATCAACTGGCGCGCCGCCCCCGACCGCGAGACCGAGCGCGCCGCGCTCATGCACAACCTGGGCGCGCTGATGCTGCACGCGCCGGCCGCCATCGACCCGCTGGCCTTCGAGATCCACGACCTCTCGTGCCACGGCACGCGCTTTCGCAGCAAAGAGGTGTCGCTCTCGGGCGGGCTGCAGGCCGCGATCGACGCGCTGGGTGTGCCGACGCTGCTGCTGTGGGGCGAGTTCGACGTCACCGCCGACTCGCGTCCGCTGGTGGCGCAATTGGCCAGCGAAGGTCCCGGCCGCGAAGGCGTGGTGATCGACGGCGCGGGGCACTGGGTGCAGTACGAACGCGCCGACGAGACCAATGCGCGGCTGCTGAAGTTCTTCGGCTGAACGTCGCCGCGACCCGTTACTGCTTCGTGAGGCCGAGCTTGCGGATGGTCTCGGCCCACTGGTCGTAGGTCGTGCGCGTCAGGTCGGCCAGCTGCTGCGGGGTCGACGATTCGGCCTCGTACGCACCCTGGCGGAAGAAGTCGCGCGTGGCCGGCATCGCCAGCACCTGCGCCAGCGCGGCATTGAGCTTGGCGACCACCGGCGCCGGCATGCGCGCCGGGCCGTAGAAGCCGAGCCAGCTTGCCATGTCGACGCCGCTCACGCCTTGCTCGCTCATCGTCGGCACGTCGGGCAGCATCGCGCTGCGTTTCGGCGCCGCCACCGCGAGCATGCGCACCTTGCCGGTGGCCGTGTTCTGGATGGCGTTGGGCGCCGCGTCGAAGTAGTACTGCACGCGGCCCGCGAGGAAGTCCTTCGCCGCATCGGCGCCGCCCTTGTAGGGCACGTGCACCACGTCGAGCCCGGCCTGCCGCGCGAAAGCCTCGCCGTAGATGTGCGACGAGGTGCCGGTGCCGAAGGAGGCGTAGCTCATCTTCCCCGGGTTGGCCTTGATGTACGCCACCAGCTCCTGCACGTTGCGCGCCGGCACGCTCGCGTGCACCGTCAGCACCAGCGGGCCGCGCGCGCCGAGCGAGATCGGCGTCAAGTCCTTGAACGGGTCGTAGCGCACCTGCGCCAGCGTCTGCGGGTTCTGCGCCACCACGGAAGAGGGGGCGTACATGAAGGTGTAGCCGTCGGGCGCCGCGCGGATCACTTCCTCGGTCGCGAGGATGAAGCTCGCGCCCGGGCGGTTCTCCACGATGACCGGCGTCTGCAGCACCTCGCCGAGCTTGTTGGCGACGAAGCGCGCCTGCGAATCGGAAGCGCCGCCGGCCGCCAGGCCGAGCACGATGCGGATGCTGCGGCCCTTTTCCGGAAAGTCCGTGGGTGAGGCCGCGAACGAAGACAGCGGCAAGGCGATCGCGCCCAGCGCGAGCCATGCGGCCGCGCTGCGTCGGGTGATGAAAGAAGAAGGGCTCATTGCTTGGCCAAGCCTACCTGCTGGACCATCGCGCCCCAGCGCTCGTAGGTCGAGCGCGTGATGCCGGCAAATTCTTCCGGCGTCGTCGCACCGGCTTCGTAGCCGCCCGTGCGATAGAACTCGCGCACCTGCGGCATCGCCAGCACCTGCGTGAGCGCCGCGTTGAGCTTGGCCACCACCGGCGCCGGCATGCGCGCGGGGCCGTAGAAGCCGAGCCAGCTCGGCAGGTCCAGCCCGGCGTAGCCTTGTTCGGCGAAGGTGGGCACGTCGGGCAGCGCCGGGATGCGCGCATTCGCCGCGATGGCCAGCACCTTCACCTTGCCCGTGGCCGAGGTGATGATGGCCGACGAGGCCGAGTCGAACATGTACTGCACACGCCCGCCGATCAGGTCCTTGGCCGCGTCCGAGCCGCCCTTGTAGGGGATGTGCACCGCATCGACGCCGGTCTTCTTCACGAAGGCCTCGCCGTAGATGTGCGACGAGGTGCCCGCGCCGAACGAGGCGTAGCTCACCTTGCCGGGGTGGGCCTTCACGTAGGCCACGAGTTCCTTCACGTTGTGGACCGGCACCGTGGTGCTGACCGACAGCACCAGCGGGCCGCGCCCGCCCATCGAGATGGCGGTGAAGTCCTTGAACGGGTCGTAAGGCACCTGCGCGAAGGTGTGCGGGTTCTGCGCCATCGTGGAAGAGGGCGCGTACAGCAGCGTGTAGCCGTCGGGCAGGGCGCGCGACACCTCGTTGGCCGCGAGCATGGTGCTCGCACCGGGCTTGTTGTCGACGATCACGCTGGTGCCCAGCACCTCGCCGAGCTTCTGCGCCACGATCCGCGCCTGCGCGTCGGTGCCGCCGCCGGCGGTGAAGCCCACGACGATGCGGATCGGTTTGTTGCGCGCCGGAAAGTCCTGCGCGAACGCGAGCGGCGCCAGGCCCAGCAAGGCCGCGGCGCCGAGCGCCGTGCCGAACGCACGGCGGGTGCCGTTGAGTTTCTTCATCGATGTCTCCGTTGGAATGTCCTCCTGATATTGATTTAGAAAATCATAAAAATCCATATTGACTAGGGAATACCCCGAGCAAACGCCTTTTTTTGGCTTTTGTGTTTGACAAAATGAACATTGAAATCAAAATACGACGAAACAGCCCATCCAAGACACCCATCTCATGAAAACTGTCGTCCGCACCGACGAGCGCATCCTGTCCTCCGACATCTTCGACCGCGACAGCCGCGTCAAGCGCCCTGACCACGGCAGCTGGGCCGAGCCCGGCAAGAACATTCCGGTCTATCACCGCTGTGGCGTGCTGGTGGTCGGCGGCGGCCCGTCGGGCACCGCCGCAGCCGCTGCCGCCGCCCGCGCCGGTGCCGACGTGGCACTGCTCGAGCGCTACAACCACCTGGGCGGCCTGTCGACCGGCGGCCTCGTGATCTGGATCGATCGCATGACCGACTGGGAAGGCAAGCTGGTGATCCGCGGCTTTGCCGAAGAACTGTTCGACCGCCTGCCCGCCGACGCCATCGCCGGCCCGCAGCGCGCGGACTGGGGCTCGCAGGACGTGGCCAAGGCCGCGCACTGGTCGCAGCGCACCGCCGCCTATCACGGCATCGTCACCTGGTCGCCCACCATCGACCCCGAGCGCCTGAAGCTGCTCTCGCAGGAGATCGTGCTGGAGCGCAAGGTCAAGCTCATCTACCACTCGTGGGCCGCGATCCCGATCGTGCAGGACGGCGCCGTCAAGGGCGTGGTCTTCGAGAGCAAGGAAGGCCGCATGGCCATCATGGCCGACGTGGTGGTCGATGCCACCGGCGATGGCGACCTGTTCGCCCGCGCCGGCGCCGCCTACGTGAACGACATCGAGGAGGCCGACGTGCACCACTGCATGAACACCTCGTGGCTCTTCGGCGGCGTGGACATGAACCGCTGGATCGACTTCAAGGCCGGCCAGCCCGAGGCCTTCGCCGGCTTCATGGCGCGCGGACGCGAGCAGCTCGGCCTGTTCGAGCGGCCCTTCGTCTCGTGGCGCAACGACGTGGCGCTCTTCATGGGGCCGCGCCAGTCGGGCTATTCGGCGCTCGACGTGGACGACCTCACGGCCGTGGAAGTGCGCTCGCACCGCGCCATGGCCGCGCACCTCGACTACTTCAAGGCGCACGCGCCCGGCTTCGAGGACGCCTACCTGATGCTGAGCGCGCCGCAGATCGGCGTGCGCCATGCGCGGCGCCTCACCGGCGTGGGCGCGGTGCTGCGCAGCCAGTGGCCCGACGGCGTGGCGCTGGCGGACGAGATCGGCGTGACGCCCGCGGTGTCGCCGAAATTCCCGAACATCTCCATTCCCTACGGCGCGCTGGTGCCGCAGCAGCTCGACGGCCTCGTGGCCTGCGGGCGCCACATCTCGTGCGACCGCAACTCGCACGGCTTCATGCGCGAGATTCCGCAGTGCTGGATCACCGGCCAAGCCGCGGGCGTGGCGGCGGCGCTGGCGTCGCAGGGCGGCATCGCGCCGCGCTTCGTCGATGTCGGCGCGTTGCAGTCCGCGCTGCTGGCGCAGGGCGTGTACCTGCGGGCCGGGGGCGAAGCCGGGCAGGGCGCGGCCTCCGTCGCGGCCGAAGCCAGCGCCTGACCCGGCTCCTTTTTTGCCATGAACCCGGCCGACCTCCTTTCGCGAGCCTCTACATTGCAGAGTCTTGCAAAGCGTTCAAAGGGTCCTTCCATGTCCACCGATAAAAACGACAGCTCTCTTTCCGCGGCCGATGCCTCCGATTCGCGCGGCGAACGTTCCGACACCGTGAGCGCGCTGGAGCGCGGCATCTCGGTGCTGCGCTGCTTCAGCGAAGACCGCCCGGTGCTCGGCCACGCCGACGTCGCGCGCATCACCGGCATTCCGCGCCCCACGGTCAACCGGCTGGTCGCGACGCTGCTCTCGCTGGGCATGCTCAAGCCCGCGCAGGCGCCCGACCGCTTCATGCTCGGGCCGGGCGTGGTGTCGCTCTCGCGCGTGTTCCTCGGCAGCCTCGATGTGCGCGCCGCCGCGCGGCCCAGCATGCAGGCGATGGCGGAGGAGGTCGGTGCCTCCGTCTACCTCGCGGTGCGCGACGGCATGGAGATGGTGCTGATCGAAGCCTGCCGTCCGCGCTCGTCGATGCTCTCGGCACGGCTGGACGTGGGTTCGCGCGCGCCGCTGCCGAACTCGGCGCTCGGCCGCGCGTACCTCTCGGCGCTTCCCGACGCGCAGCGCAACCAGCTGGTCGATTCGATGCGCCTCCTGCGCGGCCCCGAGTGGGACGGCATCGCCGCGCCCATGACGCGCGCCATCGGCGAAGCCAAGCGGCTGGGCTACTGCCTCTCGCTCGGCGAATTCCACCGCGAGATCAACTCGGTGTCGGTGCCGCTCATCGGCCCCGACGGCGAGGTGATGGCGCTCAACGGCGGCGGTGCCGCCTTCGTGTTCACCGAAGACCGGTTGCGCAACGAACTCGCACCGCGCCTGCACGACATCGCGCTCACCATTGCGCGCGACATCGGCGGGCATGTGCCTTCCCCCTCGCCGGGTTAGCAGCCCGGCCGGGGTTCGATCCCCCACGACATAGAAGAACGGAGACACAGGTCATGCACCTGAGCGATGAAGAAAAAGCCATGTACGACGGCCGCGACGGACCGGCCGTGCAGAAGGCGATGGACCT
Source organism: Variovorax sp. GW823-FHT02B07 (assembly GCF_058797695.1). Classification (NCBI taxonomy): domain Bacteria; kingdom Pseudomonadati; phylum Pseudomonadota; class Betaproteobacteria; order Burkholderiales; family Comamonadaceae; genus Variovorax; species Variovorax sp. GW823-FHT02B07. Next base: position 1,553,891 of record NZ_JBXAJX010000001.1, read on the forward strand.
CTTGATGCGCTACGGCGAAGCCCTCGGCGCCGAGCGACTGGTCGAGACGCGCAACGTCTGCGCCACCATCACCTCGACCACGCCTTTCCAGCGCGACTTCGCGCTCGCCAAGGGCGGCGGCATGGACGCGGTGTTCTCCGAATTCAGCCTCGACAGCCAGGAGACGGTCGAGATCCCGAAGTTCAAGGTCTTCACGAGCCACCTGCAACTGGGCTTCGACCCCGGCCAGCCCGAGCGCATGGGCGTGAGCGAGGAGATCGTGCAGTTCTACAACAAGAGCGAGCGCCATGCGGCCGGCCTCGGCGCGCAGATCATGAACACCTGCACGCCCTACCAGGTGGGCAACATTCCGACGCGCGGTGAGCACTGCGCGTGGATGGAATCGTCGGCCGTGGTGTATTGCAATTCGGTGCTCGGCGCGCGCACCAACACCGAGGGCCGCGAGAGCACGGGCGCGGCGATGCTCACCGGCCGCATTCCGTACTGGGGCTACCACCTCGAAGAGAACCGCCGCGCGACCCATGTGATCGAGCTCGACATCGAGGTCGAGTCGGTGCAGGACTGGGGCCTGCTCGGCTACTACATCGGCGAGCACGTGCAGGAGCGCGTGCCGGTGGTGCACAGCCGGCGCGGCATCGGCCGCGTGCCGAATTTGCCGCGGCTCAAGCACTTCGGCGCGGCCGCCTCGTCCTCGGGCGGCGTCGAGATGTACCACATCGCCGGCGTCACGCCCGAGGCGCTGACGCTGGAGCAGGCGCTCGGCGGCAAGGCGCCCGTCGAGGTGCTGCGCTACGGCGAGGCCGAGCGCCGCGCCACCTACGAGAAGATCAACGTTACCGGCAAGGACAGCGAAGTCCAGTACGTGATGCTCGGCTGCCCGCACTACACCATCGAGCAGATCTGGGAGGCCGCGCAGCTCATCGAAGGGCGCAAGGTGCACCCCGACTGCGAGCTGTGGATCTTCACGCCGCGCGCCATCAAGTCGCTGGCCGACCGCAACGGCTACACGAAGATCATCGAGGACGCGGGCGGCATCCTCATGAGCGACAGCTGCTCGGCCATGAGCCGCGCCGTGCCCAAGGGCACGAAGACCGTGGCGCTCGATTCCGCCAAGCAGGCGCATTACCTGCCCGCCATCCTCGGCGTGCAGGCGTGGTTCGGCAGCACGGCCGAATGCGTCGATGCGGCCTGCACCGGCCGCTGGAACGGGGGCTACGCATGAACGCCGCAGTCACGACCGAAGAAAAGACCATCGTGATCCGTGGCCGCAAGGTGGTCGGCGGCGTGGCGGAAGGCGAGGCACTGGTCACGCGCGACCGCATCTCGGGCTGGGGCGGCATCGACCCGCGCACCGGCACCGTCATCGAGACGCGGCACGAACTGCGCGGCCAGAGCTTCGCGGGCAAGGTGCTGGTGTTCCCGGGCGCCAAGGGCTCGTCGGGCTGGTCCGCGATGTTCCACATGACGCGGCTCATGAACTCCGCGCCCGCTGCGTTCCTGTTCAACGAGATGACGACCAAGATGGCGCTCGGCGCCGTGGTGACGCATTCGCCCTCGATGACCGACTTTGAGCGCGACCCCCTCGAATGCATCGAGACCGGCGACTGGGTGCGCGTGGACGCCGACCGTGGCGTGATCGAGATCACCAAGAAGAACAACCACAAGACCGGAGACCGTTCATGACCCGCCCCCTGCGCAGCAACTTCCCGCGCGGCTCCTACCTCTGGTCGGTGCGCAATGCGCACTGGCGCGCGCTTGGCATCCCCGAAGAGGATTGCGAGAAGCCCAAGATCGCCATCGTCAACAGCTCCTCGGAACTGGCTGCGTGCTTCAGCCACCTCGACAAGGTGGCGGCGGAAATCAAGGCGGCGATCCGCGCGGCGGGCGGCGTGCCGTTCGAGATCCGCACGGCCGCGCCCAGCGACTTCATCACCGGCGCGGGCGCACGCGGCGCCTACATGCTCGGCGCGCGCGACCTCGTGACCAACGACATCGAAGTGGCGGTCGAAGGCGCGCAGCTCGACGGCATGGTCTGCCTCACTTCGTGCGACAAGACGGTGCCGGGGCAGCTCATGGCGGCCGCGCGGCTCAACATCCCGACATTGCTCGTGCCCTGCGGCTACCAGCCGAGCGGCGAGTACCGCGGCAAGCACATGGACATCGAGGAGGTGTTCATCGGCGCGATGCACGCGGTCACCGGCCACCTGCCCGTGGAAGAACTCGTGGGCATGAGCCGCGAGGCGATCCGCGGGCCGGGCGTGTGCTCGGGCCTGGGCACGGCCAACTCGATGCACATCGTGTGCGAGGCGCTCGGCATGGCCTTGCCCGGCAGCGCGCCGGTCGCCGCGCTGAGCCCGAAGATGATGGACGACGTGCGCGCGGCCGGCACGCGCATCGTGCAGATGGTGCTGGACGACCTGAAGCCGCGCGACATCCTCTCGGCCGGCGCCTTCGCCAACGCGGTGCGCGCGGTGCTGTCCGTCGGCGGTTCGCTCAACACGGCCAAGCACCTGCAGGCGATATCGACCGAAGGCGAGTGCGGCGTCGATGTATACGGCCTTTTCGAGAGCCTCGGCCCGACGACACCGGTGCTGGCCGGCGTGCGACCCATCGGCGAGCATTCGATCGAGGCCTTCGAGGCGGCGGGCGGCTGCCGTGCGCTGATGAAGCAGCTCGCGCCCTTGCTCGACACGGGCGCGCTCACGGTGACGGGCGGTACCGTCGCCGACAACCTGCGCCGCGCCGAAGTAATGGACGCCGAGGTGATCCGCCCCATCGACCGTCCGGTCGCGCCGCTGCCGGCCATCGTGCTCTTGCGCGGCAACCTCGCGCCCGAGTCGGGCCTCATCAAGACCGGCATCGCCGAGCGCAAGGTGCGGCGCTTCACCGGGCCGGCCGTGTGCTTCTGGACTTCAGATGCCGCCATCGCCGCGATCAAGAACCACGAGATCGTCCCCGGCCAGGTGGTCGTGATGCGCGGCGCCGGCGCGTGCGGCGGGCCGGCCATGGGTGGCGGCGCATCGCGCGTGGTCTTCGCGGTCGATGGCGCGGGGCTGGGCGACCAGGTCGCGCTGCTGACCGACGGGCATCTCTCGGGCCTGGTCTGCAAGGGGCTCGTGGTGGCCGAGGTGTCGCCCGAGGCGGCACTGGGCGGTCCGCTCGGCTTAGTGCGTGACGGCGACGTGATCACCATCGACCTCGACGAACGCCGCCTCGACATCGCATTGACCGACGCCGAACTCGCCGCGCGCCGCGCCGACTGGCAGGCGCCGCCGCCGGCCTTCGACACCGGCTGGCTGCAGCAGTACCGGCGCAACGTGAGCCCGTTGTCCAAGGGGGCCGTGCTCGTGCGCACCGAGCGCCCGCAGCCCGCCAGCTAGACCTTTTTCACCCCGGCCTTCGCCAACCGGTGCGCACCCCCGTGCGCACCCGGTGGCGCAGCCCTGCGCGCGATCCAAGTTTTCAACCCAAAAAAGAGCAGGAGACAAGAAACCATGAAGAGACTTTTGATGTGGTCGGCCATTGGCCTGGCCAGCAGCGGTGCGGCGCACGCGCAATCCAGCGTCACCGTGTTCGGCGTGATGGACCTCGGCGTCCAGTACACGAAGGGCGAGGGCGGCGGCTCGGTCAAGGCGCTGTCGAACGGCGGTCTCTCGACCAGCCGCATCGGCTTTCGCGGCACCGAAGACCTGGGCGGTGGCCTGCGCGCGGGCTTCTGGCTCGAAGGCAGCCTGAACCCCGACCTGGGCACCGGTCGGCCGAGCAACACCAACAACCAGACGAGCGGCGCGGGCCCGGCGGGACCGATCACCTTCGACCGCATGTCCTTCGTGAGCCTGTCGCACGATTCGCTGGGCGAAGTGCGGCTGGGCCATGACTTCATTCCCACGCACTACAACAGCATCTACTTCGACCCCTTCAACGCCAACGGCGTGGCGCGCGCGGGCAACCTCACCTTCGCGGGCGCGGGCACCGGGCCGCTGCCCACGGCCATCACCGGCAGCAACACGGTGAGCTACTGGCTGCCGGCCAAGCTGGGCGGCTTCTACGGCATGGCGATGGTCGGCACGGGCGAGAACAACTCCACCGCGCCGAACCGCGACGACGGCAACTTCGGCGGCGCGCGCTTCGGCTTCGCCTCGGGCGCGTTCGACATCGCGGCGGCCGTGACGCGCTCGCACTTCAACGCCACCTCCACCATCGGCAACTACACGCACGCCAACATCGGCGGCTCGTGGGATGCGGGCTTCGCGAAGTTCTTCGCGCTTTACAACAAGGTGACGGTGAAGCTCGCGGCCGGCACGGTGCGCAAGAACACCGTCGAGATCGGCGCGCACATCCCGGCCTTCGAGGTCGGCCGCATCCGCGTGAGCTACGCCTACCTGGACGACCGCAGCGACGAGAGCCTGCGCAACGCCAACGGCATGCCGCGCAACCGCGACGACGCGCGCCAGTTCGGCATCGGCTACGTGCACAACCTCTCCCGGCGCACCGCGCTGTACGGCACGTACGCGCGGCTGATGAACAGCGGGCAGGCGCGCTACGTGGTAAGCGGCGGCAGCGCGCCGGCGGGCGGAATGCGCTCGTCGGGCTGGGAGTTCGGCGTGCGGCACCTCTTCTGAACAAGGAGGCTTTCATGCGACGCAGAACCTTGACTCTCGCGGCCCTCGCCGCCACGGCACTGCCCGGCGCTGCGGCCTGGAGCGCCGACGCGTACCCGAACAAGCCGCTGAAGCTGATCGTCGGCTTTGCCGCGGGCGGCGGCGCCGATTCGCTCACGCGCATCATCGCGGAAGGGCTGTCGAAACAGCTCGGCCAGCAGGTGATCGTGGAGAACCGACCCGGCGCCGACGGCGTGCTCGCGGCGCAGGCCACCTCGTCGGCCAGGCCCGACGGCTACACGCTGCTGATGGGCACCAACACCGCGATGGTCGCCGCGCCCACGCTGCGGCCGACCTCGCCCTACGACCCGTTCAAGGCCTTCACGCCGATCAGCTCGGCGGGGCAGTTCTCGATGTTCCTCGTGGTGCCGTCGAGCTTGCCGGTGAAAAGCGTGAACGAGCTGCTGGCGCTTGTGGCGTCGAAGCCCGGCGCGCTCAACTCGGCATCGAGCAACAGCGCCTCGGAGCTCGCGATGCTGCAGTTGCTGGGCGAGCGCAAGGTGGTCAACGCGCGCGACAAGGGCGACATGCAGGCCATGACCGACCTGCTGGGCGGGCAGATCCAGATGATGTTCACCACCGGCACGCTGGCGCCAGGCTTCGTGAAGGAGGGGCGCATCCGCGCGCTGGTCACGCTGTTGCCGCAGCGCAGCGGCTTGCTGCCCGATGTGCCGACGGGCGGCGAGCTGGGGCTGGGCAAGCTCACGATCACGCCCTGGGCCGGCTTCTTCGGGCCGCCGGGGCTGCCGAAGGAGATCACCGACAGGCTCTCGCAGGAGTTGCAGAACACGCTCAAGCGGCCCGACGTGCATGCGCAACTGGTGCAGCAGGGCTTCGAGGGCTACGGCATGAGCCCCGCGAAGTTCGCCGAGTTCTTCCGCACGCAGTACGACGCCTTCGGCGCGACCGTGCGGGAGCACAACGTCAAGTTCGAATAGAAGAGGCCTCGCGGCGCCAGAAGGCGGCATCGGGGAAGGTGCCGGCACCGGCCGCGGCGTTGTCCGTCATGTGCTCCGCGCGGCTCGTGCCCGGGATCGTGCATGTCACGGCCGGATGGCTCAGCACGAACTTCAGCAGCACCTGCGCCCAGCTCGTGCAGCCGATGTCGCCGGCCCAGGCGGGCAGCGGCCTGTCGCGCAGGCGCCGCAGCAGGCCGCCGCCGCCGAAGGGCATGTTGACGATCACCGCCACGCCGCGCTCGGCCGCGAGCGGCAGCAGGCGCTGCTCGGCATCGCGCGCATCGAGCGAGTAGTTGATCTGCAGGAAGTCGAGCTTCTCGGCGCGCAGCACCGCTTCGACCTCGTCGTAGGCCGAGGCGGTGTAGTGGGTGATGCCGATGTAGCGCACGCGGCCTTTCTCTTTCCAGCCGCGCAGCGTGGCGAGGTGGGTGCGCCAGTCGACGAGGTTGTGCACCTGCATCAGGTCGATCTCTTTCGTGCGCAGCCGAGTGAACGACTGTTCCATCTGCGCGATGCCTGCCTCGTGGCCCGAGGTCCAGACCTTGGTCGCGAGGAAGGGCCTGGTGCCCGGCTTCGTTGTAGCCAGCAGTTCGCCGGTGGTTTCCTCGGAGCGGCCGTACATCGGCGAGCTGTCGATCACCGTGCCGCCGGCCGCGAAGAGCGCGTCGAGCACGCCGGGCAGGCGCCCGTATTCGTCGGTGCCGGGGCGCTGGTCGAAGCCGATCCAGGTGCCGCAGCCGACGACCGGCAGGGCTTCCTTCGTGGAGGGAATGGGGCGGGTGGTCATCTGCATCGCGGGCCTGCGGGGTGGCTGCTGGGCGAAGGAGGGGAGCGCGGCACCTGCGCACAGGGCTGCGCCCAGTCGGAGCAACCGGGCGCGCGTGAGGGCGTAAGGGTGTGCGTTCGTGAGGGGCGTCGTCACGAACGAAATTCTGCGCCCGCCATGCCGGCGGGCGGAAGGGCTCAGCGCAGGTAGCGCCCGTCGGCCTTGAGCATCGACAGCTCCGAGAAGGTCAGCCCGCGGTGCTCGCCGGGCCGGTACGACACGGCGATGCCGCCGAGGTCGAGCGTCTTGAACGACTCCAGGCCTTTCTGCAGCGACTCGGGCGTGGGGTTGGCGCCCGCGCGCTTCAGGCCTTCGACCATGACCTTGGCCGTGACGTAGCCCTCCAGGCTGGCGTAGCTGAACTCGGTCATGCCGATCTTCTTCATCGCCGCCTGGTACTCGGCAATCACCGGCATCGCGCTGTTCCACGGGTAGGGCACGACCTGCGAGATGACCACGCCGGCCGCGTCCTTCTTGATGTCCTGGAAGAGCTTCTGTCCGTTCAGGAAGGAGAACGAATAGAAGGCCGTCTCGCCGCCGGTCGCGCGGTAGGCCGCGATGAATTTCGCCGCCACGTCGTTGGTGGCCGACAGCACCACGGCCTTGGGCTTGAGCTTGGCCAGCTCGGCGGCGCGCTCGGCCGCGTCGGAACCGTCGTTCTTGATGGCCACGCTGCCGACCATCTTGTCGCCGCGTTCGGCAATGAACTTCTGCGTGCTCTCCATCGCCGAGCGCGCGCCGGGGTTGTCGTTGTGCGCGAAGGCGATGCGCGACAGGCCGATGGTGAACAGGTGGTTCACGATGCGGCTGTATTCCTCGTCGAAGCTGATGCGCACCGGAAAACCGAACTCGCTGAACTTCACCACCGGGCCCGCGCCCGTGTAGGGGCCGACGACGGGAATCTTCAGCTCGTTGGCCGCCTTCAGCGCGCCGACCGCCGACGAGGTGCCGATGGGCATCAGCACGCCCACGGCGCCGTCGCGCGCGAAGGTCTTGACGTTCTCGGCGCCCTTGGCGGGGTCGTAGGCGTCGTCGAGCTGGCGCAGCTCGACCGGCCGGCCGTTGACGCCGCCGCTCGCGTTCAGCGCGGTGAACATGGCACGGATGCCCACCAGTGGCTCGGTCGACAGCGACGCGAGCGGGCCGGTCTGCACGTAGGTCTGGCCGATCAGGAGCGGCTTGGCGGGCTGGGCCGAGGCGGGTGCCCCTGCACAGACGAGGGTGGCGAGCGCGGCGAGGGCCAGAAACCGCAGGTGAATCTTTTTGTGTCTCATGGTCACTAATTGTTAATAAACCGATCTTAAGGCGCGGGCCTTCGCAGGTAAATCGATCGCTGGTTGCGACCCGGGGAATACTGTATAAAAATACAGTTAACAACTGCAATCATGGGCCTCCCTTTCCTCGACTCCTTTTCCACCGCCGCGGGCCGCGGCGTCTGGCACGCCGACGAACTCGGCCTGGCCGACGCGCAGGTCGTGGCCACCGGGCATGCCGCGCTCGACGCCGAGTTGCCCGGCGGCGGCTGGCCCGTGGGCGCGATGACGGAGCTGCTGCAGGCCACGCCCGAGGCCCATGTCTGGCGCCTGCTGCTGCCTGCGCTGGCGCAGGCCGTGGAAGCGCGCGGCGGGCCGGTGGTGCTGGTCGGCGCGCCTTACGAACCCTGCGGCACCGCGCTGGCGGCGCAGGGGCTGCCGGTGGAGGCGCTGATGTGCGTGCGCAGCGACGCCCCGGCCGCGCGGCTGTGGGCCTGCGAGCAGGCGCTGCGCTGCGCCGAGATCGCCGCCGTCGTCGCCTGGCTGCCGCAGGCCCGCGTGGGCGAGCTGCGGCGGCTGCAACTGGCGGCCGCGCAGCACGAGGTGCTGCTGTTCGTGTGCCGGCCCGAGTCGGTGGCGCTGTCGGCCTCGCCTGCGCGGCTGCGCCTGCGTGCCGAACGCTGCGCGGACGATCCGGCGCAGATCGCGCTGCACCTGCTCAAGCGCCGGGGGCCGCCGCTGGCCGCGCCGGTGCGGGTGCCGGCGCGCAACGCCCGCATGAGCGCGCTGCTGGCCGCCGCCCGCGTGCGGCGCCAGCTGCGCCTGCAGCCGCCCGTGGCGCCGGCCGCCGCGCCGTCGGCCACGGTGGTGCGCATCGACGCATGGAAAGGAGGCCCGGATGCACTGGATCGCCTTGCAGTGGTCGTCTGAAACCGAAGAAGCCGACGCCCCCGACATGCCCCCGCCCGAGGCCCTGGGCTGGTGGGCGCTGCAGTTCACGCCGCACGTCGCCTGGCAGGACGAGGCGCTGATGCTCGAGGTCTCGGCCTGCGAACGCCTGTGGGGCGGCCGTGCGCCGCTGATGCGCCAGCTGCTGGCCCTCAACCCCGCACCCGACGCGCGCATGCGCGGCGCGCAGGGCGCCACCAGCCTGATCGCGCTGGCGCGGCTGCGCCTGTTCGCGCGCAACGAGCACCGGCCCGCCGAGGTGCCGGCCGGCCTGCCGCTGGACACGCTGACGGCCGCGCAGGGCCACCTCGACCTGCTCGCGCGCCTGGGCTGCCGCACCTGGGGCGATGTGGCCGCCTTGCCGCGTGGCGGCCTCACGCGGCGCTTCGGCACCGGGCTGCGCGAGGCGCTCGACATTGCCTGGGGCCTGCGCCCCGAAAGCCACGCCTGGCTCACGCTGCCCGACGTGTTCGAGCAGAAGCTCGAACTGCCCGCGCTGGCCGAGACCGGGCCCGAACTCATGTGGTCGGCCAACCGCCTGCTCTCGGCGCTGCAGATCTGGCTGCGCGCCCGCCAGCGCGGCGCGCGTGCGCTCGAGCTGCAATGGACGCTCGACCTGCGGCGCCTCAACGGCGTGACCCTGCCGCCGCACCAGCAACTCACCGTGCGCACGGCAGAGCCCACGCAGGACATGGCGCACCTGCGCCGCCTGCTGTCCGAAAAACTCGCGCTCACCACGCTGGCCGCGCCCGCGAGCTGGCTGAAGCTGCGCACGCTCGAAACCGATCCGCTGGCCGGCGCCAGCACCAGCTTCCTGCCGGAAGACAACCGCAAGGGCGACAAGCTGCACGAGATGGTCGAACGGCTCAGCGTGCGGCTCGGCGCCGACCAGGTGGTGGTGCCGATCGCGCAGGCCGACCACCGGCCCGAGCGCCAGCAGCGGTGGCGGCCCGCGCTGCAGAAAGAGAAAACCCCGGCGCCCGACAAGGCCCGCAAGGACGCCGCCTCGCAGCCCGATGCGATCTACCCGCCCTGGCTGCTGCCCGAGCCCTTGCGGCTCGAGATGGACGGCGAGCGCCCGTGCTACTGCGGGCCGCTGCGCAAGCTGGTCGGGCCGCAGCGCGTCGAGGCCGGCTGGTGGGGCGGCGAAGAAGACGGCGGCCAGCCCGCGATGCGCGACTACTACGTGGCCGAAAGCCCCGAGGCCGGCCTGGTGTGGATCTTTCGCGAGCGGCCCGCCACGCGCTTTTCGTCGGGCGAGGTGCGCTGGTACCTGCAAGGCTTCTATGCCTGACCTGAGCGGCAAGGAAGAACGCAAGCGCCAGCCCGCCAAGGTGCATGTGCTGCCGCAGCGGCTGCGCCCGGCGCCGGGCCTGCCCGGCTATGCCGAGCTGCACTGCCTCACGAACTTCAGCTTCCAGCGCGGCGCGTCGACGCCCGAAGAGGTGGTCGAGCGCGCCTACCACCTCGGCTATGCGGCGCTGGCCATCACCGACGAGTGCTCGGTGGCCGGCATCGTGCGCGCGCATGTCGCGTTGCGCGACCTGCCCGCCAAGCTGGACACCTACGAGCGAGAGCACCCGGACGAACCGCCGATCCCGCGCCACCCCGAATTCCACCTGCTGTTCGGCAGCGAGTTCCGCTTCGAGCGCTTCAAGCTCGTGGTGATCGCGAACGACACCGAAGGCTGGGGCAACCTCTGCGAGTTCATCACCGCCGCGCGCAACACCGAGCTGCCCAAGGGCGAGTACCGCGTCGACTGGGACACGAGCGACGTGGCCTCGCTGCAGCGCTGCCAGGTCCTCTTCGTGCCGCACCGTCCGCCGGGCGGCATGCCGGAGGCGGCCACCGTGCAGGACGACCTGGCCGCCGCCAGGGCGCTGTACGGCGACAACCTCTGGCTGGCCGTGGAGCTGTTCAACGAACTCGACGACGACCTCTGGCTCGTCACGCTGATGCAGGCGGGCGAGCAGGCCGGCGTGCCGCTGGTCGCGGCCGGCGACGTGCACATGCACGCGCGCGGCCGCAAGCCGCTGCACGACGTGCTCACGGCGGTGCGCGAAGGCCGCACGGTGGCCGAGTGCGGTTTTGCGCTGCAGTCGAACGCCGAGCGGCACCTGCGACAGCGGGTGCGGCTGGCCGAGCTGTACCTGCCCGCGATGCTGGCGAACACGCTGGAGGTGGCGCAGCGGTGCCGTTTCGATCCCGAGGTGATCCGCGAGACCTACAAGTACCCGCTGGAGACCGTGGGCAGCAGCGAGACGGCGGCGCAGACGCTGGTGCGCAAGACGTGGGAAGGTGCGCGGGTGCGCTACCCCGACGGCATTCCCGAGAAGGTGCGTGCACAGGTCCAGAAAGAGCTCGACCTGATCACCGAGCTGGAGTACGAGATGTTCTTCCTCACGGTGGAAGACATCGTGCGCTTCGCACGCTCTCAAGACATCCTCTGCCAGGGCCGCGGCTCCTCGGCCAACTCGGCGGTCTGCTACTGCCTCGGCATCACCGCGATCAACCCCGAAAAGGGCCACCTGCTGTTCGAGCGCTTCCTGAGCCGCCATCGCAAGGAACCGCCCGACATCGACGTCGACTTCGAGCACCAGCGGCGCGAAGAAGTCATCCAGTACATCTACGAAAAGTACGGCCGCGAGCGCGCCGCCATCGCCGCCGTCGTCATCTGCTACCGCTCGCGCAGCGCCTTGCGCGACGTCGGCAAGTCCATCGGCATCGACGAGCGGCTGGTCGACGAGTTCGCCAAGGACCACTACTGGTTCGACGACACCGTGCTCGGCGAGCAGCTCGACAAGGCCGCCGCGCGCGTCGGGGTGAAGGAAGACCGGCTCAAGCTGATGCAGTGGATCGAGCACACGCAAAAGCTCAAGGGCTTTCCGCGCCACCTGAGCCAGCATGTCGGCGGCTTCGTGCTCACGCACACCAGGCTCACGCGGCTGGTGCCGGTCGAGAAGGCGTCGATGAAAGACCGCTCCGTCATCCAGTGGGAGAAAGACGACCTCGAGGCCATGGGCATGCTCAAGGTCGACGTGCTCGCGCTGGGCATGCTCAGCGCCATCCGGCGCGGGCTCGATCACATGAACCGCTGGCGGGGCTCGATGGTGGAGATGCACCACATTCCCAACGACGACCAGAACGTGTTCGACATGATCTGCGACGCCGACACCATCGGCGTGTTCCAGATCGAGAGCCGCGCGCAGATGTCGATGCTGCCGCGCCTGAAGCCGCGCACCTATGAAGACCTGGTGATCGAGGTGGCGATCGTGCGGCCGGGGCCCATCCAGGGCGGCATGGTGCATCCGTACCTCAAGCAGCGCGAACGGGTGGCCAAGCGCCTGGAGATCACCTACGAAAAGGAAGAACTCCGGCCTGCCCTGGAGCGGACCTTGGGCATTCCGATCTTCCAGGAGCAGGTGATGCAGATCGCGATGATCGCGGCCGAATTCACTGCGGATGAGGCCGACCAGTTGCGCCGCGCCATGGCTGCATGGAAGCGCAAGGGAGGACTCGGGAAGTTCCACAAGAAGCTCGTCGACGGCATGAAAGGCAAGGGCTACAAGGAAGCCTTCGCCGAAGCCATCTTCAAGCAGATCCTCGGCTTCGGCGACTACGGCTTCCCCGAAAGCCACGCCGCGAGCTTCGCGCTGCTGGTCACCATCAGCAGCTGGCTCAAGAACTACGAGCCCGCCTGCTTCCTCGCCGCCTTGCTCGACTCGCAGCCCATGGGCTTCTACAGCCCCTCGCAGCTGGTGCAGGACGCGCGCCGCCATGGCGTCGAGGTGCGGCCGGTCGACGTCACGTGCAGCGAGATCGACACCACGCTCGAGGCCCGCGCACCCGATGCGCCGCGCATGCCGCCAGGCACCGACACGCGCTACGCCGAGCGCCTGGGCAACGAGAACCAGCCGGCGGTGCGGCTGGGCCTGAACCGGGTCCTGAGCCTCAGCGAAGCCGGCGCCAGGCGTTTGCTCGCAGCGCGCGCGCAAGCGCCTTTCACCAGCACCGAAGACCTGGCCTTGCGTGCGGAACTAGACGGCAAGGACATGGCCGCGCTCGCGGCGGCCGATGCGCTGATGTCGCTCTCGGGCCATCGGCGCCAGCAGGTGTGGGACGCCACCGCGCAGCACCGCTCGTCGGCCCTGCTCAAGGGCGTGCCGATCCACGAGCAGGCGCTGCTGTTGCCCGCCGCGCCCGAGGGCGAGGAAATCGTCGGCGACTACGCGGCGCTGGGCCTCACGCTGCGCCGCCATCCGCTCGCGCTGCTGCGCCCGCGCCTGGCGCGCATGCGGCTGCTGAGCGCGGTCGAACTGCGCGCCGCGCGCAGCGGCCAGACCGTGCGCGCCTGCGGCATCGTCAAGGGCCGGCAGCGGCCCGGCACCGCCAACGGCACCATCTTCGTCACGCTGGAGGACGAGACCGGCAACGTCAACGTGATCGTGTGGAGCCACGTCATCGAGGCCTGGCGCGAGCCGCTGCTCAAGTCGCACCTGCTCGCGGTGCAGGGCACCTGGCAGCGCGACGACGACAGTGGCGGCAAGGTGCAGCACCTGATCGCCACCGGCTTCAAGGACCTCACGCCGCTGCTGGGCCGGCTGGCGCAGAGCAACACCAGCCGTGACTTCCACTGAGGCATTGCGAATGCAACCGATCGTTCCATGCCTCGCGCCGCCCCTCACTTTTCGCTAACCTGTTCCTCCCATGTCCGCACTCGCCGCAACCGCCGGATTTGCCCTTGCCGATGAGGTCGTCGCCACGCCGATCGGCCCGCCGCCGCCCGCGCCCGATGTGCCCATGCCGCCACCGCCGCCGCCCGTGCTGCCGCCCGAAGGCGATCCGCCGCCGGTCATGCCCCCGGTGACAGACCCCGGTTTTCCGCCGCCGGTGAGCGACCCGCCGCCCCTGCAGACGGCCGTGCCCTTCGGCAAGCCGCACGCACGGCGGCTGCGCGAGATCTACCGCTCGGCCGGCTGGCCCTGCTGCGACACCATCGAGGTCGAACTGCTCGCGGGCGGTTTTCTCGAACGCGTGCGCAGCGCGCTGGGCCACGAGACGCTGCGCGTGACCGACGCGGGCATTGCGCGCATCGCCACCACGCTCACGGTCAATCGCGCGGCGCTGTCGCCGCACGAGGCGCTGGTGGAGCGCGTGGCGCGCGAGATGACGCGCGGCGGCCGCATCGCCTGGCGCGGCCTGGGCCTGCGCGCCCGGCTGCCGCCGCTGGAGGAGGGCGGCAAGCCGCGCTGGTGCATGGCGCGGCCCGATGTCTTTTCGATCCGCAACACCAGCGTCGAGGCCTATGCGCATCCCATCGTGCACGAGGTGAAGGTCAGCCGCGCCGACCTGCTGGGCGACCTGCGCAAGCCCGACAAGCGCGCGGCCTACCTCGACCTGGGCGGCGAGTGCTGGTACGTGCTGGGCAACGACGCCAAGGGCCGCTGCATCGCGTCGCCCGACGAGATTCCGGCCGAATGCGGCGTGATGGTGCTCGAGGGCGAGCGCCTCGTGGTGGCGCGCGCCGCGGTGCACCGCGCCTTCGAGCGCATTCCTTTTTCGGTGTGGCTGGCGCTGGCCAAGGCGCAGCCCGTGGCGGGCTTCGAGGACGACGCGCAGGACCTGCTGATCTGACGGGCGCCCTTCAGATGCTTCAGGTGATCGCGTCGTAGTCGCGGTGCGCGACGGCGACCACGTTGCCCGGATCGAACTGGCTCGCCATCTGGCGCAGGCCTTCCTCGCGGTCTTCGCGGCTGGCCTGCGGGTCGAACATCTGGTCGCAGAACTCGAGCAGATCGCGCACGATGCGTTCGTGGCGGTAGTAGGCGAGGGCGAGCGTGTCGACCGCCTCGTTCGTGCCGTAGCCCTGGAAGAACAGCGCTTCTTCGCGCGGCTGGTTCCACACGCCGCCGACCCCGCCGCCGATGAACATCAGGTCGCGCTCCTTCGGCGCGAGGATCAGCGTGTCCCAGTCGACGATGCACAGGCGGTCGTCGTCGCCCAGCAGCACGTTGCCCGCGTGCAGGTCGGCGTGGCACAGCACCTGCGGCAGCGACTTCTCGAGCAGGATCGAGGCAAGCTGCTCGCTGCGGTAGACGATCGAATCGATTTCTTCGTCGTGCACGTCCCAGAAGGCGAGGAAGCGCTTGACCAGATCGTCGCCGGCCACGCCGTTGATGAAGCGGCGCTGGTAGCGGCGCACGCCTTCGCGCCAGTGGTGCGAGTAGCTTTCGCGCGGCAGGCCCGCCCGCAGCGATTCGGGCAGCTCGGTGCGGTGGATGGCGTTCAGCGTGGTGCCGAGCAAGGTCCATTGCCGGTCCGTCGGCGTGCGCGTGAAGCCGTCGACGCCATCGAAGAAGGGGTAGAGCGCCCAGTCGAAGCCATGGTCCTGCACGCTGAGCCGCCGCGTGCGCGTGAGCAGCGGGGCCATCACGGCGTCGATGCCATAGGTGTGGTGCAGCACGGCCGGCACGTCGACCACGGCGGGTGTGAAACCGCCTCGGCGCAGCTTGAGGAAATAGGCGCGGCCGTCCGATGCCTCGATGCGGAACGCGGCCGAATCGACGTCGGCGCCCAGCGGCAGGAATTCCGCGCGTGTCACCTGCAGGCCGTAGGTTTCGGCGAGGCGCGCTTGAAGGGCGTCGGGGGCGATATCGGGTGGTGTCAGCATGCGGCGGGCGTGGCGTGGGTTCGATGGGCGCCGAAAATTGTCTCACCCGATAAGGCCACGAAAGCCGGCCCGTCGTTGTCAGACGGCGTCTTCTTTGTCTTCTTCGTCGGCCTCGTAGGTGGCCAGCACCTTGTGCTCGACGGGATGCGAAGTGAAGGAGCGCACGAGCAGGAATTTCCTCACGCGCCACGGGATCGGCGGCAGGCGCATCGGGTAGGCCGCGCCCTCGGTGCGGCGGGCGATGGTGATGTGCGGTGTGAACGTCGGCGTTTCCGTGACGATGCCCGCCTTCTGGACCGCACGGCCGATGTCCGCATGCAGGGTGCGCAAGGCGCCGTGCTCGGCGGGCTGCAGCACCGCGATGTCGTTGCGCCATGTGCGCGAGCTGTCCAGCACCAGGCTCATGGGCCGCACCCGAACCTGGGCGAGTGCTTCACACAGGCGTTTCTCGACCTCCTTGGGCTGGTCGCCGAAGCAGTGGAGCGTCAGGTGCAGTCGCGGGCTGCGAGGAAAGTAGTGGCCCTTGGGCCAGATCCATTCCTTGCGGTGCGCTTCGATCGCCGCTTGCACCTCGGGCTCGGGAAACAGCGCGATGAGAAGGTGGCGTTGCCTCTCGAAAGCGGGGGAGTCCCAGTCGGGTTCGGGCTCGTTCGCAAACGCATCGCCACGGTGGAAGTCGTCCATTGCAGTTCTCCGGGGGAAGAAGGATGAAAAGGCGGTTCAGGGCTCCGGCGGCCACCAATGCGCGGCCGTCGTCCGGATGACGCGCGCCGCCTGAACGCGGATGTCATCCTGTTCGTTGCTGTCGTCGTGGCCGTGCTCCCGGGTCACGCGGAAGGGCCAGTTCGAAATCCGGCCTGTCTTGCCGGTGGTGCGCGGACGCGACTGCAACGGATGCTGTCGCGAGGAGAAAAAAAGCACCTGCGCCGAGGGCGCAGGCGGGTTGGCGGTGGTCATGGCGTCGCCTCGAATGTTGTTCTTGGAGACGAGCCATTCTAGAGAAAAGACTGTATTTATGTACAGTATATTTGCAGTCTATCGAAGATCGTTGCCGAGCAGGGCGTCGAGGTCGATGGCCGCCGCCATCGCCCGGTAGCCGGCGTCGCCGGGATGCAGGTGATCGCCCGAATCCATGGCGGCTTTCAGCCGGGTCGGCCGGGCCGGGTCGCGCAGCAGGGCGTCGACATCGACCACCGCATCGAAGGCACCGCCTTCGCGGATCCAGCGGTTGATGGCCTGGCGCACCTTGTCTTTCTCGGGCGAGTGGTGGCCGGCCAGCGGCGTGCCTTCGAGCGCACGTTCGTTGGGCGGAATGGTGGCGCCCACGACGCGCACGTTGTGGGCATGGGCCATCTCGATCAGCTGGCGAAAGCCCTGGATCACCGCCTCGGCGCGCACCGCGGGTTCCTGCGGCGCAAAGGGACCACCGGGCCAGCCGATGTCGTTGGTGCCCAACAGCACGACCATCGCGCGCACGCCGGGCTGCGCGAACACGTCGCGGCCCGCGCGTTCGAGCGCCGCGCGGCCCATGCCGTCCTTCAGCAGCCGGCCGCCCGAGATGCCGGCGTTGAGCACGCCCACGCCGCGCGGCGCGAGCCGTTCGGCCAGCGCGTCGGGCCAGCGCGTGTGGGCGCCGGGCGTGGACCCATTGCCGTCCGTGATCGAGTCGCCCAGCGCGACGACGGTGACGGGCGCCTGGGGCGTCTCGACGATCAGGCCGCTCACGTAGACGCGCGTGCTCCACGAGGTGGCGGCGGCCGGCAACCGCGCCGCGGCGCTCAGGTCGCCGTCGGCGATGTACAGCGTCTGCCGCGCATCGAAGTGAAAGCCCGCGGGCTGGCTGGGTTCCGGCAGGTAGAGCGACACGGCCACCTCGCTCAGCGCGGGCAGCGGCAGGTCGACCGGGTCGCTCACGAGGCGCGCGCCGGGTGGCACGGTCACGTCGGTCCGGCCCCCGAAACGCAGCACGCGGTCGGTGCCTTCGACGACCGCCGAGCCGTTCGCATGGCGGGCCACGCGGGCGGCGCCGATGTGCAGCGGCGCGCTGCCGCCTTCGTTGCTGATCACCACGCGCAGCCGCGTGCCGCCGATGCTCAGGCGCGCCACCTGGCGCAGCGTCTGCCGCTCGAAGCGGGCGGGAATGCCGACGGGCAGAACGAAGCTTTGGTCCCACAGCGGCTGGGTGGCGGCCATCCAGCTGGGGCTCCAGTGGGTGGGCGCTGCAACGGAGGCGGTGGCGGCGCCCGCGAGGGAAAGGGCGAGCGCGCCCTGGCGCAGGAGGGTGGTGAGTCGCGAAGCGGTCATGTGAATGTCCTCAGGTGAAAGAAGTGTCGATGGGCGAACTTTCTTCCATTCGAATCGCGAGGGGTAGAAGGCAGAATGGCATGCATCGCATTCCCGATTCGAATGACCCCATGGACACCCTTCGCGCACTCTCCGCCTTCGTGCACAGCGTCGAACTCGGCAGCCTCTCGGGCGCGGCCCGCGCGCTCGACACCACGCAGCCCACCGTGAGCAAGCTCGTCGCGGGGCTGGAGCGGTCGCTGGGCGTGCGGCTGCTGCGGCGCGCGGCCACGGGCCTGAGCCTCACGGAGGAGGGCCAGCGCTTTCATGAACGCGCGCGCCGCATGCTCGAGGACTACGGCGACGCCGTGGCCGATGCGCGCGCCCAGGTGCAGCAACCGCGCGGCCTGCTGCGCCTGAGCGCGCCGGTCACGCTGGGACAGCGGCATCTCAACGCGATGGCGGTCGAGTTCCTGCGGCTGTACCCCGACATCGAACTGGAGCTGGTGCTCGACGACCGCTTCGTCGATCCGCGCGAGGAGCGCATTGACGTCTCGCTGCGCGTCGGCGGCGCGCTGCCGCCCGACCTTGTCGCGCGCCACCTCGGCAGCTGGCCGCGCGTGCTCGTCGCCTCGCCGGACTACGTGGCCGCACGCGGCCAGCCACGCACGCCGCAGGACCTGCTGGCCCACGACTACCTGCGCTACGCGGCGGGCGACGACGGCGTGCTGCTCACGGGCCCCGACGGCGCGGTGGCCGTGCCGGTGCGCAGCCGCTACCGCGTCAACAACGCCGTGGCGCTGCTCGACAGTGTGCTGGCGGGCGCGGGCGTGTCGCTGCAGCCCACCTGGATGGTCGCGGACCTGCTGGCGCAGGGGCGGCTGGTGCGCGTGCTCGCGCGGCACACGGGGCCCGCGCAGGAGCTGCACCTGCTCTATGCGCCGCGTCGGCAGTTGCCGTTGCGGGTGCAGGTGCTGGTCGACTTCCTGGCGCAGCGCGTGGCGGCGTTGCCGGGGGCTGCGAAAGCGCCGCGGCGTTAGTCAGGCCGCCTTGCGGGCCACGCTCTTCGCGCGTTTGGCCGCAGCAGGCTTGTGCGCGGTCTTGCGTGCAGAAGCCGTCGACTTCGCCGCACGCTTCTTCGCCGCAGGCGGCGTGCGCTTGCCGCTGCGCAGGCTGCGCGCGAGCAGCTCGGTCAGGTCGATCACCTCGGCACCGCCCTCGGGTGCTTCTTCTTCCGGCTGCACCACCGTCTCCGTGTCGCCCGCCTTGACCTTCTTCTCGACGATCTTCATCACGGCGTGCTTGAACTCGTCCTTGAATTCGTCGGGGTTCCACGGGCCCGACATGTCGCCGACCAGCTGCTCGGCCATCTTCATCTCGGCGGCCGACAGCTTTGCGCCCTTGATGCCGGCGGCCGGCAGGTCGAGCCCGTCGGCGTCCTTGATCTCGTCGCCCCAGCGCAGCAGGTTGAGCACCAGCACCTTGCCGAAGGGAATCAGCAGTGCCAGGTGCTGCTTGGTCGCGATCACCACCTTGGCCAGGCCGACCTTGCCGGTCTTCACCAGCACCTCGCGCAGCAGTGCGTAGACCTTCTGGCCCTTGTTGATCGGCGCGAGGTAGTAGGGCCTCTCCAGGTACACGAAGGGAATTTCGCCCACGTCGAGAAAGCGCTGGATCTCGATGGTCTGCGTGGTGCGCGGGTAGACGGCCTCGATCTCCTTGGGCGAGATCACGACGTACTTGCCGTCTTCGTACTCGAAGCCCTTCACGATCTGCTCGCGCGCGATCTCCTTGCCCGTGCGCTTGTTGATGCGCTTGTAGCCCACGGGGTCCATGCTGCGCTTGTCGAGCCAGTCGAAGTCGATGCCCTGTTCGGTGCTGGCGGTGTGCAGGCCCACGGGGATGTGGACCAGCCCGAAGGTGATGGCGCCTTTCCAGAGGGTTCTCGTGGCCATGGTGTGCTTCCTTCCTTGTGCGTGGGTTCGTGGCTATCGCTTGAAGCCGAGCCGCTTCATCGCCTCGCCCAGCGGCTGGCGCGTGGTCCAGTAGGCGGCCCAGGGGTCTTCGGACTGGAACGACAGGTGTTCGCGTGCGGTGGCGATGGTCCAGTGCGCGCCGCTTTTGAGGCTGCCGAGGTCGTCCCAACTCACCGGCATCGACACGCCCATGCCCGGCCGCGCGCGCGCCGAGTAGGCCGCCACAGTGGTCGCGCCCACGCCGTTGCGCAGGTAGTCGGCAAAGAGCTTGCCGACGCGGTTCGAGGGCCCGCTCTTGGCCACGAACTTCGACGGGATCACGTGGGCCATGTGCTGCACGATGGCGCGCGAGAAGGCCTTCACCGTGTCGTTGTCGTAGTGCATGCGCAGCGGCACGACCACGTGCAGGCCCTTGCCGCCGCTGGTCTTGAGCCATGACGCCAGGCCCAGCTCGGTGAGCAGCGTGCGCATCAGCAGCGCGCCTTCCTGCACATGCGCCCACGGCGTGCCTTCGCCCGGGTCGAGGTCGAAGATCATGCGGTTGGGCCGGTCGAAGTGCGTCGAGGTCGCGTTCGAGGTGTGGAACTCGATCACGTTGAACTGCGCCGCGTTCAGCAAGGCTTCGCGCGTGCCGACCTCGAGCATCGACGGGTGGCCGGGCCACAGGGCGGGATCGAGCTGCTTCACGCCGGCGATGTGAACCTTCTCGGCATGCTTCTGGAAGAAGATCTCGCCGCCCACGCCCTGCGGCCCGCGCACCAGCGCGCAGGGGCGGCCCTTCAGGTGCGGCAGCATGTCGTCGGCCACCGATTCGTAGTAGCGCACGAGGTCGAGCTTGGTGCGGCCCGAAGCCGCATCGATCACGCGCTCGCCGTGGCTCACGGCGACGCCGCCGACGGTGGAGGCGGATTTCTTCGATGAGGTCTTCATGGCCTTCATGCCTTTTTCGCGAGGGGCAGGTGCGATGTCGCGGGGCTCTTCATGCACGATCTCCGAGGCCGGCTTGTCGTCGCGCATCGCCACGAAGGACGCGTGGCGGATCTGCCCGTCCGGCGTCCATGCGGCGAAGCGCACCTCGACCACGAGCCTGGGCTTCACCCAGTGCCGCGTGCCGCCCGGCCGGCGGCGGCCGGGCTTGGCCTCGCCGCCGGTGAACGGCGCGTGGTCGGTGTCCAGCGCGGCGAGCTGGCGGCGGATGTCGCGCGCCTCGCGGTCGCTCCAGCCGGTGCCGACGCCGCCGACCGACACCAGCTGGCCGTTCTTCGCGTGCACGCCCAGCATCAGGCTGCCGATGCGCGTCGGGCTGTCGGTGCGCAGCGTGTAGCCGCACACCACGAACTCCTGGCGCCGGATGCACTTGAGCTTGAGCCAGGTGTCGCTGCGGCGCGAGACATACGGCGCGTCGGCGCGCTTGGCGATCACGCCCTCGAGGTTCATGCGGCAGGCTGATTGCAGGATCGAGTCGACATCGGCCTCGAAGTCGCTGCTGAAGCGCAGGCGGCGCGTGGCACGCGCGTCCATCAGCTGCCTGAGCAGGCGGCGGCGTTCGGCGAGCGGCGTGTGGCGCAGGTCGAAGCCCTCGAAGAAGGGCACGTCGAACAGGAACATCACGATGGGGTCGGCGCGTTCGCGGTCGAGTGCGTTCTGCAGCGCGTTGAAGTCGGGCGTGCCGTTCTGGTCGGGCACGACGATCTCGCCGTCGAGCCAGGCGTTGCCGATGCCCAGGCGCTCCAGCTCGGCCACCAGCTTCGGCAGCTTCGCGCTCCAGTCGTGGCCGCCGCGCGTGAGCAGGCGCGCCTTGCCGTTGCCGATGCGCGCCATGAGGCGGTAGCCGTCGAACTTGATCTCGAAGATCCAGTCGCCGGGGGCGCCTTCGGGCACGCCGGTGGCGAGCGTCGCGAGCTGCGGCGAAAGCCTGGCGGGCAGGCGTGCCTTCACCGCGCCCGTTGCGGGCAAGGCGGGCGATGTGGGCGCAGCCTTGGCCTTGGCGGTCTTGCGCGCTCCGGCCACGCTGTCGGGCAGCGTGGACACCACGTCGTACTCGGCATGCGAGCGCGCGAAGGCATCGCGCTTCTTGAACAGCAGCCAGGGCTCCTGCCGCTCGCCGCCCTTGGCGATCCTGACGAGTTCCCACAGCCCTTCGAGCTTCTGGCCATGCAGCCGGAACGCGAGCTTGCCCGCGGCCAGGCCCTTGCGCGGATCGCCCACGGGCTCCCAGGTGCCGTGGTCCCACACGATGACGTCGCCCGCGCCGTAGTGGCCTTCGGGAATCGTGCCCTCGAAGCCGGCGTACGAGAGCGGGTGGTCTTCCACATGCGCGGCCATGCGCTTGTGCGCGGGGTCGAGGCTCGGCCCCTTGGGCACGGCCCACGACACCAGCACGCCGTCGAGTTCGAGCCGGAAGTCGTAGTGCAGCCGCCGCGCCGCGTGCTTCTGGATCACGAACGCGGGCGCGTGCGGCCGGGCCCTGCCGCCTTCGGCGGGTTCGTCCGTGACGGCGAAGTCGCGCTTCGCCTGGTAGGTTGCGAGGGGCGTGTCGGAACGGGCCATGGCCTCTGGTGTGCCCGCATTCGGGCCGCGCCGCATCGGCCAGGTGTCCGGTCTTCGTGTGGGCCAAGGCCGCACGCGCGCGCGAAGGCGGAGCGAGCCGCAGGCGGGTGCCAGACGGGTCCCACGCGCAGGCGCTGTGCCCTCCGACCGGCGCGCCGCGCGATCCGCAGAACATGGAGGCACTGCAGCCGCCAACCCGGAGGAGGCAGCCATGTGAGCCCGTGTGCATCGCACCAAGGAGACCCCATGACTTCGAAGCAGACCCCCGACCCGAAGCCGGCGAGCCCGGACAAGAACCCGCCGGAGAAGTTTCCGTTTCCCACGTCCGAGAATCACGGCAAGCCACCCACCGAGCCCGCCAAGCCGACCGAGCAGCCGTCCAGCGAGGAAGCGCTCGACAGCGGCGTGGAAGAGTCCTTTCCGGCGAGCGACCCGGTGTCGGTCACCGTCACGAAGGTCAAGCTGCCATCGGGCGATGCGGACAAGGACAAGAAGCCCGAGGACAGGAAGGCCGACGCCTGAGGCCCCGATGGACCTGCGCCTGAACACCGTCATGGCCGCGGAAATCGCCACCGGCCCGGCCACGCGCCGCGTCGTCACCTGGGACGTGCGTCCGCAGGGCTACTGCAGCGAACACGAGCACGCCACGCGCGCCAACGTTGCGCAGCGCCTGGCGGCGCTCCAGGGCTGGGCGTTCGCGGGCGCCTACGACGCCAGCCAACCGGGGCCGGACCCGCTCTACTTCGTGCCGAGCGACACGCTCACCGACCCGCACCAGGCGCGCGCCATGGGCATCGCCGGCGTGGACGACCTCTTCGGCGGCGTGGTGCCGCATGCCTTCGTCGCCACCAAGGCGATCAGCCACCCGCTCGTCGGCCCCGACGCCGTGCGGCCCTTGGGGTGGTCGGCCCGGATCGCGGTGGAGATCGGCGATGCCGCCTTGCCCGGCTTCACCTGCTTCAGCCTGGACGAGGCGCGCGTTGCGGGGAGGGCGCTGCTCGACATCGGCCGCGTGCGCCTGAAGCCCGTGACGGCGACCGGCGGGCGCGGCCAGCAGGTGGTCGACGGCATCGATGCGCTCGAGCGCTGTCTCGATGCGATGGACGACCGCGCGATCGCCACCGAAGGCCTCGTGCTCGAAACCAACCTGGAACAACCCCAGACCTACAGCGTCGGGCAGCTGATCGTGGCGCAGCGCCTCGTCAGCTACTGCGGCGAGCAGCGCCTCACGCGCGACAACGTCGGGCAGGAGGTCTATGGCGGCTCCGACCTGCTGCTGGTGCGCGGCGACTTCGACGCGCTGCTGGCCCGCGTCGATCCGCCGCCGCCGCTGCGCCGCGCGATCGAGCAGGCGCGGCGCTACCACCGCGCGGTGATCGACTGCTACCCCGACTTCTTCGTCTCGCGCGTGAACTACGACGTGGCGCAAGGGCTCGACGGCCGGGGCGACTGGCGCTCGGGCGTGCTGGAGCAATCGTGGCGCGTCGGTGGCGCCACGGGCGCGGAGATCGCGGCGCTCGAAGCCTTCCACCAGGACCCGGCGTGCCAGCGCGTGCATGCGTCCTGCTTCGAGGTGTACGGCGAGGCCGCCCGCGTGCCCGCCGGCGCCATCGTGGCCTACCAAGGCAACGACCCCGAGACCGGGCCGCTGTGCAAATACACGGTGATCGAAACCACCGCCACCCCGCATGCCGACACGCCATAGTTCCATCGACATTCCCGTGGACGGCCATCACATCGAGGGCACGTTGTTCGCCGCGTCCAGCATGGTGCCGGGCGTGCTGCTGGTGCACGGGTGGGACGGCAGCCAGGAGCAGTACCTCAAGCGCGCGCAGGAGATCGCCGTACTCGGCTGCGTCTGCCTGACCTTCGACCTGCGCGGCCATGCGCGCCATGAAGGGCTGCGCCAGCAGGTGACGCGCGAAGACAACCTGCGCGACGTGCTCGCCGCCTACGACGCGCTGGTGGGCCACCCGACCGTCGACCCCGCGGCCGTCGCCATCGTCGGCAGCAGCTACGGCGGCTACCTGGCCGCGCTCGTCAGTGCGATGCGGCCCGTGCGCTGGCTCGCGCTGCGCGCGCCCGCGCTGTACCGCGACGGCGAGTGGGACACGCCCAAGGGCCTGCTGAGCCGCTCCGACCTCGTGGCCTACCGCCGCACGCTCGTCGGGCCCGACGACAACCGCGCGCTCGCGGCCTGCGCGGCCTTCACCGGCGACGTGCTCATCGTCGAATCGGAAGACGACCAGACCGTGCCGCACCCCGTCATCGAGAACTACCTCGCGGCCTTCAAGCGCGTGCGCTCGGCGACCTACCGCACCTTGTCCGGCGCGGACCACGCGCTGTCGCGCCTGGAATCGCGCCAGGCCTATGGCGCGCTGCTCGTGTCGTGGATCACCGAGATGACGCTGGGCGCCAAGGCGACGTCGACGCTCACCAGGCCGGTGACGAGCGGCTCGGCCTGAGGCACGCGCCGAGGCTGTAGGCCGCTTCCTTCCCGAACATGCGCGCCAGTCCATCACCACGCGTCGCGTCGCGCGCGCCGAATCCTGACCCCATGGTGACGGAGACAAAGAGATGGACTTCGAAGGCATCTACTGCTTCGATACGGCCACGGTGCGTTTCGCCGTGTACCCCGACGGTCCCGACGGCGCGCGCGTGCTGGCGCAGATTTCGCAAGACGTGCTGCACGATGCGCTCGGCGCGAAGGAAATCGGCGAGCACACGCTGCATGCCTGCAAACGGCATTTCGACGTGATCTCGGCGGCGGCGGTGGCGCGCTTCCGGGCCGATCCGCGCGGGCCCATCGTGCTGGCCTGCGGCGATTTCGCACGGATGCATGCACCGCGCTGAGACGCGGGTGGCGAGGCGCTGTCGGGCGAAAGTTCTCGCGCGGCGATTGCACGGTGCGACCTGTCGATTTGGTTACAAAAGCAACCCATCTGGGCTGCATTTTCGGGGGCGCAACGACCTAGACTGCGCCTCGTTTCCTCAGGAGCCTTCCCATGCCCATGGACTTTCTGGAGCGCATCGAAGACGCGTCGTTCCCGATGGCGGTCCGCGACGAAGCCGACATCCACTGCGCGACAATGCTGGTCGCCGCGCACCTCATCGAAGCCGTGCTGCCACCGGCCGCCAGCGGCACGGGCCCGCGCGTCGCCGTCGTCCTGCTCATCACGCCGCAAGGGCGCGCGGCGCTGCGGCTGCGAAGGGATGCGCTGCAGACCTGAGCGTGTGCGGTGTGCGAGTCAACTGACGTGAGAGTCAGCGCCAGTTGCGGGTCGCGTTCAATGGCAGGACGGTAGCTTCCCAACGGGTGCCTTCGGGCCGACGAATTCGATTCGTCATCACCTGCTCCACAGGTGAACTCATCTCACCGTCGAAACCTCCCCAATCTCGACCACTTTGGGGGCCAGCATCAGGTCTCGACGAAAGCAGCGTCAAGGTCTTCATCGTCTTCACGCCCGGACGATTCAAACCTTACTTTCCGCCGATCTTGACCCTCTTCCTTCAGGACTCGCATTCGAGCCGCAAATGTGGAAAATTGAATTCACTTCGGGTGGTGCAGCGATGGCACCTCCAGCGGCGCTAGCTCGGGAGAGGTGTGCGTTGCCACCTCAAAAACTTTGCCCCACGGTCGGAAATCCGGCGCCCTCCATGTCTCGTTCTCAGCCATCATTCTGCCAAGCGCACCGGAATCAGGGTGCTGTTGAATCGCGGCGATAACTACCGGGTCATGAAACTCCGCATCGCTCCACAAGTAGCTTAGCAGGACGCGCTTTTCATCGTGGCGCTGCAAGAATGGCGTAATAAGTCCCCCTCGCGTCCCGGCTTCCGATGCCAGTCGAGCCATCAGAATAGGAATGTGAGCGGCCGGAAAGAATTTGCGCACGTAGTCGTAGCACCGCCGTCGAACCCGTTCATCCAGAACCAACGCAACGCCTTTCGCTATTCGCTCCCATACCGGGTGATCGTTATAAGTTTCGCCAGCCCAATAACGCCGCACCCACTGGAGATCAGAAATCAGTATGCGGCCGTCTTCCCCGACTGGGGCAAACGTAATCCAATTGGCGTCTACTTCTGTGAAGGCCTCTTGGTAGCGGAGTTCTAACTCAAGCAGATTTTCCTGCTGGAAGTACGGTGGCCATTCGCTGTCGCCGATTCTCGCCTCGGCCTCACCGCGCGATCGAAAGAAAAACATGCCCCGCATCCGCGAGACCTGATGAGAAAAGAAGTTCTGGCGGATCGTTTCGATGAGGAGCTCATTGAATACCCTGGCGTTGTTCAGCGCTTCAACGATACCTGCCTGCATGAACGAGATGAAACCAGAGACAGGGGGCTCGGCGGCATAGTCGGCCGAAACAAGCATTCCGCGCATTACGGCCCAAGCCACAGCTGGGTGTTCAAGGTCGAGAAAGCAATATACGCGGGTCGACTGCTTCAGCTCTGCAAATGGTAAGTGTTGCACTTGCCTGCCTTTCTAGGCCTCCGCCTGTACCGACGTTCGATCTAACCGATTCTGACTGACACTCGCGGCTCTTCTCTGCCCAAAATGGCGGCACTGCAACGCAAGCATTCTCGAACTTTCCCTTTCTCTCTTGAGCATTGGGGCAGGACGTCTTTACGAATGGCGATGGAATCGCGATCTGCTCATCCGGTCGTGGGAAGCGAATGATTGAGAGGGCAGCAGTTGGATCAGGTTCGTCGCTCCAGAAATTTCACATCCGTGAACCACGGCTGACTGGACAGCGGATATTTTTCTAGTACCCGGTCGTACTTGAATCCCGACGTTGCTCCGCAAAGGTGCGTAGCAATCGCTCTCGACCCCTCGACTGCCGAAAACAGTGCTGACCGCGCCATCTCGAGAGTCGCCAGTGCCGACTCCTTATGCATAGTTGAGTTTCTTCGATCCTGTAACCGCTTGATGGAAGCGAAAGGCTGCGCGGTTGTATCGAACGGAAGGAAGCCAAGCCTGGCGGGCCATGCACTGAATGCCTCTTCAAATGAGGCCCGAGGGAACTTCTTTTCGATAGTCGGGAACTTCCCAGGACTTGCTTCCAGGATCTCTTGAATGCAGCGAAACAGCATGATCTCGACCAGGCGATGGGAGGCGATCAAGACTAGTTGTGAAAGTGGCCCATGACGAGGCTGAGCTTCCCACTGTCTTTCCGGGAGTTCATCTTGAGCAAGCCACCGTGCCCCGACATACGCTTCAGACCAAGCATCAAGGCTTAGCCAACCAACTGATACGGAAACGGAAAGGTGGACCATATAGGCCACAACATACCGCATCTAAGGCGTCAGGGTTGACCATCGAACCCAGCGGTCTGAAAACTCTGCGCCATCTCGACTTGGAAAGCACGTTGCCGCCCTGATTAAAAGGCTGGCCGTCGCTTCTCACGTCCCATCAGGAGCTTTGAGAGAAGCGTTGTGTGGAGAGTGATCTCGGTGCGTTGAGCAACAATCATGCGCTGGTTCATTGGAGAAAATAATGCAGTACGAAGTTGACCCAGTCGTGTACCAGAAGGTGGACGATATTCGAAGCAGCACGCCGAAACGAGGGATCACCGAGGTTATCGAGCGCGAAGGCGTTCGCGATGCGAAAGAAAAAGCCTCGGACTGGGCTTGGGCCCTCAGCGCTGGGGGCTACCTCTTTTCAATCTGGTGCGAGGGTATTCGAGTGCATCCTGGCACGGGACGCTGGTACTTTGAAGATACTTTGGACACCGAGCATCGTCGAAACGGCATGGCGCTTGGCCCGTTGCAAGTTCCTCGCGCGAAGTTTCGAGTGGAATGCATTCGAGAGCTGTTCCGAAGCCAAGAGGATTTTGCTGCCGTTCTCCAAGTTAACAGAATTCCCGAAGAAGAAATCTTACGAGGTGCTGACTCAGAGGTTGAATTTCGTGTGAAGGACGACATGCGTTGGCATGTGGCCGTCTTGGACGAAGCGCTCCAACGTGCAATCCTCGTGCGCGGGCCGAGAGGATGGACTCCCGATGCACACTCGGAGGACCCGTCATCAATCACGCAAAGTCCATCAGAAGACGATCAGGCCAAGCTTGCTTTTCCCGACCAAGCGCACCGTGATCTTGTGGAAGCTGCAGCCGTTCGAGCCGCTACGATGGAGTACACAAGGAGAGGTTTACGGGTAATCGATGTCAGTTCAGAGAATCGCGGATACGACCTCGAGGTATCTGACAGGACGGGTCGAGCCGTCTATCACGTCGAAGTCAAGGGAACATCGTTGGCAACCGAAGGCTTCTTCCTGACCCGTAACGAGCGTCGTCGCTCAAGAGAGCTCAGCACATGGAAGCTTGCCGTCGTTACTTCGGCATTAACTGAGCCATCACTTCAGATCTACTCGGCCGCTGATATGGAGGCGATTTTTCGCTTTGACACTCTGGTTTGGAGATGTGACTTAATTTGAATACGCAGAAAAACTTGTTCGCATCATTCGCCGATGTACAGCAACGCGTGGATTTTATTGTCAGCAAGGCGGGCTCTTCCGTAGAGCCCCATGGATCGCCAAGCTTGCCGTAGAAGCAGTCTTCACAATCTCAAGCAGATGTTCATCGCTGGTCTCATTGGAGGCAGATGTCAGGGACTTTATCGAACACTGCTTCGACTTGGCGCTTTCACGCATATTCCGGAGCGCCAGGGTTTCCAAGCATGAGAATGTTCGAGGCCATTGCTCCGCAAGCTGGATGCGACGCTCGCTCTAACTGGACGGCGAGGTTGTTCGCACAGGCTGCAACTTGATCTGTCACTGTGGGTATGACCGTCGGGAGACGCGCTAGAATCCGCGCCTGCTGCGGGTGTAGTTCAATGGTAGAACGGCAGCTTCCCAAGCTTCATACGAGGGTTCGATTCCCTTCACCCGCTCCAGCCCCCATTCCTCGGCGCCCGGCAGCCTCTCAACCGATGCCGTGCTGCCGCAGCACCTCGGCCTCATCGCCGGTGATCCAGCCGAACACCTTCGCGGTGCCGCCCTCAAGCCGCACCAGATAGACATTGGTGAAGTCGATCACCTTCTGCGCGCCCTCGACCTTGTAGATCGCTCTCCACGCCACGCGGGCGAGCCCGTGCAATTCGTCGATGGCCGAGATGTCCAGGTTGCGCACGGTCATCCGTTGCACGCCGGTGTCGCGGTAATGCTTGAACCCCTTCGCGGACACGCGCCTGAGTTCTTCATCGTTCTTGCCCGTGAAGACGCCGGCGGGCGAGGCGGCAATGAAGCACGCGGCGTACAGCGCCGCTACGGCCTCGAGGTCGGCTTCGCCGGTCAGTCCCGCATTGAATTCCCGCTCATAGCGGTCGAACAACGCGCGCGTCGCGGATTGGATCGGGTGGGCTTCGGCTCCGTTGAGCATGATGGCGGGCACTCCTTGTCGATGGCGTTTCCGACCGGATGCCCGTCATGCCATGCCCGTATCAAGGTCGAATTTCGGTGACCTTCGCACCCTGCACCGACGCACCAGCCTCCAGGCCCACATTGGTCATAACGAAGGCGACCACGGGCTGCCGGAAGGTGCTGCTGTCGACGACGCCGTTGGCACCGTAGCGTGCCAGTGCCACCGTCGCGTCGACGCCCACCGTCCAGCCCCGGCTCTGGCGGAATTTGTCCAGCGCCTCCCTGGAGGTGAACACGTAGAACACGGCCTTCGACTGCGCACCGGCCTGGAAGCCGATGGAGCCGGCGGTCGTGCTGTAGTAGCTCTGCGTGCGGCCGCCGCTGCGCAGGGCACCGCGACCATAGTCGGCGCCGATGCCGAAGCTTCCGCCCACCACGGACGGGAACACCAGCACGCCCTGCGCGCCCGCGACGAGCGCGCGCGAACCGGCGACGGTGTCATAGAGGCGGGCCAGCGACGCGTCGACCTGGGCGTCGATGGCCGATGCCGACGACGCCGGGATGTCGTTCGCTGCGCCGCTGGGGCGGGTGACCGTGCAACCGGTCACGGCGAGGCTCGCCGCGATGGCGGCGGCTGCGAGCAGGTGGAAAGGTGCGACGTGCATGGCAAGTCCTCCAGGAAGAAAGGGAAGGGACAGTGAATCGGGGTGAAGGACCTCGCCTGGTCAGACCTTCTCAGGCCTTGACAGGTTGCGAGATGCCGCACAGCGCCTCGGCGGCCGGCTTGACCTTGGGCTCCTTCACCGCGACATCGGCCAGCGCCAGGATGCCCACCAGCCGCTTGTCGCGGTTGACGATGGGCAGGCGCCGGATCTGGTGCTCGGCCATGAGCTGCGCCGCATGATCGACCGCGTCGTCCTCGTAGGCCCAGCGGATGCCGTCCGACATGACGTCGCGCACCTTGGCGTTGCCGTCGTGTCCCTCGGCGATGCCGCGCACGGCAATGTCGCGGTCCGAGATCGCGCCGATCATGCGGTCGTTCTCGCCCACCGGCATCATCCCGAAGTCGCCGTCGCGCATGCGCCTGGCGGCCTCCGCGAGGGTGGCGTCGGGACTGATGACCTCGACATCGCGGGTCATCACAGCGTTGACTTTTCGCATCTGGAATCCTTTGAAGAAAAAGTAAGTTGGGCGGCCGTGGTTCATGGCGGGAAAAGGGGTGCGCACGGCACTGATCCGGCGCAGCTACAGGTCTAGTCTTCTGCGCGGCCCAAGGTGTAGGACAACCGCCGAAAAGCCGGTGGTGCAAAGGAAGAACGCGCGCATGCCGCAGCCTGGGCGTGTCCCCATGTCGCGAAGGGCGTGGGCTCACCGGGGTTGATGACCGTCGCTGATGCGTGCCCGCCACAGCGCCCCCGCGGCGGCTGTGACCAATCGCGGCAATATCGTTACGGCCTGTTGAACCCGACGCCGAAGCCGCGTTCTCGACGCCGCGCGCGCAGCGGGCCGCTTCATCGGACCTTGCCCCGTGCGATGCCCGTGGACCTTCGAGACAAACGCGATCACGCGCTGTTCCGCGCGTGCCGACACGCCCAGCCCGTGTCAACCCCCACCGCCGCAACACCTATGTAGGACTTCGCCCGGTCCGCGGCCGAAAAGTAGATGTGAAGTTCGCACATCTTGTTTCTCCCGGAAGCAGGGTCGGCCGCGCTTTGGGCGTACCTTTATTGCACCGCAGCACGACAAATCGAGGCGCGGACCGAGGGGTCGGGAGGTTGATTCGAGTCTCTTTCTTCACCAGACGGCATGCCGTTCGCCGGCATGCCGTCGATGTTTCCAAGAGGTGGTTATGCGAGTGTCCAGACCCATTCCTTTTCCGTCGGAACCGGGCCGACCGCGCGCCCCGGGTGCCGGACGTGCCCGGCGCCAGCGGGGCGCCTTCGTTCCGAAGCTGGCGGCCTATGCGCTGCTGGCCTTCGTGCTGTGGCTGATGGTCGCCACGCTGGTCGAGCCACTCCTGTCCTCGCAGGCCACGCGGGCCGTGCTGCAGGCGCCGGTCGGCATCGTCACCTCGCCGATCAACGGCGTGGTGACGCAGATGGCGGTGCGCACGCGCGATGCGGTGGCGCCCGGCACGCTGGTGGCCACGGTGCGCAACCCGACCGTCAGCCAGGAGATCCTCACCACGCTGACCACGCAGCGCCTGGCCCTGCAGAGCCAGCTGTCGCAGCTGGGCAACCAGTACAAGTCCGACAGCCAGGAGATGCGCTCCATCGGCCAGCAGGCGCAGGTGACCCGCCAGGCCTCGCTGGCGCAGACCTGGGACGCCTGGGAGATCGCACAGCGCCAGCGCGACGTGGCGCACAGCGTGGTGGCCGAGCAGGAGAACAAGGTGCGCACCAACGAAGCGCTGCTGAAAGAAGGCGCCATCAGCGAACAGGTGATGAACGCGTCCGAGGCCCAGCTGAGCACCGCGCGTGCCAATGCGGCGGTGGCCGAGCAGGCCTTCGCGGGACAGGCGCAGACGGTGGCGAGCGCGGGGCAGGGCGCCTTCGTGGGCACCAGCGGCAACAGCCTGTTCCAGACGCTCGCGAGCCGGCGCGAAGCGCTGCGCAACAGCAGCGACCGCGCGCGCCAGGACGGCACCGCGATCGTCAAGCAGCTCACGCAGATCACGCAGCTCGAGGACGAAGAGCGCCGCCGCGTCGACAAGCTCGCCGCCTACGAGGTCAAGGCGAGCCAGCCCGGCATGGTGCACACGGTGCTGGCGCCCGAGGGCGCGTATGTCACGGCGGGCTCCTCGCTGGTGCGCGTGACCGACTGCAGCCGGATCGGCGTCGTCGCCGTGTTCCCTGCGCGGCTGGCCAAGCGCCTGAGCGTCGGCTCCAAGCTCGACGTGAAGGTGGCGCAGAACGTCGACGTGCAGGCGCGCGTCGAGCAGCTGCTGCCCGTGGCCTCGGATGCACTGCAGAGCACGTACAGCGTGCCCTTCCCCTTTGCCGAGCAGGGCTCGATCTATGCGGTGGCGCGCATCGAGGCGCCCGAGCCGCCGCCCTCGGAAGACGGCAGCCGCCAGACCCTGTGCGTGCCGGGCAAGGTGGTCTCGGCCAGCCTCGCCAAGGCGTGAGAAAGCATGTCGCGCAGCCCACCGAGAACGCCATGTCGATCCCTTTCTCTTTCCGTGCCGTGGCACGGTGCGCCGCCGCATCGATGGCGCTCGCCGGCATCGCTGCTGCTGCCGCGCCTTCGCCTTCACCCGGCGCCACGCAAAAGGCCCTTGCGCGCGAGAGCTGCGACGGCCTGCGCCGCGCCGTCGCGCACGACCAGGGCGGCGCGACGTCGGGGCCGCTGTTCCTGAGCAGCTACCGCCCGGCGAACGCACAGGGCGAGCCGCCGTTCGAGCCTGCGCTGGCGGGCGCCGGCTTCACCTACGACAACGCGCTGGCCGGCATCGCACTGCTGGCGTGCGGCGAGCGCGCCGCCGCGCGGCGCATCGGCGACGCCGTGGTGCGGGCGGTGGCGCACGACCAGACGATGCCCGACGGGCGCGTGCGCAATGCCTACCGCGCGGGCCCGGTCACCGAGGAAAAGCCCGCGCTGCCCGGCCGCTGGGACGCCGGGCGCAAGCAGTGGATCGCCGACGCCTACCAGGTCAGCACCGCCACCGGCAACGTGGCCTGGGCCGCGCTGCTGCTGCTGAACCTGCACCAGGCCGAACCCACGCCCGCCTACCTGGCGACCGCGCGACGGCTGCTGGCCTGGACCGAACAGAACACGCGCGCCCGGAACGGCCCCGACGGCTACAACGGCGGGCGCCACGGCTGGGACAACGCCCAGCGCGCGCAGACCTGGAAGTCGACCGAGCACAACCTGGACATCGCCGTGGCGGCGGCGTGGGCCGCACGCGCGGTGCGCGCCGACGGCCAGCCCGACGCGGCGGAGCAAAGGCAGGCGCGCACCGCGCTCGACTTCGTGGGCCGCATGTGGAACCCGTCGGAGCAGCGCTTTCACATCGGCACCAAGGAAGATGGCGCCACTGTCTCCACCGAAGGCTCGGGCCTCGATGCGCAGCTGTGGCCTTTGCTCGCGGCGCCCGAGGGCTCCTGTGCCTGGGTGCGCAGCCTCGACTGGGTCGAGAAGCACCACCGCGTCGGCGCGGGCTACGGTTTCTCGCGCGAGCCCGACGGCATCTGGACCGAAGGCAGCGCGCAGGCGGCCGCCACGCTGGTGGCCCGCAAGGGCGCGGCGCCCGAGGCGCTGTGGCAGCTGCTGGCCTCGCAGCGCGCCGGCAACGGCCTGTACTACGCCACGCCGAGCGCGCGCATCGCCACCGGCCTGGCCATCGGCCCCGATTCGACCGGTGCCGATTTCTTCTACTACCGCTGGCCGCACCTGGGCGCGACCGCCTGGATCGCCCTGGCCGCCACGGGTTTCAACCCCTTCACCGGCAAGACCGCCGCATCGGAAGTCCCCTCATGTCCAGCCTGATCGCCACACCGGAATTCCAGCTCAACGCCCTGGTCGGGGGGCTCGCCTTGCTCCTCATGACCTGGGCCAGGGTCGAGCGCATCACCCACCGCGTGCTGTTCGGTGCGCTCACCGCGTTGCTGCTGCTGCGCTACGCCGTCTGGCGCGTGGTCGCCACGATGCCGCCTTCGGACCTGGGCTTCGAAACCCTGTTCGCCTGGGTGTTCCTGGGCTTCGAACTGACGGCCATCGTCTACACGCTGATGTCGATCCACATGCTCATGCGGCGCCGCGACAACCGCGCGCAGGCCGACCGGGGCGAGGCCGCGTTGCGCGAACGCCATGCGCGTGGCGAGGAGGTGCCGGCCGTCGATGTCTTCATCTGCACCTACAACGAAGAGCTGGCCGTGCTCGAGAAGACCATCATCGCCGCGCAGGCCATCGACTACCCGCGGCTGAACGTCTGGGTGCTCGACGACACGCGGCGCGACTGGCTGCGCGCGTACTGCGAGCGCCGCGGCGTGCACTACGCGCGGCGGCCCGACAACCGTCACGCCAAGGCCGGCAACCTCAACAACGGCCTGCGCCTGTCCGCGGGCGTGACCGACGCGCCGTTCATCCTCGTGCTCGACGCCGACTTCGCGCCGCAGCGCCAGATCGTCTACCGCATGCTCGGCCTGTTCGAGGACCGCCGCGTGGGGCTGGTGCAGACGCCGCAGTTCTATTACAACGCCGACCCCATCCAGCACAACCTGCGCGCCACCGACAGCTGGGTCGACGAGCAGCGCGTGTTCTTCGACGTGCTGCAGCCCGCCAAGGACGCGGTCGATTCGGCGTTCTGCGTGGGCACCTCGTTCATCGTGCGGCGCGACGCGATCACCGAGGCCGGCGGGTTCCCGGTGGGCAGCGTGTGCGAAGACATCCACACCACCTACCTGCTGCTGCGCCACGGCCGCATCACGCGCTGGCTGGGCGAGCGGCTGTCCAACGGGCTGTCGGCCGAGAGCATCATCGACTACATCAACCAGCGCAGCCGCTGGTGCCTGGGCACCGTGCAGCTCGCGCTGCTGCCCGACGGGCCCCTGCGCGGCCCGGGCTACAGCCTGTCGGCGCGGATGCACTTCCTGCACGGGCTGCTGCACTGGCTGGGCAAGCCTTTCATGGTGCTGGTGCTGCTGGCGCCGGCGCTGTACTGGTATGCCGGCGTCTCGGCCTTCCATGCCACGCCGCAGGCCTTTGCGGCCTACGGCCTGCCGTCGCTCGTGATGTTCTGGGCCTACAGCTACTGGGTCAGCCAGCGGCGCTGCCTGCCCGTGTTCAGCGAGGTGAGCCAGCTGGTGGCGGCGATGGCCGTGAGCGGCACGCTGGCGCGCGCGATGCTGAAGCCCTTCGGCCATCCGTTCAAGGTGACGGCCAAGGGGCTGGACCGTTCGCGCACGGTGGTGCACTGGAAGCTGGTGGCCGTCTTCGGCGGCCTGCTGGTGGCGCTGCAGGGCGCGGCCGCGATGGCGGCGCTGGGCGGCGAGGCGCTGACGCCGGGCGACCAGCTCAACCTCGTGTGGACCGGCATCGCGCTGGTGCTGTGCCTGAGCGCGCTCATGGCCTGCGTCGACCTGCCGCGCCCGCAGCAGGAAGAGCGCTTTCCCTGGCGCGCGCGGGCACGGGTGCGCACGGCGGCGGGCGAGGGCGAGTCGCGCTTCGTCAACATCGCGGCCGACGGCGCGCTGCTCGAAGGCCGGGGGCCGCTCAAGCGCCTGCGCGTCGGGCAGCCGCTGGAGGTGCATGTCGAGCCGGTCGGCTGGCTGCCGGCCCACCTCGCCGCGCGCGGCAGGGCGGGCGCCGAGCTGAAGTTCGCCGCCACCGAGGCGCAGCGCGAAGACCTCGTGCGCCACGTCTTCAACGTGCCGCCGAGCCACGTGGCCGTGCAGGTGCGGCCCTGGCAGGCGGCGTCGGCATTGTTCGCGAGTGCGGGCATGCGCGCGCCGGGCGCGGGCTTCGCGCGGCTGTCGCTGCGCCTGCTCTTCGCGGTGCTGGCCGTGTGCATCGTGCTCGTGACGACCGGGTGCAACCTCACGCCGCCGCTCAAGGACCCCGACCTGACGGTGCCTTCGCAATGGCCCGCAGGCGCGCCGGCGCCGGGCACGCAGCCCGTGGACTGGCGCAGCTTCGTGCAGGACGAGGAGCTGCGCGGCCTGATCGCCACCGCGCTCGAGCAGAACCGCGACCTGCGCGCCTATGCCGCGAAGGCCCGCGAGGCGCGCGCGAACTATGCGGGCAACCGCGCTTCGCTGTTCCCGGCGCTGGGCCTGTCGGCGCATGCCCAGCGCGCGCAGACCACGCCGCAGGGCTCGCTCAGCCCGGTCGGCAACCTGCCGTCGGACGGGCGCGTGTCCAACAGCTTCGACGTGCAGGCGGGCGTGATGTCGTACGAGCTCGATTTCTTCGGCCGGCAGCAGAGCACCGCGCAACAAAGCGGCGCGCTCGCCGAGGCCGGCGACAAGGACCACGCCGCCGCGCGCATGAACCTGGTGGGCGAGGTGTCGAACGCCTACCTCACGCTGCGCGCCGACCGCGCCCTGCTCGCGCTGGCCGAGTCCAACGAGGCCGCGCTGAACGCCAATGCCGACACGATCGGCCGCGCCCGTGCGGTCGGCGGCGCCGCGCAACTCGATGTGTACCGGGTGCAGTCACTGCTGCAGACCGCGCGCGTGCGGCAGGAGGAATACCGCATGCGTGTCGCGCAGGACCTGCAGTGGCTCAACGTGCTGGTCGGGCGCCCCGTGCCGCCCGAGACGGGCAGCGCGCGGCCCTGGCCCGAGCGCTCCACCGCGCAGGTCGCGGCCGGGTTGCCTTCGAGCCTGCTGCAGCGCCGGCCCGACCTGCTCGCGGCCTACGCGCGCGTCGAGGCCGCCAACGCCGGCGTGGGCGCGGCCAAGGCCGCGATGCTGCCGACCATCTCGCTCACGGCGCTGGCCGGAGGTGTGAGCAAGGAACTGTCGACCTTGCTCAACAGCGGCAACAGCAGCTGGGCCGGCGTGCTGGGCGTGTCGCTGCCGATCTTCGACTGGGGCCGTCGGTCGGCCAACGTGAGCTCCAGCGAAGAGCGGCTGGCCGCCGCGATGGCCGGCTACGAATCGGCGGCGCAGGTCGCCTTTCGCGAGGTGGCCCACGCGCTGATCGCCAGCGACCACCTGCAGCCGCAGCTGGAGGCGCAACAGGCGCGCGTGCAGGTGCTCGAGAAGGTGGCGGGCATTTCGCGCACGCGTTTTCGCAGCGGCATGGAAGACTACTTCTCCAGCCAGGATGCGCAGCGCGAGCTCTACACCGGGCAGCAACAGCTGATCGAACTGCAGCTCAAGGCGGCGGTGAACACCGTGAACCTGTACAAGGCCCTGGGCGGAGGCTGGGGCAGCGCGTAGCGCTGGGGTCGGCGAGGGCCGACACGGTCGCGTGCGTGCGACCGGCGATTCAGTTCACTGCACCTCGTCGCACCACACCCTGAACCCATCCAGTTCGTTGGGCCCGAAGGTGTTGGACAGCGCCACGTCGCTGGCGTCGCGCCCTTGCGCGATCAGCACGCGGCCGATGCGGGGCACGTTGTTGCGCGCGTCGAAGGTGTACCAGCGGTCGCCCAGGAAGGCCTCGAACCAGCCCGCGAAGTCCATCGTGCCGTGCGGCGGCGGGGTGCCGACATCGCCGAGGTAGCCGCTGCAATAGCGGGCCGGAATGTTCAGGCAGCGGCACAGCGTGATGGCCAGGTGCGCGTAGTCGCGGCACACGCCTTGCCCTTCCTTGAAGGCTTCGAACGCCGAGCGGGTGCGCCGCGCATGCGGGTAGCCGAACTCGATGTGCTGGTGCACGAAGTCGCACACCGCCTGCACGCGGCCCCAGCCGGTCGGGCCGTTGCCGAAGCGCTGCCAGGCGAAGTCGGACAGCAGGTCGGTTTCGCAATACCGGCTGCCCAGCAGGTAGAGCAGGGTGGATTCGGGCAGGTACTCCACCGGCACCTGCGGCGCCGAGGGCACGACGATGTCGGGCGCGCCGCTGTCGTGGACCACGGTGTCCGTGCTCAGCACGAAGCGGCCCGCGGGGGCGACCAGGCGTGTGCACCAGTTCCCGAACAGGTCACGGTACGCGGTGGTGGGAACGGCCGGTTTCGTGAGCAGATGGTCCGGGCGCAGCAGGTCCGAGGCGCGCGAGTAGTGAATGCTGAGGGCCAGGATCATCGGCGTCGGCCGGGGAAACTGGTAGGCGATCTCGAAACCGAGCTGGATGTTCATCGGCCCATGATGCGCCTTCATTCGCCAGCGCGCGGGAATTTGCGGTGCGATGCCAGCGCGCGGCGGCTTTCAGGGGGCGTCGCCGGGCCTCGACGTGGCGTGGCGCTGCTCGGCATAGGCCTTCAGCGAGAGCATGGTCCGGGGCAGTCCATGCCGAACCTGCTTGGCGACGCCCGGCCCGAATAGGAAGGCCAGGGCGCCGGTGAACCACACGCGGTGCACCACGTCCGAGCCGCTGTCTGTTGGGGACACCGTGTGCTTGAAGTGCATGCGGAACAGGGGGATGTAGCCCTGCGCGGTGAACGATTGGCCCTCGGAGCGCTCCGTGACCACCATCGGAACACCCATGCCTTTTTGCGGAACGATCCGGCCCTTGGTGCCCACGGCGAAGGGGCCGTCGAGTCGGGCCTGCTTGGTGTCCGGGTCCCACAGGTGCCATCGGTCGACCTCGCTCCAGATGCGGTCGATGACCCGGGGCGGGACGGCGATGTGGATGCGTTCTTCGATGTGCATGGGAGGCGGGGTTGAAGGGATCGTGGAGCCTAACGCATGCCTTGCGGCTCCAGTCGTCAGCGCTCCTTGCGCAGGATGGCTTCCAGCGCCTCCATCGCTTGCGACGCCGAGGGACTGAGGTAGCCGCCGGCGCGCCGCACGATGCCCACGCGACGGGTCGATCGCCATCCGCCGACGGGGCTGACCGGCACGAACTGCGCCGCGACCGGCGGCTCTTTCAGCACCGAACGCGGCACCGGCATCAAGGCGCCCAGCGAGCGCACCAACGCCAGCTCGCGCTGGGATGAACGCGACGTGCCCACCGGCTCGGGCGGGTCGAGCCGGTGCGCGCGGAAGTTCGCTTCGAACTCGGTGTGCGTAGAGGTGCCGGGCGCCATGACGATCCACCGCGCCTGCGCGAGCTGGTCCCAGCCCACCTCGCGCCGGGTGCGTGCCAGCGGATGGCCGATCGGCGCCATGGGCAGCAGCGGGTCGTCCCGCAGGCCTTCCCATGCCAGCGCGGCCGCCGGTTTCTTGTGCAGGCCGGTCAGGGCGAACTCCAGCTCGCCCATGGCGACGGCACGCGTGAGCGAATCGGAGTTGCCACCCGACAGGTCCACGCGGATCCCGCGCTCGATGAGCGCAGCCACCACCGGCAGCACCCAGCGGTCGGGAATGCCGTCGCCGACACCGCAGCGCAGCACGCCGGCGCGCGCCTGCCGCAGGTCGCGCAGTTCCGCATGCAGGTCGGCGGCGTCCAGGTCGATGCGCTGCGCCCGCTTCAGGAAGGCCTGGCCCAGCTCGGTGGGGCGCATGCCCCGGGCCAGCCGTTCGAACAGCTTGACCTTGGTGGCGCGCTCGAGCCGCGTCACGGCCTTGCTCAGGGTGCCCGGTGAAATGCCGAGACAGGCCGAGGCATGGCTCAGCCCGCCTTCGCGCGCGATCACCACGGCCAGATGGAGGTCGTTCAAGTTCATGGTTTTCCAAAGTGGAAAAGGTCGCCACGGAATGTAGGTTGCTGCGCGCCGGGCGGCAACCTATCGTTCAGCCCGGACACCACCAGGAGACACACCCATCATGCTTCGCAGTTCTTTCTTCCTGGGCGCCCTGTGCGCCTTGTGGGCCCTGGGGACTGCCTCGGCCTGCGCACAGGCGGCCTATCCTTCGCGCCCCATCACGCTGGTGGTTCCGTTCGCCGCGGGCAGCGGCACCGACATCGGTGCGCGCGTGCTGGCCAAGGACCTGACGGACATCCTGAAGACGCCCGTCATCGTCGACAACAAGCAGGGCGCGAACGGCGCGCTGGGAACGGCGGCGGCCGCGCGCGCGAAGCCCGACGGGTACACGCTGCTGATCGGCTCGGCCACGACCAACGCCGTCAATTTCTCGTTCTTCCCGGCCAGGCTCGGCTATGAACCCGGGTCGTTCGAGATGGTGGCGGGCCTGGGCACCAGCCCGATCTCGCTGTACGTCGCGGCCAACGCCAAGTGGCGCAACCTGGCCGACCTGATGGCCTACGGCAAGGTCCATCCGAACGCGCTCAGGTGCGGCAGCGGCAACGCAGTGACGCAGGTGGCCTGCGAGATCTTTCGCAAGTCGGCGGGCATCGACGCCGTCACGGTTCCCTACAAGTCGAACCCGCAATCGCTGGCGGACCTGGCCGGCGGGCACATCGACTTCGCGTTCTCCGACGCGTCGGTGGCCAAGGTCTTCATCGACGGGAACAAGCTGAAGCCGCTGGCCGTGGCCGCCGCGCGGCGCTATCCGGCCACGCCGGACGTCGGCACGTTCCGCGAACAAGGCATTGCCGATTTCGAGATCACCGGATGGACCGCCGTGTTCGTGCCTGCGGGCACGCCCGCGCCCATCGTCGAGACGCTGCATGCGGCCATCCGCAAATCGTCGGCGTCGCCGGAGTCGGTGCAACTGCGCGCCAGCAGCGGAACGCAGCCGCTGGCGTTCAATCTCGAAGAGGGCCGCCGCTTCGCCCGGGAAGAAATCGCCCGCTGGGCGCGTTATGTGAAGAACAGTGGCGTCAAGCCGGAGTGACGCGATGACATCGACCTCCACACCCCTGGCCGGCTTGCGCGTCATCGACTGGACTCATGTGCTGGCCGGCCCCTTCGCCGGCTACCAGCTCGGCCTGCTCGGCGCCGAGGTGATCCGCATCGAGCGCGCCGACGGCGACGACATGATCCGCGCCAAGGGCCTCGATGCCGAACTGACCGCGCTCGGACTGGGCGAGACCTTCGTGACGCAGGGCGCGGGCAAGCGCTCGCTGGCCATCGATGCGCGCGACCCGCGTGCCAAAGAGGCGCTGAGCGAACTGATCGGCAGCGCGGATGTGCTGCTGGAGAACTTCCGGCCCGGCAAGCTGGCGGCGCTCGGCTTCGATCCGCAGCAACTGATCGCGCGCCATCCGCAGCTGGTCGTCTGCTCGATCACCGGCTTCGGCCCTGCATCGGACCGGCGCGCCTACGACCACGTGATCCAGGCCGCGAGCGGGCTGATGGCAGCCAACGCCGACCGCGACGGCAAGCCGCAGCGGGTGGGTTTTCCGCTCGTCGACTACGCCGTGGGCCAGCAGGCGGCGTTGGCGGTGATGAGCGCGCTCTACCGGCGCGACCGGCCGAGCGGCGAGGCGCGCACGCGCGGCGAATGGCTCCAGGTGTCGATGATGGGCGCGGCGCTCACGCTGATGGCGCCCACCTACGCAGGGCCGCTGGTCAGCGGCATGGAGATGCCGCGCAGCGCATCGACCGCGTTTTCAGGCAGCCCCCTGTCGGGCACTTTCGAGGTGGCCGACGGCCAGCTGGCCATCGTCTGCAATGCGGCCGACCAGGCGAGGGGGCTGCTGAACGCGCTGCACGAAACCGGCACGGACGACTCGCTGCTGTCGTCGTTGCACGAAGCCGCCGAGCAGCGCGATGTGCCGCGCGCGCAGGCGCTGCTGGGCCAGGCGCTGGGTGGAAGGAGCACGGCCGAATGGGATGCGCTGCTGACCCGCCACGGGGTGCCCGCCACGCCGGTGGTGCGCCCGGCACAGGCTGCGGCACAGATGGCGCGCGACTGGCCGCACGTGGAGCTGCCGTTGCCGAACGGCGCGCGGCGGGTGCCGGTGCCGGGCATCGGCTTCACGTCCAGCGAGCCGCTGACGCCTTCGCTGAGCGCGCCGGTGCGTCGCGGCGCGGACACACGCCGCCTCCTGGCCGAAGCCGGGCTGGAGGCCTCGGCCATCGCGGCCATGCTCGCCGACGGTGCGGCGAGCGAGCCCTCGGACTGAGCGCCGCGGTGGTCCCGCCGGGGCTGCGGCGCGTCCCGATTCGGCGCCGAAAGTGTGGCGAAAACGCCGAGAAAAATATTTCTCCAGGTTTTTCAGCGTCGCTGCCTGTTTCGCAGGCACCGTGTTGCAGGCCCCGCCAGGCAAGGGTTTCGCGCGCTGCGCACACGGTTTTCCACAACATTGTCCCCATCGGGATTGGAAAACCCGTCACTTCGATGTGCTAGAGGCGCGAACCGGGCAGGGGCAGCCGCAGCCAGACGGTGGTGCCGGCACTGGGCGCGCTGTCCGCGCCCAGGGTGCCGTTGTGTTTCTGGACCACCGCGCGCACGACGGAAAAGCCCAGGCCCATGCGCCGCGTGCCCGTGCCCGTGCCCGTGCCCGTGCCCGTGCCCGTGCCCTTGGTCTCGCCGGGGGCGGCTTCCGGCGCGGTGGGCGCGCGCCGGCCGCGCGGTGCGTGGAGCAGGGCGTCGAGCTGTCCGGGCGTCATGCCCGAGCCCTGGTCGCTGACGGAAATCCGCACGCTGGCCGCGTCCGCGCCGTCGGCGCCGGGTTCGATGGCCATGCCCAATTCCACACGGCGGCCGGACGGGCTGTGGCGGATGGCGTTGTTCAGCAGGTTGACGATCGCGCGGGTCAGCAAGGCCCCGTCGGCGCGCAGGATCGTGTCGCCGGCGGCGTCGTCGATGCGCGCTTCGACGCGCACGCCATGGGACTGCGCGTAGTGCCACACCTGGTCTCTGGCATCGAGCAGCACGGCGCCGACGTGCGTGTCCGCAAAGCGGTAGTCGTCCGATTCGGCGAGCGCGAAGTCCATGAAGCCCTCGGCCATCGCGAGGGTGCGCTCGGCTTCGCGGCCGATGGCCGAACGCATGTCGGCATCGGCCGTGGGATGCATCGACAGGATGCTGAGGATCGTGACCTGCGGGCTGCGCAGGTCGTGCGACAGGAACTGGCGCCACTCGTCGCGCTGGCGCTGCGCTTCGCGCTCGGCCGTGAGCTCGGGCAGCATCACGACCCAGCCCCGGTCTTCGGGCGCGTCGCCGCTGAAGGCTGCGGCCTCCAGGCGGAACACGCGCGCGTCGGGGGTCGCGTACTCGCCGTGCAGCCGGTCGGTCCAGTGGGCGGCGTCCGTGCGGGCCGGCGTGCCGCTGGCGGGCGGCACGGCCAGCGGCGCGATCAGCTCGGGCAGGCGCACGCCGCGCAGCGCGGGCGGTGCCATGCCATCGTCCTCGTGCGATGGCATGGCACCGGCGCCCAGGAGCCGGAAGGCTGCGGCGTTGCCCGACCCGATGCGCCCCTCTTCGTCGCAGATCAGCATGGCCACGGGCATCGCCTGCATGGCCTTGTCCATGAGCTGCTGCATGCGCCGCAGGCGTGCAATGGCGCGGTCGAGCGCCTGCTTGGGATGCTCCGCCGGATCGGCGGGCGCCGGCGAGCGGGCCGGCATGACTTCGAAGGTGCCGCCGGGCAGGGCGTCGAGCACCTGCGCGCGCTTGCGCAGGTAGACGAACTGCG
Source organism: Variovorax sp. GW823-FHT02B07 (assembly GCF_058797695.1). Classification (NCBI taxonomy): domain Bacteria; kingdom Pseudomonadati; phylum Pseudomonadota; class Betaproteobacteria; order Burkholderiales; family Comamonadaceae; genus Variovorax; species Variovorax sp. GW823-FHT02B07. The sequence continues at coordinate 1,597,405 of NZ_JBXAJX010000001.1, forward strand.
ATTCGAGACGGCGCCAGCTCCACAGCAGGTAGAGGATGGCCAGGCCGAGCATCGGCGCCACAGGCGGCAGCCAGTGGTGCCACACCAGCATGGCGATGCCGCTGATCAGCAGGCACGCGCTCGCGAGGCCGGCGGCGATCGGCAGCGCGTGCCGGCCCCGCCGGACCAGCAGCCACAGCGCGAGCCACAGCGGCACCACGGTCCAGGCCGCGTGCCACAGCGGCGGCGACACGCTCACGTTGCGCCCGTGCATCAGGTTGTCGATGGCATTGGCATGCACCTCCACGCCAGGCAGCACGCCACGGATGCCGGCGTTGGGCGTGAGCGTCTGGTCGCCGAGGCCGGGCGCGGTGGCGCCCACGAGCAGCAGCTTGTCGCGCAGCAGCTCGGCGGGCACTTCGCCGCGCAGCACGCTCACGTAGGGCACGGTGCGGTAGCTGCCGCGCGGGCCGGCGAACAGCAGGCGCAACGGGCTCTGGCGCAGCCAGTCGACCGGCGTCGCTTCGGAGTCGACCACGGCCGGCGGGACGCGCTGCGCCATCAGCGCGCCCACGTAGGGCTGCAGCTGGTTCGGATAGCCCTCGAGCAGGTACAGCGTGCGCGCCACGCCGTCGGTGTCGGGCGCGAGGCCGGCATGCCCCACGCCGCGGGCCTGGGCGGCAAAGTCCGGCAGCGGCGGCAGGAAGCCCGGCCATTCGTGGCTCGTGAAGGCCAGGGGGCTCGCATGCAGCAGCGGCAGGTACACGGGCAGCAGGCCCATGGCCCGCGCCAGGTGCGCGTCTTCGCGCGGGTCGGCGCTCGGCTCGGTCAGGAAGAGGTCGAGCAGCACCGCGCGCGGCGCCGCCGGCGCGAGCCGTTCGAGCAGGCGCGCGTGGGTCGCGCGGCTCCAGGGCCAGCGCCCGAGTTCGCGCAGGCTGTGCTCGTCGATGGCGATGATCAGGATGTCGGCCGACGCCCGGTGCGAGGCCAGGATCAGCAGGCGGTCGTGGATGTACGCATCCATCTGCAGCAGGCCCGGGCGGTGCGCCAGGCCGAGCATGGCCAGCGGCAGCAGCAGCGCCATCAGCAGGCGTTCGACGACGAGGCGCATGCGCGTGGCCCCGCTTCAGCGCACCGGGATGTCGAAGCTTCCGCCGAAACCGGTCGCTGCGGACGCCGCACCGTCGGGGGTGGCCTGGCGCGCGCGCCAGTGGTAGCGCCCGCCGAGCGCGAAGGGGCCGACCGTCATGCCGGTGGCATAGACCGCGGGCTCGTTCACCAGCAACACGGCGAAGTCGGGGCTGCGCGCGAGTTCGAAGGTGTAGCGCTGGCCCGCGATGCCCGGCCAGCGGACCTCCACGCGCCCGTCGGGCAGTGCGGTCGACGTGCTCTGGCCGCTCGCGCCGCCTTCGACCGTGGGCAGGTAGACCGTGCCGTCGCCCGGCAGCCCTTCGAGCCGGGCGGCATCGAAGGCCGTGAGGCGCAACTGGTACAGGCCCGACGGCAGTTCCGCCGGCACCGTGAAGGAAGGTCCCGGGCCGCGTTGCTCGTACACCGGCAGCAGGAAGCGCTCGTCGCGCGCCAATTGCAGGCGGTAGGTTTGCGCGCCCGCGACGGGCGTGAAGCGGAACGTGCGATCGTTGCGCGCCGTCGTTTCGGGCACCAGCTGGGGCGCCGGCAGCAGCCCCTGCGCTTGCGACGGGCCGCTCTCCAGCAGCACCGCGCCGCGGCCTTCGCGCAGCACGAGCGGCGGTTCGGACTGTGCGGTGCGCTGCACCACCACTTCACCCGAAATCACTTCGCCGGTCAGCACGCCGTCTTCGTCGCGCACGCGAAAGTGCGTGCCGCGCACGCCCAGGCCCATCGACCGCGCGCGGATCTCGAACTGCTGGTTCGGCTGCTGCTTGTGCACCTGGGATTCGACGCGACCTTCGATGAGCCGCAGCCGCACGGTATTGGCATCGATGGCCAGCACCTCCAGCGCGCTGCGCGAGGGCAGCACGACGCGGCTGCCGCCCGCCACCCCGAGGGTCACGAAGGCATCGGTGCCGGTGATGAGCGTGTCGCCAGCCTGGATCGGCAGGCCGGGCGTGAGAACCTGTTCAGGCACACCCGCGCGCTTGCGCGAGGCCCGGCCTTCGACCGCGGTGACCACCGCCGCGCCCTCGGGCACGAGCCGGCCGTCGGCAAAGTACAGCACCGTGCCCGGTTGCAGCAGGCGGGGCTCGCCCACCTGGTTGCGCTGCTGCACTTCGGGCCAGCGCAGCGGCGTGTCCAGCTGCTGGCCGGAGATGCCCCACAAGGTTTCGCCGGGCTTCACCACGTGCGGCGACTGCGCGCCCGCCGCCGTGGCGACGAGCAGCGCGGCGCAGGCCAGGAGGCGGTGCGAGCGGCGCAGACGGAAAGGGGTTTCGTGCGTCGTCGCCATCAGGAATCCGCCTGCGGTGCGTGTTGCGTGGCCTCGAGCCGGTAGCCGCGGCCGTACACCGTGCGCAGGCTCAGTCCGCTTTCGGCTTCGAGGCCGAGCTTGCTGCGCAGCCGGTAGATGTGGCTGTCCAGCGTGCGCGAAGGCAGTTCTTCGTTGCTGTAGCCGGCGCTTTCGAGCAGATGCGCGCGCGACACCGTGTCGCCCATGTGCTGGAACAGCGTCAGTGCGAGCTTGAATTCGCGGTCGGTGAGGGCATGCCGTTGCGGCGCGGCGTCATCGCCCGGGGCCGGGTGGATCAGGACGCTTTGCGACACCCGCTCGAACTCCCAGCGGCCGAAGCGCTCGCCGTCGGACGGCGCGATCGGCACGCGCCGGGCCATCAGGCGCTGCACGCGGGCGCGCAGTTCGAGCGGTCGGAAGGGTTTGACGATGTAGTCGTCGGCGCCGAGGTTCAGCGCCTGCACCACGTCGTGCTCGGAAGCGCGTGAACTCAGCATGAGCACCGGCACCTTGTCGGTCTGCCACTTGCGCAGCCACTGCAGCAATTCGACGCCGGCGAGGCCGGGCACGTTCCAGTCGAGCACCAGCAGATCGAAGCTTTCGCGCCGCAGTGCCTGTTGCAAGGTCGACCCGTTCGAAAACGTGATGCAGGTCACATTCGTCTCGCCAATTGTTAACAGCTGCTCGAGTGTCCGCACGAGATGCGAGAGCTGGTTCGGGTCGTCTTCAAGGATGGCGATGCGCATGGACTCCAGGGGTGGCGGCGGCAATTTTGACAGTGAATCCACACCCGAAATCTGACGAATTCCGTAGCGTGAACGTTAGCAACATTGTTGGCGATGGTTATGAAGTAGTAAAGAAATTCACAAATGCAGCCTAAAGCTGACTGCAAATCTGACCAAACCTCACGCCGGCCCTTCGGCCCTCGAAGGCCGTCGACATCATCCGCCCCCTGTAGCGCCACCCGGCGCTCCGATCACTCCACATCTCCGGTCATCTCCGCTCGCCATGTCGCGATCCTGCGGAGTAAGGCTGGCTTGCATCCGAGGAACAGGGGAAATGAACAAGTCTTATCGATCCATCTGGAATGAGGCGCTGGGCGCTTGGGTTGCCGCGTCGGAAATTGCTTCGGCTCGAGGCAAGAAGAGCCGCAGCGCGCAACGCCAACTCGCGGCGCTGGGTCTGGGCATGCTCCTGTTGGGCGGGCCGGCGCTCGCGCAGGTCGGGGTCGGCACGCCGTCCCCGGACCCCAGTTCCTGGCTGACCATCGGGCCGGAGCCGGGCGCGGGTGTGCCGAACAAGGGCGTGCTGATGCCGCGTGCCGCCTTGACCGACGCCACGACCTGGGGCCTGGCCGCGCCGACGCCGGTCGAAGGCATGGTGGTCTTCAACACCACGGCAGGCACCTCGGGCAACGGCCTCGGCGTCGGGCTGATGACCTGGAAGAACGGTCGTTGGGTGAATGTCGACGAGACACCGTACCTGCACGTGAACTCGACGGCGGTCGGCAACTCGACCCAGGCCAACTCGGGCGCCATCGGCGTCAACAGCGTGGCGATCGGCCCCGACGCCAAGGCGCTCGCGAACGACACCGTGGCCGTGGGCAACGGCGCCGAGGCGCACAAGCTTGGCGACATCGCCATCGGCCGCGCCGCCATTGCGAGCGGTGGCGACCGCCTGACCGGGCCGACCGAGAACTGGAGTTCCGTGGCGGTCGGCACCTATGCCTCTGCCACCGAGGGCAACTCCGTGGCGCTGGGCGGCTCGGCCAAGGCCGAGGGACGCGGCACCGCCCTGGGTTCGCGCGCTGAAGCCGGCTACGACACCGTCGCGATCGGCACGTTCGCGGGCACGGGCCGCCCCGCCAAGGCCGACCCCAACGATTTCAGCAATTCGCTCAACACCTTCGTCGGCAGCGGCTCGGGCGCGAGCGGCAATGGCGCGCGCAATTCCTACGTCGGCAACCAGGCGGGCCTTGTGGTGCAGGGCGACGAGAACGCCGGCATGGGCTACGGCGCGGGCGGGCTCTCGAGCGGCAACCGCAACGTCGCGGTGGGCCAGCGCGCCGGCCAGTTCGTGACGGGCGACCAGAACATCAACCAGGGCACGATGGCGGGCTTTCAGGCCAAGGGCAGCAACAACATCGCGCTCGGCACCCTGGCGAGCGCCAACCTGGCGCTGGCCGCGCAGGACCCGAACGCCCCGATCTCCCAGGCCGCCGTGCAGGCGGCGAACCTGGCGGCGCAGACCGAGTACATGGGCTTTCTGGCCAAGCGCGGCGTGACCGAGGCCGGCCTGGCCGACGGCACCTACACCCTGGACGCCAGCGGCAACGTCATCGAGGCCAGCAGCGGCAACGTGCTGGTCACCGCCGCCGAGCTGCAGACCTCGGTCACCCAGGCGTTCCAGCGCAACGGCGTGGCCGGCATCGATGCCAGCCGCACGACGGCCATCGGCCACCTGTCGCGCGCCACCGGCGACGACGCCGTGGCGCTGGGCTCGTCGGCGGTCGCCGGCGACAAGGCCGCCGTGGCCATCGGCACGACGAGCAAGGCTTTCGGTGTGTCCAGCGTGGCGGTGGGCGACAGCGCCTTTGCGAAGGGCGAAGCCTCCATTGCCATGGGCAAGGGTGCCCAGGCCAACGGCACGCAGTCGATCAGCATCGGCACGGGCAACGTCGTCAATGGCAACAACAGCGGCGCCATCGGCGATCCGAGCACGATCGACGGCGCCAACAGCTACAGCGTGGGCAACAACAACACGCTGGGCGCTGCGGCGAACAACACCTTCGTGCTGGGCAACAACGTCAACGTCAACGTGGCCAACGCGACTGCGCTGGGCGACTCGACCAGCGTGACGGTGGCTGACGGCGCTGCGCTGGGCAGCAAGTCGGTGGCGAGCACGGACAAGGGCGTGGCGGGCTTCGACCCGGCCACGGGCAAGGCCTCGACGGACACCTCGGCCACGTGGAAGAGCACGTTGGGCGCGGTGAGCGTGGGCGGCAATGGGCAGACGCGGCAGATCACGAACGTGGCGGCGGGTGCGGTCGATACCGACGCGGTGAACGTCTCGCAGCTCAAGGCCGCGCAGACGCACTACTACAGCGTGAACGACAACGGCACGCAGGGCGGCAACTACGACAACAAGGGCGCCACGGGCCTCAACGCCATCGCCTCGGGCGTCGATGCCAAGGCCGGCGGGGACCATGCGACCGCCATGGGTCATGGCGCGACGGCCGGCGGCCACTATGCGATCGCGCAGGGCTACCAGGCCAACGCGGCCGGCGCGAACGGCGTGGCGATCGGAACCCAGGCCTCTGCCGCCAAGGGCGGCACCGTGGCGATCGGCGCCAGCGCAGGCAAGGATTCGACCGTGCTGACGGGGACCTTCATCGGCGCCGGTGCCGGCAACAAGAGCGCGGGCGCGGACATCACCGCCATCGGCAACAACGCAGGGCAGGCGGCGTCGGGCAACAGCAACACCTTCATCGGGGCAACGGCCGGCAGCTCGTCGGAGGGCGACCTGAACAGCTTCATCGGCGCGGGGGCGGGCATCTTCTCCAAGGGCACCGCCAACTCGGCCTTCGGCAACCTGGCGGGCGCAAACACCGAGGGCGACAGCAATGCCGCATGGGGCTTCGCCGCGGGCGCGTTCGTGAAGGGCGACGGCAACATCGGCATGGGCACTTCGGCGGGCGCCAGCGTCGTGGGTTCGGGCAATGCCGCGATCGGACAGGGGGCGGGGCTTGGCACCCAGGGTGATGCGAATCTGGCCATCGGTGCGGGGGCGGGCTCGATCGCCAAGGGCAACAGCAACGTGGCGCTGGGCCAGAACGCCGGTCTTGCCGCCGACGGCAACGAAAACATCGCGCTCGGCCAGACGGCAGGGGCCCTGGTGAGCGGCAACCGCAACCTGGCGATCGGCTCGGCCGCGGGCCTTGCCGGCGATGTGGCCTCCGGGAACATCACGCCGACGACGGCGAGCGACACGATCGCCCTGGGCACCCAGTCATTTGCCAATGCCGAGCGCGCCATCGCGATCGGCACGGGCGCCCAGGCGCTGGGCACGCAGTCGATCAGCATCGGCACGGGCAACGTCGTCAACGGCAACAACAGCGGCGCCATCGGCGACCCGACCGTGATCGACGGCACCAACAGCTACAGCGTGGGCAACAACAACACGCTGGGCGCTGCGGCGAACAACACCTTCGTGCTGGGCAACAACGTCAAGGTCAACGTGGCCAATGCCACGGCACTGGGCGATTCGACCAGCGTGACGGTGGCCGACGGCGTGGCACTGGGCAGCAAGTCGGTGGCGAGCACGGACAAGGGCGTGGCGGGCTTCGACCCGGCCACGGGCCTGGCCTCGACGGACACCTCGGCCACGTGGAAGAGCACGCTGGGCGCGGTGAGCGTCGGCGGCAACGGGCAGACGCGCCAGATCACGAACGTGGCGGCGGGCACGCAAGCCACCGATGCGGTGAACGTGGCGCAGCTGAAAGCGGGCCAGACGCACTACTACAGCGTGAACGACAACGGCGTGCAGGGCGGCAACTACGCCAACGACGGCGCCACCGGCATCAACGCACTGGCGGCGGGCGTGGGCGCGCAGGCGAACGGCGAGCGCAGCGTGTCCATCGGCTATCTGGCCGGCGTGGGCGCCAGCGCCGGCCTGGCCGGCCAGAACAACGTGGGCATCGGCACCGAAGCGGGTGGCGGTGTCGTGGGGTCCAGCAACACCGCGGTGGGGTCCGCTGCGGGCAAGGACGTGGCGGGCAGCTCGAACGCTGCGTTCGGCATTGCGGCGGGGCAGAGTGTCCAGGGCGACTACAACCTGGCGATGGGTGCTTACAGCGGCATGGGGACCAAGGGCACCTACAACACTGCGGTTGGCGGCAGTGCGGGTCAGTCCGTGACCGGCAACGACAACATCGCCATGGGCGACTTGTCGGGGGCCTCCGTCGTCGGCGATGCGAACATCGGCATCGGTGCCCTGGCTGGTGCTGGAACAACAGGCAGCAGCAACATCGCCATCGGCAGCCTGGCAGGCATCGTCGACACCGCGACGTTTGCCGGCATCACTGCCAACAACACAGTGAGCATCGGCAACAGCGCCGTGGCCAGCAAGGACGACGGCGTTGCCGTCGGCCATGGCGCGCAGGCTGCCGCCGTCAACAGCGTGGCGCTGGGCGCGGATTCGAAGGCGACGCAGGACGCGGCCGCACTGGCACTCAAGAACGCCTATGTGCCGGCAGGCGCGACGGCCGTGGCCGGCACCGCGCCGGTGGGCGAGGTGTCGGTGGGCAGCGCGGGCAAGGAGCGGCGCATCACCAACGTGGCCGCCGGATCGGACGACACCGACGCAGTGAACGTGAGCCAGCTCAAGGGCGCGCAGACGCACTACTACAGCGTGAACGACAACGGCACGCAGGGCGGCAACTACGACAACAAGGGCGCGACCGGCATCAATGCGATCGCGGCAGGCGTGGATGCCGTGGCCGCGGGCGTGGGCACCGTGGCGGTCGGCAACTTGGCCGGCTCGGGCAGCACGGCGGCTGGCAATTCGCACAACACCTTCGTCGGGTACGCCGCGGGCCGGCAGGTGGCGGGAGCGGACAACACGGCCGTCGGCAACAGCGCCGGTGTGTCGGTGACGGGCGGGAACAACACCGCGCTCGGGTTGAGCGCGGGCGCCCGCGTCACCGGTGACTCCAACATCGGCATCGGCGTGAATGGCGGGGCGGTCACGACCGGTTTCTCCAACGTGGGCATCGGAAGTTCCGCGGGGCAGGGCACCAACGGCGCCTTCAACGTGGCGCTGGGCGGTCTTTCCGGCGGCGGGGTCCAGGGCAGCGCCAACGTCGCGATCGGCTTGAACGCGGGCGAGAACATCAGCGCCAGCAACACCGTTGCCATCGGCACCCGTGCCAAGGCCACAGGCGACAGCGGCGTCAGCATCGGCACCGATGCCAGCGCCACCTACGCGAACGCGGTGGCGCTGGGTGCGAACAGCACGACGGCCACGGACCTGGCGACGCTGAATGCGAACGCGGCCTATGTGCCGACGGGCGCGACGTCGGTCGCCGGCGCGACGCCGGTGGGCGAAGTGTCGGTGGGCGGCGTGGGCACCGAGCGGCGCATCACCAATGTGGCGGCCGGCGCGGTCGATACAGATGCGGTGAACGTGAGCCAGCTCAAGGCCGTCGATGCGACCGCCAACGCGGGTTGGAACGTGGCGGCCAACGGCGAAGCCACGGGGGGCAACGTCGCACCGGGCGCCAAGGTCGACTTCAGCAACTCGGACAGCAACATCGCGATCACGCGCACCGGCACGGATCTCGACTTCAAGCTGGCTGACGATGTGAAGGTCAACAACAGCGTGACGGTGGGCCAGAGCGTGCTCAACACGACGGGCCTGACGGTGAACGATGGCGCGACGACCACAGCCGTTGCGGCCAGCGGCGTGACCAGCGGAACGGTCAACCTGAGTGGCGTGACGAACGACATCCAGGGGCTGAGCAACAAGACGCTGACTGATCCGAGCTTTGCGACGGTGGGGCGTGCGGCCACTGAAGAGCAGCTCAAGATCGTCAATGACACGGCCAGCGCAGGTTGGAACGTGGCGGCCAACGGCGAGGCCACGGGCGGCAATGTCGCGCCTGGCGGCAAGGTGGACTTCAGCAACTCCGACAGCAACGTCACGATCACCCGCAGCGGTACGAACCTTGACTTCAAGCTCGCTGACGACGTGAAGGTCAACAACAGCGTGACGGTGGGGCAGAGCGTGCTCAACACCACGGGCCTGACGGTGAACAACGGCACGACCACCACCGCAGTCGCGGCAGGTGGCGTGACCAGTGGCTCGGTCAATCTGAGCGGCGTGACCAACGACATCCAGGGGCTGAGCAACAAGACGCTGACCGATCCAAGCTTTGCGACGGTGGGCCGTGGGGCTACGGAAGAACAGCTCAAGATCGTCAACGACACGGCCAGCGCAGGCTGGAACGTGGCAGCGAACGGTGAGGCCACGGGCGGCAATGTGGCGCCTGGCGGCAAGGTCGACTTCAGCAACTCTGACAGCAACATCGCGATCACCCGCACGGGCACGAATCTCGATTTCAAGCTGGCGGATGACGTGAAGGTCAACAACAGCGTGACCGTGGGCCAGAGCGTGCTGAACACCACCGGTCTGACTGTGAACAACGGCACGACGACCACCGCCGTTGCAGCCGGCGGCGTGACCAGCGGGACGGTCAATCTGAGCGGCGTGACGAACGACATTCAGGGCCTGAGCAACAAGACGCTGACCGACCCGAGCTTTGCGACCGTGGGCCGTGGGGCCACGGAAGAACAGCTCAAGATCGTCAACGACACGGCCAGCGCAGGCTGGAACGTGGCGGCGAACGGCGAAGCCACGGGAGGCAACGTCGCACCGGGCGGCAAGGTCGACTTCAGCAATTCGGACAGCAACGTCACGATCACGCGAAGCGGTACGAACCTCGACTTCAAACTGGCCGACGACGTCAAGGTCAACAACAGCGTCACGGTGGGCCAGAGCGTGCTGAACACGACGGGCCTGACGGTGAACGACGGCGCGGGCAACGTCACGACGACGTCGGCGACGGGCACCACCGTGACCAACGGCACGACCACGACGGCGATGGCTGCCGGCGGCGTGACCAGTGGAACGGTCAGCCTGAGTGGCGTGACGAACGACATCCAGGGCTTGAGCAACAAGACGTTGACCGACCCGAGCTTCGCGACGGTAGGCCGTGCAGCGACTGAAGAGCAGCTCAAGATCGTCAATGACACGGCCAGCGCAGGCTGGAACGTGGCGGCGAACGGCGAAGCCACGGGCGGCAACGTCGCACCGGGCAGCAAGGTCGACTTCAGCAACTCCGACAGCAACATCGCGATCACCCGCACGGGCACGAACCTCGACTTCAAGCTCGCTGACGATGTGAAGGTCAACAACAGCGTGACAGTGGGGCAGAGCGTGCTCAACACCACGGGTCTGACGATCAACAACGGCACCACGACCACGGCCGTTGCGGCCGGCGGCGTGACCAGTGGAACCGTCAACCTGAGCGGTGTCACCAACGACATTCAGGGCCTCAGCAACACGACGTTGACCGACCCGAGCTTTGCGACCGTGGGACGTGCGGCCACTGAAGAGCAACTGAAGAAGGTCAACGACACCGCCGGCGCAGGCTGGAATGTCGCAGCCAACGGCGAAGCCACGGGTGGCAACGTTGCACCGGGCGCCAAGGTCGACTTCAGCAATTCGGACAGCAACATCGCCATCACGCGAAGCGGTACGAACCTAGACTTCAAGCTGGCCGATGACGTCAAGGTCAACAACAGCGTGACCGTAGGCCAAAGCGTGCTCAACACCACGGGCCTGACGGTCAACAACGGCACCACGACCACTGCGGTGGCCGCAGGCGGCGTGACCAGCGGCAGCGTGAACCTCAGCGGTGTCACCAACGACATCAAGGGCCTGAGCAATACGACATTGACCGATCCGAGCTTCGCGACGGTGGGGCGTGCAGCTACCGAAGAGCAGCTGAAGAAGGTCAACGACACCGCCAGCGCAGGCTGGAATGTCGCGGCCAACGGCGAAGCCACCGGCGGCAACGTTGCGCCGGGCGCCAAGGTCGACTTCAGCAACTCGGACAGCAACATCGCGATCACCCGCACGGGCACGAACCTCGACTTCAAGCTGGCTGACGATGTGAAGGTCAACAACAGCGTGACCGTGGGCCAGAGCGTTCTCAACACCACGGGTCTGACGGTCAACAACGGCACGACCACCACCGCGGTCGCGGCAGGCGGCGTGACCAGCGGGACGGTCAACCTGAGTGGCGTGACCAACGATATCCAGGGTCTGAGCAACAAGACGCTGACCGACCCGAGCTTCGCGACGGTGGGCCGTGGGGCCACTGAGGAACAGCTCAAGATCGTCAACGACACCGCCAGCGCAGGCTGGAATGTCGCAGCCAACGGCGAAGCCACGGGCGGCAACGTCGCACCGGGTGGCAAGGTCGACTTCAGCAACTCCGACAGCAACGTCAGGATCACCCGCAGCGGTACGAACCTCGACTTCAAGCTGGCGGATGACGTGAAGGTCAACAACAGCGTGACCGTGGGCCAGAGCGTGCTCAACACCACGGGCCTGACCGTGAACGACGGCACGACCACCACGGCCGTCGCGGCGGGGGGCGTCACCAGCGGCACCGTCAAGCTCAGCGGCGTCAGCAATGACATCCAGGGCCTGAGCAACAAGACGCTGACCGACCCGAGCTTCGCGACTGTGGGCCGTGCTGCGACGGAAGAGCAACTGAAGCAGGTCAACGACACCGCCAGCGCAGGCTGGAATGTCGCAGCCAATGGCGAAGCCACCGGCGGCAACGTCGCGCCGGGCGGCAAGGTCGACTTCGGCAACTCGGACAGCAACATCGCGATCACCCGCACCGGCACGAACCTCGACTTCAAGCTGGCTGACGATGTGAAGGTCAACAACAGCGTGACCGTGGGACAGAGCGTGCTCAACACCACGGGCCTGACGGTCAACAACGGCACGACCACCACCGCAGTCGCAGCCGGCGGCGTCACCAGCGGCACCGTCAAGCTCAGCGGCGTCAGCAACGACATCCAGGGCCTGAGCAACAAGACGCTGACCGACCCGAGCTTCGCGACCGTGGGCCGCGCAGCGACCGAAGAGCAGCTCAAGCTGGTCGACGCCACGGCCAGCAAGGGCTGGAACCTGAGCGCGAACGGCGAGGCGACGCCGCAGAACATCGCACCGGGCGGTACGGCCAACTTCGCCAACGGAGACAACATGGTGGTCACGCGCAACGGCAACACGCTGACCGTGGCCACGGCCAAGGACGTGAAGTTCGACAGCGTGACCACCGGCGACACGGTGATGAACAACGCCGGTGTGACCGTCGGCCCGAACGTCACCCTCGGCGCCACCGGCCTGACCATCGTCGGCGGTCCGAGCGTGACCACGGCGGGCGTCGACGCGGGCGGCAAGGTGATCACCAACGTGGCGCCCGGCGTGGCCGGCACCGACGCGGTGAACGTCAGCCAGCTCAAGGACACGGTCGCCGAGAGCAAGACCAAGTACTACAGCGTCAACTCGACCGGCGGCGGCAACGAGAACAACGACGGTGCCACGGGCGCCGACGCGATCGCCGCGGGCAAGGACGCGCAGGCGACGGCCGTCAACGCGGTGGCGATGGGCACGGCGGCGCAGGCCGCGGGCGTCAGCGCCACGTCGATCGGCAATGCCGCCTGGGCGATGGGCGACCGCAGCACGGCGGTGGGCTACTTCTCGACCGCGGACGGCATCGACAGCGCGGCCTTCGGCGCCTGGGCACGGGCTGCGGGCAACGGCAGCGTGGCCGCGGGCGCGGCCTCGAACGCCTCGGGCGTGGCGAGCGTCGCGATGGGCGCGGCGAGCGCCGCTGTCGGCGATGTGAGCGTGGCAGTGGGCGCAGGCAGCACGGCCACCGCGACCGGTGGTGCGGCACTGGGCGCAGGCTCGGTGGCAGACCGCGCAGCGGGCGTGAAGGGCTATGTGCCGCCGGAGGCGACCGCGGCACAAGCGGATGCCATCGCGGCCACCACCAGCACGACGGGTGCGGTGGGCGTGGGCGACGCGGCCAACGGCGTGTTCCGCCAGATCACCGGCGTGGCGGCCGGCAGTGCGCCGAGCGACGCCGTGAACGTGGCGCAGCTGCAGGCGGTGGCCAGCCAGGCCGCGGCGGCGGGCAGCAAGTGGATCACCGGTTCGCCGACGACCTACGTGGCGCCCACGTCCACGGGCACCGACAGCACGGCGGTGGGCTCGGGCGCGGCCGTCAAGGCCGACCAGGGCGTGGCTATCGGCACGGGCGCCGTGGTCACCACGAAGAACAGCGTGGCGCTGGGCAACGACTCGACCACGGCGGAGGCCAAGCCCACCGAGAGCGTCACGCTCCAGGGCACGACCTACCAGTTCGCCGGCACCAAGCCGGTGGGCGTGGTCAGCGTCGGCTCGGAGGGCAACGAGCGCCAGGTCACCAACGTCGCGGCCGGCGAGATCAGCGCCACCAGCACCGATGCGGTGAACGGCAGCCAGCTGTACGCGACCAACCAGGCGATCAACAACATGACCACGGGTGGTGGCGGTATCAAGTACTTCCACGCGAACTCGAAGGCCGCCGACTCGAACGCCGCCGGCGCCGAGAGCGTGGCCATCGGGCCGAACGCGGTCGCGCTGGGCAACAACGCCATCGCCACCGGCAACAACGCGCAGGCCAAGGCGGCCGGCAGCATCGCGCTGGGTGCCAACAGCACGGCCAGCACCGCCAACAGCGTGGCACTGGGCGACGGCGCGGTGGCCAACCGCGCCGGCATGAACGGGCAGCGCGAGATGTTCTCGAACACCGTGGTGCAGTCGGCGCAGGGCGCGGTGTCGGTCGGTTCGGCCGGCAACGAACGCCAGATCACCAACGTGGCCGGCGGCACGCAGGCCACCGACGCGGTGAACGTGCGCCAGCTGCAGGCCGTGCAGCAAAGCGCGGTGCGCTACGACACGAACGTGGACGGCAGCGTCAACTACAACAGCGTGACCATGGGCAACGGGGCCTCCACCGGCCCGGTCACGGTGCAGAACGTGGCGCCGGGCGTGGCACCCACCGACGCGGTCAACGTGCAGCAGCTGAACCAGGCCGGCGCCGCCGGCATGGCCTACACCGACGCGCGCACCAACGCGCTGGGCAACGAGCTGCGCAACACCGCCAAGAACGCCTATGCCGGCGTGGCCGCCGCCATGGCGGTGCAGATGCCGGGCACCTCGGTGCCGGGCAAGACGGTGATGCGCGTGGGCTACGGCACGTTCAAGGGCGAGAGCGCGGTGGGCATCAGCTTCCGCCGCACGGCCGAGAACAACGGCTGGAGTGTGACCGGCGGCGTGGGCATGAGCCGCGCCGGGGCCGCGGCCACGGTCGGTGCCGAGTGGGTCTTCAATTGAAGCGAGAGAACAAAAGAATGAACAAGATGAACCGAACCCTGTCCGCCGTCGCACTGGCGGCCTTGCTTGCGGCCCTGCAGGGCTGCGCCTCGCCCGGCGCCGCCATCGACAAGGACGCGCAGGCGCGCGCCGCGGCCGAGAAGCCCGCGACGCCCAGGCCCGAGGAGTTTCCGGCGCTGGACAGCGCCAAGTGGAAGCAGGGCGCCTTCCCGGGCACCGAGAAGTTCCAGCGCGTGCGCCCCGGCATGGGCAAGGACCAGCTGCGCGAGCTGCTGGGCTGGCCGCACTTCAGCGAAGGCCTGTGGGGCGTGCGCGAGTGGAACTACATCTTCCACTTCTACACGGGCAAGGGCAGCGAGCACGTCACCTGCCAGTACATGGTGCGTTTCAACGGCAGCGAACTCATGACCGGCGGCTGGTGGAAGAACCCCGACTGCGCCTTGCTCGCGCAGCCGCCGGCGGCCACGCCGATTCCGGCCAGCACCAAGCTGGCGCCGCCGCAGAAGGTCACGCTCAATGCCGACGGCCTGTTCCGCTTCGACGGTGCCTCGCTCACCGACCTGCAGCCCGCCGGGCGCACGCGGCTGGAGCACCTGGCCGTCGAGCTGCGCAACAACTTCCGCTCGCTGCACTACATCGTGGTGACCGGCCACACCGACCGGCTGGGCGGCGACGCCTACAACGAGGCGCTGTCGCTGGAGCGCGCCAACACCGTGCGCGACTTGCTGGTGCAGCAGGGGCTGGACCGCAAGCTGATCCGCACCGCGGGCATGGGCAAGCGCCAGCCGGTGGTGTCCGACTGCGAAGGCAGCCGCAGCACGCCGGCGCTGCTGCAGTGCCTGCAGCCCAACCGGCGCGTCGAGCTCGACATCGCAGGGGAGCAGTGACGATGAACGCGCCTGCTCCCTCGGGGTACCGGATCGCGCTGGTCGATTCCGACGCCTTGCAGCGCGCCTGCACCGGCAACTCGCTGACGGCGCTGGGGGCCGACTTCATTCCCTTCGTGCGCATCGCCGACCTGATCCAGGCGCTGGAGGTGGGCCAGCGCTTCGACGGGGTCATCGTGGGGCTGCACGCCGACGCGCAGAAGACGGTGGCGCGCGTGCCCGCCATGCACCAGGCGGCCGACTGGATGCTGCCGCTGCTGTACCTCACGCACCGCTCGGAGCTGGAGAGCGTGGAGTCGGTGCCCGTCGCGGTGCGCGCGCAGCGTTCCTTCGAGCTGCTGCTGACGCCCGTGTCGAACGAGGACCTGGGCGCCTGGCTGGCGTCGCTGGACGGCCGGCTGAAGCCGGCGCGTCTGATTCGCGTGGGGGCGGACGCCTGACGCGCGCCCGGGGCCCGGCCCGCTGCGGGGCCGGGCCTGTCAGTAATTCACGGCAAGGGCGGCATGGCGTGGCCGGCCTCTTCGCGTGAACTCCCTCTCCTTGACGGGTTCGCGCCCGGGCAGCACCGACACCAGCCGGTAGCCCTGCTTGTAGACCGCGCGCAGCTCGTAGCCGTTCGCGGCGCACAGGTCCAGGCGCTTGCGGATGTTGGCCGCGCACACGTCGAGCACGCGCGTGCCTTCATACGGCGTGGTCTTGTCCCAGATCGACTGCCACAGCCACTCGCGCGTGATCACCTGCCCGGCGTTGCGGAACAGCGTGACGGCAAAGGCGTACTGGCGCGGCTGCAGGCGGATGCGCCGCTCGTGCAGCAGCACCGTGTGGGCCATGTCGAGAAAGCGGTAGGGGCCCCAGCTCGCCGCGCCGAGGCTGGCGGTCTGCGCGGCCTGCCGGGCGCGCAGCAGCAGGGTGCGCATGCGCCAGGCCAGTTCGTTGATGGCGTCGTCGATGCCGGCGCCGTGCAGCTCGATGAAGTCGTCCCAGCCCGGCGCGTCGCGCCAGGGCATGAGCTGCTCCCAGCGCCTGTCGCGCACGATGAGCAGCGTCGGGATGTTCAATGCCCTGCAGGCGGCGAAGAGGCTGCGCGAAGCCAGCTCGTTCTCGACCACCAGGAGCAGCAGGTCGATCGGCTGGCCGCTGTCCAGCAACGCAAAGAAGTCGCCCGCACTCGAGAACCGCAGGGTGTCGTAGCCCAGGCGGGGCAGGCTGTGCAGCAGCTGGGGTCCGGTGGTGCCTTGCGGGTCGAGCAGGGCCACGCGCGTGGTCACCGGCATGGCTCAGGACGCCTTCTTGCCGTCCCGGACCGCCAGCACCACGATGCCCACGGCGCACGCCGCGAACAGGAGGCCCGTCGGCACGGCGCCCAGGGTGCCCATCAGCCAGCCGTACAGGTCGGTCAGCATGGCGATGAGCCGGTTGCCGCGGGTCTGGCGGCTCAGGTCGTTGGCGATGAATGCGTTGAACGACAGCACTGAGAAAACCAGCGCCACAAAGCCAGCCACGATCCACTTCACGATGTTTTGCTCCCTTGGGTCCCCGGCGCGGCGCAGGCTAGCCGCCCGGGTCGTTCGATGCTAGCGGGGGCTTCGGGGTGGGAGTCTGATGAATTCTTTCAGCGCCGTTCGGGGCGGCGGCGGGCGGGGCTCGGTGGGGAAAACGGCCGTGAAAAATATTTTTCCGGGTTTTTTACCTTCGCTGCCTCTTTCGCAGGCACCGCGTTGCAGGCCCCGCCAGGCAAGGGTTTCGCGCGCTGCGCACACGGTTTTCCACAACATTGTCCCCACCGGATTGGGAAAACCCGTCATGGCGATGTGGTAGGGCGACGGGCGGCCCGGCGGCGGGCAAAAAAATACCCGCCGGAGCGGGTATCTCGAGGGGCCCCCGAAGGGGCGCGCTCTAAGGCAAACAGAGAGCTCTTCTTTTGCGGCCCTGTTGCGTGACAGCAAGTGCATCCTCGGCGAGGACGCGCGCCCAGCATGTCAGCTGAAAAATGTCGTAACCGTAGGACAAGTTAAAAAGTGTGAAGAATTTGGCACTTTTTCGAGCTTCGGGGGATACCCTCGGTCCGAACGATCGTGCAGAACTGTCGGTGTTGTCCGACAAGCCGGGGGCGGCCCGGGCCCTAAATTTTGCGGACTCGCTTCAAGTGCGGGTTCTCTGTGCGTGACAGCAATCCAGAGATTCAGCCCAGCATCGTGCTGGGTTTTTTTTGCGCGTTTCCTGGCGTTTTCTGGGGTTTTGGCCCGTCAGCGCAGGAAGACATGCTCCATGAACTGCCGGATCGGGTACTGGATCACCGTCTGCACCCGGGCCGGCAGCTCCAGCGGGCGCATCAGCATCTTGAGCGTGGCGGCGGGGCTCAGGTGGGTGCGGATGGTACGGTTCATGTGCGCGCTCAGCTGCTGCACGTAGGCCGCGTCGCCGGCGCGGTGCGGGGCGCGGGCCTGCAGCACGTGGCGGACGGCGCAGTCGGCGTCCTCGCTTTTCAGCTCCAGCGTGCGCCGGCCGATGGTGCCCATCACGCGGAAACGGTTCAGCCGCTCCTGCGCGCGGTAGCGGCGAAAGAACCGGTAGAAGTGCTTGTAGTGGTTGACCTCGTCGGTCGCGATGCGGGTGGCCAGGTCGCGCAACACCGGCTCGGTGGTGCTTCGGGCCATGGCGCGGTAGTAGGTGGCGGTGCCGGTCTCGACCACGCAGCGGGCGGTCATTTCCAGGGCGCGGGTCGGGGCCAGCAGCTCGACCTTGCAGTAGGTGGCGTACTCGTCGAGGAAGCCGCGGTAGGCGCTTTCCCAGGGAAATTCGGGCCAGACGTGGTCCACGTAGGCGCGCAGGGCCCGGCCGTGCTGCAGCTCTTCCTGCTCCCAGTGGGTCGACAGCCACTCGGTGACCTCGTCGTCACCCCGGAAGAAATCGACCAGGTTCTGCGTGTACAGGTCGGAGCCGCTCTCGATGAAGGAGGCCGACGCCACCAGGTAGAAGAGGTTTTCGTCCGTGCGCACCTGCTCGCGTGCGATGCGGGAGAAATCGAGGTCTTCGATCTTCCAGTGTTCCGACGCCTGACCCGCCATGCGTGCTCCTTGATTCATGGTTGCCGATGAAAACAGGGAAGAAACAGGCTGCAGCCGGGGAGGGCGCGCACCGCTTCAGCCGTCCATATTAGCCCCGGCTCCCGGATCGCGCGTGCGCAAGGCCCGCGGCGGGCCCGGGCACCATGCGCAAACCTATAATCGATTGTTCAAGCAAATCAAGCAGTTAGGCCGGTTCAACGCAGTGGTTTCGACGCAGGGTCGCCATCGCCAGGCCGCCCCCGACAGCAGACGAAATCCAAAGATGAGCCAGCCCACATTCACGGTCGCGGACATCCGCAAGACCTTTCTCGATTTCTTCGCCTCCAAGGGCCACACGGTGGTGCCTTCGAGCTCGCTGGTGCCGGGCAACGACCCGACGCTCATGTTCACGAACTCGGGCATGGTCCAGTTCAAGGACGTGTTCCTCGGCGAAGACAAGCGCCCCTACGTGCGCGCCGCCTCGGTGCAGGCCTGCCTGCGTGCCGGCGGCAAGCACAACGACCTCGAGAACGTGGGCTACACCGCGCGCCACCACACCTTCTTCGAGATGCTGGGCAACTGGAGCTTCGGCGACTACTTCAAGCGCGACTCGCTGAAGTGGGCCTTCGAGCTGCTGACCCAGGTCTACAAGCTGCCGGCCGAAAAGCTCTGGGCCACCGTCTACATCGAGGACGACGAGGCCTACGACATCTGGACCAAGGAAATCGGCCTGCCGCCCGAGCGCGTCGTGCGCATCGGCGACAACAAGGGCGGCCGCTACATGTCCGACAACTTCTGGATGATGGCCGACACGGGCCCGTGCGGCCCGTGCTCCGAAATCTTCTACGACCACGGCCCCGAGATCCCCGGCGGCCCGCCCGGCTCGCCCGATGAAGACGGCGACCGCTACATCGAGATCTGGAACAACGTGTTCATGCAGTTCGACATGCAGCCCGACGGCTCGGTCAAGAAACTGCCCGCACCCTGCGTCGACACCGGCATGGGCCTGGAGCGCCTGGCGGCGATCCTGCAACACGTGCACAGCAACTACGAAATCGACATCTTCGATGCGCTCATCAAGGCCGCAGGCCGCGAGACCGGCACGCAAGACCTATCGAACAACTCGCTGCGCGTGATCGCCGACCACATCCGCGCCACCTCCTTCCTGGTGGCCGACGGCGTCATTCCGTCGAACGAAGGCCGCGGCTACGTGCAGCGGCGCATCGTGCGCCGCGCCATCCGTCACGGCTACAAGCTGGGCCAGAAGAAGCCCTTCTTCCACAAGCTGGTGCCCGACCTCGTGAAGCTCATGGGCGACGCCTACCCCAAGCTGGTGGCCGACGAGAAACGCATCATCGACACGCTGAAGGCCGAAGAAGAACGCTTCTTCGAAACGCTGGCCAACGGCATGGAAATCCTCGACGCGGCGCTGGCCGGCGATGCCAAGGTGCTGCCGGGCGACGTCGCCTTCAAGCTGCACGACACCTACGGCTTCCCGCTCGACCTGTCGGCCGACGTGTGCCGCGAGCGCGGCCTGAGCGTCGACGAAGCGGGCTTTCACGCCGCGATGGAAAAGCAGAAGGCCGCGGGCCGTGCCGCCGGCAAGTTCAAGATGGACCGCAACGTCGAGTACGCCGGCGCGGGCAACACCTTCACCGGCTACGACCACCTGGAAGCAAACGCCAAGGTCGTCGCGCTGTACCTCGAAGGCGTGGCCGTCGACGAACTGAAGGAAGGCCAGAGCGGCATCGTGGTGCTCGATACCACGCCGTTCTATTCGGAGAGCGGCGGCCAGGTCGGCGACCAGGGCGTGCTCGTGGCCGAAGGCGTGCAGTTCGGCGTCGACGACACGCAGAAGATCAAGGCCGACGTGTTCGGCCACCACGGCACGCAAACGCAAGGCACGCTGAAGGTCGGCGACGCGGTCAAGGCCGCCGTCGACACCGCGCGCCGCGCCGCCACCATGCGCAACCACTCGGTCACCCACTTGATGCACAAGGCCCTGCGCGAAGTGCTGGGCGACCACGTGCAACAGAAGGGCTCGCTGGTCGACGCCGACAAGACGCGCTTCGACTTCGCGCACAACGCAGCCGTCACGCGCGAGCAGATCCTCGAGATCGAAAAGCGCGTCAACGCCGAGATCCTGGACAACGCGCCCACGCAGGCGCGCGTGATGGACCTCGAATCGGCCCAGAAGACCGGCGCCATGATGCTGTTCGGCGAGAAGTACGGCGAGACCGTGCGCGTGCTCGACATCGGCACCAGCCGCGAACTGTGCGGCGGCACCCACGTGGGCCGCACGGGCGACATCGGCCTGTTCAAGATCGTCAGCGAAGGCGGCGTGGCCGCCGGCGTGCGCCGCATCGAGGCCGTCACGGGTGCCAATGCGCTGTCGTACCTGCAGGACCTCGAGTCGACCGTGCACAGCGTGGCCGCCACGCTCAAGTCGCCGGCCGCCGAGCTGCAGGGTCGCCTCTCGCAGGTGCTGGAGCAGGTCAAGACGCTCGAACGCGAAGTGGGCGCGCTCAAGGGCAAGCTCGCGTCGTCCAAGGGTGACGAGCTCGTCGCGCAGGCGGTGGACGTCAACGGCATCAAGGTGCTCGCGGCCAAGCTCGACGGCGCCGACGCCAAGACGCTGCGCGACACCATGGACAAGCTCAAGGACAAGCTGAAGACCGCCGCCATCGTGCTGGCCGCCGTCGACGGCGACAAGGTGCAGATCGCGGCTGGCGTCACGGCCGACAGCATCGGCAAGGTCAAGGCCGGCGAGCTGGTCAACTTCGTGGCCCAGCAGGTCGGTGGCAAGGGCGGCGGCAAGCCCGACATGGCCATGGCCGGCGGCACCGACGCCGCGGGCCTGCCGGCCGCGCTGCAATCGGTGCAGGCCTGGGTCGCCCAACGGACCTGAGGTCCTTTCCGCTCACTACCCACACAGCACTTCATGTCCGACGCGATCCCCGGTGAAGTGCTCGTGATGGGGGCGGGCACCATCGGCTGCTTCATCGGCGGCAGCCTGGCGGCGGCGGGCGTGCCCGTCACCTTCGTCGGCCGCCCGCGCGTGCTCGACAAGCTTGCGCGCCACGGCCTCACGCTCACCGACCTCGACGGCGCCCGGCACAAGCTGGCGGCGCCCACGCTGCGCCTGTGCGAGCAGGTGCCGGTGGGTGCGCGGCCCGCGCTGGTGCTGCTGTGCGTGAAGAGCGGCGCCACGGCCGAGGCGGCGCGCGAACTGGCCTTTGCCTTGCCGGCCGGCACCACGGTGGTTTCGCTGCAGAACGGCATCTCGAACTGCGCCGCCGCAGGACAGGCCGGCCCGTCGCTGAACATCCGCGCCGGCATGGTGCCGTACAACGTGGCCGAGATCGACGACGGCGCCTTCCATCGCGGCACGCCCGGCCGGCTGGCCGCGGAAGACGACCCCGCGCTGCGCGACTGGCTGCCCGTGTTCGAGCGCGCCGGCGTGCCGCTCGACCTGCATGCCGACCTGCTGCCGGTGCAATGGGGCAAGCTGCTGCTCAACCTCAACAACCCGGTCAATGCGCTGTCGGGCCTGCCGCTGCGCGACGAGCTCATGCAGCGCGGCTACCGCCGCTGCTTCGCGGCGCTCATCGATGAAACGCTGGGCGTGCTGCGCACCGGCGGCATCGTGCCCGCGCAGGTGGCGGCCGTGCCGGCGCGGCGCTTGCCGGGCCTGCTGCGGTTGCCCGACTGGCTGTTTCGCATCGTCGCGGCGCGCATGCTGCGCATCGACGCCAAGGCGCGCTCCAGCATGGCCGACGACCTCGCGTTGGGCCGTCGCACCGAGATCGACGCACTCAGCGGCGAGGTGGTGCGGCTCGCGCAGGAGCACGGCCTGAGCGCGCCGCGCAACGCGCGCATGGTCGCCTTGCTCGAGGCCTGGCCGCAACAGCCGAAGCGCTGGACGGCGCGCGAACTGCAGGACTCGCTGGGCCTGTAAGCGCCGACCCTGTACCCTCGGCCCATGGCGGCTTTCAAGAGGGAGGGGTTGTCATGCAGGTCCTGATTCTCGGCAGCGGTGTCATCGGCACCTCGGTGGCGTACTACCTGGCGCGCGCCGGGCATGCGGTGACGGTGCTGGAGCGCCAGCCGGCGCCCGCGCTCGAAACCAGCTTCGGCAATGCCGGCGAAGTCTCGCCCGGCTACTCGGCGCCCTGGGCCGGGCCCGGCGTGCCGGTGAAAGCGATCAAGTGGATGCTCATGCAGCACAGCCCGCTGGTCATCAAGCCGATGCTCGATCCGGCCATGTGGCGCTGGGGCCTGTCGATGCTGCGCAACTGCACGCAGGCACGCTACGAACTCAACAAGGGCCGCATGGTGCGGCTGGCCGAATACAGCCGAGACTGCCTGAAGGCGCTGCGCGCCGACACGGGCATCCGCTACGACGAGCGCATGCAGGGCACGTTGCAGCTCTTTCGCACGCAAGCGCAGCTCGACGGCACAGCGAAGGACGTCGAGGTGCTGAAGGCGTCGGGCGTGCCCTACCAGGTGCTCGACCGCGACGGCTGCGTGTTGCATGAGCCCGCGCTCGGCGCCGTGAAGGACAAGTTCGTCGGCGGCCTGCGCCTGCCGGGCGACGAGACCGGCGACTGCTTCAAGTTCACGCAGGCGCTGGCCAAGCTGGCCGAAGCCGAAGGCGTGCAATTCAGATTCGGCGTGAACATCCAGGCCCTCGAACACGAAGCGGGGAAGGGCGTGACCGGCGTGCGCACCGACCAGGGCCATTTCACCGCCGACCGCTACGTGGTCGCGCTCGGCAGCTACTCGCCCGCGCTGGTGCGCCCGCTGGGCATCGACCTGCCGGTGTACCCGGTCAAGGGCTTCTCGATCACGGTGCCCATCACCGACGCGAGCGGCGCACCCGAATCCACCGTGATGGACGAGACCTTCAAGGTCGCCGTCACGCGCCTGGGCGATCGCATCCGCGTGGGCGGCACGGCGCAGCTCTCGGGCTTCGACCTCGCGCTCGATGCGCGGCGGCGCGACACGCTCGAGCACGTCGTGACCGACCTGTTCCCGCGCGGCGGCCCGGTGCGCGATGCGTCCTTCTGGACCGGCCTGCGCCCCATGACACCCGACGGCACGCCGGTGATCGGCGCCACCCGCGTGCCCAACCTGCTGCTGAGCACCGGCCACGGCACGCTCGGCTGGACCATGGCGGCCGGCACCGGCCGCGTGATGGCCGACCTGGTCGCGGGCAGGGCGCCCGAGATCGACATGGAAGGCCTGACCGTGGCGCGCTACGGCGGGTAGCCGCTCCGCGCTTTCCCCCTCGAAGGGCGGCCCGAAACGGCCGCCCTTTTTCGTGGGCCGCGCAGCCTGGCTTCACCTTAACTAGGGTTTTTACCTAGTCATGAAGTTGTCTTCGTCGGTATTCTCGCGGTGTTCCATTAATAAATCGTTGTTTCTTTAGTGAAACAAGCCACCGATTCCACGGACCCTCGATGACACACACTCGCCGCCTCGCCATCGCCGCTGCCTTCTCCCTGGCCGCCGCTTGCGCTTCCGGACTCGCCTGGGCAGACACCTACCCCAGCAAACCGATCACGCTGGTCGTTGCCTATCCGGCGGGTGGCGACACCGACGCCCTGGCGCGCCTGTACGCCGAAAAGCTCTCGGCCCGCGTCGGCCAGCCCGTGGTGGTCGACAACCGCCCCGGCGCCAGCGGCATCATCGGCAGCGCCTTCGTGTCGAAGGCCGCGCCCGACGGCTACACGCTGCTGCTCGCGCCCAGCACCTTCTCGATCGCGCAGCTGGTGCTCAAGACCGGCAGCACCTCGGGCTACGACGTGCTCAACGGCTTCACGCCGATCGTGCAGACCGGCAACCTGCCGCTGTTCCTCGTGGCCAGCGGCGCCAAGGGCTACACCGGCCTGAAGGACGCGGTGGCCGCGGCCAAGGGCGGCAAGTCGCTGAGCTACGCCAGCCCGGGCAGCGGCTCGCCGATGCACATCCTGGGCGAGATGTTCGCCCGCGCCTCCGGCACCAGCCTGGCGCACGTGCCGTACAAGGGCGTGGCGCCCGCCGTCAACGACGTGCTCGGCGGCCACGTGCCGGTGACCTTCATCACGCTCGGCCCGGTGGCGCCGTACATGCCCAACGGCAAGATGGTCCCGCTGGCCGTGGCCTCGCGCGAGCGCTCGCCGCTCGCGCCCAAGGTGCCGACCTTCGCCGAGTTGGGCTACAAGGACGTCGAGCTCACCGCCTGGAACGGCCTGTGGGGCCCGCGCAACCTGCCGCCCGAAATCGTGAAGACGCTCAACGGCCACTTCAACGAGATCCTGAAGATGCCCGACATCGTCGCGCGCATGGCCGTGCTGGGCACCACGCCCGTGGGCGGCGACGCCGACGTGCTGGCCAAGACCAACGCCGCCGACTTCGCGCGCTTCGGCAAGGTCATCAAGGAACTCGGCATCCAGGCCGACTGAACTTCACGGAGACGCCCGTCATGACCGACCTCAAAGCCATCGCCGATCCCTCCAGCCTGCAGGCCCTGCTGGCCGAGATGCCCGCCAACCTGCTGGCCGGCCGCCGCGTGCTCGTGACCGGCGGTGCGCGCGGCCTGGGCCTGGCGTTCGCGCAGTGCGTGGCCGCAGCGGGTGCGAGCGTGGTGCTGGCCGACATCCTCGGCGAGCTGGCCGAGACCGAAGCCAAGGCGCTGCGCGATGCCGGCCACACGGCGCACGCGCTGGCGATCGACCTGTCGGACCCGGCCTCCATCGAGGCGGGCGCCGCCGAGGCAGTGCGCCTGCTGGGCGGCCTGGACGGCCTCGTCAACAACGCCGCCATCACCAACTCGGGCGGGCGCGACGCGCACCAGCTCGAGATCGACATGTGGGATCGTGTGATGAACGTCAACGTGCGCGGCAGCTGGCTCATGGGCCGCGCCTGCCGCCCCGCGCTGGCGGCCAGCGGCCGTGGCGCCATCGTCAACCTCGCGTCGGACACGGCGCTGTGGGGCGCGCCCAACCTGCTGGCCTATGCCTCGAGCAAGGGCGCCGTCATTTCCATGACGCGCTCGCTGGCGCGCGAATGGGGCGGCGACAACATCACGGTGAACGCCGTGGCCCCCGGCCTCACGCTGGTCGAGGCCACCGAGTACGTGCCGATGGCGCGCCACCAGAAGTACCTCGAAGGCCGCGCCATCCCGCGCGAGCAGCAGGCGGCCGACGTCTGCGGCGCGACCGTGTTCCTGCTGTCCGGCCTGGCGCGCTTCGTCACCGGCCAGCTGCTTGCCGTCAACGGCGGCTTCGCGATGCACTGAACCCGTCACCACCGACCGAATTTCCCGACCAAGGAGTACACCCATGAGCGATTTGTCCGAACAGCAGAAGATCAACAACGCCAACACCCTGGCGCAGCCCGAGGGCAGCAGCCTGGCCGAGTGGATGAACACCCGCATCGCCCGCTACGAAACCCGCAAGTACGACTGGGACGCGCTGAAGTTCCAGGCCGACTTCGACCCCAAGTTCCGCCGCGCGCAGATGCGCTACGTGGGCACCGGCGGCACCGGTGTCGCGGCCGACACCAACACCGTGCCCTCGGAGCACTTCACCTTCTCGACCATGGTGATCCCGGCCGGCCACGAAGGCCCGCCGCACATCCACACCGACGTGGAAGAGGTGTTCTTCCTGATCCGCGGCAAGCTCAAGGTCGTGATCGAGAAGGACGGCGAGCGCTTCGAAACCATCATGACCGACCGCGACCTGATCTCGGTGCCGCCCGGCGTGTACCGCGAAGAGATCAACATCGGCGACGAAGACGCGCTGATGTGCGTGATGCTCGGCGCCAAGAAGCCGGTCACGCCGACGTACCCCGCCGACCACCCGCTGGCCAAGATCAAGCGCTGAGCGAGCAAGCAAGCGAGCGAACAGGCCATGAGCACCGTCGACATCTCCGCGCAGACCCTGCCGGCTTCCGAGCTGGCGCGGCTCGACGCGCGCTTTCCGGCCCGCGACGTCGCGGTGGGCGGCGGTGCGGTGGTGTCGGTGCGCGAATGCGGGCAGGGCCCGGTGATCGTGTGCCTGCACGGCATCGGTTCGGGCGCGGCCTCGTGGCTCGACACCGCGGCGCTGCTGGCGCCGCAGGCCTGCCTCATCGCCTGGGACGCACCGGGCTACGGCCGCTCGACGCCGCTGGCCTCGGCCGCGCCGACCGCCGCCGACTACGCCGCACGCCTTGAAGAAATGCTCGATGCGCTCTCGATCCGCTCCTGCGTGCTCGTCGGCCATTCGTTGGGTGCCATCGTCGCCGCGTCGGCCGCCCGCAGCGATGCGAGCGCCAGTGCCCGCATCCGCCGCCTCGTGCTCGTGAGCCCCGCCATCGGTTATGGTGCCGCCGCGCGCATCGACGCCCGCGCCAAGGTGCGCGCCGAACGCCTGGCCACGCTCGACGACCTCGGCATTGCCGGCATGGCCGCCAAGCGCGCGGGCCGGCTCGTGTCCGACGGTGCCTCCGAGCACGCCCGCCAGTGGGTGCGCTGGAACATGGCGCGCCTGAACGACCACGGCTATCGCCAGGCCGTCGAGCTGCTGTGCAACGCCGACCTGTTGGCCGACCTGCCGCCGCCGATGCCCGTGCGCGTGGCCTGCGGTGCGCTCGACGTCGTCACGCCGCCCGCCGCCTGCGAAGAAGTCGCGCGCCGCTGCGGCGTGCCCCTCGAATTGGTGGACGATGCGGGTCACGCCGGCTATGTGGAACAACCGCAGGCCGTCGCCGCCTTGCTGCGCGAATCGCTCGCCGGCTGACCCGACACGAACAAGACAACCGAGAGGAATTCCAAGATGGCCACCGACAACGAAGTGATGGAAGAGGGCGCAGACCGCTACAACGTGCCCGCGCTGGAGCGCGGCCTGCGCGTGCTGTGCGAGTTCAGCCGCGAGAGCCGCACGCTCTCCGCGCCCGAGCTGGCGCGCCGCTTCGACCTGCCGCGCTCGACCGTCTTCCGCCTGCTCACCACGCTGGAGAACATGGGCTTCCTCGAGCGCGCCGAGGGCGGGCGCGACTACCGCCTGGGCTTGGCCGTGCTGCGCCTGGGCTTCGAATACCTGGCCTCGCTGGAGCTCACGCAGCTGGGCACGCCGCTGCTCAACCGCCTGTGCGACGAGCTGCGCACGCCCTGCAACCTCGTGGTGCGCGACGGCCGCTCGATCGTCTACGTCGCCAAGGTGGCGCCGGCCACGCCGTTCGCCAGCTCGGTCACGGTGGGCACGCGCCTGCCGGCCCACGCCACGGTGCTGGGCCGCATCCTGCTCGAAGACCTCACGCTGCCGCAGCTGCGCGCGCTGTACCCCGAAGACAAGCTCGAGACCTTCTCCCCGAGCACGCCCAAGACCGTGAACGAACTGTTCGACATGGTGCAGGCCGACCGCCAGCGCGGCTACGTGCTGGGCGAGGGCTTCTTCGAATCGAACATCTCGACCATCGCCGCGCCGGTGCGCGACCACAGCGGCCACATCGTGGCGGCGCTGGGCGCCACCATCACCTCGGGCCACATCGACGAGAACCGCATGGACGAGATGGTGCAGCGCGTGCGCGGCACCGCCGACGAGATATCGGGCCTGCTCAATTACTCGCCCGCGCGCACCAGCAAGGTGGTTCCGCTGCGTAGCGCCTGACGACTGATTTGCGACCGACCATGACGACCTCTGCCCCTTCCTCCTCCTTCTTCGCCGCCGACGCACTGGCCGGCCGTGTGGCCGTGGTCACGGGCGGGTCGTCGGGCATCGGCCTGGCCACCGTCGAGCTGCTGCTCGGCTGCGGCGCCGCCGTGGCGCTGTGCGGGCGCAACGCCGAACGGCTCGATGCCGCCGTGGCCGGCCTGCGCGCGCAATACCCCGACGCCAAGCTGTTCGCGCAGACCTGCGACGTGCTGGACGCCGCCTCGGTGCGCGCCTTCGCCGCCGCCAGCGAGGCCGCGCTCGGCCCGGCGTCGATGCTGGTCAACAACGCAGGGCAGGGGCGCGTCTCCACCTTCGCCGACACCGACGACGCGGCCTGGATGCAAGAGCTGAACCTGAAGTTCTTCTCGGTCATCCACCCGACGCGCGCCTTCCTGCCGCAGCTCACGGCGCAGCGCGCGGTGCTGGGCGATGCCGCCATCGTCTGCGCCAACTCGCTGCTGGCACGCCAGCCCGAGCCGCACATGGTCGCCACCTCGGCCGCGCGCGCGGGCCTGTTGAACCTCGTGCGCTCCATGGCCACCGAGTTCGCGCCGCAGGGCGTGCGCGTCAACGGCATCCTGATCGGCCTGGTCGAGTCGGGCCAGTGGCGCCGCCGCTTCGAGGCGCGCGAAGACAAGTCGCAGGACTGGGCCGCCTGGAGCCGCCAGCTCGCCGTCACCAAACACATCCCGCTGGGTCGCCTGGGGCTTCCGACCGAAGCCGCGCGCGCGATCCTTTTCCTTGCTTCACCGCTCGCGTCGTACACGACCGGCAGCCACATCGACATCTCCGGAGGCCATTCCCGCCATGCATAACCCCAACAACACCGTCACGGTCGGCGCCGTCGTCGCCGCGTTTCTCGAGCAGTGCGGCGTCAAGGCAGCCTTCGGCGTGATCTCGATCCACAACATGCCGATCCTCGATGCCTTCGCGCAGCGCGGCACGGTGCGCTTCATCTCGGCGCGCGGCGAGGCCGGCGCGGGCAACATGGCCGACGCCTATGCGCGCTCCACCGCCAGCCTGGGCGTGTGCATCACCAGCACCGGCCCGGCCGCGGGCAACATCGCCGGCAGCATGGTCGAGGCACTGACCGCCGGCGCGCCGCTCTTGCACATCACGGGCCAGATCGAGACGCCGTACCTGGACAAGGGCATGTCGTACATCCACGAAGCGCCCGACCAGCTCACCATGCTCAAGGCGGTGTCGAAGGCCGCGCTGCGCGTGCGCAGCGTCGAGACGGTGCTGGGCACGCTCAAGCGCGCGGTGCAGCTCGCCATGACCGCGCCGACCGGCCCGGTGAGCGTGGAGATTCCGATCGACATCCAGTCGGCGCTCACGACCATGCCGGCCGACCTCTCGCCGCTGCCCATCGAGCGCCCCGTGCCTTCGGCCGCCGGCCTCGATGCACTGGCCGCGCGCCTGGCCACCGCCAAGCGCCCGCTGCTGTGGGTCGGTGGCGGTGCCCGCCATGCGCGCAGTGCGATCCAGCGCCTGCAGAAGCTGGGCTTCGGCGTGGTCACGACCACGCAGGGCCGCGGCACGGTGCCCGAGGACGATGCCGGCTCGCTCGGCGCCTACAACATCCAGAAGCCCGTCGAGGCCTTCTATCAAACCTGCGACGCGATGCTCGTGGTCGGTTCGCGCCTGCGCGGCAACGAGACGCTCAAGTACGAACTGAAGCTGCCGCGCCCGCTGTACCGCATCGACGCCGATGCCGCCGCCGAAGGCCGCTGCTACGCGTCCGAAGCCTTTGTCTGCGGCGATTCCGCGCTGGCCCTCGACGGCCTGGCCGACCGCCTCGAAGCCGCGAAGTACCAGGCCGACCCGCAGCTGCTGGTCGACCTGCGCGCCGCGCACGACCAGGCCGTGGCCACGCTGCGAGACGGCCTCGGCCCGTATGCCGAACTCGTGCGCCAGCTGCAGTCGGTGGCCGGCCGCAAGTTCAACTGGGTGCGCGACGTCACGGTGTCCAACAGCACCTGGGGCAACCGCGAGCTGCGCGTGTTCGAACCCAGCGCCGGCGTGCACGCCACGGGCGGCGGCATCGGCCAGGGCATGCCCATGGCCATCGGCGCGGCCATCGGCGCGGCGGTGACGGGCTCGGGCCGCAAGACCTTCTGCCTGGCCGGCGACGGCGGCTTCATCCTGAACCTGGGCGAGCTGGCCTGCATGGTGCAGGAGAAGGCGCCCATGGTCATCGTGCTCATGAACGACAAGAGCTACGGCGTCATCAAGAACATCCAGGACGCGCAGTACGGCGGCCGCCAGTGCTACGCCGAGCTGCACACGCCCGACTACGACCTGCTGTGCAAGTCGATCGCGCTGCCGCACGCTCGCGTGAAAGACCTGGCCGACCTGCCGGCGCAGCTGGACCAGGCGCTCGCCGCCAACGGCCCGTTCCTGCTGGAGATCGACATGCTGTCGATCGGCGGTTTCAAGACCAGCTTCGCCGGCCCGCCGACCAACACGGTCACGCAGATTCCCGCGCTCGGCGCGGCCAAGTGAGCGAACGCGGAGCCCCACGCATGACCACTGCCATCACGCGCATCGCCCTCGTCGGCTGCGGAGCCATCGGCACCTCGGTGCTCGAACTGCTGCGCGGCGATCCCGCCCTGAAGGTGGTGGCCATCGTCGTGCCGGCCGAAGGCATTGCCGCCGCGCAGAAGGCCGCGCCCGACGCGCAGGTGGGTAGCGCCGTGCCCGCCGACGGCATCGACCTCGTGGTCGAGACCGCCGGCCATGCCGCCATCGAAGAGCACGTGCTGCCCGCGCTGGCGCGCGGCACGCCCTGCGTGGTGGCCTCGGTGGGCGCGCTGTCGGCCACGGGCTTCGCCGAGAAGCTCGAAGCCGCTGCCGTTGCCGGCCGCACGCAGGTGCAACTGATTCCCGGCGCCATCGGCGGCATCGACGCGCTCGCCGCGGCCCGCATCGGCGGCCTGGACAGCGTGCGCTACACCGGCCGCAAGCCGCCGCAGGCCTGGAAGGGCACGCCGGCCGAGCAGGGCCGCAACCTGGACACGCTGGCCCACGAAACCATCATCTTCGAAGGCAGCGCGCGCGAAGCCGCCTTGCTCTATCCGAAGAACGCCAACGTGGCGGCCACCGTCTCGCTCGCGGGCCTGGGCCTGGACCAGACGCTGGTGCGCCTCATTGCCGACCCGGCCACCACCGAGAACGTGCACACCGTCGAAGCCGAAGGCGCCTTCGGCAGCTTCGCGCTGACCATGCGCAACAAGCCGCTCGCGGCCAACCCCAAGACCTCGGCCCTGACCGTGTACAGCGCCGTGCGCGCGCTGCGCAACCGCGTCGCGGCCCTTGCCATCTGAGCCACCCCATGATTTCCACCGAACTCCTTCCGATCTGCATCGCCGGCGAATGGCGCCTGGGCGGCGGCGACGTCTACGAAAGCCTGTACCCGGCCACCGGCGAGCCCATCGCGCGCCTGAAGGCAGCGAGCCTGGCCGACGTCGAAGAAGCCATCACGCGCGCCGACCACGCCTTTCGCACCAGCGGCTGGGCCCAGCGCCTGCCGCACGAGCGCGCCGCCGTGCTGCACCGCGTGGCCCAGCTGATCCGCGAAGAGGGCGAGTCGCTGGCGCAGAAACAGCGCCTGGACAACGGCAAGCCGATCAGCGAAACGCGCAACCTCGTGGCCAGCGCCGCGGGCACCTTCCAGTTCTTCGCCGCCGCGCTCGAGACGCTCGAAGAAACCATCACCCCCTCGCGCGGCGCCTTCGTCACGATGAGCGTGCACGAGCCCATGGGCGTGGTCGCGGCCATCACGCCGTGGAACTCGCCCATCGCGAGCGAAGCGCAGAAGTTGGCGCCCGCGCTGGCGGCCGGCAACGCGGTGGTCGTGAAGCCCGCCGAAGTCACGCCGCTCATGGCGCTGGAGCTGGCGCGCATCTGCGAGCTGGCCGGCGTGCCCAAGGGCATCGTGAGCGTGCTGCCGGGCAAGGGCTCGGTGATTGGCGACGCGATCACCAAGCACCCGCTGGTCAAGCGCGTGTCATTCACCGGTGGCACCACCACCGGCAAGCACATTGCCCACATCGCGGCCGACAAGATGATGCCGGTGTCGCTCGAACTCGGCGGCAAGTCGCCCACCATGGTGCTCGACGACGCCGACCTCGACCATGCGGTGAACGGGGTGCTCTACGGCATCTTCAGTTCGTCGGGCGAGTCGTGCATCGCGGGCTCGCGCCTGTTCGTGGCGCGCGGCATCTATGACGAGTTCCTCACGCGGCTGGCGGAAGGCGCCAATGCCCTGCGCGTGGGCGACCCGGCCTCGGAGCGCACGCAGATGGGGCCGCTCATCACGGCCAAGCACCGCGAGGGCATCGAGCGCTATGTGGACCTGGGCGTGTCCGAGGGCGGGCGCATCCGCACGGGCGGCGTGCGCCCGCACGGCGCGGACTACGACAAGGGCTACTTCTACCAGCCGACCATCCTCGAAGGCCTGACCAACAACGCCCGCATCAGCCAGGAAGAAATCTTCGGCCCGGTGCTGGTCGCGATGCCCTTCGACAACGAGGAAGAACTGATCGCGCAGGCCAACGACAGCGTCTACGCGCTGGCCGCGGGCGTGTGGAGCCGCGACTTCAAGCGCGCCTGGAAGCTGGGCCGCGCGGTGCAGGCCGGCACGGTCTGGGTCAACACCTACAAGCAGTTCTCGGTCTCGACGCCGTTCGGCGGCTGGCGCGACAGCGGCCTGGGCCGCGAGAAGGGCCGCGAAGGCATCTTCCAGTACATGGAGCAGAAGAGCATGTACTGGGGTACGAACGAACAACCGCTCCCGTGGGCGAACTGAACAGGAGCACACGATGAGCGTACTTGGCATCGACCAGATCACCTACGGCGCGGACGACCTGCCCGCCTGCCGCCAGTTCTTCCAGGACTGGGGCCTTTCACTCACGTCCGAAGCCGCCGACGAACTCGTCTTCGAGTGCCTCAACGGCTGCAAGGTGGTCGTTGCGGCGTGGGACAAGCCCGGCCTGCCGCCCGCGATGGAAGAGGGCCCGACGCTGCGCGAAGTGGTGTGGGGCGTGGAAAGCGACGCCGACCTGGACCGTTACGCCGCCGCCATCGCGCAGGACCCGGCCTTCACCGACACCACGGTCGACGGCGCGCGCCGCATCGGCTGCACCGACCCCAACGGCCTGGCCGTGCGCCTGCAGGTCAGCCGCAAGCGCGCGGTCGAGGTCGACTGCGGCGCCATGAACACCTGGAACGCCAAGCCGCGCGTGAACCAGCCCGCACCGATCTACGAACGCGCCACGCCGATCGAGGTCGGCCACGTCGTGTTCTTCGTGAGCGATGTGAAGGGCACGAGCGCGTTCTATGCGCAGCGCTTCGGCTTCGTGTCGTCCGACGGCTATCCGAACCGCGGCGCCTTCATGCGCTGCGCGCCCGAGGGCGGCCACCATGACCTGTTCCTGCTGCAGATTCCCTCGGGCAAGCGCGGGCTCAACCACGTGGCCTTCACCGTGCGCGACATCCACGAGGTGTTCGGCGGTGGCCTGCATTTCTCGCGCTGCGGCTGGGACACCCAGCTGGGCCCGGGGCGCCACCCGGTGTCGTCGGCGTACTTCTGGTACTTCAAGAACCCGGCCGGCGGCCTCATCGAGTACTACGCCGACGAAGACCAGCTCACCGCCGACTGGCAGCCGCGCGAGTTCGAACCCGGCCCGACCGTGTTCGCCGAATGGGCGGTCGATGGCGGCCTCGATGGCCACACGCGCCGCCAGAAAAACGCCGAAGGCCCGAAAGGTGCTTTCCTGACGGAAAAGAAGTGAACCCGGTGACCCTCATGCAACGACGTTTTTCTTTCTCCCTGCTGGCCGCCGCGGCGCTGGCCATCGCCTTGCCCGCGCATGCGCAGAGCGACGCGCACAAGCAGCTGTCGAGCGACCGCTTCACCATCGTCTCGCCGTTCCCGCCCGGCGGCCCGGTCGACACGCTGGCCCGCATCCTGTCCGACGGCCTGGCCAAGCGCTACGGCCAGGCGGCCGTGGTCGAGAACATGGTGGGCGCGGCCGGCAACATCGGCATCGACAAGGTCAAGCGTGCGAAGGGCGACGGCCACACGCTGCTCGTGGTGCCGGCCGGCAACCTCACGATCAACCCGACGCTGATGCCGAACTTTCCGTTCAACATCGAGAAGGACTTCGTGCCCGTCACCATGCTCGCCAAGGCGCCCAACGTGCTGGTGGCGTCGCCGGCCTCGGGCATCAAGAGCGCGAAGGAACTGGTGGCGATGGCCAAGGCCAAGCCCAACACGCTGTCGTATGCCTCGCCCGGCGTGGGCAGCGGCCTGCACCTGGCGGGCGAGCTGTTCAAGCAGCAGGCCGGCATCGACCTGCTGCACGTGCCCTACAAGGGCACGGCGCCCGCGCTCAACGACGTGCTCGGCGGCTCGGTGCCGCTGATGTTCAGCAACCTGCCCGCGACCATGCCCTTCATCAAGAACGGCAAGCTCGTCGCGCTGGGCGTGACCGAAGCCAAGCGCAGCGCCGCCGCGCCCGACATCCCCACGCTGGCGGAGCAGGGCATCCAGGGCGTGGCCGTGACCTCGTGGTATGGCCTGCTGGCCCCCAAGGGCACGCCGCCCGCCGTGGTCGAGCAGCTCGCCAAGGATGCGGCCGAGATGCTGGCCCAGCCCGACGTGCGCGAACGCCTGAAGGCACAGGGCATGACCGATGCGGCCATGAAGCCCGCCGAGTTCGCGGCCCACATCCGCGATGAGACGGCCGTCTGGGCCCGGATCATCAAGGCCCGCAACATCGTGGCCGAGTGAGCCACCCCCAAGAACAAAGAGAGACAGAGACCATGCAGACAAGTGAATCCACCATCGGCATCGTCGGTGCCGGCATCGGCGGCCTGGTCGCCGCCATCGCACTGCGCCGCGCGGGGCACGACGTCGTCGTGTTCGAGCAGGCCAAGCAGTTCGCCCGCGTCGGCGCCGACATCAACCTCACGCCCAACGCCGTGCGCGCCCTCGACGGCCTGGGCGTGGGCGACGCCGCCCGCGTGACGGCGGCCCGCCCGTCGCACCGCATCAGCCGCACCTACGACAGCGGCGAAGAAACCTCGCGTCTCGAAATGGCCGACTCGGCCGAGCAGCGCTACGGTGCGCCGCAGCTCACCATCCACCGCGCCGACCTGCTGGCCGCGCTGGCCGACATGTTCCCCGCCGAACGCGTGGCGCTCGGCAAGCGTGCCGAGACCATCGCGGCCGACGACAAGGGCGTGACCCTGTCGTTCAGCGACGGCACCAGCGCCCGCGTGGGCGCGCTGATCGGCGCCGACGGCATCCACTCGGGTGTGCGCACCGCGATGTTCGGCGCCGAGAGCCCGCGCTTCACGGGCATCGTCGCCTACCGCGCCGTGGTGCCCGCCGAGCGCGTGGCCGGCGTGCCCAACCTGGGCGCCTTCACCAAGTGGTGGGGCCCGAACCCGCAGAGCCAGATCGTCACCTTCCCGCTGAACCGCGGCAAGGACATCTTCATCTTCGCCACCACGCCGCAGGACACCTGGCACCTCGAGTCGTGGACCGCGCCGGGCAGCGTCGACGAACTGCGCGAGCAGTACGTGGCCTACCACCCCGAGGCGCGCGCGCTGCTCGACGCCTGCGACACGGTGCTGAAAACCGCGCTGTACGAGCGCGACCCCATGCCCGCCTGGGCGCAGGGCCGCATGGCGCTGCTGGGCGATGCCGCGCACCCGATGCTGCCCTTCATGGCGCAGGGCGCCGGCATGGCGATCGAAGACGCCGTGGTGCTGTCGCGCCACCTCGACGGCGTGGCCATGGCCGGCATTCCCGCCGCGCTGCAGGCCTACCAGACCGCGCGTATCGAGCGCGCCAGCCAGGTGCAGCTCGGCTCGCGCGGCAACAACTGGCTGCGCGAAGGCGGCAACGCCGACTGGGTGTACGCCTACGACGCCTGGGCCGTGCCGCTGGGCGTGCCGGCGCAGGGCGCCGTCGCTGCCGCTGCCTGAAATTTTTCCCCTCGCTTACGGAGGCTCACGATGCAACAAGACCGCTTTCTCCAACCGCACCAGGCGCGCCAGCGCCCCGCGACCACCTACGAAGACCTG
This sequence comes from Variovorax sp. GW823-FHT02B07, assembly GCF_058797695.1. Lineage (NCBI taxonomy): Bacteria > Pseudomonadati > Pseudomonadota > Betaproteobacteria > Burkholderiales > Comamonadaceae > Variovorax > Variovorax sp. GW823-FHT02B07. The sequence goes on from NZ_JBXAJX010000001.1 coordinate 1,633,544, forward strand.
CTGGGCGACGTGATCGAACGCGCCTATGCCGACGGCATCCACGACCTGCCGGGCCTGGTGCAGCGCCTGAACGACAGCGGCCTGGCCACGCCGGGCGGCCTCGCATGGACCGAGGCGCTGTACCGCAAGGAAATGGCCACGCTGGCCGCCTGAGGAGAACCACCATGACCATCGCCATCCGTCCCGTCGCACCGGCCCCTGCCGATCCGGTCGACCACCTGCTCGAGATCGGCCTGAAGGACCTCTGGTACCCGATCTGCCCCTCGCACTTCATCAAGGAGAACCCCATCTCCCTGCGCCGCCTCGGCCGCAAGATCGCGCTGTGGCGCGACGGCGAAGGCGTGCTGCACGCGCTGGAAGACCGCTGCCCGCACCGCGGTGCGCCGCTGTCGCAGGGCGTGGTGCTGGGTGACCGCCTCTCGTGCCCATACCACGGCGTCGAAGTGCGCCACGACGGCGTGGTCACGCGCGTGCCCGGCAGCCCCGGCTGCAAGCTCGAAGGCTCGCGCGCCACGCGCCACTTCCATGTGCAGGAGCGCGCGGGCGCCGTGTTCCTCTACAACTCGAAGGAGCCGGTCGACGTGCCGCCGCCGCTGGTGCTGCCCGAGCAGCTGACCGACGAGGCCGAGTACTCGAACTTCCTGTGCTACACGGAGTGGAAGGGCGACTACCGCTACGTGCTGGACAACGTGATGGACCCGATGCACGGCACCTACCTGCACAAGCAGTCGCACTCGATGGCCGAAGGCGACTCCAGCGCCAAGTTCGGCGTGCGCCCGACCGACATCGGCTTCGTGTTCGAGAAGGAAGGCCAGCGCAACGTCAACTTCGACTGGACCGAGTGGGCCGACACCGGCATCCACTGGATGCGCCTGGAAATTCCGTACCCGAAGACCGGCGGCCCCGGCGGCAACTTCATCATCATCGGCGCCTTCTCGCCGATGGCCAACGGCATGACGGCCACCTTCTTCTGGCGCGCACGCAAGCTGGCGCCGGGCTGGGAGCGCGACACCTGGCGCTTCCTCTACAAGAACCGCCTCGAGGCGCGCCACTGGCACGTGCTGGAACAAGACCGCGTGATGCTCGAAGAGATGGAAGCCGACGCCAACCAGCACGAGAACCTGTACCAGCACGACCTGGGCATCGTCCGGCTGCGCCGCCACATGCGCAACCTGGCGCAGGCGCAGCTGGCGCAAGCCGAGGCCGCCACGGCCTGAACTGCAAGCAAGCGAGCATCGCCATGTCTTCTCCCACGCTGAACGCCCTCGTGCACACCATGCGCTACGAGGCCGACGGCATCGTCAGCGTCGAGTTCCGGCCGGCCACGCCGGCGGTGGACTTTCCCGCCTTCGAGGCCGGCTCCCACATCGACCTGCACCTGCCCAACGGGCTGGTGCGCAGCTACTCGCTGTGCAACCCCTCGAGCGACCACCAGCGCTACGTGGTGGGCGTGCTCAACGACCGCAAGAGCCGCGGCGGCTCGCGCTACGTGCACCAGCAACTGCGCGTGGGCATGACGCTGCCCATCTCGGCACCGCGCAACAACTTCAAGCTGGAAGAGGGCGCCGAGCGCTCGGTGCTGGTGGCCGGCGGCATCGGCGTGACGCCCATCTGGTGCATGCTGCAGCGGCTCATCGCCATCGGCAAGCCGGTGGAGTTCGTGTACTGCGCGCGCACCCGCAAGGAAGCCGCCTTCTGCGACGCCATCGAGGCGCTGGCCACCGAAAAATCGGTGCAGCTCACCTGGCACTTCGACGACGAGAAGGGCGCGCCGCCCGACCTCGCCTCGCTGCTGGCCGGCAAGGGCGCCACCAGCCACTACTACTGCTGCGGCCCCACGCCGATGCTCGACGCCTTCGAAAAGAGCTGCGAGCAACTGGGCTATGCCAACGCCCACATCGAACGCTTCGCCGCCGTGCATGTGGAGGCGCCCAGCGCCACCCAGACCTGCGTGGTGCAGTGCGCCAAGAGCGGCAAGAGTGTCGAAGTGCCTCCGGGCAAGTCGATTCTCGACAGCCTGATCGACGCTGGCCTCAACCCCGACCACAGCTGCAAGGAAGGCGTCTGCGGCGCCTGCGAAACGGCGGTGCTCGAGGGCGAAGTCGATCACCACGACGGCATCCTCACCAAGATCGAACGTGCGTCCAACAAGACCATGATGATCTGCGTCTCTCGCTGCAAGGGCGAGCGCTTGGTGCTGGACATCTGAACGAGAAGGCCACAACCGAAAAGACGGCCGAGAGAAAAACCAACCGAGACATTCAATGAAAAAGTACTTGATCGCGATGGCTGCGGCCACCGCGGCTGGCGGAGCGCTGGCCCAATCTTCCGTGACGCTGTTCGGCGTCGTCGATGCCTCCGTGGTCTACACGCGTGGCAGCGGCAACGGATCGGCCCACAAGACGCAGCTGGGCAACAGCGGCAACATGTTCAGCCGCCTCGGTTTTCGCGGCACGGAAGACCTCGGCGGGGGCTACTCGGCCAACTTCTGGCTCGAGATGGGCCTGCAGAACGACAGCGGCACGGGCTTTCCTTCGAACTCCAACAACCAGGCCAGCGGCAACGGCACGCCCGGCGTGCTGAGCTTCAACCGCCGCTCGACCGTGAGCCTGGCCGGCCCCTTCGGCGAAGTGCGCCTGGGCCGCGACTACGTGCCCGCCTTCTGGAACACCGCGATCTTCGACCCCTTCGGCACCGGCGGCGGCATCGGCGCCAACCAGATCTACTTCTCGGGCCTTGGCGGCCTGGTGGCACCCACCGGCACGCGCGCCTCGAACAGCATCGGCTACTTCCTGCCGGCCAACCTGGGCGGCTTCTACGGCCAGGTGATGTACGCGATGGGCGAGAACGATTCGACCTCGGTGCTGCCCGGCACCCAGGTGTCGAACAAGCGCGACGGCCAGCACACCGGCGCGCGCTTCGGCTACCAGAGCGGCGGCCTCAATGTGGCCATTGCCACCGGCCGCACGCGCTACGCCGCCGGCGACCTGCGCGTGACCAACCTGGGTGCGTCCTACACCTTCGATGCGGCGCTCATGAACCTCAAGCTCACGAGCGAGCTGTACAAGGAATCGAAGGGCAGCACCGACGCCAAGGGCGTGCTGGTCGGCTTCCAGCTGCCCATCGGGCCGGGCGAGATCAAGGCCTCGTACGCGCGCTACAAGCTGGAGCCGCTCAATGCGGTGCTCGAGCCCACGACGTCGAAGCTGGCCCTGGGCTACGTGCACAACCTGTCCAAGCGCACGGCGGTGTACGGAACCATTGCCCGCATCAGCAACAAGAACGGCGCAACGCAGGCTTTGGCCGGCGCCATCACGCGGCCGAACCGCGCCTCGAGCGGCGTCGAGTTCGGCATGCGCCACATGTTCTAGGCGCGGCCACACAGCGCGCGCACCCCCAAGAGAGAGCCCCGGTCATGCAGAGCAAGAACTTCCGTTGGTACGGCGTCATCACGCTGTTCGTGATCGTGGCGATCTCTTACGTCGACCGCATCAACATCGCGGTGCTGATCACCGATGCGGCCTTTCTGAAGCACGTGGGGCTCGACCCCTCCGACCGCGTGAGCCAGGGCCTGCTGGCCACGGCCTTCATGCTGGGCTACGGCATCTCGGCCTTCGTGCTCACGCCGTTCTGCTCGGCGCTGTTCGGCGTGCGGCGCAGCCTGATCTACGGCCTCGTGCTGTGGGGCGTGGTGACCTGGGCCTCGCCGATGTTCAACAGCTACGGTCTGCTGTTGGCGTCGCGCGTGCTGCTGGGCGTGTCGGAGGGGCCGCTGTTCTCGCTGGCTTCGTCGTACATCAAGGCGCACTTCCAAAGCCACGAGAACGGCAAGCCCAACGCGCTGGTGAACATGGGCACGGGCCTGGGCCTGGCGGTGGGCTATCCGCTGGTGGGCTATTTGCTCACTCAGTTCGAGTGGGACAGCTCGTTCCACGTGCTGGGCGTGCTCAACATCGTGCTGGGCATTCCGCTGGTGCTGGCCTTCGTGCGCATGCCCGCGGGGCACGGCGACGGCATCAAGCCCTCGTCGCTGGGCGATGCGATGTCGCGCGTGGCGGGCATCGTGAAAGGCGCGTTGCACACGCGGCACCTGTTCCTCATCACGCTGCTGACCTCGGCGGCGCTGGCCTACCTCTGGGGCAGCAGCAACTGGCTGCCGACCTACCTGCGCGAGGCGCGCGGCTTCTCGCTGCGCGAGATGGGCTGGATCGCCTCGCTGCCGCAGTACGCCACCGTGCTCGCGGTGTTCACGGGCGGCGTGCTCATCGACAAGCTCGGGCGTGACCGCGTGCCCTTCATCTTCATGGGCGCGAGCGCGGGCGTGGCACTGTCGGTGCTGCTGGCCATCAATGCGCGCGACCCGTACATGGCCGCGACCTGCCTCGTAGCGGCGAACTTCTTCTGGGGCCTGCAGAGCCCCGCCATTCCGAGCACCGTGCAGCACTGCTCGCGGCCCGAGCACACGGCCAGTGCCTTCGGCGTGACCAACGGCGTGGGCAGCCTCGTGGCGGGCTTCATGCCGGCGCTGATGGGCGGCGTGATCAGCGCGGTGTCGCATGGATCGGGCGCGGCGAACACGGCGGTGACCGCGGCCTCGTCGGCGGCGGGTTTCTTCGCGGGCTTTGCACTGCTCATCGGCACGCAGGTCGTCGTGTTCGCATGCGGCTTTTTGCTGTGGTGGCGCGAGCGTGCGCAACGCACCGCTGCAGTCTCTGGTTCACAGCTTTCGTAGCCTTCGCCGCGGCTTGAACCTTCGTACTGTGGCCGCTTCGTCACAGTGAAGGCCCCGTGTTTTTGTCATCTGCGTGAGCAGGTGTTTCGGTCGCAGAACCATCTTCGTATCGCATGGCACGCGTCGCGTGCCATGACGCCATTCGGCCTATCGCGCGCGAACAATTGGAGAGAGAAAAGTTCCGCGGATCGTTGAGCTCATTGCATCGATCAGCTACAACTGCGTGCACTTCAACGGACGAGGGAATGCGCGTGAAATCAACCACAAGAGCCGCAGCCAGTCTTGCCGTCGCCATCGCTTTCGCCATGGCCCCGGCCGTTCACCTGACGGGTGAACGCATCGCGTCGATGCACGGGCACTGAGCCCGGCCCGCGACACCCCACCGCGTTCACACGCTCCCCCCACACCCCGCGTCTTGACGGGAATGGCGCCGCTCGCCCCGCGCATCCTGGGACCACCGCAGCACACGCGGTGCGGTCCGGCTTGAGCCTGCGTTCCTGACGAACGGTTTGTTCGCCGGGAGGGCGCTGTGCTGCCCGCATTTCCTGTTGATCTGTCGTTCCACTCATCCCGCGCGCGTCACGTGCATCGCCGGCTATCCGCCGGTGCCTGCGGTGCGGCGCATGTTCCTTACCAAGAGTACCCAGAGGCGATCATGAAATCACTGAATACACCTGTCGTTCATTGCCTGGCCCTCACGGCCGTGACCCTCGCCGCGCTGACGGCCTGCGGCGGCGGCGGAGACAGCGGCGGTGGCGCATCCTTCGGCGGCTCCGGCCTGAATGCGCCGTCGCTGGCCAACGCGCCCGCGGCCGACGGCGGCGACACCACCAAGAAGACCCCCGACGACGGCGTGCCCGCCGCACCCGAATCGGCAGTGGCCGCGGTCGATCGTTCGGCCCGGCCGATGGAGCTGCCCGACACGGTCTGGCCCGTGAACTACAAGCTGTGGTTCCGCCCCGATGCGGCGCTCAAGACGTTCGTGGGCCGCGCCGACGTGGAGATCGACGTGCTCAAGCCGGTCGACGCCATCGTCGTCGCCGCGCACGACCTCAACTTTGCGCGCGGGCGCACCACGCTGCGCAAGGTGTCCAAGCCGGGCGAGGCGATCCCGCTGATTCCCACGCCGCAGACGCGCGGCGACTTCGTGCAGCTGCGCCTGAACGACGGCCAGATCGCCAAGGGCAAGTACCTGCTGCACATGGAGTGGGACGGCAAGATCCAGTTCTCCGATGCCGAGTACTGCACGCCGGAAGTGATGGCGAAGAACCCGCTGTGCTCGGCCGCGTCGGGCATCTTCAAGGTGGGCCTGTCCACGCCCGAGGGCGTGAGCAGCGACGCCATCGTGACGCAGGGCGAAACCAACTTCGCGCGCCAGTGGTTCCCGGGTTGGGACGAGCCGGCCTTCCGCCACACCTTCGAGATCTCGGCCGAGGTGCCGGGCGACTGGAAGACCGTGTCCAACGGCGCGCAGACCGAGGCCGTGAAACTGCCCGACGGCTACCAGCGCGTGGCCTTCGAGAAGACGCCTTCGATGCCGATGTACCTGGCCTTCTTCGGCGGCGGCAAGTTCGACATCCTGGCCGACACCTTCAAGAACCCGCTGGACGGCAGCGACATGGCGCTGCGCTGGTTCACGCCGCCGGGCCGCTCCGACTGGGCCAAGTTCGCGATGGAGTGGACCAAGGTGTCGATGGACTACTACTACAAGTACACCGGCATCTCGCTGCCCTTCAAGAAGTTCGACACCGTGGCCGCCAACGACAGCTACGACAACAAGCCCAACACCGGCTTCGGCGGCATGGAGAACTGGGGTGCGATCTTCGAGTTTGCCGACGCGGTGCTCACCAAGCCCGGCGACAAGCCCACGCTGTACTCGGTGACCGTGGTCACGCACGAGGTGGCGCACCAGTGGTTCGGCGACCTCGTCACGCTCGACTGGTGGGACAACGTGTGGCTCAACGAGTCGTTCGCGCGCTGGTTCGAACGGCGCACCACGATCAAGTTCCACCCGGAGTACTACAGCTTCTCCGACTACGTGCTGGACAAGCACAACGTGATCGTGGCCGACCTGAAGCCCTCGGCCGTACCGGTGCAGCGCAACCTGAACGACGCGGGCTCCTTCGGCTTCATCAGCCCGGCGATCTTTGTCTACAACAAGGGCAGCCACGTGCTGGAGATGGTGCAGAACTACATCGGCGAAGAGGCGATGCAGAAGGGCCTGCAGATCTACCTGAAGGACTATGCGTTCGGCAACGTCACGCCCACGCGGTTGTGGACCTCGCTGGAGAAGGCCGCCGGCGGCAAGAAGGTGAGCGAGATCGGCGACAGCTTCATCCGCCAGACCGGCATTCCGCTGCTCACGGTCGACGCGCAGTGCGCCGGCGACCGCACCTACGTGAACATCACGCAGGAGTCGTTCCCCAACCAGAACCAGTTCCCGGCCTCGACGTGGACCATTCCCGTCACGCTGGCGTACGGCGACGCGATGGAAAAGCGCGAGACCTTCGTGATGTCGAACAACGCCACGCAGGTCGAGCTGCCGGGCTGCACCGCGGTGCTCGCCGGGCCGACGGGGCAGGACTACTACGTGAGCAACTACAGCGCGCCTTCGTGGAGCAACCTGCTGGCCAAGGTGCAGAACTTCGCGGGCAACAAGCCGCTGCTGCTGAACATCGAGCGCGATGCCTTCCGCCTGCTGGGCGTGGGGCGCATCACGCAGGCGCAGTACGACCAGATCAAGGGCGTGCTCAACCTGCCGGCACCGCTGCTCGCCAAGACGCAGCTGAGCCAGCAGAAGATGGCGGCGGTGGAGGCGGGCGGCAAGGAAGAGTACCCGCACGCACTGCGCTTCCAGGGCAAGCTGCCGCTGCGCGAGAACCAGAAGCGTTGAGTTGTTGAGCCTTCTTTCGTGAATCCCGCATGTGCCGCTGGGCGTGCCTGGCGGCGCATGCGCCACCCCATTCGAATCTCATGAAAACACTTCTGAACTCTTTGCTGGCAGTGGCCTGCGTCTCGCTGCTCTCGGCCTGCGGCGCGCGCGGCGGGCCCGAGACCGAACTGGTCGGCGTCTACGCCGTCGAACGCAACGGCGTGCTCAAGGAGGTCGTCAAGATCGAGCGCGACGGCGACCGCTACATCATGCGCGACAAGGTGCGCACGCCCGAATGGAGCGAGCCCAAGATGCAGCTGCAGCCGGTGACGCGCGAGCGCTGGAGCCGCATCACCACCGACACGGAGAACACGTCGTTCGTCGGCATCTCGAGCGACCAGCTCGGTATCTTCAAGGTGCCGCCCGGGTGGCAGAAGAACGGCTTCAAGACGCAGACGGGCTACTTTCTGTTCTATTCGCAGGGGCCTGTGGAAGCGCACAAGCTTTGAGAGGCCGCCACCACGACAGCGCCTAGCGGGCGCAGGACACTGGGTGCTTCCCGCAGCGAAATCAAGGAGGAGGCCGCAGGCCGGGGGACATTCGCGGAGGGAAGTACCCGGTGGCCTGTGCACGCGCCCTGAACAGGAGCGCCTAGTTACGGCGCAACGATCGCGCCTTCGATGCGATGGCGTTTCAACGCATCGGCCACGAAGCCTGAAGCCTTCATCTCCTCGATGAAGGAAGAGAGCAGCGCCTGCGCCTCGGCCCCCCGGCTGGCCGGCGTCCCCATCGCCTGCTGGATCACCATGAAGCGCCCCGGCAGCACACGCACCCCAGGTGCACGGGCCGCTTCGCCTTCGAGCAGTTGGCGGATGCCCGCCGCCACCTCGACCTCGCCCGCGCGCAATGCAGCGAGCGCAGGCCCCGCGCCCTGCAGACGCACGATCTCGGCCGCCTTGATCTCGCGCGTGAGGAACAGGTCGTAGGCGCTGCCCGAGCCGACCGAGATGCGGTGGCCTGCAGCATCGACCTGCGCGTTGTCGGTCAGCGCAGAAGATTCGGGCACGAGGTAGCTGCCCTCGATCAGCACATAAGGCGCCGTGAAGCGCAGCCCTTCGCTGCGTGCCGGATCGACCGCGAAGAAACCGATGTCGGCCTTCTCGTTCTTCACCGCGTCCACCGAGGCCGCGGCCTTCTCGAACACCACCAGCTCGATGCCCACGCCAAGGCGCCGCGCGAACTCGCGGGCCAGGTCGATCGACACGCCGACGGGCTCGCCGGTGGTGGCGTCCTTGTTGGCCAGGATCGGGTTGCCGAGGTTGATCGAGGCGCGCAGCGTGCCGCTGGGCGCGAAGGCGGTCACGAGGGCGGAAGAGGGCGAAGTGGTCATGGCGTCCGTTCGTCGGGAAGGAGGAAGGAGGGGATGAAGGCCGCCAGTTTACGAGCCGTGCGGCCGCAGTTCAGCGCGCGGACATGGGCTCCAGCCCCGTCTTCGCGATCGTCGGCGCCGCGGCCGGCGAGTTGAGGTAGCGGATCAGCTGGCGCGCCGCCTCGGGCTGCTTCGAGGCCGTGGCCACGCCGGCCGAGAACACCGTCACGCGCTGCACCTCGGCGGGCAGCGGGCCGATGTAGTCGATGCCCTCGATGGGCAGCAGCTCGCTCACCTGCTGCAGGCCGAGGGCCGCGTCGCCGCGCGCCACCACCGTGCCCACGCGCTCGCTCAGGATGCGCTTGCTCTTGGGCTTGACCTGGTCCTCGATGCCCAGCTTCTTGAGCAGCTCGGTCTCGTAGTAGGTGCCGCTGGCGCTCGCCGAATAGGCGATCGACGGCGCCGCGAGCAGCGTGCGCTTGAGCGCATCGACCGTGCCGATGTCGGGCTTGGGCGCGCCCTTGCGCACCGCGAAGCCGATCGACGAGCGCACCAGGTCGACCTGGCTGCCCGCCACCACCTTGCCCTGCGCCACCAGCGCATCGAGCGCGGGGCGTGCGAGGATCACGACGTCGGCGGGTTCGTTGCGCCCCAGGCGGCTGGGAATCGAGTCGCTGGCATTGCCCATCGACGCACCATAGGCCGTCTTCACGCTGCGGCCGGTGCTGCGCTCGAAGCCGGGGCGCAGCTCGTTGTAGGCGGCGGTGAAGCCGCCGGAGGTCATGACGTGGATGTCGCCCGTGGTGGCGGGTGGGGTGCTGACGCAACCGGCGAGCGCGAAGGAGGCGGCCAGCGCCAGGGCGGCGCGGCGGGTCAGGGCGGAACGGAGGGCGAAGGTGGTCACGGCGTGTGTCTCCTGATGAAGGGTGCCGTCCCATCGTAGGGGCCGAGGCTGTCAATCGGCCTTCAGGAAATTCGGGGTTACTACTAGCGCGAGGGCTTGGGCGGGTCCGCGTCCTTGGCGGGCGCAGCCGCCGCCGGCAGGCGCCCCCGCTTCGCCAGCCCTTCGCGCAGCAGGAACTCGACCTGCGCGTTCGCGCTGCGCAGCTCCTGGGCCGCCAGCCGCTCGATCTCGGCCCACAGGGCCGGATCGATGCGCAGCGGGTAGGACTTCTTACCGGGACTGGCCATCAGGGAACAACGACGTGGCGGCGGTGAGCGGGGGCCGTGGATGCATCAGGTGTAGAGCGTGCCCGTGTTGACCACGGGCTGGGTTTCGCGGTCCGAGCACAGTACCACCAGCAGGTTCGACACCATCGAGGCCTTGCGCTCGTCGTCGAGCACGACGAGGTTGCGCTCCGACAGGCCCTTGAGCGCCGCCTCGACCATGCCGACCGCGCCCGCCACGATCTGGTGCCGCGCACTCACGATGGCCACGGCCTGCTGGCGCCGCAGCATCACCTGAGCGATTTCTGGCGCATAGGCCAGGTGCGTGAGCTTGGCGTCGAGCACCTCGACGCCGGCGCTGGCAAAGCGCTGGTTCAGCTCGGCCTTGAGGGCGTCGGCCACCACGTCCAGGCCGGCGCGCAGCGTGACCTCGTCGCTTTGCAGGTCGTCGCCGCTGTCGTAGGCGTAGAGCGTGGCCAGATGGCGGATGGCGGCTTCGGACTGGATGGCGACGAACTTGTTGTAGTCGTCGATCTCGAACACGGCCTGCGCCGTGTCGTGCACGCGCCAGACCACGGCCGCGCCGATCTCCACCGGGTTGCCGCGCTTGTCGTTCACCTTCAGCGGCGGCGTGTTCAGGTTGCGCGCGCGCAGCGAGATTTTCTGGCCGGCCTGGAACGGGTTGGTCCAGCGCAAGCCCTCGCTGCGGTCGGTGCCCTGGTACTTGCCGAAGAGCGTGAGGATGATGCCCTCGTTGGGCTTGAGCATGTACAGCCCCGGCAGCAGCGAGACGCCGACGACGATCAGCAAGATGCTCAGGGGCAGCGGCATCATCCGCCGCACGAGAACCCAGGCGCCGACCGCAAGGATCAGCAGCGCCACGGCAACGATGCCGTATCCGTTGACGGACCGGTACGGCCGCTCCCTGCGGACCGGGCGAGGGATGGACGGGGTCTGCTCGTGCATGAATGCCTCCTGTTGAAAGTGATATCACTCTAATATCTTTTTGGAGGTCGTCAAGGCTTTCTTTCGCCCCGCCTTCGCGGGTTCGGCCGCGTCCCGCAGACACTGCGCAAATTGCGCGACGAGGGGCGGGCTGGCGCGTGGCTTGCGCTGCAGGAGGCCGATCTCGCGATGGAACGTGGCCTCGCCGAGGGACAGCATGCGCACGCCCGGCGGCAGCGGCAAGTGGGCCTCGACCCACGGCACGAGCGCAACGCCCAGGCCCTTGGAGGCCAGGTGGATGAGCCCGGAGATTTCGTCGACCTCGATGGCGTCGCTGACCACAAGGCCTTCGCGCTGGAGGAATCGTTCGACCATGCGCCCGCCGAACGATGCGCGGTCGTAGCGCAGGAACGGCTGTTCCTGCAGCAGGGTGCGCCAGTTCCTGCCCGGCACGCTCGCGGGGGCAATGAGCACATAGGGCTCGCGCACCAGGGTCTGCCAGGTCAGCTCGGGAAGAATGCCGAAAGGCGGCCGGATGATCACGGCCGCATCGATGCTGCCGGCGTCCAGGTCGTCCATCAGCCGCATCGACACGCCGGGCGAGATGTGCACGCGCAGCAGGGGGAAGCCGGCGCGCAGTTTCTCGAGCGCGCGCGCCACCAGTGTCGGCTGCGCGGACGCAATGGCGCCGATGCGCAGCAGCCCGGCGTTTGCGGCGTCGTCGGGCAGCTCGCCGAGCTTGGCGTAGAGGCCGCAGATTTCTTCCGCCCGGCCCAGCGTGGTCTCGCCCGCCGCATTCAAGGTGGCAGAGCGGCCTGTGCGATCGAAGAGCTGGAACCCCAGGGATTCCTCGAGCCGCTTGATCTGGCTGCTGACGGCCGATTGCGTGAGGCCGATGCGCTCTCCCGCCGCGGCGAATGTGCCGTGGCGACACACGGCGATGAAGGTTCGAAGCTCGGTGATCATTCGGGATTCATCGAAATGGGTGGTGCTCAGCGATGAAATATATCGTTTTCGGTTATGTGGCTCGCTGCTTAGAGTTTGCTCACCCTGAACTCCTTGATCGATGAACCCCATGAGCACCCCCACTGCACGCATCCCGTTCCACCTGGCCTTTCCCGTGCGCGACATCGCCGAGGCGCGCGCCTTCTACGGCGAGTTGCTCGAATGTCCCGAAGGCCGCAGTTCGACCGAGTGGGTCGACTTCAACTTCCACGGCCACCAGATCGTGGCGCACCTGGCGCCCGACGAATGCGGCCACAAGACGCACAGCGCCGTGGACGGCCATGACGTGCCCGTGCGCCACTTCGGCGCCGTGCTGCCGATGGACCTGTGGCAGGCAATGGCCGACAAGCTCATCGCACGCCAGACGAAATTCGTGATCGAGCCCTACATCCGGTTCAAGGGCGAGCCCGGCGAACAGGCGACGATGTTCTTTCTCGACCCGTCGGGCAACGCCATCGAGCTGAAGTCCTTTGCGGACCTGGATTCGCTGTTCGCCGTCTGAAAGCGCCGACGTGAAAACAACCCACTGCCTTCTGGCGGCCGCAACGGCCGCGGCGCTCCTGCTGAGCGCCGGGCGTGCATCCGCCCAAACCGACGTGCTGAAGAAGATCAGGGAGTCCGGCGCCATCACCATGGGCGTGCGCGACGCCTCGGGCGCCATGTCCTTCACCCTGGGGCCCGGCAGCTACACGGGCTTTCACGTCGAGGTCTGCGAACGTGTCATTGCCGACATCGGGAAGGCGTTGCAGATCGGCAAGATCCACGTGAAGTACCAGCTCGTCACGCCGCAGAACCGCATGCCGCTCGTGCAGAACGGAACGGTCGAGATCGAGTGCGGCACCACGACCAACAATGCGGCGCGCCAGAAAGACGTCGCGTTCGCCCCGACGCTCTATGTCGAAGGGGTTCGCATCGCGGTCAAGACGACATCCGGCGTTGCTTCTGCGGCTCAGCTCGCCGGCAAGGCGGTGGCCGTCACGACGGGGAGCACCTCCGTCCAGCTGCTGAGAAAACTCAAGCGCGACAACGCCCCGGAGATCGCGCAGGTGTACGCCAAGGACAACAGCGAAGGGTTCCTGCTGCTCGAATCGGGCCGCGCAGAGGGCTTCGTCGCCGACGGGCAGATCCTTGCCACCTTGATTTCCAGGAGCAAGGAGCCCGCGCAGTACCGCTTGCTCGACCAGGTGCTCAGCGTCGAGCCGATCGCGATCATGATTCCCAAGGGCGATGCCGCGTTCAAGAAGCTGGTCGATCAAAGCGTCCTGGCGTTGGCAAGGAGCGGGGAGGCCGCGCGGCTCTACGACAAGTGGTTCATGCAACCCATTGCGCCGCACGGCGCGAAGGTGGGGCTGCCGGCCAGTGCCCTGACCAGGGCCGCCTGGGCCAACCCCAGCGACAAGCCGATGGAAGACTACGAGGTGCGATAGGGCGGCACCCGCAAGGCGACGAGGTCGAATCAGGCGATCAGGTCGAAGCAGCAGCCCGCGTAGTAAGGCTTGTCCCCGCCATCGACGAAGGGCACCTCGATCGGCTTGCCCTCGTTGCGCCACACGTCGCGCTTGCGGTAGCCGGAGCGTGCCAGGTCGGCCAGCAGTTCGTCGTGGTGCTGGATGCGGTAGGCGCACACGGCCACGCCGATGCTGTTGAGCGTGTAGATCGTGCGCTCGGGGTGCACGGCCGTGGTGTTCATGACGATGCGCCGGGGCTTCACGGCGAGCGCGGAAAGAATCGCGTCCATGCGCATCGGCAGGTACTGCAGGCTGCCCGACACGTACAGCACGTCGCAGCCGCTCGCGTCGCGGTAGTCGGTGGTGAAGCCGAGCTGCGCGGTCGCCTCGCGCTTGACGGCCATCGCGCGGCCGCTCTCGACCACGCCGGGCACGTCGCACACGGTCCAGCGCAGGGTGTCGGGGTAGCTCAGCACGCGCCGGAAGGCGTAGTACTTGATGCCGACGTGCCCGCCCAGGTCGAACACGCGCGTCAGGCCTGCATCGATGGAGCGGCCCAGCCAGAAGAGGCCGGGATAGTCGTAGAAATAGATCTGCGGGCTGTAGAGCTCGCCCGCGTCGGCATTGGCATAGCCGACCGCCTTGCTGGGCGGTGCGCCGGCCTCGGCCGCCTCGAAGCTCTCGAACGACCCCATGAAGAGGTTCTCGTCCGTGTTGTTCAGGAACTTGCGCCGGTAGGCGCTTTCGCGGGGCGGGAAGGTCAGCAGGCTTGAAAGCATCTCTCTCTCCTGTGGCTTTCGCATTCTGAGCGCAACCGGCGCCTTTGGGGGGCGATAGCCCAGCGCCGCGGGGGCGGTTACCCCGTGGGGCTTTACATGCCGCTCGCCAGTGCCGCAGCCGCCGCGCGGGTCTCCACCCCCAGCTTCTCGAAGATGTGCTCCAGGTGCTTGTTCACCGTGCGCGGGCTGGTGCCCAGGATCTCGCCGATGTCGCGGTTGGTCTTGCCCTTGGCGAGCCAGGACAACACCTCGGTCTCGCGCGGCGTGAGGGCCGCATCGGCCAGGCGTGCGGCCGGGCCTTCGCGCTGGATGGCGAACAGCAGCATGGTCTCGCCGAGCGCCGCCGCGCCCAGGTTGCGCACCGACAGGCGCATGCCCGTGGCGGTGCCGATGGCGATCGACGCACCCGGCGCCAGCGCAGGCTCCACCGACGCGGGCAGGCGCCCCGGCGCCACCGGGTCTTCGAGCGCGTGCAGCCACAGCGCGGCCTGCGGCGAGCGCCAGGCGATGCGCCCGCGCGTGTCGACGAACACCACGCCCATGCCCGCCACGTCGACCGCGTCGCGCGCCATGCGCGTGATGCGGGCGTTGCGCGTGTGGGTGTGCAGCCGCGCCAGCACCTCCTGCGCGCGGATCGGCTTCACCACGTAGTCGACGCCGCCGCACTCGAAGCCCTCGACCACGTGCGCGGTTTCCGACAGGCCCGTCATGAACAGCACCGGAATGTGCGCCAGCGCCGCGTTGGCCTTGATGCGCCGGCAGGTCTCGAAGCCCGAGAGGCCGGGCATCAGGCCGTCGAGCAATATCGCGTCGGGCACCACCAGCTCGAGCCGCTGCAGCGCGGCCTCGCCGTCGGCCGCCACCAGCACGGTGTAGCCGCTGGCCTCGAGCGTGTCGCACAGCATGCCCAGGCTGCTGGGGGCGTCGTCCACCACCAGCACGACGGGGCGTTCGGATTCATGACCGGGCGAGGGGAGTGTCTGCATCTTCTGCCAGTGCGTTGCGGAGGTTGTCGAGTTCGAAGCGCGCGACCATGCCGCGCAGCCAGGTGCAGGTGGCCGCCGCGGCGGGCGAGGCGGCGGCCAGCCGGTCGAGCGCGGTGTGCAGGCCGCGCACATGGCCCATCTGCACCAGGCGCATGAGGTCGGCGCGGTCGTCTTCGCCGAGCGCGAGCAGGGGCGGGCGCGGCGGCGCCAGGTCGGGGTCGGCGGGCGGCGGCAGGGCGTCGCCGATCGCCAGCCATTCGAGGCCCAGGTGCCGCTCCAGCGTGGCGATGAGTTCCGACTCGATCACCGGCTTGCCCACGAAGGCCTGGCAGCCCGCGGCGCGCAGCCGGTCGGCCTGGTTCTCGAACATGTTGGCCGAGACGATGATGATCGGCAGCTCGGCGAAGCCCGAGGCCCGCACCGAGCGCGCGGTCTGCCAGCCGTCCATGTCGTCCATCGTCAGGTCGAGCAGGATGGCCGAGGGCAGCTCTTCGCGCAGGCTGTCCAGGCACTCGGTGCCGCTGGCCGCCTCGCGCACCGTGAAGCCCAGCGGCGCGAGCATGCCGGCCAGCATCTGGCGCTGCACCGGCTGGTCGTCCACCACCAGCAGCGTGCGGCGCTCGCCCAGGTAGCCCGACACCGGCTCGCGCGAGCCCGCCTGCGGGCCGGGGTCAGTCACCTCACGCAGGTACACGCGCACGCTGAAGGTGCTGCCCGCTGAAGAAGTCGACGCCAGTTTGAGCTCGCCGCCCATGAGCGAGGTGAGCAGCCCAGTGATGGTCAGGCCCAGTCCCGTGCCCGGCTCGCCGCGCCGGCGGCCTGCGGCGCCGCGCTCGAAGGGCAGGAAGATGCGCTGGCGGTCCTGCGGCGCCACGCCGATGCCGGTGTCGACCACGTCGAAGCGCAGCACCTCGCGCCGCGCGTCGACGTGCAGCGTGACGGTGCCGCTGTCGGTGAAGCGCACGGCGTTGGTCAGCAGGTTGATGAGAATCTGGCGCAGCCACTTCACGTCGGCATGCACCCACGGCGGCAGTTGGCCCGCATGCGTGTAGACGAACGCCAGGCCTTTGGCCTCGGCCTGCGGCCGCACCATTTGCACCACCTGGTCGAGAAAGGCCGGCAGCGCCAGCGGCGAGGGCTCCAGCTGCAGGCGGCCGGCCTCGATGCGCGCCAGGTCGAGCAGCCCGTCGATGAGGCCCAGCATGTGCTCGCCGCTGCGGTGGATGGTCTGCACCGCCTCGCGCGGCGGCAGGGCCGCGTCGCCGCCCTTGAGCAGGATCTGCGAGTAGCCCAGGATGCTGTTGAGCGGCGTGCGCAGCTCGTGCGTCATGCCGGCCACGTAGCGGGTCTTGGCCTGGTTCGCGGCTTCGGCGGCTTCCTTGGCGGTCTGCAGCGCGGCGTCGGTGCGGCGGTGCGCTTCGATCTCGAGCGCAAGCAGGTTGTTGTGGCGGTTCGACTCTTCCTGCGCCATCTGCCGGCTCTCGCTGCCCAGCACCACCCACCACGCGGCGACGGCGGCGATCACCGAGAGCAGCGCGAACACCTTGAGGAAGGCTGTCGCCATCGCCGAATCGATGGTGCCCGCGATGGCCTCCTGCGCGTAGACCACGCCCACCACCGTGGCCAGCAACGCGATGAGCGAGGTGGCGACCAGCAGGTAGTGCGCGACGCGGAAGTTCAGCCGCGCCGACAGCGCGGGCGGCAGCAGCGCCTGCAGCCAGCCGCTCATCTGCTCGGCCGCGCGCGAGTCGGTCTTGCAGCGGTCGTGGCAGCGCGATTCGAGCGTGCAGCACAGCGAGCAGATCGGCGCGCTGTAGGCCGGGCAGTGCGCCATGTCTTCCGACTCGAAGCTGTTGTCGCACACCGAGCATTTCACGCTCTGGCCCGGCGTCCAGCGGTCGATGTCGGTGCGCGCCAGGTAGTAGCGCCCGCGCGTCTGCCATGCCAGCAGCGGCGACACGGCCATGGCGGTGGCCAGCGCGATGAAGGGCGAGAAGGCCCGCGCCCACTGGCCCAGTGCGCCCGAGTAGGCCAGCATCGCCAGCGCCGCCGCCACCAGCATCGCGACCAGGCCCACGGGGTTGATGTCGTACAGGTGCGCGCGCTTGAACTCGATGGTCTTCGGGCTCCAGCCCAGCGGCTTGTTGATGACCAGGTCGGCCACCAGCGCGCCGACCCAGGCGATGGCGATGTTGCTGTAGAAGCCCAGCACGTGCTCCAGCGCGGCGAACACGCCCAGCGCCATCAGCAGGATCGCGATGGCCACGTTGAACACCAGCCACACCACGCGCCCCGGGTGGCTGTGCGTGAGGCGCGCGAAGAAGTTCGACCACGCCAGCGAGCCTGCGTAGGCGTTGGTCAGGTTGATCTTCATCTGCGACACCACTACGAACAGCACCGTGATGCCGAGCACCCACGCCGGGTCGCGCAGCACGTACGAGAAGCCCGTGAGGTACATCTGCGTGGGCTCGATCGCGTGGTTGGCCGGTATCTCGTGCTGCAGCGCCAGGAAGGCGAGGAACGCGCCGCCCATCATCTTCAGCATGCCCGGCACGATCCAGCCCGGCCCCGCGACCAGCACTGCCGTCCACCAACGGCCACGGTTGGCGGCGGTCTTCTCGGGCAAAAAGCGCAGGTAGTCGACCTGCTCGCCGATCTGCACCACGAGCGAGAAGGCCACGGTGGCGGCAGCGCCGAACATCAGCGGATCGAAGCCGCTGCTGTCCGAGGTGCGGCCCACGAGGCCGGTGAAGTCGGCGTACAGCTCGGGCTTCTTCACCATCACCGCGATGAAGGGGCAGACGAACAGCACGATCCAGATCGGCTGCGTCCACAGCTGCAGCCCCGAGATGAGCGTTATGCCGCGCGCCACCAGCGGAATGATCACGATGGACGACACCAGGTACAGCAGCCACAGCGGCCAATCGAGGTACATCTGCAGCGCCAGCGCGAGGATGGCCGCCTCGAGCGCGAAGAAGATGAAAGTGAAGCTCGCGTAGATCAGCGAGGTGAGGGTGGAGCCCAGGTAGCCGAAGCCCGCGCCGCGCGTGAGCAGGTCCATGTCCACGCCGTGCCGCGCCGCGTAGTACGAGATCGGCAGGCCCGTGAGAAAGGTGATGAGCCCCACCACCAGGATCGCCCACAGCGCGTTCGAGAAACCGTAGCTCAGCGCGATCGCGCCGCCGATGGCCTCCAGCGCCAGGAACGAGGTGGCGCCGAAGGCCGCATTGGCCACGCGGAACTCCGACCACTTGCGAAAGCTGCGCGGCGTGTAGCGCAGCGCGTAGTCCTCCAGCGTTTCGTTCGCGACCCAGGCGTTGTAGTCGCGGCGGATGCGAAAGATCTTCTGTCCGGAGACGGATGTCATGGCGGGTTCTCGCGGCGGCGGCAACGGTGGCATGCGGCAGGTACAGCAAGAAGCGCTCCCTGCTGTCTCGTGCCTTGTCTGCTCGCGAGTCTGCGGCCCGGGCAGGGGCGCATCGCTACGTTGAATGACGTATTCGCGAGTACGCAAGTGATTTCTAAAGTACCAGCCATGGTGCTCGCAGCACCGTCCGATGCACTGCGATGGTGCGCGGCTCACTCTTCTTTCAACCTGCCTGGAGTTCCTGATGTCGCGTGATTCCGATCCTTCTTCCCTCGATGCCATGGCACTGCGCCGCCGCCGCCTGCTGCAGGGCGCCGCCGCGCTGCCCGTGATGGGCCTGAGCGGCCTGAGCTTCGGCCAGGGTCAGTTCCCCACGGCCAAGGTCAACACCACCAAGCTCGCGGTGACCGACACCGAGGTCACGGTGGGCCAGCTGCATTCGTCCACCGGCACCATGGCCATCTCGGAGACCGGTTCCATCCAGGCCGAGCAACTCGCCATCGACCAGATCAACGCGATGGGCGGCATCCTGGGTCGCAAGATCAAGGTCATCAAGGAAGACGGTGCCTCCGACTGGCCCACCTTCGCCGAGAAGTCGAAGAAGCTGCTGGTCAACGACAAGGTCGCGGCCGTGTTCGGCTGCTGGACCAGCGCCTCGCGCAAGGCCGTGCTGCCGGTGTTCGAAAAAGAGAACGGCCTGCTGTACTACCCAACCTTCTACGAAGGCCTGGAGCAGAGCAAGAACGTGATCTACACGGGGCAGGAGGCCACGCAGCAGATCATCTGGGGGCTGGACTGGGGCGCGAAGGAGAAGAAGGCCAAGACCTTCTTCCTCGTCGGCTCCGACTACATCTGGCCGCGCACCTCGATGAAGATCGCGCGCAAGCACATCGAGAACTTCCAGAAGGGTTCGGTCAAGGGCGAGGAGTACTACCCGCTGGGCCACACCAACTTCAACTCGCTGATCAACAAGATCAAGGTCGCCAAGCCCGACTGCATCTTCGCGGCCGTGGTGGGCGGCTCGAACGTGGCCTTCTACAAGCAGCTCAAGGCCGCGGGCATCACCGGCGACAAGCAGTTCCTGCTGACGCTGGCCGTGACCGAAGACGAAATGACCGGCGTGGGCGGCGAGAACTTCGCGGGCTTCTACTCGTCGATGAAGTACTTCCAGACGCTGGACAACGAGAACAACAAGAAGTTCGTGGCCGCCTTCAAGGCCAAGTACGGCAAGGACGCGGTGATCGGCGACGTGACGCAGGCGGGCTACCTCGGCCCGTGGCTGTGGAAGGCCGCGGTGGAGAAGGCGGGCAGCTTCGACATCGACAAGGTGGTGGCGGCGTCGCCGGGCATCGAGCTGAAGACGGCGCCGGAAGGCTACGTGAAGCTGGACGCCAACCACCATCTGTGGAGCAAGGCGCGCATTGGGCAGGGGCAGCTCGACGGCAGCTTCAAGGTCGTTGCGGAATCGGGCGAGCTCATCAAGCCCGATCCGTTCCCCAAGGGGTATCAGTAACTCCCCCGAAGCGGCTCACTTCGTGTAGCCGCCTCCCCCTCAAGGGGGCGACACCTGCGGCCCGGCAAAGCCGGTTCCGCGGTGTCTCACGACTTGTTCCCTGACCCTTACCGGATATTGCGCAATGAGCCTCTCGGACATGATGAACATCGGCCTGATGCAGGGCTTCGCGGGGCTGAGCCTCTTCGCGGTGCTGCTGCTCATGGGCCTCGGGCTCGCGATCATCTTCGGGCAGATGGGCGTGATCAACATGGCGCATGGCGAGTTCATGACCATCGGCGCCTACTCGATCTTCCTGGCCGCGCAGGTGACCGAACGCATGGCGCCCTCGCTCATGCCGTACTACTTTCCGATCGCGATCGGGCTGGCCTTCGTGTTCGCCTTCATCGCGGGCTGGCTCGTGGAGTGGGCGCTGATTCGCCACCTGTACAAGCGGCCGCTCGACACGCTGCTCGCCACCTGGGGCGTGAGCCTGGGCCTGCAGCAGATCTTCCGCACCTTCATCGGCCCGAAGGAAGTGAGCCCCACGCTGCCCGAGTGGCTCATGGGCTCGTGGACGCCGCATGAAGGCCTGGACATCCCGATCAACGGCCTGTTCGTGCTGGCGCTCACCGCGCTGGTCACGGGCGGCGTGCTCATCGCCTTGCACAAGAGCCGCTGGGGCCTGCGGGTGCGCGCCACCGTGGCCAACCGCACCATGGCCAACGCCACCGGCATCGACACCAAGAAGACCGACCGCCTCACCTTCGCCATCGGCTGCGGCATTGCCGGCGTGGCGGGCGCGGCCTTCACCACCATCGGCTCGACCGGGCCGACCTCGGGCTCGCTGTACATCGTCGACGCTTTCCTGGTCGTCACCTTCGGCGGCGCGGCCAGCCTGCTGGGCACCGTGGTCTCGGCCTTCGGCATCGCACAGACCCAGTCGATCTCGGAGTTCTTCATGACCGGCTCGATGGCCAAGGTGCTGACGCTGTCGCTGATCGTGCTGATTCTCATGATGCGACCGCAGGGACTTTTCGCAGTCAAGGTCCGCCGCTGAACCCGATTCCTGTTTTGGAGAACGTTCCGATGAATTTCATCAAGGCCTCGATCCTGCGCTACCAGCTCGGCAGCCTGCTGCTCCTGGTGCTGCTGCTGGCGGTCGTGCTGCCGCTCTCGCTCGACATCTTTCGCCTGAACCTCGTGGGCAAGTACCTCAGCTACGCCTTCGTGGCCGTGGGCCTCGTCATGGTGTGGGGCTACGGCGGCGTGCTGAGTCTGGGGCAGGGCGTGTTCTTCGGCATCGGCGGCTATGCGATGGCGATGTTCCTCAAGCTCGAAGCCTCCGACCCGATCACGACCAAGATCCAGTCGACGCCCGGCATTCCGGACTTCATGGACTGGAACCAGATCACCGAGCTGCCCGCGCTGTGGCTGCCGTTCAAGAGCCTGCCGCTGAGCCTGGCGCTGGTGGTGCTGGCGCCGATGGCACTGGCCTGGCTCATCAGCTTCGCGATGTTCAAGCGCCGCGTGGGCGGCGTGTACTTCGCGATCATCACGCAGGCGGTGGCGCTGATCTGCACCGTGCTCATCATCGGCCAGCAGGGCTACACGGGCGGCGTGAACGGCATGACCGACCTGAAGACGCTGCTGGGCTGGGACACCCGCACCGACAGCGCCAAGTACATCCTGTACTACGTCTGCGTGGGCCTGCTGGCGGCCAGCATCGTGCTGTGCCGCTGGGTGCAGACGAGCAAGCTGGGCACGCTGCTGCTGGCCATGCGCGACAAGGAAGACCGCGTGCGCTTCTCGGGCTACGACGTGTCGAACTTCAAGGTCTTCACCTTCTGCCTGGCGGCCGGGCTCTCGGGCATCGGCGGCGCGATGTTCGCGCTGCAGGTGGGCTTCATGTCGCCGAGCTTCGTGGGCATCGTGCCCTCGATCGAGATGGTGATCTTCTGCGCCGTCGGTGGCCGCATGAGCCTGGTGGGCGCGGTGTACGGCGCGCTGTTGGTGAACGCGGGCAAGACGCTGTTCTCCGAGAGCTTTCCCGACCTGTGGCTGTTCCTGATGGCCGCGCTCTTCATCGGCGTGACCATGGCCTTCCCGATGGGCCTGGCGGGCCTGTGGGAAGACACGATCAAGCCGTGGTGGGCCTCGCGCCGCCAGGCCCTGCGCGACGCCGCGACGAAGCCGCCGCCGGCCGCCGTGTCGGCCCCTTCACCCGTCGCCGCGCCGCAGGCCGAGCCCGCGCTGCCCGAAGGCATCGGCCGCCAGCGCGCTTGACCGAACCCGGAGTCCCATCCCATGAGCAACACCGACTTCGCCCTCGCCGTGGAAGACCTCAGCGTCTCCTTCGACGGCTTCAAGGCCATCGACGACCTGACGCTGTACATCGACCGCAACGAACTGCGCGTGATCATCGGCCCCAACGGCGCCGGCAAGACCACGCTGCTGGACCTGATCTGCGGCAAGACGCGCGCCAGCGCCGGCAGCATCAAGTTCAAGAACACCGAGCTCACCAAGATGGCCGAGCACAAGCGCGTGCGGCTGGGCATCGGGCGCAAGTTCCAGACGCCGTCGATCTACGAGAACCTCAGCGTGTTCCAGAACCTGGAGGTGTCGTTCCCGAAAGGGCGCTCGGTGTTCGGCGCGCTGGCCTTCCAGTGCGACGACGAAGTCAAGGGCAAGGTGCAGGCCATCGCCACGGAGATCGGCCTGGCCGACAAGCTCGGCACCGAAGCGGGCCTCTTGAGCCACGGCCAGAAGCAGTGGCTGGAGATCGGCATGCTGCTGATGCAGGAGCCCGAGCTGCTGATGCTCGACGAGCCCATTGCCGGCATGAGCGCGCGCGAACGCGAACTCACGGCCGACCTGCTGCAGCGCATCTGCCGCAACCGCGCCGTGATCGTCATCGAGCACGACATGGCCTTCGTCAAGCAGATCGCGCACAAGGTCACCGTGATGCACCAGGGAAAGATCCTCGCCGAAGGGCCGATGGAGAAGGTGCAGGCCGACCCGAAGGTCATCGACGTCTACCTGGGGCACTGAACCATGAGCAACATCATGCTGAAGGTCGACGACCTGCACACCGCCTACGGCCAGAGCGAGGCGCTGCACGGCATCTCGTTCGTGGGCCATGCCAACGAAACCATCGCCATCATGGGCCGCAACGGCATGGGAAAGACCACGCTGTTCAAGAGCCTCATGGGTGTGCTGCCGATCAAGAGCGGGCGCATCGAGGTCGCGGGGCAGGACGTGTCGCGCGACGAGAGCTTTCGCCGCGTGGCCAAGGGCATCGCCTACGTGCCGCAGGGCCGCATGATCTTCCCGACGCTGACCGTGGAAGAGAACATCCAGACCGGCCTGGAGAACTCGAAGACCCGCCGCATCCCCGAGGAAATCTACGCGCTCTTCCCCGTGCTGTGGGACATGAAGAGCCGCAAGGGCGGCAACCTCTCGGGCGGCCAGCAGCAGCAGCTCGCCATTGCGCGCGCGCTCGTCACCGACCCCAAGGTGCTGCTGCTCGACGAGCCCACCGAGGGCATCCAGCCTTCGATCATCAAGGACATCGCCAAGGCGCTCAACGAGATCCGCAAGCTGCGCGGCATCACCATCGTCGTGTCCGAGCAGGTGCTGAGTTTCGCGATGGACGTGGCCGACCGGTTGTTCGTCATCGAAGGCGGCCGCCTCGTGCATGAGACCGCGCGCGACAAGACCGATGTGGAACACATCAAAGCCTATCTCTCTGTCTAACCACAACCCCAGGAGCCACTGCACATGACGGACACGCTGATCAAGGTCGACCTGACCAAGCCGCCCACCGAGAACGAGAACATCCACAACCGCTGGCACCCGGACATTCCGATGGCCTGCTGGGTCAACCCGGGCGACGACTTCATCCTCGAGACTTTCGACTGGACCGGCGGCTTCATCAAGAACAACGACAGCGCCGACGACGTGCGCGACATCGACCTGAGCACGGTGCACTACCTCTCGGGTCCCGTGGGCGTGAAGGGTGCCGAGCCCGGCGACCTGCTGGTGGTCGACCTGCTCGACATCGGCGCCAAGCAGGACAGCCTGTGGGGCTTCAACGGCTTCTTCTCCAAGAAGAACGGCGGTGGCTTCCTCACCGACCATTTCCCCGAGGCGCAGAAATCGATATGGGACTTCAAGGGCATGTTCACGAGCTCGCGCCACATCCCGGGCGTGAACTTCGCGGGGCTGATCCATCCGGGCCTCATCGGCTGCCTGCCCGACAAGCCCATGCTCGACATGTGGAACGAGCGCGAAGGCAAGCTCATCGCCACCGACCCGGACCGCGTGCCCGGCCTCGCGAACCCGCCGTTCGCCGGCACCGCGCACATGGGCAAGATGACCGGTGAAGCGCGCGCCAAGGCCGCGGCTGAAGGTGCGCGCACCGTGCCTCCGCGCGAGCACGGCGGCAACTGCGACATCAAGGATTTGTCGCGCGGCTCCAAGGTGTTCTTCCCCGTGTACGTCGACGGCGCAGGCCTGAGCGTGGGCGACCTGCACTTCAGCCAGGGTGACGGCGAGATCACCTTCTGCGGCGCCATCGAGATGGCCGGCTGGGTGCACATGAAGGTCACGCTCATCAAGGGCGGCATGGCCAAGTACGGCATCAAGAACCCGATCTTCAAGCCCAGCCCCATCACGCCGCAGTACAACGACTACCTGATCTTCGAAGGCATCTCGGTCGACGAGAGCGGCAAGCAGCACTACCTCGACGTGAACGTGGCCTACCGCCAGGCCTGCCTGAACGCCATCGAGTACCTGAAGAAGTTCGGCTACTCGGGCGCGCAGGCCTATTCGATCCTGGGCACGGCGCCGGTGCAGGGCCACATCAGCGGCGTGGTCGACGTGCCCAATTCGTGCGCCACGCTGTGGCTGCCCACGGGCATCTTCGACTTCGACATCAACCCGAACGCCTCGGGCCCGGTGAAGTTCATCGACGGCAGCATCGACATGCCGCTGTCGCACGACCTGCGTTGAAGCCATGCCGACCTACGACTACGCCTGCGGGCAGTGCGGCGGCTTCGAATCGCTGCGGCCTTCGGGCCAGCGCGACGAGCCCGCCGCCTGCCCCGATTGCGGCAGCGCCTCGCCGCGCGTGTTCACGGCCGCGCCGCGTCTGGCACTGATGGCCGCCGACACGCGCCACGCGATGGCCACCAACGAACGCGCGCGCCACGAGCCCGCGAGCTCGCGCGACTATGCGCGGCTGCGGCACCCCTCGGGCTGCGGTTGCTGCTCGGGATCGTCGCGGCGCAGTGCCACGCAGACCGCGCCGAACGGTGCGAAATCGGCCCCGTCGCGGCGGCCCTGGATGATCTCGCACTGAGGGTTCGGCGAGCATTCCTTGCATGCGCTGTGCGCATGCAAGGAATGCCGGCAGCGAGAACTTTTTCGTGCGTTCCCTCTGGAGGAGAGGGTTCCGGCCGCCGCATCGCATGCGCGAGCGGCGCGCGATTGTTTCAATCCCGTGAACGCCGCGATTCCTTTTGCTGTCGTTTTTTGGGGCGCTTCAGGCTCAAACTTCATCCCATCGACACACCACCTGAAGGAGATTGAAATGAATGCCTCGAAGACCCTCGCCGCCGTTGCGCTCTCGCTCCTGGCTGTTGCCGGTGCCCACGCCGAAACCTATGACGGCGTGCACACCGTGAACTCGACGCTCTCGCGTTCGGAAGTCGCGTCGCAAGCCGTGGCCGCCGCCCGTGCCGGCAACGAGTACAGCGACGGCGCCACCGCCGGCGCACAGACCTTCACCTCGACCGCCGACCGCTCGACGATCCGCGCTGAAGCCGTCGCCAAGGCCCACGACCCGCTCGCCAGCCTCGACCGCCGCGCGTTCTACCGCGACGAAGTGCCGGCTGCTTACAAGAAGCCCAGCGTGTCGTTCACGCGCCAGGCTGGCCTGTAATTGGGCGACCACAGTCCCTTCGGGGGCTGACAAGAACGAACGGGCCCTCGGGCCCGTTTTTTTTGTGCGGTCGCGGATCGCTGTCCTTCGCCTAGGCATCCTTGCGCCAGCGCGCCGGTGTCGTGCCGGTCCGGCGGCGAAACGCCTCGGTGAAATGCGCCTGGCTGCTGAAGCCGAATGCATTGGCAATTTCCGCCAGCGGCCGGTCCCGCTGTGCGCGCAACACGCGCGTGGCCGCTTCGATGCGTTGTTCGAGGATGAAGGCGTGGGGCGGCCGCCCGAAGGTCGCTTTGAACATCTTTGCGAAGAGGTACGGGCTCATCGACAGCGACGCGGCAAGCCGGCTGATGGGGAGATCGTCCGACAGCTGTTCCGTGATGACCGCGCGCAGCCGCTCGGTGTCGCGCGCGCCGAACTTGCCGGTGCGTGCCGCTTGCTTCGGCGGGGTCGCGCTGTAGCGCTCGCTGAGCAGCCCGACCAGCGCGAGCGTCAACCCCTCGACATAGCGCCGCCCGACCGGTGAGGCGTCGACAGCCTCGTTCCACAGCGCATTGACGAGGTTTGACACCGTCGGATCGAAGAGCTCGTAGCGTGTCTGGAGTTGGATCGGCGGCACATCGCCGTGCAGCAGGCCGTTCAATCGCGCGGCGGGCAACTGCACGGCAATGACTTCCCCTGGCGTGCCGGCCCACCGGGCCTGATCGATGCGGCAGCCAACTTCGTACAGCTCGACCATGGCGGGTGCGGAGCGCAACTCGCGCGAGCGCCCGGCGGTCGTGAACCATCGCTTGCCGCTGCCGGCGCGAACCACCGCCAGCGACGGCTCGATGCAGACCGCCCCGATGACTTCGGCGTCTGCGGGCAAGCGCTCCAGCGTGATGGGCAGGCCGCACCACCCCGGATCCGCGTTCGCCAGCGGGGGGAACGTTCCACTTTCCACAGAAAAGCCGGCCATGGCATCGCTTCTTGAGTACGGATTCCAGCTGCGAAACGGCGCTTCGCATCGCTTGAAAAGTGCAGCTTAGTGCATGTGTATAAGGGCGCCGGATAGGGTAATCCTTTGCCCTTGCCACCCGTTTCTAGAAAAAAGCGGCGGGTTTTCGATAGAAATGCCCAGCCCCATCTCCTATCGTCGCTCGGCGGCAACACGGACAGCGTGCCGCGGATTTGATTTGATGCAATTTACTTCACATAAAAGTGCGACAGGAGACAGCGGTGAAATCGACCTTTCAATCCCCACGATCGGATGTGCGGCGCCCCAGGCGAATGGCCTGGCAGATGGGGGCCGCCATGGCCCTTGCGGCGGTGCTGGCGGGCTGCGGCGGTAGCAGCAACGGGCCGGCCTTCGTGGCGGCGCCGATCGCAACGCCCACGCCACCCACGCAGCCCTCCGGCCCCACGGTGCTCGCTTGCGACGACACGATCAAGACCGGCTTCAAGCCCGACGACCAGACAACCGTACTGTTGGTCAAGGCATTCAAGAAGGGAGACCCGCTGGCGTTGGCGGAGGCGGTGACCGCCGACACGCCGACGGCCGGAAATGACCTCTGTCTCGTGAAGCTCAACGTGGGGCCGGGCAATCCCGGCCCGGCGGAAGCGCCTTCGACCTCCGCCGGCATTGGCCTGGAGATCTGGCTGCCGACGCCTGCCAACTGGAACCAGCGCGTGCACGCCCTCGGCAGCGGTGGCTGGGGCGGCGGGAACGAAGGATCGACCACGAAGCTGCAGAACCAGTTGAATGCGGGAGGCAGCGCCGCGGCAGTCGCGGCGTCGGAGGGCGCAGTCAGCGTCACCACGGACACGGGCCATGCAGACACCGCGCATGGCGGCTCGTTCGCGATGAACCCCGACGGGACGATCAACACGGTGCAGTGGCGCGATTTCTCGACGCGCAGCGTTCATGAAATGGCCGTGAAGAGCAAGGCCCTGGCCAAGGCGTACTACGGCGCGGCCCCGCTGTACGCGTACTTCGATGGCGGCTCGATGGGAGGCCGCCAGGCGCTGGGCTCACCACAGGTCAACCCCGCGGACTTCGACGGCATCCTGGTGGCGTTTCCTGCCAACAACTGGACCCGCTTCATCACGGCCGACCTGTATCCGCAGATCGTGTTCCAGCGCGACCTCGGAGGCGTGCCGCTCACCACAGGCCAGCAGAACCTCGCTTCCAACGCCGCGATCAACGCATGCGATCTGGTCGGCGGCCAGCACCTGGGCTTCATCCTCGATGACGCGCAGTGCCGCTACGACCCGACCAAGGATGCCAACGTCCTGTGCCAGGGGATTGCAGGCAACAGCGGCGTCGCAGGCAAGAACACCACGCCGGATTGCGTCAATCTTGCGCAAGCCACGGCGCTGAACAAGATCTGGTACGGCATGACGTCGGACGGAAGCGTTCCGGATCCGGCCGTGGACAACGGGTGGGACACCGGGCTGTCGGGGAATCGACGCTGGTATGGCACGCCGCGCGGAACCAGCCTGAGCACCATTGCATCACCCACCGGGCCGTTCACGATCGCGGTCGATGTCGTCGCGCTGAACCTGCAAGACCCCACGCTGGCCGGGCCCACGTTCCTCAACGCGTCGGGCAACGGCGCTTCGAAGTGGAAGAGCCTGTCGTACGCGCAACTGTCGAATGCCTTCGACCGCGGCACCGCGCTGCAGGGCGCGTTCGACCACGTCGACGCCGACAACCCGGACCTGTCGGCATTCAAGGCGCGCGGCGGCAAGATCCTTCACTACCACGGCATGGCGGACGGCGCGATCATGCCGCAGGGCTCCATCGACTACTTCGAGCGCGTCGTCGCCCGGATGGGAGGCCTGGCCTCGGCCCAGGACTTCTATCGCCTGTACCTGGTTCCTGCGATGGGGCACGGCTTCATCTGCCTGAACGGCACCTTCTTCTGCAACGACTTCACGACCCGGTACTTCAACGGGACGACGAACCCTGATGCGCATCCACCGGTGCCGGACCGCCGCCAGCTCTATGCGGCGCTGCAGGCCTGGGTCGAGAAGGGCGTGGCGCCCGACGTGCTCGCTGCGCAGACCTTGCCGTCGTCGCCGGTGGCCAAGAGCCTTCCGCTGTGCGCCTATCCCAAGAAGATCACCTTCGCGAGTGGCGATCCGCTCGTGGCCGCGAGCTACGCATGCCGATGAACCGGCGCCTGCGCCCCACCACAACGACAGGAGACCTTCGATGACCCCCACTACAACGAACCCCGCGCACGTGCGCTGCCGACGCCTGATGGTGAGCGTCGCCTGCATTGGCCTGATCGCCGCATGCGGAGGCGGAGGCGGAGGCGGAGGCGGCAACGACGCGGCACAAGCCGCGGCGATTGCTGCCGCCATCGCGGCTGCGAACGCACCTCCCGCGCCACCCGGGCCGGCGCCGCAGCTCGCATGCGACGACTCCATCCAGACCCACTTCAAACCGGACAGCCAGACCACTGTGCTGCTGGTGAAGTCGTTCAAGAAAGGCGAGCCGCTGCTGTTGAGCGGAACCGCCACTGCAGCGACCAGCACCGCGGCCAATGATCTGTGCCTGGTCAAGCTCAATGTCGGGCCAGGCAACGCAGGCCCCGCCGAGGCGCCATCGACATCGCCAGGCATCGGCATCGAAGTCTGGCTGCCTGCCAAGGCGAACTGGAATGGCCGCTTTCATGCCACCGGCAATGGCGGCTTCGGCGGGTCGGTCGAAGGCTCGACCTCGGAGCTGAGCGCCACGGCTGCCGCGAACGACGTGCGCAGGGCGTCGGCCATTGCCGGCACCGAAGGCGCTGTCACGGCGTCCGAGAACATGGGCCATACCGACCCGACGGGCAGCGGCTCGTGGGCGATGAACCCGGACGGCACCATCAACACGGCGCTGTGGAAAGACTTCTCGGAGCGCAGCGTGCATGAAATGGCCGTGAAGGCCAAGGCACTCGCGACGGCCTACTACGGCTCCGCGCCGAAATACTCTTATTTCGACGGAGCCTCCACCGGCGGGCGCCAGGCCATCAAGGCCGCCCAGGCCAATCCGGACGACTTCGACGGCATCATTGCCGCGGTGCCCGCGCTCAACTGGACGAAGTTCACCACCGCGGAACTCTATCCGCAGATCGTCTGGCAGCGCGACCTCGTGGACAAGGGCATCGCGATCCCGACCTACGAGCAGCAGGACCTGGTGTCCAACGCAGCCATCAATGCCTGCGACGTGGTGGGTGGGCAGCACCTGGGCTACATCCTCGACGACTCGCAATGCAGGTACGACCCGACGAAGGACGCCACCGTGCTTTGCTCGGGTGCGGCAGGCAGCGCCGGGGTGGTGGGCACCAGCCACTCGCCGTCCTGCGTCAACGGGGACCAGGCGCAGGCCATCAACAAGATCTGGTACGGCATGACGGCCGATGGCAGCGTGCCGGACCCGGCCGTCGACAACGGCTGGAACGTCACGTTGGGCGGCACGCAGAAGTGGTACGGACTGCCGCGCGGCACATCGCTTTATCAGGCGTCGTTCACCAAGGTGACGGGCATTCCCTTCGGCCTGGCGAACCCGAACGCCGCATTCACCGTCGGCACCGACCAGGTCGCATTGGAACTGCAGGACGCCAGGCTCGCGGGGCCCAACTTCAGGAACGCCACGAGCAACGGTGTGAACGGCTGGAAGTCCTTGTCGTACGCGCAGCTCTCCAACGCCTTCGATCGGGGCGTGGCGCTGCAGCCGCAGTTCGCGGACATCAACACGGACAACCCGGACCTGACAGCGTTCAAGAAGCGTGGTGGCAAGCTGCTCCATTACCACGGTGTCAACGACGAGCTGATCTTCTCCATGGGCTCCGTGAACTACTACCAGCGGGTGTTGAACCAGATGGGCGGCGCGGCGAATGTCCAGGACTTTTATCGCTTCTACCTGCTGCCCGGCAATGGACATGGCTCGGTGAATGCGACGTCCAATGAAGCGGCGACCCCACCTGCGCTCACGCCCGGACAGATGTACGGCCTGATGACGGACTGGGTCGAAAAGGGCATCGTGCCTGACCGCATCGTGCTGAACTCGCTTGCGGGAAGCCCGACGCCCATCAGCCAGCCGATCTGCCCGTATCCGCAGAAGGCGACCTTCCAAAGCGGCAATCCGAGGCAGGCCGCAAGCTATGCGTGTTCCTGATTGAATGGAGACGTCTTCAGAAGGAACGGGCCCTCGGGCCCGTTTCTTTTTACGGATGCATCTTCGCCACGAGGCCCGCAACATGCTCGCCCAACGCGAGCGACGCCGTCAGCCCCGGCGACTCGACGCCGAACAGATTCACCAGCCCCGCGATGCCGTGATCCTGCGGCGTCTGGATCACGAAATCCGTCGCCGTGTTGTGCATTGAAGAACCGGGGCCGGCCAGGCGTGGGCGGATGCCGGTGTAACCCGGCTGCAACTCACCGTCCTGCAGGGCAGGGTAGTAGCGGCGCACCGACTGGTAGAAGGCCGCTTCGCGCGAGGCGTCGAAGCTGTAGTCGATGCCGTCGCGCCAGCTCAGGTCCGGCCCGAACTTGCATTGCCCACCGAGGTCGAGCGTCACGTGGGCGCGCAAGGCGCCTTCACGCCCGGTCGGGTACACGAGATGGCGGAAGGGCGATTTGCGCGCCAGCGAGAAGTAGTGGCCGATCGCGTAGTACAGCGGCGGGATCAAACCGGGCGGCATGCCGTCGATCCGCGATGCCACCTGCTGGGCGCCGAGACCTGCTGCGTTCACTACCGTGTTGCACAGCACGCTCGTTGTTTCCGCGCCGCCCACCTCGACCACAAGGCCGTCCGCTGTAGGCCGCATGGCCTGCACGCGGCTCTGCAAAGCAAGCGAGGCACCCGCACGTTCCGCGTCGCCCAGGTACGACAGCATCAGCGCGTGGCTGTCGACGATGCCCGTCGAGGGCGAGTGCAGGGCGCCGACGCAGGCCACCTCGGGCTCCATGTCGCGTGCCTCGGCAGCGTCGAGGATGCGCAGGTCGGTCACGCCGTGGGCCGCGCCGAGCGCGACGTATTTGTCGAGCTCGGGCAGCTCCGAGTCCTGCACCGCCACGATGAGCTTGCCGATGCGCTGGTGGCCGATGCCGCGTTCGGCGCAGTAGGCGTACAGCGCGGCCTTGCCCGCCACGCACAGCCGGCCCTTGAGCGAGCCGGGCGTATACGAGATGCCCGCATGGATCACCTCCGAATTGCGCGCGCTGGTATGCGTGCCGATGGCGTGCTCGGCCTCGAGGATCACCACCTCGCGCCCGGCCATGGCGAGCGATCGTGCGATGGCCAGGCCCACCACGCCGGCGCCGATCACGACGCAGTCGATCCGGTCCATGCGGCTCAGTCCAGCTTGATGCCGGCTTCGCGGATCAGCGCGCCCCACTTGGCGTGCTCGGCGCGGATGTAGGCGTCGAACTGCTGCGGCGTGCCGCTGGCGGGCACGCTGCCTTCCTGCGCGAGCTTGTCCTGCACGTCCTTGCGTGCCACCGTCTTTACGACCGCAGCGTTGATGCGGTTGACCACGTCGGCGGGCAGCCCTGCCGGTCCGACGAGGCCGACCCAGGTCGTGGCCTCGAAGCCCGCGAAACCCTGTTCGGCCACGGTGGGCACGTTCGGCAGCGCGGGCAGGCGCTTGGCCGAGGTGACGGCCAGCGCGCGGGCGCGGCCGTTCGACAGCTGCGACATCACCGAAACGCTGCTGCCGAAGTACAGCGCGATCTGCCCGCTGATCAGGTCGTTCATGGCCGGGCCTGCGCCCTTGTAGGGCACCTGCATGACCTTGATGCCCGCGCGGCGCGCCAGCATTTCGCCGGCCAGGTGCCCCACGGTGCCGTTGCCGGCCTG
The DNA here is from genome assembly GCF_058797695.1 of Variovorax sp. GW823-FHT02B07. NCBI lineage: Bacteria > Pseudomonadati > Pseudomonadota > Betaproteobacteria > Burkholderiales > Comamonadaceae > Variovorax > Variovorax sp. GW823-FHT02B07. Next base: position 1,666,476 of record NZ_JBXAJX010000001.1, read on the forward strand.
CGCGATGCTGAACTCGCCCGGCTTCGCCTTCGCGGCTTTGATGAAGTCGGCCAGCGTGCGCAGCGGCGAGTCCGCGCGCACGGCGAGCACGACGGGTTGCGAGGCCACTTCGGCGATGGGCGAAAAGTCTTTCAGCGCCTCGAAGGGCATCTTCGAATAGAGCCAGGGGTTGATCGTGAGGTTCGACGTTTGCCCCATGCCGATCGTGTAGCCGTCGGGCGTGGCCTTGGCCACGGCGTCGAGGCCGATGTTGCCGGCCGCGCCGGGCTTGTTGTCGACGACGACGGTCCAGCGCTCGAGCGAGGTGAGGCGTTCGGCAATCAGGCGCGAGGTCGCGTCGGTGCCACCGCCGGGCGTGAAGGGCACCACCAGCTTCACGGGGCGTTGCGGCCAATCGCCTTGCGCGTAGGCCATGCCCGCCGCTTGGGCGATGGATGCGAAGGCGGTGGTCTGCAGAAAGTCTCTTCGGTTCATGTCTTGTCTCCTGGGGGTTCTTGTGATCTCGTGGCTGCCGTTCAGACCGGCAGGCCCTTGGCGCGCAGCACGGCGTCGAAGCGCTCGGGGTCGGCGGTGCCGGTGCGGTTGGTCTCGCGGATCTTTGCTTCGCGCGCCAGGTGGGCCCGCGTCTTCTCGAGCACGTCGGCCGCTTCGGCGGCCGGCACCGCGATGACGCCGTCGGCGTCGCCCACCACGAGGTCGCCCGGCATCACGACCAGGCCCGCGCACGAGACGGGCACGTTCACCTCACCGGGGCCGTCCTTGCTCGGCCCGCGGTGCGTGTGGCCTCGCGCGAAGATCGGCATGCCGTCTTCGGCCCATTCGCACAGGTCGCGCACCGCGCCGTCGATGACGAGGCCCGCCAGCTGGCGCGCGATGCAGGTGGTGCGCATCAGGCCGCCGACCAGCGCCTGCGTGACGTCGCCGCCGCCGTCGATCACGAGCACGTCGCCCGGCGCGACCATCATCAGCGCCTTGTGGATCATCAAGTTGTCGCCGGGCCGCACGCGCACGGTGACGGCGGGGCCGCACAGCACGGTGTCGAGCCGCGCGTGGTACTGGCGCAGCCCGACGGTGCCGACATTGCGGCTCATCGCATCGCCGATGGCGGCCACGGGCAGCGTGCGGAAAGCGTCGACGAGGGCGGCGTCTGGGCCGGACGCGCGCGGGTTGATGCGGTAGCCGGGCGGCCAGGAGAGCGGGGCGGTCATGCGGTGATTCCGTGCAGAAGGGGGGAAGACAGGACCTGCGGGTTCACGCAAGCCGAAGGATCGACCGGACAGCCTTGCAGCCAGCCCAGCACGTTGCGTGCGGCGCCGCTGGCCATGCCCGCGAGCGCCGCGGGCGTGGAGCCGCCGACATGCGGCGTGAGCACCACGTTGGGCAGGGCGGCCAGCGGGCTGCCGGCGGGCAGGGGTTCGTCGGCCATGGTGTCGAGGCCGGCCGCGTACAGCTGGCCGCATTGCAGCGCCGCGATGAGCGCGGGCTCGTCGATCACCTCGCCGCGCGCCGTGTTGACGACGATCGCGCCGCGCGGCAGCGCCGCAAGCTGCGCGGCGCCGAGCATCTGGCGCGTGTGGCGGTTGAGCGGCACGTGCAGGCTGAGCACATCGCTCAGCGGCAGCAGCGCATCGAACGAAGGCAGCAGGCGCACGCCGGCCACTGGGCTCGGGCCTTCGCCGAGGGCCGGGTCGAACGCGGCCACCTGCATGCCGAGCGCGAGGCCGACCCGGGCCACGCGCTGGCCGATCTGGCCGAAGCCAACGAGGCCCAGCGTCTTGCCGTGCAGTTCCACGCCATCTTGTGCGCGCGACCAGCGGCCATCGTGCAGCTCGCGGTCCATCCAGCCGATGCGGCGTGCGGCGGCGAGCATCAGGCCGAGCGTCATCTCTGCGACCGACTGCGCGTTGGCGCCGGGCGTGACGTAGACCGGAATGCCGCGCGCGGTGGCCGCCTCGACGTCGATGTTGCTCACGCCCACGCCATGCTTTGAAATCACTTTCAGCGTCGGACACGCGGCGATGGCGCGGGCCGACAGTTGCACGGTGCGCGAGATGACGGCGTCGATGGGTTCGCTCGCCATCAACTGCTCGACTTCTTCGACGCTGTCTGCGTTCGCAAGGTAGATGACGCGGGCGCCGGCTTCGGCGAGCAGGTCGGCGCCGGCCTTGGCAAGCCGTGGCGCAGTGACCAGGACAGTGGGGTTCATGGAGAGAGAGAGGGTCGTTCGAGGGTCGGTATGAGCTGGATTGTGGAAATCACCATTCATTCCGTCCAATCGATAATGTTCATTCAACGATTCCTCGGAGCTATGAATGGACATCCAGTTGCGCGACCTGAAATATTTCGAGGTGGTCGCCGACACCGGCCACCTGGGCCAGGCCGCCGACAAGCTCGGGCGCACGCAGCCCGCGCTGACCAAGGCGGTGCAGCGGCTCGAGGAGGCCTTCGGCAGCGCGCTGTTCGAGCGCAAGGGCCGGGGCATCCAGCTCACGGCGGTGGGCGAGGTGCTGCTGGCGCGTGCCCGGCTGCTGCGCGGCGCCACCGAGGAGGCGCTGCGCGAAGTGAGCGATTTCGCCAAGGGCAACGCGGGCCATGTGCGCATCGGCAGCGGGCCCATTGCGGCCGACCATGTGCTGCCCGAGGTGTGCAATCTGCTGCTGGCCGAGGCCGGCGACACCCGCATCGACATCACCGTCGCGCCCAGCATGGCGCTGCGCGAGCGGCTGCGCGAAGGCGCCATCGACCTCTTGATCGGCCTCATGCCCGAGCACGATCCGGCCTTCGTCACGCATTCCATCGTCGAGGATGTGGTGGTGGTCGCCGCCAGCCCGCAGCACCCCGTGTTCGAGCTGCCGAAGATCACGATGAAGTCGCTCCTGCAATGGCGCTGGGTGCTGCCCGCCGACCCCATTCCCAGCCGCCAGTGGCTCGACGCGGCCTTCCAGTCGCGCGGGCTGCCGCTGCCCGCAGTGCAGGTCAACGCGAACTCGATCCCACTGCTGCCGCGCCTCATCTCGCGCTCCGACCTGCTGAGCTTCCTGTCGCGCCACACGCTCGGCGCGGCCGGGCGCGAAGGCACGCTGCGCGAAGTGCCGCTCAAGGAGACCACGCTGCGCCGCCACCTGGGCGTCACGTACCGCAAGGAGGGCTACCTGTCGCCGGCGGCGCGGCGCCTCGTGACCTTGCTGCGCAGCGAAGGGGCGCAGCTTTTTTCGTCGGCGCTGTCGCAGCGTGTGCTGTGACCGGTGCGGTGCGACGACTGAGGGGCTGAAGGAGTCGGCTCGCGCGTCAGCTCACTCGCGCGTCAGCACGAAGCGCTTCTGAATCCCGCCCGCAGCAGAAGGCGCCACCCACAGATCGATCTCACCCGGCTCGACCACCGGCTTCATGTCCCGCCCCAGAAACTGCAGGTCGTCATTGCCGACAGCGAACTCGACCACCTCCGAAGCCCCCGGCGCAATCCGCACCTTGCGGAAATTCTTCAACTCGCGCACCGGCCGCGTCACGCTCGCGGCGCGCTGCGCCAGGTACAGCTGCACCACTTCTTCCGCCTCGCGCGTGCCCGTGTTGGTGACGGTCGCGCGCACGCGCAAGGTCTTGCCCATGGCGAGGCGGTCCGTGCTCAGTTCGACCTGGTCGTAGCGCACCGGCGCATAGCCGATGCCGAAACCGAAGGGGTACAGCGCCTCGTTCGTCGCGTCCAGGTAGCGGGTCTTGAAGGCCGTGCCCGGCGCGCTCTCGGGCGAGGGGCGGCCGGTGCGCTTGTGGGCGTAGTAGTAGGGCACCTGGCCCGCAGTCTGCGGAAAGCTCACGGGCAGGCGGCCCGAGGGGTTGGCGTCGCCGAACACCACGTCGGCGATCGCGTGGCCGGTCTGCACGCCGAGGAACCAGGTCACGAGGATGGCGCGCGCATTGCGCACCGCACCCTGGAGCGCCATCGCGCGGCCGTTGCTCAGCAGCACGACCACCGGCTTGCCCGTGGCGGCCACGGCCTCGGCCAGGTCCTGCTGGGCCTGCGGCAGGCCGATGTCGCTGCGCGAGCGCGACTCGCCCGACATCTTCTGGCTCTCGCCGATGGCCAGCACCACCACGTCGGCGTCGCGTGCGGCGGCCACGGCGGCCTCGATGCCGCCGGGCAGCGGCGACTCGACGTTCGCACCGCGCGTGACGGTCAGCCGCGAGGCCTCGGTGCCCAGCGCGGCGCGCAGGCCCTCGTCGATGCCCACGGGCGCGGACTGGCCCGGGAACAGGCTCCAGGAGCCCATCAGGTCCTTCGTGCCTTCGGCGAAGGGGCCGATCAGCGCGATCTTCTGCGGGCCTGTTTTCGCGAGCGGCAGCAGCTGGCCTTCGTTCTTCAGCATTACGATGGAGCGGCGCGCGCTCTCGCGGGCCAGCGCGATGAACTCGGGGTTCTCCACGCGCTGCGCGGCCGGCGGGCCGTCCAGGCCGCGCATCGGGTCGTCGAAGAGGCCGAGCTTGAGCTTGACCCGCAGCACGCGCCGCACGGCCTCGTCGAGCCGCGCCATCGGTACCTCGCCCGAGGCCACGAGGTCGGGCAGGTGGCGGATGTACAGGCCGCTTTGCATGCTCACGTCGGTGCCCGCCATGAAGGCCAGCTTGGCGGCCTCGCGGCCGTTGGCGGCGTGGCCGTGCTCGATGAGCTCTTCGTCGGCCGTGTAGTCCGACACCACGAAGCCCTTGAACTTCCATTCGTCGCGCAGCACGCCGGTGAGCAGCGCGGGGTTGGCGGTCGAGGGCACGCCGCCGATCTCGTTGAAGGCGCTCATGACCGACAGCGCGCCCGCATCGAGCGCTGCGCGAAACGGCGGCAGGTAGACCTCGCGCAGCGTGCGCTCGGAGATTTCGCTCGTGTTGTAGTCGAGCCCGCCCTCGGCCGCGCCGTAGGCCGCGAAGTGCTTGGGCGTGGCCAGCATCGAGTCGGCGTTCGCGAGGTTGCTGCCCTGGAAGCCGCGCACGCGCGCCGCCGCGAACTGGCGCGCCAGGTACGGGTCTTCGCCCACGCCTTCGAGGCCGCGGCCCCAGCGTGCGTCGCGCGCGATGTCGACCATGGGCGCGAAGGTCCAGCGAAAGCCGTCGGCCGTGGCCTCGACCGCCGCCGCGCGCGCGGTGCGCTCGGCCAGCGCGGGTTCCCAGCTCGAGACCTCGGCCAGCGGCATCGGGAAGATGGTGCGAAAGCCGTGGATCACGTCGGCGCCGAAGATCAGCGGAATGCCCAGCCGCGACTCGCGCACCGCCACCTGCTGCAGCCGCCGTTTGCCCTCGAGGCCGGCGTTGTTGAACAGGCCCGTGAGCCGCCCGTTGCGTACGTCCTCGGTCTCCTGCTGCCCGTTGCGCCAGCCGGCCTGCGGGTTGTTCGGCGTGTTGATGTCGGCCGGGCCGTAGAGGCTGAGCTGGCCGGCCTTTTCCTGCAGCGTCATGCGCGCGATGAGCGATTCGATGCGGGCTTCGGCGGCGTCGGAGGGCTGGAGGTTTTTCGGAACGGACGCCGCGATGGGGGGGAGGGAGAGGGCGGACAGGACGAGGGCGAGAACGGCGGCTTTTCGAACATGCATGGCCGCCTATTCTGCAGACAACGCCCGCCGCGCCCGGCCAGCGGGTTTCCGCCCTGGGCGTAGGGCCTTGTCCGACCCCGGCCCCTTCAGGCCATGCCGATCAGTCGGCACCCAGCCGCAACCGGCTGGGCAGGCGCTTCTCGATCGCGAACTTCAGGAGCGCCGCGCAGCGGAAGATGCCGTGCGCGAACTTGCCGTAGGGCAGCGTGAGAAAGAGCGCCATCACCACGCCCAGGTGCACCGCCAGCAGCAGCGCCATGAAGCGGGTGTCGCGCCACGCGAGCAGGGCCAGGCCCGTGAGGCTGGTGAGCAGCAGCAGCGCGATGAAGCCGCGGTCCATCGGCCGCTGCGCCACGTCGCCGTGCGCGGCATGGCGCCGCAGGTTGAGCCACAACAGGCCGACAGGGCCGATCACGAGGCCGATGCCGCCCGTGGTGCCCAGCAGCACGGGCAGGCTCGTGAGCGCATAGGGCGCGTGCAGGTCGAACAGGTAGTGGTAGAGCGTTGCCACGCAGGTGGAGGCGAAGCACAGCATGAAGCCGTAGAAGGTGAAGTGATGGAAGCGCCGGCGCCAGAGCGTGAAACGGTCGTTTTCGTTGTTGCAGCCTTCGCCGTGGCCACCATCGAGGTACTTCAGGCGCAGCGCGTCGTGCGCGGCTTCGGCGCTGGCTGCGCGGCGCACACCCGGCAGGTCGGGGGCGTTGCCCGGGTCGTTCGCGGGCGAGACCTCGCGCCAGAAGCGGCGCGTGCCCATCGCCAGTGCGAACATCACGAACAGGAACACCGCGCCGAACACCAGCGCGAGGAAGTTGTGCGGAAAGATCGCGTAGAAGTTGCCCGCGAGGGGTTCGTGCAGGAGCGAACCCGACATCGCCACGGCCAGCACGAGGAACATCGCCAATCCACCCGCCAGTGCCAATGCGACGGTGAGCCCGGCCCGCTTGTAGAGCGCGCCCATCGCGGGCGGCCAGGCGTAGTCGTGGTAGGTCTGCAGGCGCACCTGCGCCATCGCCTGCGGCACGTTCACGGCGAACTCGTGCGGCGGTGCGTACTGGCAGGCATGCAGGCAGGCGCCGCAGTTGTGGCACAGGTTGGCGAGGTAGTGCGTGTCGGCCTTGCCGAATTCGAGCCGGCGCGTCATGGCGGGGAACACGGCGCAGAAGCCCTCGCAGTAGCGGCAGGCGTTGCAGATCTGCAGGATGCGCGCGACCTCGCCCTCGGAGGCGGTCAACGGCAGCGCGGGCTGGATCGGGATGACGCGCGACGGGGTGCTGCCGATGCCGTCGGCATCCGCACGGGCGCGTGCGACGAGGTCAGTGAGTTGCTGCAAGGGCGGTCTCCGGAGAATTCTTTGAATGGTTCTTTGCCGCACGCGCAGCCTGCGTCCCGGCGATGCGCCCGAAGGCCGTGCCGATGCTCATGCCCACGCCGGCCGTGTAGCCCTGGCCGAGCACGTTGCCGGCCATCATCTCGCCGGCCACGAAGAGGTTGGGGCTCGGCCGGCCGCCGAAGCGCACGGCGGCGGTCTCGTCCACCTTCAGGCCGAGGTACGTGAAGGTGATGCCGGGGCGCAGCGGATACGCATGGAAGGGCGCCGTGTCGATTGGGCGCGCCCAGTGCGTCTTGGCGGGCGCGAGGCCTTCGGTGTGGCAGTCGTCCAGCGCCGTGTGGTCGAAGCGGCCGACGCGGCAGGCGGCGTTGTAGTCCTGCACGGTGCGCACGAAGGTGGCTTCGTCCAGGCCGATCTTCTGCGCCAGTTCGCCGAGCGTGTTGGCCTGCGCGCCGGGAAACACGGGCGGCATGAAGCGCCCGACCGCCTGCTGGTCGATGACGGACCACGCGATCTGCCCCGGCTGCTGCGCCACGAGCCGGCCCCAGATCGCATAGCGCTTGGGCCAGAAGTCCTCGCCCTCGTCGTAGAAGCGCTGCGCGTCGCGGTTGACCACCACGCCGAGCGAGACGCAGTCGATGCGCGTGCAGATGCCGCCGTCGTACAGCGGCGCGCGCGCATCGATGGCCACCATGTGGCCCTGCGACGGGTCGCCGATGCTGTCGGCGCCCGCGTCGATCATGTACTTCAGCAGCACGCCCTGGTTGAAGCGCGTGCCGCGGATGAGGAAGTTGTCGGCCGGCCATTCGCCGCGTTCGTTTTGCCCCCACGCTTCGCGCAGCCAGTCGCGGTTCGATTCGAAGCCGCCCGAGGCGAGCACGCAGCTCCTGGCTTCGATGCGCTCGCCGGCCTCGGTGCGCACGGCCACGAAGCGCTCGCCCTCGAGCTCGACCGTGGCCACGGGCGTGTCGTAGCGGACCTGCACGTCGAGCGCTTCGGCGCTGCGGTAGTAGGCGTTGACGAGCGCCTTGCCGCCACCCATGAAGAAGGCGTTGGTGCGCGCCACGTGCAGCGCACCCGACAGCGGCGGCTGGAAGCGCACGCCGTGGCGGCGCATCCAGTCGCGGCAGTTCGACGAGGCGCGGATCACGAGGCGGGCCAGGTGCTCGTCGGTGAGGCCGCCGGTCACCTTCAACAGGTCTTGCCAGTACTCCTCTTCAGGGTAGGCCTCGACCAGCACGTCCTGCGGCGCGTCGTGCATGCAGCGCAGGTTGCGGGTGTGCTGCGAATTGCCGCCGCGCCATGCTTTGGGCGAGGCTTCCAGCAGCAGCACCGAAGCGCCGGCCTCGCGCGCCATCAGCGCGGCGCACAGCGCGGCATTGCCGCCACCGACAACCAGTACGTCTATCACTTGTGGGTCTCCTTGGAATGCAGGAGACTTTAGGCAGCGCGGCCTTCACGCGAAAGACCGATCGAGGCAACAGGTGTTCAGCTTTCGAGAAGACTTGCCCCGGCCCAGCGGCCTTCACTGACCAGTGTGCGCGCCGTTTCGGCCACCACCACGCGCGCGGCCAGCGCGGCGGGCGAGAGCTCGTCGTCCGACAGGCTCACGAGCAGGTTGCGGCGCCCCACGTGCGCGTCCGAAATCTGCGTGAGCGCGAGGTCGTCGCGGTCGTGCCGCGCGGTGGCGGCGCCGGGCTGGATGGTGGCGCCGTGGCCGGCGCGCACCGCGTCCATCAGCAGCGCCAGGCCGTCGACCTCGGCCACGATGCGCGGCGCCACGCGCGCCCGCGCAAAGGCGGCCATCAACGTGGCGCGCAGGCCGTGGCTGCCGCTGGGCAGGATCAGCGGCACCTCGGCCAGCTGCGACAGGCGCACCTTCTTGCCCGTGGGGCGCGGCGTGAGGGTGGGTGACGCGATCACGAAGAGCTTTTCGGCCAGCAGCGGCGACACGCTCCAGCGCCGCGGCGTGTCGGTCTGGAACAGCACGGCCAGGTCGAGCTGGCGTGCGTGCAGCATGGTCGTGAGGTGGCCCGACAGCGCCTCGACCATGTGCAGCCGCACCTCGGGGTAGCGCGCCTGCATGGCCTGCATCAGCGGCACGCCCAGCACGGTGGCGGTGGTGGGCGCCAGGCCCACGCTCACATGGCCCGACAGCCGCGCCTGCTGCGCCGCGCGCACGGCGTCGTCGGCGTGGCGCAAGGTGAGCTGCGCCTGGTGCAGGAAGGCCAGGCCCGCGTCGGTGGGCATGACGCCGGTCGAATGGCGGCGCAGCAGGCGGGTCGAGAGTTCGCTTTCGAGCCGGCTGATCTGCTGGCTCAGCGCCGAGGTGACCACCCCCAGCTCCACCGCCGCGCGGCCCATGCTGCGCAGCTCGCAGACCTTGACGAAGTAGCGCAGTTGTCTCAGTTCCATGCGCGCATCATGGCGCAGGCACGGCGGCGGGCTGACCGCGCCGCAGCAACAGCCATCCGAACAGTGGGGCGGTGATGTACATCACGACCGAGTAGATGGCGGCCGGCAGCGCGAGCGGAAAGCTTCCCAGCACGCTCACCGCGATGAAGATGGCGAGCGTGGAGTTGTGGATGCCGATCTCGTAGCTGATGGCGGTGGCCAGCGGCTTGTCCAGGCCGGCGGCGCGGCTCAGGTAGTAGCCCGCCAGCAGGCTCACGAGGTTGAACAGCAGTACCGGCACGCCGATCTCGGCGAAGGTGGTGGTGATGTTCTTCCACTCGTTGGCGATGGCGAGCACCGTGACCACCGCGAGCACCACGGCGCTGAAGATCTTGGTCGGCTTTTCCATGCGCGCCGCGAAGCCGGGCCGGCGCGACGCGACCACCATGCCGATGGCCACCGGCACCAGCACGATGGCGATCACTTCGACCAGCTTGCGCGTCTGCAGCGGCACCACCTGGCCACTCGGCGCGAAGTGGTTGATGGCCCAGTTGGCGATGAGCGGCAGCGTGACGATCGACAGCAGCGTGTTCACGGCCGTGAGCGAGATGTTCATCGCCACGTTGCCGCCGAACAGGTGCGAGAACAGGTTGGCCGAGATGCCGCCCGGCGAGGCCGCCAGCAGCATCAGCCCGATGGCGAACACCGGCGACAGGCCGAAGCCCACGATGATCGCGTAGCAGGCCAGCGGCAGGCCGATGACCTGCAGCACGAGCGCGATGGTCACGGCCTTCGGGTGCTTGAACAGGCGCCGGAAATCCTCGAGCGAGAGCGACAGCCCCAGCCCGAACATCACGAGCGCGAGCGCGCCGAACAGGAACCGGGTCACGATGAGCGTGGTGTCCATGCGGTGGTGTCTCCTCTTGGGTTCTTCTGCTTAAAAAAATGGCTGCCGGCACCCGTCGCGCGGGCGCTGGCAGCCGTGGAAACCGGGATCGACGTCTGTCTTATTGTTTGTAGCTGTCGTCGATGCGGTCGAGTTTGCGGATCAGCGAAGGCCAGACGAACATGCCGCCCAGGCCGCCGCTTTGCACCTTCATGGCCTGGCCCACGCCGTCGATGATCCTCGGGTCCACGTGCGTGAGTTCACCGCCGCCGGCCTGCGCGGCGATCTGGATCTGGCAGGTGTTCTCGAAGGTGTACATCGAAAGGAAGGCGTCGGCAATGGTCTTGCCGCAGGTCAGCAGGCCGTGGTTGCGCAGCATGAGGAAGTTGGCATGGCCCATGTCGGCCTGCAGGCGCGGCTTCTCGTCGTCGCGGAAGGCCACGCCTTCGTAGTCATGGTAGGCCAGCGAGGCCAGCACGAAGGTCGACTGCTGGCTGATGGGCAGCACGCCGTTCTTCTGCGCGCTCACGGCGATGCCGGCCCGGGTGTGGGTGTGCAGCACGCACTGGATGTCCTCGCGCGCGGCATGCACGGCGCTGTGGATCACGAAGCCGGCCGGGTTCACGGGGTAGGGCGAGTCGATGATCTTGTTGCACTGCTGGTCGACCTTGACCAGGCTCGAGGCCGTGATTTCGTCGAACATCAGGCCGTAGGGGTTGATCAGGAAGTGGTGCTCGGGGCCGGGCACGCGCGCGCTGATGTGCGTGAAGACGAGGTCGCTCCAGCCGTACAGCGCCACCAGGCGGTAGCAGGCGGCGAGGTCGACGCGCAGCTGCCATTCTTCGGCGGAGACGAGCTTCTGGATTTCGGAGGCGGAGGTGGCGTTCATATGAGGTGTCCTTTGTCGTGATCAGGCGGCGGTCGGCTCTTGCAGCACGGTCTTGTAGACGCTCTGCTTGGGCTGCGCCATCAGGCGGCGCAGCATGGGCTCGAACTCGCTGATGGGCAGGGTCTCGGCCTTGGGGTCGAAGGCCGGGTTGTCGTAGAGCGCGCAGAACTCGGCCGTGCGCTCGTAGTGCGGGTGGTCCTTGAAGGTGTCGCGCATGTCGCGGTCCAGCCCGATGTGGTGGAAGAAGTAGTGGCCCTGGAAGATGCCGTGGTTCTGCACCATCCAGTGGTTGGCCTCGCTCACGAAGGGCTTGAGGATGGCGGCGGCGATGTCGGGATGGTTGAAGCTGCCCAGCGTGTCGCCGATGTCGTGCAGCAGCGCGCACACCACGTACTCCTCGTCGCGGCCGTCGCGCAGCGCGCGCGTGGCGGTCTGCAGCGAGTGCGTGTAGCGGTCGACCGGAAAGCCGCCGTAGTCGCCTTCGAGGATCTGCAGGTGCTTGATCACGCGCGCGGGCAGGCCGCCCGCGAACTGCATGAACTCGCCGCCGATCAGTTGCCAGTCTTCGCGCGTGCTGTCCTGCATGCGCTTGAAACTTGCCCGTGCGTTCATCGTGTGGGGTCTCCGTTCTTGGGGGGATGGCGGCCACTGTAGACCTGCGCTTGACCTTCAACTGTCAAGAATTTGACAATGCGAGGTTCTGGTAAACCCGCCTCCGGGCGCCTTTCTCTTCTCATGGCCACCTCGACCAAGCCGCGCCTGTCGGCCGCGCACCGCGCCGCGCTCGACGGCAACCCCTGGTTCACCAGCATGCCGCGCGCACAGCGTGACGCGCTGCTGGGCGCGGCCGAGCTGCTGCATGTGCGGCGCGGCACCATGGTGTTTCGCCAGGGCGACCCGATCCATGCGGCGGGCGGCGGCTTCTACGGGCTGGTGGCGGGCACGATCAAGATCTCGTCGCTGCGCCAGGACGGGCGCGAGGCCATCCTGGCGGTGCTGGAGCCGGGCAACTGGTTCGGCGAGATCACGCTCATCGACGGCTCGCCGCGCACGCACGACGCCACCGCGCTCGAAGCGCTCGACCTGCTGGTGGTGCCGCCCGAGGCCTTCGTGCGGCAGATGCGCGACGTGGTGTTTTCCAACGCCATCGCCGCCATGCTGGCCGCGCGCGTGCGCATGCTCTACGGCCTGGCCGAAGACGCCACCTTGCGCAGCCTGCGCGCGCGCGTGGCGCACCGGCTGCTGGTGCTGGCGCGCGGCGACGCCACGCAGTCGGTGCACCTGCGGCACGAACTCATGCTGTCGCAGGAGGCGCTGGCCATGATGCTCGGCGTGACGCGCCAGACGCTGTCCAAGGAGCTCAATGCGCTGGCGACCGAGGGCGTGGTGTCGCTGGGCTACGGGCGCATCGAACTGCTGTCGCTCGACGCGCTGCAGGGGCTGGTGCGCACCGGCTGAGGGTCTTGTCACAGCGCGGGCAGGGCGCAGGCGTATAAGACTTTCCCGGCCCGTCATTCCGGCGGCCCGGTGTCTTATTTCTTCACTGGAAGGTGGCGAATCATGAGCAACAACAAACCGACGGTCGTCCTGGTCCATGGTTTCTGGGGTGGTGCGGCGCACTGGCACAACGTCATCGTGGAGCTGCTGCGCAAGGGCCACACGGCCATCCGCGCGGTCGAGCTGCCGCTGACCTCGCTGGCCGACGACGCCGAGCGCACGCGCAAGATGGTGGCGCAGGTGCAGGGGCCGGTCTTGCTGGTCGGCCACTCGTACGGCGGCGCCGTGATCACGCAGGCCGGCGACCTGCCCAACGTGGTGGGGCTGGTCTACATCGCCGCCTTCGCACCCGACGCAGGCGAAAGCCCCGGCGGCATCACGCAGGAGCATCCGCCCGTGGCCGTGCCCAACCTGGCACCCGACAGCGACGGCTATTTGTGGGTGATCCCCGAGAAATACCACGAGAGCTTCTGCCAGGACCTGAGCGCCGAAGAGGGCCTGGTGATGGGCCTGACGCAGAAGGCGCCGCTGGCCAGCACCTTCGGCGACACCATCACGGCGCCGGCCTGGAAGAAGAAGCCGTCGTGGTACCAGATCTCGAGCGAGGACCGCATGATCTCGCCCGTGAACCAGGAGCGCATGTCGGCGCGCCTGGGCGCGAAGAAGGTCATCACGCTGGCGGCCAGCCACGCCTCGCTGGCCTCGCAGCCGCAGGCCGTGGCGGCGCTCATCGACGAAGCCGCGAGCGCCTGAGGCCGGTTACGCGCAGCGCCGGGTGCGCTGCGCAGCCGTCGGGCGGGCCCGCCAGCCGAGGAACGCCACGGCGCAGGCCGCCGTGACCACGATTGCCACGGCCACGCCCATCACCGAGAAGAAGGCCTGGTCGAAGGCCGTGTGCGCGAGCGCCACGAGCTGCGAGGCGATCGGCGCGGGCAGCGTTTCTGCGGCCAGCAGCGCGGCATCGATGCTGTCGCCGGCCGAGGCCGGCACGGCCAGGCCGTCGGGAATCACCAGCGCGGCGGTGTAGCTCGCCGAGAGCACGCTGCCCAGCAGCGCGATGCCCAGCACGCCGCCGAGTTCGTACGACACCTCCTCGATCGACGCCGCCATGCCGGCGTGTTCCACGGGCGCGTTGTTCATGACCGCGTTGGACGCCGCCGTGATGGTCGCGCCCACGCCCAGCCCCAGCAGCACCAGGATCGCCGGCTTGAGCAGGCCCGCGGCATCGACCGCCAGTGCCAGCGCGCACAGCGCGAGCGCCGTGGTCACGAGGCCGCCCAGGATGACGGGGCGCGAGCCGATGCGTGCCAGCAGCAGGCCCGCGAGCGGCCCCGCCACGAAGGCGGCCAGCGGCAGCGGCAGCAGGGTGAGGCCCGCCTGCAGCGGCGTGAGGCCGACCACGAGCTGCAGCCGCTGGCTGAACACCAGCTCGACACCGATCAGCGCCACCGAGGCCACGATGGCTGCGATCACGCCGCCCGAGAAGTACGCGTTGCGGAACAGGCGGAAGTCGATCAGCGGCGCGCTGCTGCGCCGCTGGCGCTGCACGAAGAGGGCCATGGCCACCACGGCGAGTGCGCCGGTGATGGCGGCCGTTGTGGCCGAGGGCGCGAACTTGGTGAGTTCCTTGATGGTCAGCACCAGGAAGACCAGCCCCGCCAGCACCTGCACCGAGCCGATGAAGTCCCACGGGCGCGTGCCGGTGTTCTTCTGCGTCGGCAGCAGCCACAGGGCCAGCACCAGCGCGAGCACCACCACGGGCACGTTGATGAGGAACACCGAACCCCACCAGAAGTACTCGAGCAGCACGCCGCCCACGACCGGCCCGAGCGCCGCGCCGCCCGAGGCCACCGAGGCCCACACGCCGATGGCCACGGCCCGCTCGCGCTCGTCGGTGAACACCAGCCGCAGGATCGCCAGCGTGGCCGGCATCATCATCGACGCGCCCACGCCCAAGAGGGCCCGCGCGGCGATGAGGACGGCCGGGTTCGGCGCGTAGGCCGCGCACAGCGAGGCCACGCCGAACACGGCCAGGCCCGCGACGAACATGCGCCGGTAGCCCACGCGGTCGCCCAGCGCGCCCATGCCCAGCAGGAAGCCGGAGACGACCACGGTGTAGGCGTTGAGGATCCAGAGCTTCTCGGTGGCCGATGCGGCCAGGTCGTGCGTGAGCGTGGGCAGCGCCGTGTAGAGCACGGTCATGTCGACCACGATCAGCAGCAGCGCCATCGAGACGATGCCGAGCGTGATCCATTTCTTGGCGGTGGGGTTCAAGCCGTTCATGGCGTGGCCCTCCGGTCGTGCGACTGTGAGGTGGTGCCGTCCAGTTCCTTGAGCATCGTCACCGAGACCGTCTCGCAGCCGCGGGCGTGGAAGAAGTCGTGCGCACGCGCGTTGCCGATGCCGCTTTCGAGAAAGAGGCGCTGGATGCCGCGGCGCTGCAGCTCGGCGCAGACCCAGTCGAAGAGCCGGCCGCCCAGGCCCAGGCCCTGGAAGCGCGCGTCGACGACGAGGTCGTCGAGCGTCGCGAAGCTGCGCGTGGCGCGGCGGGTGTCGTCGATCGAAACCAGCGCGAAGCCGGCCAGTGCGCCGTCAGCTCGCGCGACGGCCACGCGTGCGTGGGCGGTGGCCGGGTCCAGCGCCAGGGTCTCGCGCACTTGCGCCATGAAGACGGCGGGCAGGTCGGTGCGCCATTCGCCCAGGGCCACGGCGCGCTGCTCCTGCAACTCCGAGTGCGAGATGTAGGAGGGGGAAAGTTGCTGCAGGAACAGGGCGGTCAACGCCTGCGCCTGGGAAGGATCGCTGCACCAGCTCAGTTCGAACGCCGGTGTCATCTTGTTGTTTGCATTCGTCATGGCGCCATGTTGCGCCATTAAAATGAATGAATAAAGATGAAATCCATCTGATAAATAGATGAGTAGGTGGCCGAAATGGAATGGACCGTCGACCAATTGCGCCAGTTCGTGACGACCGCCGAGTGCGGTTCGTTCTCGGCCGCGGCGCGCCATCTTGGCAAGGCCCAGTCGGCCGTGAGCACCGCCATCGGGCTGCTCGAGGTCGACCTCGGCGTGGCGCTGTTCGACCGCTCGCGCCGCAACGCGCAGCTGTCGGACGCAGGCCGGGTGCTGCTGCTCGAAGCGCGCGAGTTGCTGCGGCAGGCCGAACAGCTCGACCAGCGCGCCCGTTCGCTGCACGAAGGCGACGAGGCGGCGCTGTCGCTGGCGCTGGACGAGGCCCTGCCGTACACCGCCATCGGCACGCTGATGCGCGAGCTGTCGGTGAAGTTTCCGAGCCTCGAGCTCACGCTGCTCAACGGCACCGCGACCGAGGTGGCCGACTACGTCGAGCAGGAGCGCGCCAGCGTGGCTTTTCACTTCGACCGCGGCCCGGTGCGCGCGAGCTTCGACCAGCGCCACATCGGCAGCGTGCGCCAGGGCGTGTTCGTGGCCAGCGACCATCCGCTGGCCGACGGCCGCACGGTGCGGCGCCAGGACCTGGCGCGGCAACGCCAGCTGCTGATGCATGCGGACGACGTGCACGAGGTGGCCTATAGCCCGCGCGTGTGGCGCTCCGACAGCTTCTACAGCACGGCCGAGATGGTGGCCGACAACCTGGGCTGGGCCGTGCTGCCCATCAACATCGCGCGCTACGAAGGCTTCAGCAAGGCGCTGAAGGAAGTGCCGTGCCCGTCGCTGGCCTTGCCGCGCTTGTCGGTGCGCATGCTGTGGCTGCAGGGACGCCCGCTCGGCGCGACGGCGCTGTATGTGCAGCAGCGCTTCACCGAGCTGCTGCGCGACAGCGCCGTGTGAGGCGCGTCAGCGCAGGACGCGACCGTCGGCCGAGATGCTGATGAGGTCGATGCTGCGCACGTTGTCGCGCAGGCCGGGGCGCAGGTTGATGCGGAAGCCGCCCACGTCGTAGTCGGTCATGGCCGTCATCGTGCGCTGCAGGGTGGCGGTGTTGAAGCCGCGGCCCGCGCGGCGCACGGCCTCGCCCGCGGCCTTGGCGGCGATGAAGCCCTCGAGCCCTTCGTACGACGCGGTCTGGTCGGAGTTGTCGACCGCCGCGAGGTACTCCTTGACGATCGGAATGGCCGAGGGGCGCGGCGAGGGCACCACCTGCGAGATCACGATGCCGCCGATGTCCTTGCCCAGCTCGGCGTAGAGCGGGTCGATGCCGACGATCGAGAAGGCCATGAAGTTGCCCGTGTAGCCGCTCTTGCGCAGCTTGCGGATGGCGCCGGCCGTGGTGCCCGAGAGCGACACCAGCACGATGGCCTGGGGCGTCTGCTGCTGCACGGTCTTCAGCGCGGCGTCGAGCTTGTCGGCGCCGGCGGGCACCAGCGCGCTCGCGACCAGCGGCGGCAGCTTGAGCTCGGTGACGGCCTGCTGCACGGCGGCCAGGCCGGCGCGGCCCATGGCGTCGTCGTCGCCCACCAGCGCGATGCGCTGTTGCCCCACGGTGGCGCACTGGCGCACGATCTTGAGGGCCTCGTCGATCATGCCGGGGCGCACATGGAACACGTTCGGATGCTCGGGGCCGCGCAGCGTGTCGGAGGCGGCGAAGGGCGCAAACAGCAGGCTGCCTTGCTGCGTGGCGACCTTGGCGCCGGCCTCGCTGCTGGCGGTGCCGACAAAGCCGAACAGCATGTCGGCCTTGTTCGCGCCCAGCAGGGTGCGGGCGTTGGTGGTGGCGCGCGCGGCGTCGTAGCCGTCGTCCAGTTGCAGCAGCTTCAACTGCAGGCCGGTGGCGGCGTTGCGTGTGTTGAAGTCGCTCACGGCGAGCCGGCTGCCGGCCGCGAAGGCGTTGCCGATCTCGTTGGCGCTGCCGGTGAGCGGCACCGACTGGCCGAGCAGGACGACGCGGGCCCCGGCGGCGGCCGGGCGTGGCGTCTGTGCCAGCAAGGGACGGGTGATGCCGAGGCCGCTTCCCAGAAGCAGCATTGCGGAGGCTTTTCCCAGCCATGTCCTGCGAGACGCGTTCATTGGCTACCTTTTGCTAACAATAGTAAAAAAGTGTAGCAATTTCGAGGCCAGGGCGGAAGGCGCGGGTGCTCCAGAATTGCCCTGATGAAAACAACTGTGTCCTGGGTTCTGGGAGGGATGTGCGCGGCGCTCGCTGGTTGCGTCGTGCCGCCCCCATCGAAGGTGGTGGAAAAGGCGCTGCCCGCGCCGGAGGTCTTCGTGCCCGTGGCTGCGCCGCAGCCGCCGCAACCGATGATCGAGCCGCCGCCCCTGCCGCCGCCATCGACGATCGAGCCGCCACCGCTGCCACTGGCGGGGCCGCCGATGGCATTGCCGCCGGGGCCGACCCTCATGGCGGCGCCGCGCGCCGATCCGCGGGCCGCGGCGGACGCTGTCGTGACGGAGCCGGTGATCCGCCAGCGCCGCTATCCCAGCTATCCGTCCGCGTTGGTGGAAGAGGGCATCGAGGGCCTGGTGGTCACGGCCTTCTTCGTCGGCGTGGACGGCAAGCCCGAAGACATCCGCGTCGAACGCTCGCCGCACCCGCTGCTGTCGCAGGCGGCGACCGATTCGCTCAAGGGATGGCACTTCGACCCGGCGCGCACGGCGGACGGGCGTGCGGTGCGCGCTCGCATGCGGTTGCCGTTCCGCTTCAAGCTCGTCGAGTGAGCGGGGGAAGGTGACGCGCGCTCAGGCGCGTTTTTCGAACACCAGGTCCCACACGCCGTGGCCCAGCTTGAGGCCGCGGTTCTCGAACTTGGTGAGCGGGCGGTACGCCGGCTTGGGCGCGTAGCCGGTGTCCGGCGCGGTGTTGCGCAGCAGCGGCTCGGCGCCCAGCACCTCGAGCATCTGCTCGGCGTAGGGCTGCCAGTCGGTGGCGCAATGGATGTAGCCGCCGGGGCGCAGGTGCTGCGCCAGCTTGTTCACGAACTCGGGCTGGATCAGGCGGCGCTTGTTGTGGCGCTTCTTGTGCCAGGGGTCGGGAAAGAACACGTGCACGCCGGCCAGCGTGCCGGGCTGCAGCATGTGGTCGATCACGTCGACCGCGTCGTGCGCGCAGATGCGGATGTTCGAGATCGACTGCTCGCCGATGCGCTTGAGCAGCGCGCCCACGCCGGGCTCGTGCACCTCGCAGCACAGGAAGTTGGTCTCGGGCAGCACCGTGGCGATGTGGGCCGTGGCCTCGCCCATGCCGAAGCCGATCTCCAGCACCGTCGGGCCCACGCGGCCGCCGAAGGCCGCCGTGAGGTCGAGCCGCTCGGGCGTGTAGGGCACGAGGAACAGCGGGCCCAGTTCGGCGAAGGCGCGGGCCTGGCCGTCGGTGGTGCGGCCGGCGCGCTTCACGAAGCTCTTGAGGCGGCGGTGCAGCGGGTGCGGCTTGCCGTCGGTGGCGTCGTCTTCGGGGGATGCGGGCAGGTCGTCGCCGGGCGGGAGGTCGTTGGACACGGTGTCGGGAATGTTCATGAGGGCCGCGAATTGTAGAGATCGCGCCATTCGGGCACCCAGCCGGCCAAGGCGGCGGTGCAGTGGCCGGCGGCCGTGGGGCGCAGCCCGAGCGCGCGCGCGGCGGTGTCGAGCGCGGCCAGCGCGGCGTGCGGCGTGGCGGTGTCGATGGCCGTGGCGCCGTTCTGCTTGGAGAGCTTGTCGCCGTCGGCGCCGCGCACCAGCGGCGTGTGCAGGTAGCTCGGCGTGGGCAGGCCGAGCGCCTGCTGCAGCAGGATCTGGCGCGCCGTGTTGTCGGCCAGGTCTTCGCCGCGCACCACGTCGGTCACGCCCTGTTCGGCGTCGTCGACCACCACGGCCAGCTGGTAGGCCCAGGGGCCGTCGGCGCGGCGCAGCACGAAGTCGCCGACCTCGCGCTGCACGTCCTGCTGCTGCGGGCCGAGGCGGCGGTCGTGCCAGTGCAGGTCGCCGGCCGGCATGCGGTGCGCGGCAAAGCGCCAGGCGCGCGCGGGCTTGCCGTGCAGGCCCTCGCGGCAGGTGCCGGGGTAGACGCGCTCGCCGTGGCGTTCGTGCGCATGGCCGAGCCGGGCCAGGGCCAGGTCGATGTCCTTGCGCGAGCAGCCGCAGGGGTAGGCGAGGCCACGCGCCTGCAGCGCGGCCAGCGCCGCCTCGTAGCGCGCGGTGCGCTGCGTCTGCCACTCGGGCGGTTCGTCGGGGAGCAGCGCGCAGTCGGCGAGTTGCCGCAGGATGTGTTCGCCCATGCCGGGTAGGCAGCGCTCGGTGTCGGCGTCCTCGATGCGGACCAGCCAGCGCGCCTGGTCGCCGCGTGCGCGCACGTCGAGCCAGCTCGCGAGCGCGGCCACCAGCGAGCCGGCGTGCAGCGGGCCGGTGGGCGAGGGGGCGAAGCGGCCAGTGGCCCGCATCCTTTCTTGGAGGACTTAGAGAACGGCCAAGGCCAGCGACAGGCCCGAAACGAAACCATCTTCCACGCGATGGCCGATGCACCAGTCACCGGCGATGCCGATGCGCGCCTTGGCGTCCCACAGGTGGGTCTGGCCCACGGGCACTTGCGTCTGCGCTTCGGGCCAGCAGCGCGCCTTGGCGTGGCTGGGCGTGGCGTGGATGCCGGTGATCTCCGAGAAGGCGCGCAGCAGCTTGGCCTCGATGCGCGCGGGCGTGTCGCGCAGGTGTTCTTCCGACCATGTGGCGCTGGCCTGCAGGGTCCAGCGCTCGACGCGCTCGCGGCCGGGCTTGGACGATTCGCGCGCCAGCCACGCCACGCGGTGGTGGGTGCTGCGCGCCACGTTCCATTGCGGGCCGAGGTGCGACATGTTGGCCTGGTTGGCCTGGGGGAAGGCGATCATCAGCGTCCAGCAGGGCGCGATGCGCACGGGTTCGATCTTGCGGCTCAGCGTGGCCGAGCGGTCGCCGCCGGCGAGCAGTTCGCGGGTGCGCGCGGGCGGCACGGCCAGCAGCACGGCGTCGAAGCCGGAGTACACGTGCTGGGAATCGTCCGCGCCGGCGGTGCGCAGCTGCCAGCGGGTGGCGTCGAGCGCGTCGGGCTCGATGCGGGTGACCTGGGTGTCGGTGACGAGGTGTTCGCCCAGCGGCGCGGCCCAGTGGGCCACGAGCGCGTCCATGCCGGGCTGGGCGACCCAGTGCGGCTCCAGCGAGGGCAGCGCCGCCTCGGCCACGCGGCCATGGGCGTCGAGCACGCGCACGAGGTTGGCGCTCCAGGGGCGGCACAGCGCGGGCGTGGTGGCCAGCACCTGTGCAAAGCGCGGGTCGCGCACGGTGAAGTACTGCGCGCCGCTGTCGAAGCGGCCGAAGGCGGTGTCGATGCTCGCCATCCGCCCGCCCGGCGTGGCCTCGCGTTCGAACACCGTGACGCGGTGCCCGGCCTGCATCAGCGTGCGGGCACAGGCCACGCCGGCAATGCCGGCGCCGATCACGGCGAAATGGCGGGCGGCGGCGGGAGTTCGGTGGCGGTCGGCGGTGGCGCGGGCTTTGGCTTTGGGCATGGCGGACTCTTTTCTTTTGACAGGGTGATGACTGAGGAGGCCGTGCACACTCTACCTCGGTCTGCGCGCGTCGCCGGGCTGGGGGCGACCCTTATGACGCCGTCATCGCGTGGCGTTCAACGGCCCCGGTGCCGTTCGAGCAGCGCCTTGCGCGTGCCCTCGTGCTCGAACTGCGCGAGCCACCATTCGAGCGCGCGCCCCGGCTTGCCCGCGCTGCGCACGCGCCACGCGCAGTGCATGGTGCCCAGCGGCGGCTGGCGTTCGGTCTGCAGCTCCACAAGGTGGCCGGCCTCGATGTAGGGCCGCGCCATCGGCTCGGGCAAAAAGCCGCCGCCCAGGCCGTGCAGCTGCGCGGCGATCTTGGCCTGCATGCTGGGCACGGTGAGCACGTCCTGCCCGCCCACGAGGTTCACCGTCATGCTCGGCCCGCTGCGCACCGAGTCGGCCGCGGCCACTGCGCGGTGCTGGCGCAGCACCGCGTCGCTCAGCGGCTGCGGCAGGCGCGCGAGCGGATGGTGCGGCGCCACCGCGAACACGAAGCGCAACTCGCCGATGGGGCGGCTGCGGATGCCGGTGGCGGTGAAGGCCAGGCTCGCGGCATCGAGCACCGCGCCGATCGCCAGGTCGGCCTCGCCGCTGGTCAGCGCCTCGATGGTGCCCAGCAGGGTTTCGTCGCGCAGCTTGAGGCGCGTGGGCGGCTCGAGCGCGAAGAAGGCGGTGCACAGGTCGAGCAGCGGGTCGCGTGCGATCACGCTGTCGACCGCGATGGTCAGCATCGGCTCCCAGCCGGTGGCCACGCGCTTCACGCGGTTGGCCACGGCGTCGATCTCGCCGAGCAGGCGTGCGGCCTCGCGCAGCAGTTCGGCGCCGGCCTCGGTGATGCGGGCCTGGCGCGCGCTGCGGTCGAACAGCAGCACGTCGAGCGCGTCCTCGATCTGGCGCACGCGGTAGCTCAGCGCGCTGGGCACCAGACCGAGCGCGCGCGCAGCGGCGGCGAAGCTGCCGGTGGTGGCCACCGTCTGCAGCATGGCCAGCGCGTCGGGGGTGAGGACGTCTCGGGCGCTCGTCATGGGGCGGGCTCCATCATTCAAATAATTTGAATGATGCCATCAAAACCGGGCGTCTTTCAGAGGGGGATGGAGGTCCAGAATTCTTCTCATCCGCTGCGCATCCGGCGCGGCCCACGATGAAAGCCCCGGCGCCCGAACCGGGTGGGGCAGCAAGGAGTTCGATATGTTGCAAGTGCGTAAATCCCAGGAACGCGGTTATGCCGACCATGGCTGGCTGCGCTCGTTCCACAGCTTTTCCTTCGCGGGGTACTACGATCCGGCCTACATGGGCTTCGGCAACCTGCGGGTGATCAACGAAGACCGCGTGGCGGCGGGCGCCGGCTTCGGCACCCACGGCCACCGGGACATGGAGATCATCAGCTACGTGCTCTCGGGCGAACTCGCGCACAAGGACAGCATGGGCAACATCGAATCCATTCCGCCGGGCGACGTGCAGCGCATGAGCGCCGGCCGTGGCGTGATGCACAGCGAGTTCAACCACAAGGCCGACCAGACCACGCACTTCCTGCAGATCTGGATCGAGCCCAAGGAACGCGGCATCGCCCCCGGCTACGAGCAGAAGCAGTTCAGCGACGCCGAAAAGCGCGGCACCCTGCGCCTGGTGGCCTCGCCCGACGGCCGCGACGGCTCGGTGACGGTGAACGCCGACGCACGCCTGTTCGCCGGCCTGTTCGACGGCAGTGAAACCGCCAGCCTGGTGCTCGACCCGCAACGCAAGAGCTACGTGCACCTGGTGCGCGGCGAGCTCGAAGTCAACGGCCAGAAGCTCGTGGGCGGCGACGCCGCGATGCTCGAAGGCGAATCGCAACTCACGCTCGGCGCCGGCAAGGATGCCGAAGTGCTGGTGTTCGACCTGACGGCCTGAGACGGCGTCTTTTTTCCTGTCCCTTTTGCTTCAACAACCAACGAGGAGTTTCACCATGGCCATTACCACCACAACCACCGCCCCCAACGCCGCCCAGGACACCCTGGCACTCATCGGCCGCGTGCTGCTTGCAGCGCTGTTCGTGCCCGCAGGCTTCGGCAAGCTCATGGGCTTTGCCGGCACCGTGGGGTACATCTCCTCGGTGGGCGCGCCGCTGCCGCAAGTGGCGGCGGTCATCGCGATCGTCGTGGAGCTGGGGCTCGGCCTGCTGCTGCTGGTCGGCTTCAAGACGCGCCTGTCGGCGATCGTGCTGGCGATCTTCACCGTGGCCGCGGCCGTGATGTTCCACAACTACTGGGGCATGCCCGCCGACAAGGCCTTCGTGAACCAGCTGATGTTCTTCAAGAACATCGCCATCGCAGGCGGCCTGCTGGCTTTCGCCGCCTTCGGCGCCGGTCGCTTCAGCATCGATAAAAAGTAAGCTCGCTTCACCCCAGGCCGCGCACACCTCGTGGGCGCGGCCTGCTGACTTCATCGCTTCTTTGAGGAAATCCGTTTCATGGCAAACATCGTCGTTGTCTTCCATTCCGGCTACGGCCACACCCAGCGCGTGGCCCAGGCCGTGGCCGATGGGGCGGGCGCGCAGCTGCTCGCCATCGACGCCGACGGCAACCTGCCGGCCGGTGGCTGGGAGACGCTGGCTGCGGCCGACGCGATCATCTTCGGCTCACCGACCTACATGGGCGGCGTGAGCTGGCAGTTCAAGAAATTCGCCGATGCGTCGTCCAAGGTCTGGTACACGCAAGGCTGGAAAGACAAGCTCTTCGCCGGCTTCACCAACAGCGCCACGATGAACGGCGACAAGGTCACGACCATGACCTACCTGTGGACGCTGGCCATGCAGCACAGCGGCATCTGGGTCAGCATGGGCATCCTGCCGACCAACAACAAGGCGGCCACGCGCGACGCCATGAACTACGTCGGCGGCTACGGCGGCTTGCTCACGCAGTCGCCCTCGGACGCGAGCCCGGCCGAGATGCCCAAGGGCGACCTGGAAACCGCGCGCGCCTTCGGCGAGCGCGTGGGCGCGGTGGCAAGATCACGCGCATAACGCCCCACCGAACTTCGCCCACAAGGACCCCACGATGACCGACACCATCCCCGAAATCCAATTGCTGCGGCCCCACGACAAGGACCTGGGTGGTGGCTTCAACGTGCGGCGCGTGCTGCCGGCGGCGCAGCGCCGCTCGGTCGGGCCCTTCGTGTTCTTCGACCACTTCGGCCCGGCCACCGAACAGCCCGGCAACGCGCACGACGTGCGGCCGCACCCGCACATCGGCCTGTCGACGGTCACCTACCTGTTCGAGGGCGCGATGATGCACCGCGACAGCCTCGGCAGCGTGCAGGAGATCCAGCCCGGCGCCATCAACTGGATGACCGCGGGGCGCGGCATCGTGCACTCCGAGCGCAAGCCCGAGCGCCTCTTGGCCGACACTTTCGTGAACCACGGCCTGCAGCTGTGGGCCGCGTTGCCGCAGGCCCATGAAGAGGTCGAGCCCAGCTTCGAGCACACGCCGGCCGACGCCATTCCCGAGCTGACGGTGCAGGGCGTGCCCGTGCGCGTGCTGGTGGGCGAGGCCTTCGGCGTGCGCTCGCCGGTGAAGACGCTGGCGCAGACGGTCTACCTGGACATCGCGCTGCCGGCCGGCGGCCGTTTCGAGCTGCCCGCGCTGGCGCCCGAGCTGGCGGTCTACATGGTCGACGGCGATGCGAACGTGAACGGCGAGCCGGCGCCCGCCCACACGATGGCGGTGCTGCCCGACGGGCAGGGCGCGGTGTTCACTGCCGACACGGCCGTGCGCCTGATGGTGATCGGCGGCGAGCCACTCGACGGCCCGCGCTACATCACCTGGAATTTCGTCTCGAGCCGGCGCGAACGCATCCTCGAAGCCGGCGCCGACTGGGCCGCGCAGCGCATGGGCCACGTGCCCGGCGAGACCGAGTTCATTCCGCTGCCGGGCAAGCCCTTCGGCGTGCGCGAGCCCGACACGGGCACCACGCCGGTCTGAGCCTTCCGTTTATTGCTTGATGCCGATGTCCGGGTCTTCCGAGGCCCGGGCGCTGGCATCGGACGCGCGCGCGCTGAGGTCGGGCGCCAGGGCCCGGCGGCCGTCGAACACGAAGCAGTCGCCGTGGTAGTGCGCGCCGCCGACGTCCTCGAAGTACTTGAGGATGCCGCCTTCGAGCTGCAGCACGTGTTCCACGCCTTCCTCGCGCATGAGGATGGCGGCCTTCTCGCAGCGGATGCCGCCGGTGCAGAAGCTCACCACCGTCTTGCCCTCGAAGTCGGCGCGGTGCGCCTTCAGGGCGGGCGGGAATTCGGTGAACTTGGTGATGCGCCAGTCGATCGCGCCGTCGAAGGTGCCTTCGTCGACCTCGAAGTCGTTGCGCGTGTCCAGCATCACGATCTCGCGGCCCTCGTCGTCGTGGCCCTGGTCGAGCCAGCGCTTGAGCGTGGGCGCGTCCACGCCGGGCGCGCGACCGGCGGCGGGCTGGATCGCGGGGTGGTCCATGCGGATGATCTCGCGCTTGAGCTTGACCAGCATGCGCCGGAAAGGCTGCGTGGCCGACCAGCTTTCCTTGGTTTCGAGGTCGGCAAAGCGCGCGTCGGCGCGCAGGTCGGCCAGGAAGGCGTGGATGGCCTGCGCCGTCCCCGCCAGAAACAGGTTGATACCTTCGGGCGCCAGCAGGATCGTGCCCATCAGGCCCAGGGCCTGCGCGCGCTCGCGCAGGGTCTCACGCAGCACGGGGCTGTCGTTGATGCCCACGAACTTGTAGGCGGCGATATTCAAAATCTCTTGCACGGGGCGGGATTGTAGGGATCGCCACACCACATCGTGGAGGGCGGCTTCCTACAATCGACGGATGTTTGTTCACCTGCGTCTGCACACCGAGTTTTCCGTCGTCGATGGCACGAATCGAATCGACGAAGTCATCAAGGCCGCCGCTGCCGACAAGCAGCCCGCGCTGGCCATCACCGACCTGAACAACCTGTTCGGGACGGTCAAGTTCTACAAACAGGGCCGGGGCAAGGGCGTCAAGCCCGTCATCGGCGCTGAAATCTTCATCGACGGGCTGGGCAAGGAGCCCGGCGCGCTGACCCGCCTCATTCTGCTGGTGCAGAACATGGAGGGCTACCTCAACCTGTCGGAACTGCTGGCCCGGGCCTGGACGCAGAACGTGAGCCGCGGCCAGTCGCAGGCGGCCTGCAAGCTCGAATGGCTGCAGGAACTGCAGGGCGGGCTGATCGCGCTGTCGGGCGCGCAGGCCGGGCCGCTGGGCCAGCCGCTGTTGCAGGGCCAGGAAGAGCGCGCCGCCGAACTGGCGCTGCAACTGGCGGGTATGTTCCCGCACCGCTTCTACATCGAGCTGCAGCGCGCCGGCCGTCCCGAGGACGAGCCGCACGTGATCGCCGCCGTGAAGCTCGCCGCCCGCCTGAAGCTGCCGGTGGTGGCCACGCACCCGGTGCAGTTCGCCGAACGCCAGGACTACGAGGCGCACGAGGCGCGCGTGTGCATTTCCGAAGGCGAAATTCTTGGCAACCCGCGCCGCGTGCGCAAGTTCACCGAAGAGCAGTACTTCAAGTCGAGCGCCGAGATGCAGGCGCTCTTTGCCGACGTGCCCAGCGCGCTGGCCAACACGGTCGAGATCGCCAAGCGCTGCAACCTCACGCTGGTGCTCGGCAAGCCGCAACTGCCCGACTTTCCCACGCCCTTCATCAGCGAAGGCGTGCGCATGCCGATCGGCGAGTTCTTCCGCCAGGAGTCGTTCGAGGGCCTGGAGGTGCGGCTGAAGCACCTGTACCCCGACGAAGCCAAGCGCGAGGCCGAGCGGCCGCGCTACGTGGAGCGCCTGGAGTTCGAGATCAACACGATCCTGAACATGGGCTTCCCCGGCTACTTCCTGATCGTGGGCGACTTCATCAAGTGGGCCAAGGAAAACGGCTGCCCCGTGGGACCGGGCCGGGGCTCGGGTGCCGGCTCGCTCGTGGCCTACGCGCTGAAGATCACCGACCTCGACCCGCTCGAATACAAGCTGCTGTTCGAACGTTTCCTGAACCCCGAACGCGTCTCGATGCCCGACTTCGACATCGACTTCTGCCAGGGCAACCGGGACCGTGTGATCGACTACGTGAAGGACAAGTACGGCCGCAACGCCGTGAGCCAGATCGCCACGTTCGGCACCATGGCCGCGCGCGCGGCCATCCGCGACGTGGGCCGCGTGCTCGACATGAGCTACATGTTCTGCGACGGCATCAGCAAGCTGATCCCGAACAAGCCCGGCATGTCGGTCACGCTGCAGTACCCGCCCGCGACCAAGATCGAAGGCGACAAGAACAACTACGCCATCGAGATGGAGCCGCAGCTGGCGGAGCGCATCGAGAAGGAAGAAGAAGTCCGCATGCTGGTCGAGCTCGCGCAGAAGCTCGAAGGCATGACCCGCAACATCGGCATGCACGCCGGCGGCGTGCTCATCGCGCCGGGCAAGCTCACCGACTTCTGCCCGCTGTACCAGCAGCCCGGCAGTGAATCGGCCGTGAGCCAGTACGACAAGGACGACGTCGAAGCCATCGGCCTCGTGAAGTTCGACTTCTTGGGCCTGGCCACGCTCACGATCCTGGAGATCGCGCGCGAGTTCATCATGAAGCGCCACAAGGGCCAGGAGAACTTCGCGTTCGAGAACATCCCGCTGAACGACGGGCCGACCTACCGCCTGTTCTCCGACGGCAAGACCGAGGCCGTGTTCCAGTTCGAATCCCGCGGCATGCAGGGCATGCTGAAGGACGCCCGGCCCACGCGCCTGGAAGACCTGATCGCGCTGAACGCGCTGTACCGCCCGGGCCCGATGGACCTGATTCCCAGCTTCGTGGCGCGCAAGCACGGCCGCGAAGACGTGGAGTACCCGCACCCGGCCGTGGCCGAGATGCTCTCCGAGACCTACGGGATCATGGTCTACCAGGAGCAGGTGATGCAGACCGCGCAGATCCTGGGCGGCTACTCGCTGGGCGGCGCCGACTTGCTGCGCCGCGCGATGGGCAAGAAGAAGCTCGAGGAAATGGCCGAGCACCGCGAGAAGTTCCGCGCGGGCGCCCTGGCCACGCACGGCATCGTGCAGGACAAGGCCGACGAAATCTTCGACTTGATGGAGAAGTTCGCGGGCTACGGCTTCAACAAGTCGCACGCCGCCGCCTACTCGCTGCTGGCGTACCACACGGGCTGGCTCAAGGTCCACTACACGGCCGAGTTCTTCTGCGCCAACATGACCGTGGAAATGGACGACACGGACAAGCTCAAGCTGCTGTTCGAAGACGCCCAGAAGAACTTCAACATCACCTTCGAGCCGCCGGACGTGAACCGCGGCAACTACCGCTTCGAGCCCGTCACCAACCGGATCATCCGGTATGGCCTGGGCGCCGTGAAGGGCACGGGCCAGCTCGCGGTCGAGGCCGTGGTGCGGGCGCGCGAAGAGGGCGGGCCGTTCAAGAGCCTGTACGATTTCTGCGTGCGCATCGATCGCCAGCGTATCAACAAGCGCACGGTCGAAGCGCTCATCAAGGCCGGCGCGTTCGATGCCATCCAGCAGAACCGCGCATCGCTCATTGCCTCGGTCGACCGCGCCTTCGAGTTCGCCATTGCCACGGCGGCCAACGCTTCGCAGGCCGACATCTTCGGCGACTGCGAGCACGGCTCGGCCACGCAGGAGCCCGACCTGGTCGACGCCACGCCCTGGGGCGTGAAGGAGCGCCTGACCTTCGAGAAAACCGCCGTCGGCTTCTACCTGTCGGGCCACCTGTTCGATGAGGTCTCGCACGAGGTGCGGCGCTTCTGCAAGCGCGAGATCGGCGACCTGCTCGACAGCCGCGACCCGCAGGTCATTGCCGGCATCGTGAGCGACTTCCGCGTCATCAACGGCCAGCGCGGCCGGCTGGCGATCTTCAAGCTCGACGACAAGTCGGAGTCCATCGACGCCACGGCCGACGAGGCGCTCATCAACGCCAACCGCAACACGCTGAAGGACGACGAACTCGTCATCGTGAGCGGCAAGCTGCAGCCCGCGCGCGGCGGCTTCGAGGCGCGCTTCCAGGTACAGCAGGTGTGGGACCTGGCCTCGGCGCGCTGCCGCTTCGGCAAGTTCCTGCGCGTGGCGGTCAATGGCAAGGTGCCAGAGATCGCGCGCCTTCTGAAAGACTTTCCGGCGCGCACCGAGCAGACCGAGGTCGGTGACCTGGTGCACGGCCTGCCCGTGCGTCTGTCGATGGCGCGGGGCGGGGCGCAGGTCGAGTTGCAATTGGGCGAGCGCGCCAAGTTCTTCCCGACCGATGCGGCGCTCGCGAGCTGGACCGCGCAGGCCGAAGCGGGCAAGGCGCAGGTCATCTACGATTGATCGGATCGCGCGGCCCCGGGGAACCTCGGGGCCTGCGCGCGGTCCATCAGTCTGTTGCAACCTGGCCTTGGGCCACTCACAGGAGGAATGACCGCATGCATTTCAAGAAGATCCTCAAGACCACCGCGTTGACGTTCGGCGTGGCGCTGCCCATGGCCGCGGCCTGGGCCCAGTACGCCGGCCCGAGCTCGGTGCCGAACCTGACGGTCAAGCAGCTGATCGAGACCGGCCAGGACGACCAGCACGCCACGGTGCGCGGCTTCATCGTTTCGCACGACGGCGGCGAGCACTACACCTTTGCCGACGACACGGGGCGCCTGAAGGTCGAGATCGACGCCAAGTACTTCCCGCCGGGCGTGAAGATCGACGACAAGGTGCGCGTCGAGCTCAGCGGCGAGTTCGACAAGGACCGGCTCACCGGCAAGACCGAACTCGACGTCAAGCGCGTCATCACCGTCCTGCGCTGACCCCCGCCTTTTTCCCGAGCGCCTGCTCGACTTGGTCGAGCACGGCCTCGGGGGCGTGCAGCCAGTCCTTGGCCAGCACCTGCATCACCTGCCAGCCGAAAGCGTCGAGGATGCGCGGACGCGAGACATAGCGTTCCAGCACGTTGTGGCGCGTGCCTTCATGAGCCGCGCCGTCCACGAGGAGGCCCAGCGCATAGTGGCCCTGGCCCGCTGCGCGCACCGCGAGGTCGCAGCGAAAACGCGACTGCCCCACCTGTTCGTCCACCGCATGGCCGCGTGCGCGCAGCGCCTGCGCGATCTGCGCCGTGACCTCGTCCGTGCGCGCCTGGCGCGCCACGTGGCCGCGCGCGAGCGGGTTCATGCCTTCGAGCACGCGTCGCGCCGTGTCCTCGTCGCCGCGTGACAGGCACTCGGCATAGCGCAGGAAGTTCTTCAGCGCCGCCGCGCCTTCGTTGTGGTCGTTGGTGATCGCCTCGTGGCGGATGGTCGAGACCACCGCCATGTGGTGCTTGGCGCGGCTGAAGATCACGTTCAGCCGCTTCTCGCCGCCGCGCTGGTTGATGGGGCCGAAGTTCATCAGCATGCGGCCCTCGGGGTTGGGGCCGTAGCAGATGCTGAGGATGATGATGTCGCGCTCGTCGCCCTGCACGTTCTCCAGGTTCTTGATGAAGAGGCCGCAGAACTGGTCGTCTTCCTCGCGCACGTACTCGGCCTCCAGCCGTGCCGCGAAGTCGGCATCGACCGCGCCGAGCGCGTTCAGCTCCTCCTCGATCTCGCCCTGTTGCGCCTCGGAGAACGCCACGATGCCCAGGCTGCGCCCGGTCTCGCGCCGCAGCAGCTCGCGCACCAGCTGCGCGATGTGGCGCGCTTCGCCATCGTTGATGCGGTTCTCGTACACCGCATCGGCCACGCGGTGGAAGCTGATGGCGCGCGAGAGCAGGGCGTCGACCTGCGCCTTCACGGACTCGTCCGTCGGGCTGCGCGACTGCACCACGATCTCGCCGCGTTCGGGCGCGGGCAGGCTGCGGTCGGGAATGGTGTACAGGTTGCCCGCGTAGAAGGCCGCGTTCGAAAAACCGATGAGCGATTCGTAGCGGCTGCGGTAGTGCCAGGCCAGCAGCGTGGCCGGCAGGTTGCGCGCGCCCTGGTTCAGCAGGCTGTCGGCGTCGAGCACGACGGCGATGCGCTCGCCTTCCTCGCCGCTTTCTGCATCGTCGCCTGCGACCGACACGGTGTCTTCCTCGGCGTCGCGGCCCGACGAGAAGAAGCTCGTCGGCGGCAGCTGCATCTCGTCGCCCACCACGATGATCTGCGGCGCGCGGTACAGCGCGGGCACGGCTTCTTCGACCGGGATCTGGCTGGCCTCGTCGAAGATCACCACGTCGAACAGGTCGGCCGCGAGCGGCAGCGTGTCGGACACCGACAGCGGGCTCATGAGCCAGATGGGCTTCATGTCGCGCACCACGCGGCCGGTGTCGCCGCTGGCCAGTTCGCGGATCGCCTTGTAGCGCATGGTCTTGCCGAACTCGTGCTCGAGCTCGCGGCGGCCGGCGTTGTAGCTTTTCTTGAAGACCTTGCCGTCGGCGTCGAGCTGGCTGGCGGGCAGGGCGCTCTTTTGCACGTGGTCACGGAAACGCTGGCGCACTGCGGCGGCGAGCGTGCGCGCATTGCGTTCGAGCAGCTTGCGTTCGCCTTCGCCCAGGCGCTGCGCATGGCGCGCGAGCGTGGCGCCGTCGAAGCGCGGCAGCCAGCGCTCGGTGCGGTACACGCGCTCCAGCCCTTCGCGCGCGACGGCGTACTCGATGGCCTCGGGCGGCAGCGGCAGGGTGCGCAGCGCGGCGGCCACCGCCGGGTCGGCGTCGGCGAGTTCCTGCAGCGGCTGGAGCACCGACGGCAGCGCGTCGGCCTGGTCGCGCAGCGTGCGGGCCAGCGCGTCGAGCGCGTCCAGCGGTTGCGTGCCGGCGTCGTGCAGCAGGTCGTGCCAGAGGGCGTCGAGCGTGTCGACGCGCGGCGCGGCGGCAACGAGCTGCTCGACGCTGCGGCGGCCCGCGTCGGTGCGCAGGTGGGCCCGGAACGCCGCGCGCAGGCCGGCG
Organism: Variovorax sp. GW823-FHT02B07; assembly: GCF_058797695.1. Lineage (NCBI taxonomy): Bacteria > Pseudomonadati > Pseudomonadota > Betaproteobacteria > Burkholderiales > Comamonadaceae > Variovorax > Variovorax sp. GW823-FHT02B07. The sequence goes on from NZ_JBXAJX010000001.1 coordinate 1,698,412, forward strand.
CCGGCGTCGATGCCGCGCATCGCCTGCAGCTGCTGCGCGAAAGCCTCGGCGTCGGTGCAGCCGTAGTCGGCCTCGAGGCGCGCCGCCTGCTGGTCGAGCGCGGTGCGCGCGGCCTGTTCGGCGCGCAGGTCTTCGAGGATCTGGCTGGGCTGCGGACGCACGGCATGCGCGGCGAAGTCGTAGCGGCGCTTGAGTTCGCCCGACAGGCGCCACCACGAGGGCTGCAGCCAGCGCAGCAGCGAGCCTTGCTGCGCGCGGGCTTGCGCGAGTGCGGCCTCGGTGTCGCCGGGCGAGAGCTTGTCGCGCCAGTGGGCGGTGCGCTGCAGCTGCGCGTCGAGCGCCTGCTGCAGCGTGCGTCTTTCGTTCAAGGCGGTGCCGAGCGCGAGGCTGCTCGGGTGCGCCGCATCGAGCAGCGCGAGCTGGCCGCGCGCGGCCAGCGCGGAGACGCTGCGCGCATCGGCCACCACGGCCAGCGCATCGCGCCACAGCACGCCGGCCTCGGCCAGCGGTGGCCAGGCATCGACCAGCGCATCGCGGCAGGGGGCGCTCAGGTCGATGGCGCGTTCGCTGCGTTCGACCAGCCGCGCCAGCGGTTTCTCCTGCGCCAGCAGCGAGGGCGCGAGCTGCGCGAACACATGCTGCGCGAAGCTGGGCGCGCCCAGGCTTTCGGTCACGGCCAGGTGCAGGCGTGACACCAGCTCTGCATGCCGGCGCCAGGCCGCGAAGGCGGGCAGCGCCTCGGCCTGCAGCGGCGTGAGCGACGGGTCGCCGGCCTTGAGCGCCACCAGCCGCGACAGCAGCTCGCGCAGCGTCACGGCGATGTGCTCGGGCACGTCGTGCATGGCGGCGTCGAAGCGTTCGAGCGCGCGCAGGTCGAGGTCCATGGCGTCGAGCACCTGCGTGCGCTCGGTGCTTTCCTGTGCCAGCGTGCCGGGCGCTTCGAGCCACAGCTCGTAGGTCTTGCGCAGGTTCTGCACGAAGGCCTTCTTGTCGCCCTGCGAGTCGTGGATCATGCAGCACAGCTCGTCCAGCCCCTGCTGGCGCAGGCGGTGGAACACGACGTCGATGGCGGCGCGCTTCTCGCAGACGAAGAGCACGCGCCGGCCGCGGCCCACGTAGTCGGCGATCAGGTTGGTGATGGTCTGCGACTTCCCCGTGCCCGGCGGGCCCTGGATGATGTAGCTGGTGCCGGTGCGCGCCAGCGCCACCGCGGCGGTCTGCGTGGCGTCGGCCTGCACCACGGGCCACTGGTCGGCCAGCGGCAGGGCGGGCGGCGTCTCGCCGTCGACGCGGCGCGGCTGCAGCGAGAACACGCGGTCGAAGGCTTCGCTCGCCAGGTCGGATTCGGCCAGCCCCGAGTAGTCGCGCACCAGCGACATCTTGCGGTGGTTGAAGTTGCCCAGCGTCACGGCCGTGAGGTCGATGTCCCACTGGTAGGGGTTGCCGCTGCTCTCGCGCAGCGCGAAGGTCTTGCGCTCGGTGTCGTCGACCGCGGTGGCCGCCATCTGCGGCGCGCGCGGCTGCGGCGCACCGCCGACGGCCTCGCGCACCGGCAGCGGCACAGGGCGCACGCGCGCATGGAACAGCTGCAGCCCGCGCGGGCGGAAGTCGTCCTGCGCGTAGCTGAAGTCTTGCGAGGCCACCGGCACCGCCGAGGGCGAGCGCACGCGGGTGCGGCGCTTGAACTGCTCGAGCCGCTGGCGCGCGCGCTGGTGCATCACGGCGATCTCGGGCTGCTTCACGAGCCGCAGCTGCACGCCGGGCTCGCTCTGCGCGATCTGCGCCGACAGCTGCGCGTGGAACTGCTCGAGCGAGGTTTCGCGCAGGTCCACCGTCTCGGGCAGCGCGATGCCGTAGAGCTGGCGCAGGTGATGGCGCAGCGTGGGGTTCACCTGCGCCTCGCTGGCCGAGGCTTCGAGGAGGTACTGGTCGCGCACGCCTTTCTTGCGCGTGAGCTCCACCGGCAGCATCAAGAGCGGCGAGGCGATGCGCTCGGCGCGTTCGGCCTCGCCCTCCTTGAGGTTGTGCCAGCGCAGGAAGGCGATCACCAGCGACAGCTGCGAGAAGCCGTACTCGGCCCGGTCGCGCCGCGCCTCCTGCAGGATGCGGTCGAGCGCGCCGGGCAGGTAGGGCTGGTCTTCGAAGCGCAGCCAGCGCGCGAGCGGCACGGGGTCGCAACTCGCGATGTCGGCGGCGAAGCGGCCGTCCCACACGCACAGCTGGTCGGTGCGGATGCTGTTCAGGTCGACCACCAGCGGCACGCTGGCGACGGTGAGGTTCACATGCGCCTGCGTCGGCTTGAAGTACAGCAGGCGGTTGCGCCGCGACAGGTCGAACAGGCGGTCGCGCAGGTGCAGCTGGATCGCCTGGCGGCGCTGGCCCGCGCCGTCGCGGGCGGGCGCGATGCGGTCCAGGCCGAGGTCGACGGGCTGGTCGCGGTAGGTCTCGAGGCGGCGGATGACCGAGGGCAGGTCGCGTGCGCGTTCGTGGCGGTCGAGCGCGGTCATCTCGAAGATCACGGCGGCCACCACCGGGTGCAGCCGGCGGTTCAGCTCGAACAGGTTGTCGCGGTGCGTGGCGAAGCGGATCAGGTCGTCGCCGTCGGTGAAGTCGAGCCCGCACGACAGGCTGGCCAGCACCTGGCCCAGGCACAGGATGTCGCCGAGCGCGTCGTGGTGGCCCAGGCGCAGCTCCCACGCGGTGTAGCCGGGCAGGTAGACGGGGCGCGTGGGCACGGTGTCGGGGCCGGCGTCGGGCATCACCGCGAGGTTCTCGAGCGCGACGCCGGCGTCGGCATCGACGGTCAGGCGCGTTTCGCCGACCACGCGCAGCACGGAGGCGGCGGGTTGTTCGAGCGGCGCGATGGCCTCGGGGTGGCGGCGAGGCGCGGTGCCTTCGGGCTGGACGAGTGCCAGCGCGGGTTCGGCGGGCGCGTCGGTCACGCGGTAGGCGAAGGCGTTGCCGAGTGCGGCGACGTGGCCGAGTTCGTGCAGGGCCGAGACCTCGCGCAGCAGCGGCAGCATGAGCTTGAGCACGTCGTCGGTCTGCAGGCCGCCGTGGGCCTCGGCGGTGGCGAGGAGTTGCAGGAGCGGGGCGGGAGCGAGGGTCATGCGGCGGCGGCCTGCGAAGAAGAGGTGGCGGCCTTGTCGAGCAAGGCGGCGGCGTCGCGCTTGACGCGGGTGAAGTTGCGCTTGGAAAGACCCAGGTCTTTCAGCACGCGCTGTTCGAAGGGCGTGTCGCAGCCGAGCGCATCGGCCAGGCCCAGCGCGGCGGCGAGGGTGACGTCGTCCATCTCGGGATCGGCGGCGACGAAGTCGACCAGCACGCTGGCCAGGTAGTCGTGCAGGCCGGCGGGCGCGGGCTCGGGCGGCGGCATCGTCGAGGTGGGCGGCGTGAAGTCGGGGAAGAAGCGGCGCGCATGCGCCAGCAGCGACTCCGACTGCAACACGGGCCGCTGCAGCAGCTGCGCCAGGGTGCCGCGCGTGAGGGCGCTCACGCGCTGCTGGCCGAGCATGTCGAGCGTGCCCAGGTCGAGCGGACCTTCGAGCGCGGCGGCCAGCCATTCGTCGGCGTCGTGCTCGCGGCCGGCCCACAGGCGCAGCGCGCGGGCGCGCACGAACACCTCGGGGTGGCTCACGCCGCGCGTCTGCAGCGCCTTGTTGTTGGGGTCGGAGCAGATTTCTTCGGCCTGCGCGAGGTAGCTCGCCACGTTGACCTGCGTGAGGCCGGTCTCGATCTTGATGAGCGCGCTCACGGCGGGCTCGAGCGCGCCGCAGGCCACGCAGCCGCCGCGGTCGGCAAAGGCCTCGGTGTACAGCGCATGGCGCCGCGCGGCCTGCAGGTGGCTCGCATCGGCGCGCGGGTCGGCTGCCGTGGCGTGCAGCAGGCGGTCGACGACGTGGTGCTTGCCGCCGTCGCGCTCCCACAGCAGGTAGTGCGCCAGCTCGTGGCCGAGCACGGCCTGGCGCTCGGGCGACTGCAGCTTTTCGAGCAGCGGGCCCGAGAGCACGATGTGCGCCTCGCCCGGCACGACGTAGATCGCGGCGTTCATGGCCGCGCCGTCGCCGGACGGGGCCTGGTAGAGCGTGATGCGCGCCGTGACGCCCAGGCGCTGCGCGGCCAGGGTGGCATCGGCATGCAGGTCGGGGTGTGCTTCGGCGTCGAGCCGGTAGGCGCTGCGCAGCAGTTCGGCGCGCATGGCGGCCGTGTGTTCTTCGCGCGCTTCGGCCGAAGCGGCCCAGCGCCAGGCCTCGGGTTCGTTCGCCTGGAGGTGGGCGGCCAGTGCCTGCTGGTAGGGCAGCGGCGTCAGGTCTTGGAGGCGAACGGCAGGGAAAGAGTCGACCATGTCAGGAGCGCCAGCAACAATGAGTTGCCGACGATCCTAAACGAGCGGGTGGTGTCGCTTGCAATCACCCACGATGTGGGTGATTGCGGCTTCAGCGGTTGGGCTTGGGCTTGAGCGTGACGATGAGCGACGGGAAGATGCGCCCGTCGTTGTCGCGCGGCAGCTTGTCGGTCTTGCGCAGGCCGCGCTCGGCCGCTTCGTCCCAGGCCGGCAGGCCGCTGGACTTGGCGAGCTTGACGCCGACGATGGTGCCGTCGGGCGCCAGGTTGACCAGGAACTCGGCCACGGGGTTGCCGTCGACGTTGTCGGCATCGGGGAAGGTGATGTTCGGTCGCACCTTCTCGGCGATGCGCGCACCGTAGCCGCTCGACGGGCCAGTGGTGCGCAGGGCATTGCCCTTGGCGTCTTCGTTGCCGCTGGCGCCGGCCATGCCCTGCATGCGCTTGAGCGTCGCGGCGCGGTCGGCGGCGGCCTGCTTGGCGGCCGCCTCCGCCTTCTTCGCTTCGGCCTGCTTGGCCTCGGCTTCCTGCTGCTTCTTCTGCTCGGCCAGTTTCTTCTGCTGCTCTTTCTTGCGCTCGGCTTCGTCTTCGGCGCGCTCCTTGGCCTCGAGCTCCTTCTTCTTTTGCTGCTGCACGCGCTGCTGCTCGAGCTCGCGCTCCTTCTGCGCCTTTTGCTCCTTGAGCTTCTTCTCGCGCTCCAGCGCGATGTCGGGCGCAGGGGCGGGCGCCGGCTCGGGTGGCTTGACGGCCGGGGGAGGCGGCGGGGGCGGTGCGGGCGCAGGCGGCGGCGGTGCGGGCACGGGGGCCGGCGGCTCCGGCACCGACAGGCGCGGGGCGGCCTGCATCACCGTGGTGGACCACAGCTCGGCATCGACCGCGCCGTCGTCGGCCTCGCTGCGCCAGCGCACGCCCCAGGTGAGGGCGGCGATCAGCAGCGCATGGGCAATGAGGGCGAGCGCAACCGCGCGGGGCGTGCCGCGCTGCGGCGGCGGCGCGAACTCGGGGCGATCCAGGGCGAGCGACATGCCTTATTTGCCGCCCGTGGTCGTGACCGACAGCCCCACGCGCTCGATGCCGCTGCGCTTGAGCTGGTTCATCGCCTTCACGACGGTTTCGTACTTCACCGACTTGTCGGCGCTGATGACCACGGGGCGCTGGGCATCGCCGCCTTGCGCGGCCTTGGCCGCCGAGCCGATCTGCGTCATGGGGATCGACGCGCCACCGGTGCCGGTGGATGAATCCTTCTTGATCTGCACTTCGTCGTCGCTCTTGATGACGATCTCGATGGGCTTCTCGGGCTGCTTGTTGGCGCGGTCGACCGTCGGCAGGTTGATCACGCTCGGCGTGATGAGCGGGGCCGTGACCATGAAGATGATCAGCAGCACCAGCATCACGTCGATGAACGGGACCATGTTGATCTCGTTGATCGTGCGGCGGCCGCGGCCCCGGGATGAAACGGCGGGCATGTCGTCGCGTCCTTTGTCTCTTATGCGCGCCGCTGTTCAGCGGTTCGCGGCGGTGACCGAGGCGGCGGGCGTCACGGCGCCGGGGTTGGCCGAGAGGTTGCGCTGCAGGATGTTGGAGAACTCTTCGATGTAGGTCTCCAGGGCGATGGCGATCTTGTCGATCTCGCGCGCGAAGCGGTTGTAGCCGACCACCGCGGGAATGGCGGCGAACAGGCCGATGGCCGTGGCCACCAGCGCTTCGGCGATGCCGGGCGCCACGGTGGCCAGCGTCACCTGCGTGAGGGCGGCCAGGCCGGTGAAAGCATGCATGATCCCCCAGACCGTGCCGAAGAGGCCCACGTACGGCGACACCGAGCCGACGGTGGCCAGGAACGACAGGTTCTGCTCGGCCGCATCGAGTTCGCGCTGGAAGCTCGCGCGCATCGCACGGCGGGCGCCGTCGAGCAACGTGGCCGCGTCGGTCACGTGGCGTTCGCGCAGCTTCTGGTACTCGCGCATGCCGGAGGCAAAGATGCGCTCCATGGGGCCGGCGAACTTGGCGTTCTGCGCGGCCGAGGCGAACAGCTCGTTCAGGCTGGTGCCCGACCAGAACTCGCGCTCGAAATCGTCGTTGAGCACGCGGATGCGCTTGAGGGCGAAGTACTTGCGGATGATGGCGGCCCAGCTGGCGACCGACACGATCACCAGCAGCAGCACGACCAGTTGCACCACGAAGCTGGCGTGGAGCAGGAGATTGATGATGGAGAGATCTTGGTTCATGGCTTGAAAGGTTGAGTCATGGAGCCGCTGGAGTGCTCGAGGGTTCCCGAAACTTGGGCCGGAATGCGCGCAGGGCGCAAGGTGGCGGCGTCCACCCAGCCGATGCGGATCGTGCCTTCGCACAGCAAGACCGGTGCCGCGGCCCCGGTGCGTTCTTGCTCTGTTTTTGATAGCACGCGCTGACCGATTATCAACGACGCCGTGCCCAGTTGCCGCAGCTCGGCTGTAACCAGCAGTTCGTCGTCCAGCCGCGAGGGCCGATGGTATTTGAGCTGCGTTTCGCTCACCACGAACTGGCCGCCGGTGGCTTCCTTGAGCTTGCGCTGCTCGACGCCCAGGGAGCGCAGCCACTCGGTGCGACCGCGCTCCATGAACTTCAGGTAGTTGGCGTAGAACACGATGCCACCCGCATCGGTGTCTTCCCAGTAGACGCGAATCGGAAACTCGAAACTCATTGCGCGATCATGGCCCGCAGGCGCTCGACCGATTCCTGCAGGTGCGCCATCGAACTGGCGGTGGAGAAGCGCACGAACTTCGCGGTCTCGGCGGTGCCGAAGTCGCGCCCGGGCGTCACGGCCAGGTGGGCGCGCTTCATGGTCTCGAAAGCGAAGTCCCAGCTGCCCGAGATGCCGAGCTTGTCGGCCACGCTCGTGCAGTCGGCCCAGGCGTAGAAGGCGCCGTCGGGCACCACGGGCACGTTCAGGCCCAGGGCGTTCAGTTGCGGAATGAACCAGTCGCGGCGCGCCTTGAACTCGGCGCGGCGGCGTTCGTACTCGGCGATGCTCTCGGCCTCGAAGCAGGCCAGCGCGGCGTACTGCGACACGGTGCTCGCGCAGATGAAGAGGTTCTGCGCCAGGCGCTCGACCACCGGCACCAGCACCTCGGGCACCACCAGCCAGCCCAGGCGCCAACCGGTCATGTTGAAGTACTTGCTGAAGCTGTTGATGCTGATGACGTTGTCGTCGATGGCCAGCGCCGTCTGCCCGAAGGCATCGTCGTACGACAGGCCCAGGTAGATCTCGTCGATCAGCGTGATGCCGCCGCGCTGCGACACCACCTTGTGGATGCGGCGCAGCTCGTCGGGCGCGATCGAGGTGCCGGTCGGGTTCGAGGGCGAGGCCAGCAGCACGCCGCGGGTCTTGTCGGTCCAGGCGGCCTCGACCTTGGCGGCGGTGAGCTGGAAGCGCTCCTCGGCCGTGGTCGGCACCAGCACGGCCTTGCCGTCTGCTGCGCTCACGAAGTGGCGGTTGCAGGGGTAGCTTGGGTCGGGCATCAGGATCTCGTCGCCCGATTCGATCAGCGCGAGGCAGGCCAGCTGCAGCGCGGCCGAGGCACCGGCCGTGACGACGATGCGGCGCGCCGGCACGTCGACGTTGAAGCGCTGCTTGTACCAGCCGCTGATGCGCTCGCGCAGGTGGTCCAGGCCGGTGGCCTGCGTGTACTGCGTGGCGCCGGCGCGCACGGCGCGGGCCGCAGCTTCCTGCACCAGGGGCGGGGCGGTGAAGTCTGGCTCGCCGATGTTCAGGAAGATCATCGGACGGTCGGTGTGGGCCACTTCGCGGGCCAGCACCCCAGCCGCCTTGGCGACCTCCATCACGTAAAACGGTTCGATGCGCTGCGCGCGCGTCGAGATCCTCATGGGCGCGCCTTGCCGGTGGCCCGGTCGGCTTCCACTTCAAGCGGGCGCAGCTGCGGTGCCAGGCCGTTGAGCACGGCGTTCACGTACTTGTGGCCGTCGGTGCCACCGAATTCCTTGGCGAGTTCGATGCACTCGTTGAGCACCACGCGCCACGGCACGTCGGGGCAGTTCTGGAACTCGTACACGCCGATCCACATCACGGCGTGCTCGATGGGCGAGATTTCGGTGAACTTGCGGTCCAGCAGCGGCAGGATCAGTGCGTCGAGCTGCTCGGCGCCGTTGATCGAGCCGTGCAGCAGCGCGTCGTAGTGCGCCGCGTCGGCCTTGTGGAAGCCCGCGAGGTCGCGCGTGAAGTGGTCGATGTCGGTCGGGTCGTTGCGGCCCACCAGGTGCTGGTAGAGCGCCTGCAGCGCGAACTCGCGCGCGCGGCTGCGGTTGGACTTGGCTGCGGCCTTGCGTGCGCCCGTGCTGGTGAGGCCGGTGCGCGACTGGCGGGGCTTGGCGGACTTGGAGGTGTCTTCGGTCATGAAAGGGTGGCCAGCAGTTGTGCCATCTCGACCGCCACCTGGGCTGCGTCGCGGCCCTTGTCGGTCTGGCGGGCGACGGCCTGTTCGAGGTTTTCGGTCGTGAGGATCGCGTTGGCGATGGGCAGGCGGTAGTCGAGCGCGACGCGGCTCACGCTCGCGCCCGATTCGTTGGCCACCAGTTCGAAGTGGTAGGTCTCGCCGCGGATGATGCAGCCCAGCGCCACCAGCGCGTGGTAGCCCCCGCGCTCGGCGAGCGCCTGCAGCGCCACGGGCACTTCGAGCGCGCCGGGCACCTGCACATGATGGATGTCGGACGCGGCCACGCCGAGCGCCTCGAGCTCCGACAGGCAGGCCTTGGCCAGTGCGTCGGTGATGTCGGCGTTGAAGCGCGCCTGCACGATGCCGATGCGCAGGCCTTTGCCGTTGAGGGTGATCTCGCCCTTGTTGGAACCTTGCATGGTCGTTCAGTCTTTCGTGAGGTAACCGGCGATTTCGAGGCCGAAGCCGGCGGCCATGCTCGGCATGCGACGCGGCGCGCCGAGCAGGTTCATCTTGTGCACGCCGCATTCGCGCAGGATCTGCGCGCCGATGCCGTAGTTGCGCAGGTCCATGCGGCCGCGCTCGGGCGCTTGCGCGGGGCGCGCGGTGCCGTCGAACTGCGCGAGCAGCTCGGCCGCGGTTTCGCCGCAGTTCAGCAGCACGGCCACGCCCTTGCCTTCGTTCGCGATGTGCGAGAGGCTGGCGTCCAGGCTCCAGGAGTGCATTGGGCGGTTGACTTCGAGCGCGTCGAGCACCGACAGCGGCTCGTGCACGCGCACCGACACCGTCTCTTCGGGTGCCCACTGGCCGCGCACCAGCGCCAGGTGCACGCCGCGGCTGGGCTTGTCGACGAAGGCGTGGGCGGTGAAGGCGCCCCAGTTGGTCTGGATCTCGCGGCAGCCGACTTTTTCGACCAGCGATTCGACGCGGCTGCGGTGCTCGATGAGCGCGGCAATCGTGCCGATCTTGAGGCCGTGCTCGGCCGCGAAGATCTGCAGGTCGGGCAGGCGGGCCATCGTGCCGTCTTCGTTCATCACTTCGCAGATCACCGAGGCGGGCGAGCAGCCGGCCATGGCGGCGAGGTCGCAGCCGGCTTCGGTGTGGCCGGCGCGCATGAGCACGCCGCCATCCACCGCCTGCAGCGGGAAGATGTGGCCGGGCTGCACCAGGTCGGCGGCCACGGCGTTGCGCGCCACGGCGGCCTGCACGGTGCGGGCGCGGTCGGCGGCCGAGATGCCGGTGGTCACGCCTTCGGCTGCCTCGATGGAGACGGTGAATGCAGTGGAATGCTTGGCGCCGTTGCGCTGGACCATCGGCGGCAGCTGCAGCCGCTCGCACATCTCGCGCGAGAGCGTGAGGCAGATCAGGCCGCGCGCGTGGCGGGCCATGAAGTTGATGGACTCGGCGGTGATGTGGTCGGCGGCGATGACGATGTCGCCTTCGTTCTCGCGGTCTTCCTCGTCTACGAGGATGACCATGCGGCCGGCGGCCAGCTCGACCACGATGTCTTCGACCGGGGAGATCGGTGCGGGTGCACGGTCGGCGCGCGGGGCGCCGATCGGCGTGACGGAGGCGTTCATTTCGAAGTGTCCTTGGGAGACGTGGAAGACGTCAGAGAGGGGGTGAGCATGCCGGCCTGAAGCATGCGCTCCACGTAGCGCGCCACGGTGTCGATTTCGAGGTTGACCTTCGAGCCGGCCTTCAGGCCGCCGAGGGAAGTGTTTTCCACGGTGTGCGGGATCAGGTTGATGCTGACCTCGGCGCCGTCGGCAATGTCGCTCACGCTGTTGACCGTGAGGCTCACGCCGTTGATGGTGATCGAGCCCTTGTAGGCCAGGAAGCGCGCCAGCGCGGGCGGTGCGACCACGCGCAGTTCCCAGCTTTCGCCGACCGGCGCGAAGAAGCTCACGTGGCCGATGCCGTCCACGTGGCCCGAGACGATGTGGCCGCCGAGGCGGTCGCTGGCGCGCAGGGCCTTCTCGAGGTTGATGCGGCTGCCTTCGTCGGTCAGGCCGGCCGTCTTGTCGAGGGACTCCGCGGAAATGTCGATGGTGAATTGCCCGCGTTCAGGTGCGAGCGTGGTGACAGTCATGCAGGCGCCGTTGAGCGCGATGCTGTCGCCGAGCCCGACGTCGTCGAGGTAGCCGTCGGGCACCTCGATGCTGAGTCGCTTGCCGTAGGAGGAGGAGGTGCCGAGGTCGTGGATGGCGGCGATGCGCCCCACGCCGGTGATGATTCCGGTGAACATTTCCACATTTTCGCAGACATCGAGGGGTCTTCGGCCCGAAGGGCCGGTTTGCGGCTGCGAATGTGCCGCGCCGCGTGGGCGGCGGCTCAGAAGCGGTCGCGGCCGGCGACGCGCGCGACGATGCGCAGGTCGGGCCCCAGCATGTCCACCGACTTGAATTCGAGCGGCAGCGCGCCTGCGAGCGAGGTGAGCGGGCCTTCGGCATGCAGGTGGCTGGCGATGTCGAGCCCGCTGCCGATCAGCTTGGGCGCCAGGTACACCAGCAGCTCGTCCACGCAGCCTTCGCGCAGCAGCGAGCCGTTGAGCTTGTGGCCCGATTCGACATGCAGTTCGTTGACGCCGCGCGCCGCGAGGTCCTGGAGCATCGCGGGCAGGTCGACCTTGCCGTGCAGGTTGGGCAGGCAGGTGATGGTGGCGCCGCGGGCTTCGAGCGCGGCCGCCTTTTCTTCGTTGTGTCGGCTCGCGGCGTAGATCCAGACGGCGCGGCCAGCTATGAAAATGTGAGCGTCGGGAGAGGTCTGGAGATGGCTGTCGACCACCACGAGGTGGGGCTGGCGCGGTGTGTCGACCAGGCGCACGTCCAGGCGCGGGTTGTCTTCGAGCAGCGTGCCGACGCCGGTCAGCACGGCACCGGTGCGGGCCCGCCAGGCGTGGCCGTCGGCGCGCGCGGCCTCGCCGGTGATCCACTGGCTCACGCCGTTGTGCAGGCCGGTGCGGCCGTCGATCGAGGCGGCGATCTTCATTCGAACCCAGGGCTGCTGGCGGATCATGCGGCTGAAGAAGCCGATGTTGAGCTCGCGGGATTCGTCGGCGCCCGGGCCGACTTCGACCTCGACGCCTGCCGCGCGCAGCCGCTCGAAGCCTTGTCCCGCCACGAGCGGGTTCGGGTCGGCGAGCGAGGCCACGACGCGGCGCACGCCGGCGGCGATCAGTGCGTCGCAGCAGGGGCCGGTGCGGCCGTGGTGCGAGCAGGGTTCGAGCGTGACGTAGGCGGTGGCGCCCGCGGTCGAATGGCCCTGGGCCTGCGCATCGCGCAGCGCCATCACCTCGGCGTGCGGCCCGCCGGCCTGTTGCGTGTGGCCCTGGCCGATCACGCGGCCGTTGGCGTCGCACAGCACGCAGCCGACGCGCGGGTTCGGGTCGGTCAGGCGGATCGCGGAGGTGGCCAGCCGCAGGGCGGTGGCGATGTGGGAGGCGTCGTGTCGGGAAGAGGACATGCCGGGTTCGTTCACGCCTTCTCGGGGGTCAGATGTCGCGCAGCAGCTGGCGGAACTCGTCGACGTCCTCGAAGCTGCGGTACACCGAGGCAAAGCGCACGTAGGCGACCTTGTCGAGTTTCTTGAGTTCGCGCATCACGAGTTCGCCGACCTTCGTCGAATCGATTTCGCGCAGGCCGCTGGCCAGCAGCTTCTGTTCGATGCGCAGCAGGGCGTTGTCGATCTGCTCGATGCTCACGGGGCGCTTGCGCAGCGCCAGCATCATCGAGGCGCGCACCTTGGTCGAGTCGAAGTCGGCGCGGCTGCCGTCCTTCTTGACCACGACGGGGAAATTGACGTCCGGGCGCTCATACGTGGTGAAGCGCTTGTCGCAGGCGCTGCACTGGCGGCGCCTGCGGACGAAGTCGGCGTCTTCCGAAACGCGGGTCTCGACGACCTGCGTTTCGAGATGACCGCAAAAAGGGCATTTCATGCGGTCAGTGCTTCTCTTCTTCTATTTACGAAATCAACGGTAGACAGGGAAGCGGCTCGTCAAGGCGTGGACCTTGGCGCGCACCGCGTCGATGTTCGCCGCGTCGCGCGGGTTCTCGAGCACGTCGGCCACCAGGTTCGCCGTGATGCGGGCCTCTTCGTCCTTGAAGCCGCGCGTGGTCATGGCGGGGGTGCCGATGCGCACGCCGCTGGTGACCATCGGCTTTTCCGGGTCGTTGGGGATCGCGTTCTTGTTGATCGTCATGTGGGCGGCGCCCAGCACGGCTTCGGCTTCCTTGCCGGTGATGCCCTTGGAACGCAGGTCGACCAGCATGACGTGGCTTTCGGTGCGTCCGCTCACGATGCGCAGGCCGCGCGCGGTGAGGGTGTCGGCCACGATCTGGGCGTTCTTGACCACCTGTTGCTGGTAGGCCTTGAACTCGGGCGTCAGGGCTTCCTTGAACGCGACGGCCTTGGCGGCGATCACGTGCATCAGCGGGCCGCCTTGCAGGCCGGGGAAGATGGCGCTGTTGATCGCCTTCTCGTGCTGCGACTTCATCAGGATGATGCCGCCGCGCGGGCCGCGCAGGCTCTTGTGCGTGGTCGAGGTCACGATGTCGGCGTGCGGCACCGGGTTGGGGTACACGCCCGCGGCCACGAGGCCGGCGTAGTGGGCGATGTCGACCATGAAGATCGCGCCGACGTCCTTGGCGACCTTGGCGAAACGCTCGAAGTCGATGTGCAGCGAGTAGGCCGAGGCGCCCGCGATGATCAGCTTGGGCATGTGCTCATGCGCCTTGCGTTCCATTGCGTCGTAGTCGATGGCTTCGTTGGCGTCCAGGCCGTAGCTCACCACGTTGAACCACTTGCCGCTCATGTTGAGAGGCATGCCGTGGGTCAGGTGGCCGCCTTCGGCCAGGCTCATGCCCATGATGGTGTCGCCGGGCTTCAGGAAGGCGAGCATCACGGCTTCGTTGGCCGAGGCGCCGCAGTGCGGCTGCACGTTCGCGGCGTCGGCGCCGAAGATCTGCTTGACGCGGTCGATGGCCAGTTGCTCGGCCACGTCGACGTGCTCGCAGCCGCCGTAATAGCGCTTGCCCGGGTAGCCTTCGGCGTACTTGTTGGTGAGCTGCGAGCCCTGGGCGGCCATGACGGCCGGCGAGGCGTAGTTCTCGCTGGCGATCAGCTCGATGTGATGTTCCTGGCGCGCGTTTTCGGCTTGAATGGCGGCCCAGATTTCGGGATCGGTCTGTTCGACCAGGATATTGCGTTGGTACATGGCAGTCCTTTGAAGACGAGGTCCTTGTTCAACCAAACAAGGGCTGCCCAGGCGAACGGCTGAACGCCTGTTGTGGCCAGGCGGCACGCTTCCCAGTGGTATTCCACGTCAGCGCGTGGCACCTTTTTCAGGGTGCTGCGCCTATCGCCAGTCGCGTACAGGCCGAGTGTAGCGCAGGCCCGCACGCATCCGGGCCGGGAGGGCCGGCAAGGCCTCAGGAAACTGCGGAGAGCAGGGCGACCTTGGCCGGCTCGCTGCCGGTGGCGGGCTCTTCACCCGCGGGCTTGGCCGGTGCCACGACCGGGATCGGCTGTGCGCGCGCCGTGGTCGGCGGCGGCACGACCATCGTCGACGGCGCGCGGCCGGCGGCGACCTGGCGCAGGCGCTCGTGTTCGGCCAGCACCTTGGCGGCATAGCCGCCGTCGTCGTCGAGGTTGGCGGCGCCCACGTAGTAGCGCAGGCCGCCTTCGAGCGAGCCGGCGCGGGCGATACATTCCTGCAGCACCTTCACGCCGACGCGCATGTTGGTCACGGGGTCGAAGGCGGTGAGCGTGCCGCCCGCGCTTTCGTACTTGTCGCCGTGCACGCGCGTCATGACCTGCATCAGGCCTTGGGCGCCGACGTGGCTTTGCGCGAACGGGTTGAAGCTGGACTCGATGGCCATGATGGCCAGGATCAGCGTGGGGTCGAGCTTGGTGCGCTTGCCGATCTGGTAGGCCTCGGAGACCAGCACGCTCAGCGGTTCGGCCGCAACGCGGTACTTCTTGCTGAGCCAGTAGGCCACCGCCGCCTGCTGCTTGGGCAGCTCGTCGGGGCTCGCGGCCGTGGTGCGCTCGATGGCGGTCGGCTCGAGGTCCGTGGGTTCGGGCGCGGGCTTGCGCGACTGCAGCCAGCCCATCAGTTGTTCCTCGCCGGTCTTGCGCAGGTCGGGACGCGCCACGAGGGCGAGGGCCGCGAACACGATGGCCAGGCCGACCAGCGCAAACCCGTTGTGGGTGATTTCAAAAAAGCCGTCTGCCACATCGGACACGAAGGTCCGTAGCCCGCGGGCTGTGGCATCAAACGCCTTGCTCATCGCTTTTTTCCTTTCTGTGCGGCACCTGGCATGCAGCGCCTGAAAGGGCGGTGGATGAAGGCAGCGGCGCTTGGATTGGTATGTACGAATCAGGCTCCGCGCATGGAGGGGTGGGGGTAGGGAGCGCGGCGGCCTGATCACGCCGGTGGAATTCGGCAGCGGATTCAGGGAGGCCCTGCTGCGTCCGGCAGCAAGGGCAGGCGGGATTCTATCGTGGCTAAATACACGGTCAAGCATAAGGATTTGGTTTCATATGTTAATAAGTGCTTGAAGAATCCCTCCGTCCGAGGGGCTGCCAAGGGGAGCGGGCCTACGGGAAATCCCTTGGAAAAAGGGATTTGCAAAGGAAGGGTGAGACGCCTAATCTGGACGGGCCTGAGGTTTCAGGCGTTTTTCCGAAGTCAGGCAGTCCGAGGTGCAAGTCAAGGACTCGAACGATGGAGGACTCCACGGCGGCAATCTCTTGCTGCCAGCACGGCGGGAACCATTACTTCCGGTCGCGCGAATCGATGGCATGGGTTTTGAGCCCGCCATCAAGCCCGGTGACAAGACACTTCGTCGACTCACCGGGCTTTCTTGTTTTCGGGGCGCGCACTTTCGGCCTATCCACGCCGGCGGTGATTGCCTTCGCATCACAACGCCTCGCCAAAAGGGAACGCATTCACGTTTCGGCAGACTTTGTTGGCATCTGTTTGCGGCACACTTCTGCGGATGGATGCTGCTTCGATCAAACAGAACAAATGGGTGCGGCGTGGGGTCGTCGCGTTGCTGGTGTTGTTGGCCCTGTGGGTCATCGCGTGGCTGGCGGTGCCACCAATCGCCAAGAGCCAGCTCCAGAAGATCGCGAGCGAAAAGCTGGGCCGGCAGGTCACCGTCGGCAAGATCGACTTCAAGCCCTGGACGCTCGAGCTCGCACTGAATGACCTGCGCATCGCCACCGCCGACGGCAAGCAGCCGCAGGTGGCCATCAAGCGCATCTATGCCGACGCCGAATTGCAATCGCTGTTCCGCCTGGCGCCCGTGATCGACGCGGTGACGGTCGAGGCACCCGCGGTGCTGCTCACGCACCTGGCCGACGGCAAGTACGACATCGACGACATCCTGGCCAAGCTGGCCTCGGGCCCGCCGCCCGATCCGAAGGCCGAGCCCGCGCGCTTCGCGATCTACAACATCTCGATCAAGGACGGCGCGGTCGATTTCGACGACCAGACTGTGAAGCGCCGGCACGAGCTGCGTGGCTTCATGCTGAATGTGCCGTTCCTGAGCAACCTCGCCTCCAAGCGCGAGATCAAGACCGAGCCCAAGCTGGCCTTTGCGCTCAACGGCAGCCAGTTCGACTCGGCCGCCTTCACGACCCCGTTCGCGCAAAGCCGCAAGACCGACGCCCACGTGCAGTTCAAGGGGCTCGACCTCGTGCCCTACCTGGGCTACATCCCCGGCGGCCTGCCGGTGAAGCTGCAGGCCGGCAGCCTCGATGCCGACCTGAAGATCGATTTCCAGCAGACCAGCACCATCGGCCTGAAGATCACCGGCACGGTCGAGGCCCATGGCGCCAAGCTGGGCGACGCGCGCGGTCGCGACCTGCTGGGCTTCGACTCGCTCAAGCTGGCACTGGCCGACGTGCGACCGCTGGAGTCGGTGTTCCACCTGAGCGAGGTCGCGCTGGCCAAGCCGCAGCTGGTGGTGGCGCGCGACGCCGCCGGCCAGCTCAACCTGATGGCCACCGACCCGGCGACCGGCGCGGCCGAGAAGGCGGCGCCGCTGCCCGCGCCCGCCGCGAGCGCGGCGGAGGGCAAACCGGCCGTCGAGAAGCCCAAGCTCAAGGTGCAGGTCGACAAGATCGCGCTCGACGGCGGCCGTGTCGGCTGGCGCGACGAAACCGTCAAGCCCGCCGCAGCCATCGACCTCACCGACCTCGGCATCAACCTCACGGCCGTCACCTGGCCCATGGAAAAGCCCGCGCAGTTCGACGGCAGCACCGCCGTCGCGGGCGCCACGCTGAAGTTCAAGGGCAACGCCACCGACAAGGTCGCCGACGTGCAGACCGAGGTCGAGGCGCTGCCGCTGTCGTTGGCCGCGCCGTACCTGGCGCAGAGCCTGGAGCCCACGCTCGACGGCAAGCTCAGCGGCCAGATCGACGTGTCCTGGGCTCAGCCCGACCTGAAGTTCAAGGCGCGCCGCCTGGCCGCCGACGGCCTGGCGCTGACCCAGGCAAAGACCGCGCTGGCCAGCGTCGGTCGCTTCGAGCTGGTCGATGCCGAGGTCGATATGACCAAGCACACCTTGAACATCGCGTCGTTCACCGCGACCAACCCCAAGGTGAGCGTCGAGCGCGACAACGAGAAGCGCTGGATGTTCGAGCGCTGGCTCAAGACCCCGGCCGGCGGCGCCAAGGTGGCGGCGCCCAAGCCGGCCGACGCCGGTGCGGCACGCCCCGACAACGCCAACACCAAGCCCTGGGCACTGACGCTGGGCACGCTGGCGGTGGACAACGGCAGCCTGTCCTATGCGGACAAGGCCGGTTCGGCGCCGGTGGCGATCGAGGTCACGGCCTTCAAGCTGCTGGCCCAGAAGATCGCCCCCGACACCAACACCGTCTCGCCGCTGCAGGTGTCGGGCCGCATCGGCGCGGGCCGCCGCGCGGACCCGGGGCGCTTCGACTACAAGGGCAACATCGTGCTCAAGCCGCTGGCGGCCGAGGGGCGGCTCGAGGTGGCGTCGTTCCCGGCGCATGCCTTCAAGGCCTACTACGCCGACGCGCTCAATGTGGACATCCGCCGCGCCTTCGCGAACTACCGCGGCACGGTGCGCTACGCGAGCGCGCCGGCCGGCATGAGCCTGAAGCTGGCCGGCGACACCGCGCTGGACGACTTCCGCGCCAACAGCGTCTCGCTGACCCAGTCGCCGGGCTTCGACCGCGGCAACAGCCAGCTGCTGAGCTGGAAGACCCTGAGCCTGCGCGGCCTGCAGGTCAGCCTCGCACCCAACGCGGCCCCGACGGTGGACGTGCGCGAAACCACGCTGACCGACTTCTTCGCTCGCGTGATCGTCGACCCCACCGGCCGCCTGAACCTGCTGAGCCTGACCAAGAAGGGCGAGGAAGCCTCGAAGGCTGCCGCGGCCGCCGCCACCGAAGCGAGCACCAAGAAGGGCCCGGGCGGCACGACCACCACGACCCGCACGCCGACCGCCTCGGCGCCGCAGCGGGCTTCGGGCGGTGCGCCGGTGTCGGCCGAAGCCATGGTCGGCGGCGCGCCCGAGCCTGCGCCGGCTGCGTCCGCACCCGTCGTGGCTGCCGCGCCGGCGGCCGACAGCGGCCCGGCGCCGGTCATCAACTTCGGTCCGATGAGCCTGGTCAACGGCAAGATCGACTTCACCGACCTGTTCGTCAAGCCCAACTACTCGGCCGACCTGAGCGAGCTGACCGGCAAGCTCAGCTCCTTCTCGTCGAACCCGCCGAACGGGCAGGGCGGTCGACCGGCGCTGGCCGACCTCGAGCTGCGCGGCAAGGCGCAGCAGACCGCGGCGCTGGAAATCACCGGCAAGCTCAACCCGCTGGCCAAGCCGCTTGAACTCGACATCACGGCGAAGATGCGCGACCTCGACCTGGCGCCGCTGTCGCCGTACTCGGTGCGCTACGCGGGCCACGGCATCGAGCGCGGCAAGATGAGCATGGACGTCAACTACAAGATCGCGCCCGACGGCCAGCTCACCGCCACCAACAAGCTGGTGCTCAACCAGCTGAAGTTCGGCGACGAGGTGGCCGGTGCGCCCAACAGCCTGCCCGTGCGCCTGGCCGTGACGCTGCTGGCCGACCGCAATGGCGTGATCGACGTCGACCTGCCGCTGCGCGGATCGCTCAACGACCCGCAGTTCAGCATCGGCCCGCTGATCTTCAAGGCGGTGGTCAACCTGATCGTCAAGGCCGTGACCGCGCCGTTCAGCCTGCTGACCGGCGGCCTGGGCGGTGGCGGCAGCGGCGACTCGAGCGCCATCACCTTCGAGCCTGGCAGTTCCACGCTCAGCAGCGGCGCGAAAGAAAGCCTGGACAAGGTCGTGAAGGCCCTGACCGAGCGGCCGACGCTGCAGATGACGGTGGTGGGCACCTCCAGCCTCGAGAAGGAGCGCGACGCCTACCAGCGCCAGCGCCTGCGCCAGCTGACCCAGGCCGAGAAGCGCCGTGTCGCGGTGCGCGGCGGCCAGACCGGCACCGAGGTGGCGCCGGTGACCGATGCCGAATACCCTGAGCTGCTCACCGCCGTCTACAAGCGCTCCGACATCACCAAGCCGCGCAACATGGTCGGCCTGGCCAAGGACCTGCCGGTGAAGGAAATGGAAAACCTGCTGCTGGCCAGCGTGCCGGTCGACGAGGAATCGATGCGCCAGCTCGCCGTCGAGCGTGGCGCCGTGGTGCGCGACTACCTGCTGGCGCAGAAGCTGCCGAGCGAGCGCCTGTTCCTGGGGGCCGTGCGCACCACGGCCAGCGGCAGCGACTGGAAGCCCGGCGCCGAGCTGAGCCTGACCATGAAATAGCCGGCGGGGCCTGGCTTTTCGCCTCGCCTTGCCATATATCCTGCGGGCCCTTTTCAGCCCGCTGAACGGTGCGCGCCGCAGTTCCGACACGGAATTCGGCGGGCTGTTCGCCAACTGGGTGAAAATGTCGATGTGCGCCGGCCTTTGCCGGCGCCTTCGCTTTCTCTACCAAGACAACGATTTCGCGCAGTGACCTCTACTTCTTCCAAGCCACACGACCTCCAGGCCCTCGACACGCTCACCGGCGGCGCCTTCACCGCGCCAACCTCGGGCGAGCGCGCCGCGCGCATCCGCGACTGGCTCGCGGGCAACCCTTCGTCCGAGCAGATGCAAGAGGTCTTCAAGGAGTTGAGCGGCCGCGACAAGGGCGCCGCGCGCCTGCTGCGCGAAAAGCTCGACGAAATCAAACGCGCCAAGGGCCAGGAAGCCATCGCAGCCGAATGGGCGCAGAAGGCCGAAACGCTGCTGGCGCAGTCCAAGCTCAACATCGCCGACGCACTGGCCTGGCAGCGTGACGCTGCCAAGGCCGGCGCGCCGCTGTCGCGCGAACCGCTGGCCGGGCTGAAGGCCCAGCTGGCCGAGCGCGTCAAGGGCATCGAAGACCTGCAGCACCGCGCGCAGGTCCACCGCGAAGCCGCCGTCCTGCTGGCACAGCGCTTCGAAGTGCTGTCCACCAAGGGCTGGAAGGACGCCCAGGCCGCCGAGGAATCGCTGCGCGCCGACGTGACCCACTGGCAGCAGCAGGCCGCCGACATCGTGGCCGATGCCAACTGGAACAGCCTCGACGCCAAGTTCGCCCCTCAGCTCGAAGCCTCCAAGTCGCAGCTGCTCGTGGTGTCCGATTCGTTCCACGGCGCGCTGGCGCAGGCCGTGGCCGCAGCCGCCGATGCCGCCGCGCCTTTGCCCCCGGTGCCCGTCTGGGCCGACGAACTGCGCGCAGCACGCGGCGAAGTGGTGGCTCCCAAGGCTGCCGCTCCTGCCCGTCCCTCCGCACCCAAGGTCGACCCGGCCGTGCGCGCCGCGGCGCAAGACGCTGTGCAGGCCGCGCTCGCCAAACTCGAACAGGAAACCGCCGAAGGCCACGGCAAGGCCAGCGCCGGCGCTGCCGCTGCGCTGCGCGCCGTGCTCAAGGAACACGGCAAGCTGGTCGACGCGCCGCTCGAAGCCCGCGTGCATGCCGCACTGGTCGCTGCCGGAGAACTCGAAGGCTGGCAGCGCTGGAGCGCCGACAAGGTCCGCGAAGACCTCGTCGCCAAGGCCGAAGGCCTGCTCAAGCGCCCCGAAGGCCAGGCCCTCGGTGGCCGCAAGATGCAGGAAACCCTGCGCGCCCTGCGCGACCAGTGGAAGCAGGCCGACCAGGGCGGCGTGCCGAACCACGCGCTGTGGAAGCGTTTCGACGAAGCCTGCAACGAAGCCCACAAGGTCGTCGAGGCCTGGCTCGAGAAGGTGCGCGCCGATGCCGCCGAACACCGCGCCCTGCGTGTCGCGCTGATCGAAGAGGTCAAGGCCTGGGCCGCCGCGCATGCCGGCGCCACCGACCTGAAGGCGCACAACCGCGCGCTGCACCAGTTCGCCGACCGCTGGCGCGATGCCGGCCACGTGGGCGAGAAGGTGTTCGCCGAGCTGCAACCGCTGTGGAATGAAGCCTTCGGTGCCGCCCGTGCCCCGTTCGAAACCGCTCAGAAGGCCAGCGTCGAACGTCGCCAGGCCATGATCGCCGAAGCCACCGAGCTGGGCGCCCAGCCGATGCTGCGCATCGACGCCGTCAAGGCGCTGCAACAGCGCTGGCAGCACGAGGCGCAGAGCGTGCCGCTCGACCGCCGCCACGAACAGAAGCTGTGGGACGCATTCCGCGCACCCATCGACGAAGCCTTCAACCGCAAGACGGTCGAGCGCGAAAAGGCATCGGCCGCCATGAGCGAGCACGACCGCCATGTGCTCGATGCCTCCAAGGCGCTCGACGCGGCCAATGCCGGCGGCGACGCACAGAAGATCCGCGCCGCCATTGCCGGCCTCGAAGCTGCACTGCGCGGTGAAGTGCCCGCGCCGGCACCCGCCACCACGAGCGACGGCCCCTCGGTCGGCGCGACCGGTGTCGAAGCCCCCGGCCAGGCCGCCGCCGAGTTCGGCGAAAGCGCTGAGCAGACGCCGGGTTCGAGCGATGCCGAAGCCACGCCGTCCGCACCCGCGGCAGCAGTGGCCGACGCGCCCGACCTGGTCGCTCCCGCAGACGGCGCCGATGCCTCGGCCCGCAGCGACAGCGCCGCGCACGAAGCAGGTGAAGCCGCAAGCGTCGCGCCGGCCGCGACGCCGAAGCCCGCACCCAAGCCCGTGGTCGCCATGCGTGGCGACGACCGGCCCAGCAGCAAGAAGGCCGAAGCCGCACCGGCCGCTCGCGGCACGGGCCGCTTCGGTGATCGCCGCGACGGCGGTCGTCCTGGCGCCGGCGGCCCCGGCCGTCCGAACGACCGTGGCGGCCCGCGTCCCGATGCCCGTGGTGGCGATCGCGGCGCGCCGGGCGGTGGCCGTTTCGGCGACCGCCCGCCGCGCGAAGACCGCGGCCCGCGCCTGGGCGATACCGCCTTCCGTGCCCAGCGCGAAGCGCTCGAGCGTGCCGACATGGCGCTGCGCAAGCTGGCCGCGCAGGCCCACGGCGAAGCGCTCACGCAGGTGCTTGGCGCCTGGGAGCAGCGCGATGCCGCGCGCCTGCCGAGCGTGCAGGAACTCGGCCGTGCCGTGACACCGGCCGTGCGCACCCAGTGGTCGCAGGCCGTGGGCGCCGCACCGACGGCCGCCGCGGGCGATGCCGCCGAAGCGCTGCTGCGTCTGGAGATGGCCGCCGAAGTGCCGACGCCCGCCGAGCAACTCGACGCACGCCGCGCGCTACAGCTCAAGCTGCTGACGAAGCGTGGCGATCCGACGCCGGCCCAGACCTGGGGTCAGGACGCCGGCAAGGTGCTCGCCGCCGCGCACGACGCCGCCACTGCGCGCCGTCTGCAGAACGCACTGAAGGCCTTGCTGCGCAAGTAAGGCGCCAGCGCGCATTCATGGGAAAGAGCCCGCCGCGTGCGGGCTTTTTCATGCGTGTCGACCCGTCCCGGCTCAAGGCAGCCTGGCCAGGATCTTGTCCATTTCCCCGGCGGTATAGGCGCGCAGGGACCGCGTGCGCACATTGCCCTGCATGGCGATGGCCAGACTGAATGCACAGAGCGCCTGCTCGTCCTCGGACTCCAGCACACAGACCACATCGCAGTCGCCCATGGTCCAGAAGATCTCGCGCATGTTGACGCCGAGCTTCTGGGCGGTTTCCTTGGCGGCGGCGGCGCGTTTGGTGGTTTCCTTGACGCTCTGGATGCCCTTGTCCGTGAAGCTCAGCATGCCGATATAGGTCACCATTTTCTGCTCCTGTGTTGTTATCCGCGGGGGCGAATCACATGAAGCAACGCCGCCCCCGATGGCGACGCTCCAGGTCATCAGGCGCGCAGCGACGCTGTGGAGGGCGATGGCCGCAGCGATGCTACGCCTGGGGCCTGCAAAGGCAAGGCGCCCCCGATCAACGCCTACTCAGGACGAGGTAGGCGGACCGCCATCGCGCGCGCAAGCAAGGAAACGAGATGTGAGGGGCGGTCAGGCCTGCGCAGGCCGAAAGAACGCATCGAAGAGACCCAGCACCGCCGGGAAGTCCCGCGCGAAGTTCGGGCGGTTCACGAAGTAGGCCTCGCAGGCCACCGCGAAGAACTCGCTGATCGAGGTCGCACCGTAATCGTCGAGCCAGGGCGGCTCGGCGCCGAAGCGTTCGGCAAGGATGGTCTTCTCGCGGAAGTCGTCGTAGGCCGGCTGCAGCACCGCCATCCAGGCCGCACGCGCCTCGCGTGCGCTGCGCCGGCCCATGAAGCCGGCTGGCAGCGGCGGGCAGCCGTCGGCGATGCCGTTGCGCATGTCGATCTTGTGGGCGAACTCGTGGATCACGACGTTGTAGCCGCCCTCGCTGCTGACGCTGCTCGCGAGCACGTCCTGCCAGCTGAGCATGACGGGGCCCTGGTCCATCGCCTCGCCGGCGACGACCTCTTCGTACTCGTGCACGACCAGCGCGTCATCGACGACCTTGCGTGGCGCCACCACCTCGGACGGATGCACCACGATGCCGACGAAATCGTCGTACCAGTCGAGCCCGTCCTTCAGGTGCAGCACCGGCAGCACGGCCTGCGCCGCGATGGCCAGCGCCACCTCGTCGGTGATGACGAAGCCCTGCGTGCCGTGGAATTCCTTGTCCCGCAGGAACTCGGCCGCCAGCGTGCGCAGCCGTTGCTGCTGCGCAGGCGGCAACGCGCCCAGGAAGGCGTAGCGCGTGAGCGTGGCGCGCCAGGCAGCGTCGGGAATCGGGGGCAGGGTGCGCAGCCGGCGCAGCCACTTGAACATCGGTGGCGGTGCGGCTAGCGCAGGTCGACGCGCTGTGCGCCGGCGGCCGACAGGCACAGCAGTTGCGCGCGCGCCGGCTGGGCGGCGGCGTCCCAGTCGCTCAGCACGATGCGACGCAGGCCGTGGCCCAGGTCGTGGACGGCGGGGCGGTGGGTGTGGCCGTGGATCAGCGCGCTGGCGCCCGCATGCTGCAGCCATTGGCGGGCAGCGTCGGCGTCCACGTCGGCCCAGAGGGTCGAGGGGTCGCGCTTGCGGTCTTCGCTCTGTGCGCGGATGGCGCGGGCGAGGGCGCGGCGCTCTTCCAGCGGGCGCGCGAGGAACGCGGCCTGCCATTCAGGCGTGCGCACCTGGGCGCGAAACTGGAGGTAGTCGGTGTCTTCGAGGCAGAGCGCGTCGCCATGGCTCAGCAGCCAGCGTTCGCCGTGCAGCACCAGCACCGTGGGGTCGTCGAGCAGCGTCAGGCCGCATTGCGCGGCAAAGGCCTTGCCGACGAGGAAGTCGCGGTTGCCGTGCATGAAGAACACCGGCATGCGCTGCGCGGTGCGCTGCAGCAACTCGGCGCACTGCGCCTCGAAGCCGGGCTGGGCGGCGGCATCGTCGCCCACCCACACCTCGAACAGGTCGCCGAGGATGACCAGCGCATCGGCCGGCGTGGTCTGCAGGTAGCCCTGCCAGGCCTCGAAGGTGGCCAGCTCGCTGGCCTGCAGGTGCAGGTCGGAAATCAGGTCGACGGTGCGCCACGCGGGCGGCGCCACCAGCTCGGAGAAAGCCGGGTTCGCCACCGGGGTCATGCCGCTGCGCCGTGCCTGAAGTGCATCACTCGACAGTGACGACTGCCTTTTCGATCACGACGTCCTCGAGCGGCACGTCGTCATGGAAGCCCTTGCGGCCCGTCTTCACGGCCTTGATCTTGTCGACGACATCGGTGCCGCCCGTGACCTTGCCGAACACCGCGTAGCCCCAGCCCTGGGCCGAGGGGGCGGTGTGGTTCAGGAAGCCGTTGTCGGCCACGTTGATGAAGAACTGGGCGGTGGCCGAGTGCGGTGCGCTCGTGCGGGCCATGGCCACGGTGTAGTTGGCGTTCTTGAGGCCGTTGTTGGCTTCGTTCTCGATCTCGGCGCCGGTGGGCTTTTGCTTCATGCCGGGCTCGAAACCGCCGCCTTGCACCATGAAGCCGGGGATCACGCGGTGGAACACCGTGTTGTCGTAGTGGCCCTTCTTCACGTACTCGATGAAGTTGGCGGTCGACTTCGGTGCCTTCACGCCGTCGAGTTCGAGCGTGATGACGCCGTAGTTCTTGATGTGCAGTTCGACTTGGGGGTTGCTCATGAGTTAGCTCCTTCTTCGGAAACGGGATTACTTCGCCAGCGTGGCGGACTTGATGGTGAGGGTTTCGACGGGCACGTTCTGCATGCCGCCCTTGTTGCCGGTCTGCACGGCGCGGATCTTGTCGACCACGTCGGTGCCGGCGATGACCTTGCCGAACACGGTGTAGCCGTAGCCGTCGGGGTTGGGCGCGTTGAGCGAGTCGTTGTTCTTCACGTTGATGAAGAACTGCGAGGTGGCCGAATTGGGGTTGCCGGTGCGGGCCATCGCGATCGTGTACTTGTCGTTCTTCAGGCCGTTGTTGGCTTCGAGCGGGATCGGCGGGCGCGTGGGCTTTTGCTGCAGGTCGGCGGTGAAGCCGCCGCCCTGGATCATGAAACCGTCGATGACGCGGTGGAACACCGTGCCGTCGTAGTGCTTGTCCTTGACGTACTGCAGGAAGTTTTCGACCGTCTTGGGGGCCTTGGCCGCATCGAGCTCGACCACGATGTCGCCCGCCGAGGTGGCGAGCTTGACGCGCGGCGCGGCCTGCTGGGCGTGCGCGCCGGCGGCGGCGCCGAGGGCCAGGGCTGCGGCCAGTGCGAGGGCGCCGCGGCGGCTGAAACGGGAAAGTGCAGAGGTCGTCAAATGAGGCTCCGTGTGCGGGTGGAGGGGAGGGCGGTGGGCCTGCGATGGCGCAGGTTGGGAGGCAACTGTGTGCGCACCGCCGGATTGCAAGAGGCTGTTACTTGGTCGTGCGGCCCACGGGCTTGCGCACTTCGGGCGGCGCCGCCGGCAGCACGGCCGCATCGGCCGCGGCCTTGGGCGTGAAGATCTGGCGGATCAGCGCGAGCTTGGGCGCGACGCTCGCGTTGGTGGTGGCGAACTGCTGGGCGCGCTGGTATTCCTGGGCCGCCAGGCGCGCGTACACGTCGCCGAGGTTTTCGTGCGCGGTGGCGTAGTTGGGGCTGAGCTTGAGCGCGGTTTCGAGCGCGGCGCGGGCCTGGTCGAACTTGCTCTGCGACGCGTACAGCGCCGCGAGGTTGTTGTAGGGCTCGGGCAGTTCCGGGAAGTCCTGCGTGAGCTGCGTGAACGCGGTGATCGCGTCGGCGGTCTTGTTCTGCTCGGTGAGGATCACGCCGCGCAGAAAGCGCATCTGCGGGTCGCGCGGCTTGCCGGCGATGTAGGTGTCGGCCTTGGCCAGCGCCTCGGCGGACTTGCCCTGGCGCAGCAGGAGGTTGACGTCGTCGTAGTCGTTGGCGTGCGCGGCGAAGCCCCACAGACCGAACAGCAGTGCAAAGGCGATGGGGAGTCTGGAGAACGCGGCGTGCTTCATGAAGCCTCGGCAGGATTGGGGGGGAGCGGGGGCTTGGAGAACACCCGGATGCTGCGCGGCGGCAGCCGTTTATACTGCGTCGCATTGTAGCCGAGGGGCCACGTCGAACCCCTCGTAGCCACGCCCCCCGTCACCCCTGAAATACACCGTTGTTCGCCCGTACCGCACGTGCGCGAATCAACGCTTTCCGAGTCCCATGAGTCTGCGCATCTACAACACGCTGTCGCGTGAATTGGAGGATTTCTCCCCCCTGCAACCTGGACAGGTTCGCATGTACGTGTGCGGCATGACCGTCTATGACCTGTGCCACATCGGCCACGCCCGCATGATGATGGCGTTCGACGTGGTGCAGCGCTGGCTGCGCGCCAGCGGCTATGCCGTGACCTACGTGCGCAACATCACCGACATCGACGACAAGATCATCGCCCGCGCGGTCCAGCGCGGCATCACCATCCGCGCGCTGACCGACGAGGTGATCGCGGCCATGCACGAGGACATCGGTGCGCTGCGCATCGAACCGCCCACCATCGAGCCGCGCGCCACCGAATACGTGCCGCAGATGCTCGGCATCATCGAGACGCTGGAACGCAAGGGCCTGGCCTACCGCTCGGACAACGGCGACGTGAACTACGCCGTGCGCAAGTTCCCCGGCTACGGCAAGCTCTCGGGCAAGTCGCTCGACGAACTGCACGCCGGCGAGCGCGTCGCGGTGCTCGACGGCAAGCAGGACCCGCTCGACTTCGTGCTCTGGAAATCCGCCAAGCCGACCGAGCCCGACGACGCCAAGTGGGACAGCCCCTTCGGCACCGGTCGCCCGGGCTGGCACATCGAGTGCTCGGCCATGAGCTGCGCCACGCTCGGCGAGACTTTCGACATCCATGGCGGCGGCGCCGACCTGCAGTTCCCGCACCACGAGAACGAAATCGCGCAGAGCGAAGGCGCCAATGGCAAGCCGCTGTCGCGCTTCTGGGTGCACAACGGCTTCGTGCGCGTGGACAACGAGAAGATGTCCAAGAGCCTGGGCAACTTCTTCACCATCCGCGAAGTGCTGCAGAAGTACGACGCCGAAAGCCTGCGTTTCTTCCTCGTGCGCACGCATTACCGCAGCGCGCTGAACTACAGCGACGCGCACCTCGACGACGCGCGCAACTCGCTCAAGCGCCTGTACACCGCGCTCGACCTGGTGGCGCCCGCGCCCGTGGCCATCGACTGGACGCAGCCCCACGCGGCGCGTTTCAAGGCGGCGATGGACGAGGACTTCGGCACGCCCGAAGCCATCGCCGTGCTGTTCGAGCTGGCCGGCGAAGTCAACCGCACCAAGTCTGCAGACACCGCGGGCCTGCTCAAGGCGCTGGCCGGCACGCTGGGCTTGCTGCAAGGCGATCCGAAGGCGTTCCTGCAAGCCGGCACCACGCTCGACGAAGCCACCATCCAGGCGAAGATCGATGCACGCGCGGCGGCCAAGGCGGCGAAGAATTTCGCCGAGGCCGATCGTATTCGCCAGGAACTCCTCGAGCAGGGCATCGTGCTCAAGGATTCGCCCACGGGAACGACCTGGGCGGCTGCACAGTGAACGGAACGACGAACCCCGTACCCGCCACCCAGCAGACCAGCGTGCGCATCTACACGCCGGACTATTGGGAGGAAGCCTGCAAGCACCTGGCCAAGAAAGACCGCGTGATGAAGCGGCTCATTCCGAAGTTCGGTGAAGCCTGTCTCGAGTCGCGCGGCGACGCCTTCACCACGCTGGCGCGCAGCATCGTGGGCCAGCAGATCTCGGTGAAGGCCGCCCAGTCGACCTGGGACAAGTTCGCGGCGCTGCCGCGCAAGCTGACGCCGGCCAACGTGCTCAAGCTCAAGGTCGACGACATGCGCGGCGCCGGACTGTCGGCGCGCAAGATCGAATATCTGGTCGACCTGGCCCTGAATTTCGATTCGGGCACCGTGCACGTCGACCGCTGGAAAGACATGTCGGACGAGCTCATCATCGAAGAGCTCGTGGCCATCCGCGGCATCAGCCGCTGGACCGCCGAGATGTTCCTCATCTTCCACCTGATGCGCCCGAACGTGCTGCCGGTCGACGACCAGGGCCTGCTCAACGGCATCAGCGTGAACTATTTTTCGGGCGACCCGGTCAGCCGCAGCGATGCCCGTGATGTCGCAGTGGCCTGGGCGCCGTATTGCAGCGTGGCGACTTGGTATATTTGGCGATCGCTGGACCCCGTGCCGGTCGTTTACTAAGGATCACCCCCAGGCTTCGCGCACTTCGTGTCGCTTCGCCAACCCCCTTCGAGGGGGCAACACCGCAGGCCCGGCAAAGCCGGTTCCTCGGTGTTTCTGGAATAAATGCAAAAGAGCCGGATGGCCGGTCAATTGATGAAATAAACAGGAGAAGACGTTGGCGAAACGAACCTTCCTCGACTTCGAGCAGCCCATTGCTGAACTCGAAACAAAGATCGAAGAACTGCGTTATGTACAGACCGAATCGGCGGTCGACATCTCGGAAGAAATCGATCAGCTCGGCAAGAAAAGCCAGCAACTCACCAAGGACATCTACAGCGACCTGACGCCCTGGCAGATCACCAAGATCGCGCGGCATCCGGAGCGCCCGTACACGCTCGACTACGTCAACGAGATCTTCACGGACTTCGTCGAGCTGCATGGTGACCGTCATTTCTCGGACGACCTGTCGATCGTCGGTGGTCTGGCGCGCTTCAATGGCGTGCCGTGCATGGTGCTCGGTCACCAGAAAGGCCGCGACACGAAGGAGCGCACCGCGCGCAACTTCGGCATGAGCAAGCCCGAGGGTTACCGCAAGGCGCTGCGTCTCATGAAGACGGCCGAGAAATTCAAGCTGCCGGTGTTCACCTTCGTGGACACGCCCGGCGCCTACCCCGGCATCGACGCGGAAGAGCGCGGCCAGTCGGAAGCCATCGGCCGCAACATCTTCGAGATGGCGCAGCTCGAGGTACCCATCATCGTCACCATCATCGGTGAAGGCGGTTCGGGCGGCGCACTGGCCATCTCGGTTGGCGACCAGCTCGTGATGCTGCAGTACTCGATCTACTCGGTGATCAGCCCCGAAGGCTGCGCGTCCATTCTCTGGAAGACCAGCGACAAGGCGCAGGAAGCCGCAGATGCCCTGGGCATCACGGCGCACCGCCTGAAGGCGCTGGGCCTGGTCGACAAGATCGTCAACGAACCGGTCGGCGGCGCGCACCGCGACCATCGCCAGATGGCTGCGTTCCTCAAGCGCGCGCTCAACGACGCCTTCCGTCAGGTCAGCGACCTGAAGACGAAGGAACTGCTGGACCGCCGCTACGAGCGCCTGCAGAGCTACGGTCGGTTCAACGACACCAAGGCCGACAACAGCCGCTGAGCGGCTTTCCCTTTTCCATCATGAGCGAAGCCTTCGAACGTGCCATGGCCGCGTTCGAACCGGCGGGCCTGCCGCTGGCCGTCGGCTTCAGCGGCGGTGCGGATTCGACCGCCTTGCTCGCGGCCTGCGCGGCGCGATGGCCGGGGCAGGTGATCGCCTTCCATGTGCATCACGGGCTGCAGGCGGCGGCCGACGACTTCGAGCGGCAGTGCGCGCAGGTCTGCGAGCGGCTCGGTGTGCCGTTGATGACGCACCGCGTCGATGCGCGGCATGCGCCGGGCGACAGCCCCGAGGACGCCGCGCGGCGCGCACGTTATGACGCGTATGCGGCCATGGCGCGTGCCGACGGCGCGCGGCCTGCGGTGTCGTCCATCGCGCTCGGGCACCATGCCGATGACCAGGTCGAGACGCTGCTGCTGGCGCTGTCGCGCGGCGCCGGCCTACCGGGCCTGGCCGCCATGCCGGCCCATGCCGTGCGCGACGGATTGAACATCCACCGGCCGCTGCTCGCGGTGCCGGCGGTCGACATCCGCAGCTGGCTGGCGCAGCAGCAGTTGCCGTGGATCGAAGACCCGAGCAACGCCGACGCGCGCTACACCCGCAACCGCATCCGCGCCGTGCTGCTGCCTGCATTGGCAGAAGCCTTTCCCCAGTTTCGCGCCACCTTCTCGCGCAGCATCGCCCATGCGGCGCAGGCCCAGCAATTGCTGGGCGAACTGGCGGCGCAGGACCTGGCCGTGGTCGGCGAGCCGCCGCAGTTGCGGCCGCTGCAGGCGCTGTCCCGCGCGCGCCAGGCCAACGTGCTGCGCCACTGGCTGATGCAGTCGCACGGCTGCGCACCGAGCGCGGCGCAGCTCGACCAGTTGCTGGACCAGGTCCGCGCCTGCACCACGCGCGGCCACCGCATCCACCTCAAGGTGGGCGCGGGCTTCGCCGAGCGCAGGGGAGAGCGGCTGCATTGGTACAATGCCCCGCCCTCGCTGAAGACTTCGCTCTGACGGCTTGCAGGGCGCCGCTTTCCAGGCGGCCCTTTATCTTTCTCTGATTTCATCCATGGCATTGATCGTTCACAAATATGGCGGCACGTCGATGGGCTCGACCGAGCGCATCCGCAATGTCGCCAAGCGCGTCGCCAAATGGGCGCGTGCGGGTCACCAGATGATCGTGGTGCCCAGCGCCATGAGCGGCGAAACCAACCGCCTGCTCGGTCTTGCCAAGGAGCTCTCCCCGGGCAAACCCGGCGTGGCCTATCACCGCGAACTCGACATGCTCGCCTCCACCGGCGAACAGGCGTCGTCGGCACTGCTGGCCATGGCGCTGCAGGCCGAGGGCGTGGAGTCGGTGAGCTACGCGGGCTGGCAGGTGTCGGTGCGCACCGACAACTCGTACACCAAGGCCCGCATCGAGAGCATCGACGACGCCAAGGTGCGCGCCGACCTCGCAGCCGGTCGCGTGGTGGTCATTACCGGCTTCCAGGGCGTGGACGACGAAGGCAACATCACCACGCTGGGCCGTGGCGGCAGCGACACCTCGGCCGTGGCCATCGCGGCGGCCATGAAGGCCAGCGAGTGCCTGATCTACACCGACGTCGACGGCGTCTACACCACCGACCCGCGCGTCGAACCCGATGCGCGCCGCCTGACCACCGTGAGCTTCGAAGAGATGCTCGAGATGGCCAGCCTGGGCTCCAAGGTGCTGCAAATCCGCTCGGTGGAATTCGCCGGCAAGTACAAGGTGCCGCTGCGTGTGCTTTCGAGCTTCACCGCATGGGACATCGACATCAATGAAGAGGCCAAGTCCGGCACGCTGATCACTTTCGAGGAAGACGAAAACATGGAACAAGCCGTCGTATCCGGCATCGCATTCAATCGCGACGAAGCCAAGATCTCGGTGCTCGGCGTGCCCGACAAGCCGGGCATCGCGTATCACATCCTCGGTGCCGTGGCAGACGCCAACATCGAAGTCGACGTGATCATCCAGAACCTCAGCAAGGACGGCAAGACCGACTTCAGCTTCACCGTGCATCGCAACGAGTTCGCGCGCACGGTCGAACTGCTGGAGTCGAAGGTGATGCCTTCGCTGGGCGCCACCGAAATCGTGGGCGACACCAAGATCTGCAAGGTCAGTATCGTAGGCATCGGCATGCGCAGCCACGTGGGTGTGGCGAGCAAGATGTTCCGTGTGTTGAGCGAAGAGGGCATCAACATCCAGATGATCTCGACCAGCGAAATCAAGACCTCGGTCGTGATCGACGAAAAATATATGGAATTGGCGGTGCGCGCACTGCATAAAGCGTTCGATCTGGACCAACCGAGCGCTTAAGTAATGGCATAATTGCGGTTGCTTTCAGGAACTGTGACCGAGTGGCCGAAGGTGCTCCCCTGCTAAGGGAGTATGGGGTGTAGAGCCTCATCGAGGGTTCGAATCCCTCCGGTTCCGCCAGGATTGGCTTCCTGATCACTTTGCAGTGATCAAACAGCCCAAAAGAGCCCCGCCAGTCGGGGCTTTTTTGCGTCTGCGCGCGACGCGTGGCTGCCCCGCCGAAACGGCGAGGCGAGATGTCTTCAGGACGGCTGCGGTCCGAGCACGGGCAGCGTCGCGATCGGCGCTGTGCCCACATGCAGTTCGCAAGGATCGCAAGGCACCGCAATCTGCCGGCCGTCGAAGCGCACCCGCACATGCGGATAGGTCGCTCCGGTGATGGTGCCGAGCCGGCCTTCGCAGACGACGCGATCGCCGCGACGGAACGACCGGCCGAACCGGAGCTTGATTTTTTCAAAACTCATTTCAGTGTCTCCTGGGTGTGCATCCGATGCTCAGCGCACCGGGTCGGATTCGAGCGGTGGCCGCACGAGGGTCGCGGCCGTGTCCTGGAGGATCAGCGCGTGATCCGGGTCGTGGCTGAGGTAGGGGCTGGTCAGCAGCTGGCCGATCAGCCGGTCGAAGTGGAACCGGACCTTGGCCGGCTCGGGGTGCGCGGCGTACAGCGCGCGCAGCATCGAGACGACGGCGCTGGTCTGCGTGGTCAGGACCTCCATGGAACCCAGGCGGCCCGCCGCTTCGAAAACTGCTTGTTGATCTGAGGGGGGCATCCGGGCCTCCTTTTTGGGGCGTTGGCATGTCCAACGCAAAAAGAGGCTGAAAGGCTTACTTCGAGGGGCTTGCTCCCCAGAATTGGTGATACCCCACCTTTGATTTGTGACTTATTTCACGAATTCGGACTCACTGGCGCTGGGCGGGCGCAGACCCCAGCACCTCGGCCAGCACCCGCAAAGCGTCGGTCGCCAGGTCCGCAAAGCGCACCGAGCAGGCCAGCATCAGGTTCAGCGGCAGCCCGAAATCCTCGATCAGCGTGCCCTCGGGGTCGCGCAAGCTGCCGTCCGGGTCGCGGCCGACGACGCCCGCCGTGGCGGCGCGCTGCGCATAGGTGCCCGGCGGAACGCCGTAGGCGGCCACCGGAAGGCCCAGGGCAATGGCCACGCCGACCTCGAACACCGTGCCCGAGTCGGGCTCCAGCCCGCGAAACGGCGCGAGGTTGGCAATGACGCCGTCCGCCGACCGCAGCAGCTTCATGTTTTCCTCGTAGATCCGGCGCGCGGGGTCGGGGCCGGCCGCCTTGCCGTCGAACGGTGGCACGGCCGTCATGCCGAGCGCGTCGCAGGCCAGGGCCAGCGCGGCAAAGTACTGCGCGGCGTCGGGCCGGAACACGTCGGGGCCGGCAAGGTAGACCCGTGGACGCGTGGAAGAGGAGGGCATCTGTCGAGTATGCGACCGCCCCCGGCCAGCGCCAACGGGAAGCGCTGCGACCAGGTCGGCTACTTCTTCATCGCCTTGACTTCGGCCATGCCCTTGCTTTCGTCGGCCTTGGCCTGCTTCACGCAGGTCGACTTGGCCTCGCCCTTCTGGTCGTCGCATTTTTCCTTGGCGATGCTGTAGGCCACTTCCACCTTGGCTTCGGCCACCTTGCGGGCGTTGCCGTCGCTGGGCTTCATCTTCTGGTCGAGCTCGGCCTTGGCGATCTTTTCCTTGCCCTTGGCTTCCTCGACGCAGACGTCCTTGGCGTTGTCCTTCATGGCATCGCACGCGGCGCGGTCGGTCTTGTAGTCGGCCGAGATCTTGTCGCGGGCTGCCTTGTATTCGGCGACCGCCGGGTCGACCGTGGCCGCGGGCGGCGGGTTCACCTGCGCTTGCGCCGACACGGCCGTGAGACAGGACACGGCAGCGGCGCACATCCACATGAGCTTTCTTTGCATGGTCATCTCCTTGAAGACGCCGGCGGTTGCTTCATTGCGACCAGCGCAAGAGAACCGGCGCCCGAAAACGATCCTAGGAACCGACGGCGCGACAGCGGTAGGACGCCTCGCGAAGCCGCCGTCAGCGCATGCTGACGCTCAGTGGCCTTCTGTTGTAGTGCCGTGCGCGCGCATCTCGCTGCGCAGGGCGCGCTGTCCCGAGGCCAGGGCGAGCTCGTAGCTCTCGACCGGGTCGAAGGCGCAGCGAAGGACGGTGGGATGCGCACCGTCGGTGTCGGTTTCGAGCAGCCGCCAGACAAAGGATCCGGGCGCCGGCTCGTCGATGATGAGTTCGATCGGATGTGTCATGGCCCCACCATGTCCGCTCGCATGGCGCCTGTCTGTAGGCGAAGGCCGACCGATGCCGCGCCGCGTCGTCAGAACCCCCAGATCTGGTGATGGCCGCACAGTCGCTGCGAGGGGACACTGCAGCCTCGCGCGCGAAGCCTGGGTGATGATTCGGGCATGCTTCCCACCTTGTCCGAACCGTCCTGATGTCCGCTTTCTCTCCCCAGCCCGAAGGTCCGGCGATGACGCCGCCGCCCAGCCCCGACCTGCCGGCGCCTGTGCTCATCGTCGAGGACGACGCGCTGATGCAGCGGCGCATCGTCGGCATCCTGAACCAGCTGGGCTACGGCAACGACGTGCTGGTGCTCGCGGCCACGCTGGCCGATGCGCGCATCGAACTCGCGCGCCAGCCGTTCGCGCTGGCGCTGGTCGACCTGGGCCTGCCCGACGGCAACGGCGTGGAGCTGATCGCGCAGATGAGCGCGCCGACCGTTGCGGCAATGAACGCCGACGACGGCCCCGGCATCCTCGTGATCTCCGCCTGGAGCACCGACGACCTGATCCTCAACGCGCTGCGCGCCGGCGCCACCGGCTACGTGCTCAAGGAGCGCGACGACCTGGAGCTGCTGCTGTCGATCCGCAGCGTGCTGCGCGGCGGTGCGCCGATCGATCCCTTCATTGCGCGGCGCATCCTCGACCTCACGCAGGCGCCGCCGGCCACGCCGGGGCGCGTCGGCGAAGATGTGCTGACCGCACGTGAACTGCAGATCCTCCAGCTGGTTGCCGAAGGCCTGACCAACCGCGAGATAGCCGAGCAGATCTTCCTGTCGCGGCACACCGTCGAATGCCACATCAAGAACATCTACCGCAAGCTCACCGTTTCCTCGCGCACGCGCGCCGTTTTCGCAGCGCGTTCGCGTGGCTTGCTGGCCTGAGCCTGTGGTGGTTGTTCGCGCACACGGCATGGGCAGCCGAGGCGTGCGCGCCGCACATCGACAGCGTGCGGGCCGTGCGCGCCACCGCCGGCGCGGGGCCTGAAGCACCGCCGCCCATCGACGGCTGGCAGCCGGCGACGCTGCCCGACCACTGGGCCGAACGCTGGCCCGGCTTCGAAGGCATCGTGTGGTACCGCATCGACTGGCAGCGCCCCTGCGCCGGTCGCGACGACGCGCCGCAGCTGGGCGTGGCCGTCGACTACCTGAGCATGGCCGGCGCGATCTCGCTGAACGACAACCTGCTCTGGCGCGACGCCAGCCTGGTCGAGCCGCTGAGCCGCAGCTGGAACACGCCGCGCGTCTTCTTCCTGCCGGCCGCCGCGTTGAACCCCGGCACCAACACGCTGTGGGTGCAGGTGGTGGGCGGCAGCATGTACGGCTCGGGGCTGGGCCGCGTGGTGCTCGGCACGGCGGACGCGGCGGTGGCGTACCACGACGAGCGCCGCCTGTTCGCGCGCGTGCTGCCCGCGGTCAACCTCGTCATCTCGATCACGCTGGGCTGCTTCTTCCTCGTGCTGTGGCTCATGCGCCGGCAGGAGGTTGCCTACGGCTGGTACGCGCTCAGCGCCATTGCCTGGCTGGTGTTCGCGAGCAACACCGTGGTCAGCACCTTGCCGTGGCCGTTCGCCTCCACCGACGCCTGGTCGCGCTGGATCACGGCCTGGATGGTCCTGTACGTGAGCTGCTTCTGCATGTTCATGTGGCACTTCGGCGGCCAGCGCTTTCCGCGCCTGAGCCGCGCACTGTGGGCCGTGGCCGCGCTGGCCGTGGCGGCGATCGCGCTGCTGCCGCAGCCTGCGTTGTCGGTCGCAACGTTGGCGGTGTTCATCGCGTATTCGCTGCTCTTCATGGCCGTGTGCGTGCAGTTCATCCTGCGCGCGCTCGATACCAAGAAAACCGAACACCTGCTGCTGGCCCTGTGCGCCTTCGGCTTCCTGGTGGCCGCGGTGCACGACGCGCTGATGATCCTGCGCGTCATCGACGACCGCTTCGGCTACACCGTGGTCACGGCGCCGCTGATCATGATCGGCATGTCGCTGATCCTGGCGGGCGGCTTCACGCGCAGCCTGCGCCGCGTCGAGAGTTTCAACGACGAGCTGGCGCGCGAAGTGCGCGGGGCACGCACCGAGCTGGCCGACACGCTCAGCCGCGAGCATCGGCTCGAACTCGACAACGTGCGGCTGAACGAGCGCCTGAGCGTGGCGCACGACCTGCACGACGGCCTGGGCAGTTCGCTGGTGCGCTCGATCGCGCTGGTGGAACAGTCGGGCGAGGCGCTGCAGCGGCCGCAGTACCTGTCGATGTTCAAGTCGCTGCGCGACGACCTGCGCCAGATCATCGACACCCACAGCGGCGGCGCGGCCCCGGTCGCCGCCACGCCCACGCAATGGCTGGCGCCCATGCGCCACCGCTTCGGCCGCCTGTTCGAGGAGATGGGCGTGCGCAGCCACTGGCAGACGCCCGCGGCCTGGCCCTGTGCGCTGTCCGCGCGCCAGGTGCTGGGCCTCACGCGCCTGCTCGAGGAGGCGCTGGCCAACGTGGTGAAGCACAGCCGCGCGCGGACCCTGCGCGTGCAGCTGATGGCCGACGGCGAAGCGGGCGTGCTGCTGAGCGTCGAGGACGACGGCGTGGGCTTCGACGCAGTGGCCATGGCCTCGTCGATCGGCGGGCTGGGCCTGCGCAGCATGCAGGCGCGCATGACGCGCATCGGCGGCACGCTGCAGATCGATGCGGGCGATGGCGGCACGCGGTTGGCGGCGAGGGTGCAGGCAC
Source organism: Variovorax sp. GW823-FHT02B07 (assembly GCF_058797695.1). NCBI lineage: Bacteria > Pseudomonadati > Pseudomonadota > Betaproteobacteria > Burkholderiales > Comamonadaceae > Variovorax > Variovorax sp. GW823-FHT02B07. The sequence continues at coordinate 1,735,796 of NZ_JBXAJX010000001.1, forward strand.
CCGTGGCAGGCGCTGGCAGCAGCTGAGTCCCGCTGGCGCGTGATCAGCGCGCCTTGCGGAACGCGCGCACCTCGGGCGCCGGATGGTCTTCGATGTGCTGCAGCAGGAAGTCGAGAAACTCCTGCGCCGACGGCGAGAGTCCCCGGTCCTTGTTCAGCCACACCTGGAACTTGCGGCTGAGCACGGGCGTGACGAGGGGGCGGAATTCGAGCTGCTGACGCTGCAGCAGCTCGCCCGCATACGGCAGGCAGGTGGTCACGCCCAGGCCGTGCTCGACCATGCTCAGCGCCGTGGTCAGGAAGGCGACTTCATGCGTCGGGCTGAACTCCAGCCGGCCGGGCGACGCATACAGCTCGGCGCTGAGCAGCTGCGTGTACTCGCCCTGCAGCGAGATCACGGGGTAGCGGACCAGGTCGCTCCAGGCGACCCGATGCTTCTTTGTGAGCGGATGCCCCGGGGGCAGCACCGCGAGGAAGGGCAGGGTGAAGAGCGTGCGCGCGACCACGTTGGCGGGCGCGTCGCGCTCGGGGCCGATGGCCAGGTCCACGTCGCCGTTGATGAGCCGGCCCAGCACGCTTTCGACCATCGAGTCCTGCAGGCGCACGCGGATGCCGGGGTACTTCCGGGCGAAGGCGGCCATGATTTCCGGCATGACCGTGCACGCCATCACCTGCGGCACCGCGATGCGCACGGTGCCGGTGCGCAGCTCGCGCAGGTCGGACACCGCATCGAGCGCCATGCCCAGGTCCTGGAGGATGCGCTCGGCCATCGGCAGGAACACTTCGCCTGCGCTGGACAGCTGCAGCTTGCGCGTCGTGCGGTGAAGCATCTGCACGCCCAGGTTCGACTCCAGGTCCTTGATGAGGCCGCTCAGCGCCGACTGCGTGATGTGCAGCCGCAGGGCGGCCTCGGTCACGCTGCCGGCGCGGGCCACCGCGATGAAGGCGCGCAATTGGCGCAACGTGACATTCATCGGTTTATCCGATAAGTGGGAAAGAAATATCTGATTGAACCATGAATGAAGCTCGCATCCAATCGCAGCGCCATCACAACAACCACTGCCAGGAGACATCGTTCATGCCCGTTTCTCATCGCCTTGCGCGCCGCGGTTTTCTTTCGCTCGCGGCCGCTGCATTTGCTTTCGCGGGGGCTCCCGCGCAAGCGCAGGCGCAGGCCTTTCCGTCCAAGCCGATCAAGTGGATCGTCGGCTACCCCGCCGGCGGTGGCAGCGACTTCCTGGCCCGCACCATCGGCGCGCAGATGTCTGTCCAGGCCGGCCAGCCGGTGATCGTCGACAACCGGGCCGGTGCCGGCGCCATCATCGGCGCCGAGGTCACGGCCCGGTCGCCGGGCGACGGCTACACCGTCTTCACGGCCGACAACGGCGTGCTCGTGTACAACCCCGCGCTCTACAAGAAGCTGCCCTATGCCGTCGACCGCGACTTCGCGATGCTCGGCCTGATGGCCCGCACGCCGCTGGTGCTGGTGGCGGCGCCGTCGACGAACCTCAAGACCATCGGCGCCCTGATGGAGCAGCTCAAGAGCAAGCCGGGCACGCTGTCGTACGCCTCGCCGGGCAACGGCAGCCCGCACCACCTGGCGATGGAGCTGTTCCTCAGCCGCAGCGGCCTGTCGACGATGCATGTGCCGTACCGCGGCGCCGCGCCCGCGCTGCAGGACGTGATGGGCGGGCAGGTGCCGCTGATGGTGGTGGACACCTCGTCGGGGCTCAGCGCCATCCAGTCGGGGAAGGTCATTCCGCTGATGGCGTTCAGCGCCAAGCGACTGCCGATCCTGCCCGCCGTGCCCACGGTGGGCGAGCAGGGCTTCAAGGATTCGGAAGCCTACGCATGGCAGGGGCTGGTGGTGCCGGCCAGCACGCCCGCCGCCATCCAGGAGCGTCTTTCCAAGGAGATGCAGGCCGCGCTGGCCAACGAGAGCGTGCGCAAGCGGCTGCAGGAAGGCGGCTGGGAGCCGGTGCCGAGCGACAGCGTGCTGATGAAGACCTATGCCTTCGCCGAGACGAAGAAGTGGCACGCGCTGATCCGTGAACGCGGCATCTCGCTGGACTGACGACGCCGCCTCGCGATGAGGCGGGCCGTGGCGCACCGGCGGTGTTGTAGCCTGTCGCCCCATGGATTCCCTCATTGCCGCCTCCGCGCGCGCGCTCGCTGCCGGCGACGCGCTGGGTGCCCTCAAGCGCGTGGCCCTGCGCGACGACCCGCCGGCGCTCGCGTTGCGCGGCATCGCCATGGCCCAGCTCGGCGAGCACCCGCGTGCGCGCGAGCTGCTGCGGCGGGCCGCGAGCGGCTTCGGCGCGCACGAAGAACTGGCGCGCGCACGTTGTGTTGTCGCCGAGGCCGAGGTGGCGCTGGCCATGCGCGACCTCGGTGGTTCGTCGCGCGCATTGACCGCGGCGGCCGTCACGCTCGAGGCGCGCGACGACCTGGTCAATGCACTGCAGGCGCGACTCATCGCGGCGCGTCGGCTGCTGCTGCTCGGCCGGCTCGACGAGGCTGCCGCCGCGTTGTCGCTGCTCGACGGGCACAGCCTGCCGCCGTCGCTCGCGGCGGTGGCCGAGCTGGCGTCGGCGGAACTCGCAATGCGTTCGCTGCGCACCGGTACGGCACGGGCAGCGCTCACCCGCGCGCATGACGCGGCCCTGCGTGCGCGTGTGCCGGCGCTGCTGGCCGAAGTGGCGGAAGCGCGCGCCGCGCTCGAACGTCCCGCCGCCCGGCGCATCGCTGCCGGCGGTGAACAGGCCCTGCGCCTCGAGGAGGTCGAGGCGCTGCTCGCGTCCGATGCGCTCGTCGTCGATGCCTGCCGCCGCGGCGTCGGAGGCGGCGACACCTGGCGTTCGCTCGCACGCCGGCCGGTGCTGTTCTCGCTGGCGCGCGCGCTGGCCGCGGCCTGGCCCGGCGATGTCGGCCGCGACGCGCTGATCGCCGACGCCTTCCGCACCCGCGACCCCGACGAGACGCACCGCGCGCGGCTGCGCGTCGAGATCGGCCGGTTGCGCGCGCTCGTCAAGCCGATGGCGCGCATCGAGGCCACGCCGCAGGGCTTCATCCTCACGCCGCACGGTGCGCGTCCGGTCGTGGTGCTGGCACCGCCCATCGACGGCGAGCAGGCCTCGTTGGTGGCGCTGCTGTCCGACGGCGCGGCCTGGTCGACCTCGGCCCTCGCGTTGGCCCTGGGCGCGAGCCAGCGCACGGTGCAGCGCGCGTTGGCCGAACTCGAGGCCGAACGGCGCGTGCGCGCCATCGGCCAGGCCAGGGCACGCCGCTGGCTGGCCCCGCCGCTGGCGGGATTCACGACGATCTTGTTACTCCCCGCCGCGCTGCCGATTGAATAGAGTCGGGCTCATGCGCTACCCGCTGTGGCGCACCTACAGGAGCCCACCATGAGCAGCAGCAACAGCAGTCAGAGCAAGAAGGCAGGCAAGGACCGTTTCGAAGGCGCCGTGCAGGCCGCGCAGATCGTGCGCGAGTACGGCCCGTTCGAAGGCGTGGAGCGCATCCACGGCGTGACGCACGACGGCCACCAGGTGTGGGCCGCCACCGGCGGGCAACTGGTCGCCTTCGACCCCGCGAGCGGTGAAGCGACGCGCCGCATCGACGTCGCCTGCGACGCCGGCACTGCCTTCGACGGCACCTGCTTCTATCAGATCGTCGAGGCGCGCATCGACAAGATCGACGCCGCCACCGGCAAGGTGCTGGCCTCGATTCCCGCGCCCGGCAACGGCTCCGACTCGGGCCTCACCTGGGCCGAAGGCAGCCTCTGGGTGGGCGAGTACCGCGACCGCAAGATCCACCAGATCGACCCGGCGACCGGCGCGATCCGCCGCACCATCGAATCGAACCGCTTCGTCACCGGTGTGACCTGGGTCGACGGCGAACTCTGGCACGGCACCTGGGAAGGCGACCAGAGCGACATCCGCCGCATCGACCCCGCCAGCGGCGACGTGATCGCGCGGCTGGAAATGCCCAGCGGCGTCGGCGTGAGCGGCCTGGAGTCCGACGGCGCGGGGCTCTTCTACGCCGGTGACGGCCGGGCCAGCAAGGTCCGCGCGGTGCGCCGCCCGAAGACGGCCACGGCCTGAACGACACACCCGCCAAGGAGCACACACCATGAACACCCCAATGAATCACCCCGTCGTGACCCCCGAGCGCTGGATCGACGTGCGCAAGTCGTTGCTGGCGCGCGAAAAGGAGCTGACCCAGCTGCGCGACCGGATCGCCGAGGAGCGCCGCGCGCTGCCGTGGACGCGCGTCGAGAAGGCCTATGTCTTCGACACGCCCCAGGGCCGCCGCCCGCTCGCCGACCTGTTCGAAGGCCGCCGCCAGCTGCTGGTGCAGCACTTCATGTTCGGCCCCGACTGGGAGCAGGGCTGCCAGAGCTGCTCGTTCATGGCCGACCATTCCGACGGCATGCGCGTGCACCTCGAGCACCGAGACGTCACGCTGGTGGCCGTCTCTCGCGCGCCGCTGGCCCGCATCGAGGCCTTCCGCCGTCGCATGGGCTGGCAGTTCGCCTGGGTCTCGTCGCACGACAACGACTTCAACCACGACTTCGGCGTGAGCTTCACGCCCGACGAAATGGCCAGCGGCGCGGTCGCCTACAACTACGTGAAGCAGCCGTTCCCGAGCGAGGAGGCGCCCGGCGTCAGCGTGTTCTTCAAGGACAACGCCGGCGATGTGTTCCACACCTACTCGACCTACGGTCGCGGCGTGGAAGTGATGATGGGCACCTACAACATGCTCGACCTCGTGCCCAAGGGCCGCGATGAGCACAACCCGTCCTACGCGATGGACTGGATCCGTCACCACGACCGCTACGAGCCCGCGCCCGTTGCGGCGGCCGGTGGTTGCTGCCACGCGCAGTCCTAAGAAAAACGCGCGACCTGGCGTGTCGATCGGTCCGCACCATGGCAAGCCTCTGGCCCTGGCTGGCGGTGGCGGGAATGGGCGTCCTGCACGGCCTGAACCCCACCACCGGCTGGATGTTCGCCGCCGCCTGGGGCCTGCGTTCGCACGACCGGGCGCAGGCGCTGCGGGCGCTGTGGCCGATCGGCGTCGGGCACGTCGCCTCGGTGGCGCTCGTGGTCGTTGCGGTGGCTTTCGGTCTGTCGATGGACCGGGGCCTGCTGCAGTGGCTGGCCGGCGGGTTGTTTGCGGTGGTCGCGCTCGTTCACCTGTCGGGGCGCCTGCCCGCCATGGCGCGTGCACCGGCGGGGCATGCGGGGCTGGCGCTGTGGTCTTTCATGATGTCCACCGCGCACGGCGCCGGGCTGATGCTGGTGCCGGCGCTGATCCCGCTGTGCATGGGCGATGCAGCGAAGGGCGCGATGAGTGGCTCGTTCGTGCCGGCGTTCGCGGCCGTCGCGCTCCACACGGCGGCGATGCTGGCCACCACCGGGTTGATGGCCGTCGCTGCCGGGGCGGGCGCGGGCTGGCTGCGGCGCTTCACACGGCGATCACCTGCGATGCCGCACTGAACGCGCGATGCGCGCAAAGCGCATAAGCAAACGCGAAAACCGGCGTTCCATTCGAGCGGCCTGCGGCGCAACACTCGAAGGCTCTCGACCCCACAGGCCTTCGGATGCCCGGTACCTTCACTTCCCCGCGCAAGCGGCTCGGCTTCTTCAGCCGGCTGCTCGACGATGCCCCCGCCGCCGAGCGCTACCGCCTCGTCACGGCGCAGATCGCCCACGCCGAGGCCTTCGGCTTCGATTCCGCGTGGGTGGCGCAGCACCATTTCCATGAGCACGAGGGCGGCCTGCCGTCGCCCTTCGTCTTCCTTGCCCACGTCGCCTCGCGCACGCGGCGCATCCGCCTGGGCACGGGCATCGTCACGCTGCCGCTGGAGAACGCGGTGCGCACGGCCGAGGACGCGATCGTGCTGGACCTGCTTTCGGGCGGCCGGCTCGAAGTGGGCGTCGGCACGGGCGGCACGCCGGCATCCTTCGCGGCCTTCGGGCTGGACAGCGACGACCGCGCGGCGCTGTTCGAGCGGCAGCTCGCCACGGTGCGCGAGGCCTGGGCCGGCCGGCCGCTGCCCGGCGGCGACACGCTGTACCCGGCGGGTGCACAACTGCTCGGCCGGCTCTGGCAGGCCACGTTCTCGGTGAGCGGCGGCACGCGCGCGGGCACGGCCGGCGACGGGCTGATGCTTTCGCGCACGCAGCCGCGTACCGCGCAGGCGCCCGATGCGCCGCTGGCCGATCTGCAGGACCCGATCATCGACGCCTACCTGGCCGCACTGCCGCCGGGCCGCACGCCGCGCATCGTGGGCTCGCGCAGCGTGTTCGTGGCGGACACCCGCAAGGAGGCGCTGCGCCTGGCCGAGGCCGGGCTGCGCCGCGCGGTGGTGCAAGCCGCCGCCACGGGGCAGATCGGCCTGGCCGACCGCGTCCGCACCGATGCGCCGCTCGAGCAGCTGATCGCCGCGTACGACGTGCATGTCGGCGCGCCCGACGACGTGATCGCCTCGCTGCGCGCCGACCGCACGCTCGCGCGCGTGACCGACCTCGTGTGCCAGGTGCATTCGGTCGATCCGCCGCACGCAGCCATCCTGCGTTCCATCGAACTGACCGCCACGGTCGTCGCACCGGCCCTGGGCTGGGCGCGCGACACGGGCGTGCCGGACCTTCAATCGCTTGCGCTTCTCTAGGCTGTTGCTTCCATGAATGCCGTTGTTTCTTCTTCTCCCGTTCCCGAGGCTGTCGACGTGATCGACCAGCTGGTGGGCATTGCGCCCGGCAGTGCGCTCGACCGCTTGCGCGCGCAGCGCGAGCAGGCGCGCACGCAGGCGCAGCAGAGCTACCTGGCGCTGTTCGCGCCGGCCGAGCCCGTGGCCGGTGACTTCGAGATCGCGGATCGCTTCGCCATCGCAGCCTTCGTCGCCGGATTGCACGGGCAGCCCGAGGTGGCGCGCCTCTATGCCGAGGCCTTGGTGGAGCAGGGCGTGGCGAGGGCCATCGAGGCCGAGGTTGCACGCGGTGCCGTGCAAGGGCCGTATGGCCGCTATCCGGAAGGTCCGCTCAGCGTGGAAGACGCGGCCGGCCCGGTCTACGCCGTCGATGCGGCGCAGCGCGCGGTGCTGGGCGAACGGCTGTCGGCCGGCCTTGCGCATGCGCACCTGCTGGTCTTTCACCCGCGCGACGCCAGCCCGGCCGCGCTGCAGGCGCTGCTCGATGCGGGATGGCGCACCACGGAGATCGTCACCTTGTCGCAACTGGTGGCGTTCCTCGCGTTCCAGATCCGCGTCGTCATCGGCCTGCGCGCGCTGGCCACCCCTTCTGCATGAGCGCCCCATGAGCACCGAATCGACCCTGACCCATCCCGGCAACACACACCCGCGCAGCTTCACGTAGGCGCAGCTCGAATGGCTGCCCTGGCTCGAACCGCTGCCCGAAGACGAACTGACCGAGCGCCACTACGCGGGCCTCGTCGACGCCTCGCGCGCCAAGTCGCCGTACTTCCGCCTGCTGGCGCGCGACCCCGACATCCTCGGTGCGCGCACGCGCACCGACAAGGACATCTTCTACAACCCCGAGGCCGGCCTGCCGCGTGCCGAGCGCGAGCTCTCGGCCGCCGCGGCCTCGCGCTTCAACGGCTGCATCTACTGCGCCTCGGTGCACGCGCGTTTTGCCTCGCATTTCTCGCAGCGGACGGACGACGTGCAGCGCCTGCTCGACGAGGGCGTGCAGGCCGACCTGGGCGCGCGCTGGAATGCGATCGTGCAGGCCTCGGTCGCGCTGTCGGCCACGCCGTCGACCTTCGGGCCCGCGCACGTCGACGCCTTGCGCGCGCAGGGGCTGGACGACCTGGCGATTGCCGATGTCGTGCATGGCGCGGCCTTCTTCAACTGGGCCAACCGGTTGATGCTGTCGCTGGGCGAGCCGCAGGAGCCTGCTGCCGCCTAGGCGCGGATCACCGCGCGCAGATTTGTTGCGGCGGCAAGTGAGCGGGATCACAGTCGGGCGTGCGGCGTGCCCGTCGGTCGGCACGATGACCCGCATGCACACCGACGCTCCTGGGTACGCAACGACACGCCACGGCCGCGCGCCCGCGCCCGGACCGTCTTTCGGCAATCCCTTCCTCCGCTGCCGATGCGGACTGGCCGGGCTGGAGCGCATCCACCGCCGGCCATGGATGAAGTTCCTGCCCGGCCTGCGCTTCTATCGCTGCAGCAGTTGCGGCAAGCCCCAACTGGCGCCGAAGCGCGCGGTGCGCGATGCGGTCATTGCGCACAGGAGCGAGCAGCAGAACCAGCGCTAGCTGGTGTGGTGTCCCGCAAATAACCGGGCATGAAATCGCGCTTTTCACGCCAGGGCGGCGTTGCAAATCCTCGCCAGGACGCTGCTGGCGCTCAGGCGTCGTCGCCCGACGTCTTCGCCTGCAACTGCTGCTGGCGTTCGGCAATCGCCATGTCGCGCGCCACGTCGTAGCCGAGCGTGCGCACCGAGAACGAGCGGCTCACGCTGCCCTTGCCCGCCGTGTAGGTGATCGCCACCCAGTAGCCGGGATGGCCCGCGCGCGGCGTCTTGAACTGCACGCCGCTGACGCCGCTCGTGTTGTTGCGTCGCACGATCTCCGACTTCGAGCGCTTGGGCGGCAGCGCCGCTTCGTCGTCGGGCGGCGGGCGCCGGCGGATGGCTTCTTCGGCGGGGTGCAGCCGCGCGAGGCCGACCATGCGGCCGAGCTGGCGTTGCCGCTCGCCGCTGGCATGCGCGCGGGCCGCGGGGCCCCAGTCGGCCAGGTCGAATTCGGCGCGCAGGATTTCCTCATTGCCGAGGTAGGTCTTGGCCAGCCAGGCCACCGGCTTGCCTTGTGCGGACAAGCGGCTGAAGACGCCGGGCTCGCCCGTCTTGTTGTTGCTGCGCAGGGTCTGCGCGCGTTCCTTGCGCGCGACCGGCGGATGCTCCTTCACGATGGTGTCGCGCCAGGCCTGGGCACGGCGCAGCGCCTGCTGCGGGCCGCCGTAGCTGGCGTGGCCGAAGAGGCGCGCGTAGCGCACGCCGTTTCGAACGAGCGACACCTCGAAGCCCCAGGGGCGGGGCGAAATGCCATACATGTCGACGGGGTTCGGAATTCCTTTGGGCATCGTCGGTGCTGTCCTTGTGTCAGGGCCGATGAAGGCGGCGTGTCATGGCGCTTCGGGGCTGTCGCCGTTCCAGGCACAGAGCTCGTCGGAGAGCTCGTGGGCGTCCGGCGGCAGGCTGCCGAAATCGGTCGAGGCGAAGGTCGGCGGCACGTGCACGCCCTGGTCGTCGCGGCGCACCAGCCCGCGGCTTTCCATGTCGCGCATGGTCTTGTTGACGACCTCGCGCGAGAGCCCCGAGTACGACGCGATCACCGCCTGCGTGATGCGCTTGTCGTAGCCGCCCGTGGCGGCCGGTGCCAGCTGCGTCAGCTCGTGCAGCACGCGGCTCACGAGGCTTTCGGACGACAGCGACGAGATGCGGCGCAGCTGCCCGCGCACCATGGCGACGCGCTTCATCGCGATCTCCAGCAGGCCCATGGTCACCTCGGGGTACAGCGCGCACAGCCGGCGCACCGCGGCCACCGGCAGGTGGTAGACCGACGAGGGCAGGGCGGCCACCAGCGTCGAGGTTGCCTGGTAGCTGTTCTCGCCCAGCGAGGGGCCGAGGAAGAAATCGCCCCGGCGGATGAAGTCGGTCGTCACGTCCCGGTCGACCGCGCGCAGCAGGCCCGTGGCCACGCAGTAGATGCGGTCGGTGTGCGTGTCCGCCTGCAGCACGATCTCGTTGCGCCGGTAGGAATGCAGCGCGCTGCTGCGAATCAAGGCGGCGCGCTCGTCGGGCGGCACGCTGGCGATCAGGGGATGGAGATACATGGCCAAGGGGGTTGCGAGACCATCGGCGGTTCGTTCTCATGGGCGAATCCACGGGCGGCGGTCAAGGAACAGGACGGTGCGGCGCCCCCGGGGCGACTCGCCATCGGGCGCCCCTTCGCCGGGCCGGGCTGCGACGGGCTGAAGACGGCAAGGCCATCTCAGCCGGGCTGGAGCTGCGCGAACAGCGTGTCGATCCGGGCCCGTTCCTCGGCGCCTCGCAGACAGCGCTCGCGCAGCCACAGGGCATCTCCCTGCCGCGCGATGCGCAGGTCGTACACGTGCTCGATGTCGTCCACCACGACGTCGCTCGCAGGCCGCCCCCTGGCCGTCGGCGCGGGATGCGGTTGTGCGGCCCACAGTGCCAGTTCGATCTCGGCCGGGCTCATCGGCCCGCTGTCGCGCAGTGCGATCCAGTCGGCATGCAGCTGCGGCTGCGCGGCGATGCCCTTCACGAGGATCGGCTCGCGCCCGAGCGCGGCCAGCAGGTCGTCCAGCCGCGCGTGGCGGGTTCGCAGCAGAAAGCAGTCGTCGCGCAGGCAGCTCAGGTCGGTGTCGCCCGACGGCGGGAAGGCCGCGAAGAGCCGGCGCCGGATCTCGCGGCTCACGCCCGCCGCCACCTCCGGGCCGTCGGTGTCGGCCAGTTGCGCCAGGTTGGCGATGAAGACCAGCGCACACACCCGGTCCGCCGGCGGCGGGGGAGAAGCAGGCCGCACCACTTCGGCATCGCGGCGCAGCGCTGGCAGGCAGGACGCCAGCGCTGCGCGCCATCGCGTGCCGAAAGGTTCGAGTTCCGTGAAAAACAAGGCAGCCATTTCATCCCCAGTAGAGAGAGTTCCGGTTGACGTTCGATCCGAAGGAATGCTACGAATCGCGCCCTTCTTTGACATTCGCTTTCGCGGCGCGGATGTGTCGCGAGTCACATCCGGATGCAATTGCCCGCCGCGAGCGCCGGCCGAAGGGCGAAGCGGGCCCGGACCGGCCCGACGACCGGCGATCGGCAAGGCGTGGAACCGTGGCTTGCGCCGGTGGGCGCGGTGCGTCATCCCCCCGAACACCCGGGCTGTTATCTCTGTTATCGTTTGTAAAAATTATCCGAGGTCCACGCGGACCTGTCAGGAAAAAAATCGGGAGTTCCCGTTCGTGACCCGCGGCTTCTGGCGTGGCGCCGGCTGCATGGAGGAAGAGGGGCGTGCCGCATGTCCGACACCGACAGTCGCATCCAGCGCTTTCACACCGGCATGGTGTCGCGCAAAGACGGGTTCGCCTTCTGGGCCGACGAGATCGGCCCGCACGTGGGGCGGCTGGACAGCCCCGAGCGCAGCCACTTCCAGCAGGAACTCACCATCGTCGACACGGCCGGGATGGCCTTCATGCGGGTGCACGGCAGCGGCGCGACCATCGAGCGCACGGGGCCGAGCCAGCTCATGGGCGCCGAGGTCTATCCCTATCACCTGCTGATCAAGCTCGACGGCGGCCTGGCCATCAGCGAGCAGCGCCAGCGCATCGAACTGGCTGCGGGCGACATGGTCCTGATCGACTCCTGGCAGCCGCTGCGCCTGCGCTCGACCGAGGCCACCAACTCATGGACGCTGGGCCTGTCGGAAGCGGTGGTGAATCGCTGGCTGCCGCATGCGGACCAGTCCACCGACCTGCGGCTGGCCGGCGCCAAGGGCTGGGCCGGGATGCTGTCGGGCTACCTGCGGGCGCTGGACGTGGAGCACCTGTGCAGCATCCAGAGCCCCGCGCAGCGCCAGCTGCTCGGTGAGCACCTGATGTCGATGCTGTCGTTCTCGCTGGAACAGAACGGGCTGAGGGCGCAGCCGGGTGCGCTGGGCGAGCGCGTGTCGCCGCGCGACGGCGACCTGCACGCCCGCATGCGGGCCTGGATTCGCGAGCACCACGCCGACACCGAGATCGATGCGCAGAAGCTGGCTGCCAGCTTCAACGTGTCGGTGCGCTACGTGCACAAGGTGTTCGCCAAGGCCGGCCGCGGCATGACCTTTCTCGAGACCCTGCAGAACGACCGGCTCGAGGCCGCGGCCCGCATGCTGCGCAGCCCCGAGGGGGCGCGCAGGTTCGTCGCCCAGGTCGCCTACGACTGCGGCTTTGCGGACCCGGCCTACTTCGGCCTGGTCTTCCGCAAGAAGTACGGCTGCACGCCGCGCACTTTTGCCCTGCAGCAGGGGCAGGCCGCGGCAGACGGCACGTTGCTCGTCAGCTGACCGGCGCGCCGCCGGCCCGGCCGCCCTGGCCGGTGGATGGGTGCATGGCGTGGCCGCCGTGCCCGATCCTCATATTTCTGTTCTCTTCATTCATACCTGTGAAATTTATTTGGGAATAGATTCACTTCCCAAGGAATTGCGCCGGCTGGAAATGCATTCGTAAAAAAATGCGTCTGCCTTCAACAATTCAGAGCAATTTATTCCTGAAGGGTTGAATGATGAAAGTCGATTTCCCCGCCAACGGGGCAAAAATAGAAGTTTGTGACGCCACGGTGTGCAAGGTAATTTTCAATGTTTGAGCAAAACTCCCCGCACATTGCAGTGTTGGACCCCTCTCCCCGAACGCGGTGGCACGCCAGTCGTGCCGTCAAGATGCTGGGTTATACGCCCGTCGCATTTGCGCGTGTCGACGAATTGATTTCGCAGGTGGCGCCAAGCGGTAATTTCGAGGCGCTGCTGCTTTCAATTCCGTCGGCGCCCGACGACGTGCAAAAACTCGTGGGTCAGGTGCGTGAAACGCTGCGCTACCACACGCCATTGATCATGAGCGCGCGCAAGCGGCAGATCCGCGGGTTGTCGCTGTTGCATGCCGGCCCCGACGACGCCGTGCTGCCGGAGCCGTCGACCTTCGAGGAGATGTACTTCATGCTCGAATTCTTCCTGCGCCAGCGCAACCGGCCGGTGGTGCCGCGCAGCCTCGACTGGCAGGAATTCAGCCTGTTGTCGCCGTTCGACATGGTCGATGTGGCCGGCACCGAGATTCGCCTGACGCCGATCGAGTTCGACCTCGCGGCCGAATTCTTCCGCCACATGAACCGGCCGCTGGACCGGGAGCACCTGGAAATGATCGGCTGGCAAAGCGGCGTGGCCGCCGGTTCGCGCACGCTGGACGCCAACGTGTCGAAGCTGCGCCGCAAGCTCGGGTTGTATGTCGACCAGCCGCACGGCCTGTCGCTGCACGCGGTGTGGGGCATGGGCTATCAATTGAGCCAGCTGGGCAAGCGCGAGGCGCCCGGCACCTGGACGTTCCCGGCGGATTTCCGGGTGGCGTCGGCCGCGCCGTCGCAGCTGTCGACCTGAGCGGCGATTCAGCGCGCGGGTGTCTGCTGCTGTTGCGGCTGCGCCAGCACCCAGCGCGCGAGCACCTGCGCGTCGGCCTCCGACACCAGCGACTGGCGCGGCATGATCACGCGGCCCCAGGTGCCGACGCTGCCGTTGCGGATCTTGTCGGCCAGACGTGCCGGTGCGGCGGCGTCGCCGCGGTAGCGCTCGGCGATCTGCGCGAAGCCCGGCCCGACCTGCTTGTGCACCAGGCCGTGGCAGGCCATGCAGGCGTTCTTGCGGGCCAGGTCGACAGCGGAAAGTTGCGGCTGCTGGGCTGCGGCACCGAAGGATGCGGCGGCGAGTGCGATCGAGAGAAAGTGGGGAGCGGAAAGCCGGGGAATACAGGGCATGGAGGGGAAACCGGGGAGGGGTGAAAACTGTACCTTGCCCTGTCGCAGACCCCGGATCGCCGCCCGAATGCCCCGTCTGGAGGTCGTCTCTCATTCGCGACAAGTCGATTCAAGAGTAACTATATGTATGGTTAAATCCCTCGCAACTACCGCGAAGAGGACGAGGGATTCCCATGAAGCTGCCGCTCAGCATTGCATTGGCCACCGTGGTTCTGGCCGGATGCGCCAGCGCACCGCCGCCCGGGCCCGGCCAGGGCACCGGCATGTCGTACGTGCCGATGGTGGCCATGGAAGGCGTGGACAAGGTGCGCTACGACAGCGACGTGGCCGACTGCCGCACGGCCGCCACCCGCATCACCGCGCGCAGCGAATCGGGTGACGCCATGTGGGCCGCGCTGGGCCTGGGCCTGATCACGGTGCACGGCCAGGGCATCGTCGCCGCGGCCTCGTACACCGGCATCAGCGCTGCCGTCATCGACTGGAACACCCGCCCCAGCAGCGCGCTGATCGCCGAGCACCAGCAGATCGCCATCGTCCACTGCATGGCCAAGCGCGGCTACCGGAACCTCGATCCGAACGTGCAGGACACGTTCTACGGCAACACCTTCAACCCCGTGCTCGCCCTCAAGCCGCGCCGTACGGGCATCGACACCTACAACGTCGAGCGCCTGGCCAAGGCCGGCCGCTGCAACGTGCAGCCGCGCGCCGAGCTGACGGCCAAGGGCCCGGGCTACGAGAGCTACAGCGTGCCGTGCACCACCGGTGTGGCCTGGGCCGTGCGCTGCGAGTTCGGCAACTGCCGCGTGCTGGCGCAGACGCCGATGCGCCCGGCGGCGCCCGTGCGCCGCTCCTGAGCCGGCCCCTCCGGGCTCACTTCACGACCATGCCCTTGAGCGCCGGGTCGGGCGGCGGGGCCTTCAGCTTCATGTCGCGCAGCGTCTTCACGAGCAGCTGCGCGATCATCATGTTGCGGTGCCGCTTGCTGTTGGCCGGAATCACGTGCCACGGCGCGTGGTCGCTCGAGGTGGCGGCCAGCGCGTTCTGATAGGCCTTCTGGTAGTCGGCCCACTTGGTGCGCACCTCGAGGTCGCCCATGCTGAACTTCCATTGCTTGCCGGGCGTGTCGATGCGGGCCTGCAGCCGTTCGCGCTGCTCGTCCTTGTCGATGTGCAGCATGCACTTGACGACGACGGTGCCGGTCTCGGTGAGCAGCCGCTCGAAATCGTTGATCTGCGCATAGCGGCGGCGGGCCTCGTCGCCGTCGATCCAGCCTTCGACCACGGGCACGAGCACGTCCTCGTAGTGGCTGCGGTTCCACACCATGATCTCGCCGGTGCGCGGTACGGCGGCGTGGCAGCGCCAGAGGTAGTCGTGCGCGCGTTCATCCTCGCTCGGTGCCTTGAAGGCCGTCACCCGCACGCCCAGCGGCGAGGTGCGCGAGAACACCCAGCGCACCGTGCCGTCCTTGCCGCTGGTGTCCATGCCCTGCAGCACCAGCAGCACCTTGCGCCGGCCTTCGGCGTGCAGCACGTCCTGCAGTTCGTCGAGCTCGACGGCCAGGGTGTCGAGCTCGGCACGCTGGGCCGACTCGTCACCCGTGAGAAAGGGCGAATCGTCGGGGTCGATGCGCGAGAGCTTGAACTTGCTGCCGACGCGGTACTTCTTGAACTTGGACATCTGCGGACGCTCCGTCAAAAAAGAAACGAAGCCCGCAGGGTACGCGAATCAGCGTTGCGGGCGACCGCGCGGAGGCGGGTGGTCGTCGTCGCCGTTGCTTTCGTCGATCGATGCGCTCCAGCGGTTGTCCCACTCGGCCTGGTGGCGCACGCCGTCGATCTCGCGCCGGTCGCGCTTGGTCGGGCGGCCCTGCTCGATGGCCAGGGCCGGCTCGCTGCCCATGCGGCGCTGCTCGCGGAAGGCGGCCTGCGCCGCCAGGCTCTCGGGCGTTTCCTCGTACAGCTGCTGGGCCGCGGGCGCCGGGCCGCGCTGGCCGCTGAGGCCGCGCACGGTCACGGTCCGCGTGAGCGGGCCCAGGCGCATCGCGACCGTGTCGCCGGCCTTGACCTCGCGCGAGGCCTTGGCGACCTCGCCGTTCACCTGGATGCGGTTCTTGCCGATTTCGTCCGCGGCCAGCGAGCGGGTCTTGAAGAAGCGGGCGGCCCAGAGCCACTTGTCGATGCGCAGACGGTCCATGAAGGTCGGAAAAGAAAGGTCAGCCATTGTGGCGCGACAGCGGCAGCCGCACCACGGCGTCGAGCCCGGTCACGCGATCGGCGCCGCCGGGGTTGGGTACCGTGCGGTTGTCGAGGCTGATGCGTCCACCCAGCGCCAACACGATCTCGCGGCAGATCGCCAGGCCCAGGCCCGAGCCGCTGGCGGTGTTGCCGGCCGAGAAGGGCGCGAACAGGCGCTGGCGCAGCTCGGCGGAAATGCCCGGGCCGTCGTCGCGCACGGTGAGCACGGCCTCGTCGCCCTCGGCGTGCACGCGCACCGAGAGCGGCGCGCCGGCGGGGCTGTGCTTGATGGCGTTGTGCAGCAGGTTGCGCGTGAGCTCCTGCAGCATCCACTGGTGCGCGCGCACGGTCACGGCGTCGTCGGCGGCCAGCTCGAAATCGAGCGCCTTGTCGGCCACCAGCGGCGACAGGTCGAGCGCGATGTGGCGCACCACGTCGCCCAGGTCGAGCAGCGCCGACTCGGGCTGCTGGCGCAGCTGCTCCACCTTGGCCAGCGACAGCATCTGGTTGGCCAGCGTGGTGGCGCGTTCGACGGTCTGGCTGATCTCGATCAGCGCCTGCTCGGGCGCCACGTCGCCGCGGCGCGCCGACTGCACCTGCGCCTTCAGCACCGCCAGCGGCGTGCGCAGCTGGTGGGCGCTGTCGCGCACGAAGCGCTTCTGGTGATCGAGCAGGCGCTGCAGCCGGCCCATGACCTCGGTGGTGGCGTCGATCAGCGGGCGCAGCTCGGCCGGGGCGCCGGGCGCGTCGATGGGCGAGAGGTCGTCTTCGGGGCGCCGCTCGATGGCTTCGCCGAGTTCGCGCACCGGCCGCGTGGCGCGCTGCACGACGACGACGGTGACCAGCGCGATCACGCCCATCAGCAGCAGCTGGCGCCAGAGCATGTCGAGCAGCAGCTTGCGCACGAGTGTCTCGCGCAGCTCCAGCGTCTCGGCCACCTGCACCACGGCCATGCCACGGCCGCGCGCGCTGGCCACCGGCTGCAGCATCACGGCGACGCGCACCGGCTGGCCGCGGAACTCGGCGTCGTAGAAATCGACCAGCGCCGCATACGCCCCGCGGTCGGGGATGCGCCCGCGCCAGAACGGCAGTTCGGCGAAGCCCGAGACCATCTCGCCGTCGAGCGCCGAGACGCGGTAGAACAGGCGGCTGCGGTTGTCGGCCTCGAAGGCCTCGAGCGCGGAGTAGGGCACGATCGCGCGCAGCCGCGCCATGTCGTCGTAGCCTTCCACGTCGAGCTGCTCGCCGATGGTCTTGGCCGAGGCCAGCAGCGTGCGGTCGTAGGCGGTGGTGGCGGCCGCCAGGCTCTGGCGGTACAGGCTCACGCTGTTGATCACGACGAACACCGCCACCGGCACCAGAATGCCGAGCAGGAGCCGCGCGCGCAGGGACGACATCGTGCGCCGCAGGGCCGCCCTCAAGTCTCGGCCCGCAGGAGATAGCCCAGGCCGCGCATCGTCATCAGCACCGTGCCGGTGCCCACCAGCTTCTTGCGCAGGCGGTACACGACCACCTCGATGGCCTCGTACTGCACCTCGGATTCGCCCGGGAACACCAGCTCGAACAGGCGCTCCTTGGTGACCGCGTGGCCGGGTTTCATCATCAGCGCCTTGAGCAGCGCGAGCTCGCGCGGCGTGAGCTCGAGCAGTTCCGAGCGGTGGTAGACGGCGCCGTTGTCGGGCTCGAAGCGCAGGCTGCCGACCTCCAGCGGGTTCAGCGTGGGGTCGGGCCCCGCGCTCAGGCTGCGCCGGCGCAGCGCGCGGATGCGGGCCTCGAGCTCGTCCAGGTCGAAGGGCTTGGGCAGGTAGTCGTCCGCGCCGGCGTTCAGGCCCATGATGCGGTCGCCCACCGTGCCACGCGCGGTCAGCAGCAGCACCGGCGTGCGCAGGCCCTCGGCGCGCGCCTGGGCCAGCACCTGCAGGCCGTCGACGTGCGGCAGGCTCAGGTCGAGCGCGACCACGTCGGGCTCGACGGCGCGCCACTGCGCGATCGCCTGCGCGCCGTCGCCGCAGATGCGCACGTCGATGCGGCGGCGCCCGAGGGTGCGCTGCAGGGTGATTTGCATCGAGGGGTCGTCTTCGACGAGCAGCAGCTTCATACGGGCAGGGGTCGGTACTTCGGTGTTTTCCCCAGTCTGGTGGACAGCCAACTGACAGCGGGGCGGCGCATGATAGCGGCTCAGGTCCAAGTCAGGTTCCATCCGTTCCCAAGTTCTCAGGAGACACCAACGATGCGTCGCGATACCTTTTTGAAGTCCCTGGCCGCACTGGCCGCTGCCGGCGCCTTGCCGCTGTCGGCGCGCGCTGCCGCCAACGTCAAGATGATGATCCCGGCCAACCCGGGTGGCGGCTGGGACACCACCGGCCGC
Source organism: Variovorax sp. GW823-FHT02B07 (assembly GCF_058797695.1). Classification (NCBI taxonomy): domain Bacteria; kingdom Pseudomonadati; phylum Pseudomonadota; class Betaproteobacteria; order Burkholderiales; family Comamonadaceae; genus Variovorax; species Variovorax sp. GW823-FHT02B07. Next base: position 1,753,935 of record NZ_JBXAJX010000001.1, read on the forward strand.
GCGCTGGGCAAGGCCCTGACCGACGCCAAGGTGGCCGACACCGTCGCCTACGACAACAAGGGCGGTGCCGCCGGTGCGCTGGGTCTGGCCCAGTTCGTCAACGGCTCCAAGGGCGACGCCAACGCGCTGATGGTCATGGGCTCGGTCATGCTGGGCGGCATCATCACCGGCAAGCCGCCGGTCAACCTGTCGCAGGCCACGCCCATCGCGCGCCTGACCACCGAATACAACGTGTTCGTGCTGCCGTCGAACTCGCCCTTCAAGACCATGAAGGACGTGGTCGAGCAGCTCAAGAAAGACCCGGGCAGCGTCAAGTGGGGCGGCGGTTCGCGCGGCTCCACCGAGCACATCGCGGCGGCCATGATCGCGCAGAAGGTCGGCGCCGATCCGTCCAAGATCAACTACGTGGCCTTCCGCGGAGGCGGTGAGGCCACCGCCGCCATCCTGGGCGGCAACGTCACCATCGGCGGCAGCGGCTACAGCGAGTTCGCCGAGTACATCGCCGCCGGCAAGATGAAACCCATTGCTGTCACCTCCGCCCAGCGCCTGCCGGGCATCAACGTGCCGACCCTGAAGGAACAGGGCATCGACGTCGAGATCGGCAACTGGCGCGGCGTGTACGGCGCGCCCGGCATCTCGGCTGAGCAGCGCAAGGCCCTGACCGACATGGTGCTGGCCGCGCTCAAGAGCCCGTCGTGGGCCGAGTCGCTCAAGAAGAACGACTGGACGCCGGCCGTGCTGTCGGGTGACGCGTTCGCCAAGTTCGTCGACGACGACTTCGCCAGCCTGCGCGCGATCATGGCCAAGTCCGGCATGGTCTGAATTTGGCTCGCCCCCAGGCTGCGCGCACTTCGTGTCGCTGCGCCAACCCCCTTCCGGGGGCAACACCTGCGGCCTGGCAGAGCCGGCTTGCGGTGTTTCTGGAAGGGGCCTTCTTTTTCCCCACGACTGCGGGAGCAAAAAATGACAACTCCAGAATCCTCGGTCTCACATTCCGCTGAGGCCACCTCCGGCGCGGCCCGCTGGCCGCAATACGTCGTCGGCCTCGGCGTGCTGCTGACCGGCGCCGCGCTGGCCTTCGGCGCCATCGGCATTTCTTCCGAAGCCGGCTATGGCGGCGTCGGCCCCAACTTCCTGCCCTGGATGGTCTCGATCGTCCTGATGGTCTGCGGCGCGTGGATCACCTGGGAGGCGTTCAGCGGCGGTTTCCGCGAGCTCGACGCGCCCTCCGGCGCCGACACCGCCTACTGGCCCGGCTTCATCTGGGTGGCGGCGGGCCTGCTGCTCAATGCGGCGCTCATCACCAGCATCGGCTTCATCCTGAGCTGCGCGCTGTGCTACCTGCTGGCCGTGCAGGGCCTGCGCCGCGCCGCCGGGCAGGCCAAGGTCAACGCACCGGCCACCTGGGTCACCGACTTGGTGACGGGCCTGGCGATCTCGGCCCCGGTCTTCTGGATGTTCACCAAGTTCCTGGCCATCAGCCTGCCGGGTCTCACCAGCACCGGCTGGATCTGAGCGGAGCCACGCCAAATGGATATCTTCAACGCACTGATGACCGGCTTCGCGGCCGCGATCACCCCCATCAACCTGCTGTGGTGCCTCATCGGCTGTGCCCTGGGCACGGCGGTGGGCGTGCTGCCCGGCATCGGCCCCGCCGTGGCGGTGGCCATGCTGCTGCCGATCACCGGCAAGGTCGACATCACGGCCTCGATGATCTTCTTCTCGGGCATCTACTACGGCGCCATGTACGGCGGCTCGACCACCTCGATCCTGCTGAACACGCCCGGCGAAACCGCCAGCATGGTCACGGCGATGGAAGGCAACAAGATGGCCAAGAGCGGCCGCGCGGGCGCCGCGCTCGCCACCGCCGCCATCGGCTCCTTCGTGGCCGGCACCATCGCCACCGTGGTCGTCACGCTGTTCGCGCCCTTCGTGGCCGACTACGCCGTGCGCCTGGCGGCGCCCGAGTATTTCCTGCTGATGCTGCTGGCCTTCACCACCGTGAGCGCGGTGCTCGGCAAGAGCACGCTGCGCGGCATGACGGCGTTGTTCGTCGGCCTGGCCATCGGCTGCGTGGGCCTGGACCAGATCACCGGCCAGGGCCGCTACACCGGCAACATGCCCGAGCTGCTCGACGGCATCGAGATCGTGCTGGTGGCGGTGGGCCTGTTTGCGGTGGCCGAGGTGCTGTACGCCGTGCTGTACGAAGGCCGCGTGGTCGAGGGCCAGAACAAGCTGACCCGCGTGCACATGACCGGTCGCGACTGGAAGCGTTCCATTCCCGCCTGGCTGCGCGGCGCGGCCATCGGCACGCCCTTCGGCTGCATTCCGGCCGGCGGCACCGAGATCCCGACCTTCCTGAGCTACGCGACCGAGAAGAAGCTCGCGAAAGACCCGCAGAACAAGGCCGAGTTCGGCACCACCGGCGCCATCGAAGGCGTGGCCGGCCCCGAGGCCGCCAACAATGCCACCGTGACCGCCGCGCTGATTCCGCTGCTCACGCTGGGCATCCCCACGTCGAACACCACGGCCATCATGCTGGGCGCGTTCCAGAACTACGGCATCCAGCCGGGCCCGCAGCTGTTCACCACCTCGGCCGCGCTGGTCTGGGCGCTGATCGCTTCGCTGTACATCGGCAACCTGATGCTGCTGGTGCTCAACCTGCCGATGGTCGGCCTGTGGGTGAAGCTGCTCAAGATCCCGAAGCCGCAGCTGTACGCCGGCATCCTGATCTTCGCGACCGTCGGTGCGTACGGCATGCGCCAGAACACCTTCGACCTGTTCCTGCTGTTCGGCATCGGCCTGCTGGGCGTGGTGATGCGGCGCTTCGACTTCCCGACCGCCCCCGTGGTGGTCGGCATGATCCTCGGGCCGCTCGCCGAAGCCAACCTGCGCAACGCCATCGCCATGGGGCAGGGCAGCCCGATCGTGTTCTTCCAGCGCCCCGAGTCGATCGTGGTGATCGTCGCCATCGTCGCCGTGCTGGTGCTGCCGCGCCTGGCCAAGCGCATGAGCGAACGCAAGCTGAAGCGGCTGGCGCAGCTGGACGCCTGACGCGATCGACTTTCTTTTTCGGTTCACATGCCGCGGGCGATTGGCGCCCGCGGCATTTTTTTGAATGCGCCTGCGGCGCCAAGGGGCTTGACTGCGCAGTCATCACCGCGTCGCCGCATGTCCCCAGAATGGCGGCTTCGTTCGGGGTACCGCTTGCATCGCCCGCATTCCATGCCCGGTACGGCAGGGGTGTGACGAGGTATTCCCATGAAGAGTCCCCAGACTCTGGCCTGGCTGCTGCTTGCGGCCAGCGCGGCGGCGGAAGTCGCCGGCACCATCGCCCTTCGCCATGCCGAAGGCTTCACCCGCCTGTTGCCATCGCTGCTCACCGCCGCCTGCTATGCCGGCGCGATCTGGCTCATGTCGCTCGCGGTGCGCGAACTGGATGTGGGGCTGGGCTACGCGGTCTGGGCCGGTGCCGGCACTGCGCTGATCGCGGTCGCCGGCATGGTCTGGTTCGGTGAAGCGGTCACGCTGACCCGCGTGGTCGGCCTGTTGGCCATCGTGGCAGGCGTGGTGGTGCTGAACATCGAGGCGCGGTAGCGGGTTCACCGCTGCCCGCGCTCGGAGGTCTCAGCGCTGCGGCGCCTCGATCAGGTCGTCGTCGATGTGCGGATCGGCCGGCTGCCCGCGCACTTTGCGCACAGTGCGACGGATCCAGTGCTCGATGTCGTCCACGTAGGTGAACACGGCCGGCACCACCAGCAGGCTCAGCACCGTCGAAGTGATCAGCCCGCCGATCACCGCCATCGCCATCGGCGAGCGGAAGCTCGAGTCGGCGGTGCCGAAGCCCACGGCAATGGGCAGCATGCCGGCGCCCATGGCGAGCGTGGTCATGATGATGGGCCGCGCGCGCTTGTGGCAGGCGTCGCGCAGCGCGTCCCAGCGGCTCATGCCGTGGTCGCGGCGCGCCACGATGGCGTACTCCACCAGAAGGATCGAGTTCTTCGTGGCGATGCCCATCAGCATGATCAGGCCGATCAGCGAAGGCATCGACAGCGCCTTTTGCCCGATCAAGAGGCCCACGAAAGCCCCACCCAGTGCGAGCGGCAGCGCGCACAGGATGGTCACCGGGTGCAGGAAGTCCTTGAACAGCAGCACCAGCACGATGTAGATGCACAGCACACCGGTGAGCATGGCCAGGCCGAAGCTGGCGAACAGCTCGGTCATCACTTCGGCGTCGCCCACCTCGGCGATGCGCACACCCGGCGGCAGCTTCTGGATCGAGGGCAGTGCCTCGACCGCGGTCTTGGCGTCGCCCAGGCCCACGCCCGACAGCTCGATCTCGAAGTTGACGTTGCGCGAACGGTCGTAGCGGTCGATGACGGCCGGGCCGCCTTCCATCGTGAGCGAGGCCACCTGGCTCAGCATGACGGGACCGCGGGCGCCCGGCACCGACAGGCGCCCGATCAGGTCGAGGTCCTGCCGTGCCGAGTCTTCGAGCTTCACCACGATCGGCACCTGCCGCTGCGCGAGGTTGAGCTTGGCCAGCGCCTGGTCGTAGTCGCCCAGCGTGGCCACGCGCAGCGTCTCGGCGATGGCCGAGCTGGTCACGCCCAGGTCGGCGGCGCGCGCGAAGTCGGGGCGCACGGCGATCTCGGGGCGGATCAGGCTCGCGGTCGAGGTGATGTTGCCCAGGCCGGGAATGGTGCGCAGGTCTTTCTCGACCGCGCTCGCGGCCGCCGACAGCGCCACCGGGTCTTCGCCCGTGAGCACCAGGATGTACTTCTCGCCCGAGCCGCCCAGGCCCACGGTGCTGCGCACGCCGGGCAGGGTTTCGAGCGCGGTGCGGATCTCTTTCTCGATCACCTGCTTGCGCGGCCGGTCGCCGCGCGGGTCGAGCTGGATCGTCAGCGTGGCCTTGCGCGTCTCGGGCGTGCCGAAGTTCGCGAACGGGTCACCGCCCGCGCTGCCGCCCGCCACCGTGGTGTAGACGCTCTTCACGTGGTTGATCTGCATCACGCGGCGGCGCGTTTCCTCGGCCGCGGCCGTGGTCTGCGCCAGCGTGGAGCCCGGCGGCAGCGACAGGTAGACCTGCGTCTGCGAGTTGTCGTCGGCCGGGATGAAGCCGGTCTTGAGCAGCGGAATCATCGCCAGCGAGCCAAAGAAGAAGAGGGTGGCCATCACCATCGTCTTGAAACGGTTGTGCGTGCTCCACGTCACGGCGCGCATGTACCAGCGCAGCCAGCCCGGCTCCTTTTCGGCGCCGACGATGGGCTTGAGGATGTAGGCCGCCATCATCGGCGTGAGCACCCGTGCCACCACCAGCGAGGCGAACACCGCGAGCGAGGCGGTCCAGCCGAACTGCTTGAAGAACTTGCCGGCCACGCCGCTCATGAAGGCCGTGGGCAGGAACACGGCAATGAGCGTGAAGGTGGTGGCGATCACGGCCAGGCCGATTTCATCCGCCGCCTCCATGGCCGCCTGGTAGGGCGACTTGCCCATGCGCAGGTGGCGCACGATGTTCTCGACCTCCACGATGGCGTCGTCCACCAGGATGCCGACCACCAGCGAGAGCGCGAGCAGCGAGATCACGTTGACCGAGAAGCCCAGCAGGTACATGCCGACGAAGGCCGGAATCACCGACATCGGCAGCGCCACGGCCGAGACGAAGGTGGCGCGCCAGTCGCGCAGGAAGAGCCACACCACGATCACCGCGAGGATGGCGCCCTCGTACAGCAGGTGCAGCGAGCCGTCGTACTCTTCTTCCACCGGGTCGACGAAGTTGAAGGCCTCGGTCAGCTCGATGTCGGGGCGCTGCACGCGCAGGTCGGCCAGCGCCTTTTGAATGGCACGGCCCACTTCGACCTCGCTGGCGCCACGGCTGCGGGCCACCTCGAAGCCCACCACCGGCTTGCCGTTGAGCAGCGCGGCGGCGCGCGGCTCGGCGATGGTGTCGCTGATGCGCGCCACCTGGTCCAGGCGGATGCGGCGGCCGTCGCTCAGCGCGATCTGCATGTCGGCGAGCTGGTCGGCCGACTGCACGGTGGCCATGGTGCGCACCGGCTGTTCGCTGCCGCCCAGGTCGATGCGCCCGCCCGCGCTCTCGGTCTGCACCTGGCGCAGCTGGCGCGAGATGTCGGCCGCCGAGGCGCCCAGCGCCTGCAGCTTGGCCGGGTCGAGGTCGATGTGCACCTGGCGCGTGACGCCGCCCACGCGGTTCACCGCGCCCACGCCGGGCAGCGCGAGCAGCTTCTTGGTGATGTCGTTGTCCACGAACCAGCTCAGCGCCTCGTTGTCCATGCGCGACGAGGCGATGGTGAAGGCCAGCACCGGCTGGGCCGCGAAGTCGAGCTTGGTGACGACCGGGTCGCGCACGTCGGCGGGCAGGTCGGCGCGCACCTTCTGCACGGCCGAGCGCACGTCGTCCACGGCCTCCTGCACGGGCTTCTCGAGGCGGAACTCGACGATCAGCGTGGCAGCGCCGTCCTGCACCTTGGTCGTGATGTGCTTCAGGCCCTGGATGGTGGCGATGGAGTTCTCGAGCTTGCGCGCGACGTCGGTCTCCAGCTGCGAGGGCGCGGCGCCCGGCAGCGAGGCCGAGACGGTGACGGTCGGCAGGTCGATGTCCGGGAAGTTCTGCACCTTCATGGCGTTGAACGACAGCAGCCCCCCGAAGGTGAGCAGCACGAACAGCATCACCGCCGGAATGGGGTTGCGTATGGACCAGGCGGAAACGTTCATGGCGTGTTCCTTGTGTTGGCTTATTTAGGCGAAGGGGCGGATGCCCCCGCCTTCGCCGGGGTGGCGGACGCGGCTGCTGCGGGCGTGGCGTCCACCACGCGCACCAGGTCGCCGTCGTTGAGGAAGCCCGCGCCCTGCACCACGATCTGCACGCCCTCGGGCAGGGCGCTGGTGATCTCCACGCGGTCCTTCAGGCGGCGGCCGGTCTGCACCTTGAGCTGCGCCACGCGGCCGTCGGGCAGCAGCGTGAAGACGTTGTTGAAGCCGTCGCGCGGCACGATCGCGCTTTGCGGCACGGTCGGCGCGGAGCTGCGGCCGAGCTCGAAGTCGCCGCGCGCGAACATGCCGGCCTTCACGCCGGTGTTCTGCTGCACGTTGGGCAGGTCGACATAGACCAGCGCCGCGCGCGTCTGCGGATCGACCGTGGGCGCGATGCTGCGCACCGTGCCCTTCACCTGCGCGCCGCTGGCGCTGACCACGAAGGCCGGCGTGCCCACGGCGACGCGGCCCAGCTCGGCCGAGGTGACTTCGGCGCGCCATTCGAGCCGGCCCTGGCGGATCAGGCGGAACAGCTCGGTGCCGGCGCCCACCACGCTGCCGACCGTGGCGGTGCGCGCGGAGATCACACCGTCGTCGGGTGCCAGCACCTGCGTGTTGCGCCCGCGCACCTGCTGCGCGGCCAGCACGGCCTCGGCCGCCTCGGCGCGCGCCTTGGCCGTCTGCTCGGTGGTCTGGTACTGGTTGATCTGCTGCTGGCTCAGCGCGCCCGTGGCCTGCAGCGTGCGGGCGCGCGCGGCGTTGCCGGCGGCGTCGGCGGCCGAGGCGCGGGCTTCGGCCAGCGAGGCGCGCGCCTGCGCGATGTCGGCCTGCACCGTCTCGGGCGAGAACACCGCGAGCACCTGGCCCTTCTTCACGGTGTCGCCCACGTTGACGCGCACCTCGGCCAGCTTCAGGCCGTTCGATTCGGAGCCGATCACGGCCTCCTGCCAGGCCGCCACGTTGCCGTTGGCGGCCAGCGTGACGGTCAGCTCGGTGGCCTCGGGCCTGGCGACCGAAACGGTCAGCGCCGGCCGCTGGGCGGGGCCTTTCGCGGCGGGTGCCGCCTTGTCGTCGGCCGGCTTGCGGGTGAGCCACAGGCCTGCGCCAACGACGACGATCAGCGCCAGCAGCGCGAGGACAAGGGTGGAACGCTTCATTGTTTTCATGGCGACGTCGCGACCTTGGCGGCCGGGGTGGTGGTCATTGGGGACGATGCTTCGGCGGGGCGGCTCCAGCCGCCGCCCATCGAGCGGTACAGCGAAACCCAGGCTTCGGTGCTCTCGCGCTGCAGCGAGACGCGCGCGGTCTGCGCGGCGAACAGCGTGCGCCGCGAGTCCTCGAGCTCGAACAGGCTGGCCAGGCCGCTGCTGTAGCGGGCCTGGGTGGCGTCGAACGAGGCCTGGTAGTTCTTCACCGCGCTGTCGGCGTCGGTGCTGCGCGCGGTGGTGGCGTCGAGGTTCACCAGGGCTTCCTCGACCTCGCGCACCGCCTGGCGCACGTTGGCGCGGTAGAGCGACACGGCCTCGGTGTAGCGCGCCTTGGCCGCCTCGGCGTTGGCCGCGCGCGCGCCGCCGTCGAGCAGCGGCACGGTGAGCGACAGCGGCCCGACCGTCCAGGTGTCGAGCGATTCGCGAAAGCCGCTGGTGCGGATCTGCATGCGGCCGATCGAGCCCGAGAGCGTGAGCTTGGGGTAGCGCTCGGCCTCGGCCGAGCCCACCTCGGCGCTGGCCGAGGCCACGCCGAGTTCGGCCGCGTACACGTCGGGCCGCTGCGAGAGCGCCTGCGCCGGCACGCTGGCGATGGCGCCGACCACCGGCAGCGCGCGCTGCGTGGGCGAGGCCGCGAGCTTCTGCGCCAGCGTGGGTTCGTCGAGCCCGCTGAGCGCGACCAGCGCCTTGCGCTGCACCGCGCACAGGGCGCGCTGTTGCGTGAGGCGGCCGGAGGCGTCGGAGGCGCTGGCACGCGCGAGTGCCGCATCGGCTGGCGCGGTGAAGCCGGCGCGTGCCGACAGGTCGGTGAGCCGCGCCGTTTCGCCGCGCGACTTCGCATCGGACTCGGACACGTTCAACTGCTGTTGGCAGGCGCGCTCGGCGAAGTAGGCGTTGGCCGTTTCGGCCGCCACGGCCACGCGGGCGTCGTGCCACTTGGCGGTGGCGCTGTCCAGCTTCTGCTGGGCCGCATCGCGGTCGGCACGCAGGCGGCCGAACAGGTCGATCTCCCACTTCGACTGCAGGCCGGCCTGCAGCGTGGTGACCGGCGCGGCGGCGGCGCTGCTGCTGCCACTCGAAGAACCGCCCGATCCGAACGACGAGCCCGAAACTCCGCGGCTGGCCGACGCCGTGCCGTCCAGGCTGGGCAGCAGCGCCGCGCCGGCCTGCACGCGCGTGGAACGCGCCTCGGTCACGCGCGCCGCGGCGCTGGCAAGGTTGGGGCTGGCGGTTTCGGCGGCGGCGATCAGTTCGACCAGCAGCGGGTCGTCGAGCTGGCGCCACCACTCGGCCAGCGCGGCCAGCGAGCCGCCGTGGGGCAGGGGCGCGTGCCATTGCGCGGGGAAGGGCGCCTGCACCGAAGCGGGCGGGCGCGTCAGGCCGCAGCCGGCAAGGCCGAGGCCCAGCGGCAGGCTCAGAACAAGGGCAATCCGTCGGAGTCGTCTCATGGCTTCTTTCTCTGCTCGGCGGCCACCTGGCGGCGGCGTGCGGTTTCGGCCTGGACCAGCGCCATCGCGTAGCCCGTGAGTCGGTCGGCCCAGGTGTCGATGGCGCGCGGCGTGCGCAGCAGCGACGGGCGCAGGGCCTCGATGAAATCCTGGCTCACGTACAGCTGCATCGACAGCCCGGTGATCGCGAAGGTCAGGCGGTGGATGTCGTCGTCGGCGCGCTCCACCTGCAGGTGGCGGCACAGCAGCTCGACGATGGCGCGGTGCGGGCCCTTGATGTCGCGCTCCAGTTCCTTGGCCCACTGGCTGGTGGGCTCCAGCATCTCGCGCATGTGCAGCTGGATGCACTGGCGCACGATCTCGCCCTGCTTGAGCGGATCGATCATGGCCGCCATGCAGATGCGCAGCGTGGCTTCGAGCGACTGGCCGGGCACGTTGCAGGCGGCCACCAGGTCGTTCGAATCGCTGCCCATCGGCTCGTTGAAGGTGGCGGAGTACAGCCCCTCCTTGTCGCCGAAGTAGTAGCTGATGGCCGAGACGTTCACGCCGGCCTCGCGCGCGATCTCGCGGATCGAGGTCTTGGCGAAACCGTTCTGGGCGAACAGCCGCAGCGCGGTGTGCAGCAGGCGGTGGCGCGCCTCGGCGCCGTCGCTGCGCGGGGCGCGGCGCGGCGAGGGCACGGGCGTTGGCGTGAGGGGGTCCCTGGCGTTCATCGGCGCGATTAGAGCATGATTGAAATCAAACGATTGATTTACTTAAGGCTTGCTGAAGGCTTTTGTTTTTGGTTGCATGTGGGCCTGCGCGCGGCAGAGGCGGGGGCCGCACACAGTACGATCCGCGCATGTCCGTCGCTCCCTCCGCCGCCGCACCGCCGCCCGCCTTGCCCCTGGACGCCGAAGGCATCCTCGCGCTCGCCGCGCGCTCGATGTTTCATCTGTTTTCGAGCATCAGCCAGGGCATGTTCCTGGTCGACCGCAGCGGGCGCATCGTCTGGGTGAACGAGGGTTACCGGCGCTTCCTGCCGGCGCTGGGTTTTTCGTCCATCGACGAGTTCATGGGCCACATGGTCGAGGACGTGATTCCCAACACCATGATGCGCCGCGTGCTCGAAACCGGCGAGCCGATCCTCATCGACCTGCTGACCAACAAGGCCGGCACCTTCGTGGTCAGCCGCATCCCGCTGCGCGAGGAGCGCGAAGACGGGGAGGGCCTGGGCAAGGTCATCGGCGCCATCGGCATCGTGCTGTTCGACCAGCCCGAGACCACGCTGCAGCCGCTCATCAGCAAGTTCGCATTGCTGCAGCGCGACCTCGACGACGCGCGCCGCGAGCTGGCCAGCCAGCGCAACAACCCGCTGTACCAGCACGCGCCCGACGGGCAGCGCCGTTCCAAGTACACCTTCGCGAGCTTCATCGGCAGCAGCCCGGCGGCCGTGGAGGTGAAGCGTCACGCGCGCCGCGCCGCGCAGTCCACCAGCCCGGTGCTGCTGCTGGGCGAGACCGGCACCGGCAAGGAGCTGCTGGCGCATGCGATCCATGCGTCGTCCACGCGCGCCAAGGGGCAGTTCGTCAGCGTCAACATCGCGGCCGTGCCCGACACGCTGCTCGAGGCCGAGTTCTTCGGCTTCGCGCCCGGCGCCTTCACCGGCGCCGACAAGCGCGGGCGCGAAGGCAAGTTCAAGCTGGCCGACGGCGGCAGCCTGTTCCTCGACGAAATCGGCGACATGCCGCTGGGCCTGCAGGCCAAGCTGCTGCGCGCGCTGCAGGAGGGCGAGATCGAACCGCTGGGCTCCAACAAGCTGATTCCCTTCGACGCCCGCGTGATCGCCGCCACCTCGCGCGACCTGCCCGAGCTGGTGCGCCGCGGGCTGTTCCGCGAAGACTTGTATTACCGCCTCAACGTGCTGCCGCTGCGTGTGCCGCCGCTGCGCGAGCGGCGCAGCGACATCCCAGCGCTGGTCGAGGCGCTGGGCGAAGACATGGCGCTGCGCAGCGGCGAGGCACCGCCCGAGCTCACGCCCGACGCGCTCGCGCTCCTGGCCGGCCAGCACTGGCGCGGCAACATCCGCGAACTGCGCAACGTGCTGGAACAGGTGACGATGCGCAGCGACTCGCAGCGCATCGACGCGGCGCAGCTCGAACGCATCCTGCGCGAGGCCGGGCTGGAGCAGATCGAGGCACCCGACACCTCGCACAGCCTGCGCGACGTTGACCAGGAGGCCGCGTTGCTGCGCCCGCTGTCGCAGCAGGTGGCCGAACTGGAACGCAAGGCCATCGCCGCCGCGCTCGAAAGCACCGGCGGCAACAAGCTCGCGACCTCGCGGCTGCTGGGCATCTCGCGCGCCACGCTGTATGAACGCATGACGGGGATGGGCCTCTCATGAGCGTGAAAGCACTGCGTTCCACCTTCGGCCCGAACTGCCATTGGTGCGGGCTGCCGATGGACTTCGACGAACCGCACGGGCGCCCCGAGTCGGCCACCATCGAACACCTGCTCGATGCCACGATGGGCGGCGTGCGCCAGCAGAAGCACCGGCGCCTCGCGCACGCGGTGTGCAACCACACGCGCAACGAACTGCGGATGCGGGCAGAGCGCGAGTTCGAAAACTGGCTCGCGGCACGCCGCGACTCTGCTGGGAAACCCTGACTGATCAGCAGACAGTTGTCTAAAAACAAGACAACGCGAATGCACTGAAATCAGGCGAAACCGGTTGCTCCCGAATGAGGAAGCCTTTGTTATCAATGGCTTAGGTGGGTGGCACGAACTGTGCAATATTCAGTCACCTTTATCAGGAGACAAGACATGCACCGTCGCCACCTCATCGCCCTGGCCGCCCTGGGCGCCACCGCCGCCACCATGCCCGCCTGGGCCCAATCGAACGAGATCCGCATTGCCCACGTCTACAGCAAGACCGGCGCGCTGGAGGCCTACGGCAAGCAGACGCAGACCGGTCTGATGATGGGCCTGAACTACGCCACCGGCGGCACGATGATGGTCAACGGCAAGAAGCTCGTGGTCATCGAGAAGGACGACCAGGGCAAGCCCGACCTGGGCAAGTCGCTGCTGGCCGCGGCGTACTCCGACGACAAGGCCGCGCTCGCGGTCGGCCCGACCGCTTCGGGCGTGGCGTTGGCCATGCTGCCGGTGGCCGAGGAGTACAAGAAGATCCTGATCGTCGAGCCCGCCGTGGCCGACTCGATCACCGGCGACAAGTGGAACAAGTACATCTTCCGCACCGGCCGCAACTCGAGCCAGGACGCCATCTCCAACGCCGTGGCCATCGACAAGGCCGGCGTCACCGTCGCCACGCTCGCACAGGACAACGCCTTCGGCCGCGACGGCGTGAAGGCCTTCGGCGCCGCGCTGAAGAAAGCCAAGCTCGCGCACGAGGAATACCTGCCGCCCGCCACCACCGACTTCACGGCCGGTGCGCAGCGCCTGATCGACAAGCTCAAGGACCAGCCGGGCCGCAAGATCATCTGGATCGTCTGGGCCGGCGCGGGCAACCCGTTCAAGATCGTGGACCTCGACCTGAAGCGCTACGGCATCGAGATCGCCACCGGCGGCAACATCCTGCCGGCCATGGCGGCCTACAAGTCGCTGCCGGGCATGGAAGGCGCGGCCTACTACTACTTCGGCATCCCGAAGAACCCGGTGAACGAGGCCATGGTCGCGGCCCACTACAAGGAATTCAAGACGCCGCCGGACTTCTTCACGGCCGGCGGCTTCTCGGCCGCGATGGCGGTGGTGACGGCGCTGAAGAAGACCAACGGCGACACCAACACCAACAAGCTCATCAGCACCATGGAAGGCATGAGCTTCGACACGCCCAAGGGCAAGATGACCTTCCGCAAGGAAGACCACCAGGCGATGCAGTCGATGTACCACTTCAAGATCAAGGCCGACCCCGCGTTCGCGTGGGGCGTGCCGGAGCTGGTGCACGAGATCAAGCCGGAAGAGATGGACATCCCCATCAAGAACAAGCGCTGAACACGGCGCTGATCGTTCCCTGAACCCGCGGCGCGCATGCAGGCGCCGCCCCCCTTTTCGCCCCGGATGGCCGCCGGGCGAAGCGCCAGCCTGCGTCCGCGCCAGCTGTCGCGCTCCACGGCCGATTCGTCAGTCTGCAAGCAAGCGTTCGATCAAACACAACAGAAGGAGACAGCGATGCCAGCGATGCGATGGAACAACTGGAAGGGGTTTGCCGCAGCAGCGGTGATCACGGTGGCGGCGCAGGCCGCCACGGCGGCCGTGCCGCTGCCGGCACTGGGCGCCAACCCGGCGGAGGTGAGCGTGTCCGGCCTGTCGGCCGGCGGCTTCATGGCGGTGCAATTGCACGTGGCCTATTCGGCCACCTTCAAGCGCGGCGCGGGCGTGGTCGCCGGCGGTCCGTACTACTGCGCCGAAGGCTCGGTGGTCAATGCCACCGGGCGCTGCATGACGCACAGCACCAGCATCCCGGTCTCCACGCTCGTGAGCACCACCAACAGCTGGGCCGCCAGCGGTGCGATCGACCCGGTGTCGAACCTCAGCAATTCCAAGGTCTACCTGTTCTCGGGCACCTCGGACAACACCGTCAAGCAGCCGGTGATGGACGACCTGAAGACGTACTACCAGAGCTTCGTGCCGGCCGCCAACACGGTCTACAAGAACAACCTCGGCGCCGGCCACGCGATGGTCACCGACGACTACGGCGGCGCCTGCAGCACCACGGCCGCGCCGTACATCAACAACTGCGGCTTCGACCTCGCGGGCGAGATCCTCACGCAGCTGTACGGTCCGCTGAACCCGCGCAACAACGGCGCGCTGGGCGGCACCTTCACCGAGTTCAACCAGTCGGAGTTCGTCACCGGCCACGGCGTGGCCGCCACCGGCTGGCTCTACGTGCCGCAGGCCTGCACCACCACCTCGTGCCGCGTGCACCTGGTGCTGCACGGCTGCAAGCAGAACTACACCGACGTGAGCGACCAGTACGTCAAGAAGACGGGCTACAACCGCTGGGCCGACACCAACAACATCATCCTGATCTACCCGCAGACCAGCACCGCGGCCACCAACAGCTGCTGGGACTGGTGGGGCTACGACAGCGCCAACTACGCCAAGAAGTCGGGCCCGCAGATGGCCGCCATGAAGGCCATGATCGACCGCGTGACCGGTTCGGCCGGCGGCGGCGGGCTGCCGGCGCCCACGGGCGTGGGCACCTCGGGCGCCACCAGCAGCAGCATGGTGATCGGCTGGGCCGGCGTGTCGGGCGCCTCGGGCTACAACGTGTACCGCGGCGGCAGCAAGGTCAACGCCTCGCCGGTGGCCGGCACCAGCTACACCGACACCGGCCTGGCCGCGTCAACCACCTACAGCTGGACCGTGGCCGCGCTGAACGCGAGCAACGTCGAAGGCGCGATGTCGGCGGCCGCCACGGGCGCGACCACGGCGGGCCCGGGTGGCGGCGGAACCTGCTACACCGCGAGCAACTACACCCACACCATCGCCGGGCGCGCCTATGCGCTGTGGGGGCTGACCTATGCCAACGGCTCGGGCCAGTCGATGGGCCTGTGGAACATCTACGCCATGACCACGCTGAAGCAGACGGGCACCAACTACTACGTGATCGGCACCTGTTGAGGCCGTTCACCCTGCACTGATTTTTTCGATTCGCAAGGACCTTTTCACAATGCTTGAGACCCGGGATCTGACCATCCGCTTCGGAGGGCACGTGGCCGTCAACAGCGTGAGCTGCGCATTCGCGCCAGGCACGCTGACGGCCATCGTCGGCCCCAACGGCGCGGGCAAGACCACTTACTTCAACCTGATCTCCGGGCAGCTCAAGGCCACGGCCGGCACGGTGTCGCTCGACGGGCAACCGTTGTCGCACCTGTCGCCGTCGGCGCGCACGCACGCCGGGCTGGGGCGCGCGTTCCAGCTCACCAACCTGTTCCCCAACCTCACGGTGCTGGAGAACGTGCGGCTCGCGGTGCAGGCCACGCGCGCCGGCGCCCACCGCCACGGGCTCAACCTGTGGAGCATCTGGAGCGACCACAAGGCACTGACCGAACGCGCCGAGCAGATCCTGGCCGACGTGGCCCTGGAGCCGCGCGCCCACGCCACGGTGGCCAGCCTGCCGCACGGCGACCAGCGCAAGCTCGAGGTGGCGCTGCTGATGGCGCTCGAACCCAAGGTCTTCATGTTCGACGAGCCCACGGCCGGCATGCACGCGGCCGAGGCGCCCGTCATCCTCGACCTGATCCGCAAGCTCAAGCAGGACAAGACCAAGACCATCCTGCTGGTCGAACACAAGATGGACGTGGTGCGCGAACTCGCGGACCGCATCATCGTGCTGCACAACGGCACGCTCGTGGCAGACGGCGAACCGGCCGAGGTGATCGCCTCGCCGGTGGTGCAGGAGGCCTACCTGGGCATCGCGAAGGAGGCCGCATGAGCACCGAAAATTTGCTGACCCTGGAAGGCGTGCAGACGCACATCGGGGCGTACCACATCCTGCACGGCGTCGACCTGGCCGTGCCCAAGGGCCAGCTCACCATGCTGCTGGGCCGCAACGGCGCGGGCAAGACCACCACGCTGCGCACCATCATGGGCCTGTGGCATGCGTCGCAGGGCAGGGTGCAGTTCGCCGGCAAGGACATCACGGCCCTGCACACGCCTCAGATCGCCGAGCTCGGCGTGGCCTACGTGCCCGAGAACATGGGCATCTTCTCCGACCTCACGGTGAAGGAGAACATGGTGCTGGCCGCGCGCGGCGCCAAGAACGCCGACGCCATCGACGACACGCGCCTGAAGTGGATCTTCAAGCTCTTTCCCGCGGTCGAGAAGTTCTGGAACCACCCGGCCGGCAAGCTGTCGGGCGGACAGAAGCAGATGCTGGCCGTGTCGCGCGCCATCGTCGAGCCCCGCCAGCTGCTCATCATCGACGAGCCCAGCAAGGGCCTGGCGCCCGTGATGATCAACAACATGATCGAGGCCTTCGGCGAGCTCAAGGCGAGCGGCGTGACGATCCTGCTGGTCGAACAGAACATCCACTTCGCCCAGCGCCTGGGCGACACCGTCGCGGTGATGGACAACGGCCGCGTGGTGCACAGCGGCTCGATGGCCGCGTTCTCCGCCGATGCGCAACTGCAGCAATCGCTGCTCGGACTCGCCCTATGAAACTCGACTTCGACTGGAAGCCTCTGCTTCTTGCCCCCATCCTCGCGCTCGTGGCGCTGCCGCTCACCGGCTCGGTCTCGACCTGGCTCACGCTCACGGTGGCGGGGCTGGCGATGGGCATGATCATCTTCATCATCGCCTCGGGCCTCACGCTGGTGTTCGGCCTCATGGACGTGCTCAACTTCGGCCACGGCGTGTTCATTGCGCTGGGCGCCTTCGTGGCCAGCAGCGTGCTCGGCCTCATGGGCGACTGGACCGGCTCGGGCGAGCTGTGGCGCAACCTCGTGGCCGTGTTCCCGGCCATGCTGGCCGCGATGGCGGTGGCCGGTGCCATCGGCCTGGCCTTCGAGCGCTTCATCGTGCGGCCGGTGTACGGCCAGCACCTGAAGCAGATCCTCATCACGATGGGCGGCATGATCATCGGCGAAGAGCTCATCAAGGTGATCTGGGGCCCGGCGCAGATTCCGCTGCCGCTGCCCGAGGCGCTGCGCGGCTCGCTGCTGGTGGGCGACGCCGCCATCAGCAAGTACCGCCTGCTCGCGGTGGCCGTGGGCGTGGTGGTGTTCGGCGTGCTCGCCTGGACGCTGGGCCGCACCAAGATCGGCCTGCTGATCCGCGCCGGCGTGCAGGACCGCGAGATGGTCGAGTCGCTGGGCTACCGCATCGGGCGCCTGTTCGTCGGCGTGTTCGTGGTGGGCAGCGCGCTGGCCGGCCTGGGCGGCGTGATGTGGGGCCTGTTCCAGCAGAACCTGGTGCCGCAGATGGGTGCGCAGGTCAACGTGCTGATCTTCATCGTGATCATCATCGGCGGGCTGGGCTCGACCGGCGGGGCGCTGCTCGGTGCGCTGCTGGTGGGACTCATGACGAACTACATCGGCTTCCTGCTGCCCACGCTCACGCAGTTCGCGAGCATCTTCCTCATGGTGGCCGTGCTGCTGTGGCGCCCGCAGGGCGTGTACCCCGTGGCGAACCGTTGAGGAGAAAGCCGTCATGTTCCTGAAACGACTTCTCTCCAACGACATGCCGCGCAGCCGCCTGCTGGCGCTGCTGCTGCTGGCCCTGTTCCTGGCGCTGGCCTTCGCGCCGTTCCTGTTCCCGGGCGTCAAGGCGCTCAGCGTCGCGGCCAAGATCCTGGTGTTCGTGGTGCTGGTCGCGAGCTTCGACCTGCTCCTGGGCTACACCGGCATCGTGAGCTTCGCGCACACGATGTTCTTCGGCATCGGCGCGTACGGCATCGCCATCTCGGCCTCGCGGCTGGGGCCCAACTGGGGCGCGGTGCTGGTGGGGCTGGGCGCGTCGCTCGCGATCTCGCTGGTGCTCTCGCTGGCCATCGGTCTGTTCTCGCTGCGTGTGCGCGCGATCTTCTTCGCGATGATCACGCTGGCCGTGGCCTCGGCGTTCCAGACGCTGGCCTCGCAGCTGTCGGACTTCACCGGCGGCGAAGACGGCCTGACCTTCAAGCTGCCCGAGCTGATCTCGCCGAGCTTCGAGTTCGCCGAAGAGCCGTTCCTCGGCGTCTCGCTCGACGGGCGGCTGCTGTGCTACTACCTGCTGTTCGTGGCGGCGGTGGTGCTGGTGCTGGCGATGCTGCGCATCGTGAACTCGCCCTTCGGCCGCGTGCTGCAGGCCATCCGCGAGAACGAGTTCCGCGCCGAGGCCATCGGCTACCGTGTGGTGGTGTACCGCACCACGGCCGCCGTGCTGTCGGCGCTGTTCGCCACGCTGGCCGGCGCGATGCTGGCCATCTGGCTGCGCTACAACGGGCCGGACACCTCGCTGAGCTTCGAGATCATGATCGACGTGCTGCTCATCGTGGTGATCGGCGGCATGGGCACGATCTACGGCGCGGCCATTGGCGCAGTGCTGTTCGTGGTGGCGCAGAGCTACCTGCAGGACCTGCTGCGCCTGGGCAACGAGGCCGCCAGCGGCCTGCCGTGGCTCGCGGCGCTGCTGTCGCCCGACCGCTGGCTGTTGTGGCTGGGCGTGTTGTTCGTGCTGTCGGTGTATTACTTCCCGACCGGCATCGTCGGCAAGCTGAGGGCGAGGGCGGCGAAATGAGCGACGGCAACAACAACAGCACCATGACGCCGACATCGCACTACGCGCAACTCGCAGGCCGCGAAATCCACTGGCTCGATTGGGGCGCCGCCAACGCTCCCGTCGTCATCGCCTGGCACGGCCTGGCGCGCACCAGCCGCGACATGGACGAACTGGCGCAGCACTTCGCGGCACGCGGCTTTCGCGTGATCTGCCCCGACACCCTCGGGCGCGGCCTGAGCCAGTGGAGCCCGTCGCCCGACGAGGAATACACGCTCGCGTTCTACGCGCGGCTGGCCAACGCGCTGTGCGACGAACTGCGGCTGGGCCGCGTGCACTGGGTGGGCACTTCGATGGGCGGCGCGATCGGCACGGTCTGCGCGTCGGGCCTGTTCGAGCCGCGCATGAAGGCGCGCATCGCCAGCCTCACGCTCAACGACAACGCACCGCAGCTCGCGCAGGCCGCCATCGAGCGCATCCGCGCCTATGCCGGCGACCCGCCGGCCTTTGCCACGGTGGCCGAACTCGAGGCCTTCTTTCGCACTGTCTACAAGCCCTATGGCTGGCTCAGTGACGCGCAGTGGCGCCGGCTGACCGAAAGCTCCACGCGCCGCCTGGCCGACGGCCGCGTCACGCCGCACTACGACCCGGCGATGGTCAAGCAGTTCAGCGCGCACGACAACGACTACCTGATCTGGCCGCACTACGACGTGATCGAGGCGCCGGTGCTGTGCCTGCGCGGCGCCGAGTCCGACCTGGTGCTGCCCGAGGTGATCGAGGAGATGCACCGGCGCGGGCCAGGCGCGGCCGGGCGCCTGCAGGTGATCGAGGTGCCGGGCTGCGGCCATGCGCCCGCGCTCAACGTGCCGGAACAACTGGACCCGATCGAGGGGTTTATCCGCGCGGCCGGTCGTTGAAGACACGGCCGGATCACAATCCGGCCGACTTCAACTCCAAGATCACCTCGCCATGGCCCTCTCGATGTACGACCTGTCCGTGCCGGTTTTCACCCGCGGACTCGGGCAACTCACCCACCTGCTCGACAAGGGCCTCGCGCACGCGAAGGCCCAGGGCATCGATCCGGCGACGCTGGTCGAGGCGCGGCTGGCGCCCGACATGCTCACGCTGGCCGGCCAGATCCAGCGCGCGAGCGACGCCTCCAAATTGGGCACGGCGCGCATCGCGGGCATCACGGCCCCGAGCTTTCCCGACGAGGAAAAGACCTGGGACGACCTGCTGGCGCGCATCGTGAAGACGCAGGATTTCCTGGCCGGCGTGGACCGCACGCTCATCGACGGCCACGAAGAACGCCCCGTGACCATCAAGGCGCGCGAAGGCGAGGCGCACTTCACGGCGCAGCGCTACCTGCTGCAGTTCGCGCTGCCGAACTTCTTCTTCCACGTGACCACCGCCTACGACGTGCTGCGCCACAAGGGCGTGCCCGTCGGCAAGATGGACTACCTCGGCCGCTTCTGAGTTCGTTCAGGCGCGGCGTGCCGCCAGCGCGTACATGAGCGGAATGCGCGGCATGCCTTCGGGCGGCGCCATGCGGCGTCCGCCCATCTCGCGCATGCCCTCGAAGGGCTTCCAGCCGTTGGTGTACGGGTACTCCTCGAAGCGCTCGACGGCCAGGCCCGCCTGCGCGAGCGCGGTCGTCACCTGGCCCACGCCCCAGGTGAACTCGAAGCTCGGATGCGGGTTGCGAAAGCCTTGTACGCCGGGCATCGGGCGGTCGTTGGCGACGAGGCCGTCGCCCGACTCGGCCACGTAGTCGCCCACGCCTTCCTCGGGCACGGGCGCGTCGTTGAAGTAGTCGTAGTGGAACTTCCACTGCGGGTCGAACACCAGTGCGAACGGATGGAACTCGACGATCACGAAGCGACCGCCGGGCTTGAGCAGCTGCGCCACGCCGCGCGCCCAGGCGCCGATGTCGGACAGCCAGCACAGCGTGCCATACGAACAGAACACGAGGTCGTGGCGCTCGCCGCGCGCGGCGGCGGCCTCGAAGTAGTCGTAGACGTCCGCACGCTCGAAGCGCGCCGCAACGCCCGACTCGGCCGAGAGCCGGGTGGCGAAGTCGATGGCTTCGTCGGAGATGTCGACGCCCGTCACGCGGGCGCCGCGGCGCGCGATGCTCAGGCTGTCCTGTCCTGCGTTGCACTGCAGGTGCAGCACCGACAGGCCGTTCACGTCGCCGAGCAGGGCGCTTTCCTCGGGGAAGAGCGTGGAGCCGCCCGCGCGGAAGAAGGCGGCCTGGTCACCCTTGTGGCTGTTGTGCGCGACCGTGGCCGCGTTCCACGACTGGCGGTTGGCTTCGTGCAGGTCTTTCTTCATGGTGTGGTCGTCGTGTCTTGCCGGGTGGGCCAGCCCGCCAGGTGGCGTTCGGCGATGCCCGCGAGCGCGGTGATCCACGCCGGGCTGTCGTTGAGGCAGGGGATGTAGCCGAAGCGCTCGCCGCCCGCGTGCAGGAAGGCTTCGCGGCCTTCCATGGCGATCTCTTCGAGCGTCTCGAGGCAGTCGGCCGGAAAGCCCGGGCACACCACGTCGACGTGCTTCACGCCGCGCGCGCCGAGTTCGCGCAGGGTGGGCTCGGTGTAGGGCTCCAGCCATTTGGCGCGGCCGAAGCGCGACTGGAAGGTCGTGCGGTACTGCGTGGACGAAAGGCCCAGCCGCGCCGCAAGCAGGCGCGCGGTCTCGAGGCACTGCGCCTCGTAGGGATCGCCGAGCGCGATGTTGCGCGCGGGAATGCCGTGAAAGCTCATCACCAGCAGCTCGCCGCGGCCTTCGGTCTTCCAGTGCTTCTCGATGCCTTGCGCGAGCGCCTCGATGTAGGCCGGATCGTCGTGGTACTGGTTGACGAAGCGGAACTCGGGCACGCGGCGCTGGCGGCGGCTCCAGGCGTTCACGGCGTCGATCACGCTGGCCGTGGTGGTGGCCGAGTACTGCGGGTAGGCCTGCAGCACCAGCACGCGCGTGGCGCCCTCGGCCTGCAGCGCATCGAGCCGCGCGGCGATCGACGGGTTGGCGTAGCGCATCGCGTCGCGCACCGTCACGCGGTGGCCGCGCTCGCCGAGCCAGCCGGCCAGCAGGGTGGCCTGCTTCTGCGTCCAGACCTTGAGCGGCGAGCCCTCGGGCAGCCAGATGCTGGCGTACTTCGCGGCCGACTTCGCGGGCCGCGTGCGCAGGATGATGCCGTGCAGGATCAGCGCCCACAGCGCCCTGGGAATTTCGACCACGCGCGGGTCGCCCAGGAAGTCGGCGAGGTAGGGGCGTACCGCGGCGGCGGTGGGGGCATCGGGCGAACCCAGGTTGCACCAGAGCACGGCGGTGCGTTCGTTCTTGCGGTCATCGGAGGCGAGAGGCATGCGATATTCTCGGGCATGACTTCCGCTTCCCCGGCGCCCGGCGGCGCCACGCAGCTCGACATCTCGCGCATCTCGGCGATCACGCTCGACCTCGACGACACCCTGTGGCCGATCTGGCCGACCATCGAGCGGGCCGAGCGCGTGCTGCACGAATGGCTGCTGCGCGAGGCGCCCAAGACGGCCTCGCTGCTGCTCACGCCGGGCGTGCTGCGCGAGCTGCGCGAAGCCACCGCCAAGGAGCGCTCCGACCTCGCGCACGACCTGAGCGCGCTGCGCCGCGAGTCGATCCGCACCGCGCTCGTGCGCGCGGGCGAAGACCCGGCGCTGGCCGATCCGGCCTTCGACGCCTTCTTCGAAGAGCGCCAGCGCGTCACGCTGTACGACGACGCGCTGCCGGCGCTCAAATGGCTCAGCGAGCGCTACCCGCTGGTGGCGGTGTCGAACGGCAACGCCGACCTCCACAAGACCGGCGTCGGCCGGTGGTTCCGCACCGCCTTCAATGCACGCGCCTTCGGCAGCGGCAAGCCGCACGCGCCGATCTTCCGCGCCGCGGCGGCCTCGGTCGGCCTGCTGCCGAAAGACGTGCTGCACGTGGGCGACGACGCCGCGCTCGACGTGGTGGGCGCGCTCAACGCCGGCATGCAGGCGGCGTGGCTGGTGCGCGACGAGCGGCCGTGGGAGCACGGGGCGCGTCCGCAGCTGATCGTGCCCAACCTGCACGCGCTGTGCATCGCGCTGGGCGCTTGAAGGTCAGCGGAATACAGGTCGGAAAAAGCTGCGTTCGTAGCTGACGATGCAGCGGGTCTCTTCGGCGTAACGGAAGGCGGCCTGGCAGTCGGCGTCCTGCATCGAGTCGGCCCGGTAGGTTTCGTACGCGGCCAGGCTCGGGAAGCTGAACATCGCCAGCGCCACGTTGTTCGCGCCTTCGGACGGCAGGAAGTAGCCGTGGTGTTGGCCGCCGAACTTCTCGACCAGCGGAATCCAGAGCTTGCCGTAGTGCTCGAATTCCTTGAGCTTGAAGGGATCGACGATGTAGCGCAGGTAGCAGGTGATCATGGGTGAGGAGCGTCAGGGGACTATCGGCGCGGCCCGAGCGGCGCGCGGCTGCCCGGACTATAGTTTTGCGGCTGCCTTCTTTCACTGCTTTCGCGCGAATTTCCTCTCATGCATCTTTCCACCTGGCTCCTCTTTTGCGGCGTGACCCTGCTCGTCGTCTTCACGCCCGGTCCGGCCGTGCTGCTCGCGGTCTCCAACGCCATCACCGTCGGCCCGCGCCGCGCGATGATCAGTTCGCTGGGCAATGCCTGCGGGCTCTTCCTGGTCTCGGCCGCCGCGATGGGCGGGCTGGGCGTGGTGCTCAACACCTCGGCCACGGCCTTCATGGTGCTGAAGGTGGCGGGCGCGGGCTACCTCGTGTACCTGGGCATCCGGCAGTGGCGCAGCCGCACGAGCGTGTTCGCCGAGCTGCAGCCTTCGGCCGCGCCGGCGCCTTCGCGTTCCGCGCGCCGGCTGTTCGGGCATGGCGTGACGGTGGCGCTCACCAATCCGAAGGGCATCCTGTTCTTCTCGGCGCTGTTCCCGCAGTTCCTCACGCACGACGCGCCGATCCTCACGCAGTTCGCCGTGCTCACCACGACCTTCGCGGCCGGCTCGGTGCTGGCGCATGGCTCGTACGTGCTGCTGGCGCGCCTGCTGAAGAAGCAGTTCGCGAACCCGAAGCGTGCGCAGCTGTTCAACCGCGTGTCGGGCGGCGCCTTCGTGCTGCTGGGGTTGAGCCTGCTGCGCCTGCGCAACAAGACGGCCTGAGAAGGCCGCCGGCTTTTTTCAGTCGAGCCCGAAACGCTCGCGCAGTGCCGCGCAGAAATCGGCGGTGCCGCTGAGCGAGAGCGTGAGGGTGTCCAGGCGCGGGTTGTCTTCCCGCGTGCGCTGAACGTCGCAGTCCCACACCGCGCCGTCGTCGAGCGCGCCGCGCATGCCCGGGAAGCTGGCCTCGGCCCAGGCCAGCACCAGCGCGATCTCGGCTTCCACCTCAGGCGTGCGCTCGGGTGGGGTCGAGGCCATGGCGTCGAAGGTGCCGTGGTCTTCGGTGTCTTCGCTGTAGTCGAAATCGAGGTAACGCAGGGTCGTGGTCATGGCGTGGCAAGCGAACGCGCGACGGCCAGTCCGTTGAGGACCGCGCCTTCGAGCGTGGCGGGATAAGGGCCGTCGGTGTAGTCGCCGCAGGCCAGCAGCCCCGGCGCGATGGCGGCCGGCGGGCGCGCCAGGCCGGGCGTACAGGCGAAGGTGGCGCGCTTCTCGACCACGGTCTGGATCGGCGTGAGCCCCGGTTGGCTGAGTTGCATGCCGGCTTGCGCGAGCACCTGTTTCTCGAGCGTCTCGCGCGGCGTCTCGTTGGCGCTCACGACGAAGGCGAGCACGCCCGCCGGTCCACCGAGCTGGCCGCGATCGAACACGAACTGGGCCGGTGCGCTGCCTGGCTGGCTGCGCAGCGCGAGCATCGGTTCGGCCAACGGCGCAGCGCCGCGCACGTAGACCGTGGCGATCGCCTCGAAGCGCAGCGATTCGGTGACGTTGCACCAGCGCGAGGCTGCCGGCAGGCCGGTGGCGCGGGCGAGTCGTGCGGCGTCCCAGGGCGCACCGGCGAGCACAGCCTGGTCGAAGACCTCGTCGTCGACGCGCCACTGGTCGCCTTCAGGTGCGATGGTGCGCACGCGGTGCCCGATGCGCGTGGTGGCGCCATGCCGGGCGAGCCACGCCAGCGCGGCGTCGGGCAGTAGCGCGCCAAGGTCGACACGCGGCAGCAGCAGGTCGGCACCGCCGCGTCCGCTGAACAGCGCGTCGTGCAGCACGCGCAGGAACACTTGGCCGCTGGATTGCGGCACGGGCGTGTTGAGCGCCGAGACGCACAGCGGCTCGATCAGCTCCTGCATGACACGCGGCGTAAGCCCGGTGCAGAGCGTGGCGACGCTGGTGCCGGGCGCGCAGCGAAAGCCCGCGAGGCGCCAGCGCACGGCGGTGGACAGCAGTGCGGCCTTGTCGCGCCAACTCCAGCCGCGCGCGGTGAAGATGCCGATGAGCAGGTCGAGCGGCGGCGGCCGGCCCGCGGGCAGCTGCAGCCCGCCGCCGTCGGCAAAGCGCAGCGACAGCGGCAGGCGCTGCAGGGCGGTTTCCACATCCACCCCCACGTCGCGCATGAGCGCCAGCGTGGCGGTGTAGGCGCCGATCAGGATGTGCTGGCCGTTGTCGAGCGCCATGCCATGCATGCGATCGACCCGCCGCGCGCGCCCGCCGGCCATCGGCGCGGCTTCGAACAGAGTGACGGCGTGGCCGAGGCGCGTGGCCTCGACGGCGCAGGCGAGGCCGGCCCAGCCGGCGCCGATGACGGCGAGCCTCATGGGCACGAAGGGTGGGGCGTCATATCCGGCCTAGGGCCTGGACTTTCCATGCCAGCCACAGCTTGCGCACGGGGGTCAGGCTGACCCGCTGGTTCAACACCTGGAAGTCGTCGCGCTCGATCTCGCGCAGCAGCGTGCGGTAGATGCTGGCCATCATCAGGCCGGGCTTCTGGGTACGGCGGTCGGCCAGCGGGAGCAGGGCCAGCGCCTCGTCGTAGGCGGCGTGGGCGCGCTGGGCCTGGAACTTCATGAGCGCGACAAAACGGTCGGAGTGCACGCGGTTCAAGATCTCGTGCGCCTTCACGTCGAACTGCTGAAGTTCGTTGACGGGCAGGTAGATGCGACCGCGCAGTGCGTCTTCGCCGACGTCACGCAGGATGTTGGTGAGCTGCAGCGCCAGGCCGAGCTTGTGGGCGTAGGCGGTGGTCTGCGGATCGGTCTGGCCGAAGATGCGCGCGGCGACTTCGCCGACCACGCCGGCCACCAGGTGGCAGTAGCGCGCGAGGCCGGGAAAGTCGAGGTAGCGGGTCTGGTCCAGGTCCATCTGGCAGCCGTCGATCACCTCGTGGAGCTGGCGCGCTTCGATGCCGTAGGCCGCGGCATGCGGCATGAGCGCCTGCATGACCGGGTGGCGCGGCGTGCCGGCAAAAGCCTGGGCGACCTCGGTGCGCCACCAGGCGAGCTTGGTGGCGGCCACGCCGGGGTCGGAGACCTCGTCGACCACGTCGTCGACCTCGCGGCAGAAGGCATAAAAAGCCGTGATCGCGGCGCGCCGCGGCTTGGGCAGGAACAGGAAGGCGTAATAGAAACTGCTGCCCGAAGCGGCGGCCTTGTCTTGCACGTATTGCTCGGGATTCATCGGGGAGGCGCTGCTTTCATGGGCCGTGATTGTCTCCGCATCCGCCATGCCTTCCAGAGCAGCACGGGCGCGTCGGCCTTGCCGACGGTGGGACGCTGCGAGAAGGTGTCGAAGCCCAGGTCCTCGATCTTGTCGAGGATGCGCAGGCCGCCCTGCACGACGAGGCGCAGCTCCCAGCCTACGCGGCCCGGCAGGCGGTGCACGAGCGGGGCGCCCTCGGTCATGAGCTCGCGCGCCCAGAAAGCCACCACCGCTATCAGATTGATAGCTTCCTGCGGCGGCGGCGCCGGCGACAGCGGTTCGAAGACCTTGAAATGCTCCGACGTCAGGCCGCGCCGCGCGCAGTCGGTGCGCGGAAAGTAGAAGCGCCCGCGCGGCAGGTCGACGCTCGGGTCCTGCCAGAAGTTGATGAGCTGCAGCGCGCTGCAGATGGCGTCGCTCTGGGCCAGCGCCTGCGCGTCGGTCACGCCGTACAGGTGCAGCAGCAGCCGGCCGACCGGGTTGGCGGAGCGGCGGCAGTAGTCGAGCAGCTCGGCGCGGTCGGCATAGGTGCCGCGGTCGCGGGTCTTTTCGATGTCCTGCATGAAGGCGCTGAGCAGGTCGGCGAGCAGGTCCTCGGGCAGGCGGTACTGGGCGATGGCCCAGGCCAGCGGGCCGAACACGTGGGGCCAGCGCGAGTCGGGCAGCGCGTCGCCGCGCGCGGCGGCGGCCAGTTCCTCGCGGTAGGCGCGCAGCTCGGCCAGGCGCGCATCGGGCGAGGCGTCGCCCTCGTCGGCGATGTCGTCGGCGGTGCGCGCGAAGTGGTAGATCGCGGCAATGGGCGGACGCAGGTGCGGCGGGCACAGCCAGGAGGCCACGGGAAAGTTTTCGTAATGGGCCGGCGCGGCGGCGTGACGGGGATTGGCAGGAGGAGTGGCGGACACGCCACGATTGTCGGCGACGTCATGTCCGGGCACTATGCTCGTGGCGTCGCCACTTTCCATCTCTCTTTCTTTCGCCCATGACGATGAAAGCAACTGCCGCGGCTTCCGGGACTTCGCTTCCCGCTTCGGGCGACACGGCACACGCGGCCGGGCCGGGGCTGATGATCGCGGCGCTGGGCGTCGTCTTCGGCGACATCGGCACCTCGCCGCTGTACGCCTTCAAGGAGACGATGAACCCCGAGCACGGCGTGCCGTTCTCACCCGACGCGGTGCTGGGCCTGCTCTCGCTGATCTTCTGGGGCCTGATGTTCGTGGTGACGCTCAAGTACGTGGTGTTCGTGCTGCGCGCCGACCACGACGGCGAGGGCGGCATCCTGGCGCTGCAGGCGCTGGCGCGCAACGCGGTCTCGGGCCCCAAGACCCGGCCCTGGGTGTGGCGCGGGATCGGGCTTTTGGGCCTGGTGGGCGCGGCCATGTTCTACGGCGACAGCCTGATCACGCCGGCGATCTCGGTGCTGTCGGCGGTCGAGGGCCTGGAGGTGCAGGCGCCCGTGCTGCAGCGCGCGGTGATCCCGATCACGCTGGCGATCCTCGTCGGGCTGTTCATGGTGCAGAAGAAGGGCACCGGCGTGGTCGGCAAGATCTTCGGGCCGGTGATGCTGCTGTGGTTCCTGGTGCTGGGGGTGGCCGGGCTGTGGCAGGTGCTGCAGCAGCCGCAGGTGCTGGCGGCGCTCGACCCGCGCCGGGCGGTGAGCTTCCTGGTCGTGCACCGGGCGCAGTCGCTGGCCGTGCTGGGCGCGGTGTTCCTGGCGTTCACGGGCGGCGAGGCGCTGTACGCCGACATGGGGCACTTCGGCGCCAAGCCGATCCGGCTCGCGTGGATCTTCATCGCGCTGCCGGGGCTGGTGCTCAACTACTTCGGGCAGGGCGCGCTGGTGCTGGCGAACCCGGCGGCCATCGACAACCCGTTCTTCCGGCTCTTTCCCTCGTGGGGCGTGCTGCCGATGGTGGTGCTGGCCGCGATGGCCACGGTGATCGCGTCGCAGGCGGTGATCTCGGGCGCCTTCTCGCTCACCGCGCAGGCGATGCGCATGGGCTACCTGCCGCGCATGCGCGTGGTGCAGACCTCGGGCACGGCCATCGGGCAGATCTACGTGCCCGCGGTCAACTGGCTGCTGATGGTCGGGGTGCTGCTGCTGGTGCTGGGCTTCCGCAGTTCGGGCGCGCTGTCGGCGGCGTATGGCATCGCGGTGTCGATCACGATGGTGACGACCACATTGCTGGCCGGCATCGTGGCCTGGGGCCTGTGGCGCTGGAACAAGGTGGCGGTGGCGGTCGGCGTGGCGGCCTTCGCGGCGGTCGACCTGACCTTCGTGGTGTCCAACAGCCTGAAGGTGGCCGAGGGCGGCTGGCTCACGCTGGCGGTGGCGGCCGGGGTGATGGTGCTGTTCACCACCTGGGCCAAGGGCCGGCGCCTGGGCCTGGAAGCGGCGGCGGCCGACAGCCTGCCGCTGCGCCCCTTCGTCGAGTCGCTGGCGCTGAACATGCCGCACCGGGTGAGCGGCACGGCCGTGTTTCTGAACCCCGACGCCACGGCGGTGCCGCATGCGCTGCTGCACAACCTCAAGCACAACCAGGTGCTGCACGAGCAGGTGATCGTGCTGCGCGTGCTCTCATGCGACACGCCGCGCGTGGACGCGCGCCTGCGCATCGAGGCCGAGCAGCTGATGGACGGCATCTGGGTGGTCACGGCGCGCCACGGCTTCATGGAGCGGCCCGACGTGCCCGAGTTCATCCGCATCCTGGCCTACCAGAAGACCCTGGCCATCGACTCGATGAAGACCTCGTACTTCGTCTCCCGCGCCTCGGTGGGCGAGGAGAACCTGCCGGGCATGAACCCGGTGCGACGGGTGCTGTTCGGCTGGCTGCAGCGCAACGCGGGCCGGGCATCCGATTACTTCGAGCTTCCTGATAACCGGCTGGTTGAAATGGGGCAGAGAACCTAGCGCAGACATTGCTGTCGACATGGTCAACTGACCCGCGGGTCATTGACACTGTTTAACGTTTACCCTAGATTACTAACCGGTGGGTCATTAATGACCCGGTTCCTCTTTTCTTGGGTGTCTCATGACCGCCTCCGCCGCCTCACTCCGTGCCCGCAGCGCCGCCTGGCTGCTGCTTCCCGCCATCTTTCTGGCCGGCTGTTCGCCGAAACCGCCTGCCCAGGAGCCCGTGAGGGCGGTCAAGTTCGTGACCGTCGGCACCAGCGACTACGACGCCCAGCCCGAGTTCTCGGCCGAGGTGCGGGCCCGGGTCGAATCGCGCCTGGGCTTCCGGGTGGCGGGCAAGATCATCCGCCGCCAGGCCGAGCTCGGCCAGCACGTGCAGGCCGGCCAGGTCTTGGCTCAGCTCGATCCGCAGGACTACCGCCTGGCCGCCGAGGCCGCCCGCGCCCAGCAGGCCGCCGCGCTGACCAACCGCGATCTGGCAGCCGCCGACCTCAAGCGCTATACCGAACTGCGATCGCAGAACTTCATCAGCGGCGCCGAACTGGAACGCCGCGAAACCACCTGGAAGGCAGCCCAGGCGCAGCTCGAGCAGGCGCAGGCGCAACTGGCCTCGCAAGGCAACCAGGCCAGCTACACGACGCTGGTGGCCGACGTGGCAGGCATCATCACGGCCATCGAGGCCGAGCCGGGCCAGGTGGTGCAGGCCGGCACGCCGGTCGTGCGCATCGCCCAGGACGGCGCGCGCGACGTGGTGTTCGCGGTGCCTGAAGACCGCGCCGCGCTGATCAAGCCCGGCTCGCCGGTCGCGGTGCGCGGCTGGTCCGGCGGCGAGGTGCTGCAGGGCCAGGTGCGCGAGGTCGCGGCCAGTGCCGACGCGGTCACGCGCACCTACTCGGTCAAGGTGTCGATCGACGCCGCGACCTCGCCGGCGCTTGGCGCCACCGTCTACGCCAGGCCGCAGGCCCTGGCCCGCACCGACGTCGCGGTGATCAAGCTGCCGACCAGCGCACTGCGCCAGGAAGGCAAGGGCTCGGCGGTCTGGGTGCTCGACAAGGACAGCATGACCGTGCGCTCGCAGCCGGTGCAGGTGGTCACGGCCGACGGCAATGAAGCCGTGATCGGCTCGGGCCTGTCGACCGGGATGATGGTCGTGGCCGCGGGCGTGCACGTGCTGTCGCCAGGGCAGAAGGTCACCATCTACCAGTCGAAGGAGGCCATGGCGGCCGCCGCCAATGGCCAGCAACAGGCGCAGGCGAAGCAGCAGGCCGTCGAGGCCGTGGCCGCGACGAAGAAGGAGATCGCAACGGGTGCCGCCAAATGACGGAAGGCCCAGCGACCCCCGCGACAACCCCGGCGCCTGAGTCTGAGTACAAGTCGCCCGGCTTCAATCTTTCCAAATGGGCGCTGGACCACGCGCCCCTCACGCGCTACCTGATGGTGGTGCTGATGGTGCTGGGCGCGTTCGCGTACTTCCAGCTCGGCCAGGACGAAGACCCGCCGTTCACCTTCCGTGCGATGGTGGTGCGCACCTACTGGCCCGGCGCCACCGCGCAACAGGTGGCCGAGCAGGTCACCGACAAGCTGGAGCGCACGCTGCAGGAAGCACCGTACGCCGACAAGATCCGCAGCTACTCCAAGCCCGGCGAGTCGCAGATCATTTTCCAGATCAAGGATTCGTCCAAGGCCGCCGAGGTGGCCAACGTCTGGTACACGGTGCGCAAGAAGATCGGCGACATGCGCGGCACCTTGCCCGCGGGTGTGCAGGGGCCGTTCTTCAATGACGATTTCGGCGACGTCTACGGCGTGATCTACGCGCTGGAGAGCGAAGGCTTCAGCTACGCCGAGCTCAAGACGCTGGCCGACGACGTGCGCCAGCAGCTGCTGCGCGTGAAGGACGTGGCCAAGGTCGACCAGTTCGGCGTGCAGGACGAAAAGGTCTTCATCGAGATCTCGCAGAAGCGCCTGGCGCAGCTGGGGCTCGACTTCAACGCCGTGCTGGCCCAGCTCGGCTCGCAGAACGCGGTCGAAAGCGCCGGCACGATCCAGTCGCCGCTGGACGTGGTGCAGGTGCGCGTGGGCGGCCAGTTCACCAGCGTCGAGCAGCTGCGCGAGATGCCGATCCGCGGCAGCTCGGGCAACCAGATCAAGCTCGGCGACATCGCCGAGATCCGCCGCGGGTACGTCGATCCGCCGGCCGTCAAGGTGCACCACCAGGGCAAGGAAGTGATCGCGCTCGGTGTGTCGATGGCCAAGGGTGGCGACATCATCGCGCTGGGCAAGGCGCTCAAGGCCACCACCGCCACCATCGACCAGCGCCTGCCGGCCGGCGTGAAGCTGGCGCAGGTGCAGGACCAGCCGGTGTCGGTGGCCAGCTCGGTCAACGAATTCGTCGGCGTGCTCATCGAGGCCGTGGCCATCGTGCTGGCCGTGAGCATCATCGCGCTGGGCCTGCACAAGGGCGGGCGCTTCGGCTGGTACATCGACATGCGCCCCGGGCTGGTGGTGGCGATCACCATTCCGCTGGTGCTGGCCGTGACCTTCCTGGCCATGAACTACTTCGGCATCGGGCTGCACAAGATATCGCTGGGGTCGCTGATCATCGCGCTCGGCCTCTTGGTGGACGACGCGATCATCGCGGTCGAGATGATGGTGCGGAAGATGGAAGAGGGCTACGACAAGGTCCGCGCCGCCACCTTCGCCTACGACGTCACGGCCAAGCCGATGCTCACGGGCACGCTCATCACGGCGGCGGGCTTCCTGCCGATCGGCATCGCCAAGTCGGTGACGGGCGAGTACACCTTCGCGATCTTCGCGGTGACGGTGATCGCGCTGGTGCTGTCGTGGATCGTGTCGGTGTACTTCGTGCCGTACCTGGGCACGCTGCTGCTCAAGGTGAAGCCGCACGACCCCGACGCGCCGCCGCACGAGCTGTTCGACACGCCGTTCTACAACAGCTTCCGCCGCGCCGTGAACTGGTGCGTGCAGCATCGCTGGCTGACCATCGGCGCCACCGTGCTGATCTTCGCGCTGGGCATCGTCGGCATGGGCAAGGTGCAGCAGCAGTTCTTCCCCGATTCGAGCCGGCCCGAGATCATGGTGGACATCTGGTTCCCCGAAGGCACCTCGTTCGCCGCCAACGAAGAGGTGGCCAGGCGCGTCGAGCAGCGCGTGATGAAGGAAGAGGGCGTGAAGACCGTCAGCACCTGGATCGGTTCCGGCGTGCCGCGCTTCTACCTGCCGCTGGACCAGGTGTTTCCGCAGACCAACGTGTCGCAGCTCATCGTGCTGGCCAAGGACCTGAAGGTGCGCGAAACGCTGCGCCTGCGCCTGCCCGCCTTGCTGGCCGAGGAATTTCCCGAGGTGCGCGGCCGCGTCAAGCTGCTGCCCAACGGCCCGCCGGTGCCGTACCCGGTGCAGTTCCGCGTGATCGGCACCGAGCCCGCCCAGCTGCGCGCCCGCGCCGACGAGGTGAAGGCCGTGCTGCGTGAGAGCCCCAACATGCGCGGCGTGAATGACAACTGGAACGAGTCGGTCAAGGTGATCCGCCTCGAAATCGACCAGGCCAAGGCGCGCGCGCTCGGCGTGACCAGCCAGGCCATCGCCCAGGCCTCGCGCACCATGTTCAGCGGCACCACGGTCGGCCAGTACCGCGAGAACGATCTGCTGATCGACATCGTGCTGCGCCAGTCGGCTGACGAGCGCGAGGCGATTTCGGACATCGGCAATGCCTACATCCCGACGACCACGGGCCGTTCGATCCCGCTCACGCAGATCGCCCGGCCGGTGTTCACCTGGGAACCCGGCGTGATGTGGCGCGAGAACCGCGACTACGCCATCACCGTGCAGGGCGACGTGGTGGAAGGCCTGCAGGGCGCCACCGTGACCGAGCAGCTGCTGCCGAAACTGCGCGAGCTGGAAGCCGGCTGGCATGCGGCCGGGCAGGGCGGCTACCGCATCGAGGTGGCGGGCGCCGTGGAGGAAAGCTCCAAGGGCTCGGCCTCGATCGTGGCGGGCGTGCCGATCATGCTGTTCCTGGTGTTCACGCTGCTGATGCTGCAGCTGCACAGCTTCAGCCGCTCGCTGCTGGTGTTCATCACCGGCCCGATGGGCATCGCCGGCGTGGCCGCCGCGCTGCTGCTGCTGAACCGGCCTTTCGGCTTCGTGGCGCTGCTCGGCGTGATCGCGCTGATGGGCATGATCCAGCGCAACGCCGTGATCCTGATCGACCAGATCGAGCTCGACCGCGCCGCCGGCGTGCCGGCCTGGGACGCGATCGTCGAATCGGCCGTGCGGCGCCTGCGCCCCATCGTGCTGACCGCCGCGGCGGCGGTGTTGGCGATGATCCCGCTGTCGCGCAGCGTGTTCTGGGGCCCGATGGCCGTGGCCATCATGGGCGGGCTGATCGTGGCCACCGTGCTGACGCTGCTGGCGCTGCCGGCCA
Organism: Variovorax sp. GW823-FHT02B07; assembly: GCF_058797695.1. Classification (NCBI taxonomy): domain Bacteria; kingdom Pseudomonadati; phylum Pseudomonadota; class Betaproteobacteria; order Burkholderiales; family Comamonadaceae; genus Variovorax; species Variovorax sp. GW823-FHT02B07. The sequence continues at coordinate 1,787,558 of NZ_JBXAJX010000001.1, forward strand.
TGTATGCCGCGGCCTTCCGCATCAAGCGGGAGCCGCAAACCGCTGCCGCCTGAAAAGGCGCTTTTCAGGGGCCGTTGTCGCGCGGCCCGTATCCCTTGCGCGAGAGTGGGTGAAATCCCCCAAAGGGGAAGCCGGAAGGCCCCCATTCTTGCGTTTAAAATGCGCGGTTGACCGATTTCAGGCGGACGGTCTTGGGCCAGCGGTTTTTCCGCAGCGCCGAGGCCGTCCGCCTTTGCATTCACCTGAAATTTGGCATCGCGCGGGTGGCGAAATTGGTAGACGCACCAGGTTTAGGTCCTGACGTTCGCAAGAACGTGCCGGTTCGAGTCCGGCCCCGCGCACCAGCCACACCCCTCACAAGGAAGACACCATGACCGTGAACGTTGAAACTCTCGAGAAGCTCGAACGCAAGATCACGCTGACCCTGCCGGTCGGCACCATCCAGAACGAAGTCGATTCGCGCCTCAAGAAGCTCGCGCGCACCGTCAAGATGGACGGCTTCCGTCCCGGCAAGGTGCCGATGAACGTCGTGGCCCAGCGCTACGGCTACTCGGTGCATTACGAAGTCATGAACGACAAGGTCGGCGAGGCCTTCTCGCAAGCCGCGAACGAAGCCAAGCTACGCGTCGCCGGCCAGCCCCGCATCACCGAGAAGGAAGAGTCGCCCGAAGGCCAGCTCGCCTTCGACGCGGTCTTCGAAGTGTTCCCCGAAGTCAAGATCAATGACCTGTCGGGCGCTGAAGTCGAGAAGCTGTCGGCCGAAGTCGGCGACGAAGCCATCGACAAGACCCTGGACATCCTGCGCAAGCAGCGCCGCACCTTCGCCCAGCGCGCCCAAGACGCTGTGGCCGAAGACAACGACCGCGTGACGGTCGACTTCGAAGGCAAGATCGACGGCGAACCCTTCCAGGGCGGCAAGGCCGAAGACTTCCAGTTCGTCGTCGGCGAAGGCCAGATGCTCAAGGAATTCGAAGACGCCGTGCGCGGCATGAAGTCCGGCGACAGCCGCACCTTCCCGCTGTCGTTCCCGGCCGACTACCACGGCAAGGACGTGGCCGGCAAGCAAGCCGACTTCATGGTCACCGTGAAGAAGATCGAAGCCTCGCACCTGCCCGAAGTCAACGAACAGCTGGCCAAGTCGCTCGGCATCGCCGAAGCCACCGTGGAAGGCCTGCGCGCCGACATCAAGCGCAACCTCGAGCGCGAAGTGAAGTTCCGCCTGCTGGCCCGCAACAAGAACGCCGTGATGGACGCCCTGGTGGCCAACGCCGAACTCGACCTGCCCAACGCCAGCGTGCAGTCGGAAGTCGCCCGCATGATCGACGGCGCCCGCGCCGAGCTCAAGCAGCGCGGCATCAAGGACGCCGACAAGGCCCCGATCCCCGAAGAAGTGTTCCGCCCCCAAGCCGAGCGCCGCGTGCGCCTGGGCCTGGTCGTGGCCGAGCTGGTGCGTGCCAACAACCTGCAGGCCAAGCCCGAGCAGATCAAGGCCCACATCGACGAGCTGGCCGCCAGCTACGAGAAGCCGCAAGACGTCGTGCGCTGGTACTTCAGCGACAACAACCGCCTGGCGGAAGTCGAAGCCGTGGTCATCGAGAACAACGTGACCGACTTCGTGCTGGGCAAGGCCAAGGTCAACGAAAAGTCGGTGTCGTTCGACGAACTGATGGCGCAGCAGCAGTAAGCTGGTTTCCGTCGCTGCATGCAGCAACGCCGATGGGGCTTGTGCTTTGCGGCACGAGCCCCATTTCACTCAGGCGTACAGTTCAATCAGAGCGAACGAATCCATTTTCCGGAGAGCAAATTCATGAGCGCACAGGAAATTCAAGGCCTCGGCATGATCCCGATGGTCGTCGAGCAGTCGGGCCGCGGCGAGCGGTCGTATGACATCTACTCGCGTCTCCTCAAGGAACGCATCATCTTCCTGGTGGGCGAGGTCAACGACCAGACCGCCAACCTCGTGGTGGCCCAGCTGCTGTTCCTCGAGAGCGAGAACCCGGACAAGGACATTTCGTTCTACATCAACTCCCCGGGCGGCAGCGTGAGCGCCGGCATGGCGATCTACGACACGATGCAGTTCATCAAGCCGTCGGTGTCGACCATGTGTCTGGGCTTCGCGGCCAGCATGGGCGCCTTCCTGCTGGCGGCCGGCGAGAAGGGCAAGCGTTTCTCGCTGCCCAACTCCAAGATCATGATCCACCAGGTGCTGGGCGGCGCACGCGGCCAGGCCACCGACATCGAGATCCATGCGCGCGACATCCTGCGCACCAAGGACCAGATGAACCGCATCCTGGCCGAACGCACCGGCCAGCCGCTGGAAAAGGTCAAGTCGGACACCGAGCGCGACTACTTCCTGACGGCCGACGAGGCCAAGGATTACGGCCTGGTCGACCAGGTCGTCTCCCAGCGCGGTTAATGCCGCCCGGCGCCTCGGGCGCCCAAAAGGCAAAAACGGCGTTTCCCACACGGGAAACGCCGTTTTTGTTTAGTTATCATTGTCCATACCCTGTCACGAGGCAAAAGTCCATGGCCGAAAAAAAAGGCACCTCCAGCGAAAAAACGCTTTATTGCTCGTTCTGCGGCAAGAGCCAGCATGAGGTCAAGAAGCTGATCGCGGGCCCTTCGGTCTTCATCTGCGACGAATGCATCGACCTGTGCAACGAGATCATCCGTGACGAGCTGCCGGCCGGTGAGGAAGCGCGCGACGCGCGCAGCGACCTGCCCACGCCGCTGGAGATCAAGACCAACCTCGACAACTACGTGATCGGCCAGGAGCCGGCCAAGCGCATGCTGTCGGTGGCGGTCTACAACCACTACAAGCGCCTGCGCCACAAGGAAAAGAACACCAAGGGCGACGAGGTCGAGCTCAGCAAGAGCAACATCCTCTTGATCGGCCCCACGGGTTCGGGCAAGACGCTGCTGGCGCAAACGCTTGCGCGCATGCTCGACGTGCCCTTCGTGATGGCCGACGCCACCACGCTGACCGAAGCCGGCTACGTGGGCGAGGACGTCGAGAACATCATCCAGAAGCTGCTGCAAAGCTGCAACTACGAGGTCGAGCGCGCCCAGCGCGGCATCGTCTACATCGACGAAATCGACAAGATCTCGCGCAAGTCCGACAACCCCTCGATCACCCGCGACGTGTCGGGCGAGGGCGTGCAGCAGGCGCTGCTCAAGCTCATCGAAGGCACCATGGCCAGCGTGCCGCCCCAGGGCGGGCGCAAGCACCCGAACCAGGACTTCCTGCAGATCGACACGACCAACATCCTGTTCATCTGCGGCGGCGCCTTTGCGGGCCTCGAGAAGGTCATCGAAAACCGCACCGAGGCCTCGGGTATCGGCTTCGGCGCCGCAGTGAAGAGCAAGGCCCAGCGCAGCATCACCGAGGTGTTCCGCGAAGTCGAGCCCGAAGACCTGATCAAGTTCGGCCTGATCCCCGAACTCGTGGGCCGCATGCCCGTGGTCGCCTCGCTGGCCGAGCTGAGCGAAGACGCGCTGGTGCAGATCCTGACCGAGCCCAAGAATGCGGTGGTGAAGCAGTTCACCAAGCTGCTGCAGATGGAAGGCGTGGACCTCGAAATCCGTCCCGCGGCGCTCAAGGCGATCGCCCGCAAGGCGCTGGCCCGCAAGACCGGCGCGCGCGGCCTGCGCTCGATCCTTGAACAGTCGCTGATCGACACCATGTTCGAATTGCCGAACGCGACCAATGTCGACAAGGTGGTGGTCGAGGAATCGACCATCGACGAAAACAAGCCCCCGCTGCTCGTGTACCGCGAAACGGCGAAAAAGGCCTAAAGGACAAGGACGCTCATGTCTGGTCATACCCCGTTGCCCCCCGAAGCCCTCGACCTGCCGCTGCTGCCGCTGCGGGACGTCGTGGTGTTTCCCCACATGGTGATCCCGCTCTTCGTGGGACGCCCCAAGAGCATCAAGGCGCTCGAGCTGGCGATGGAGGCCGAGCGCCGCATCATGCTGGTGGCCCAGAAGGCCGCCGCCAAGGACGAGCCCTCGGTCGAGGACATGTTCGAGGTCGGCTGCGTCTCGACCATCCTGCAGATGCTCAAGCTGCCCGACGGCACCGTGAAGGTGCTGGTCGAAGGCCAGCAACGCGCCCGCGTGAACCGCATCGATGACGGCGAGACGCACTTCTCGGCCAACGTGACGCCCGTCGAGGCGCCCGAAGGCGGCGAGAAGGGCACCGAGGTCGAGGCGCTGCGCCGCGCGGTGATGCAGCAGTTCGACCAGTACGTCAAACTGAACAAGAAAATCCCGCCCGAGATCCTCACCTCGATCTCGAGCATCGACGACGCCGGCCGCCTGGCCGACACCATCGCCGCCCACCTGCCGCTCAAGCTCGACAACAAGCAGGCCGTGCTCGACCTGGACGACGTCAAGGCGCGACTGGAAAACCTGTTCGGCCAGCTCGAGCGCGAAGTCGACATCCTGAATGTCGACAAGAAGATCCGTGGCCGCGTGAAGCGCCAGATGGAGAAGAATCAGCGCGACTTCTACCTCAACGAGCAGGTCAAGGCCATCCAGAAGGAGCTCGGCGAAGGCGAAGAGGGCGCGGACATCGAGGAGATCGAGAAGAAGATCAAGCTCGCCAAGATGTCCAAGGAAGGCCTGAAGAAGGCCGAGGGCGAGCTCAAGAAGCTCAAGCTCATGTCGCCCATGTCGGCCGAAGCCACGGTGGTGCGTAACTACATCGACGTGCTCATCAGCCTGCCGTGGAGCAAGAAGACCAAGATCAAGCACGACCTGGCCAATGCCGAGGCCGTGCTCAACGCCGACCACTACGGCCTCGAGAAGGTCAAGGACCGCATCCTTGAATACCTCGCGGTGCAGCAACGCGTCGACAAGGTGAAGGCGCCCATCCTGTGCCTCGTGGGCCCACCGGGTGTCGGCAAGACCTCGCTGGGGCAGTCGATCGCCAAGGCGACCGGCCGCAAGTACACCCGCATGGCGCTGGGCGGCATGCGCGACGAAGCCGAGATCCGCGGCCACCGCCGCACCTACATCGGCGCGCTGCCGGGCAAGGTGCTGCAGGGGCTGAGCAAGATCGGCACGCGCAATCCGCTGTTCCTGCTGGACGAAATCGACAAGCTGGGCACGGACTTCCGCGGCGATCCGTCGAGCGCGCTGCTCGAGGTGCTCGACCCCGAGCAGAACCACACCTTCGGCGACCACTACGTGGAAGTCGACTTCGACCTGAGCGACGTCATGTTCGTCGCCACCTCGAACTCGATGAACATTCCGCCGGCGCTGCTGGACCGCATGGAAGTCATTCGCCTCTCGGGCTACACCGAGGACGAGAAGACCAACATCGCGATCAAGTACCTGCTGCCCAAGCAGATGAAGAACAACGGCGTGAAGGACGACGAACTGGCCGTCACCGAATCCGCCGTGCGCGACATCGTGCGCTACTACACGCGTGAAGCCGGCGTGCGCTCGCTCGAGCGCGAGCTGTCCAAGATCTGCCGCAAGGTGGTGAAGGGCCTGCTGCTCAAGCAACTGACGCCCAAGGTCACGGTCGACGGCGAGAACCTCAACGAGTTCCTCGGCGTGCGCAAGTACAGCTTCGGCCTGGCCGAGAAGCAGAACCAGGTCGGCCAGGTGGTGGGCCTTGCGTGGACCGAAGTCGGCGGCGACCTGCTGACGATCGAGGCCGTGACCATGCCCGGCAAGGGCGTGATCAGCCGCACCGGTTCGCTCGGCGACGTGATGAAGGAATCGGTCGAGGCCGCACGCACCGTGGTGCGCAGCCGCTCGCGCCGCCTGGGCATCAAGGACGAGGTGTTCGAGAAGCGTGACATCCACATCCACGTGCCCGACGGCGCCACGCCCAAGGACGGCCCGAGCGCGGGCGCGGCGATGACGACGGCCTTCGTGTCGGCGCTCACGGGCATCCCGGTGCGTGCCGACGTCGCGATGACCGGCGAGATCACGCTGCGCGGCGAAGTCACCGCCATCGGCGGCCTGAAGGAAAAGCTGCTGGCAGCATTGCGCGGCGGCATCAAGACCGTGCTGATCCCCGAAGAGAACGCCAAGGACCTGCAGGACATTCCCGAGAACGTGAAGAACGGCCTCGAGATCGTGCCGGTGAAGTGGATCGACAAGGTGCTTGAGATCGCGCTCGAGAAAATGCCCGAGCCGCTGTCCGACGAAGAGGTGGCCGCTTCGGCTGCTGCGGTGGCCGAACTGGCCAAGCAGCGCGCTGCGGCGCCGGCCGTCGAAGGCTCGGTCAAACATTGATCGATTGATTGCAGAACTTGTGGAGCCTCAAAAAACTGGTATATAATTTGAGGCTCGAAACGCGGGAATAGCTCAGTTGGTAGAGCGCAACCTTGCCAAGGTTGAGGTCGAGAGTTCGAGACTCTTTTCCCGCTCCAGTTTTGAAAAAGGGAAGCAAGCAGCTTCCCTTTTTTTCGCAGTTCGATTTCGTTATTCAGCGTGGCGCGATAGCAAAGCGGTTATGCAACGGATTGCAAATCCGTCTAGCCCGGTTCGACTCCGGGTCGCGCCTCCACCCTCTCGTCAAGACCGATCGGCTCCGATACACAAGCCCCGCCAACCGACGTTGCCGGGGCTTGTTTCATTTGGGTTATCGTCGATGTTCAACCCGAGGCCCGGATGGTGAAATTGGTAGACACATCGGACTTAAAATCCGCCGCTTCCTTAATCGGGGCATACGGGTTCGACCCCCGTTCCGGGTACCACCATATTTACAAGGGAGTATTTGATGCCTCGCTACAACGCTCCATTTGAGATCCATGTGCATGGCGATGTGCCGCTGCGCTCGGACGTGAGCTTCGAGCAGATCCAGGAGGCGCTGCGGCCGCTCTGGAAATACGCAGGCGCCAAATCGCTGGCCGACGGTGCCACCAGCACCTACGAAGAAGAACCCGGCATCCGCTTCGAGCAGAAGGACCACACGCTGCAGATCTGCTGGACCGTGCCGGGCGACGAAGACTTCCGCCAGGCGCTCGACGAGATGTGCATGGGCCTGAACGAACTCTCCGAGCGCGGTGCCGCGATCGAAGTCACCTTCTACGACACCGATTTCGACGAGGAAGAGGGCGACCCTGACGAAGAGTCGCGCGACGACTTCCTGATGCTGTTCGTGGGTCCCAACCCGGCCGCGATCATGCAGGTGCAGCGCGACCTGTTGGTCGAAGACGTGGTCAACCTCATGGAACGCCACTTCGACGGCGCTGAGCTGGGCGGCGTGGTCGCCGAAATCGATCGCCTCTTCAGCGACCGTTTCGATGCCCTCGTGAACTCGCTCGAAATCGGCAAGCGTCCGCGCGGTGCCGGTGGGGCCGGCGGCGGCAGCGGTGGTGGTCACGGCGGTGGCCGTCGTCCGCGCCACCTGCACTAACCCTTCACTCCGCCCGGTCCCAAGGCCGCATGGCCCTGTTCCCAGCCTCCGCGTTGCGCCCCGGCGTGCGCAAGCGCGAGGTGTTCGGCTGGGCGATGTACGACTTCGCGAACTCGGGCTACACCACGGTCGTGATCACGGCGGTGTTCGCCGCCTACTTCGTGGGTGGCATCGCCAAGGGTGCGCCATGGGCCACCTTCGCGTGGACCGTGGCCCTCAGTACCTCGTACGCCATCGTGATGCTCACGATGCCCGCCATCGGCGCCTGGGCCGACCTGCGCGCCGCCAAGAAGCGCGTGCTGGTCATGACGACCACGGGCTGCGTGCTCGCCACGGCGGCTCTGGCGCTCACGCCTGGCTTTGCGGGCGGCGCGATGGGTGTCGCGCTCGCGATGGCGCTGGTGATCGTCTCCAATGCTTTCTATTCCTACGGCGAGTCGCTGACCGGCGCCTTCCTGCCCGAGCTGGCAACGGCCGAGGGCATGGGCAAGGTGAGCGGCTGGGGCTGGGCCTTCGGCTATGTCGGCGGCATGCTGGCGCTGGGGCTGTGCCTGGCGTACGTGCTGTGGTCGCAGGCCCATGGGCTGCCGGCGGCGCACTTCGTGCCGGTCACGATGCTGATCACGGCGGCGATCTACGGCGTGGCCGCCTGCGTCACCTTCGCGCTGCTGCCCGAACGCGCTGTGCCGCAGGCCCGCCGTGGCCAGGACAGCGCCTGGCGGCAATTGCGGGCCACCTTCCAGCAGGCGCGTGCCTACCGTGACTTCATGTGGCTGCTGGTCTGCACCGTCTGCTACCAGGGCGGCGTGGCGGTCGCGATCACGCTGGCGGCGATCTACGCCGAGCAGGTGATCGGTTTCGTCGCGAGCGAGACGATGGTGCTGATCTTCGTGCTCAACATCGCGGCCGCGCTCGGCGCCTTCGCCTTCGGCTACGTGCAGGACCGCATCGGCCACAAGGTGTCGCTGGCCGCGACGCTGCTCGCATGGACCGCGGTGTGCGTGATTGCCGCGTGGGTCACGACCAAGGGCGGCTTCTGGTGGGCCGCCGCCATCGCGGGGCTGGCGATGGGCTCGAGCCAGTCGGCCGGGCGCGCGATGACGGGCTACCTCGCGCCGCCGCAACAGCTGGCCGAGTTCTTCGGCCTCTGGACCTTCGCCACGCGCCTGGCCAGCATCATCGGCCCGCTGAGCTTCGGTGCCATCACCTGGGCCACCGGCGGCAACCAGCGCATCGCGATCCTCTCGACGGCCGTGCTGTTCATCGGCGGGCTGTTGCTGTTGTTGCCGATCGATATGCAACGCGGCCGCAAGGCCGCGCTGCAGGCTCGCTAGTTACTCAACGGCGCTCAGGGCAGCTTGTCGCCGAACAGGCTGTCGCGCGTGAGCGGGTAGCCGGCTTCCGGCGCATATCGCTGGACCCAGTTCGCCGGGTTCTTCACACGCGCCGCGAAGGCCGCCAGGTCCGAGCGGTCGAGCGAGCCGTTGTAGATCGCGTTGGTCTGATTGACCGGGCTCACGGTGAAGCTGAACGCCGTGCCGGCCGTCGTGAGCGCATCCGGGATGGTGCCGGCGGCGCCGCCGAGTGTGATGCTTGCCAGGTAGTTGCCGACCGCCGTGATCTTGCCGGCCTTGCCTTCGCCCAGGCCTTCGATCGTGCCGCCCGCGATGGCGTAGACGGTTTCCGACTTGCCGATACCACCCGGCGAGCCCAGCGTGAAGCCCTTGTCCGCGATCGGGCTGCCCACGACGTCGGTCTGGATCGTCACGATGGTGCCGGCCGGCAGGTTCTGGTTCGCGGTCCAGAAGAAGGCCGTCTCGTTGGTGATGTCGGTGAACTCGGCCGCGTCCTTCTTGCGGTCGCGGTCGGTGAACAGCACCTGCGTCCCGCCATTCACCGCCTTCAGCAGCACGAAGGCATAGGCGTCGGGCGCCTCGGCGTTGGCGGCCATGAAGAGCAGGTCGCCGGCTGCCAGCGGCGTGGGCGTGCCGGCCGTCGTGAAGCCCAGCGTTGCTGTGTCGTGGATGCCCGCGAAGGCGTTGCCGGCGGCGTCGGTGATGGCGTCGGCATCGACCGTGACGTAGTAGCCCGCGTTCATCGCGAGCTTGGCCGTGGGCACCAGCGTCAGCACGTTGAACGCCACCTGCACGCGCGCGGCGGGGCTGTTGGCGTGGAAGGTCTCGACCACCGCACCGTCGGCCGCATGCAGCACGATGCGCCCGGACCCGAGACGCACCGCCTCGTTGAACGACAGGATGATCGAGGTGTCGAGGTTGACGCCCACGCGGCCGGCCGGCGGCGACGCCTTCTGCAGCTTCGGCGCGGCCGTGTCGACCCACGGCGCGCCCAGGCGCACGACGAAGCCGTCGAACTTCTGCTCGGCAGCGGGCAGGTCTTTCGAGGCCGTCTTGCCGTCCCACTTGGTGTCGCCGTTGTCCAGCAGCAACTGCACCTGCGTGCCGGCCTTCACCGGGCCCGGCACCTCGACGACCGATTCGAAGCTGCCGCCCGTGGCCTTGCGCAGCGCGTCGAGGTCGTTCGACAGTTCGATGGGCGCGCTGTTCGGGTTGCCGTCCCAGGCGAACAGGGCGAAGTTGCGCTCTACCTCCGGCACGGCTGCGCCCGCGGGCCCGGCGACGATCAGGTAGTTGCCGTCGGTGCCCTTGTCGATCGAGCGGATGCCGCGGCCGCCCAACTCCAGTTCGATGGGCGCGCCGAAGACAGCTTGCGTGGCGGTGCCGGCCATCAGCGCGGCGTGGTTCTGCAGCGGCACGATCAGCGCCTTGGCGCGCACCGAGGCGCCGGTCTGCGGCGCACGGAAGCCCAGCCACAGGGCGGTGTCGCCGGGCGCGCTGGTCATGCCTTCGATCGAGAAACCGTCGACACGCTCCGGCACGACGCCCGCGGCGGCCGACACGGCAAGGCCGAAGTGGTTGGCGCCGAGCCCGTGGGCGTTGCCCGTGTCCCAGGCGATGAGCTGCGCTTCGAGCAGCGAGAACTGGCCCACGTAGTCGAAGGTGGTGGCCGCACCGGTGCCGCCGACCTTCACCGCGAACAGGTGCGAGCGGTCGGCCGCCGCATCGCCCCCGTCCTTCTTGTTGCTGTTGGAGCCGGTGAAGTACAGCGTGTCGCCGATGCGCGTGCCGGCTTCGAGGTCGAGCTCCTTGGAGAGCTTGGGGCCTTCGAGCTTGTAGCTCCATTCCTTGACCGCCGCGCCGCTGGCGCGCGGGTACACGCGCAGCACGTTCGACTCGTCGTCCGCCACCAGCATGAAGTCGCCGGGCAGGGCGAGGGCGGTCGATGCGTCGGACGAGCCTTCGGTGGTGCCTGCGTTGGGCGTGAACTGCGCTTTCGAGACGAGCTGGTCGGGCTCGGGCTGCACCACGGCGGGCGGCGTGGTCGGCGGGTTGGTGGCGGGCGGGAAGAACCCGCTGAAGCCGCCGCCGTCACTGCCGCCGCCGCAGGCAGCGAGCAGGATCGACAGAGCGCCGGCGAGCAGCATGGGGCGGAAAGGAATGCGGGACGGGAGGGAAAGCGAACTCATGGTGCGTGGCCGTTCTTTGGAACAAACCGCGCATGCTGTTGCTTTCGTATGACGGGTCCGTGAATGACCCGCCGGATTTCAAGTGCGCCTCAGGGCGCCTGCTGCAGCGACTTGGGCACCTTGTAGCGCTCGCCGTCATAGCGCAGCGTCACGGTGCTGAACTTCGCGGGCAGCGCTTTCTCGACGCAACCCTGGTCTTCCTGTTCCTGCGCGCGGCTTTGCACCAGCGTGCGCGACAGCTGCAGATCGGCAAAGCCGTTGCTCGTGGTGCGGGCGACCGACAGCATGGTGCGCAGCTTCTCGAAGTGGCCGGTGCAGGTGGCGTCCCAGCCGCCGTTGTCGTGGTCGAGCTCGATCTCCTGCAGCACCTGCTGCAGCTTGTTGCCGCGCTGCACGTACAGGCGCACGGTCTCGCTGGCCTGCGGGCCCGAGGTCGGGCTGTTGCCGCGGTAGCGCACGCGCAGGCCGAAGGCGCGCGTGTCGGGCGACAGCACATAGCGCGAGGTGTCGACGCGGATTTCCTGGATCGAGGTGGTGGCGTCTTCGTCGAGCGCCTCGGGCAGGAAGATCCGCCCGATCACCGTGTCGCGGTCGGTGTTGCCGTTGTCGGGCCGCTGGATCAGCAGCAGCGCCAGGTCGAAGACCTTGGCGCCCTTGTCCGTGGTCTCGCGCGGCATGGGCAGCACCACGATGCTGCGGCCGGGAAACGCCGGCCAGACCTTGCAGGCGGCCAGCCGTTCGTCGAGCGGCTGCTTCGGATAGAGCTTGGCGTGCATGCGCTCGGCCAGCCCGCTTTCGCAGGCGGCGTGGCCCAGGCCGGCGGCCGAGGCCAGGCCCAGCAGGACCAGTGCATGACGCAGAAAGAAGAGGGCGCGCATTTGCTGGTGAGTGGATGTCAGGCTGCGTTCGCCGCCGGCACCGAAGCGCCTTGCACGCGCGCGGGCAACCAGCGCGCCGCGGCGGCGTCGAGCACCGCCAGGACGCCGCTGCTCTCGAGCACCAGCCCGCCTTCGCCGTTGTCATCTGCCAGCCGGCCGAGCGATGTCAGCACGCGGCGCGTCTGCTGCGCGACCGGTGCGCCGGTGTCGATGAAGCGCAGCGTCGCCGGTGCGTGGCGCTGCAGTTCGTCTTTCACGAGCGGATAGTGCGTGCAACCGAGCACCACGGTGTCGACCTCGCCTGGCCCGTCGCCGAAGGGGCCTGCTTCCGCCATGTAGCGCTCGCACAGCGCGGCGATGGTGGCGCTGTCAAAGCCTTCGATGGCCTTCACGAGGCCGTCGCACGGCACGGGCCGCACGGTTGTCGCGCCTGCGAAGGAATCGCGCAGCGCTGCATACCGGGCGCTGGCCAGCGTGCCGCGCGTGGCCAGCACCGCGATGTGGCCCGTGCGGCTCGTCGCCACGGCGGGCTTGAGCGCCGGCTCTAGGCCCACGATGGGGAGCGAGGGAAATTCGGCGCGCAGCACGTGGATCGCCGCCGTGGTGGCCGTGTTGCAGGCCACCACCAGCGCCTTGATGCCGTGCGCACGCAGCAGGTGTTCGACCACCTGGCGCGAGTGCGCGATGACGTAGGCGTCGCCGCGCTCGCCATACGGCGCGTTCGCGGTGTCGGCGAAGTAGACGAAGCGTTCCGTCGGCAGCTCGGCCTGCAGCGCGGCGAGCGTGCTCAGCCCCCCGACGCCGCTGTCGAACACGCCGACCGGGTTCAAGCGACTTCCAGCGGAATGGTCTTGAACTCGCCGCTGGCGATGCGCTTTTGCCACTCGGCCGGGCCGGTGATGTGCGCGCTGGTGCCGCCGGCATCGACCGCCACGGTCACGGGCATGTCGACCACGTCGAATTCGTAGATGGCTTCCATGCCCAGGTCCGCAAAGCCCACCACCTTGGCGGTCTTGATGGCCTTGCTCACGAGGTAGGCGGCGCCGCCCACGGCCATGAGGTAGGCGCTCTTGTGCTTCTTGATCGCCTCGATGGCGACCGGGCCGCGCTCGGCCTTGCCGATCATGGCGATCAGGCCGGTCTGGGCAAGCATCATCTCGGTGAAGCCGTCCATGCGCGTGGCGGTGGTCGGGCCGGCAGGGCCCACGGCTTCATTGCCGACCGGATCGACCGGGCCGACGTAGTAGATGACGCGGTTCGTGAAATCGACCGGCAACTTCTCGCCCTTGGCCAGCATGTCCTGGATGCGCTTGTGTGCGGCATCGCGGCCCGTGAGCATCTTGCCGTTCAGCAGGATCGTGTCGCCCGGCTTCCAGCTGGCGACTTCAGCGGGCGTGAGCTTGTTCAGATCGACGCGCTTGCTCTTCTTTTCGTCCGGTGCCCAGTTCACGTCGGGCCACAGGTCCAGCGACGGCGGATCGAGGTAGACCGGGCCGCTGCCGTCCATCACGAAGTGCGCGTGGCGCGTGGCTGCGCAGTTGGGGATCATCGCCACGGGCTTGCTGGCCGCGTGCGTGGGGTACATCTGGATCTTGACGTCGAGCACGGTGGCCAGGCCGCCCAGGCCCTGCGCGCCGATGCCCAGGGCATTGACCTTCTCGAACAGTTCGAGGCGCAGTGCCTCGACCTTGCTGAGCTCGGCGCCCGAGGCGGCCTTGGCCTGCAGCTCGTGCATGTCCAGGTCGTCCATCAGGCTTTCCTTGGCCATCAGCGCGGCCTTCTCGGCCGTGCCGCCGATGCCGATGCCCAGCATGCCGGGCGGGCACCAGCCGGCGCCCATGGTCGGCACGGTCTTGAGCACCCAGTCGACCACGCTGTCGCCGGGGTTCAGCATGACCAGCTTGCTCTTGTTCTCGCTGCCGCCGCCCTTGGCGGCCACCGTCACCTCGACGGTGTTGCCGGGCACGATCTCGGTGAAGATCACCGCGGGCGTGTTGTCCTTGGTGTTCTTGCGATCGAACTGCGGGTCGCCCACGACCGAGGCGCGCAGCGTGTTGTCGGGGTGGTTGTAGCCGCGGCGCACGCCTTCGTTGATGGCGTCGTCCAGCGAACCGGTGAAGCCGCCCCAGCGCACGTCCATGCCCACCTTGAGGAACACGTTGACGATGCCGGTGTCCTGGCAGATCGGGCGGTGGCCCGTGGCGCTCATCTTGCTGTTGGTCAGGATCTGCGCAATGGCGTCCTTGGCGGCGGGGCTCTGCTCGCGCTCGTAGGCCTTGGCCAAGTGGGCAATGTAGTCCGCGGGGTGGTAGTAGCTGATGTACTGGAGCGCGGCGCTGATCGATTCGATCAGGTCGGCCTGCTGGATCGTGGTCGGCATGGTGGGGAGTCTTCTTGGAGGGGGAACGCCCTCGATTATCTCAGCCACCAATACCGCAGGCCGGCGCCGGGCGAAAGGGCGCCGGCGCGGGGGGGAGGCCGTGTTACCGGGCCGCGGCGCGCGCCTGCGCAATCCACCCGTCGAACGTCGCCTGGTGCACCCGAATCCACCCGTCGGTGTGGCGCGTCACATCCTGCATGCTGTTCGCGCCTTCGCTCATGCGCAGGTTCTGCGCGTTGATGTCGCTGATCGGCAGCTTCATCACCTCGAACAGGCGGCCGGCGGCGGGGTTCTTCTCGATGAAGGCCCGGTTGGCGACGATGCGCTGCTCGTTGGCCAGGAAGCCGTAGTTGCGGCCGTTGGGCAGCCGGGTGTCGACCTGCGCGCCGGCCTGCGCGGGCGAGAAGGGCACCTGCAGCCAGACCACGTCCGCGCCCGGGCGCAGCACGGCGCTGACCCAGTAGGGCGTCCAGGTGTAGTAGAGGATCGGCCTGTCCTGCTTGAAGCGCGCGATGGTGTCGGCCATGAGCGCGGCGTAGCTGCCTTGCTTGTGGGTCACGCTGTCGCGCAGCTGGTAGGCGTTCAGGTGGTTTTCGATGGCCAGTTCGCAGCCCCAGCCGGGGTTGCAGCCGGTGAGGTCGGCCTTGCCGTCGCCGTCGGCATCGAACAGCTTCGCAATCGCCGGGTCCTTCAGCTGCGCGAGGTTGGTGATGTTGTACTGCTCGGCGGTCTTGCGGTCGATCAGGTAGCCCTGCACCGCGCCGTCGGAGTACGTGCCCTGGCGCCACAGCTTGGCGTCGCCGCCGCTGTTCTTGTAGAAGTCGGCGTGCAGCAGGCTCCAGTGGTTGGCCATGAAGGTGGCGTCGCCATTGGCAATGGCCAGGTGCTCGGTGGCGGGCTCGAGGTCCTTCATCGGCTCGACCTTGTAGCCGAGCTTCTCGAGCGCGCGCATCACCAGCAGCGTCTGGAAGGCTTCCTCGGCGAGCGAGCTTTTCAGCGGCTGCACGGTGACGCCCTGGCCGGGCAGATCAGTGGCGGCCTGCGCGGTCGCACCGAAGGCGGCGAAGCCCAGCGCCAGGAGGCCGCGGGCGAGGAAGAGGCGGGTGGTCTTCATGCGTGGATGTCCTCCGGGGCGGTCAGTGCGCTTGCGTGGAAAGGGCGGGCACGGCGTCATCGGCGTGCGAGCCGCGCGAGGGCGTGCCGACAAGGCGCTGCAGCGTGCGCAGCGCGAGGCCGGCCGGTCCCGTGTACCACCAGCGGTGGCCGGCGCTGCGGCGCGACTTGCCCATGGCCTGCGTCAGGCGGTCCAGCGTGATCGCCAGCAGCACGATGCCCAGGCCGCCGACGGTGGCCAGGCCCATGTCGAGCCGGCCGATGCCGCGCAGCACCATCTGGCCCAGGCCGCCCACGGCGATCATCGAGGCGATCACCACCATCGACAGCGACAGCATCAGCGCCTGGTTGATGCCCGCCATGATCGAGGGCATGGCCAGCGGCAGCTTCACCTTCACGAGCATCTGCCAGGGCGAGGCGCCGTAGGCGCGCGCGGCCTCGATGAGGTCGGGGCGCACCTGGCGCAGGCCGAGGTTGGTCAGGCGCACCAGCGGGGCGAGCGCGAAGACGATGGTCACGATCACGCCCGGCACGTTGCCGATGCCGAACAGCATCACCACCGGCACGAGGTACACGAAGGCCGGCGTGGTCTGCATCGCGTCGAGCACCGGGCGCATCACACGCTGGGCCCGGTCGCTGCTGGCCAGCAGCACGCCCAGCGGCAGGCCGATGACCATGCAGAACACCAATGAGGTCAGCACCAGCGACAGCGTGACCATGGCTTCGGGCCAGATGCCCAGCACGGTCACCAGCATCAGCGACACGACGGTGCCGATGGCCAGCGCGCGGCCGGCGAACTGCCAGGCGAGCAGGCCGATGAGCGCGATCATCGGCAGCGCGGGCAGGGCGGTGAGCAGGCCCTGCACCGAGTTGAGCGTGCTGTCGATGGGCAGGCGCACGGTCTGGAAGAAGGGCCGGAAATGCTCCACCACCCAGCCCAGGCCCTGGTTGATCCAGGCCTCGACGGGCAGCGAGCCGTCCCACAGGCGGTGCAGCGCGAAGCCGTTGGTGGCGGCGTCGGCCTGCCCCGCGAGGGCGTGCACGGTGTTCGCCGGGGCGTCGAGCCAGGCGCTGGCGCTCGAGGTGTCAGGCGCGGCCGAGATCGCTTCCCACGGATCGAGGGCCGGGGGGGCAGCGGGCGTGTCCAGGACGGGGGCGTCCAAGAGAGGGGCGTTCAGGTCGGAAGGCAATGTGGTGTCGTTCATCGTTCAAGGTCCTTCGTGAATTCAATGCGGCTCGGCGGCGAGTGCGGGGGCGGCGTGCGGTGAGACGGGTTCGATCGGCGGCGTGTCGCGGTCGAGGAAGCGCAGCAGCGTCGTCTTGCTGATCGCGCCGCAGAAGCGGCCGTCGCCGGCCACGACCGGCAGTGCGCACGGCGCCTGCGCGAGCTGGCCGATCAGGCCGGCCACGGGGGCTTCGGCGTCGATGCGCGGCAGGTCCTCGAGGAAGGCGTGCTGCAACCCGAGCGGGCCCGAATGTCCGTCGAGCGCACCGCGCAGCGTGTCGGCCGAGACCACGCCCAGGAAGCGCTTGGTCGGGCTGGTCACGTAGGCGAAGTCGCGGTCCTGGTCTTCGAGCAGCTTGAGCGCCGCGCGCGCGCCGCGCTCGGGGTGTTCGCACACCACGGTGAGCGACTTGCGCGCGATGTCGGCCGCCTTGAACACCGCCGCCGCGTCCACGCCGCGCACGAAGCTGCGCACGTAGTCGTCGGCCGGGGTGCGCAGGATCTCGTCGGGCGTACCGACCTGGATCACGTGGCCGTCCTTCATGATCGCGATGCGGTCGCCGATGCGCATGGCTTCGTCCAGGTCGTGCGAGATGAAGACGATGGTGCGGCGCTGCACCTGCTGCAGCCGCAGCAGCTCCGATTGCATCTCGGTGCGGATGATCGGGTCGAGCGCCGAGAAGGCCTCGTCCATCAGCAGGATCGACGGATCAGACGCCAGCGCGCGCGCCAGGCCCACGCGCTGCTGCATGCCGCCAGAGAGCTCGTCGGGGTAGCTGTCGCCCCAGCCCGAAAGGCCCACCTGCGCCAGCGCGAGGTCGGCCTGCGCGAGGCGGTCTTTCTTGCGCGTGCCCGACAGCTCCAGGCCGAAGGCGGTGTTCTCGCGCACCGTCATGTGCGGCATCAGCGCGAACGACTGGAACACCATGCTGATGTCCTTGCGGCGCAGCGCGCGCAGCTTGCTGTCGGAGTGCTCGTTGATGTCGGCGCCGTCGATCACGATGCGCCCGGCGGTCGGCTCGATGAGCCGGTTGAGCAGCCGCACCAGCGTCGACTTGCCGGAACCCGACAGGCCCATGATCACGAAGATCTCGCCGGCCTGGATCTCGAAGGTGGCATCGAACACGCCGATCGACTGGCCGGTCTTCGCCAGGATTTCCTTCTTGGAAAAACCTTGGCGGACCAGCTCGAGGGCTTGTTCGGGCGAGTCGCCGAACACCTTGAAGACATGGTCGATGAGAATTCCTTTGGCCATATGCCGGGGCTCCTTGAGTGAAGGGTGGACACAGCACCGCCCCGGAGGGCGGCAACGGCCACGCCATCAGCCCGATGAGGGAGCTGCCCGACAGCGCGCATGAAGATTGCGCATGCGCATGCAATGGCCCGGCGAGCCCCGAGGGCTGCCGACAGGCACTGAAGACGACTTGGCGACGAAGCCAGTGCCCGCCGGATGCTTCATTCGCAGACAACGGGCCTGGTCGAGGGGCGCCGCCTGGATGAGCGTGACGTGGCAATGGGGCCGGAAAAAAGATCCGGCCGGTTTGCCGGGCTGGGCCCGGCGTGGAGGGCCTTGCACCGCGACGGGATTCGCAGATCCGCGAGTAGTGCAAGGGTGACCAACATGACTTGTTGGTCGTCGGAAGCCGCTAATTATAACTTTTTGGCATGACGCGAGTCAACCCACGGGCGTATCGTGTCTGTGGGACCTGAGCGAAAGGCCTCGTCAGATGCGAGCCATTCTTATTGAGACCATACTCGGCACCGCGCCCGGTGAGCGGGCGCAACCATCCAAGACTGTGGAGCCATTTTTCTCATGACGACTTCTCCCAAGACCCGTGCCGAGCGCGACACCTTCGGCCCGATCGACGTGCCGGCCGACAAGCTGTGGGGCGCGCAGACGCAGCGCTCGCTGCAGAACTTCGACATCTCCGGCGAGCAGCAGCCGCGCGAAATCATCAAGGCGCTGGCCCAGGTCAAACGCGCATCGGCCGTGGTCAATCACGCGCTGGGCCTGCAGGACGAGAAGAAGACCCACGCCATCGTGGCCGCGGCCGACGAGGTCATTGCCGGCAAGCATCCGGGCGAGTTCCCGCTGGTGGTCTGGCAGACCGGCTCGGGCACGCAGAGCAACATGAACGTCAACGAGGTGCTGGCCAACCGCGCCAGCGAGCTGCTCGGCGGCGAGCGCGGGGAAGGGCGCCTGGTGCACCCGAACGACGACGTGAACCGCAGCCAGTCGAGCAACGACGTGTTCCCCACCGCCATGCACGTGGCGGCCGTGGAAGCCATCACGCACAAGCTGCTGCCCGCCATTGCCAAGCTGCGCGGCACGCTGGCGAAGAAGGCCGAAGACTTCGCCGACATCGTGAAGATCGGGCGCACCCACCTGCAGGACGCCACGCCGCTCACGCTGGGCCAGGAGTTCTCGGGCTACGTGGCGCAGCTGGCGCACGGCGAGGCGCACGTGCGCGCCGCGCTGCCGCACCTGTGCGAACTGGCGCTGGGCGGCACGGCCGTCGGCACCGGGCTCAACGCGCCCAAGGGTTACGCGGAGCAGGTCGCGGCCGAACTCGCGAAGCTCACGAACCTGCCGTTCGTGACCGCGCCGAACAAGTTCGAAGCCATGGCCAGTGTCGACGCGCTGGTGCATGCCCACGGCGCGCTGAAGACGCTCGCCGCCAGCATGAACAAGATCGCCAACGACGTGCGCTGGCTCGCGAGCGGCCCGCGCAGCGGCATCGGCGAGCTGAGCATTCCCGAGAACGAACCCGGCTCGTCGATCATGCCGGGCAAGGTCAATCCGACCCAGAGCGAGGCCGTCACGATGCTGGCCGCGCAGGTGTTCGGCAACGACGTGGCCATCAACATCGGCGGCGCCTCGGGCAACTTCGAGCTGAACGTGTTCCGCCCGATGGTGGCGCACAACTTCCTGCAGAGCGTGCGCCTGCTGGCCGACGGCATGGTGAGCTTCAACGACCATTGCGCCGTGGGCATCGAGCCGAACCGCGAACGCATCACGGAGCTGGTGCAGCGTTCGCTGATGCTGGTGACGGCGCTGAACACGCACATCGGCTACGACAAGTCGGCCTACATCGCCAAGAAGGCGCACAAGGAAGGCACGAGCCTGCGCGAGGCGGCGATTGCGTCGGGGCACCTGACGGCCGAACAGTTCGATGCGTGGGTGGTGCCGGAGAACATGACCGGTCGCTGATCCGCTCCGTAGCCCCCATGAAAAAAGGACCCGCGAGGGTCCTTTTTCGTTGCCAGCCGATCGATCAGTAGCCGATCGTGTAGCGCTGGCGCGAGTGCGTCGGCTTCTCGAGCTCGTCGATGAACGCGATCGCGTAGTCCTCGAAGGTGATCCAGCTGCGGCCTTCGGCGCTCACGAGCAGGTCGTCCTTGCCCAGGCGGAACTTGCCCGTGCGCTCGCCTTCGACGAACTCGGCGGAGGGCGACAGGAAGGTCCAGTCGAGGTCCTTCTCGTTGCGCAGCGCATCGAGGAACACGCCGCCGGCCGTGGCTTCGGCGCGGTAGGCATCGGGGAAGTTCGGCGTGTCGATCACCTTCAGGCCGGGCGCCGCGAACAGGCTGCCGGCGCCGCCGACCACCAGCAGGCGCTTCACGTCCGCGCGCTTCACGGGCTCGATGACGGCCGCGGGCGGCACGGTGGCGAAGTGCGCGGCGCTGAACACGGCGTCATGGCCGGCCACGGCCTTTTCGAGGGCGGCGGCGTCGAGCGCGTCGACATCGACGGTCTTGACGTTGGCACGGCCGGCCAGCTTTGCGCTGGCATGGCGGGCGATGGCCGTCACGGTGTGGCCGCGGCGCAGCGCTTCGTCGAGAAGGCGGCCGCCGGCACGTCCGGTGGCGCCGAGGATGGCGATGTGGCTCATGAGGGACTCCAGTCAAAAGTTGGGAAGGGGATGAACCGCATCTTAGGTTTCTGGTTTCGAAAGAAATACCTCGAATTTCGCGCTTCTTTATTCCTAAAATCGTTCGAATGGACCGATTGAACGCAATGCGGGTGTTCGTGACCGTGGTGGACGCGGGCAGCCTCTCGGCCGCGGCCGACAAGCTCGACCTGTCGCGCCCGGTGGTCACGCGCTACGTGGCCGAACTGGAGCAATGGACCGGCGCACGCCTGCTGCACCGCACGACGCGCCGCCTGAGCCTCACGGCCGCGGGCGAGGAGCTGCTGCCGCGCTGCCGCCAGGTGCTCGAACTCGCGGGCGACATGCAGGCGGCGGTGCGCCATCCGGCCGAGGCGCCGAGCGGGCAGCTGCGCATCACGGCCAGCACCTCGTTCGCGCAGGCGCAGCTGGCCGGCGCGGTGGCCGACTACGTGCGGCGCTACCCGGGCGTGGCGGTCGACCTGGTGCTGCTCGACCGCGCGGTGAACCTGGTGGACGAGCGCATCGACCTCGCCATCCGCGTGTCGTCCGAGATCGATCCGAACCTCATCGCGCGCCGGCTCTCGGTGTGCCGCTCGGTGGTCTGCGCGACGCCCGATTACCTGAAGGCGCACGGCCAGCCGCAACGCGTGGAAGAGCTGGCGCAGCGCAACTGCCTCACGCATTCGTATTTCGGCCGCAGCCTGTGGAATTTCACGCGCAAGGCCGACGGCCTGCCGGTCTCGGTGGCCGTGGCCGGCAACCTCTCGACCAACGACGCGGCCAGCCTGATGGCGCTGGCGCGGGCCGGGGCGGGCATCGCGATGCTGCCCACCTATCTGACGTCGGGGTTGTTGCAATCGGGCGAGCTGGTGTCGCTCTTTCCCGATCACGAGCCGCAGGTGCTGGGGGTGTATGCGGTGTACGCCTCGCGCAAGCACATGCCGTCTGCGCTGCGCACCTTGCTCGATTTCCTGGCCGAGCGCTTCACCGAAGTGCCGGCCTGGGATGCGCCCTCTTAGTGGTGGGCGTTGGCGGCGGCCGCCTCGTTCATGAGCTTGTCGGTGTAGGCGATGGCCATGGCCGAGAACAGGAACGCGATGTGGATCACGGTCTGCGCGATCAGCACCTTGTCGGTGTAGTTGTCCGCGTTGATGAAGGTCTTGAGCAGGTGGATCGAGCTGATGCCGATGATGGCGGTGGCCAGCTTCACCTTGAGCACCGAGGCGTTCACGTGGCTCAGCCACTCGGGCTGGTCCTGGTGGCCTTCGAGGTCCATGCGGCTCACGAAGGTCTCGTAGCCGCCCACGATCACCATGATCAGCAGGTTGGAGATCATCACCACGTCGATCAGCGCCAGCACCACCAGCATGATCACCGTCTCGTTGAGCGAGCCGACCGGTGCGGTGGTCTTGTAGCCGATGCTCGCGATCAGGGCCTGCAGCGCGTCCTTGTTGCCGAAGGCGGCTTCGACCAGGTGCAGCAGCTCGACCAGGAAGTGCACCACGTACACGCCCTGCGCCACGATCAGCCCCAGGTACAGCGGCAGCTGCAGCCAGCGGCTCGCGAAGATGAGCCGGGGCAGGGGCTTCAGCGGGGAACTGCGCGCTGGTACGGGCGCGTTCCGGGCGTCGAAAGGATCGGGGGCGGACATGGGAAGTAAGAAGACAGGTGTAAAAAGTCGGGCGATTCTAGAGGTCTCCCAGTGACGCACTCGTGATAACCCTGCGAACTAACATCGACCCCGTCAGTGGCCCGTAAGTGCGTGCCCCGACATTACGGCCGCATTCAATCAGGAGACAAGAGCATGAGCAGCGCATCGAAGAACATTGAATCCGTCCTGGTCGAGAACCGCGTGTTCCCGCCCGACGCCCGCGCCACCGAAGGCGCCCGCATTGCCGGCATGGCCGCCTACGAGGCGCTGTGCAAGGAAGCCGAACAGGACTTCGAAGGCTTCTGGACCCGCCTGGCCAAGGACAACCTCCAGTGGACGAAGCCCTTCACCCGCACCCTGGACGAATCGAAGGCGCCGTTCTACGAATGGTTCGGTGACGGTGAGCTCAACGCCAGCGCCAACTGCCTGGACAAGCACATCGGCACCCCGGTCGAGAACAAGACGGCCATCGTCTTCGAAGCCGACGACGGCGCCGTCACCCGCGTCACCTACAAGGAACTGCTGGCCCGCGTGAGCCAGTTCGCCAACGCGCTGAAAGCGCAGGGCATTAAAAAGGGCGACCGCGTCATCATCTACATGCCGATGACCATCGAGGGCGTGGTCGCCATGCAGGCCTGCGCGCGCATCGGCGCCACCCACAGCGTGGTGTTCGGCGGCTTCTCGGCCAAGGCGCTGCAGGAACGCATCATCGACGCGGGCGCCGTGGCCGTCATCACCGCCAACTACCAGCTGCGCGGCGGCAAGGAACTGCCGCTGAAGGCCATCGTGGACGACGGCATCGCGCTGGGCGGCTGCGACACGCTCAAGACCGTGCTCGTGTACGAGCGCACGCCCACTGCGTGGAACCGCGTCGAGGGCCGCGACAAGACCTTCACCGAAGCCCTGGCAGGGCAGAGCACCGAGTGCGCGCCCGTGCCGGTCAATGCCGAGCACCCGCTGTTCATCCTCTACACCTCGGGCTCCACCGGCAAGCCCAAGGGCGTGCAGCACGCCACCGGCGGCTACCTGCTGTGGGCCAAGCTCACGATGGACTGGACCTTCGACATCCGTCCCGAAGACCTGTTCTGGTGCACCGCCGACATCGGCTGGATCACCGGCCACACCTACGTCGCCTACGGCCCGCTCGCGGCCGGCGCCACGCAGGTCGTGTTCGAAGGCATCCCGACCTTCCCGCATGCGGGCCGCTTCTGGGAAATGATCCAGAAGCACAAGGTCTCGATCTTCTATACCGCGCCCACCGCGATCCGCTCGCTCATCAAGGCGGCCGAAGGCGACGAGAAGGTGCACCCGAAGAACTGGGACCTGACCAGCCTGCGCATCCTCGGTTCGGTCGGCGAGCCGATCAACCCGGAAGCGTGGATGTGGTACCACCGCAATATCGGCGGCGAGCGCTGCCCGATCGTCGACACCTTCTGGCAGACCGAGACCGGCGGCCACGTCATCACGCCGCTGCCGGGCGCCACGCCGCTGGTGCCGGGCTCGTGCACCTTGCCGCTGCCGGGCATCATGGCCGCCATCGTCGACGAGACGGGCAAGGACCTGCCCAACGGCGCCGGCGGCATGCTGGTCATCAAGCGGCCGTGGCCCTCGATGATCCGCACCATCTGGAACGACCCCGAGCGCTTCAAGAAGAGCTACTTCCCCGAAGAGATGGGCGGCACCATCTACCTGGCCGGCGACGGCGCGGTGCGCAGTGCCGACCGCGGCTACTTCCGCATCACGGGCCGCATCGACGACGTGCTCAACGTGTCGGGCCACCGCCTGGGCACGATGGAAATCGAATCGGCGCTGGTGTCCAAGACCGACCTCGTGGCCGAAGCCGCGGTGGTGGGCCGCCCCGACGACGTGACGGGCGAGGCCGTCTGCGCCTTCGTCGTGCTCAAGCGCGCGCGCCCGACCGGCGAAGAGGCCAAGCAGATCGCCAACGAACTGCGCGCGTGGGTCGCCAAGGAAATCGGACCCATCGCCAAGCCCAAGGACATCCGCTTCGGCGACAACCTGCCCAAGACGCGCAGCGGCAAGATCATGCGGCGCCTGCTGCGCAGCATCGCCAAGGGCGAGGCGATCACGCAGGACACGTCGACGCTCGAGAACCCGGCGATCCTCGATCAGTTGTCCGAGACGAACTGAACCCTGGGTTGGCCGAATCCGGCCATTCCGGAACAGTTGTCACGAACCTGCTGTATCGAGGTGTAGGACATGGCCGTTTGTGCGGCCATGTGCACCAAAGCGGCCTCCTGGCTGAGGTAAAACCGATGTCGTCACCGCGTGCCCTGACAGGCGCGCGGCTTTTGTCATCGTGATCGGTTGTTTGCAAGGAGGCGCCACATGGGCGTGAGATCCGCTTTTCTTTTTGTCATCGTGCTGCTCATCGCGGGGCTTGCCGCGCTGAACTGGGGCACGCTGTCCGCACCCACCGACGTGTGGCTGGGCTTCATGAGCGTATCGGCGCCGCTGGGGCTGATCATGCTGGGGCTCACGGCCGTGCTCGCAGCCTTCTTCCTCGTGTACGTGCTGTACCTGCACAGCTCGGTGCTGCTGGAGACCAAGCGCCACACGAAGGAAATGCAGACCCAGCGCGACCTCGCCGACAAGGCCGAGGCCTCGCGCTTCACCGAACTGCGCAACTTCCTGGAAGCGCAGGAGAAGCAGCACATGTCGCACAACGCCGACCGGCACACGGCGCTGCTGGCGCGCATGGATCAGCTGGAAAGCGCGGTCAAGCTGCGTTCGGACCAGACCGACAACACGGTGGCGGCGCACATCGGGCAGCTCGAGGACCGCATCGAGCGCCGTCCGGTGCCCAGCGACATCAACCCGAGCATCTGAACGGGCGCGGGCGTGTCGCGCGCTTCGTTTCTCTGATTACTTCGTCGACAACACCCAGGCTGCGAGCTTCTTCGCATCGGCTTCGCTGACCTGGTTGTTGGCCGGCATCGGCACCGGGCCCCACACGCCCGAGCCGCCCTTGATGATCTTGGTGGCCAGCGTGTTGGCCGCACCCTTGTCGTCCTTGTACTTGGCCGCGATGTCCTTGAACGACGGCCCGAGCACCTTGCGTTCGACCGCGTGGCAGCTCATGCAGTTCTTCGACGTGGCAAGGGCCAGGTCGGCAAAGGCGGGCGCCGCGAGGCCGAGGCCCAGGGCTGCCATCAACATCGTTCTTTTCATGGGGCTGTTTTCGTAAGGGCTGAGTTACATTCGATCAACGCGATTGTAGGTAGCGCGGTGCACACGCACCGGCGGCGATACCGACCAACTCGGAGGGTATTCGCGATGTGGTTTCTGCTCTTGGGCCTGCTCGGTGTAGCCCTCAAATATTTCGAAGTGGGCATGGTCGCCGGCTGGAGCTGGTGGATCGTGCTGAGCCCGTTCGCGCTGGCGCTGGCCTGGTGGGCCTGGGCCGATTCGTCGGGCTACACCAAGCGCAAGGTCATCGAGCGCGAGGAGCGGCGCAAGCAGGCGCGCATCGACCGCCAGAAGACCAACATGGGCCTTCGCACCAGCAACGGGCCACAGCGCCCGCGCCGCTGACCGCGCGGCTCCGTCACCCGCGCCGCATGCCGACAGGACGCGCGCCATGGACGACGAAGCCGCCACCCACGCCTTGCTCGTCTTCGGGCTGTCGCTGCTGGTCGGGCCGGCCGTCGGCGCGCTGGTCGGGCGTTTCAAGACCTTCTTCTGGGGCGCCGGCGTCGGCGCCTTGCTGATCGGCTGCGCCGGCCTGTACGGCGCGGTCACGGTGGGCTGGCAGCGCTACCAGTCGATCGCGGGCACGGCCAGCACGCAGGGCAGCCTGGTCGAGTTCGTGGAAGAGCGCAGCAAGGACAGCAAGGGCTACGTCACCACCACGCGCGCGCCCCTCGTCGAATACACCGCCGCCGACGGGCAGAAGCGCCGCGTCAAGGGGCTCGGCGGCAGCCTGTCGGACAAGGAATGGGGCGATGCGGTCGAGGTGCGCTACAGCACCGCCGACCCGGCCCAGGCACTGGTGGCCGACTTCCAGAACATGTGGGGCATCGTCTGGGGGCTCGGCCTCTTCGGCGGCTTTCCGACGATGTTCGGCCTGTTCTTCACCGGCATGGCGCTCAAGGAGGGCCGCAGGGGCCGGCCGGCGCCGGTGCGCGAGCCGACGCCCACGCAGAAGAAATGGCGCACGCGCGGCACGGTGCTGGCCAACGTGGTGTTCCTGGCCGGCTTCGCGCTGGTGTTTCTCTATCCCGACGACAGTGCGATGAAGCAGTTCGGTGCGGGTTTTCTCACCATCGGCGCGGGGGCGCTGCTGCACTTCGTCGTGCAGAGCTTTCCCCCGGCGATGGATTTCGAAGCCCGGGCCATCTTCGCGATCGTAGGTTTAGGCTTCATGGCCTTCGGCTACGGCGCGTGGATGATGGGCTGATGCCGCTTCAGAACTTGTCGAGCACCGCGCCCGAGCTCGCGCTCGAGGCGTTGAACGCGAACTTGGCCTGCACGCCGCGCGTGTAGCGCGGGGCCGGCGGCGTCCAGCCTTCGCGGCGCTTGGCGAGTTCGGCTTCAGGCACGTTGAGTTCGAGCTTCAGTTCGTGCGCGTCGATGGTGATCGAGTCGCCTTCGTTGACGAACGCGATGGTGCCGCCGGCTGCCGCTTCGGGCGCGACGTGGCCGACCACCATGCCCCAGGTGCCGCCCGAGAAGCGGCCGTCGGTGATGAGGCCGACGCTCTCGCCCAGGCCCGCGCCGATCAGCGCGCCCGTGGGGGCCAGCATTTCCGGCATGCCCGGGCCGCCCTTGGGGCCGAGGTAGCGCAGCACCATCACGTCGCCGGCGACGATCTTGCCGGCCAGGATGGCCTGCAATGCCGACTGCTCGTCGTCGAACACACGCGCCGGGCCGGTGATGACCGGGTTCTTCAGGCCGGTGATCTTGGCGACCGCGCCTTCGGGCGACAGGTTGCCCTTCAGGATGGCCAGGTGGCCTTCCTCGTACATCGGGTTGTCGATCGGGCGGATCACGTCCTGGTCGGCGCGCGGCACGTCGGGCACGTCCTTCAGGACTTCTTCGATGGTCTGGCCGCTGATGGTGATGCAGTCGCCGTGCAGCAGGCCGGCCTTGAGCAGCACCTTCATCACTTGCGGAATGCCGCCGGCCTGGTGCAGGTCGACCGCGAGGTACTTGCCCGAGGGCTTCAGGTCGCAGATCACCGGGACCTTCTTGCGCATGCGTTCGAAGTCGTCGATGGACCACTCCACGCCAGCCGCGTGCGCGATGGCCAGGAAGTGCAGCACCGCGTTGGTCGAGCCGCCGGTGGCCATGATGACCGCCACCGCGTTCTCGATGGCCTTCTTGGTCACGATGTCGCGCGGCTTCAGGTCTTTCTTGATGGCCTCGATCAGCACCTTGGCCGATTCCTTGGCCGAGTTGGCCTTCTCGTCGTGCGGGTTCGCCATGGTCGACGAGTAGGGCAGCGAGATGCCCAGCGCCTCGAACGCGCTCGACATCGTGTTGGCCGTGTACATGCCGCCGCAGGAGCCGGTGCCGGGAATGGCGCGCTTTTCGATCTCGTGCAGGTCCTCGTCGCTCATGTTGCCGGCGGCATTCTGGCCCACGGCTTCGAACACGCTGACGATGTTCAGGTCCTGGCCCTTGTAGCGGCCCGGCAGGATGGTGCCGCCGTACACGTAGATGGCGGGCACGTTGGCGCGCAGCATGCCCATGAGGCCGCCGGGCATGTTCTTGTCGCAGCCGCCGACCACCAGCACGCCGTCCATCCACTGGCCGCCGACGCAGGTCTCGATGCAGTCGGAAATCACCTCGCGGCTCACCAGCGAGTACTTCATGCCTTCGGTACCCATGGCCATTCCGTCGGAGATAGTGGGCGTGCCGAACACCTGCGCGTTGCCGCCGGCTTCCTCGATGCCCGCGATGGCCGCGTCGGCCAGCTTCTGCAGGCCCGAGTTGCAGGGCGTGATGGTGCTGTGGCCGTTGGCGACGCCGACCATCGGCTTCTTGAAGTCGCCTTCCTCGTAGCCCATAGCGTAGAACATCGAGCGGTTGGGGGCGCGGCTCTTGCCTTCGGTGATGTTCGCGCTGCGGCGGTTGATCTGGATGGTCTTGGTGTCCATGGTGTCTCTTCTGTCGTGGGGAGATCGTGAGGGGGAAGCGCCAAGTATCGGACTTCTGATTGATTGGTTCCAATCCAATTTGAAGCGTGGATTGATATGCTTGGCATATGAATGAAGCCCTCATCGACCTGCGTGCCTGGCGCCAGTTCGTGGCCGTGGCCGAAGAGCTGCACTTCGGCCGCGCCGCCCTGCGCTTGCACATGACGCAGCCGCCGGTCACGCAGGCCATCGCCCAGCTCGAGAAAACGCTGGGCGTGGTGCTGTTCGACCGCACGCGCCGCCGCGTGGCGCTCACGCCGGCCGGCGAGGCGCTGCTGCCCGACGTGCGCGAGCTGCTGGCGCGCGCCCAGGCGCTGCCGGCCCGGGCGCGCGCGGCGGCGGCGGGGCAGGTGGGGCGCGTGCGCATCGCCTTCGTTTCGACGGTCGGTTTCGAGCAGCTGCCGGCCTGGGTGCGCGAGTTCCGCGTGCTGTGCCCCGAGGTGGCGCTGGAACTTGTCGAGGCCACCGGCGATGTGCAGCTCGAGGCCTTCGCGCGCGGCGAGATCGACGCCGGCCTGATGCTGCATTCGCCGGGCGCCGCGCCGCCGGGGCTGGCCTGCCTGCCGGTCGAGGTGGAGCCGCTGGTGCTCGCGCTGCCCGCCCAGCACCGGCTGGCCGAGGCGCGGCCGGTGCCGCTGGCCGAGGTGCTGGACGAGCCGCTGGTGATCTTTCCGCGCCGCATCGTGCCCTCGCTGCACGACGCGATCTTTGGCCTCTACCACGCGGCCGGGCGCACGCCGCAGGTGGCGCAGGAGGCGATCCAGATGCAGACCATCGTCAACCTTGTGTCGGGCGGCATCGGCGCGGCCTGGGTGCCGCACAGCGTGATGCAGTTCCGGCGCGCGGGCGTGGTCTACCGGCAGGTCCACGAGTTCAAGGGCGTGGGGCGCCGGCGCGTGACCCTGCCGGTGTGCGAGACCAGCCTCGTGTGGCCCGCGCAGGCGGCGCACCCGGCGCTGGCGCGCTTCGTGGCCTTCGTGCGCGAGCGGGCGGGGCGTGTGCCGGCCTGAGACTCAGGCGCTGCGCGCCGTCCGGCCAGCGGGCGAGGGCGCATCGAGCGTGGCCGCCAGCAGCGTGTCGAGCCATCCCGCGAAAGCCTGCACCCGCCGCGACAGATTGCGCCGGTGCGGGTAGACCAGGTGCACCGGCAGCGGCTCGGCGCGTGCGTCGGGCAGCACTTCCACCAGCTCGCCGGCCGCGAGGTGCTCGCGCACGTCGTAGGCCGGGATCTGGATCAGGCCCAGCCCCGCCAGTGCGCAGGCGATGTAGGTCTCGGCGTTGTTCGCCGCCACCTGGCTGCGCAGGCGCAGCGTCTGGGTCTCGCCGTCGCGCAGCTGCCATTCCCAGGGCGCGGCCCGGCCGCTGGTCGGCGAGGCGTAGTTGACCGCCACGTGCTGCGGCAGGTCGGTCGGCGTGCGCGGCGTGCCGTGCTGCGCGAGGTAGGCGGGGCTGGCGCAGTTGATGAGCGTGAAATGCCCCAGCGGCCGGGCCACGAGGCTGCTGCTGGCGAGCGGGCCGACGCGCAGGGCGCAGTCCACGCCTTCGAGCACGAGGTCGACCGCGCGGTCGCTGGAGCCCAGCTCGAGCTCGACCGCCGGATGGCGTGCAAAGAAGTCGGGCAGCGCCGGCGCGATCAGCAGGCGCGCGATGCGGCTGGGCACGTCGACCTTGAGCCGGCCGCTCACGCTGCTGTGCGCGGGCTGGAACTGCTGCTCCATGTCTTCCATGTCGGCCACCAGCGCGCGGGCCCGCTCGAGCAGCACCTCGCCATCGGGCGTGAGGCCCACGCGGCGCGTGGTGCGGTGCAGCAGGCGCGAGCCCAGGCGCGCTTCGAGTTGCTGGATGGCGGTCGAGATGGTGGCGCGGGGCAGCGCCAGCCGGTCGGCGGCGCGCGTGAAGCTGCCGGTTTCGGCCACGCGCAGGAAGACCTGGAGGAGTTCGATGCGGTCCATGGCGGCGATGGCTGATTGTTCGTGGTTTTAAGAACAGTCTAGCCTTGAATGAATGATTTATCTGCAACTTGGCGATCAATAGACTGGCGGCTCGTCACACATCCCGTCCCGGGTCTTTCACTCATTCAGAGGAATCCATCCATGTCCGCACGCACGCTCACGAACAAGGTCGCCGTCATCGCCGGCGGTGGCAAGAACCTCGGTGCCCTCATCGCCCACCAGCTGGTCGACGGCGGCGCCCGCGGCATTGCCATCCACTACAACAGCGACGGTTCGCGCGCCGAGGCCGAGCAGACGGCCGCCGCGCTGAAGGCCAAGGGCGCCGACACGCTGCTGGTGCAGGGCGATCTCGCCGTGGTCGAGAACAACGTGAAGCTGTTCGACCAGGCCGTGAAGCACTTCGGCCAGGTCGACCTGGCGATCAACACGGCGGGCGTGGTGATCAAGAAGCCGATCCTGGACATCACCGAAGCCGACTACGACAAGAGCTTCGACGCCAATGCCAAGGCGGCCTTCTTCTTCATCCAGCAGGCCGGCCGCACGCTGGCCGACGGCGGCAGCATCGTGACGCTGGTGAGCTCGCTGCTCGCGGCCTACACGCCGTTCTATGCCATCTACCCGGCGGCCAAGGCGGCGGTGGAGCACTACACGCGCGCGGCCTCCAAGGAGTTCGGCGACCGCGGCATCTCGGTGAACGCCATCGGCCCGGGCCCGATGGACACGCCGTTCTTCTACGGCCAGGAAAGCCCCGAGGCCGTGGCGTACCACAGCAGCGCCGCCGCGCTCAGCAAGTACTCGAAGAAGGGCCTCACCGACATCGAGGACATCGCGCCCATCGTGCGCTTCCTGGTCACTGAGGGCTGGTGGATCACGGGCCAGACCATCTTCGCCAACGGTGGCTACACCACGCGCTGACCCGCCGACATCCGGCAAGATGCGCCCAGGAGGACAACGCAGATGCACACAGTCATGGTGATGGGGGGCGGCTTCGCGCTGCTGGTGGTGTTTCTTCTGGCCGGCCGCTTCATGGGCGACGGCTCGACGATGGCGCTGGCCGCGGCGGCCAAGTGGTTCATTCCGGCGTGGTTCGTCGGCGCGGGCATCAACATGGCCGTGGGCGTGCTCAAGGCCGGGTACTCGGTGGCCGAGGAGCTGCCGATCTTCCTGTTCATCTTCGCGGTGCCGGCCCTGGTGGCGGGGTTGCTGTGGTGGAAGTTCGGGCGCTGACATTGCCCTGAATGCCCCCGCGGCCGCGGCGTCATTGCGCCACGGCACAATCGTCGGATGCTCATGTATCCGCAGATCAATCCCATCGCCTTGCAGCTGGGGCCGGTGGCCATCCACTGGTACGGCCTGACCTACTTGGCGGCCTTCGCGCTGTTTTATTTCCTGGGCACGCGCCGCCTGCACCACGAGCCGTTCCGCTCGCTGGCCACGGCCGGCGTGTGGCAACGCAAGGACATCGAGGACATCCTGTTCCTGGGCGTCATGGGCGTGATCGTCGGCGGCCGGCTCGGCTACTGCCTGTTCTACAAGCCCGAGTACTACCTCACGCACCCGCTCGAGATTCTTTATGTGTGGCAGGGCGGCATGAGCTTCCATGGCGGCCTGCTCGGCGTGGTCGGCGCCATGGTGTGGTTCTCGCGCTCGCGTGCGCGGCCGTTCTGGCAGGTGATGGACTTCGTCGCGCCCTGCGTGCCGACCGGCTTGGCCGCGGGCCGCGTGGGCAACTTCATCAATGGCGAGCTGTGGGGCCGCTTCAGCAGCCCCGAGCTGCCCTGGGGCATGGTGTTCCCGCAAAGCGGCTCGATGCTGCCGCGCCATCCGTCGCAGGTCTACCAGTTCCTGCTCGAAGGGCTGCTGCTGTTCGTCGTGATGTGGCTCTATGCGCGCAAGGAGCGCAAGCAGGGCCAGGTGGCCGCCGTGTTCCTCATCGGCTATGGCGTGCTGCGCTTCGTGGCCGAGTACTTCCGCGAGCCCGACGATTTCCTGGGCCTGCGCGCGCTCAGCCTGAGCCAGGGGCAGTGGCTCAGCGTGCCGATGGTGATCGGTGGCATCGCGCTGTGGTTCTGGTTCGGCCGGGCCGGCAAGACGGGCAGCACCGCGCGCGCCTGACCCTTCGCACGTCCGCACAACGCGGCGCAGCACCTTCGGGTGGGCGCCGCTTTTTTTCGTCCGTCTCAGGGTAATTCCGGGCCGCAAGGGCAGGGCGCGGCCCTTGCATTGCGTTAACCATGCACTCACAATTATACGTAATTACAGGAAATTACGCGAAACGCCCACCGACTTTCCGAGTCCTTCACGCATGCGCCTGGTCCCCAATTCCCTCCACGACGAAGTCGCCGCCACGCTGCGCGAGCAGATCTTCGACGGCACGCTGTCGCCCGGCAGCTTCGTGGACGAGGTGGCCCTGTGCGAGCGGCTGTCGATCTCGCGCACGCCGCTGCGCGAGGCACTGAAGGTGCTCACGGCCGAAGGCCTGCTGCGCCACGAGCCGCGCCGCGGCTGCTTCGTGAACGAGGTGACCGAGCGCGATCTCGACGAAATCTTTCCGGTCATCGCGTTGCTCGAAGGGCGCTGCGCCTACGAGGCCGCGCGCAACGCCAGCGACGCCGAGCTGAACGAACTCGACGCGCTGCACGAGCGCCTGGTGCGCCACGCCAAGGCGCGGCGCATCAACGACTACTACGCCACCAACCACATCATTCACGAGGCGATCATCAAGCTCGCCGACAACAAGTGGCTGGCGCAGGTGATCGGCGACCTGCGCAAGATCCTGAAGCTGGCGCGGCTGCAGCAGCTGCACGCGCCGGGGCGGCTCGACCAGAGCCTGTCGGAGCACCTGGCCGTGTTCGCCGCGCTCAAGGCGCGCGACAGCGAAGGCGCCGATGCCGCCATGCGCACCCACATGACGCGCCAGCGCGAAGCCTTGCGCGAAGTGATGCAACAGCAGAAATCCAGGGTGATGCCGTGACAGGCGCCACCCATCCAGCCAACGGCACAGGAGCAGATCGATGAGTGCGACCGAGTGGTTCCAGGCGCGCCTGCGCATGGGCGAATCGTCCAAGGTTCCCGTGGCGAGCAACGGCGCCGCGAAAGGCCCGGCCCGTCACACGCCCAAGCCCAGCGCCCGCACCACCGCCGAGCGGCTGCAGGCCACGCTGCGCAAGGCCGACGAGGCGCTGTCGCCGCGCACGCTGCGCCGCGTGCTGGCCGAGCTGCAGGCCGTGATCGATCCGCGCGTGAGCGAGGTCGAGGGCGGCCGCCGCGCCCATGCCATCGCGCAGGCCTACGCCGGCGCTTCGCCCGAAGAGCGCCGCGAC
Source organism: Variovorax sp. GW823-FHT02B07 (assembly GCF_058797695.1). Classification (NCBI taxonomy): domain Bacteria; kingdom Pseudomonadati; phylum Pseudomonadota; class Betaproteobacteria; order Burkholderiales; family Comamonadaceae; genus Variovorax; species Variovorax sp. GW823-FHT02B07. Next base: position 1,821,056 of record NZ_JBXAJX010000001.1, read on the forward strand.
TACTGGGCGCTCATGAGCGAGCATTTCGCCGCCGACGCGGGCAAGCTCAAGAGCGCGCGCGACCAGCACCAGAGCGCCGTCGGCACGCCGGACGAAGGGCAGGCCGAGCTGCGCCTGCGCCGCGCGCTGGTGTCGCCGCGCATGCGGCTGCTGCAGCGCTTCGCGGTCGAGCCCGGCGGCATGCGCTTTCTGGTCGACCTGCGCGCCGACCTGCTGCCGTGCCTGAAGTCCGACAAGCGCCTGCTCGCGCTCGAGGCCGAGTTGGAGCACCTGTTTTCCACCTGGTTCGACGTGGCCTTTCTCGAACTGCGCCGCATCGACTGGAACTCGCCGGCCTCGCTGATCGAGAAGCTCATCCGCTACGAGGCGGTGCACGACATCAAGAGCTGGTCCGACGTGAAGAACCGCCTGGACGACAGCGACCGCCGCTGCTACGGCTTCTTCCATCCGCGCCTGCCGAACGAGCCGCTCATCTTCGTCGAGGTGGCGCTGGTCGACCGCATCAGCGAAGGCATCATGCCGCTGCTCGACGAGGCCGCCGTGCCGGTGCAGCCAGCCAAGGCGACCACCGCGATCTTCTATTCGATCAGCAACACGCAAACCGGCCTGCGCGGCGTGAGCTTCGGTGACTCGCTCATCAAGCGCGTGGTCGAGACCCTGCAGGACGAGCTGCCGCGCCTGAAGACCTTCGCCACGCTGTCGCCCATTCCGGGCCTGCGCGCGTGGCTCGCCAAGAACGCCGGCGAACTGCTGCCGCGCCTGGACGAGAAGCGCGAAGCCGAACTCGGCCGCCTCGTCGGCTCGGTGCCGCCCACGGCCGAGCGCCTGCTGGCAGCGGTTGATGCAGCAACAGAACTCGACGCGAAATCGCCGCTGCGCCAATGGCTGCTGCAGGTCACGGCCGAGTACCTGGGCCGCACGCTGGTCGACGGCACGCCGGCCGACCCGGTGGCGCGCTTCCACCTGGGCAACGGCGCGCGCGTCGAGCGGCTCAACTGGGCGGGCGACCCGTCGGCCAAGGGGCTCAAGCAGTCGTACGGCCTCATGGTCAACTACCTGTACGACCTCAAGCGCCTGGACCGGCATCGCACCTGGCTGGCCGACGGCAAGATCGCGGTTTCGGGAGACATCGAAGGCCTGTTCCTCAAAAAAGGCTGAGTCCGTTCGCTTCGCCGCGGCAGCGCTGCGGCCCGCACCTTGACCGCCGGAGGGCGGCAACATCCACAACGACGACGACAGGAGACGAGACAGATGACGCAACAGAATTTTCAACGACGCGATGTGCTGCGCGTCGCCGCCGCTGCCGGGGCCGTGGCCCTGTGCGGCGGTGCGCGCGCCCAGGGCTGGCCGACCAAGCCCGTGACCATGGTGGTGCCGTTCCCGGCCGGCGGAGGCACCGACGCCTTCGCGCGTCCGCTGTCGGCCCAGTTCTCCCGCGCGGCGGGCCAGACGCTGGTCATCGACAACCGCGGCGGCGCGGGCGGCACCGTGGGCGCGAGCATCGCGGCCAAGCTGCCGGCCGACGGCTACTCGCTCTTCATGGGCGCGGTGCACCACGCGATCGCACCGTCGATCTACCCCAAGCTCGACTACGACCTCGAGAAAGACTTCGTGCCCCTGATGCTGCTGGCCAACGTGCCGCAGGTGGTGGTGGTCAACCCGAAGCGGGTGCAGGCCGCGACCATCCAGGAGCTGATTGCCACCGCCAAGCGCAACCCCGGCAAGCTCAACTACGGTTCGGCCGGCTCGGGCACCTCGCACCACCTGGCGGGCGAACTGTTCAAGCTGCAGACCGGCACCTTCATCACCCACATCCCGTACCGCGGCGCGGGCCCGGCGCTGTCCGACCTGATCGCGGGCAACGTCGACCTGATGTTCGACGGCCTGGGTTCTTCGGCGCAGCACATCAAGGGCGGCCGCATCAAGGCGCTCATGGTGGCCGGCGCCAAGCGCAACCCGGCGTTCCCCGACGTGCCCTGCGCCGCCGAGGTCGGGCTGCCCGACTACACCGTCACCACCTGGTACGGCCTGTGGGCGCCCAAGGGCACGCCGGCCGAAGCGCAGACGCAGATCATCGACACGATGAAGAAGGCGCTGGGCACCGACGAGCTGAAGGCCATCTGGGCCCAGAACGGCTCCGAGATCCCGAACGTCACGAACGCCGCCTACGGCCGCTTCGTCAACGCCGAGATCAAGCGATGGGCGACCGTCGTGAAGGCCTCGGGCGCCAAGCTCGAATGACCGAGCGGCAGGTCTCGCTGCGCCGCGAAGGCGCCGTGGCGCTCGTCACGCTGTCGAACCCGGGGCGCCTCAATGCGATGACGCGCGCCATGTGGCGCGCGTTGCGCGCGGTGTTCGACGACCTGCACGGCGACACCGCGCTGCGCTGCGTCGTCGTGCGCGGGGAGGGCGGCGCCTTCTGCGCGGGCGGCGACATCTCCGAGTACCCCTCGTTCCGCTTCGAGGAAGCGAGCCTGCGCGAATTCCACGAGAACGAAGTCTGGGCCGCGCTGCAGGCGATGCTCGACTGCCCGCTGCCGCTGGTGGCCCAGATCGAAGGCGCCTGCATGGGCGCCGGCGTCGAGATCGCCAGCTGCTGCGACATCCGCCTGGCCGGTGCGTCGGCGAAGTTCGGCGCGCCCATCGCGAAGCTGGGCTTCCCGATGGCGCCGCGCGAAGCCGCGCTGGTGCATGGTGCCATCGGCGACGTGCTGGCGCGCGACATGCTGCTGGCCGCCGGCGTGCATGGCGCGCAGCGGCTGTACGACGCGGGCTTTCTGCTGCATGTGCTGCCCGACGCCGAGGTGCCGGCCGCCGCGCAGGCGCATGCGGCGCGCATTGCCGCGCTGTCGCCGCAAGCCGCGCGCCTGCACAAGGCCACCTTCACCGCATTGAAGCGCGGCGGTGCGGCGACGCAGCAGCTGCTGGCCACCGCGTACGACTATGCCGACAGCGCCGAGCACCGCGAAGGCATCGATGCCTTCCTGGGCAAGCGCCCTCCGAATTTCCGACCTTCCTGAGCCTGCCGTTTGATGATGACGAAGATGATGAAGACGAAGTCCTCCCCCAACGCCAACCTGTTCGCCGCCTTGCGCGCCGCCTTTCCCGCCGACCTCGACGCCATCGCGGTCGAGACCGAGAACGGCCTGCATTACTCGTGGCGCGACCTCGACCGCGCCAGCGCGATGATCGCCAACCTGCTCGACGGCCTGAAGCTCGAGAAGGGCGCGCGCGTCGCCGTGCAGGTCGAGAAATCGGTCGAAGCCATGCTGCTGTACCTCGCGACCCTGCGCGCGGGCTACGTGTTCTTGCCGCTTAACACGGCCTACCAGAGCGCCGAGATCGAGTACTTCATCGGCAACGCCGAGCCCGCCGTGGTCGTGTGCACCGGCCGCAACGCGGCCTGGGTGCGCCCCATCGCCGAGGCGGCCGGCACGCGCCATGTGTTCACGCTGGACGACGACCGCACCGGCACGCTGCTCGACGCGGCGGCGCGCTGCAGCGACCGCCACACCGTGGCCATCAAGAAGCCCGACGACCTCGCCGCCATCCTGTACACCAGCGGCACCACCGGCCGCAGCAAGGGCGCGATGCTCACGCACCGCAACCTGCTGTCGAACGCCGAAGTGCTCAAGGACTACTGGGGCTGGACGAAGGGCGACGTGCTGATCCACGCGCTGCCGATCTTCCACGTGCACGGCCTGTTCGTGGCGCTGCACGGTGCGCTGCTCAACGGCAGCAAGATCATCTGGTTCTCGAAGTTCGACCCCAAGCGCATCGTCGCCAAGCTGCCCGAGGCCACCGTGTTCATGGGCGTGCCCACGCTCTACGTGCGCCTGCTGGCCGAGCCGGGCCTCACGCGCGAGGCGGTGCGCACCATGCGCCTGTTCGTCGCGGGCTCGGCGCCGCTGCTCATCGAAACGTTTGATGAATGGCGCGAGCGCACCGGCCACACCATCCTGGAACGCTACGGCATGAGCGAGACCGCCATGCTCACGTCCAACCCGTATGACGCCAAGAAGGGCGAGCGCCGTGGCGGCACCGTGGGCTTCGCATTGCCCGGCGTGCAGCTGCGCGTGCGCGACGACGAGGGCAAGGACCTGCCGGTCGACGAGATCGGCGGCATCCAGGTGAAGGGCCCCAACGTGTTCACCGGCTACTGGCGCATGCCCGAGAAGACGAAGGAAGAGTTCACCGCCGACGGCTTCTTCAAGACCGGTGACGTGGGCAAGATCGATGCGCGCGGCTACATCACCATCGTCGGGCGCAGCAAAGATTTGATCATCAGCGGCGGCTACAACGTCTACCCGGCCGAGATCGAGGGCTACATCAACGAGATGGCCGGCGTGGCCGAAAGCGCCGTCATCGGCGTGCCGCACCCCGACTTCGGCGAGGTGGGCGTGGCCATCGTGATCCCCAAGACGGGCGCAACGATCGACGCCGACGCCATCGTGGCCGAGCTCAAGGCCAAGCTCGCGAACTTCAAGATTCCGAAGCGCTGCTTCGTCGTGCCGGAGCTGCCGCGCAACACGATGGGCAAGGTGCAGAAGGCGCTGCTGCGCGCGGAGCACAAGGGGCTGTTCGCCGCCTGAGCCCCGTCGCGCGCCCGGGCTTCAGGCGGCGGGTGCGAGCCCGTTCATCAGCCCGCTGCGCGCGTGGCAGTTGATGTACTCGTAGCTTTGCTCGTCGGCCTTCAGCACCGACACCTCGTGGTACAGGCGCAGGCGCAGCTCGAAGTTCAGCGCCTGCACGTAGCGCATGAAGCTGCCGAAGATCGCGACGTGCGTCGGGTGCGACTCGGCCCAGCGCTCCATGTCGGCCAGCGAGCGCCAGCAGCTCAGGCCGAAGGACTTCTGCAGCGGCGCGCCGTGCGCGTCGAGGTGGTGCATGAAGCGGTTGCTGTAGCAACCGATGGGCAGGCCCTGGTCGCGCAGGAAGTCCATGCCTTCGCGCAGCACCGGGGCCATGTCTTCCAGGTAGCGCTGGCGTTCCTGGCCGGTGGTCTCGGTCCATTCCTGGCCCGAACGGATCATCGCGAGGTGCGTGTGGCCCGCGATGCGCACGCGCTGGCCCGGTGCCGGCGTGCCGGCGATCACCGCGCGCGTGCCCGAAGGCGCGAGCGCGTCTGCCTGCGCGAGCGGGAGTCGATCGCGCATCGACCCCCAGTAGCCGTGCTCCTGCAGTTCGCCGCTCACACCGCCCATCACCACGCCGATGCCCTCGAGGCGGTCGGGCGTGCTGAACAGGGTCTCGAAGTGCGCAGCACGCGGGGATGCGATTTCGCGGAAGTAGCCGAGGCCTTCATGCAAGCGCTCGTCGGCGTTCCACCAGGCCTCGATGGCGGGCGTGGCACACCAGCGCGCGAACGCCGCCACATCGTGCCAGTAGGCGATGGCGATCATGTTGTCGTACCCGTCGGCGTCGACGCAGTGGGCCAGGTCGTGGTGGCCGGGGCCGTCGGGCAGGGCGAAGTCGCGGGTGATTTTCAGGAGCGCGGCGCAGGCCCGGCCCTGCATCGCCGGGCCGCGCGATTGCACGCCGAAGTAGCCCATCACGACCTGGGTCGTCGTCACGGGCGCGCGCGCCGACCAGCCGGGGTAGGGTGGCGTGTGATCGTCTGCCACGCGGCGCTCGCGGGTGCGCGGGCAGCGCAGGTGCTCGGGGATGGCCGATTCCATGGTGCGGCTCCGTGGTTGGCTCAGGCCACGACCGGCTCGGGCACGCTGCCCTCGGGCTCCGGCGTGAGCTGCACCACCACGGGCGTGCGCCGCGTCTTGTTCAGCAGCAGCTGTGTGACGTCGGGCCGTGAATAGTGACCGCTCGGATCGGCCGCCGCCTTGGCGAGCGCGATCATGCCGAGGTCGATGTCGGCGATCACCAGGCCTTCGGCGTCTTCGGCCAGCGGCGTGCCCAGTGGCGAACCGTCCGGGCCGTAGATGCGCGCATGCCCGCCGCCGACGCCCAGCATCTGCCGCTTGCCGTCGTCGGTGCACATCAGCTCGCTCATCGCCTTCGACACCGTGGCGCAGGGCGCGATGACGAAGCAGCCGCCCTCGACTGCATACACCTGGCTCGCGGCGTTGTTGACCTCATGGCCCAGCGCGTAGGCCGCGCCGCGGTAGAGCGAAAAGCTCGGCCATGCACCGCAGTGGATCTGCTCGTTCTGCGCATACATCGCGTACTTGCTCAGCGGCTGCAGGTGCTCCCAGCAGCACAGCGAGCCGATGTTGCCCAGCGGCGTCTGGACCACGTGCAGGTCGGCGCCGTCGCCTTCGCCGAACACGGTGCGTTCCACGTGCGTGGGCTTGAGCTTGCGACGCGTCTGCACGGTGCGGCCCTGGTCGTCGATCAGCGCCTGCGCGATGTACAGGCTGCCCGCCGCTTTCTCGCTGTAGCCGAGCGAGAGCCAGATCTTGTGCTGGCGCGCCGCCGCCTGCAGGCGTTCGAACTCGGGCGAGCCGATGACCAGCGAGTTGTCGTGGTAGCGCTGCACGAACTGCATGCCCCAGGCCGGCGAATCGAGCCAGACCCACCACGGGTAGCCCGGCACCCAGGTCTCGGGAAAGGCGATGAGCTGCACGCCCTGTTTCGCGGCCTGCGCCATGAGGTCGATGGTCTTGTCGATGGTGGCGTCGAGGTCGAGGAAAACAGGCGCGGCCTGCACGGCGGCGACGCGGAGCTTGGGGTGGACGGTGGTCGGCATGGGGTGTTCTCCAGGGGACGATGAACGTAACGAAATCCCCACTGTGCGCACCGGGTTTGCGCGGTGGCATGCGGGTTGCATGAAGCGTAAATTCGCGCCGCCGGAACGCCTTGACCCGGATTGGCGGCGTTCTTGTTCCAGCGTTGCATGTGCCTTGCGAAGGCCTTCCGAGGACCCCGATGACCCCCTTGCTCAGCACCGATGCCGTCCCGCGCGACCAGCGGCTCGCGTACTGGACCGACATGATCTGCAACGTCTACGTGCAGCTCGAATGCGACGCGGTGCGCACCGGCGACGGCGGCGACTTCGAGGGCAGCATCCGCCAGCACGCGCTGCCCGGCCTCGGCATGTCGGTCGTGACCTCGCGGGCGCAGAAGGTGATGCGCACGCCGGGCCACATCGCGGCGTCGAGCGACGACTGTTTTCTCGTGAGCATCCAGGCGCGCGGGCAGGGCGTGGTGCGCCAGGACGGGCGCGACGCCGTGCTCGGCGCCGGCGACTTCGCGCTGTACGACAGCACGCGGCCTTACCAGCTGCTGTTCGACCAGCCCTTCGAACAGATCGTGCTCAAGCTGCCCGGCGAGCGGCTGCGCAGCGAGCTGCGCGACACCGAGGCGCTCACGGCCACCACCGTGTCAGGGCGCGAGGGCGCGGGGCACCTGCTGTTGGGCATGATCCGCACGCTGCGCGAGGACTTCGACGCGCTGCAGCCGGCCTCGGCGCTGGCGGTGGCCCATGGCGTGCAGAACATCCTCGTGGCCGGCCTGCAGACGCTGCCTGCGGCGCACGCACCGGCGCTCAGCAAGCTCACGGCGTACCACCTCGCGCGCGTGAAGCAGCGCATCGACGAGCAGCTGGCCGATCCGACGCTGTCGGTGGGCACGCTGGCGGCGCAGCTGGGCATGTCGGTGAGCCACATCCACCGCGTGTTCAAGAGCGAGCCGCTGACGCCCTCGCAGTACATCTGGGAGCGCCGGCTCGACGCATGCAGCCGCGACCTGCTGGAGCCGCGCTTGGCAGGGCGGCCCGTGGGAGAGATCGCGTACGGGAGGGGGTTCAACGACGCGGCGCATTTCAGCCGCGCGTTTCGCGAGCGCTTCGGGTGTTCGCCGCGCGAATGGCGGCAGCAGCGCTCGCCGCAATGACCGCGGCCACGGCGCATCGGCCGTCGCCGGGGTGACTGGGGCTGCTTACTGGACCAGCAGCACCGAGATGTCGGTCTCGGCCACGACCTTGGTCGCGACCGAGCCCATCAGCGCGCGGCCCAGGATGCCGTGGCCGTGCGTGCCGAGCACGATCAGCTCGGCCTTCGATTCGGTGGCCGACTTGAGGATTTCCTCGGCCGCGTGGCCGTGGCGCGCGTCGGCGGTGAAGTTGGCCACGCCTTTCTCGGCGAACCAGGCCTTCACCGGGTCGAGCACCTTGGCGTTTTCCTCGGCGTAGTACTCGGTGACGATTTCCTTGCTCAGGTGGCGCGCCACGTGGCCGGAGATGCCGGTGCAGACATTGACCACCACCAGTTCATGGCCGTCCACGAACATGGCGCGGTTGGCCAGCAGGTAATTGAGGGCCTTTTGCGTGTAGGCGCTGCCGTCGACTGCAATGAGGATTTTCATGGCTTTCCTTCTACGACTGTGAACAAGTGCCGCATAGGATGGCACAGGAAAGCCACGGGGTGTTTGATATGCATCAGCCCCGCAGGCCCTTCCAGAGCATGTAGGCGGCCAGCAGGTACAGGATGCTCGCGAACACGCGCTTGAGTTTTTTCACCGGCAGGCTGTGCGCGGCCCTGGCGCCCAGCGGGGCGGTGAACACGCTGCAGGCCGCGATCACCACGAGCGCGGGCAGCCAGATGTAGCCGAAGGCGCCGGCCGGCAGGCCCTGCACCGACTGGCCGCTGAGCACGTAGCCCAGCACGTTGGCCACCGCGATCGGAAAGCCCAGCGCCGCGCTGGTTGCCACCGCGTTGTGGATGGCCACGTTGCACCAGGTCATGAACGGCACGCTGATGAAGCCGCCGCCCGCGCCCACCAGGCCCGAGATGAAGCCGATGATGCCGCCCGCCGCGAGCTGGCCGCCGGTGCCCGGCATCTGCCGCGTGGGCTTGGGTTTCTTGTCGAGGAACATCTGCGTGGCCGAGAAGCCCACGAACAGCGCGAAGAAGATGGCCAGCGCCGTGCCCTTGAGCAGCGCGAACACGCCCAGGCTGCCCGCGAGGCTGCCGATGACGATGCCGGGGGCCAGGCGCTGCACGATGTCCCAGCGGACCGCGCCGCGCTTGTGGTGCGCGCGCACGCTGGACACCGACGTGAAGATGATCGTCGCCATCGAGGTCGCGATGGCCATCTTCACCGCCAGGTCGGCCGGCACGCCGCGCTGGCCCATGATGATCGTGATGAACGGCACCATCAGCATGCCGCCGCCGATGCCCAGCAGGCCGGCGAGGAAACCGGTGCCCAGGCCGAGCGCGGCGAGTTCGGCGATCAGGAGCGGGTCGAGCAGGGCAGCGAGGTTCACGGGAGGATGGGGAAAGAACGAGCGGCTGAAAAAGCAACGGCCCCGTGCGGTGAAGCAGGGGGCCGTGGCGGGAAAAGGTGTCTGCAGATGGTGTGCCGGACCCGCATCCTGAACCAGGGTTCAGGTGGGCGAGGGCAGCAGGACTTCGGGTTCATCTGACGCGAGATGATCACGCCCGTCAAGCGATGTACCAAGCCCGGCTCCGGAGAGCATTGGAACAAGGAAATATTAAGCCCGACACGTCTGCAGACAAAACGGATTTTACGCCCCGGATGTGCCGGGCCGCGTGCCCTCAGAGCAAATGTCCATCGCCCGCCAGGGCCTGATCGAGTCTCTGAATGAGCTGGGCGGCCTGCGGGTCGGTGTCACCGGAGGTTTCGTCGGTGCTCGTTGCAGGTGCAGCAGCAGGGGCCGGTGCGGCGGCAGCAGCGGCAGAACTGGCCTGCTGGGCCGCGAGATCGAAAGCCAGGTTCAGCGAGGCGAGCACGGCGATGCGATCGCGTGCCTTCACCTTGCCCGCGTCGCGGATCTTGCACATGGCCGCGTCCACGCGGTCGACGGCCTCGCGCAGTTGCGCCTCGCCGCCGTCGGGACAGCCAAGCAAGTAGCTCTGGCCCATGATCTGTACTTCAATCTGCTTCATGCGTGATGGGAATCTTCGGAAGGGGGTTCGGCCGGCAGCCGTTCGAGCAGGGCATCGAGGCGGGTGCGGGCCGCGGCGAGCCGCGACTTCAGGCCGTCGCGTTCACGCGTGAGCGCATCGACCTGTTCCTGCAGCAGCGCGTTGGTGCGCTGCACCTCTTCGTGACGCACGAGCAGGCGTTCCACACGCTCGGCGATCTGGTCGATGGGGCTGGAGGCGGGCATGGTTGGCGATTGTAGTTTCCCGGGAATTCGGAACATCCGGCGCACCGCGCGGGGCGCGCACCGGACGTGGCCGAGATTCTGGGGCCTGCGCCGCTCGTGATCAAACCCGGTGTGGCGTGTGCGCCCCGTGGGCCTAAAATCTCGCCCGTTGGTGCTCGCGGCGTGGTTCGCACGGCGCAGTTCAACGGGAAGCAGGAGTGGACGTCCCCCGGGGCCGAAGCCGCCTGCGCTGCCCCCGCAACGGTCAAGCAGACGACGCCGCAACGCGTCACCCCTTTCCATCCAGCCACTGGGCGCCCTGAAACAGGTGCCTGGGAAGGCGGCAAAGGGTCGATCTGCCAGCCCGGATACCGGCCAACAAGGCGGCTGCCGCATCGGCAGCCATGACGCCCATGGCGCCGGCGGGGAAGCCGGCCAGGGCATAGAAGTTCGTTCGGTTCACCCCATGATTTCCTGTGTTTCCCTCTCCAGCGGCCGCGCCAGCGTGCGCCGCCACCGTCCCGCGTGCCTGCCGCTGACGCTCGCCCTGGCCTCGGCCTTCGGCGGCCTGGCCCTGGTGCCACTGGCCGCGCAGGCGCAAGCTGCTGCATCTGCCACGCTCGACGAGACCGTCGTCACCGCCAACCGCACGCCACAGGCGCTGTCGGACCTGGTGGGCGATGTCTCCGTCATCGACCGCAAGACCATCGAGCGCAGCGGTGCGACCGGCGTGGCCGACGTGCTGGCGCGCCTGCCTGGCATGGAGATCTCGCGCAGCGGCGGCGTGGGCAACGCCACCAGCGTGTTCATCCGCGGCGCCGAATCGCGCTTCACCGCGGTCTACCTCGATGGTGTGCGCATCGATTCGCAATCGACCGGCGGCGCCGGCTGGGAAGGCATTCCGCTCGCGCAGATCGACCGCATCGAAGTGCTGCGCGGCCCGGCCGCCGCGGTGTACGGCTCGGACGCCGTGGGCGGCGTGATCCAGCTCTTCACCAAGCGCGGCGAGGAGGGCGTGTCGCCCTACGCCGGCATCGGCTTCGGCAGCCACGGCCTGCGCCGGATCGAAGGCGGCGTGAGCGGCAAGTCGGGGCTGCTCGACTACTCGTTCGGCGTGGCGCATGAGGAAAGCAAGGGCTTCAACATCCAGCCGATCGCCAAGCGCACGCCTTCGAAGGACGGCTTCACCAACCCCGACCGCGACGGCTACCGCAGCACCTCGGGCAACCTGAAGCTGGGCTTCCAGATCACGCCCGACCAGCGCATCGACGCCACCTTGCTCACCAGCAACACCGAGGCGGCCTACGACCCGTCGGTGAGCTTTCGCACCAAGCCGCCGATCACCTTCCGCGACGACGTGTCGACCAACGAACTGCGCACCGCCGGGCTGACCTGGTCGGCGAAGTGGAACGACATCTACAGCACCCGCCTGCAGGTGACCGATTCGCAGACCGTCTACAAGACCCAGCCCTCGTTCTATCGCACCGAAACCCGTCTGCGCGGCTACCTGTTCCAGAACGAGTTCCGTTTCGGCGCGCACCTGGTGACCGCCACGCTCGAGCGCCGCGAAGACGCGCTCGAGAACGCGCCGACCACCTCGGCCAAGCTGTTCTCGCGCGACCGCTCGCAGAACGCCGCCGCACTGGGTTACGGCTACGTGAAGGGCCCGCATTCGCTGCAGCTGCATGTGCGCCATGACGACGACAGCGAGTTCGGCGGCAAGACCACCGGCAGCGCCGCCTACGGCTACGCGATCACGCCGAGCCTGCGCGCCACCGTGTCGGCCGGCACCGCGTTCCGCGCGCCCACGCTGTACCAGCGCTTCAGCGAGTACGGCCTGGCGAGCCTGCAACCCGAATCGAGCCGCAACGTCGAGCTGGGCCTGCAGTACACGGCCGGCGCCACGCAGGCCGGCATCGTGCTGTACCGCAACCGCGTGCAGAACCTGATCGTGTTCGACGGCAGCGCCAAGGGCTGCCAGTCGTCGTTCGGCTGCTACGCCAGCACGGCGCGTGCGCGCTACCAGGGCGTGACCCTTACGGGCGGCCACCGCATCGGCGACGTCACGCTGCGCGCCTCGCTCGACTACCAGGACCCGCGCGACCTCGCCACCGATCACCTGCTGGCACGCCGTGCCCGGGCCCACGGCACGCTGGGCGCCGACTGGCGCATTGCCGGCTGGACGCTGGGCGCCGAGGTCCAGAGCTCTGGCAAGCGCTACGACGACGCGGCCAACACCGTCAAGCTCGGCGGCTACACGCTGCTGAACCTGTCGGCCAGCAAGCAGATCATGCGCGACCTGAACCTGGTGGCGCGCGTGGACAATGTGGGCGACAAGGACTACCAGTTCGCACGGCTCTACGCCACCGGGGGCCGCACCGCGTACGTCGGACTCAAGTGGACTCCGCAGTAAACACCCGCCGCTCTTCGCTCGGCGCAGCCGTCACCTGCGCCGCGGTGCTCGTGGCCGCGCCGGCCTCGGGGCAGGGCAAGACCACGGTCGCGGCCGCGCTCGCGCGGCTGCACGTGCGCCAGGGCCGCCGCGTGCGGGCCTTCAAGTGCGGTCCCGACTTCCTCGATCCGCACTGGCTCGCGCTGGCCACCGGCGCGCCGGTGCATTCGCTCGACCTGTGGATGACCGGCGAGGCCGACTGCCGCGCGCGCCTGCATGCCGCCGCGAGCGAGGCCGACCTGGTCATCGTCGAAGGCGTGATGGGCCTGTTCGACGGCACGCCCAGCGCGGCCGAGCTGGCCGAGCGCCTGGGCCTGCCCGTGCTGGCCGTGATCGACGCCCAGGCCATGACCGGCACCTTCGGCGCGCTGGCCTACGGCCTGCAGAACTTCCGCCCGGGCCTGCCCTGGGCCGGCGTGCTGGCCAACCGCGTGGCCGGCGAGCGCCATGCCGACATGCTGAAGGACGCATTGCGCGAACCCGGCGACTGGCTCGGCGCCTTGCCGCGCAGCGCCGATTTCGCGCTGCCCGAACGCCACCTGGGGCTGGTCGGTGCCGCCGAACTCGGCGATGCGATGGTGCGGCTCGACGCTGCGGCCGACGTGCTCGCCGCCACGCCGCTGGGTCAGCGCACGCCCGGGCAGCTGCCGCAGGTGCGCTTCGAGCCCGCGCCGACGGCGCCCGTCGCGCCGCTGCTGGCCGGACGCACCATCGCCATCGCGCGCGACACGGCGTTCTCGTTCATCTACCCGGCCAACCTCGAGGTGCTCGAAGCCCTCGGCGCGCGGCTCGCGTTCTTCTCGCCGCTGGCCGACGAACCGCTGCCGCCTTGCGATGCCGCCTGGCTGCCCGGCGGCTACCCCGAGCTGCATGCGGCCGTGCTGTCGGCCAGCGACCGGCTGCGGCTCTCGCTCGCCAACCACGTCACGGCCGGCAAGCCGATCTGGGCCGAGTGCGGCGGCATGATGGCGCTGTTCGACGAACTCGCCACGCGCGACGACGCCGAGCCGACCGACGTGCACCGCCTCTGGGGCGTGCTGCCGGGGCGGGCGGTCATGCAGAAGCGGCTGGCCGGCCTCGGCCCGCAGCAGCTCGACCTGGGCGCGCATGCCCTGCGCGGCCACACCTTCCACTACTCGCGCTGCGAGACGCCGCTCGCGCCCGCCGCGCGCACCGTCGGCACGCGCGGCGGCGAGGCGCTGTACGTGCACGGCCCCGTGCGCGCGAGCTACTTCCATGCGTGGTTCGCGTCCAGCCCGGAAGCGACCGCGCGGCTCTTCAGCGCCATGCCCCTCGAACTCGACAGCCACGCCGCACAGGCGCCCCCCGATGCCCCTCACTGAGCACGAATTCATCCTCGGCGGCCAGAAAAGCGGCAAGTCGCGCCGCGCCGAACAGCGCGCGGCCGACTGGCTGGCTTCCGGGCCCGCATCGCGCCGCGCGGTGCTGATCGCCACCGCACAGGCCCACGACGACGAGATGCGCGAGCGCATCGCGCGCCACCAGGCCGACCGCGCCGAGCGCGTGCCCGGTCTGCAGACCCTCGAAGAGCCCATCGAGCTGGGGCGCGCCATCGTCACGCAGAGCGCGCCCGACACGCTCGTGGTGGTCGACTGCCTCACGCTGTGGCTCACCAACCTGCTGATGCCGCTGCGCACCGAAGGCGCCGCCGTGGTCACGCGCACGCCCTCGGCGCACGCCACGCTGCTGCTCATCGCGCTGCGCGAGGCGCGCGGGCCGGTGGTGCTGGTCGGCAACGAGATCGGGCTGGGCGTGATCCCGCTGGGCCGCGAGACCCGTGCCTTTGTCGACGTGCTCGGCCGGCTGAACCAGGACGTGGCGGCCGCCTGCCATCGCGCGACGCTGATGGTCGCCGGCCTGCCGCTGACGTTGAAGGCGCCCGGCGCATGAGCTTCGATCGCATGAAGACCTGGTTGCGCGCGTCGTTGCTCGGGATCGCCCTGGTGGTGGGTGCGCAGGCGGCGCAGGCCGTCGATGTGGTCGACGAGCGCGGCGTCACCGTGCACCTGGCGCAGCCGCCGCAGCGCATCGTCTCGCTGCTGCCGTCGCTGACCGAAGGCGTCTGCGCACTCGGCGCCTGCGACCGCCTGATCGGTGTCGACCGCTATTCCAACTCGCCCGCGCAGGTGCGCGCGCTGCCGCAGCTCGGCGGCGGGATCGACCCGAACGTCGAAGCCATCGTTGCCCTCAAGCCCGACGTGGTGCTGCTCGCCAAGTCGTCGCGCGTCACGCAGCGGCTCGAGGCACTGGGCTTGAAGGTGATCGTGCTCGAACCCAAGAGCCACGCCGACGTGCGCCGCGTGCTGGGCGCGCTCGACCAGGTGCTCGGCACGCACGAGGCGCCCGCCGTGTGGCGCGCCATCGATGCGGCCGTGTCGGCCGCGGCCCAGTCGCTGCCCGCCAGCGCCAAGGGCCTGCGCGTGTACTTCGAGGTCAACACCGGCCCTTACGCGGCAGGCGATTCGTCCTTCATCGGCGAGACGCTCGCGCGGCTCGGCGTGAAGAACATCGTGCCGGCGTCGCTCGGCCCCTTTCCCAAGCTCAACCCCGAGTTCGTCGTGCGCGCGAACCCCGACCTCATCATGGTCAGCGTGCGCAGCGCGATGGGGCTGGAGCAGCGACCCGGCTGGGGCGGCATCCGCGCGGTGCGCGAAGGCCGCGTGTGCCGCTTCGACGCCGAACAGACCGACGTGGTCGTGCGCCCCGGCCCGCGCATGGACGAGGCCGCGCGCCTGATGGCGCAGTGCCTGGCGGACAAGGGGCGGTGAGCGGCATGCATTCCGCCCATCTGCGTCGCGTGCTGTTGCTCGGCGCCGGCTTGCTGGTTCTGGGCGCGGCGCTGCTGCTCTTCGGCCTGGGCATCGGCAGCACCGGTTTCCAGAGCCTGCTGTCCGCGCGGCACGACCCGGTGGCGCTGCAGATCGTGTGGGACATCCGCCTGCCGCGCACCCTCGGTGCATGGCTGGCGGGCGCGCTGCTCGGGCTCGCGGGTGCGGTGGCGCAGGGCCTGTTCCGCAACCCGCTGGCCGACCCGTACCTGCTGGGCAGCGCCTCGGGCGCGTCGCTCGCCGTGGCGCTGGCGCTGATGCTGTTCGGCGGCTCCGTCACCAGCACGCAATGGGTGATGCGCCTGGGACTCACCGGCGCGGCCTTTGTCGGCGCCGTGGCTGCGGTGCTGCTCACGCTCACGCTGGCGCGCGGCGTGCAACAGACCCTGCGGCTGCTGCTCGCGGGCGTGATCGTCGGCGTGGTGCTGGGCGCCGCCAAGGACCTCATCACCATCGCCTCGGCCGACATCCTCCAGGCGCTGCAGGGCTTCGTGCTCGGCAGCACCGGGCTGGTCGGCTGGGCCGCCTGCGCCGTGATGGCGGCCGTCGGCGCGGCCTGCCTGCTGCTGGCCTGGGCGCTCGCGCCGGTGCTCGACGGCCTGGCGCTGGGCGAGGCCACGGCGCGCAGCCTGGGCCTGCCGCTGGGCGCCATGCGCGCCGCGCTGGTGGCGGTCCTGGCGCTGGCGACCGGCGCCGCCGTCGCGCAGACCGGCCTCATTGCTTTCGTCGGCCTGGCCGCGCCGCACCTGGTGCGCTCGGTGGTCAAGACCACGCACGCGCGGCTGATCGTGCTGTCGGCGTTGATGGGCGGGCTGCTGCTGATGGCGGCCGACCTGCTGGCGCGCTGGCTGATTGCGCCGCAGGAGCTGCCAGTGGGCGTGCTCACGGCCGTGCTCGGCGGCAGCTACCTGCTGTGGCTGATGCACCGGCGCGGCGCGAAGGGAGGCGGCCTATGAGCCGCACTCGATCCGCCGCGCTCGAAGCGCATGGCCTCAGCGCCACGCTCGGGTCGGTCGAGGTGCTGCACGGCATCGACCTGTCGCTCGCGGCCGGCCGCTGGACCAGCATCGTCGGGCCGAACGGCGCCGGCAAGTCGACGTTGTTGAAAGCGCTGGCAGGTCTGCTCGCACATCGCGGCGAAGTGCGGCTCTTCGGCGAGGCGCAGGCGGCCGTGCCGGCCCGCGTGCGCGCACGGCGCCTGTCGTGGCTGGGCCAGAGCGGCACGGGCGAGGGCAGTGCCGACGACCTGATGGTCTACGACGTCGCCATGCTGGGGCGGCTGCCGCACCAGCGCTGGCTCGCGGCACCCAGCGAAGCCGATCGCGATGCCGTCGAACGCGCACTGCGCAGCACCCAGGCCTGGGACTGGCGCGACCGTCCGCTGGGGCAGCTGTCGGGCGGCGAACGCCAGCGCGTGCTGCTGGCGCGTGCGCTGGCGGTCGAGGCCGAACTGTTGCTGATGGACGAGCCGCTGGCCAACCTCGATCCGCCGCATCAGGCGGACTGGATGCAGACGGCACGCGAACTGGTCGCGCAAGGCCGCACCGTGGTCAGCGTGTTGCACGAGCTGCCGATGGCGCTGGCTGCGGATGAACTGGTGGTGATGAATCGGGGGCGGGTGACGCATCACGGTGCTTGCGCCGATCCTGCGACGCATGCTGCGCTCGAACAGGTGTTCGACCACCGGATTCGCGTGCATCGCGTGGCAGATCAATGGATCGCATTGCCGCTATGAAGCTTCGCGCATCAAGTCATTCAGGACGTGCTCCCGCCGACGGGGCACCTTGCTCCGCGAATGTCCCCCGGCCTGCGGCCTCCTCCTTGATTTCGCTGCGCAAGGCACCCCATCGGCGTGAGCGACCAGCTCGGTCGTTGATCCGCCCGCACCACGACAGCGCCCATCGTGCGCAGGACACTGGGTGCTTCCCGCAGCGAAATCAAGGAGGAGGGCGAAGCCCGGGGGACATTCGCGGAGGGAAGTACCCGGTGGCCTGTGCACACGCCCTGAACAACGGACACAAGAACACCCAAGAACGGAACCCCTCATGCAAATAGAAACCCCTCCCAGCGAAAAGCCCTACGAAAAGCCCGAAGGCGAACGCCGCGGCATCGTCATCGTCAACACCGGCGACGGCAAGGGCAAGAGCACCGCAGCATTCGGCCTTGCACTGCGCGCACACGGCCGCGGCAAGGCCGTGAAGATCTACCAGTTCATGAAGGTGCCTTCGGCGCGCTTCGGCGAGCACCGCATGTTCGAGCAGATCGGCATTCCCATCGAAGGCCTGGGCGACGGCTTCAGCTGGAAGAGCCAGGACCTCGAACGCTCGGGCCAGCTCGCGCGCGACGGTTGGGAAAAGGCCAAGGTCGCGATCCTGTCGGGCGACTTCTTCCTCGTGGTGCTCGACGAGATCACCTACCCGCTGATCTACGGCTGGCTGCCGCTCGAAGGCGTGCTCGAGACCCTGCGCGCGCGCCCCAAGCACGTGCACGTCGTGCTCACCGGCCGTCGCTGCCCGCCCGAGATCATCGAGCTGGCCGACACCGTCACCGAGATGCAGATGGTCAAGCACGCGTTCAAGGCCGGCATTCCGGCACAGCGCGGCATCGAGGACTGACCCCGATGGTGGCGCATGCGTTCGCGGCCGACGAGGCGAAGGCGGTGTACCGCGCCATCCACGAGCGGCGCGACATGCGCCATTTCGCGGGCGGCGAGGTGGCGCCCGAGGTGCTGCGCCGCCTGCTCGACGCCGCGCACCATGCGCCCAGCGTCGGCTTCATGCAGCCGTGGCGCTTCATCCGCGTGCGCGGCGAAGGGCTGCGCTGGCAGTTGCACGAGGTGGTCGAGCGCGAACGCGTGCTCACCGCCCGCGCGCTCGGCCAGCGTGAAGACGAGTTCATGCGCCTCAAGGTGCAGGGCGTGCTCGACGCGGCCGAGCTGCTGGTGGTGACGCTCGCTGACGGCCGCGAGCCGCATGTGTTCGGTCGTCGCACCCTGCCGCAGATGGACCTGGCTTCCGCCTCCTGCGCCATCCAGAACCTCTGGCTCGCGGCGCGTGCCGAAGGACTGGGCATGGGCTGGGTGTCGTTGTTCGAACCCGCCGAGCTGGGCGTGCTGCTCGGCCTGCCCGACGGCGCGGAGCCGATCGCCTTGCTGTGCCTGGGCCCGGTGCATGCGTTCTACGAAGAACCGATGCTGCAGCGCGAACGCTGGGCCAAGCGCGCACCGCTTGCGTCGCTGGTGTTCGACGAAAGCTGGGGCCGGCCGTCGGACCTGTTCGATCCTTCTTCCACTTCATCTTCTTGCGTGGAGCCCACCTGATGCTGGCCTTCGACACCGTTCTCTTCGAGCTTGCGCGGCTGTTCCTCTGGCCCGTGACGCTCGGCGTGCTGCTGTCTTTCGTCTATGCGGTGTACTGCCTCGGCGCCTTCGGCATCGAGGGGTGGCAGCGCCGCCGCGACCCGTCGCGTGCGCTGGTGCTGCAGCCTCACGCGCAAGCCAGCCAGGAGCAGATGGAATTGGTCGTGCTCAAGCAGCTCGAAGGCGTGCGCCTGTGCAGCCGCGTGGCGCCGATGCTGGGGCTGATCGCCACCATGATCCCCATGGGCCCGGCGCTCGTGGCCGTGGCCTCGGGCGAATCACAGGGCGTGGCGCAGAGCCTGGCGCCCGCGTTCGCGGCCGTGATCGTGGCGCTGGCCTCGGCCTCGATCACCTTCGTGGTCTACACGGTGCGCCGCCGCTGGCTCATGCGCGAGCTGGTGATGCTGCTCGACGCGCGGGACCGGCTGTCATGAGCCGCAGGCAGTTCTCCATTTTGAGCAGTCTGGACAGCGATGACGACGACCCGGTGCTCTCGACCATCAACTTGATCGACGTCTTCATGGTCGTCATCGGCATGCTGATGATCGCGGTCATCAACAACCCGGTGAACCCGTTCTCGCAGGACAAGGTGACGGTCATCCGCCACGAGGGCCAGCCCGACATGGAGATCATCACGCGCGAAGGCCGGAAGGTCACGCGCTTCAAGGCCAGCGGCGCGACGGGGCAGGGCGACGGCGAAAAGGCCGGCACCGCCTGGCGCCTGAAGGACGGCACGATGATCTACGTGCCGGCGGACGCGGTGCCGGCGTCGGGCAGGAAGTGACGCGGCTTTTCGTCTTCTGGCTTGGGCTCCTGTGCCTGATGGCGCAGCCTGCGGTGGCGGCCGAGTCGCGCGTGGTGGTGCTGAGCACGGCGCTGGTGTCGCCTGCACGCGTGGTGCGGCTGCAAGCGGCGGCGCGTGAAGCTGGCGTGCCGCTGCAGGTGGTGTCGGCTGCGCAGGACGCGCCCGAGGCACTGGCTACCGCGCTCGATGGCGCGCGCCTGCTGGTCATCGATGCGCCGCACCTCAGCGTCGCCCAGTCGGCGGCGGCGCGCTTCGGCGATGTCATTGCGCGAACCTCCGTTCCCTATGTGCAGATCGGTGAATTCGCGCTCGTGGCAAAAGGCCAGAAACCGCCTGAGGTGCCGCCACTCGCGGCCGAGCGCGGCGTCGATGCGGCCTGGGCGCAGCGGCTGCGCGCCTACTGGCGCTTTCCGGGCGAAGCGAACCTGAAGGGCTCGGTGCAGGCGATGGCGCGGGTCGGCGACACGCCTGGGCTGCCCGACCCCGTGCCGCTGCCGCTCGCGGGCTTCTATCACCCCGACTGGCCGCGCGTCGAAAGCAGCATCGCCGCGGTCGAGGCACTGCCGGGCGGTCAAGGCACCGTCGCCATCGCCGTCAACAGCGCCACGCTCACCAGCGACGACACCGGCTGGCTCGACGGCCTGATCGGCACGCTCGCACAGCGCGGCCTGCGCGCCTATGCCTTCTACGGCCCGCGCCAGCAGAAGGACCTGTTCTTTCGCATGACGCACGCCGGCGAAGGCGAGCGCGACCGGCGTGTGGCCGATCTCCTCGTCAACGCCGCGCTGGTGTTCAGCCCCAACGAGCGCAAGGCCGAACTCGAACGCATCGGCGTGCCGGTGCTGCAGACGCTGCCCTCGCTCGCCATGGACGCGGCGCAATGGGCGCGCAGCAAGGACGGCCTCGCGCAGACCGACATCGCGGCCTACTACAGCCCGAGCGAACTCGCGGGCATGACCGACCCGATGCTCGTCACCGCGCGCGACGCCGCCAGCGGCAGCCTGCAGCCGCTGCCCGCGCAGATCGACGCCGTGGCCGACAAGGCCGCCGCGCTGCTGCGCCTGCGGCGCACGCCCGCCGCCGAACGCCGCGTGGCGATGCTGGTCTACAACTACCCGCCGGGCGAGGCGAACTTCGGTGCGTCGTTCCTCAACGTGCCGCGCAGCGTCGACCGGATGCTCTCCGCGATGCAGGCGGCCGGCTACCGCACCGAGGCGCCGGGCGCGGACGCCGTCATTGCGCAGGTGCAGGCCACGATGAAGGCCTACTACCCGACCGCGCAGGGCGGTGATGCGCTGCAGCCGTTGCTCGACCAGGGTCTGGCCGACACGCTGCCGCTGTCGCAGTACCTCGTGTGGTTCCGCGCGCTGCCCACCGACACGCAACGCCGAATCGAAGCCTACTGGGGCCCGCCCGAGGCGTCGACGCTGCTGCGGCCCGTGGCCGGCGCACCGGCCTTCGTGGTGCCGCGCGTGCAGTTCGGCCAGGTGGTCGTGCTGCGCCAGCCGCCGCGCTTCGAGCCCGGCACGCAGGTGGCCGACAAGGCGCAGCAGGTGTACCACCGCGCGGCCGTGCCGCTGAGCCACGGCTACCTCGCGACCTACCTCTGGCTGCGCAGCCGCTTCGGTGCCGATGCACTCGTGCACGTGGGCACGCACGGCACGGTCGAGTGGTCGGCGGGCAAGGAGCGCGGGCTTTCGGTGCAGGACGATCCGCTGCTCGCGCTGGGCGACGTGCCCAACGTCTACCCGTACATCATGGACAACCTCGGCGAGGCGACCACCGCCAAGCGCCGCGGCCGCGCGACCATGGTGAGCCATTCGACGCCCATGTTCACGCCCGCGGGCTTCCGCCCCGGCGTGCGCGAAATGCACGACCGCCTGCACGACTGGGAAACGCTGTCGCCCGGCGCGGTGAAGACCGCACTGGAACGGCGCCTCACCACCGACTTCGTCGCGCAGCACTACGACCGCGACCTGCAATGGACGCCCGCGCGCATCCGCGCCGATTTCGCCGGCTTCATCGCCGTGCTGCACCCGTACCTCGACGAGCTCGCACAGACCGCGCAGCCGCTGGGCCTGGCCACCTTCGGCGAGGCGCCCGATGCGCAGCGGCGGCGCCAGACGATCCTGCAGATCCTCGGCAAGCCCGTGGCGCAGGCGCTGGGCGAAGACCTCGACGAGATGTTCCTCACCGATGCGCAGGGCATTGCGGCCTCGAAGCCTGCGCGCTGGCTGGAGGCCGTGCTGGCGGGCAACGACACCGCTACCGACGCCGAACCCTTGCGTTCGCTCGCCGCCCGGGCCCGCGCCCTCGACGCGGTGCTGGCCCACAACGAGGAAATCGAAGGCCTGCTCACCGCGCTCGACGGCCGCTACCTGACATCGCGCTACGGCGGCGACCCGGTGCGCGACCCCGACAGCCTGCCGACCGGGCGCAACCTCTACGGCTTCGACCCCAGCCGTGTGCCCACGCGCGCCGCCTGGGACACCGGCGTCGCCGCGATGGACGACTGGATCGCCGCGCACGTTCGCACCCACGGCGGCCGTGCGCCGCGGAAGATCGCCTTCACGCTCTGGGCCGGCGAGGCCTCGCGCCACCAGGGCGTGACCGAGAGCCAGGCCTTCCACGCACTCGGCGTGAAGCCGCGCTGGGACGAGGCCGGGCGCATGGTCGGCATCGAGGTCGTGCCGGCCGCGGTGCTGAAGCGGCCGCGCATGGACGTGCTGATCAGCGTCACCGGTTCGTACCGCGACCAGTTCCCGCACGTGATGCGCTGGCTCGACGAGGCCGTGCAGCAGGTGGCCGCGCTCGACGAGCCCGGCAACGCCGTCGCGCAGCACAGCGAGGCGATGGCGCGCACGCTGCGCGCCGGGGGCGCGACGGCGACCGAAGCGCGGCGCTGGTCGACCGCGCGCGTGTTCTCGAACGAGCAGGGCAGCTACGGCGCCGGGCTCGAGGAAGCGGTGCTTGCCACCGAGCTCTGGAAGGGCCAGCAGCGCGGCGGCGGCGACGCGCAGATGGCCGGGCTCTACATGGACCGCATGGGCCACGCCTACGGGCGCGGCCTCGACGGCGCGACGCGCCCGGGCGCCTTCGCGGGCAACCTCGCGCAGGTCGATGCGGCGCTGATGGCGCGCACCTCCAACCTGTATGGCGTGCTGACCAACGACGACCCGTTTCAGTACCTGGGCGGCATCGCGCTGGCCGTGCGCCATCTCACGGGAAAGGACCCGGCGCTGTACGTGCAGAACCTGCGCGACGGTGCGGCTGTGCGCACCGACACCGCCGCCGGCGCCATCGCACGCGAGATGCAGACGCGCTACCTGCACCCGCAATGGATCGAAGCGCAGAAAGCCGAGGGCTACAGCGGCGCGCTGCAGGTGCTCAAGACCGCGCAGTTCCTCTGGGGCTGGCAGGCGACCGCGCCCGCCGCGGTGCGCGCGGACCACTGGCAGTCGCTGCACGAGGTCTATGTGCGCGACACCTACAAGCTCGGCACGCGGCAGTGGCTGGAGCGCGAGAACCGCGCCGCCTTCGCACAGACGCTGGAGCGCATGCTCGACGCCGTGCGACTGAACTACTGGACGCCCGATGCCACGACGCGGCGCGAGCTGGCGCAGGCCTACACGGAGGCGGTGCGTGCCACGGGGTTGCGGGAGCGGAACGAGGCGGTGCAGCGGTTTGCGCAGGCTGCCTTGGCGCCGTCGCCTGTCACTGCCCCTGCACCGGTCGTCGCAGCACCCGCCGTCGCACCCGTCGAAGCGACCCAGCCCGCACCCGAATCGCCCGCCGCACCGGACCTCGCGCAACCGGTGGCCGGCCTCCAGCTGAAGCCCGTCGCCGACACCCCGCCGCCGTCCGCCGTGCTGCCGCGCCTGCTCGCCGCTTTCGGCGCTGCCTTGCTGCTGGCCGTCGGCGCGCTGGTGCAATGGCGGCGCGGCCGGTCCGTGCCCGTCGCCTGATTCACGAGAATGTCTGCTATGCCCGCGCTCGATCCTTTCGCCGTCTTCGCCCTCGCGCTGGTCGCCGCCTTGTGGCTGGCACTGGCCGTCGACCGCTGGCTCGGCGAGCCGCCCGCCGCGTTGCATCCGGTCGTGTGGATGGGCCGCTACCTGGACTGGATCGGCAGCCGCCTCGCACCGCGCGCTGCCGATGCGAAGTCGCGTGACTTGCCGGGCTTCGCGATGGGGGCGCTCGGCTGGTGCGTGGGCGCGATGGCCGCGTTCGCCGTCGCGTCGGCGGTGCAGAGCCTGGCGATGCAGTGGCTGCCGGTGTGGGCCATGGCCGTGGTGCTCGGGCTTGCGTTCAAGCCGCTCTTCGCGTGGCGCATGCTGCGCGACGAGGTGCTGGCGGTCGAGACCGCGTTGGGCGAATCGCTCGACGCGGGCCGCGCACGGCTCGCGCGCCTCGTGAGCCGCGATGTCTCGGTGCTGAGCGAGCGCGAGGTGCGCGAGAGCGCCATCGAATCGCTGGCAGAGAACCTCAACGACTCGCTGGTGGCGCCCGTGTTCTGGTTCGTGCTGTTCGGCCTGCCGGGCGCGGCGCTCTATCGTTTCGCCAACACCGCCGATGCCATGTGGGGCTACCGCGGTGAACGCGGCGGGCGCGACTGGACCTGGTTCGGCAAGTGGGCCGCGCGCGCCGACGACGTGCTCTCGTGGCTGCCCGCGCGCCTCACCGTGCTGCTGCTGGCGCTCGCGGCCGGCCGCTGGCCGCGCGGCGTGGCCCGCGAGGCGCGCCGCACGCCGTCGCCCAACAGCGGCTGGCCGATGGGCGCGATGGCGCTGCTGCTGGGTGTGCGGCTTGCGAAGCCGGGTGTGTATGCGCTGAACGGGGAAGGGCGCGCCGCCACATCGGCCGACACCGCGCGCACCGCGCAACTCGGTGAACGGGCGGCGTGGGGGCTGGCGGTGATCGCTTCGCTCGCGATGCTGTCGCCGTTGCTGGCGAGGTGGGCATGACGAATCCAACCATGGTGCATGGCGGCCCCGACGAGACGGGCGCCGCGCCGCACGACTTCTCGACCAACGGCAACGCGGTCGGCTCGTGTCCCGCGGTGCTGGCTGCGCTGCGCGAAGCCGACGCGGCGCACTATCCCGATCCGCGCTACACCGCGCTGCGTTCCGCGCTCGCCGATTTCCACGGTGTGTCCGAAGAACGCATCGCGATCGCCGCGAGCGCGAGCGAATTCATCCACCGCATCAGCGCCGCTGTGGCGCAAGCAGGCGGCGGAGAGGTCTGGCTGCCCACGCACAGCTACGGCGACTACGAACGCTCGGCCCAGGCCTGGGGCCTCGGCGTGCGGCGCGCACCCGAGGAGGCCGACGGCGCCGCGCTGCGCTGGTGCTGCGAACCGTCGAGCCCGTTCGGCCAACCGCAACCCGACATCGCGCAGCATGCCGCGAGCGATGCCGTCTGCGTGCTCGACATGGCCTACGAGCCGCTGCGCCTCGAAGGCCAGCCCTCGCACGACGCCACGCAGCGCGACCGCCTCTGGCAGCTGTGGACACCGAACAAGGCGATGGGCCTCACGGGCATCCGCGCCGCCTACGCCATCGCGCCTGCGAACGCCGACGTGGCGGGCCCGCTGCTGGAGCGGCTCGCGCGCCTTGCGCCGTCGTGGCCGCTGGGCACACACGGCGTGGCGCTGCTCACGACCTGGACCAACGACGAAGCGCAAGGCTGGCTGGCGCGCAGCCTCGACATCCTGCGCGACTGGAAGGCGCGGCAGCGCGCCGTGTGCGAATCGCTGGGCTGGCAGGTGCTGCCCGGCGATGCCAACTTCTTCGGTGCGCAGCCCGACGTGCCATACCCGCCCCGCGCCGCCGCGCTGCGCGCCGAGGGCATCAAGCTGCGCGACTGCGCCTCCTTCGGCCTGCCGGGGCACCTGCGCCTGGGCGTGTTGCCGCCGGCCAGCCAGCAGGCATTGAAGGCCGCCTGGATACGCGCCGCACGACACAGCGGCTGAACGCACCTCGCACCACAATAGGGCTGTCGTAAAAAAGGAAAACAGACAGGCCCATGCTCTACGCCATCACCACGCTCTTTCTGTGCCAGCTCGCGGGCGAACTGCTCGTGCAGTGGCTGTCGCTGCCGATCCCCGGTCCGCTGATCGGCATGCTGCTGCTCTTCGTCGGCCTGCTCGTGCGCGGCGGCGTGCCGGAAGCGCTGACCGACACCTCGGGCCATCTGCTGCGCAACCTGATGCTGCTGTTCATCCCGGCGGTGACCGGCGTCATGCTGCATTTCGAGCGGGTGGGGCGCGAGTGGCTGCCGTTCCTTGCGGCCGGTGTCGTGGGCGGCGCCTTCACCATGGCGGTGACCGCGCTCACGCTGCGCTGGATGATCCGCATCACCGGCAAGGACGCCGAATGAACGCGCCCGCGAAGCTCTCCGAGATTTGGGTCTTCCTGGCCCAGTCGCCGCTGCTGTGGCTGTCGCTCACGCTGCTGGCCTACCTGGGCGCGCTGTGGCTGCACGCGCGCAGCGGGCGCAACCCGATGGTCAACCCGGTGCTGGTGTCGGTGATCGTCATCGTGGGCGTGTTGCTGCTCACGCGCACGCCTTACGACACCTACTTCGAGGGCGCCAAGTTCGTCCACTTCCTCATCGGCCCAGCCACCGTGGCGCTGGCCGTGCCGCTGTACAGCCAGGTCGGCCGGCTGCGGCGCCTGTGGCTGCCGATCGGCGTGGCGCTGCTGGTGGGCTCGGTGGCTGCCATCGTGTCGGCCATCGGCATCGGCTGGGTGCTCGGCGGTTCGCGCGAGCTCCTGATGTCGCTCGCGCCCAAGTCGGCCACCATGCCGATCGCGATGGGCGTGGCCGAAAAGATCGGCGGCCTGCCGTCGCTGGCCGCCGTGGCCGCGGCCATCGCCGGCATCTCGGGCGCGATCATGGCCACGGGCTTGCTGAATCTGCTGCGCATCAAGGAACCCGCGGTGCGCGGCTTTGCCGTCGGCATGGCGGCACACGGCATCGGCACCGCGCGTGCCATCCAGGTGAACGAGACCGCGGGCGCGTTCTCTGCGCTGGCGATGGGGCTGAACGGCATCGCGACCGCGCTGCTGGTGCCGCTGATCGTGAAGCTGATGACCGTCTGACATCCATTCATTCATTCCATCCATCGAGGAGCACGACCCATGTCCGAGTACACCGCCGAGATCGTCTGGGAGCGGGGCGACCAGGACTTCCTGGCCAACACCTACAGCCGCCATCACGTGCTGCGCTTCGACGGCGGCGCGCAGGTGCCGGGCTCTTCGTCGCCGCACGTGGTGCCGCTGCCGTTCTCCGACGCGTCGGCGGTCGATCCGGAAGAGATGTTCGTGGCCTCGCTGTCCAGCTGCCACATGCTGTGGTTCCTCACCATGGCAGTGAAGCGCAAGTTCGTGGTCGACCGCTATGTCGACGCGGCCACGGGCGTGATGGAGAAGAACGCCGAAGGAAAGATGGCGATGACGGTGGTCACGCTGCGCCCGCAGGTGAGTTTTTCGGGTGACAACCTGCCCACGCGTGAGCAGATCGAGCGCATGCACCATCGGGCGCATGAGGAGTGTTTCATTGCAAATTCGGTGAAGACCGAGGTGCGGTGCGAGCCGGTCTTCTTGCCCTGACGCCGGTCAATTTCACGCTTTGTTTGCGGTTGCAAACAAGTGTTGTAGTGCCTTCGAATTACTTCTGAAAAACGCCGCTGCAAGCTTCGTCAAACCGTGACGAAGTGCCGTGTGCGTGGTGTTCCCCCTTCCCATAATCGGCCGCGACTGCTGCGTCTTGTCACAGACGGCGTCGCGAGATACCAACTATCAGGGGAGCACCAAAAAAATGAACCGTCATCTGCATCGCATCGTCTTCAACGCCGCCAGAGGCATGCGCATGGTGGTTCAGGAGACCGCGAACAGTACCGGCAAGGGCACCTCCAGGGCCACGACAGTGGCGGCGGCCGGCGCGGCAGCGTTGAGTCCCATGGTGGTCGGTGCAGCGCTCGCGGGCTTGCTGGGTGCGGGGCCGGCGAGTGCGCAGATGACGGGGGCGTTCAACGTTCCCGGGGCCCAGCGGCCGACCGTGCTGGTGGCTCCCAACGGCGTGCCGTTGATCAACATCCAGACGCCGTCGACCGCGGGCGTTTCGCGCAACATCTACAACCAGTTCAACGTCGGCCCCAACGGGGCGATCCTGAACAACAGCCGCACCAACGTGCAGACGCAACTCGGCGGCATCGTCCAGGGCAATCCGTTCCTCGCGACGGGGCCCGCGCGGATCATCCTGAACGAGGTCAACGGCGGCAACCCGAGCCAGTTGCGCGGCTACATCGAAGTCGGTGGGGCGAGGGCCGAAGTGATCATCGCCAACCCGGCCGGCATCAGCGTCGACGGCGGCGGCTTCATCAACGCGAGCCGCGCCACGCTCACCACCGGCACGCCCCAGTTCAACGCGATGGGCGGGCTCGACAGTTTTCTTGTGCGCGGCGGCACGGTCACCATCGACGGTGCAGGCCTGGACGCCAGCAAGACCGACTACGCAGCCATCCTGGCCCGCGCCGTACAAGCCAATGCGGGCATCTGGGCCAGCGAGTTGAAAGTGGTGACCGGGGCCAACCAGGTCTCGGCCGATCACAGCCAGGTTGCGCCCACCGCCGGCACCGGCGCCGCGCCCACCTTTGCACTCGACGTGGCGGCGCTGGGCGGCATGTACGCCGGCAAGATCACATTGATCGGCACTGAAGCGGGCCTGGGCGTGCGCAACGCAGGAACCATCCAGGCCGCTCCGGGAACGCCTGTACTGGGCGGTGCCGGCCAGCTCGTCGTGACGACCGCCGGCCGCCTCGAGAACATCGGAACCCTGCAGGCCACAGCCGACGCGAACCTGGCCGTATCGAGCCTGGCCAACAGTGGCCGCATCAGCAGCGGCGGCAATCTGAAGATTGCCGCGCAAGACACGCTGGCCAATTCGATCGACGGCAAGGGCGGTACGTTGGAGGGGGCGCGCGTCGAGTTGAGCAGTGCCGCAGGCAACATCGACAACCGCAATGGCGGCACGATCCGCCAGACCAGCAGTGCGCCGCTGTCGATCTCCGCGCCGGCATTGAGCAACACAGGCGGTGGCGTGATCGGGTTGGAGCCCGTTTCGGAAACGCCGTCGCAACCCGGTGGCGGCACGGGTTCCGGCGCCGGCGGTGGCGCCAACCCTGGTGCGCCTGCGGAAGGCGGCAATTCCGGATCAGGCACAGGCTCCGGCGCAGGCGAAACAATCACACCGGCGCCCTATGTGCCTCTTTCGCCCGGTGTCATCCAGGCGGCGGGCGCCATCCTGAACGATGGCGGAAAGATCTACGCAGGCGGCCCGATCACGCTGCAGAGCGCGAACATCAACAACAACGGCGGGACCCTGAGCCTCGCCAGCATGACCGTCAACCAGCCGACCTTCGACAACCACGGCGGCACGCTCAACGTCAGCAACGGCTTCAGCGCCAACGTCGGCCAGTTCGACAACACCGGCGGCAAGCTCAATGCAGGTTCTCTGAACATCGTCACGAGCGGCGATCTGATCAACGTCGATGGCTCGCTCGCCAGCGGCAGCGATGCCAGCCTCACGGTCGGCGGCAAGGCGGACAACACGCGAGGCACGATCTCGGCCACCGGCAGTTTGACGGCGCACGTGGTGGGGGCCATGAACAACAACGCCGGCACCCTGATTGCCAATCAGGCGGTGGTGCTGGGTGCTGGCAGCCTCGACAACACCAAGGGCAGCATCCAGTCGGCGCAGGCCGGTGTGCAGGTCAACGTGGTCAATGCGCTGGTCAATGGCAGCGGTGGCTCGCTTGGCGCGGCGACCGATCTGAATGTCAAGGCGGGGTCGATCGCCAACAGCGGCAGCCTGCGGGGCGAGAACGATGCCAGCGTCGTGGTTGACGGCCAGCTGGCGAACGACGGCAGCATCACGGCAGGTCGCCATACGACGGTCGCGGCAGGCAGTGTGCAAGGTGGAACGACAGGTGTCCTCGGAGCAGGCGTCCAGAGCGACGGCAAGCTCGGCGGTGTGGGCGACCTGCATGTCACGACTTCCGGGGCGCTGGTCGCAACTGGGACCAACCTCGCGGCGGGCGATGCCATGCTGCAAGGTGCGAGCGTCGATGTGTCGGCCAGTCAGACCAGCGCGGCCAACATCGCCATCACCGCGACGCAGGGCAATGTGACCACGAGCAAGGCCACCGTCGTCACACCGGGCACCCTGAGCGTGACGGCCAATGAGCAGCCTGGCCAGACCCTGGTCAACGAAGGCGGCAAGCTCAACGCAAACCAGTTGGACCTGAAGGTCTCGAACATCGCGAACACCCAGGGCGGTGAGATCGTGCAGACTGGCACTGGCGCCACCCACATCGTGACCTCCGGAGCCATCGATAACAGCGGCGGCACGCTGGCAAGCAACGGCAGTTTGGCCTTCACCGCTGCCAGCCTGAACAACAAGGGCGGCACCTTGCGCGCAGCCCAGACATCGGACCTGACGGTCACGGTGGCAGGCCTGGTGGACAACCGCCAGGGCGAGATGAGCGCGGGTGGCACCACGACCCTGAATGCCGGCAGCCTCGACAACGATGGCGGCCGCATCACCGCAGCAGGCGATGTATCGAGCACCACGAGCGGCGCCACCAGCAATCAGAGTGGCACGATTGCTGCGAACGGCGATACCACCCTGAACGCTGGAAGCCTGAACAACAACGGTGGCGCCGTCTCCGGACTCCAGCAGTTGACGGTCAACGTCCAAGGGATGGCCGACAACACTGGCGGTACGCTGGTTGCAAAACAGGCGGTCTTGCTCAATGCCGCCGCTTTGAACAATGACAAGGGCTCGATCCAATCCACTGAAGCTGCGGCCTCACTGAATGTGAGCGGGGCCCTGACGAATGCTCAAGGCAACATCGGCGCTGCTACTGATCTGGACATCCACGCTGGCAGCCTGACAAATGGTGCGAGTGGCAGTTTGCGCGGCAGCCACGACACCACGATCGCCGTGAGCGGCCAGTTGGCAAGCGACGGCAGCATCACGGCGGGGCAGGACGCCACGATCACGGCAGGAAGCTTGCGAAGTGGCAGCACCGGCGTGCTCGGTGCCGGCATTCAGAACGACGGCAAGCTCGGCGATGTGGGCGAGTTGAGGGTCACGACCTCGGGCGCACTGGTTGCGAATGGCACCAACTTGGCGGCCGGTGACGCCGCGCTGCAGGGCGCGAGCGTTGACGTGTCGGCTAGCCAAACCAGTGCGGCCAATATCGCGATCACGGCCACGCAGGGCAACGTGACCACCAGCAAGGCCACCGTCGTCACACCCGGAACGCTCGCCATTGCCGCCAACAGCAACGTCGCGCAGACCTTGGTCAACGAGGCCGGCAAGATCAACGCGAACCAATTGGACTTGAAGCTCTCGAATCTCACGAACACGCAGGGCGGTGAGATCGTGCAGGTCGGCACAGGCCCGACCACCATCGCGATGAGCGGAACGCTGAACAACGACGGCGGACGCATTGCCAGCAACGGGCAAGACCTGACGCTGCAAGCCGCGAAGATCGGAAACGCCGGAGGGAAGATCGAACATGCGGGCCCCGGTACGCTGACCATCGGCGGTGGTCGCTTCGACGGCGCCAACGGCCAGATCACGACCAATGGCGCACTGGCGGTCGCTCTTTCGAGCGCGTTCAATCAGGATGGCGGCGTCACCAGCGCGAAGCAGATCACCATCGATGCGGGCTCCTTGAGCAACAGAGGTGGCCAGATCGTCCAGACCGGCACTGAAGCCACCCGCATCACGGTGAAGGGGGCGGTCGACAACAGCAATGGCGGTGTTCTCGCCAGCAATGGCAACACCACCATTTCCGCGGGCAGCCTCACGAACCAAGGCGGAACGATCCGCGCGGCGGAAGATTCGAGCCTCAGCTTGACGACGAGTGGCTTGCTCGACAACGGCAACAAGGGCGTGATCGGTGCGGGCAGCGATATGACGATCACTGCTGGCGGCCTGAACAATGACAGCGGCAGAGCGACAGCCGTCGGCGATCTTCATGCTGCCGTCGGCGGCGCCGCCACCAACATCGGCGGCACGCTGGCCGCGAATGGAAGCACTACGGTCGCGGCCGGCACTTTGGACAACACCCGTGGCACCGTGGCGGCGGTGGAAGGCGATCTGGCCATAACCACCACGGGCGCAACCATCAACGACAAGGGCACGCTGCAAGCGGGTGCGAATGCCACGTTGACGAACGCAGGCCTGAGCAACGTCGGCGGCAAGGTCTTCGGCGCGAGTTTGACCATCGATACGCAAAAGAGCACGCTGAACAACGCGCTCGGAACATTGGCCGCAACCACCACGGTCACCATCGGTTCGGGCCCGCTCACAAACGATGCCGGCTTGATCCAGTCCGGTGGTGCGATGGTCATCGACACGAACGGCCAGACGCTGCGCAACACCAACGCCGCCGGCTACGACAACAAGCAGGGCGGCATCACGAGTGCGGATACGCTCGACATCAAGAGCGGTGGCGTCGACAACACAGCCGGCTTCATCGGCGCGAAGAATGCGCTGACTGCCAAGACAGGTGATTTCCTGAACTCAAGCGGTGGCATGGTTCTTGGGCAATCCACAGTCGCGATCAACACGGCTCTCGGGAGTTACGACAACAGCGGTGGCAAAACGCTCGCAATGGGCGACCTCGAGATCGGCGCCATCGGCCTCGGAAATACCCAGGGCTTGATCCGCTCCGGAGCGACGACCACGATTCGCGCCGTCAACATCGGAAACGACGGCACACAGGGAACGGACCAGGGGATCGAAGGCAAGAACGTCGTCATTGACGCCGGCAACCTGAGCAATACGAACGGAGCCATTCGTGCCGACGTCGATGCCACCATCACCAGCGGCGGCACGGTCGATAACACCGGCGGTCTGATCTCCGCGGGCAACGCGCTGAGCATCCTCGACCCGAATCGCGCGAACCCCGGGGCCAAGAGCCTGAACCTCGTCAACACCAACGGCACGCTGGTGGCTGACAAGAGCTTGAAGATCGATGCGGCGATCTTCAGTGGGGATGGCAAGGCGGTGTCGGGCCAGGACCTGAGCATTGCGCTGCGCCAGGACATCGTCAACAACGGTGAGGTGGCCGCCAACGGCAACCTCAGCTACACCACGACCGGCAACTTCACCAACAACGGCAAGCTGCTGGCGGGCCAAACCCTGACGGTGGGCGGCAACAACGTCGAGAACACCGCCAACGCGGAGATGTCGGGGACCGACACCATCGTCAATGCGGCCGGGACACTGACCAACCGTGGCCTGATTGACAGCAGGGGGGCGACGCAGATCAATGCGAGCACGCTCAACAATATCGGCACCGGGCGAGTCTACGGCGACGCCGTTTCCATTGCGGTGGGCACGCTCAACAACGATGCAGAGACGGCCAATGGTGTGACCAAGGCCGCGACCATCGCGGCGCGGGCCGACTTGGACATCGGCGCCAGCACGATCAACAACCGAGAGCACGCGCTGATCTTCAGCGCCGGTGATATGCACATCGGTGGCTCGCTGGACGCGAATCGCTATGCAGCGGGACAGGGGGCAGAACTCAACAACCTGAGTGCGGACATCGAGTCACTGGGCAACATGTCCATCTCGATGGGGCAGGTCAACAACCGGGATGCTCACATCCAGAAGGGCGCACCGACAGTGACTCCGAGCGTGCTGGTCGGCATCGCGCCGGTGACGCCTGTCGGTAGCGGCGTTGGCATGACCACGATGTTTTCCCTGGACGAAGTCAATGTCGATCCTGCTAACGGGTTCGTCTATCGAAAGGACACCGGAGAACTGGTGGGCATTGGTGGCTATGGCATCTGGACCAACTTTGTCACCACCACCGAAGACACGGCTATCAATGCCGACCCCGCTCGTCTGGTAGCTGGCGGAAACATGAATGTCCAGGGGCGGCTGTACAACGAAAACAGCCAGGTACTGGCTGGAGGGACGATCACCGCCACGAGCTATGAGTCTTCCGAGCTGCAAGGCACTCGAACGATGACGGGCTTCGCTTCCGTGGTCAATAACAAGGGCCAAGTCCAGGCCGTGAACGTGCCGCTCATTGCACCGCCTCAGACGTTCTCACTTGGCAGCTACAAATACCAGCAGAACACCAATGGGACCGCTGGCTACGACGCAGGCGTGGCGCCTGTCGGCGGTTCGACAGGCGGCGCGGGCAATGCCGGTAGTGTGGGTGGCGGACAGGCGCAAACCGTTATCGTCGAGGTGCCCGCCAATGTAGGTGCTGTGGTCAAGACCGACGGCCAGAGCGCGGGCAATCTGGCCGGAACCGCTGGCGGCACTGGTGCCCAGATCGGCGCGCCGTTGGGGGGAGGTCCGGCGACCGTGAGCGCCAATGGATCGGAAAATGGAGCGGCCTCGTCAGCTCAGGGCGGCGCTACCCAGACCATCCCGATGGTCGTTCGCACCAGCACGCCCAACGTGCGTGTTCCCAACGCCAGCCTCTTCAACGTTCACTCGGGACCGGGCAGCTACCTCATCGAGACCGATCCGCGGTTCGCGAACTACCGCAACTGGCTCAGCAGCGACTATCTGCTGAACAACCTCGGGCTCGATCCGAACAACATTCTCAAGCGCCTGGGCGACGGGTTCTATGAGCAAAAGCTCATCCGGGAACAGGTCGCGCAATTGACGGGCTACCGCTACCTGGACGGCTTCAGCAACGACGACGACCAGTACACGGCGTTGATGAATGCGGGAGTGACCTTCGCGAAGCAGTACGGGCTGCGCCCAGGCATTGCGTTGACTCCAGCCCAGATGGCGCAGCTCACCAGTGACATCGTCTGGCTGGTTGAGCAGACGGTGACGTTGCCCGATGGCACGACACAGCGCGTTCTGGTGCCGCAGGTCTACGTGCGCGTGCGACCCGGCGACATTGACGGATCAGGCGCGCTGCTGGCAGGCAACCAGATCAAGATCGATGGCAAGGACAACAATCTGGTCAATACGGGCACTATCGCCGGGCGCCAGTTGGTCAGTATCAATGCGAACACCATTGACAACCTGGGCGGTCGCATCAGCGGCGGGCAGGTGGGTCTGAAGGCGCAACTCGACATCAACAACATCGGCGGCACGATCGACGCCCGGGACCAGCTCACACTGGATGCTGGGCGAGACATCAATGTGCGCACGACCACGGGCACGGCCTTGGGGAACACAGGCATCGATCGCGTCGCGGGCCTGTACGTGACCAACCCGGGCGGCACACTCGTGGCCAGCGCGGGACGAGACATCAATCTGATCGGCGCCATCGTTTCCAATCAAGGCGCTGGCGGCTTGACGTCTTTCAAGGCAAAGAACGACATCAATCTTGGCACGGTCACCACGTCGTCGACCGTCGTGGCTTTGGGCGATAAGGTGAACGGCCACACCACGACGACGCAGGAACTTGGTACGACAGTCACCACGAACGGAACCACGCTGTTCAATGCCAAGCAGGACATCAATGCCCGGCAGGCCACGGTGGATGCAGGCGGCGGTTTGTTGAGCATGCACGCCGATCGCGACATCAACATCGCATCGGGGCAGTCCGATGTGTCCGGCGGCTTTACCCAGAAGTGGAAAGAAAAGGGAACCTTCAGTCGAACCGACAACACGCTTACTGGCGAATACAGCTTCAGCACCAGCGTAGGCAGCCGTTTTTCGGGTGGTGTCGTGTCCATGGATGCTGGGAGAGATATCAGCATCGAAGGCTCGCACATCAGTGGCACACAAGGTGTAGCGATCAGTGCCGGCCGAAACCTCGCCATCGTCGAGGGACGCAACACCGGGAGCGTCAGTGCCGACTTGCAGAGCAATAAGAAGGGCATCGGCGGCTTGACAGGCTTGCTCATGGGCACGCCGACCATTCCGTCGCTACCTTATGGCAAAGCCAGCACCAAAACCGCTGGCATCGAGACAGACATGGCGTCGGCAAGCACGATCACCAGCAGCCAGGGAGGCGTATTGCTTCAGGGCGGAAATGTCTTCCTCCAAGGGGTGCAAGTCGACGCAGCCAAGGACATCAATATCAAGGGTGGCAATGTCGTAATTCAGGCTGCGACCAATAGCAGTTCGGTCACGGGATCGAACAGTTCTCGCACCAAGGGCATCGAGCCTGGCCAGATTCTTTGGCACGATCCAAGCACAGGCATCAACGCCCGCAAGACGACCGAGACGAAAGTCGAAGACAGCAATCTGACGCGCACGACCCTCAACGGGGCGAACGTGTCCATCGAGGCCGTGGATACGCTGGCAATGGCTGGTGCGACAGTGAACACGCCCGGCACGCTGGCGCTGAAAGCCGATCAGCTCATTCTGGGAACCCAGACCACCGAGCACAGCGAGCAAACCACCAGTCAAGGTCGCGACTTGGCATATCAAAAGAACAAGGACAAGGGACAAAGCGACCAAACCACCAACTACAACCAGTTCAATACAGGCAAGCTGGTGGTCACCGCGAACCACATTCAAGCGGGCCTGGGAGCCAGAGACAGTGTTGAGCAGTTGGCTAAGCAGCCGGGAATGGGTTGGGTGGACCAACTGACGAACGATCCCAAGCTCAAGGACAAGATTGAGTGGCAACGGGTCGAAGAGGCCCACAAGAACTGGAACTATGACCAGCAAGGGCTGACGCCGGAGGGGGCAGCCATCGTGACGATTGTGGTTGCGTACTTCACCGCAGGCGCAGCTTCGGAGATTGGTGCTGTTGCTGGCGAAGCTGCGGGTTCAGCGGCGACTGGTGGTGTTGCCGCCCTGGGTGAAGGGGGATTCATAGCGGCCGGGGGAGCAACCATTTCCTCCGTGGTGAGTGGCGCTGTCACAGCTGGCATCACAGCGTTGGCCAGCCAGGCTGCTGTAGCTGTCATCAACAACCAGGGCGATCTCGCTGCTGCACTGCGCGATCTGGGCAGCAGCGCCAATGTGAAGAATCTTCTAACGGCAATCGTCACGGGCGGTGTGCTCGGGGCGATGGACCTCAATCCCACGGGTGCCCCCACACTCAGTGGTGGAGCACAGCCGTTTATGGATCAACTACGGCAAAACCTGACCGCAGGTGCGGCGCGGGCCGTTGTTGGAACGGCGATCAATGGGGGTAGTTTTGAGCAGAACCTGAAGGACAGCCTGAAGAACGCCATTCTCGACACCGTTGCTGCACAAGCAGCATATGCAATTGGGGACCTGACCAAGAACGAACGGGTTCTCAATGACTTCACCAACAAGGTAGCACACGCGATTGCCGGCTGTATGGTCGGCGTTGTGCGGGCGGACAGTGCCTCTGGATGCGGTGCGGGAGCCTTGGGAGCGGCTATCGGCGAGCTGGCAGCGGAGGCCTATGGCAGACAAGCCAATACGACGCAGTTCGCCGCCCTAATTGCAGGCGTTGCTGTTGCCGTGACAGGGGGTGATGTCGCACAAATCAATCTTGGTAGTCAAGCTGGAGCCAACGCAGCCGCGAACAACTACCTGAGCCATACCGAAGCGACTCTGCGCGAGCGCTTGAAAGACAAGCAGCGGCGTGGTCAACCTCTCACTGAGGCTGAGCAGACTCAATTGAATGGGATTGAAGTCTTGGATATTGCAAGAGACTTGGCTCTACGGGATGCATGTAAGACAGAAGGCGACGTATGTAATGCAGCGCGGCGAGGGCTGAACGCGGCAATTGCTAGTTATTCATCTGGCGCAAATTCTATGACAGATGCTGGCTTGAGTGCTGCTGCGAATGCAGCAATCACAGCAGAGCGAGATCAAAATCTCGCAATCGGCAATGACCCAAATCTGGCTTCCCAAACTCTGCTTGATAGTTTTGCAGAGTTTGCCGTGCCACAAGCAACAGGTTACGTAATTGGCGGTGCTCTTGGCGCATACATTCGCGAAGCACGAATTATTTACGCTGCGATTCAAGCCGAAAATGAGTCGATTACATTAATCCAGCAGGCGGCGAGTGCGCGGGCATTACTCCCTACCAATCTTCAAGGTCGTGGCAATATGGGTGTTGCTACGATCGACCTTCCAGGTGTTCAGTCGCAAATGGCCGCCTTTAGTGGCCTCAAAAGCCCAACTTCCACCCAAAAGGCGGCGGGCTTCGTTGGGGAAGTTTCCGAAACGTTTGCTAGCTCAGTTGTTCCTACAAATAGTTCGCGTCCATTTTTACTAAATCGCGCAGTAGACTCTGAAGCAAAGATACTAAACAATGTCGCACTTCAATTGGGTGAAAATACGTCAGCCAAGGGGGTGATAAATCTTTTTACTGAACGTCCGCCATGCCTTAGTTGCTCTGAAGTGATTAAAAAGTTTCAAACGAACTATCCAAACATAAAAATCAATGTCTATGATAATTCAGGAAAATTTGTCCCCGTGAATTAGAGGGTAAGTCATGAAAAAAAACGACAGATACACCTATCAGCTTCTGAAAAACCAAGCCTTGGAGGCGTACTACAGCTTTTCTCGAGATCAGGTGGGCGGAGAAAATCCATCTCACGCCCAAGTATTGGCGCAATTGGATTATCACTTTGATGGGACCTTTGGGGATCCCGCTGAGGAGTTGATGTTTCTGGTGGTAGAGTTAATTCTTTCGGGTGGGTGGAATAAAGATATCGAGGTGTATTGCAGGGCGAAAATTGAAGAGTGGAAAGAAAAAAATGACGTGGAAGAGTTGATTAAAAAAATGGCGGATGAGGAGCTTGATTTGTTTATGCATGACCTCGAAGTTCTCAATTTGATTTGAAATCTAGCCTTTCAAGTCGAATTGAAATAATTTTTGATTATTTTGCGTTCTCGGTGCTTTCTAAAAAATCAAGAATCAGTTAAGGGAGAAAAATTGAAAACGAACTCGCGTGCCATGCTGGCCGGTGTACTGCTGAGCAGTCCTTTGTTGGCGCTAGCCCAGCAGACGCCGACGACCCCGCAGCCCTTTGTGGAGCAGCAGCGGCAGCAAGAACGCGAGCGTGCTTTGCGCGAGCAGAACGAACGCACCGTCGACCAGCGCCCGCAAGCCGCACCTCCGGCACCAACCCAGCGCATCCCCGAATCCGAGTCCCCGTGCTTTCGCATCGACCGCGTACTGCTGATCGGCGAGCAGTCCGAGTCCTTCCAATGGGCCGTAGCCGACCTGTCTGGCCCCGAGCACAACGATTCCCCCATCGGCCGCTGCCTTGGTACCGCCGGTGTCAACGCCGTCCTCGCACGCGCCCAGCAGGCAGTCATCGCGCGCGGTTACGTGACCACCCGGGTGCTGGCCGCACCGCAGGATCTCTCGACGGGCACTTTGACCTTGTCGCTCGTGCCCGGCCGCATCGCCGCCATTCGATTGACGCCGGACTCGTCGCCCGCGTTGCTCGGAAGTTCAGCGCTACTGACCTCAGCCATCCCAGCACGCCCCGGCGATCTGCTGAACCTGCGCGACATCGAGCAGGGCCTCGAAAACCTCAAGCGCGCTCCGACCGCAGAAGCCGACATCCAGATTGAGCCCTCCACCGCGCCCAATGCAAAGCCCGGCGACAGCGATCTCGTCGTCAAGTACGCGCAGTCCAAGAAATGGCGCGTCGCGCTGAGCCTGGACGACAGCGGCACCAAGGCCACGGGGCGCAACCAGGCCGGTGTCACGGTGTCGGTGGACAGCCCTCTGGGCCTGAATGACCTGTTCTACGTCAGCGCCAACCACAGCATCAACAGCCATTTCCTGTCCGAGCCCAGCTACGGCACCGAAGGCCAGACGCTGCATTACTCGTTGCCGTACGGCCACTGGCTGCTGGGCTTCACGGCCTCCAACAGCCAGTACCACCAGAGCATCGCCGGCCTGAGCCAGGACTACATCTACGCGGGCAAGTCCAACAACGCCGAGGTCAAACTCTCGCGCTTGCTCTACCGTGACCAGAGCCGCAAGACGACGATGGCGATCAAGGGCTGGCGGCGTGAGTCGCGCAATTTCGTCGATGACACCGAGGTCGACGTGCAGCATCGCGTGGTGGGCGGTTGGGAGTTGAGCCTGAACCACAAGGAGTTCATTGGCGAGGCCACCCTCGAAGGCACGCTGGCCTACAAGCGCGGCACGGGAGGCTTTGGTTCGCGTGCGGTGCCTGAAGAAGAGTTCGGGGAAGGCACTTCGCGACTGAAGCTCTACACGGCCGAGATCAGCCTCAACGCACCGTTCAAGCTCGGCGAACAGAAGCTGCGCTACTCGGGCCTGGTCCGCGCGCAGTGGAACCGCACGCCGCTGACGCCGCAAGATCGCTTCGCCATCGGCGGGCGCTACACCGTGCGTGGCTTCGACGGCGAAACCAGCCTGATGGGCGAGCGCGGCGTCTTGATCCGCAACGACGTCGGCTGGGCTATGGGGCAGAGTGGGGCGGAGCTCTATACAGGCCTGGACTACGGCCATGTCGGCGGTCGCTCCACGGCCGATCTGCTGGGCCGTCATCTGGCGGGGGCTGTCATCGGCGTTCGTGGCCAATGGAGCAAGTTGAGCTACGACTTCTTCGTTGGCGCTCCTGTTGCCAAGCCCGAGGGCTATCGCACGGCGAAGGTCACGCTCGGGTTCAATCTCAACGCGAGCTTTTGACAGAGCTTGATCACCGATCCGCCTATGGACCCCAAGCCCACAGTGATGCAAGACAGCGAGATCAGCATGCATGGAAATTTCAAAGCCCTTGCGGCTTTCGCATCGGCCGCCGCAGTGATGCTCGCTGGCTGCGCCGCAGCGCCGTACCGCGCGCCTGGCACCGAGACGGCTCCGCTTTCCAGCCTTGCCGTCGTCAAGTCTGGGCCGCGCGGAGCGTCCTACTTTCACTCGATCGATGGAGAAAGAGTGCCCCATGTGCTTCTGCCCGTGGACCGCTGGGAAATAGTGCCCGGCGAGCACGCCGTGGTGGTCGGGCTCAGGACGCACCCGCAATTCCAGGCGAGCACCATCCCCATGAAGTTCGTCGCGCACGCTGGGAAGGCCTACGTGATCCAGTATGAAGTCAAGACATCGTGGGGCCGCGGCACGTGGCGTGGATGGATCGAAGACGAGAGCGGTACGACGGTCTCGTTCCCGGACACGGCCCGGTCGAGCCCGGTGAGCAAGTAGAGCGGCCGATCATCCGTTCCGTGCTGCAACTGTTGGCGGGCGGCCGTCGACCTTCTTCGTGAAGCCTTGAGACCACCTCGCCGGCAACACGAATCGCCCAGGCGACGGAGGAAAGCCTGACGCGGCGCAATACTCGACGCGCATCGATCCCCCGAAAGGCCTCCCCCGTGCACATCCAGCCCCTCTTCGCCATCGAGGCGCGCGACGAGCTTCACCGGCTCATGCGCGCCTACCCGCTGGCCACGCTCTTCACGGTTGCGGGCGGGGCGGTCGATGCCAACCTGCTGCCGCTGGAGGTGATCGATCGCGGGGCCCACGGTGTGTTGGCAGGTCATGTGGCCCGCAGCCATGCGCTGTGGAGCAGCGAAGCGCGACATGGTTGTGACGTCACCGTCGTCTTCCAGAGCCCGAACGCGTTCATCTCCCCGCGCTGGTACGTCAACGGCCAGCGCAGCGGGCGATTGGCGCCGAGCTGGAACTACATCGCGGTGCAGGCGACGGGCCGCTTGCGGTTCATCGAAGACGCCGCCTGGCTGCGCTCGCACCTCGAAGCGCTGACGCGGTCGCAGGAAGCGGGGCGCGACGAGCCTTGGTCGCTCGCCGATGCATCGCCCGGGTTCGTCGACGACGCGTTGCAGCGGCTGGTCGGGTTCGAGGTCGACATCCTCGCGCTGAGCGGCAAGCGCTTTCTCTCGCAGCAGCGCACCGAGGCCGACCGGCGCAGCCTGGTCGAGCATCTATCCCGGGAAGAATCGCTGCCGGCACGTGCGCTGGCAGCGCTGATCCAGCCCTGAGAGGAGGCCGGGAAAGGCGCCCCTCAGCGCCGCTGCAACCGCGGATTCTTCGCAAACAGATCCGCCGCCCAGTCCACGAACGCCCGCACCTTCGCGCTCAGGTGCCGGTTCGGCGGGTACACCACGTGGATCGGCAGCGGGTCGCGCTGCCAGTCGGCCAGCACCTCGACGAGTTCGCCGCTTTCCAGCAGCGGCTCGGCGGTGAAGGTGATGCACTGCGACAAACCGAAGCCCGCG
This sequence comes from Variovorax sp. GW823-FHT02B07, assembly GCF_058797695.1. Lineage (NCBI taxonomy): Bacteria > Pseudomonadati > Pseudomonadota > Betaproteobacteria > Burkholderiales > Comamonadaceae > Variovorax > Variovorax sp. GW823-FHT02B07. Next base: position 1,862,744 of record NZ_JBXAJX010000001.1, read on the forward strand.
AGCACAGCCGTCATGTGCGCGTTGCTTTCGTTGACCGACACGCGGTAGGGGCCGTTGAGCTCGATGTACTCGTCGCCCTTCTTGAACTCGTGCGGGTACACGCGCCGGGTGGTGCCCGAGAAGTAGCTCACGACGTGGTGGCGCTTCTCGATGTCGTTCGGATGCTGCGGTGCACCATAGCGCTTGATGTAGGCCGGCGAGGCCACGGTGACGAAGTGCAGGGTGCCGATGCGGCGCGCCACCAGCGACTGGTCGCTGAGCTCGCCGGCGCGGATCACGCAGTCGACGTTGTCGCTGATCAGGTCGACGGTGCGGTCGCTCACGCCCAGGTCGACCTGGATGTCGGGGTAGCGGTCGCAGAAGCTGGCCAGGTTGGGCAGGATGATCTGCTGCGCCACCGAGGTGCCCACGTCGATGCGCAGCCGCCCCGTGGGGTTGGCCTGCGCATTCGTCATGCTGGCTTCCATGTCGTCGAAGTCGTTCAGCAGCCGCGCGGCGCGCTCGAAGTAGGCGGCGCCGTCGGGCGTGACGGTGACGCGCCGGGTCGTGCGGTTGAGCAGCTTCACGCGCAGGCGCGATTCCAGCGCCTGGATCTGCTTGGTGACGGTGCCCTTGGGCAGGGCCAGAGAGTCGGCGGCACGGGTGAAGGTGCCGGCTTCGACCACGCGGACAAAGATCCGCATTGCCTGGATTTGATCCATCGAATGCCTGTTCAGGGAGACCGGCGTATGCCGGAAGGAGGCGGATTCTCACACAAGGAATGCGCCCCTACGGTATGCCCGATTGTTCTCCGTTTGGAAACAGAGTAGGGCTGTGTTTCCTGTTTCAACGCGCTTGTAGCGCCTTATATTTCAACCATCGCCCATCCCCCTGAGGTCGCCCATGTCACCCCGTCCATCGTCCCGGTCCGCTGAAGCTGCTGCGCTTGCCGCGGCGCAAGGCGTGGAGTCCGATCTGTCGATCGAGCTGCCCGGCCGCGAGCCCGTGGCTGCCCGTGTCTACGGTCAGCGTCCGCGGGGCGAGACCGTGCCGCTGGTGCTGCATTTCCATGGCGGCACCTTCATCTGCGGCAACCTCGACAACGGCCGCAACGTGGCCCGGCTGCTGGCCGGCGCGGGCGCGGTGGTGGTGTCGCTCGACTACCCGCTGGCCCCGGCGGCCCCGTTCCCGGAGCCGGTCGAGGTGGGTTATGCGGCGCTCGAATGGCTCTACAAGCAGCGCGTGAAGCTCGGCGGCAAGGGCGCGCAGGTGTACCTGGGCGGCGAAGAGGCTGGCGGCAACCTGGCGGCCAGCGTGGCCCTGGTGGCGCGCGACCGCGCCCATCCGCCGCTGGCGGGGCAGATCCTGCTGTCGCCGATGCTCGACCCGTGCGCCGGCACCGCCTCGCTGCGCAATGCTACGAACGACGCGGCCGAATGCCGCTGGGCCACGGGCTGGGCCAAGTACCTGAGCTGTCCCTCGAACGCCACGCACCCGTACGCGGTGCCCAGCGGATCGCTGCGGCTGGCCGCCCTGGCACCGGCGCTGGTGCTGGTGGGGCCCGACGACGCGATGCGCGACGAGGCCATGACCTTCGCGGGCCGCCTGCGCTCGGCCGGCATCGAGGTCACGAGCAGCGTGCTGACCGGCGCCGACAACTGGCCCAAGGCGCTGTACGACACCGAGGCCGTGGGATGCGCATCCTGCGAAGCCAGCGTGCAGCAGCACTTCCGCGAGTTCTTCAGCGCCACCACACCGCCCCCGGCGGTCCCTGAGCCCAGCTAGGCCCGCGAGGGTCCGCTCCGCCCCTTGAACCAAGCCGCCGCCTCCACCGAGGCGGGTGGCAGGGCTTTCTGTTCTCTGAATTCCGCCTCCTGACGCCGCCGGCGCCGGGATGGCCTGTTGCATCCCGAAAAAGTCATCGAGAAGGACGAACCATCATGTCGAACAAGAACGAACAATCGCTGTCTTCCATCACCCGTAAGGGGCTGTGGCCCGCCGTGACCGGCCTCACCGCGGTGCTGGCCGTGGCCGCCGCGGTGGTGGGCATGTACAGCTTCAAGGCCGAGGCCACCGCCCCGGTCGCCGCGCAACAGGGCACGCCGGTGTCGGTCGCCACCGTGGCGTCGAGCGAGATCAACGCCTGGGACGAGTTCTCGGGCCGGCTCGAAGCCGTGCAACGCGTCGACGTGCGCTCCCGCGTGGCAGGCGCCGTGCAGGCGGTGCACTTCCGCGAAGGCGCGCTGGTGAAGCAGGGCGACCTGCTCATCACCATCGATCCGGCGCCGTACGCTGCCGAGGTGGAGCGCGCCGAAGCGCAGGTGGCGTCGGCGCAGGCCCGCCAGGCCTTCAGCCGCAGCGAGCAGGAACGTGCCCGCCGCCTGTGGGACGAACAGGCCATCGCGCAGCGTGAACTCGACGAGCGCGTGAACGCCGGCCGCGAAGCCGAAGCCAACCTGCGCGCCGCGCAAGCCTCGCTGCAGACCGCACGCCTGAGCCTGGGCTACACCCAGGTGCGCGCACCGGTGTCGGGCCGCATCGGCAAGCTCGAAGTGACCGTGGGCAACCTGGTGGCCGCCGGCCCCGGCGCGCCCGTGCTGACCACGCTGGTGTCGGTGAGCCCGATCTACGCGAGCTTCGACGCTGACGAGCAGGTCATCACCCGCGCGTTGAAGGACCTGCCGGCCAACGCCGGCGCCCGCGGCCAGATCGACACGATCCCCGTGCAGATGGGCACCGCCGGCCTCGAGGGCACGCCCTTCACCGGCAAGCTGCAGCTGATCGACAACCAGGTCGACGCCCGCAGCGGCACCGTGCGTGTGCGTGCTTCGTTCGACAACAAGGACGGCGCGCTCATTCCCGGCCAGTTCGCCCGCATCCGCATGGGCCAGGCCCGCAACGACACCGCGCTGCTGGTGAGCGAGCGTGCCATCGGCACCGACCAGAACAAGAAGTTCGTGATGGTCGTGGGCGACGACAACAAGGCGATGTACCGCGAGGTGACGCTGGGCGCGCCCATCAACGGCCTGCGCGTGGTGAGCAAGGGCCTGAAGGCCGGCGACCGCGTGGTGGTGAACGGCCTGCAGCACATCCGCCCGGGTGCGCTGGTGGTGCCGCAGACCGTGACCATGGACGCCAAGCTCGATACGAAGCAACAACAACCGGAACGCGTGGCCGAGGCCGCGAAGTCCTGATTTCGGAGGAGGGCGCCCTGGCGCCCGCCGGAGAACCAACATGAATCTCTCAAAATTCTTCATCGACAGGCCGATCTTTGCCGGCGTGCTGTCGCTACTGATGCTGATCGCCGGCCTGATTGCGCTGCGCGGGCTGCCGATTTCGGAGTACCCCGAAGTCGCGCCGCCTTCGGTGGTGGTGCGCGCAACCTACCCGGGCGCCAACCCCAAGGTGATCGCTGAAACGGTGGCCACGCCGCTCGAAGAGCAGATCAACGGCGTCGAAGGCATGCTCTACATGGGCAGCCAGGCGACGACCGACGGCGTGATGACGCTCACGGTCACCTTCCGCCTCGGCACCGATCCCGACAAGGCCCAGCAGCTCGTGCAGAACCGCGTCTCGCAAGCCGAGCCGCGCCTGCCCGAAGAAGTGCGGCGCCTCGGTATCACGACCGTCAAGAGCGCACCCGACCTGACGATGGTGGTCCACCTCGTCTCGCCGAACAACCGCTACGACATCAACTACCTGCGCAACTACGCGGTGCTGAACGTGAAGGACCCGCTCGCGCGCATCGAAGGCGTGGGCCAGGTCCAGATCTTCGGCGGCGGCGACTACTCGATGCGCGTCTGGCTCGACCCGCAGAAGGTCGCGCAGCGCGGCCTGTCGGCTTCCGACGTGGTGGCTGCGATCCGTGGCCAGAACGTGCAGGCCGCGGCCGGTGTGGTCGGCGCATCGCCGGGCCTGTCGGGCGTGGACATGCAGCTGTCGATCAATGCGCAAGGGCGCCTGCAGAGCGAAGAAGAGTTCGGCGACATCATCGTCAAGAGCGGCACCGACGGCGCCGTCACGCGTCTGCGCGACATCGGCCGCCTCGAAATGGGCGCCGCCGACTACTCGCTGCGTTCGCTGCTGAACAACGACCCGGCCGTCGGCATGGGCGTGTTCCAGGCACCGGGCTCCAATGCGCTCGACATCTCGTCCAACGTTCGCAAGACGATGGAAGAGCTGAACAAGAACATGCCGGAAGGCCTGGAATACCGCATCGCCTACGACCCGACGCAGTTCGTGCGTGCGTCGATCGAGTCGGTGATCCACACGCTGCTCGAAGCCATCGCGCTGGTGGTGCTGGTGGTGATCCTGTTCCTGCAAACGTGGCGCGCGTCGATCATTCCGCTGCTGGCCGTGCCGGTGTCGGTGATCGGTACCTTCGCGGTGCTGCACATCCTCGGTTTCTCGATCAACGCGCTGAGCCTTTTCGGGCTGGTGCTGGCGATCGGCATCGTGGTGGACGACGCCATCGTGGTGGTGGAGAACGTCGAGCGCAACATCGAGGCGGGGCTCACGCCGCGTGAGGCCACGTACCGCGCCATGCGCGAAGTGTCGGGCCCCATCATCGCCATCGCTCTGGTGCTCGTGGCCGTGTTCGTGCCGCTGGCCTTCATCAGCGGTCTCACGGGCCAGTTCTACAAGCAGTTCGCGGTGACCATCGCGATCTCGACGGTGATCTCGGCCATCAACTCGCTGACGCTGTCGCCGGCCCTGGCAGCACTGCTGCTGCGCGGCCACGACCAGCCGAAGGACGCCCTGACGCGCGGCATGGACAAGGCCTTCGGCTGGCTGTTCCGCGGCTTCAACAAGTTCTTCCATCGCGGCTCCGAGGCCTACAGCGGCGGCGTCAAGCGCGTGATCTCGCGCAAGACGCTGATGCTGGTGATCTACCTCGCGCTGGTCGGCGTGACCTTCGGCCTCTTCAAGGCCGTGCCCAGCGGCTTCGTGCCGGCGCAGGACAAGCAGTACCTCATCGGTTTTGCCCAGCTGCCCGACGGTGCCACGCTCGACCGCACGGAAGAGGTGATCACCCGCATGGGCGAGATCATGAAGAAGAACCCGAACGTGGAAGACGCCATTGCCTTCCCGGGCCTGTCGATCAACGGCTTCACCAACAGCTCCAACTCGGGCATCGTGTTCGCCACGCTCAAGCCCTTCGACCAGCGCAAGCGCGCCGACCAGAGCGGCGGTGCGGTGGCGGGCCAGCTCAACGGCGCGTTCTCGAGCATCCAGGACGCGTTCATCGTGATGTTCCCGCCGCCGCCGGTGGCAGGCCTGGGCACGACCGGCGGCTTCAAGCTGCAGATCGAAGACCGCGCCTCGGTCGGCTACGACCAGATGGACGTCGCGGTGAAGGCCTTCATGGCCAAGGCGTATGCAGCGCCCGAGCTGACGGGCATGTTCACGAGCTGGCAGGTCAACGTGCCGCAGCTGTATGCCGACATCGACCGCACCAAGGCGCGCCAGCTCGGCGTGCCGGTGACGGACATCTTCGACACGATGCAGATCTACCTCGGTAGCCTGTACGCCAACGACTTCAACAAGTTCGGCCGCACGTACTCCGTGCGCGTCCAGGCCGATGCGCCGTACCGCGCCCGTGCCGAAGACGTCGGCATGCTGAAGGTGCGCTCGACCTCGGGCGAGATGGTGCCGCTGGCCGCGCTGATGAAGGTCAACTCGACCTTCGGCCCGGAACGCGCCATGCGCTACAACGGCTACCTGGCCGCTGACATCAACGGCGGCCCGGCCCCCGGCTATTCGTCGGGCCAGGCGCAGGACGTGATCACGAAGATCGCGGCCGAGACGCTGCCCAAGGGCGTGAGCTTCGAGTGGACCGAGCTGACGTACCAGGAAATCCTGGCCGGCAACTCCGCCTTCCTGGTGTTCCCGCTGGCGATCCTGCTGGTGTTCCTGGTGCTGGCTGCGCAGTACGAAAGCCTGACGCTGCCGATCGCGATCATCCTGATCGTGCCGATGGGCATCATGGCCGCGATGGCGGGCGTGTGGATCTCGGGAGGCGACAACAACGTCTTCACGCAGATCGGGTTGATCGTGTTGGTGGGGCTGAGTGCGAAGAACGCGATCCTGATCGTGGAGTTCGCACGGGAGCTGGAGTTCGCCGGACGCACGCCGATCCAGGCCGCGATCGAAGCCAGCCGCCTGCGCCTGCGCCCGATCCTGATGACCTCGCTGGCCTTCGTCATGGGTGTGCTGCCCCTGGTGCTCTCGACCGGCGCGGGCTCGGAGATGCGCAAGGCGATGGGCGTGGCGGTGTTCGCCGGGATGATCGGCGTGACGGCCTTCGGCCTGTTCCTGACGCCGGTGTTCTACGTGCTGATGCGCCGCCTGGCGGGCAACCGGCCGCTCAAGCTGCATGGCGAAGTGCCGCACGGCGATGACTTCGTGTCGGCCGACCATCCGGTGGCGCCTTCGCACGGTGGCGGCGGTGGCGGTCTGCACCCGGTGCCGGCCTCGCCGCGCCCCTCGCATGGCGCGCATGACTGATCGACAAGAAGAAAGAAGGTTGTCCATGACATTCGCAATCCCAACCCTGATGCGCCCCTTGCGCGCCGCCGTGCTGCCGCTGGTGGCGGCCCTGGTGCTGGCCGGTTGCGCCAGCGTGCCTTCGGGCATGCCTTCGGTGCCGACCGCGGCGCAGTTCAAGGAACAGCCGGGTGCCACGGCCCCGGCCGGCTTCACCCGGGCCACGCCCGCCGAGGCGCAACCGCGCGGCGAGTGGTGGCTGGCGTTCAACGATCCGGTGCTCAACACGCTGATCCAGCGCGCCGAGGTCGACAACACCAACATCCAGGCCGCCGCCGCGCGGCTGGCCGAAGCCCGCGCGCTGGCGCGCAGCGCCCAGGCCGACCGCCTGCCGCAGATCGGCCTGGGCGCCGGCGCCAACCGAGGTGCGGGCCTGGACAAGGCCACGGCCAGCACCCGGCCGGGCACCATGACCAACATCGGCGCCACGTTCTCGTACGAGGTCGACCTGTTCGGCCGCCTCTCGGGCGCGGCCGATGCGGCCAAGCTCGACGCGGCCGGCCGCGAGGCGCTGCTGCAAAGCACCCGGCTCGCGGTGCAGGCCGAGGTGGCGCAGACCTACCTGCAGCTGCGCGCGCTCGACGCCGAGCGCGTGCTGGTGCGTGAATCGGTCGCTGCCTACCGCGACACGCTGCGCCTCACGCAGCGCCGCCAGCAGGCCGGCGACATCGCCGAGCTCGACGTGGCGCGCGTGCAGACCGAGGTGTCGTCCACCGAGTCGGACGCGCTCGCGCTCGACCGCCAGCGCGCGCAGGTGGAACACGCGCTGGCCGTGCTGGTGGGCGATTCGGCCTCCAGCTTCGGCATGCGGCCCGACGACTGGGCCACCGCGCTGCCGGTGATCCCGCCGGGCGTGCCGTCCACCGTGCTCACGCGCCGGCCCGACGTGTCGGCCGCGCAGAGCGCCGTCATGGCGGCGCAGGCCCGTGTGGGCGTGGCGCAGACCGCGTGGTTCCCAAACATCTCGCTGACCGGCGCGGCCGGCTACGCCTCGCCCGAGATCGGCGACCTCTTCAAGTGGTCGGCCCGTTCGTGGGGCGTGGGCGCGCTGCTGTCGCTGCCGATCTTCGACGGCGGGCGCCGCGAGGCCGGCGTGCAGGGCGCCAACGCCCAGCTCGACGGCGCACTGGCCAGCTACCGCTCGCAGGTGCTGGTGGCGTTCCAGGAGGTCGAAGACCAGCTGGCCGCCATCCGCATCCTGCAGGAACAGTCCGTGGTACAGGCGCAGGCCGTGACTTCGGCGCAACGCGCCACCAGCCTGTCGGACACGCGCTACCGCAACGGCTACGTGAGCCAGCTCGACCTGCTCGACGCGCGCCGCAGCGAGCTGCGCAACCGGCGCCAGGCGCTGCAGGTGAAGTCGGCCCAGTACCAGGCGACGGTGGGGCTGATCCGCGCCATCGGCGGCGGCTGGGAAGTGCCGGCCACGGAGAAGGTGGCGACCCGCTGATCGGGTCGATCCGGGCTCAGGCGCGATCGCCCGGGCCCGGATGCGTCGCCGTGGCGGCGGCCTGTTTCAGCGCCACCGCACCCAGCGCGAGCGCACTCGAATAGGTGGCCTGCGGGCGCGCAGCCACCCGCAGCGGCCGGTAGCCGAGCGTGTCGGAGGTGCTGCCGGTGTCGTGGACGGCTTCGAGCAGGAGCCAGTAGAACCGGCCCGGCTCGCGTTCCTCGACCGTCAGCGCCAGATCGTTGAGGGCGGACATGGCTTGGCGGATGCGGCCCGCAGCGGGCCGTACCCCTTGGTACGTCCGATTCGGCTTTCCGGATTCGGTTCAGCGCTCAACGACAATCCCCGGATGAGTTCTAGAGCGACAAGCGGGCCGGCGCGCTGCGTCATGGTCCTGGGCACCACCAGCGGCGCCGGCAAGAGCTGGCTGGCCACCGCGCTGTGCCGGTGGTATGCCCGCCAGGGGCTGCGGGTGGCGCCTTTCAAGGCGCAGAACATGAGCAACAACGCCCGCGTGGTCGAGGGCGGCGAGATCGGCAGTGCCCAGTACTTCCAGGCCCTGGCCGCCAACGCCGTGCCCGACGTGCGCATGAACCCGCTGCTGCTCAAGCCCGAGCGCGACACCCACAGCCAGGTGGTGCTGATGGGGCAGGTGAGCGAGGCGCTGTCGACCCTGCCGTGGCGCGGGCGCAGCGAGCGCGTCTGGCCGCAGATCGCGCAGGCCTTCGACGAACTGCGCGCCGAGAACGACGTGGTCGTCATCGAGGGCGCCGGTTCGCCGGCCGAGATCAACCTCATGGCCAGCGACATCGTCAACCTGCGCGTCGCCCGCCACGCCCAGGCGCGCTGCCTGCTGGCGACCGATATCGACCGCGGCGGCGCCTTCGCCCACCTGTACGGCACCTGGGCGCTGCTGCCCGAGGCCGACCGGGCGCTCATCCATGGCTTCGTGCTCAACAAGTTCCGGGGCGACGCGTCGCTGCTGGCCCCCGCGCCACAGCAGCTGCAAGAACTGACCGGCGTGCCCACCGTGGCCACGCTGCCCATGTGGTGGCAGCACGGCCTGCCCGAGGAAGACGGCGTGTTCGACGACCGCAGCCGCGCCAGCGGCGTGGTCACGCGCACCGTGGCTGTGGTTGCGTACCCGCGCCTGAGCAACCTCGACGAGTTCCAGGCCTTGAAGAACGTGCCCGGCGTGCGCCTGGTCTGGGCCCGCACGCCGGCCGACGTGGCCGGCGCCGACTGGATCGTGCTGCCGGGCTCCAAGCACACGAGCGGCGACCTCGCCTGGCTGCGCGCGCAGGGGCTGGACTGCGCAGTAGCCGAGCATGCGGGGCGCGGCGGTGCGGTGCTGGGCGTGTGCGGCGGGCTGCAGATGCTGGGCGAGGCGCTGGTCGATCCGCACGGCATCGACGGCAACGCGCCCGGGCTCGGGCTGCTGCCGCTGGTGACCGTGTTCGAGCGCGAGAAGACGGTGCGGCACCGCGAGGCGACCTTCTCGGCAGACCTCGTGGCCGGCCCCTGGGCCGCGCTGGCGGGCGTGCGCATCGCCGGCTACGAAATCCACCACGGCCAGACCGCGGCCCACCCGCAACTGGCCCACGACGGCCGCGCCGTGATGCCCGAGGGCCTGGCCTGGCAGAACGCGCGCGGCAACGTGCTGGGCCTCTATTTGCACGGCCTGTTCGAAGACCCGGCCGCGCTGCAGGCGCTGTTCGGCACCACGGCGCCCACGCTGGACGCCACCTTCGACGGCCTGGCCGACTTCATCGACACCCACTTCGACGCCGGCGTGCTCGCCGGCCTGATCGCATGACCGACACCGATTTGATCCCCGCCATTCCAGACATTGCCGACGCCGCGCTCGTGACGCGCCTGCAGGCCGCGCTCGACAACAAGACCAAGCCCGTCGGCGCGCTGGGCCGCCTCGAAGCGCTGGCGCTGCGCATCGGCACCATCCTCGGCACCGAGCAGCCGGTGCTCGACGCGCCGCAGATGCTGGTGTGCGCGGGCGACCACGGGCTGGCGGCGCGCGGCGTGTCGGCCTACCCGAGCGACGTGACCTGGCAGATGGTCGAGAACTTCCTGGCCGGCGGCGCGGCCGTCAGCGTGCTGGCGCGCCAGCACGGCCTGGCGCTCACCGTGGTCGATTGCGGCGTGCGGCGCGACTTCCAGCCGCGCCCCGGCCTGGTGTCGCGGCGCATCGGCGCCGGCACGGCCGACGCCTCGGCCGGCCCCGCCATGACGCCCGAACAGTGCGCCCAGGCCATCGCCAACGGCCGCGAGGTGGTGCGCGCGCTGCCGGGCAACGCGCTGCTGCTGGGCGAAATGGGCATCGGCAACAGCTCGTCCGCCGCGCTGCTGCTGTCGCGCCTGACCGGGCTGGACATCGGCCTGTGCACCGGCGCAGGCACGGGGCTCGATGCCGACGGCCTGGCACGCAAGCGCGAGGTGCTGCGCGAGGTGCTCGCGCTGCACGCGGGCGCAACCGCGCCGCTCGAGGCGCTGGCCGCGTTCGGCGGCTTCGAGGTGGCAACGCTGGTCGGCGCGGTGCTGCAGGCGGCGCAGGAACGGCGCGTGATCGTGGTCGACGGCTTCATCGCCAGCGCCGCCGTGCTGGTCGCGCAAGCGATCCGCCCGCAGGTGACGCAGCGCTGCGTGGCGGCGCACAGCTCGGCGGAGCCCGGGCACACGCTGCTGCTGAAACACCTCGGGCTCGAGCCCTTGCTGAACCTCGACCTGCGACTGGGCGAGGGCTCGGGCGGTGCGCTGGCGTGGCCGCTGCTCGAATCGGCCTGCCGCATCCTGCGCGAGATGGCGAGCTTCGAATCGGCGGGCGTGTCGCGCCAGCAATGAACGGCGTGCGCCATTTCCTGCTGGCGGTCCAGTTCTTCACCCGCGTGCCGGTGACGGGAAAACTCGCCGACTGGGTCGGCTTCAGCCCGCAGATGCTGCGCGCCGCCGCGGCGCACCTGCCGGCCATCGGCTGGATCGCGGGTGGGGTGGCGGCTGCGGTGTTCGTGGCTGTGGGGGCGGGTCTGCCAGGCGTGGCAGGGGCGCTTGTCGCGGCCGTGCTGAGCACCGTCGCCACCGTGATGCTCACAGGCGCCTTCCACGAAGACGGCCTGGCCGACGTGGCCGACGGCCTCGGTGGTTCGGCCAGCCGCGAGCGCGCGCTGGAGATCATGAAGGACTCGCGCATCGGCGCCTTCGGTGCGGTCGCGCTGGTGCTGGCGCTGGGCCTGAAGTTCGGCCTGCTGGCCGCGCTGGCCGCGCGTGGGCTGGACGTGGCGGCGGTGTCCATCGTCGGCGCGCATGTGTTGTCGCGGCTGGCGCCGCTGTTCCTGATCCGCTGGCTGCCCTACGTGGGCGACAGCAGCGGCAGCAAGGCCAAGCCGCTGGCCGATGCGATCAGCGGCGGCGCACTGATCGTCGCTGTGCTCTGGGCCGCGCCCGCCGTGGCGCTGCTGCTGTGCGCGCACGACGCGGTGCACGTGGGCGCGGCGCTCGTGGCGCTGGTGCTCGCGGGCGGCTGGATGGCGCGGCTCTTCGTGCGTCGGCTGCAGGGCTTCACGGGCGACGGGCTCGGCGCGACGCAGCAGGTGTGCGAGCTGGCGATCTACCTCGCGCTGGCGTGGAAGGCATGAGCACCGCGACCGCCCAGCTCTGGCTGCAGCGCCACGCGCCGGTGATCGCGCCGTCGGGCCTGTGCTACGGCGCGACCGACCTCGATGCGCACGCGGACGGCACGCAGGCCGCTGCCGCGCGCATCGCGGCGGTGTTGCCGGCCGGCATCGCGCTGTGGAGTTCGCCGCTGCGGCGCTGCGCGATGCTGGCGGACGCCATCGTCGCGCTGCGACCCGATCTGTCGGTGCGGCGCGATGCGCGGCTGGCCGAGATGAGTTTCGGCGCCTGGGAAGGGCGCCTGTGGTCGGCCGTGGCCCGTGAGGAATTCGAGGCCTGGACGAATCGTTTCGCCGACGCCCCAGCCGGAGGCGACGGCGAGAGCGTGCGCGCCTTCATGCAGCGCGTGGCTTTGGCGCATGCCGACTGGCTGGCGACCGGCGCCGATGCGCTGTGGGTCACGCATGCCGGCGTGCTGCGGGCGGTGCAGCTGCTGTCGCAGGGCGTGTCGTGCCCGGAGCGGGCCGATCAATGGCCCAACGACGCGGCGGCTTTCGGCGACTGGCGCGTGGTCGCGGCGCCGACCTGAAAGGATCTCGTCAGTTCTTGGCGCGCCACTGCTCGCGCCAGAGCCGGTCGAGCTGCCCCGCGAACTGTGGCGACGGGCCACCCAGGAGCTGGTTCTGCCCGTTGCGCTGCACCAGGCCATAGAGCCGGCCTGAGCCCTGGTCGTAGAGCGCGATGGCATTGTGGTCGTAGCAGTCGTGCGGCTTGCAGAAGGCGTGCAGCAGGTAGCGCGTGCCGTCCACCGTCACCCATTGCGGCTCGGGCGCCGGGCCTTCGCGGCGCACCAGCCAGCGTTCGGTTTCGCGCGTGCCCAGCGCGGCGCGCCAGGCCTTGTCCATCGCGGGGCCCCGGGCGAGGGCGGCCGGGCTGCCCGTGGCGGGGGCCGGCGGCTTGGGGGCGGCGGTCGCGGGTTCGGCGGGCGGCGCCGCGGCGCGCGCCGGACCGTCGCAGCGCCAGTAGCGTGGCTTCATCAGCTCCGGCCCCAGCTGGCCCATGACCGGCTTGTCGGCCTTCAGCGTGATCGACTGGCCGCGCGCATCGCGAAAGACCAGGAAATTCATCATCGCGTTGTCGCCCTTGCCCACGCGGCTCATCAGCGCCACGTCGAAGTTCGGCGGCGGCGGCTGGTTGCCGAAGAAGCTGTGCGCCGTGTCCGGCTGGCGGCCGACGACCCGGCGCTTGCCGCGCTCGGCGATCAGCATGTCTTCGCGCACCTGCAACGTCGGTGCCGCTGCGTCGGCGCAGTTGGCGGACCAGCGTCCGCCGTAGAGCGCCATCGTCTCCGGCGGCAGCACGCCGTCGCGCGACCAGGCGGCGCCCGCGCTGCACAGCGCTGCGAGAAAGAGGAGGGCGGCGGAAGGCGTCTTCTTGAAAATCGTTGTCGTCGTCATGTGCGAGGTGGTGTGTGCCGCTCAGGCGGTCTTGGGGGCCGGTGTCTTGGGCTTGAACGAGCAGAAGGTGGAGACCGCGCATTCCCAGCAGCGCGGCTTGCGCGCCACGCAGACATAGCGCCCGTGCAGGATCAGCCAGTGGTGCGCGTGCAGGCGGAATTCGGGTGGGATGCGCTTTTCGAGCTTGAGTTCCACGTCCAGCGGCGTCTTGCCGGGCGCAAGCCCGGTGCGGTTGCCGATGCGGAAGATGTGCGTGTCGACCGCGATGGTCTCTTCGCCGAAGGCCACGTTGAGCACCACGTTGGCCGTCTTGCGCCCCACGCCCGGCAGCGCCTCGAGTTCGGCGCGCGTGCGCGGCACCTCGCCGCCATGCAGCTCGACCAGCATGCGGCAGGCCTCCATCAGGTGCTTGGCCTTGCTGCGGTACAGCCCGATCGTCTTGATGTACGACTCCAGCCCTTCCACCCCGAGGTCGAGGATCGCCTGCGGCGTGTTCGCCACCGGATAGAGCCGGCGCGTCGCCTTGTTCACGCCCACGTCGGTGGCCTGCGCCGACAGCAGCACCGCGGCCAGCAGCTCGAAGGGCGTGGTGTATTCGAGCTCCGTGCGCGGCTCGGGGTTGGCGGCCTGCAGGGTGGCGAAGAAGAGGGGGATGTCGGATTTTTTCATGGGTCGTGGTGGCCACCGTTCACGGCGTGGGGGCTCGCGGGGCGCATGCCGTGGAAGGCAGGGCGAGCACCGGCGTTTGCGGCGATGGATGCAATATATCGTCGAAAAGCCATGGCCCTACGCAGCTTTCCTGCCCGGGCTTTCGCGACAATGACGCCCAGAAAGTGAGACTGACCATGCAATTCGCCTCCCGCCTCGACAACGTCGAAACCTCCGCCATCCGCGAACTCTTCAAGCTGCTGGGCAAGCCCGGCATCATCAGTTTTGCGGGCGGCTTTCCCGACAGCGCCATGTTCGACGTCGAGGGCCTGAAGGAGGCGAGCCAGAAGGCGCTGGCCGAAGAGCCCGGCGCGGCCTTGCAATATGGCGCCACCGAAGGCTACGAGCCGCTGCGCAACCAGCTCAGTTCCTTCATGAAGACGAAGGGCGTCGACGTGGACCCGAGCGGCCTCATCGTCACCACCGGCAGCCAGCAGGCGCTGGACCTGCTGGGCAAGACCATGATCTCGCCCGGCGACAAGGTGATCGTCGAAGGCCCGACCTTCCTGGCCACGATCCAGTGCTTTCGCCTGTACGGCGCGCAGCTCATCAGCGCGCCCATCGACGCCAACGGCGTGAAGACCGACGAACTCGAGAAGCTCATCGCCGAGCACAAGCCGAAGTTCGTCTACCTGATCCCCACCTTCGGCAACCCCAGCGGCGCCATGCTGAGCCTGGAGCGCCGCAAGAAGGTGCTCGAGCTGGCCGTGAAGTACCAGACGCTGATCGTCGAGGACGACCCCTACGGCGACCTGTACTTCGGCGAAGCGCCGCCGCCGTCGATCATGTCGCTGAGCAAGGACGTGCCCGGCAGCCGCGAGCTGCTCGCGCATTGCGGCAGCCTGAGCAAGGTGCTCAGCCCCGGCCTGCGCATCGGCTGGATGATCGCGCCGCCCGAGCTGCTGGCCAAGGCCACGATGTGCAAGCAGTTCAGCGACGCCCACACCAGCACCTTCGCGCAAGCGACGGCCGCGCAGTACCTCAAGAGCGGCCGCATGCCCGGCACGCTGGCGCATGTGCGCGAGGTCTACGGCCAGCGTGCGCAGGCCATGGGCGCTGCGCTGAAGCGCGAACTGGGCGATGCGGTGAGCTTCACGCAGCCCAACGGCGGTTTGTTCTTCTGGGCGCGCCTGACGGGCGCCAATGGCAAGCTGGCCGATGCCAACGAGTTGGCCAAGCGTGCGATCGAGAAGCTGGTGGCCTTCGTGCCCGGCGCGCCGTTCTTCGCCGAGAAGCCCGATGTGGCGACGCTGCGCCTGAGCTTCGCCACGGCCGACATCGAGAAGATCGAAGAGGGCGTGAAGCGCCTCGGCCAGGCCCTGTAACGCCGACGTTCAGGGGGACCGGTGCAGGCGGGGCGCCGCCAGCAGGTCCAGGTTGTCTGAAATGGCCGCATCCACGTTCGGATAGCGGCCTTTCATTTTGGAGAGCGTCATGATGGTCTGCAGTGCCTTCAGGTCCTTGACCGAGGGCGCGACCTTGATCTGCGCAATGGCCGCCGGGGCGTTGCCGCCGTTCACCAATGCCATCACCTTGCTTGCCCAGTCGTTTGCGCGTGCCATGTCTTCACCTGCTTTCCATTTGAACCGCCGACTTTACACAGCGGGTTACCATCACCCATGAGAAAAACCTTCCAGCTTCAGGTCGAGGGCAAGCACCCCGACCGTCTCCTCGAAGCCGTCAAGCACGAGATTCGCAAGTACATCAAGCGCGAGCGCCGCCGCGACCTGCCCGAAGGCGCCGACTTCTGGGACTTCGACTGCCGGTTCGGCAGCGCCCAGGAATCCGCCGAAACCATCCACCTCACAGCGATCACCGGCCTCATCGACGGTGTGGTGAAAGAGGGCGGCAAGCAGTTCTACATCGAGATCCTGGCCAAGCCCGGCAAGCGCCAACCGCGGCCCGCGGGCGCGCCCGAGCACACCGAGAACGACGACGAGGAATAAGCCCCGTCAGATCAGCGCCTGCGCCAGCCGCAGGCCATGCCGCTGCTCCACTTCCTGCAGCGAACGCGCAATCGACGGGTGCAGTCGCACCCCGTTCGCCGATTGCGCTTCCCGACGCTTCAACCCGCCTTCACCCGGCAGCCGCACAGGCCTGGCCGGGTCGATGGGCGCGTTGTCGCGGCATTTCTCGGCCACGTGGTCCATCTGGCGCAGGAAAGCGTCCTTGCCGCCAAAGGCGTGCAGGTCGTGCAGCGTGAGGTGCACCGTCGCGCCCCAGCCTTCGGGCGGGTCGGCGCGGCCGTGGCCCGCGAGGCCGGCCGTGAGCGTCTCGACCAGCAGCGCCATGCCGTAGCCCTTGTGGCCGTGGCTCAGGCCGCCCACGGGCAGCAGCGTGCCGGGCGGTTGGTCGAACAGCACCTGCGGGTTGTTCGACGGCTTGCCGGAGGCGTCGATGAGCCATTCCTCGGCGAAGGTCTCGCCGGCCGCGCGCTTGCGGTTGCTCATGCCGTTGGTGGTGATCGAGGCCGAGATGTCGACCATCACACCGCCTTGCGAGAGCGGAAAGCCCATCGCCAGCGGATTCGGCGTGAACACCGCCTGCGTGCCACCGAAGGGCGCGACGCTGGCCGTGTTGGGGTCGGAGCAGGCCAAGAGCATCAGCATGTCTTCCTGCAGCGCGCGCAGCATGTAGACCGCGAGGCAGGCGATGTGGTGGCTGCGGCGGATCACGAGCGAGGCGGTGCCCAGTTCGCGCGCACGCGGCACCAGCAGGTCCACGCCCTGGTCCATGAGCCAGGGGCCGGGCAGGCGCTTGCCGTCCCACAGCACGGCGGCGGGGCGGTCGGACAGCACCTCGGGCGCGCCGTCGCGCGTCATGCCGCCCGATTCGATTTCTTTCACATAGCCGGCCAGCAGCGCAAGGCCGTGGGTGTCGTGGCCCAGCAGGTCGCCTTCGACCAAAGTGCGCGCGACGCTGTCGGCCATCGAGGCCGCGAGCCCCGCTTTCTGCAGCAGGGCGCTGGCGTAGTCGCGCAGCGCGTCGGCGCGGTACAGCGGGGCGGCGTCGGTCATTTCAGGATTTCCAGCACGCGGTCGAGCCCGCCTTCGTTGATCGCCACCATGGCCTGCTCGCGCACCTTCGGCTTGGCGTGATAGGCCACCGACAGCCCGGCCTCGCCCATCATCGGCAGGTCGTTGGCGCCGTCGCCCACGGCGATGGTCTCCTGCGGCGAGATGCCCATGAGCGAGGCCACTTCGAGCAGCGTGCGGCGCTTTTCGGCACCGTCGCAGATGTCGCCCCAGCTTTGCGTCACGACCTGGCCGGTGAGCTGGCCGTCGGCTTCGTCGAGCAGGTTGGAGCGTGCGAAGTCGATGCCCAGGCGGTCCTTCACGCGGTTGGCGAAGAAGGTGAAGCCGCCCGACACCAGCAGCACCTTGAGGCCGGCCTTCTTGCAGGCTGCGACCAGCTCGGTGGCGCCCGGGCTGAGCTTCAGGCGCTCGTCGTACACCTGCTGCAGCGC
The DNA here is from genome assembly GCF_058797695.1 of Variovorax sp. GW823-FHT02B07. Taxonomy (NCBI): domain Bacteria; kingdom Pseudomonadati; phylum Pseudomonadota; class Betaproteobacteria; order Burkholderiales; family Comamonadaceae; genus Variovorax; species Variovorax sp. GW823-FHT02B07. The sequence goes on from NZ_JBXAJX010000001.1 coordinate 1,879,974, forward strand.
GGCCACGGGCACGCCCTGCAGCAGCGCCACGCGGCGGCGCAGGCTTTCCTTGAAGTCCTTGATCTCGCCGCGCATCGTGGCTTCGGTGATCGCGGCCACCTCGGCCTTCTTGCCGACGGCATCGGCGATCTCGTCGATGCACTCGATGTTGATCAGCGTCGAGTCCATGTCGAACGCGATCAGCTTGAAGTCGGCGAGTTTCAGCGGCGGCTTCACGCGCTGGAGGACAAGGCCGGGGGAGATTTCAGTCGTAGCGCTCATGCGGGGGCGGTTTCCTTGACGAGGGGTTGTCCGAGGCTGCGCAGCACGTCGCGCACCATCTGGGCGCGGTCCTTCGGCTCCTTGAGTTCGCGCTCGATGCGCAGCTTCTCGTTGCCGGCGAGCTTGATGTGCTTGTTCTTCTGGATCAGCTGGATGATGGCCATGCCGTCCACCGGCGCGTCCTTGCGGAAGGTGATGTTGATGATGCCCGGCGCCGCGTCGACCTTGACCACGCCGTAGGGCCGCGCGAGCACGCGCAGGCGGTGCGTGTCGATCAACGTCTGCGCCTGCGGCGGCAGCTTGCCGAAGCGGTCGACGATTTCTTCCAGCAGCGTGTCGATCTGGTCGGGATTCTTCGCGGTGGCGAGCTTCTTGTAGAACGACAGCCGCAGGTGCACGTCGCCGCAGTAGTCGTCGGGCAGCAGGGCAGGCGCGTGCAGGTTGATCTCGGTCGTGACCGACAGCGGCGACAGCAGGTCGGGTTCCTGCCCTGCCTTCAGCGAGCGCACGGCTTCGCTGAGCATCTCGTTGTAGAGCTGGAAGCCGATCTCCATCATGTTGCCGCTCTGGTTCTCGCCGAGCACCTCGCCGGTGCCGCGAATTTCCAGGTCGTGCATCGCCAGGTAGAAGCCCGAGCCCAGTTCTTCCATCTGCTGGATCGCCTCGAGCCGCTGCGAGGCCTGCTTGGTCAGGCCTTCGGTGTCGGGCACCATGAGGTAGGCATAGGCTTGGTGGTGCGAGCGACCGACGCGGCCACGCAGCTGGTGCAGCTGCGCCAGGCCGAACTTGTCGGCGCGGCTCATCACGATGGTGTTGGCGGTGGGCACGTCGATGCCGGTCTCGATGATGGTCGAGCACAGCAGCATGTTGTAGCGCTGGGCCACGAAGTCGCGCATCACGCGTTCCAGCTCGCGCTCGGGCATCTGGCCGTGGGCCACGGCGATGCGGGCCTCGGGCAGGATTTCTTCGAGCTTCTGGCGCCGGTTCTCGATGGTCTCGACCTCGTTGTGCAGGAAGTAGACCTGCCCGCCGCGCTTGAGCTCGCGCAGCACGGCTTCGCGGATCACGCCCGTGCCCTCGTTGCGCACGAAGGTCTTGATGGCCAGGCGGCGTTGCGGCGCGGTGGCGATCACGCTGAGGTCGCGCAGGCCTTCGAGCGCCATGCCCAGCGTGCGCGGAATCGGCGTGGCCGTGAGCGTGAGCACGTCGACCTCGGCGCGCATCGCCTTCATCGCCTCCTTGTGGCGCACGCCGAAACGGTGCTCCTCGTCGATGATGAGCAGGCCCAGGTTCTTGAACTTGACCGACTGCGAGAGCAGCTTGTGCGTGCCCACCACGATGTCGACCTGGCCCTCGGCCAGGCCCTTGGCGGCGGCGGTGATTTCCTTGGCCGAGCGGAAGCGGCTCATCTCGGCCACCTTCACCGGCCACTTGGCGAAGCGGTCGACCAGCGTCTGGTAGTGCTGCTCGGCCAGCAGCGTGGTCGGCGCGAGAAACGCCACCTGCTTGCCGCCGGTGACGGCGATGAAGGCGGCGCGCAGCGCCACCTCGGTCTTGCCGAAGCCCACGTCGCCGCACACGAGGCGGTCCATCGGCTGGGGCGAGATCATGTCCTGCACCACGGCGTGGATCGCGGCCTTCTGGTCGGCGGTTTCCTGGAAGCCGAAGTCGTTGGCGAACACCTCGTAGTCGGCCGGCGAGTAGCGGAAGGCATGGCCCTCGCGCGCGGCGCGGCGGGCGTAGATGTTGAGCAGCTCGGCGGCCGAGTCGCGCACCTGCTCGGCGGCCTTGCGTTTGGCCTTTTCCCACTGGCCGGAGCCCAGCTTGTGCAGCGGCGCCTCGTCGGCGCTCACGCCGGTGTAGCGGCTGATCTGGTGCAGCTGGCTCACGGGCACGTAGAGGGTGGCCTTGTCGGCGTACTCCAGGTGCAGCATTTCCTGCAGCAGCGGCTTGCCGTCGGCGCCCGTGCCCTGGCCCAGGTCCATGTGGATCAGGCCGCGGTAGCGGCCGATGCCGTGCGCGCTGTGCACCACCGGGTCGCCCACGTTGAGTTCGGACAGGTCCTTGATCAGCGCCTCGACGTCGCTGACCTGTTCCTGCTTCTTGTTGCGCCGGCGCGTGGTGGGCGCGGTGGCGAACAGCTCGGTCTCGGTGACGAAGTCGATCGCCTGTTCGCGCCATGCGAAGCCCGAGGCCAGCGCGGCGGTGGCGATGCCGATCTTTTCGTCGCCCGAGGCTTCGAACTCGGCCAGCGAGTCGAAGGCCGGCGGGTTCACGCCGCTGGCGCGCAGGAAGTCGAGCAGGCTCTCGCGGCGGCCGTCGCTCTCGGCGATGAGCAGCACACGGTGCGGCGTGGCGGCGATGTGGGCCTTCAGGCCGACCAGCGGGTCTTCGGCGCCGCGCACCACGGCAAAGGGCGGCAGCTTGTCGAACTCGGCGTAGGGCGCGTCGGTGGCGATGTCGCCGCGGATGGCGAGTTGCGCGTGCGGCTTGGCGCGCTGGTAGAACTGCTCGGCATTGAGGAACAGCGCGTCGGGCGGCAGCGCGGGGCGTTCGGGGTCGCCCTGCACCAGGCGGTAGCGCTCGTTCGTGTCCTGCCAGAAGTGCTGAAACGCGGGTTCCAGGTCGCCGTGCAGCACGACGGTGGCGTCGGGGCCGAGGTAGTCGAACACCGTGGCCGTCTCGTCGAAGAACAGCGGCAGGTAGTACTCGATGCCGGCGGTGGCCACGCCGTTGCCCATGTCCTTGTAGATGCGGCTCTTGGTCGGGTCGCCCTCGAGCAATTCGCGCCAGCGGCTGCGAAAGCGCGCGCGGGCGTCGTCGTCCATCGGGAACTCGCGGCCCGGCAGCAGGCGCACCTCGGGCACGGGGTACAGGCTGCGCTGGGTGTCCGGGTCGAAGGTGCGGATGGAGTCGATCTCGTCGTCGAACAGGTCGACGCGGAACGGCACCGGCGAGCCCATCGGGAACAGGTCGATCAGGCCGCCGCGCACCGCGTACTCGCCCGGGCTCACCACCTGCGTGACGTGGCTGTAGCCGGCCAGCGTGAGCTGCGCCTTGAGCTTCGATTCCTGCAGCTTCTGCTTGGCCTTGAACTGGAAGGTGTAGCCGGCCAGGAAGGCCGGCGGCGCCAGCCGGTACAGCGCGGTGGTGGCAGGCACCAGCACCACGTCGGCCTCTTTCTGGCTGATGCGCCACAGCGTGGCCAGGCGCTCGCTGATCAGGTCCTGGTGCGGCGAGAAGCTGTCGTAGGGCAGCGTTTCCCAGTCGGGGAAGAGGGCGCAGCGCAGCTCGGGCGCAAAGAAGGCGATTTCGTCGATGAGCCGCTGGGCGTCGTTCGCGTCGGCGGTGAACATCGCGGTGGCGCGACCCGCGGCCTTCTCGCGCATGCCGAGCTGGGCCAGCATCAGCGCGTCGGCGGACAACGGGGGACGCGGCAGCGTGAAACGCTTGCCCGCCGGGAGAAGGGGGAGGTCCATGGAGCGGTTCGAAAAATGCACGACACCCCGCGCCGGACGGCGAGGGGTGTGCGAATGTCAATTCTAGAATGGCGGCCCCTTATCCGCTTGTCGGCCATCGGCCCGTGCCGCACCCTCCATGTCTTCTTCCCGTTTCTACGTGCTGATCCCTTGTGCCGGTTCCGGCCACCGCGCCGGCGGCGCGCAGCCCAAGCAGTACCGGCGCCTGGCGGGCCAGTCGATGGTGGCCCACACGGTGGACGCGTTCCGCGCGCTGGCCGGGCGTTTCGCGGGCGTGGCCGTGGTGGTGTCGCCCGACGACCGCGAGGTGCAGACGGCGCTGCCGCGCTTCCCGACGACCGGCGAGTACCTGCTGCGCGTGGGCGGCCTGACGCGCGCCGCCTCGGTGCGCAACGGCCTGGCGGCGCTGCGCCAGAAGGGCGCCGGGCCGCACGACTGGGTGCTGGTGCACGACGCGGCGCGTTGCCTGGTCACGTCCAGCCAGATCGAGGCGCTGATCGCCGCCTGCGAGCACGACGCCGTCGGCGGCCTGCTGGCACAGCGGCTGGCCGACACGCTGAAGGTCTCGTCGACCGACAGCCGTTCGACCCAGACCCTGCCGCGCGCCGACAAGTGGCTGGCGCAGACGCCGCAGATGTTCCGCATCGGCATGCTGCTCGACGCGCTGGAGCGCGTGGGCGACGTGGTGACCGACGAGGCCAGCGCCATCGAGACCCTCGGCCTGGCGCCGCTGCTGGTGCCCGGCAGCGCGCAGAACTTCAAGGTCACGTTCCCCGAAGATTTCGCACTGGCCGAGGCGGTGCTGCTCGGCCGCAAGAAGGCCATGGCATGACGACGACACCGTTCAACATCCGCGTCGGCGAAGGCTGGGACGTCCACCAGCTGGTGGCGGGGCGCAAGCTCATCCTGGGCGGCATCGAGGTGCCGCACACCACCGGCCTGCTCGGGCATTCGGACGCCGACGTGCTGCTGCACGCCATCACCGACGCGCTGCTCGGCGGTGCTGGGCTGGGTGACATCGGCCGGCATTTCCCGGACACCGACGCCCAGTTCCGTGGCGCCGATTCGGCCGTGCTGCTGGCCGAGGCGGCGCGCCGCGTGCGGGCCGCCGGCTGGGAGATCGGCAACGTCGACAGCACCGTGATCGCCCAGGCGCCCAAGCTGGCGCCGCACATCCCGGCCATGTGCCAGCGCATTGCCGACACGTTGGGTATTGCGCTCGATCAGGTCAATGTGAAAGCCAAGACGGCCGAGAAGCTCGGCCCGGTGGGCGAGGGGCGGGCGATGGAAGCCCGCGCCGCGGTGCTGCTGCACCGCTGACGCGCGTCCTCAGGCGACCTGCTTCTTGCCCGGCACCTCGCCGGGCTTGCTGCTGCCTGCCGGCATCGCGCGCGGCATCCGGATGTGGGCTGCGAGGCCCCGGCCCGGCGTGCTGGTGAGCGCGAAGGTGCCGCCCATGCGCTCGATGTTCTTCGCCACGATCGACAGCCCCAGGCCGGCGCCGGCCGCCGAGGTGCGCGCCGCGTCGCCGCGGAAGAAGGGTTTGGTCAGCTGCACGAGCAGGGCGGGCTCGACGCCCGCGCCGTGGTCGCGCACCTTGATCAGCACCGCGTCGTTGTTGGCCTGCGCCTGGATCGTGACGTCGGCCACGCCCGTCGACGGCGTCTTGCCGTAGCGCCGGGCGTTCTCGACCAGGTTGGAGATCACGCGCGTGAGCTCCACCTCGTCGCCCATCACCTTCAGGTCGGCGGGCACGTCGACGTGGATGTTCATCTCTTCGTAGTCCTGCACGGCGTAGGTGCAGGCGTCGATCACGTCGCGCAGCAGCACGGGGCGCTGGTCGACGTGGTCGGGGCGGGCGTAGTCGAGGAACTTGTCGATGATGGCGTCGAGCTGCGCGATGTCGGCGGCCATGTGGTCGCGCGCGTCTTCGTCGGCCACGCTCATCTCGGTCTCGAGCCGCAGCCGGGCCAGTGGGGTGCGCAGGTCGTGCGAGATGCCGGCCAGCATGATGGCGCGGTCCTGCTCGATCTTGGCGAGCTGGTCCGCCATGCGGTTGAAGCCGATGTTCACCGCCCGGATTTCGTTGGTGCGGGCGCGCTCGTCGAGCCGGTGCGCCTCGTACTCGCCCTCGCGCACCTGCAAGGTGGCGCGCGACAGCTGCTTGAGCGGCAGATTGATGAGCCGCGTGATCAGCGCCGCGCCCGCGAGCGACAGCGCCATCGCCGTGCTGAGCCAGACCAGCCAGGTGCGCCCGCCCACGCGGCTGAAGCGCGTGGGGTCGAGCAGCAGCCAGTAGGTGTCGCTCTCGATGGTGAAGCCGATCCACAGGCCCGGCTCGTCGTTCACGCGGCTGGCGACGGTGGTGCCTTCGCCAAGTTGAGCGATCAGCTCTTCGGTGACGCGCTCGTCGAGCGCGCCGCTGGTGTAAGGCTGGAAGCGGTCGTTGGGCTCGCGCGGCAGGATGCGTACGCCTTCCTGGTCGGCCAGCGTCTTGATCAGCGAGACCCGCGTGATCGCGTCCGAGTACACCAGCGCCGCGCGTGTGAGGTTCACGAGCGAGGCGATCTGGTGCCCGGTCTGGATGGCGCGCGGCTCGTATTCGAGCGAGCGGAAGGTCTGCAGCCAGGCGACCGTGCAGCCGATCAGCAGCAGTGCGAGCAGAAAGAAGGTGCGCCAGAAAAGGCTGAAACCCAGCTTGAGGCCGGGGCGGCGGTCACGCTGCGCGCTCGCTTCGAGCGGGCTCGGCATCGTGACCTGTGCCCCGTCCTCCTGGGCCGGGTCAGGTCGGGCGGAATGGAGGCCGATGGCCACCTCTCAGCAGATCGTCAGGCCGTGCCGTCCGGCACGAACACGTAGCCCACGCCCCAGACGGTCTGGATGTAGCGCGGCGCCGCGGCGTCGGACTCGACCAGCTTGCGCAGGCGCGAGATCTGCACGTCCAGGCTGCGGTCGAAGGGCTCGAATTCGCGTCCGCGTGCCAGCTGGGCCAGCTTTTCGCGCGACAGCGGCTGGCGCGGGTGGCGCACCAGCGCCTTCAGCATCGCGAACTCGCCGGTGGTCAGCGAGAGTTCTTCGCCGTCCTTCTTCAGGGTGCGCGAGCCGAGGTCGAAGGCGAACGGGCCGAAGGTGACGGTCTCGTTCTCGGTGGAAGGGGCGCCCGGCGCCTCGAGCGGCGGGCGGCGGCGCAGCACGGCGTGCACGCGGGCCAGCAGTTCGCGCGGGTTGAAGGGCTTGCCGAGGTAGTCGTCGGCGCCGACTTCGAGACCGACGATGCGGTCCACGTCCTCACCCTTGGCGGTGAGCATGATGATCGGCGTGCGGTCGTTGGCGGCACGCAGACGGCGGCACACGGAGAGGCCGTCTTCGCCGGGCATCATCAGGTCGAGCACGATCAGGTCGACCGTGTCGCGCAACAGGATGCGGTTGAGCGCCTTGCCGTCCTCGGCCACGATCACTTCGAATCCTTCCTGCGTCAGGTAGCGGCGCAGCAGGTCGCGGATGCGGGCGTCGTCGTCGACGATCACGATCTTGTCGGTGCGAGCGGGAACTTGAGTCATTTCTACAACGTTGAATTTGTAACAGCGCCGATTCTGAAGGCGTTAGGACCCCATTGCTGCCGAATTCCGTAGTGGTTGACACTAAGTTACACAACTTGCGGCCGCTCGCCGTCTGGTCATCCGGGCTTTGCCCGGCGGTGGCACAGTCCGTGCTGCCTTATGACGATTGCGCGATGAGACCTTCTTTTTCTGCCTTGCCTCTGCTTTTTTTCGCATGCGCCTGTGGTGCGACGTCCGTCGCTTCCGAAGGGTTTTTGCGGGTCAGTGAAGGGCGCCGCAGTGAAGTGCGCGATGCCGTGGCCGCGCACCGGGCGGCCCAGCGGGAAGAGCAGCGCCGAGGCGAAGCGCTGGCGGGGCGCCGTCTCACGGCGGGCGAACTCTTCGAGTTGAGGCAGCAGGTCCGGGGGCAGTGGGTGCCTGCGGGAACGGGTGTACTTCTGAATTCGGCAGAATCACAGCCTGCCGAGCGCATCGTGCCGGTACCGCAGCCCGTCGCCAGTCCGCAAACCGCGCCGCGCAGCCTGCGCCACTGAAGAAGAAGGCGCGGGCGAGGGCTTTTCCTCGCATCCACCAGGGAGAAATCTGTCTTGAAGACTGTTCAATTGATCGCGGCCTGCGCCGCGCTGACCTTTGCCGGGGCCGCCTTGGCCCAGAATGCCGTCATGCCTGCTCCACAAAACGTGCTCCAGCTGTCGGCTTCCGGCACCGTCGAAGTTCAGCAAGACCTGCTGAGCATGACCCTCGTCACCACGCGCGACGCCGCCGAGGCGGGCACCGTGCAGACCCAGCTCAAGACCGCGCTGGACGCCGCGCTGGCCGAGGCCAAGAAGAATGCACAGCCGGGCCAGCTCGACGTGCGCACCGGCAACTTCAGCCTCTCGCCGCGCTACACCAAGGACGGCAAGATCAACGGCTGGCAGGGTTCGACCGAACTCGTGCTCGAAGGCCGTGACTTCGCGCGCATCACCCAGACGGCCGGGCGCATCAGCACGCTCAGCGTGGGCAACGTCGGTTTCGGCCTGAGCCGCGAGCAGCGCGCCAAGACCGAGACCGAGGCGCAGAACATCGCCATCGACAACTTCAAGCAAAAGGCCGGCGAATTGGCCAAGGGCTTCGGCTTCGGCGGCTACACGCTGCGCGAGGTGTCGGTGAACGCGAACGACAGCGGCCCGATCCGTCCGCGCGTGATGGCCATGCAGGCCAAGTCGTTCTCGGCCGCCGATTCGGCCGTGCCGGTGGAAGCGGGCAAGACCAGCGTGGTCGTGAACGTCTCCGGCTCGGTGCAGCTCAAGTAAGAAGGCAAAGAGCGCAGCGCTGGCGGGCGAGTGCCGCCGGCGTTTTTTCGTTGTCTCTGTTTATTTACTGAGCCGTCCAGCCGCCATCCATGGCCCAGGCGACGCCCCGCACCTGATCGGCCGCGGGAGAGCTCAGGAAGACGGCCAGCCCGCCCAGTTGCTCGACCGTCGTGAACTGCAGCGAGGGCTGCTTTTCCCCCAGCAATTCGTTCTGCGCCTGGAGGGCCGAGATGCCTTCGCGGGCCGCGCGGTCGTCGATCTGCTTTTGCACCAGCGCCGTGAGCACCCAGCCCGGGCTGATCGCGTTGCAGGTGACGCCGGTGGTGGCGGTTTCGAGCGCCACCGACTTGGTCAGGCCGACGATGCCGTGCTTGGCCGCGACATAGGCCGACTTCTGCGCCGAGGCCACGAGCCCGTGCGCCGACGCCACGTTGATGATGCGGCCCCAGTTGGCCTCGCGCATCGCGGGGATCGCCAGGCGCGTCGTGTGGAAGGCGCTCGTGAGGTTGATCGCGAGGATCGCGTCCCAACGTTCGGTCGGGAAGTCCTCGACCTTGGCCACGTGCTGGATGCCGGCGTTGTTGACGAGGATGTCGACGCGGCCGAACTTCGACGCCGCGAACTTCATCATGTCCTCGATCTGGTCGGGCTTGCTCATGTCGGCCCCGTGGTACTCGGCACGCACGCCGAGTGCCTCGATCTGGGCCTTGGGGGTGTCGGCGTCGCCGAAGCCGTTGAGCACGATGTGTGCGCCCTGTTGAGCCAGCGCCTTGGCGATGGCGAAGCCAATGCCACTGGTGGACCCCGTGACAAGCGCGGTTTTGCCTTTGAGCATGAAGATCAATCTCCGGATGAATTAGGATGCAACGAGACCATTATCCGCACCCGAACCCCTCCGTTTCCATGACAGAACCGACCCTTCACGACGTGGCCTGCAACGACGCCCAGGGCGGTCATCGCATGGCCTATTGGCAATGGGGCGACGCGCACAGCGCACATGTCGTGATCTGCGTGCACGGGCTGACCCGGCAGGGGCGCGATTTCGACGTGCTCGCGCAGGCCATCGTGGCGCGCGCGGGCGGCGATGTGCGCGTGGTCTGCCCCGACGTGGTAGGGCGCGGGCGCAGCGACTGGCTGCGTGACCCTGCTTTCTATCAAGTGCCTGTGTATGCAGCCGACATGGTGGCGCTGATCGCGCAGCTGCACGGCGAGCATCCCATCGACACGCTCGACTACGTCGGCACCAGCATGGGCGGGCTGATCGGCTTCGTGCTGGCCGGCCACAAGGAGCTGCCGTTGCCACGGCCCATTCGCCGTTTCGTCGCGAACGATGTCGGCCCCACGGTCGAGCCCGCCGCCATCCAGCGCATTGGCGCGTATGTGGGCAAGAGCGGCCAGTTTTCGAGCGTGCAGGCCGCGGCCGATGCGATGTGGGCCCTGTCGACCACCTTCGGGCCGCACACGCCCGAGCAGTGGCGCGCGTTGTCGCAGCACATGGTGGTGCCGGCTTCTGAGCGCAGCGCCGACGGTGCCGCCAAGACCGCCAGTGGCGGCCCGGTGGGCGAGGGCGCCTGGGTGCTGCACTACGACCCGGCCATCGGCGTGCCGTTGCGCGCCATCACGCCCGAGATCGCGGCGCAGGGCGGGGCGGTGATGTGGAGCCTGTACGACGCCATCGAGGCGCGCACGCTGCTCACGCGCGGCGCGGCGTCTGACCTGCTGTCGCCCGAAACGGCGGCCGCGATGACGCAGCGCGGGCCGCGTGCCACGCTCGTCGAGTTCGAGGGCGTGGGGCACGCGCCGACTTTCGTCGATCCCGCACAGGTCGCCGTCGTCACGAATTTCCTGTTCGATTGAGGGCATCGTGAAGCGAGAGTCTGCGAACCTTCAGACGGCACCCCTGTCCGACGGCGTCATGGTCGATTACCCGCTGTCGGCCGCCACGGCCGACCGCTCGCCGGTCATGGAGAACATGCTGGCGCGCGCCCGTGCGTTCGCCGAACCGCTGATTGCCGACGAAAAGCTCGACACCGGCGAGAACACGTTGGCGCACGCCGATGCCGTGGCCGCCATCGTTGCGAAGATGGGCGGCTCCGAGGCGATGCAGGCCGCGAGCTACCTCGTGTACTCATGCCAGCACCTGAACCGTCCGCAGGAAGTGATCGCCAAGGTCTTCGGCGATAACTTCGCGGCGCTTGCGGTCGAGACCACCAAGCTCGTGCGCGTGCAGGAGCAGGCGCGCACCGCCTCTCAAGGGCACCACGCCGAAGGCGCCGGCGCACAGACCGAGAACGTGCGCAAGATGCTGCTGGCGTTTTCGCGCGACCTGCGCGTGGTCATGCTGCGGCTGGCCTCGCGCCTGCAGACGCTGCGGCACGCGGCGGCCAGCAAGCAGCCCGCGCCCGAGAGCGTGGCGCGCGAGTCGCTGCAGGTGTTTGCGCCGCTCGCGAACCGGCTGGGCATCTGGCAGGTGAAGTGGGAGATCGAAGACCTTTCGTTCCGCTTTCTCGAGCCCGAGACCTACAAGCTGATCGCCCGGCTGCTCGACGAGAAGCGCATCGAGCGCGAAGGCCACGTCGAGCAGTTGCGCTCGCAGCTGGAGCACGAACTGCAGGCCGAAGGCGTCAAGGCCACGGTGCAGGGACGCCCGAAGAACATCTACAGCATCGTCAAGAAGATGCGCGGCAAGTCGCTCGACTTCGAGCAGGTCTTCGACATCCTCGCGCTGCGCGTGGTGGTGCCGGACGTGAAGGACTGCTATGCCGCGCTGGCCTGGGTGCACTCGCACTTCCAGCCCATCGACGAGGAGTTCGACGACTACATCGCGCGGCCCAAGCCCAACGGTTACCAGTCGCTGCACACGGTGGTGCGCGAGATCGTCGACGGCAAGGTGGGCAAGCCCATCGAGATCCAGATCCGCACCGAGGAAATGCACGACCACGCCGAACATGGGGTGGCCGCGCACTGGGCCTACAAGGAAGCGGGCCACAAGGGCTACGCCGGTGTCTGGGCCAGCGGCGAGTACGACGCCAAGATCGCCGTGCTGCGCCAGCTGCTGGCCTGGGAGCGCGACCTGTCGGGCGGGCTGCAGGGGCAGGGGCTGTTCGACGACCGCATCTATGTGCTCACGCCCGACGCCGCCATCGTCGAGTTGCCGCAGGGCGCGACGCCGGTCGACTTCGCCTATACGGTGCACACGACGCTGGGGCATCGCTGCCGCGGTGCGCGTGTCGATGGCGCGATGGTGCCGCTGAACACGCCGCTGTCGAACGGGCAGACGGTCGAGATCATGGCGGCCAAGGAAGGCGGTCCGTCGCGCGACTGGCTGAATGCCGAGCTGGGTTATCTGGCGAGCCACCGCGCACGCGCCAAGGTGCGTGCCTGGTTCAACGCGCAGATCACGCACGAGACCGTGGCACGCGGACGTGAAGCCGTCGAAAAGCTGCTGCAGCGCGAAGGCAAGACGGCCATGCGGCTCGAAGACCTGGCGTCGCAGCTTGGCTTCAAGTCGGCGGACCATCTGTTCGAGGTGGTCGGCAAGGACGAGTTTTCGCTGCGCAACATCGAGACGCTGCTGCGTCCGCCCGAGCCGGCGCTGAATCCTGACGACGGCGTGCAGATCAAGAAGGCGCGCGGCAGCGAGAAGTCGGGCAAGGGCGGTGTGCTCGTGGTGGGCGTGTCGTCACTGATGACGCAGCTCGCCAAGTGCTGCAAGCCGGCGCCGCCGGATGCGATCCGCGGCTTCGTCACGCGTGGCCATGGCGTCAGCGTGCATCGCGCGGATTGCAGCAACTTCCGCACGATGGCCGCGAAGGACGGCGAACGCGTGATCGATGTCGAATGGGGCCTGCCGAAGAAGGGCGCCGATGCACCGGTCTACGCAGTCGACGTGGCAGTGGAAGCGGCCGATCGTCAGGGTTTGCTGCGCGATATCTCCGATGTCTTTGCGCGCGAGAAGATGAACGTGATCGGCGTGCAGACGCAGTCGATCAAGGGCACGGCGTGGATGACGTTCACTGTGGAAATCGCCGATGCCGCGCGTTTGACGCAGGTGTTGAGTGTGGTGACTGCAGTGACTGGTGTGCGATCTGCACGTCGGCGCTGAAAAGGGCCATTTCTCCTGCTATACTCGATGCTTCTCTTAGGCGCGTAGCTCAGTTGGTTAGAGCACCACCTTGACATGGTGGGGGTCGTTGGTTCGAATCCAATCGCGCCTACCAAATTCAAACACGGGTTGCAGCGATTTCGCTGCAACCCGTTCGTCGTTTGGACGACGTGTTTGTCTCTGGATTCGCCCGGTCGCCATGAGCGATCGGCGCAAGCAAAAAAACCTTTCGCGGGCAGCCCTTCGCGCGGTGCAGGCAAGGCCCTGGCGCCATGTGGTTGTGCTACCTTGAGTGGTCTGCCAACCTCCTCGAATTTCCTTGATAAGCGATCTGATGAATACGCGATCAACGCCAGTTGATCGGGCGCACGCCGACCACCGCGTGGCCGCATTGCTCAAGCAAGCCCCTCTTGAATTCGCGCGCGCGGTCTACGGCATCAATGACCTTGCCGCCGGCCGCGCCGACACCATGGCCGCACGCGAAGTGGCGCGTGCACAACGACAGGGCATGCCGGTGACCGAGGAGCGCGCCGAGCAGCGCGCACGTGCCTATCTTCCGACGGCGGGGCAGGAGCATTGCCCCCGGTGCTGGGTGGTCTACGGGCAGAAGATCCCGCTGCGTTTCAGGTTGTCGACCCCGGAGCGTCCCGAAACTGCAGCGTGTCATGCGTGCGGTGCCGAGTACGCGACGGCGCCGGACGCCTGAAGAAGAATCACGGTCAGGGTAAACCTTGTCGCGATGCAGCAAAACCGCTCCCTAGAATCATCCGATGACATGGGCGTCCATGTGAAGGAGTCTGTAGTGCAGAGCAAGAAGTCCGGGGTGAAGCCGGTCCAGCGTGTGATCAAGAAGTACCCCAACCGACGGCTCTACGACACGGAGACATCCACGTACATCACGCTGACCGAGGTCAAACAGCTGGTCATCAAGAACGCGCAGTTCGTGGTGCGCGACGCCAAGACCGGCGACGACCTCACGCGCAGCATCCTGCTGCAGATCATCCTGGAAGAAGAGGCCGGCGGCGCGCCGATGTTCACCGAGCAGGTGCTGGCCAACATCATCCGTTTCTACGGCCAGGCCATGCAGGGCTACATGGGCCCGTACCTCGAGAAGAACATCCAGGCCATGACCGAGATGCAGGCCCAGCTCGCCGAAAAGGCCGAGGGCCTGACGCCCGAGATGTGGTCGCGCTTCATGACCATGCAGTCGCCGATGATCCAGGGGCTGATGGGCAACTACGTCGAGCAATCGAAGAACGTTTTCCTGCAGATGCAGGAACAGATGCAGAAAAACACCGAGCAGGTGCTGGGCGCCTTTGGCATCAAGCGCCCCTGAGCGCCGCGCGGCGGCCCGCCCGAATGGGGTGACTGCCCGATGAATGCCCCGCTGTCACCGATAGCTGGGACAATAGAGGCCTATGAGCGAAGTTGCCTCCCCTGAACGTACCGTCACGCCGACCGCCCCCAAGGTCGGCTTCGTCAGCCTTGGTTGTCCCAAGGCATTGACCGATTCCGAATTGATCCTGACCCAGCTGAGTGCCGAGGGCTATCAAACCGCCAAGACCTTCGAGGGCGCCGACCTCGTGATCGTCAACACCTGCGGCTTCATCGACGATGCCGTGAAGGAAAGCCTGGACACCATCGGCGAAGCGCTCGCCGAGAATGGCCGTGTGATCGTCACCGGCTGCCTGGGCGCCAAGACCGGCGACCAAGGCGGCAACCTCGTGCGCCAGATGCACCCCAGCGTGCTGGCCGTCACTGGCCCGCATGCCACGCAGGAGGTGATGGATGCCGTGCACGCCAACCTGCCGAAGCCGCACGATCCGTTCATCGACCTCGTGCCGAACACCTTTGGCGTGGCGGGCCTCAAGCTGACGCCGCGGCACTACGCCTACCTGAAGATCAGCGAAGGCTGCAATCACCGTTGCACCTTTTGCATCATTCCCTCGATGCGCGGCGACCTGGTCTCGCGTCCGGTGGGCGATGTGCTCAGCGAAGCCAAGGCCCTGTTCGAGGGTGGCGTGAAGGAGCTGCTGGTGATCAGCCAGGACACCTCGGCCTACGGCGTCGACGTGAAGTACCGCACCGGCTTCTGGGATGGCAAGCCGGTCAAGACCCGCATGCTCGAGCTCGTGCGCACGCTGGGCGAAATTGCCGAGCCGTATGGCGCCTGGGTGCGCCTGCACTACGTGTACCCGTATCCGAGCGTCGACGAAATCATTCCGTTGATGGCGAGCGGCCTGGTGCTGCCGTACCTCGACGTGCCGCTGCAGCACAGCCACCCCGATGTGCTCAAGCGCATGAAGCGGCCGGCCAGCGGCGAGAAGAACCTGGAGCGGATCGCGCGCTGGCGCGAGGTCTGTCCTGAACTCGTGATCCGCAGCACCTTCATCGCCGGCTTTCCGGGCGAGACGGAGCAGGAGTTCGAACACCTGCTCGACTTCATCCGCGAAGCCGAGATCGATCGTGCGGGCTGCTTTGCCTACAGCCCGGTCGAGGGCGCCACTGCCAATGACATTCCGGGCATGCTGCCCGAGGCCGAGCGCGAAGCGCGCCGCGCCCGCTTCATGGAGGTGGCCGAGGCCGTGTCGATCGCCAAGCTGCAAAAGCGCATCGGCTCGACGATGCAGGTGCTGGTCGATTCAGCGCCGGCACTGGGCCGCAAGGGTGGGGTAGGGCGTACGTACGCCGATGCACCGGAGATCGACGGCACCGTTCGCCTCCTGCCGCCCGAGAAGATCAGCAAGACGATGAAGGTCGGCGAGTTCACGCGTGCACGCATCGTGGGCGCTGAAGGCCACGACCTGATCGCGTTGCCCGTTTGATGCGCCTGATTCAAGCGGCCAAGAAAAAAGCCACCGGAGGCCGGTGGCTTTTTATAGAAGACCTGGTAAGGGTCTGTTCAATCTTGGTGCCCAGAAGAGGACTCGAACCTCCACGATGTTACTCGCTAGTACCTGAAACTAGTGCGTCTACCAATTCCGCCATCTGGGCTAATTTTGCTTCTCAGCAAAGACTACGATTATATACACAAATTTGGCGCGCTCTTTTGAGCGTGTCGAAATTTCAACTTCTGCGCGACATCGCTC
Source organism: Variovorax sp. GW823-FHT02B07 (assembly GCF_058797695.1). Classification (NCBI taxonomy): domain Bacteria; kingdom Pseudomonadati; phylum Pseudomonadota; class Betaproteobacteria; order Burkholderiales; family Comamonadaceae; genus Variovorax; species Variovorax sp. GW823-FHT02B07. Next base: position 1,895,763 of record NZ_JBXAJX010000001.1, read on the forward strand.
GTGCGGCGGATGTCCTGCCGAAGGCGGGTGGGTGCGATCGTGCGTGCATGGCCGGCATCAAGGGGCGTGATCTGACGATCGCGTCGCCCGTTTGATGCAGTTTCGAGCGGCCATGAAAAAAGCCACCGGAGACCGGTGGCTTCAATCGGATGACCTAGTAAAGGTCTGTTTAAACTTGGTGCCCAGAAGAGGACTCGAACCTCCACGATGTTACTCGCTAGTACCTGAAACTAGTGCGTCTACCAATTCCGC